>CAVPUM010000017.1:0-50714 GCA_963708855.1 uncultured beta proteobacterium | reverse complement strand
CGCGTCGGAGCGCCAGTCGCCCAAGGCGTCGCAGAGGGCGGCCTCGATGGCGGCGCCGAAGCGCGCTGCGATCGAGGCGTCGAAGGCGGGATCCTTGCGGAACCACTCGGCGCGGGCCGCATGGGGCAGCGGGCCGAACCAGAAGTCGAGGATCTCGCGGGCGAGGGGCGGCATCGGCTTTGCTATATAGTCGTGGCCAACGGGTCGGCGACGACTTTGCCGGAAACGAAAAGGCGTTCTAGCGCGCCCGATCGCGAAGAACCGCCGCCGCCCGATACCCTCACGCTCATGCGCACATCCTACCGCGATATCTTCCTGCTCGCCTGCTGCCAGGCGCTGCTGCTCACCAACGGCTCGGGCCTCATCACGATGAACGGGCTCGTCGGCTACGCGCTGGCCGACACGAAGACGCTGGCCACGCTCGGCGTGACGATCTACGTGCTCGGCTCGGCGGTGGCGACGATGCCGGCATCGCTGTGGATGGCGAAGGTCGGCCGGCGCACGGGCTTCATGGCGGGCGCGCTGATCAATGTCGCCGGCTGCGCGCTCGCGGTGCTCGCCATCAGCCTCGGGAGCTTTGTGCTCTACTGCGTCGCGACCGGCGTCATGGGAATCTACAACGCGATCGGGCTGCAGTACCGGTTCGCGGCGGCCGAGGTGGCGGCGCCGGCGGACAAGGCGAAGGCGATCTCGCTGGTGCTGGCGGGTGGCGTCGTCGGCGGCTTTCTCGGCCCCGAGTCGGCGCGTCGCGCGGTGGACCTCTTCGCCACGCCGTTCCTGGGCGGATTCGTCGTGCTCGCCGGCGTCGCGCTCCTCGCAATCGCCGTGCAGTCCCGCGTGCACGTGCCGCGGCCCACGCTCGAGGAGCGTTCGGGCGGCGGGCGGCCGCTCGCCGTGATCATGCGCCAGCCGGTGTTCATTGTCGCCGCGCTCAGCGGGGCGATCGGCTACGGCCTTATGAACCTGCTGATGACGGCCACACCCATCGCGATGGACTTCTGCAGCCATCCCTTCGGCGCCGCGGCGCTGGTGATCCAGTGGCACGTCGTCGGCATGTACGCTCCGGGGTTCGTCACCGGGTCGCTGATCAAGCGCTTCGGCGTGCTCAACGTGATCCTGGCCGGCATCGCTCTCGTCGCTTCGTGCGTGGCGGTCGCCTTGAACGGCGTCACGGTCGCCCATTTCCTGATCGCGCTGGCGCTGCTGGGCGTGGGCTGGAACTTCATGTACACCGGGGGCACGACGCTGCTCACGGAATCCTTTTCGCCGCCGGAAAAGGCACGCACACAGGGCGCGAACGACTTTCTGGTGTTCGCGACGATGGGCGTGTCGTCGCTCGCGTCGGGGGCGATGGTGTCGACGGCCGGCTGGGAGGCCATGAACCGCGCGATGCTGCCCGTCCTCGTTGCGATGGCCGCCGTCGTGCTCTGGTTCGCCTGGCGACGGCGCGTCGTCCGCCCCGCGCGAGCGTGACTGACGCAGGCAGGAGCGGAGTCGACTTCCCGGGATCGTGCGCGCGTACCGGTCCCGTGATTCGCAAAGTCGTTGCCGGCCCTATGCGCGGATCTGGCCCGAACCCAGCACGATCCACTTCCGGCTGGTGAGCCCTTCGAGCCCCACGGGTCCGCGCGCATGCAGCTTGTTGGTCGAAATGCCGATTTCGGCGCCGAGCCCGTATTCGAAGCCGTCGGCGAAGCGCGTCGACGCGTTGACCAGCACCGAGCTCGAATCGACCTCGCGCAGGAAACGCATCGCGCTGGCGTGATCCTGCGTCACGATCGCATCGGTGTGTTGCGAGCCGTACTGCGCGATGTGGGCCATCGCCTCGTCCAGGGAATCGACGACGCGCACCGCGAGGATCGGCGCCAGATACTCGGCATACCAGTCATCCTCGACCGCCGCCTTCATCGTCGGCACGATCGCGCGCGAGCGTGCGCAGCCGCGCAGCTCGACCCCCTTTTCCGCGTAGACCCCAGCGAGCGGCGGCAGCACGCGCGCGGCGACGCCGGCGTGTACCAGCAGCGTCTCCATCGTGTTGCAGGGCGAATAGCGCTGCGTCTTCGCGTTGTCGGCGATGCGGATCGCCATCGCGAGCTCCGCGGACGCGTCGATGAACACGTGGCAGACGCCATCCAGATGCTTGAGCACCGGCACCCTCGCGTCGCGGCTGATGCGCTCGATCAGGCCCTTGCCGCCACGAGGCACGATGACGTCCACGTGCTTCTCGTCGGCGATCAGGCAGCCGACGGCCGTGCGGTCGGTGGTCGCGACGACCTGCACCGCGGTCTCCGGCAGCCCGGCGGCAGAGAGCCCGGCGTGAACGCAGACCGCGATGGCCCGGTTGCTGTGTATCGCCTCGGAGCCGCCGCGCAGGATCGTCGCGTTGCCGGACTTCAGGCAAAGCCCCGCGGCGTCGGCGGTGACGTTGGGCCGCGACTCGTAGACGATGCCGATCACGCCCAGCGGGACGCGCATCAGGCCGACCTGGATTCCGGAAGGGCGGTAGCGCAGATCGCTGATCTCGCCGACCGGGTCGGGAAGCGCGGCGATCTGGTCGAGCCCATCGGCCATGGCCGCCACGGCAGCCGGCGCGAGCGTCAGCCGGTCGACGAAGGCCGCGTCCTGTCCGGATGCTTTCGCGGCCCCGACGTCGACCGCGTTGGCCTCCAGCAATCGCGGTGCGTCGCGGCGGATCGCCGCGGCGATCGCCAGCAGCGCGTCGTCCTTCGACTTCGTATCCGCCCGGGCGAGCTTCCGCGCGGCGGCACGCGCGGCCGCACCCACGCCCTGCATGTACGCGGCGACGTCGGCGAAGGCTCCCAGGCCGGGAACGGCGAGACTGGTCACTCGGCGATTGTAGCGCGATCCCGGAGCGGCCAGCCCGGCCGCTGTTTTCGAGCCTCAATCCGGGTTAAAATCACCGGTTTTGGCGCCGACGGGGCGTCGTACCGGGCGCCCTTCATCGCAGGAATCCGCCTTTCCTTCCCAACCACTGTCAGGAGTCATAGCAATGCGCAAATTGATTGGAACCATCGGTTTCGCCGTCATCGCCGCGCTGGCCGCGCCGGTGGGAGCCCAGACCGGCGCCGCGGTCGTCGCGAAGGAACCCGGGAAGGTGGGCGTCGCGGAGACTGTCAAGGTCACCGCAACGATCACCGCGATCGACGCCGCCACGCGCGCGGTGACGCTGAAGGGCCCGCAGGGCCGTGAAGTCACGCTGACCGCGGGCGAGCAGGTGAAGAACTTCGCGCAGCTCAAGGTCGGCGACCTGGTGAACATCGAGTACGTCGAGGCGCTGACCATCGAGCTCAAGAAGGGCAGCACGGCCCCGATTTCGATGACTGCGAAGGCCGGCGCCGCCGGCGCGAAGCCTGGCGAGCGCCCGGCCGGAATGGGCGGGCGTCAGGTGACGATCGTCGCCGAGGTCGTCGAGCTCAATGCGCAGACGCAGGTCATGACGCTGAAGGGCCCGCAACGCACCGTCGAGGTCAAGGTCAAGGATCCGGCGCAGTTCAAGCTCATCGCGAAGGGCGACCGCATCGAGGCGACGTTCACCGAGGCGATGGCGATCGCCGTCGCGCCGGCGAAGAAGTAGGCTTCGGTCGCGGGGGGGCGCGCCGGGACATCGCCGCGTCCCCGAGGGCGCGGCGCGTCCGTCGGGCAACGCGCATGCGCCGCGCGTCCGCGGCCCCGCCACATCCCTGGCGCTATCGCCCCGGCTTGATGGTGCGCACGCCGGCGTTCCCGCCGAGCAGGATCACGTCGGCGCCCCGCGCGGCGAAGAGCCCGACGGTGACCACGCCGACGATCGCACGGATTCGCGCTTCCGTCTCGACCGGGTTGGTGAGCTTGAGCCCGTGCACGTCGAGGATCACGTTGCCGTTGTCGGTGGTGAATCCCATCCGCCAGGCCGGCTGACCGCCCAGCAGCACGAGCTGCCGCGCGACGTAGCTTCGCGCCATCGGGATCACTTCGACGGGCAGGGGAAATTTGCCCAGCACGCCGACGAGCTTCGATTCATCCGCGATGCAGACGAACTTCCGCGCGACGGCGGCGACGATCTTCTCGCGCGTCAGCGCGCCGCCACCGCCCTTGATCATCGCCCCGTGCTCGGTCACCTCGTCGGCGCCGTCGACGTATACCGGCAGGTCCGCGACGTTGTTCAGCTCCTCGACGAAGATGCCGTGGCCCTTCAGGCGTTCGGCGGTCTTGACCGAGCTCGCGACTGCGCCCTTGATACGGTGCCTGATCTTCGCCAGCTCGTCGATGAAGAAGTTTGCCGTCGAGCCGGTGCCCACGCCAATGATGGCGTCGTCCTCGACGTACTTCATCGCCTCGCGGGCGACCGCCTGCTTCTGCTCGTCCTGCGTCATCGTCTGTCTCCGAACGCGATGTCGATTCTAGCAGCGGCAGCGCTCATCCCGGAAGAGCGCCGCTCCACTTTTCCGCACGCGCGATTCGTTCGGAACGTTCGGGCCCGAACGCACGGCAATGCGGTGCCGGAGCCCGGTGGTGCGCGCAGGCGCTGGCAACCGGCTGCGTACGACCCTAAGCTGTCCTAAATGGTAATCGACCCGACGGACACTGCCCGGCTACATTGGAACTTCCCGCCGAACAGCCGGGATCGACCCCTTGCAACAGCAGCAATGCCGCTTGGATTCAACCGGTGGACGCAACAGATTGGCTGAATCGCTCAGCGGGTGTTTCGTAGTGTAGGGTCTTCCTGGGGCGCTCATTTAGCTTCCTGGCCACCGCATTAAGTTTGGCTTGCGAGTAGCCAGAGAGGTCAAATCCCTTAGGGAAATACTGCCGCAATAGCCCGTTCGTATTCTCATTCGTTCCACGCTGCCAGGGACTATGAGGATCGCAGAAGTAGACCTTGATGTCCGTCGCTAAGGTAAAACGCTTGTGGGCGGCCATTTCCTTACCTCGATCCCACGTCAGCGATTGATAGAGCTCCTGCGGCAACTTGCGCGCATTCTTGATCAAGGCATTGATGACCGTCTCGGTATCTTTGCTGGCGACCTTCACCAGCATCGACATAGCGCGTATGGCGCTCGACGAGGGTATCGCAATCTGGCTGTTCAGGGTCTCCGAACAGGAGGTCACCTTCCCAGTGACCCGGTAAAGCCCGATCTTCGGTCGTGGCTGGCACGCTCGCTGATCGACACTGCGTCAACGATTCTGCCGTGAGTGCCGGTCTTCTGGGTGTGATGGCGCGAACGGCGCATGGCTCGTGTCCGCCGCAAGTGTTGCAAGACAACTCTTTCTTCAACGCACCGCGAGCCTGGATGAACAGACTACGATGCAATGGTCTCGTGTGACACTTGATGAGTCTCATCGTCCGGCATAAGTACGCTTGAGCCATCCAGCAATCTGCTCCGGCGACCACAGGCGACTGGAGCTTACCCGCCACGACGCTGGCCAAACTTCGATTCTTAACCAGCTTACATGTCTTGGGGCGCTGCGCTCGGTCCCACGCTGCCTGCTCGGCTTCATTTGCCCGATACCATTGCTGGCCGCCGTTGCGCTGGATTTCTCGGCTGATGGTGGATGGCGCTCGCCCGAGTAGGGACGCTATCGACCGAATCGAGTGACCTGCAGCTAACGCGCGCGATACTTCTTCTCGTTCGGTCAATGTCAGCGCCAATCTCGAGCGATGTCGTGGCGCGGGACGTATCCCACCTGTCCGCACCAGAATGCCCTGAACCGACGAGTGGGTCCGATCAAAGAGGTGGGCAATCTGCTGGAGAGAATCGCCCTTCTGCCAGCGCTCCCACATGAGCGCCTTCTGGCTTTCCGTGTAATAAGTCCGTGGCCGATACCTCATCTGCAACACTCCTCCTGCTCACGCAGTTTCTAGTGTGTTGCGTCCACCGATTGAATCCAAGCACGGTTGCGGCCATTCAGCCGAGACCCGTCAACTGACGCTATCGGCCACAAGCGGGCGTACAACGACGGCAGCAAAATTTCCTGTTAGCGGCCAACTAACTTGGCGCGTACTGGATGCTTGAGTGAGTTAACCACGACGTGTGGTGCATCCATCCTCACAAAACGAAAGCCCCGCCGAAGCGGGGCCCGTGCTGGCGCGCAGTCGGTTACTGCTTGCGGCGCGAGAAGCCGAGGCCGGCAAGGCCGACGCCGAACAGTGCGAGCGTGGCGGGTTCCGGAACACTTGCAATTTCTGGAACTATCGTCGGGGTATCTGACACGAAATACTCTCGCATATTGCTGATGCCGTGCCCGTTGAATGAGTTCAGCGGATCGTAGGACCCGCAGTCGGCCGAACAGGTGAACGCAATTTCCGACAGCACGCTTGGCCCACCGCCATAGTGGAAAGCGAGGTAGTTGCCAGTGAGCCCGGTCAGGTTGTGCCCGTCGTAGATGTCGATTTGACCCACTAGCGTCACGTCGATGGCCGGCACGTCGATCAGGTCGGCAAGCCAAATGGCGATGTTGGCGGCACTCTGGGGGTTCACATGGTCGGGATTCGTCGCTGTGTCGCTCGGGTGGAGATCAATAACCGGAACCCACACTGCGGCAGCGTTACCAATCCCCAAGCCACCCACAGCCAACAATGCCGCCGCTAACGCGACGATGTTACGCAATGTTCGCCACAACTTCATGATCCTTCCCTTCAATTGTCAGTAAACGCGTTGCAGGTCTTGATATCTGTCACGCAATGTTCGGGCCAAGACTGTCAATCAAATACTTATGGTAGGTAGAGAACGAAGACGTAAAATTGCTCGACAGTGGAATGTGCTTGATTCCACTCCGGCAATCTGTCGATGACATGTAGTCGCATACCGAATCGCGATCGACCCGGTGTGCTTCGGTTGATCTTGGACATGTTCGGAACCGGCGGCGTGGATTCGACCACACGCTGCAACCACTTGAGTCCGCGATAGACCCGTCCGAGGATGCGGTCAGCATTGACGCGACGGTGATCGTTTATTTATCGCGTTGGATGTCCGCGTCGTCGCCGTCGAATGTCGGCTGACCGGAGGGTTGGCGGGCGGCTCCGGGTCGACAGTGCCAGTTCGATCCCGCGCCGGCAACGGCTGCAATCCGTCTGAAGGCGGTCGGCCAGTCACCTTGGCCAACGATAACTTATGGCCCAACTCGACCGGATGATGGCTGCCGCGATCTGACACGAGCCGTCAGATCAAGTCTCGGTTAGGACACCTAAGCGGACCTGATGAAGTAGCTAGATGTGATGCGTCAACAGGCTGTTTGGTGACGGTTCTGGGAGACTGATTGGCGCGATGCCCTGGACACCGATGCACATGGGTCTATCTCCCAGCCTGTGTCGGAGACCGGCGATTTACGTAGCATCTCGCGGCGGCACCACCGACCGCACCGCAGTTTGGCAGGATCACCCCTGTCGATCGTCGGCGTCGCCCCTTCTTCCGCCTCTCCTGCCGTCATAAAGTGGGGTCCTGCTCGTCGTACATCACCTCGGCGCAGCAGACCCCCCCACCATCAACTGCAATGACGAAGAGGACGACATGAAACGATACGTGATCGAACGCGATATTCCTGGCGTGGGAAAGCTGACACCCGAGCAGCGCAAAGCGGCAGCGGCCCAATCCAACGCTGCCTTGGCCAAGCTGCACGGTCGCGCCACGTGGGTGGAATCGTACGTGGCTGGAGACAAGACGTTCTGCATCTACCTAGCCGAGGACGAGGCCGCGGTCCAAGACCACGCGCGGATAAGCGGCTTCCCGGCCAGCAAAGTGACGGAGATCATCGGCATGCTGGAGCCGGCCAGCGCGGATTGACCTGAGGCTCCCCGGCGACCGTGCGTCGCCGGGGCAAATGGCACACGAGGTGCGACGATGTCGGAGCATCGCTTTTGCTGGGCAGATCTCGCGACCGTCGACGATCTCCGGGCCGCGGCGTTCTACGCGGCGCTGTTCGGCTGGTCGCCGCGGCCACACGCGCATGCGGGGGGCCGTTTCACGCTGCTGGAAGACGAGGGCACGCGAGTCGCTTCGCTCTATCGGCTGGCGCGGGCCCAGGTCGCGAGCGGCATGCCTTCGCACTGGCTGCCGTACGTGTCGACGTCGAATCTTTCCAGAAGCGTGTCGCTGGCCAGGGCGCTGGGTGGCGAGGTGATCGTCACGGCGCAGGCGGTCCCCGGCCTTGCGCGGATCGCCGTGGTGGTCGACCCCACCGGCGCGCTCATCGGCTTGTGGCAAAGTGACGGTGACGGAACCAAGCAGGCGGGCGATGCGCGCAACGACGAGCCCGCAAAGGGAGGAAACCGATGATCGACGTCACCGTCGTGCTGGTGCATGGCAACTTCGCGTCCACCACGGTCGGGCCCATCGAGGTGTTTTACGCCGCCGGTCTGCTGTGGAACACGCTGCAGGGACAGCCGGTGGACGCGCGGTTTCGAGTACGAACGGCCTCGGTCCGCGGCGAACCGGTCGAGAGCGCGTACCACCTTGGGCTCGTACCCGAGACATCGATCGAGTTGATTGAGGCGACCGACCTCATCGTCGTGCCCGCCGCCGGTCTCGACTTCGATGCCTGTTTCGCCCGCCACCGCGACCTCTTCCCGTGGCTGCGCCACCACGCGGCCAAGGGGGCGTACGTCGCTGCGTCCTGCACTGGCGCTGCTTATCTCGCTGAGGCGGGCCTGCTCGATGGTCGCGAGGCGACCACACATTGGGCGACCGCCGAAGCGCTCAAGGCGCGGTTTCCGAAGGTCAAGTGGCGTCCCGACAAGCTCATCACCGAGGATCGGCGCGTGCTCTGCAGCGGTGGTGTCTACGCGTCGATCGACCTGAGCCTGTATCTCGTCCGCAAGTTCTGTGGCCACGAGATCGCTTTGCAGACGGCGAAGTCGATGGTGCTCGACATGCCGCGCGCCTGCCAGTCAGCCTATGCGGTGCTGCCGTTGTCACGCCCGCATGACGACGAGCCGATCCGTCGCGCCGAAGCGTACATTGAGAGCCAAAACCGCAAGCCACTAGTCGTTGCGGACCTCGCCCGCGAGCATCACATGAGCGAGCGCAATTTCATGCGCCGATTCAAGGTCGCGACCGGACGCACGCCCGGCAACTACTTGCAGGCCACACGAATCTCGGTCGCAAAGCACATGCTCGAAAGCGGGTCCCGTTCAGTGCAGGCGGTCGGCGAAGCGGTCGGGTACGAAGACGCGGCGTTCTTCCGCACGCTCTTCCGGAGGGAGACGGGGCTGACGCCGGCCGAGTATCGCGAGCGGTTCGGCGGGCAACATCCGGCGCTGCCGAGGCAGGACGCCGTGCGGCGCTCGTGAGAATGTCGAATAGCAGTTGCGATGCACGCGTTCGAAGATTACGCAGTCGACATGGCGCTCGAATCGAGGTCAACGTCGAATGACCGCTTCTGGCCGAACCCGGCCGATTGAGCCCACCGCGCGAGAGCAATCCTGTTGCGTGCACCTGCATGGCAAATCCGTGGAAGGCGCCGGCGCGCGGCGCGAACCGGACGTTGGCGGCCGTGCAAGCGCTATCGCTTCCGCGGCGGCGGCAGGTCCGTGCACACGCCCTCGAACGCCTCGGCGGCGAGACCCACGGATTCGGACAGCGTCGGATGCGGATGGATCGTGCGGCCGATGTCCACCGCGTCGGCGCCCATCTCGATCGCCAGTGCGATCTCACCGATGAGATCGCCGGCATGCGTGCCGACGATGCCGCCCCCGACGAGTCTGTGCGTCGCGGCATCGAACAGCAGCTTCGTGTGGCCTTCGTCGCGGCCGTTGGCGATCGCGCGACCGGATGCCGCCCAGGGGAAGAGCCCCTTTTCGATCTTGACACCCTTTGCCTTCGCCTCGTCCTCGGTCAATCCCGCCCACGCGATCTCCGGGTCGGTGTAGGCGACCGACGGGATCACGCGCGCGTCGAAAAACGACTTCTCTCCGGCCGCCGCTTCCGCCGCGACATGGCCTTCGTGCGTCGCCTTGTGCGCGAGCATCGGCTGCCCGACGACATCGCCGATGGCGAAAATGTGCGGGACGTTGGTGCGCATCTGATTGTCGACCGCGATGAAACCGCGATCGGAGACCGCGACGCCCGCCTTGTCGGCGCCGATCTTCTTTCCGTTCGGTCCGCGGCCGACGCTCATCAGCACCGCGTCGTAGGGCTGCGGCTCCGGCGGCGCATTGGCTCCCTCGAAGGTGACCCAGAGCGCGTCCGGCTTCGCGACGACCGCGGTGGTCCTGGTCGCGACCATGACCCGGTCGAAGCGGTGCTTGTTGACCTTCTCCCAGACGCGGACCAAGTCGCGGTCGGCGCCAGGCATGAGCCCCTCCAGCATCTCGACGACATCGAGCCGCGTGCCGAGCGACGAGTACACCGTTCCCATTTCGAGGCCGATGATGCCACCGCCGATCACCAGCATTCGCTTCGGCACCGACGCAAGATCGAGCGCCCGCGTCGAGTCGAGCACGCGCGGATCGTCGGGAATGAACGGCAGCCGCATCACCTGCGAACCGGCCGCGATGATCGCCTGCTCGAAACGAACGACCTTCGTAGCACCCGTCTTCGCCTGCGCCGGCCCCTCGGTGATCTCGACCTCGACATGGTGCGCATCGAGGAACTGGCCGACGCCGCGGACGACCTCGACCTTGCGTGCCTTGGCCATGCCGGCAAGCCCGCCGGTCAGCTTGCCGACGACCTTGTCCTTCCACCCGCGCAGCCCGGCGAGGTCGATTCGAGGCGCACCGAATGCGATTCCGTGCTCGGCCAGCGACTTCGTCTCGTCCATCACGGCCGCAATGTGCAGCAGTGCCTTCGACGGAATGCAGCCGACGTTGAGGCACACGCCGCCCAGCGCGCCGTAGCGCTCGACCAGCACGGTCTTCAGGCCGAGGTCCGCGGCGCGAAACGCGGCGCTGTATCCGCCCGGACCGGCCCCGAGCACGAGCATCCTGCACTCGACGTCTACCTTCCCGCCGTAGGCTGCGGCGCCGGGAGCCGTGCCGGACGCGCGTGCTGCCGTCGCCGGCGGCGCGGAGGATGCCGGCGGTGCCGCCGTCGCCCCCGCAGCCGGTTGCGCCGCGCCGGCGGCGCCGGATTCGAGCTCCACGATGACCGATCCCTCGCTCACCTTGTCGCCCAGCTTGACCCGGACCTCCCTGACCGTGCCGGCGGCGGGCGCGGGTACATCCATCGTCGCCTTGTCGGACTCGAGCGTGACGAGTGAATCCTCTGCCTTCACCACGTCGCCCGGCTTGACGAAGATCTCGATGACCGGGATGTCCTTGAAATCGCCGATATCGGGAACCTTGACGACGACGGGGCTCATAGCAGCACCCGCCGCAGGTCGGCCAGCAGTGCCGCGAGAAAGGCGGTGAAGCGCGCGGCCGAGGCGCCGTCGATCACGCGGTGGTCGTAGGAAAAGGACAACGGCACCATCAGGCGCGGCGCGAAGGCCTTGCCGTCCCATACCGGTCTGGTCACGCTTTTCGACACGCCGAGGATCGCGACTTCCGGCGCGTTGATGATCGGCGTGAACGCGGTTCCGCCGATGCCGCCCAGGCTCGAGATCGAGAAGCAGCCCCCCTGCATCTCCGCCGGACCGAGCTTGCCCTCGCGCGCTTTCGCCGACAGGGCGGCCATCTCCGCGGCGATCGCGAGCACGCCTTTCTGATCGGCGTTCCTGATCACCGGGACGACGAGACCGTTCGGCGTGTCGGCGGCAAAACCGATGTGGAAGTACTGCTTCAACACCAGATTGTCGCCGTCGAGCGAAGCGTTCACCTCCGGGAACTTCTTCAGCGCCGCGACGCATCCCTTGATCAGGAACGCGAGCATCGTCACCTTGACGCCGGACTTCTCGTTTTCCCTGTTGAGCGTGACGCGAAACGCCTCGAGGTCGGTGATGTCCGCTTCGTCGAACTGCGTGACGTGCGGGATCAGCACCCAGTTCCGTGCGAGGTTCGCGCCGGAAATCTTCTTGATGCGCGACAGCGGCCGTGCTTCGATCGGGCCGAACTTCGCGAAGTCGACGGTCGGCCATGGCAGCAGGTTGAGCGCGCCGCCGCCACTGATGCCGCCCGCGGCTGCGCCGGCGGCCGGGCCGGCGCCGCTCATGACGGACTTGACGAAGTTCTGCACGTCCTCCTGCAGGATGCGTCCTTTCGGACCCGCGCCGGTCACGCGCGCGAGATCGACGCCGAGTTCCCGCGCGAACTTGCGCACCGACGGTGAGGCGTGCGCCGACTTGAAGGCGCCGCTGTCGACGGGGGCCGCGGCGGCGGCCGGCTCGGCAGGCGCCGGTGGGGGTGCGGATGCGGGCGCAGCCGCCGGCGCGGCAGTCGGCGCAGCCTGCGGCGCGATTGCGGTCGCCGGTGCGGGGGCGCGCGTGCTCGCCGCGGGCGCGGCGGCGCCTGCTTCGAGCACGACGATCAGCGTGCCCTCGGCAACCTTGTCGCCGAGCTTCACCTTCAATTCCCTGACGATGCCGGCGACCGGCGACGGCACGTCCATCGTCGCCTTGTCGGATTCGAGCGTGACGAGCGAATCCTCTGCCTTCACCGCATCGCCCGGCTTGACGAAAATCTCGATGACCGGGATGTCGGTGAAATCGCCGATATCGGGAACTTTGACTTCGATCGTGCTCATGGCTTGGCTTTCGAATCTACACGGTCCACGGCGCGGGCTTCGCCGGGTCGATTCCATACTTCTTCATCGCTGCGCTCACTTTTGCGGCGGGTATCGCACCCTCGTCGGCGAGCGCCTTCAGCGCGGCCACCGTCACGTAGTACCGATCGACCTCGAAGAAGCGCCGGAGCTTCTCGCGCGTGTCGGACCGCCCGAAGCCGTCGGTGCCCAGCACGACGTAGCGGCGCCCCACACAGGCGCGGATCTGGTCTGCGTACGCGCGCATGTAGTCGGTCGCGGCGATCACCGGCCCGCTCGTGTCCTTGAGGCAGCGCTCGGCGTGCGCGATCTTCGGCTTGGCCGTCGGGTTCAGCATGTTCTCGCGCGTGACCCGCATGCAGTCGCGCGCGAGCTCGGTGAAGCTGGGGCAACCCCAGAGGTCGGATTCGACACCCCAATCGCTCTTCAGCAAATCGGCTGCGGCTATCACCTCGCGGAAGATGGTGCCCGATCCGAGAAGCTGAACGCGGGGCGCCTTGCCCTTCTTCTCGCCGCCGCGGAACAGGTACATGCCCCTTATGATGTCGGGCGCCGCGCCGTCCGGCATCGCCGGCTGCCGGTAGTTCTCGTTCATCACGGTGAGGTAGTAATAGACGTCGTGCTGCTCGGCGTACATCCGCCGCAGGCCGTCCTGGATGATCACGGCGAGCTCGTAACCGAACGTCGGGTCGTACGAGAGGCAGTTCGGGATCGTTGCCGACATGATGTGCGAGTGCCCGTCCTCGTGCTGCAGGCCTTCGCCGTTCAGCGTGGTCCGCCCGGCGGTGCCGCCCAGCAGGAAACCGCGCGCGCGCATGTCGCCCGCCGCCCACGCGAGGTCCCCGACGCGCTGGAAGCCGAACATCGAGTAGAAGATGTAGAACGGGATCATCGGCACGTCGTGCGTCGAGTAGCTCGTCGCAGCGGCGATCCAGTCGCACATCCCGCCGGCCTCGTTGATGCCTTCCTGCAGGATCTGGCCGTTCTTCGATTCCTTGTAGAACATCAGCTGATCCGAATCCTGCGGCGTGTACAGCTGCCCCTGCTGGTTCCAGATGCCGAACTGGCGGAACAGGCCCTCCATGCCGAAGGTGCGCGATTCGTCGGGGACGATCGGCACGATGTGCTGGGCCAGGTTCTTGTCGCGCAGCAGCAGTTGCAGGATCTGCACGAACACCATCGTCGTCGAGATCTCGCGGTCCTCGCTGCTCTTGAGGAAGCGATCGAATGCCGCCAGGTCGGGTGTGGCGAGCGCGGCGGATTTTCCACGACGCGCGGGCAGATAGCCGCCCAGATCGGTGCGTCGGGCGCGCATGTACTCGAGCTCCGGCGAGCCCTCCGGAAACGAGACGTAGGGAATCTCGTCGAGCTCGTCGTCCTCTACCGGGATGCCGAAGCGGTCGCGAAAACGCCGGATGGACTCGGGCGACATCTTCTTCTGCTGGTGCGTTATGTTCTGCGCCTCGCCCGACTGACCCATCCCGTAACCCTTGATCGTCTTGGCGAGAATCACCGTCGGCTGGCCCTTGTGGTTCACGGCCGCGTGGTACGCGTTGTAGACCTTGAACGGGTCGTGGCCGCCGCGGTTCAGCTTCCAGATGTCCGCGTCGGAATAGTCGGCGACGAGCTCCTTCAGCTCGGGAGTATTGAAGAAATGCTCACGGACATATCCGCCGTCCTTCGATTTGATCGTCTGGTACTCGCCGTCGACGACCTCCATCATCCGGCGCATCAGGACGCCCTTCCTGTCGCGCGCGAACAGCGGGTCCCAGTGGCGGCCCCAGACGACCTTGATCACGTTCCAGCCGGAGCCGCGGAAGTCCGATTCCAGCTCCTGGATGATCTTGCCGTTGCCGCGCACGGGGCCGTCCAGGCGCTGCAGGTTGCAGTTGACGACGAACACCAGGTTGTCGAGGTTCTCGCGCGCAGCGAGGCCGATCGCGCCCTTCGACTCGGGCTCGTCCATCTCGCCGTCACCCATGAACGCCCAGACCTTGCGGGCCTCGGTCTGCGCCAGGCCGCGGTCGTTCAGGTACTTCATGAAACGCGCTTGGTAGATCGCCATCAACGGCCCGAGCCCCATCGATACCGTCGGGAACTGCCAGAAATCGGGCATGAGCCAAGGGTGCGGGTACGACGAGATGCCTTGGCCGTCGACTTCCTGCCGGAAGTTGTCGAGCTGGTCCACGGTGAACCGCCCGAGCATGAACGCCCGCGCGTAGATGCCCGTCGCCGAGTGGCCCTGCACGAACACCAGATCGCCGCCGTGCTCGGGGGAAGGCGCGCGCCAGAAGTGATTGAAACCGATGTCGTAGAGCATCGCGGCCGACGCGAAGCTCGCGATGTGGCCGCCGACGTTGGTGTCCTTGTTCGCGCGCAGCACCATCGCCATCGCATTCCAGCGCACGAAGTGGCGAATCGTCTGCTCGATGTTGAAATCGCCGGGGAGTCGGACCTGCTTCTCCGCCGGGATCGTGTTGATGTACGCGGTGTTCGCCGAAAACGGCAGGTAGGCGCCGGACCGGCGCGCCTTGTCGATCAGCGCCTCGATGAGGAAGTGCGCGCGATCCGGGCCGTCGGCCGCGAGCACGCCTTCGAGCGCGGCGAGCCACTCCTGCGTTTCCTGCGGATCGTGGTCGGGAATGTTTTCCATGCGGTAAACCTCCGCGGCTGCGTTCGGTCGATGCAGCAAATGGGGTGCGAAGAATCGAATTGTATGCGCCGCCGCGGCAGCAACGTATATGTAAGCGCTTACTGTCGGTGCCGGGCGAGCAACCAGAGACCGCACACTATGGAAAGCCCCCCAAACAACGCAAACCCGGCGCGATACCCGCCGGTCAATGTCGCGATCAGCGCGAATGCCGGCGGTCCGGTCACGACGCCGGCGAAGGTGATGAAGCCGGCCGCGCCGGTGATCGTCCCCACCTCGTCCGCCGGCGCGTTCCGCGCGACCTCGGCAAGCTGAACCCCGTTCCATCCGATTGCCGTCGCGCCGAACAGACTGCATAGCGCGAGGATCGCCGCGATCGGCCAATCGACGCCGAGTGCCGCCGTCGACCACGCGCACGCTCCCGCGGCCACGCCGATCAGCCCCAGCAACGTGCGCGGTGCGACGTGGAAATCGGCGACGGCCCCCCATAGGATCCGCCCGACGATACCGCCGAGATTGGCGACTGTCAGCGCGAGACCCGCGGCCACCAGTGAATGGCCGAGCGACTCGGTCAGATAGACGACGAGAAAGCTCATCAGGCAAACCTGCAATGCCGCGTAGACGAAGGCGACGACGGCGAGCTCGGCGAGCACCGGGGTGCGCAGGATGAGCCCGAGCGGAGCGACGATGTGCGCGAACGGCGGCATCGGTGCCGGCCTTCGCCCGGTGTCCAGCATCGCGCGCACGGCCTGTGCCGCCAGCGCGATGGCGATTCCCGACGCGGCGACCAGCGCGAAGGCGGCGCGCCAGCCGAGCTGCAAGGCGATGATGGGCAGCATTGCCCCCGCCAGCGCCGCACCGGCCGGCACGCCTGTCTGCTTGATCGAGAACGTCAGCGCCATGCGCGACGGGTGCGCCGTCCGCGCGAGCACGTGCGACGACGCCGGTGTGATCGGTCCGTAGCCGAGGCCGATGATCAGCGGCGCTGCCGCAAGTGCCAGTACCGCCGTCGCGGGCAGTGCCGTACCACCCGCGACCAGGAGTAGACCTGTAGTGCACAACAGGACGCACACCTGCGATACGCGGATCGCGCCGTAGCGCTCGATGAACATGCCGGACGCGAGGCTTGCCGCCATCGATCCCGCGTAGACGATGCCGACGAAGACGCCGATCAGCTTGGGGGCGACGGCAAGATCGCGCCCGATCACCGGCGCGAGCACCGACGCCGACGTGGCCGCGAGTGCGGTGAACATCTGGATCGCGAGCGTGATCGCAAGCGCGATCGCCGCGGTGCGCGACCGGGGGTCGCGCGCAGGCGACGTCCCCGAGATCATTCCGGGACCGCCAGCGTGCGCGCCTCGGTGACGACGGCGTCGACGCCGAGGTCGTGCGGCCCGGCAGGCACGTGATCGACAAGCTGAACCTCGAACGCACCGGCGACGCGCACGGCGCGTGGCGACAGCAGCGGGAGCAGCCGGTCGTAATAGCCGCCCCCATAACCCAGGCGTCGCCCCTGTCGATCGAACGCGACACCGGGCATCAGCACAAAGTCGATGCTGTCGCGGGAAATGCGGGGACAGCCGGGCAGCGGCTCGGGAATGTCCCGGTAACCGGCGACGATTTCGCGCTCGGGGTCGGTGATCGCATGGAGTTCGAGCATCCGCGACTCCTTGTCGACGCGCGGCACGGCGACGGCCTTGCCGGCGGCCAGCGACGCGCACATCACGGCAACCGAGTCCCACTCGCTGCCGAACGGCAGCGTCAGCAACACCGCCTGCGCGGATTTGAAGTCCGCGCGCGCGAGAATGCGCGCGGCGATCGCGTCCGACGCGTGCGCCCGCACGGCTGCCGGCAGGCCGTCGCGGTCCGCCAGCACGCGTCGCCGCAGGACGAGCTTCGCCCCGCGCAGCGTGGCACCCTGCCGGGCTCCTTCGTCGGCGTGATCGGCAGAGGGGGCCATCGGCCGATGTTAGCGCATCGCGGCCACCGCGACCCGGCCGGGCGGAGGCCTCCGCGGGGAAGCCTTATAATCGCGGGTCACGTCAGGGCGCGCCCATGAACCACAATCACCAGATCTATCGCGATCGCCGCGCGGCGGTCCTGCACCGGATGCGCGAGCAGACCGGAGGCGGCGTCGCGCTCGTGCCGACGGCCGCCGAGGTCGCGCGCAGCCGCGACTCGCTGTTTCCTTACCGGCACGACAGCTATTTCTATTATGTGTCCGGCTTTCCGGAGCCCGACGCCGTCGTTGCGCTCATCGCCGGCACGGAGGGTGATCGGCAGCTGCTCTTCTGCCGGGAAAAGAGCGAAGAGCGCGAGATCTGGGATGGTTTTCGCTATGGCCCCGATGCGGCGAGAGAGATCTTCGGCTTCGACGAGGCGCATCCGATCACGGAGCTGGACCGGATCCTGCCCGATCTGGCGGCGGACCAGCCCGCGCTCTACACGCCGCTGGGATTGTTCGAGGCATGGGATCGCAGGATCGCCGCAGTGTTGAACGAGGTCCGCAGCCGCGCCCGCACGGGGGTCACGGCGCCCTGGGAGATTGTCGACGTGCGACAGGCGCTCGATGCGCTGCGCCTCCTGAAAGACGGGCACGAGGTCGCGCTGATGCGCCGCGCGGCCGCTATCTCCTCGGGGGCCCATCGGCGGGCCATGGATCGCACGCGCGTCGGCTGGCACGAGTACCAGGTCGAGGCCGAGCTCGCGCACGAGTTCCTGCGCAGCGGCGCGCAGGCGGTCGCGTATCCGTCGATCGTCGCCGGCGGACCCAACGCGTGCATTCTGCACTACCGTGACAACAACCGGCAGCTGCAGGACAGCGAGCTCATCCTGATCGACGCGGGTTGCGAGTATCAGGGCTATGCGGCGGACATCACGCGCACGTTCCCGGTCAATGGCCGCTTCACCGGGCCGCAGAAGGCCGTCTACGAAGTCGTGCTCGCCGCGCAGCAGGCTTGCCTCGACGCGGTGCGGCCGGGCGTCGAATTTCACGATTACCACAAGGTCGCCGAACGCGTGCTCGCGCAGGGGTACATCGACCTCGGTCTGTGCCGCGGCACGCTGGACGAAGTGCTGGAGACGGGCGCGTTCAAGCAGTACTACATGCACCGGGCCGGCCACTGGTTGGGGATGGACGTGCACGATGCCGGCCTCTACCACGTGCAGGGCGCATCGCAGAAGCTCGCGCCGGGCATGGTCCTCACCGTCGAGCCCGGCACGTACATCCGGCCTGCCGACAACGTGCCGGAGGAGTTCTGGGACATCGGCATCCGGATCGAGGACGATGTCCTCGTCACCGCGGCCGGCAACGAGAACCTGACGGCGGCGGCGCCGAAGTCGGTTGCCGACGTCGAAGCCGCGTGCCGCCGATGATCCCCGCGGCGCGGCCGGCAGCGGCTGTCCTGCGCCGGCGCGAGTGCCCGTAACGCCGGGCCAGGCGCCATGCCCCACGATGTGGTGATCGTCGGCGCCGGCCCCGTCGGGTCGACGCTGGCACTGGCGCTTGCCGCCGGCGACGCCGACGTGGTCGTCCTCGACGAGCGCGCGTCCGGGGAAACGCCGCGCGGCGATCGCTCGCTCGCACTGTCGTACGGCGCGCGCCTCATTCTCGAGCGGCTCGGCGTATGGAGCGCAGTATCGGCCGTACGGGACGCGGCGACGCCGATCGTGCGCATCGACATATCGCAGGCGCGAGGCTTTGGGCAGATGACGATTGCCGCCGGAGAGCAGGGCATTCCCGCGCTCGGCTATGTCGTGCGCTATCGCGCGCTGCAGTCGGCGCTGGACGCGGCGCTCGCCCGCGCCGGCGTGGTCGTGCGGCACGGTGTGGCGGCGAAGAGCGTCGGCGGCGCGCCTGCCTTCGCGGCCGTCGAGCTCGACGTTGCCGGCGCCCAGCCGGTGCTCGCACGGCTGGCGGCGGTTGCCGATGGTTCCGGTGCCACTATCGCGGGAATCGTCCGGCGACGGCACGACTATCGCCAGGTCGCGCTGATCGGGAAGCTGTGGCGAACCGCACCGCACGACGGCGTCGCCCACGAGCGATTCACGCCCGAGGGGCCGATCGCGCTGCTGCCGGAAGGCGACCACTACGGATTGGTCTGGACGGTCTCCCCGACGCGGGCGCGCGAGCTCTCCGAGCTCGACGATGCCGCGTTCCTTGGCCAGCTCGCGCACCACTTCGGATCCCGGACCGGCGGCTTCCTGCGCGTGGCCGATCGGCGCCTGTTCCCGCTCGTCCTTGATTTCGCGCAGGAACCCGCCCGCGCCCGCTGCGTGGCCCTGGGCAACGCGGCGCAGACGCTGCATCCGGTAGCCGGGCAGGGATTCAATGTCGGGCTGCGCGATGCCTGGGCACTGGCGGAGGTCGTGCTCGACACGCCACGCGATCGGCTCGGCGATCACGCGATGTTGAAGCGCTATTTGCGCGGTCGCCGCACCGATCGGATGGCGGGCATCGCGTTCACGCATGGCCTCGTCGGCATCTTCGGCAATGACCTGCCGTTTGTGCGCTGGCCGCGCGGGTTGGCGCTCACTATGCTCGACGCCGTTCCCGCGGCGAAGCGCGCGTTCACGCGCGCGATGTTGTTCGGTCTGCGCTAGTCTCGCCGGCGCAACGCGGCCTGCGGTCCAGTCGCCGCGCTCCAAGAAACGTGCCACTTTGATTCGCGTCAACGAAAAGAAAAAGTCGCGCGCACCCGACTCACCGGACTCCGCGGAACGGTTATAATTCGCTCCCCTCGCTGTAATTTCCTGCCCGATCTTCCATCTTCGTTCCGTGCGCATCGGTCCTTACGCCCTCGTCAACAATCTCGTCGTCGCGCCGATGGCGGGCGTCACCGACCGGCCGTTCCGCCAGCTGTGCAAACGGCTCGGCGCGGGCTACGCGGTATCGGAGATGGTCGCGTCGAATCCGCGCCTGAGGGACACGGAGAAGTCGCAACGACGCACCGATCATCGCGGCGAGGTAGCGCCGATCGCGGCGCAGATCGCGGGCGCGGACCCGGGCGCGATGGCCGATGCCGCGCGCTACAACGTCGAGCGCGGCGCGCAGATCATCGACATCAACATGGGCTGCCCGGCGAAGAAGGTGTGTAACGCCGCCGCAGGATCCGCGTTGCTCGCCAACGAGCCACTGGTCGAGTCGATCGTCGCCGCGGTGGTACGCGCGGTCGACGTGCCCGTCACGCTCAAGATCCGCACGGGCACCGATCCCGAACACAGGAACGCGCTCGCGATAGCACGCATCGCCGAGCGCGCCGGCATCCGCGCGCTCGCCGTGCACGGCCGTACCCGGGCCTGCGCCTACGTCGGGCCCGTCGAGTACGACACGATCCGTGCCGTCAAGGCCGCGGTCCGCATCCCGGTGATCGCGAACGGCGACATTGCGACTCCGGAGCAGGCGCAGCGAGTCCTCGCCTATACCGGCGCCGACGCGATCATGATCGGCCGCGCCGCGCAAGGCCGCCCATGGATCTTCCGCGAGATCCGGCACTACCTCGATTGCGGCGCGTTCCTGCCGCCACCGTCGGTGGCCGAGGCCCGGGAAGCCATCGTCCTTCACCTCGACGATCATTACGCGTTCCATGGCGAGGTCGCCGGTGTGCGGATCGCCCGCAAGCATCTCGACTGGTATACGAAGGATCTCGACGGCGGCGACGCTTTCCGGCGCGAAGTCAACGCGGCGGAAACGAGCGCCGTGCAACTTGCCGTGGTCGGCCGATTCTTCGATACTCTCGGACAGCGAGGCGAACGGCTTGCCTATCGCACGCCGGCTGGCGCGATCGTGGACGCGACGTTCGCGTTCGGCCGGTCAAGAACGGAATCGCAACGGGGCGGGGAGGCCCTGGCCGCGTGAGAAAAACACTACGCATCAATACCGGCAACGAGATCGGCAAGACGGTCGAGAAGTCGCTCGACGAATATTTCCGCAGGCTCGACGGCGAGTCGCCGCACGGGATCTACGACATGGTGATCAACCATGTCGAGCGCGCGCTGATTGCGTCGGTCATGGATCGCACCGGCGGCAACCAGACACAGGCGGCGGACATGCTCGGGATGAATCGCAACACGCTGCGGGCAAAACTCGCAAAGTACGACATTCGCTGACGGCCCGCGCCGGCCGTCGGCGCACTTCGCGCACCCTCGCCATGCCCGCGCCCATCACGCAAGCATTGCTCTCGGTTTCCGACAAGACGGGACTCGTGGCCTTTGCGCAGGGACTCGCGGGGCTCGGCGTGAAGCTCCTGTCCACGGGGGGCACCGCGAAGACGCTGAGCGGCGCCGGGCTCGCGGTCACGGAGATCGGCGAATACACCGGCTTTCCCGAAATGCTCGACGGTCGCGTCAAGACGCTGCACCCGAAAGTGCACGCCGGCATTCTCGCCCGGCGCGACGTCCGCGCGCATGCGCTGGCGCTGGAGCTGCACGGCATTCCTGCCATCGATCTCGTGGTCGTCAATCTCTACCCGTTCCGGGAGACGGTGGCGAAGGACGGTTGCACGCTGGAAGACGCGATCGAGAACATCGACATCGGCGGGCCGACGCTCCTGCGCGCGGCGGCCAAGAACTGGCAGCACGTGGGCGTGGTGGTCGATCCCGCCGACTATGACGCGCTGCTCGCGGAACTCGGCGCGGGCGGCGCGAAGCTGTCCGGGCCGACCCGGTTCGCGCTCGCGCAGAAGGCGTTTTCGCATACCGCGTCCTACGATGGAGCGATCTCGAACTGGCTCACCGCGCGCGGTCCGGACGGCGCGGCGGCCACGTTTCCCGGGCGCTTCAACCTGCAGGCGGTGAAAGTGCAGGACATGCGCTACGGCGAGAACCCGCATCAGCAGGCGGCGTTCTATCGTGACGAGAAGCCGGCGCCCGGAGCGATCGCCACGTACCGCCAGTTGCAGGGCAAGGAGCTCTCGTTCAACAACCTCGCCGATTCGGATGCGGCCTGGGAGTGCGCGAAGTCGCTCGCCTCGCTCGGGGACGCCGCTGCCTGCGTGATCGTCAAGCATGCGAATCCCTGCGGGGCCGCGCTCGCAGACGGTCCGCTCGCCGCCTACCGGAACGCGTTCGCAACCGACCCGACCTCGGCGTTCGGAGGCATCATCGCGTTCAGTCGGCCGGTCGACGCGGCGACGCTCGAAGCCGTGTCCGCGCAGTTCCTCGAGGTGCTGATCGCTCCGGGCTACACCGCCGACGCTCTCGGCGTGATCGCGCAGAAGAAGAACGTCCGTGTGCTGGAGGTCGCCGTCCCGGCGGTTGCCCCGGCCCCGCAGCTCGACATGAAGCGCATCGGCGGCGGCTTCCTCCTGCAGAGCGCCGATGCCAGGAACGTCCTTGCATCCGAGTTGCGGGTGGTCACCGAAAGGGCGCCTAACGCCCTGCAACTCGCCGATCTCCTGTTTGCCTGGCGCGTCGCCAAGTTCGTGAAGAGCAACGCGATCGTCTTCTGCGGCGGAGGGCGGACGCTGGGCATCGGTGCCGGGCAGATGAGCCGGGTCGATTCGACGCGGATCGCGGCGGCCAAGGCCGGCGCTGCCGGGCTGTCCCTCGCGGGCTCGGTGGTGGCGTCCGATGCGTTCTTCCCGTTTCGCGACGGCCTGGACGTTGTCGCCGACAACGGCGCAGCCGCCGTCATCCAGCCCGGCGGCAGCATGCGCGACGACGAGGTCGTCGCCGCGGCGAACGAGCGCGGCATCGCCATGGTCTTCACCGGCGTGCGCCACTTCCGGCATTGACCGGAAGGGAAGAGGATCGGAGTGAACATCCTCGTCATCGGCGGCGGTGGGCGCGAGCACGCGCTGGCGTGGAAGATCGCGCAATCGCCGCGCGTCGCGAAGGTGTTCGTCGCGCCGGGCAACGCCGGCACGGCGCGCGAGCCCGGGCTCACCAACGTTCCCGACATGGCGCTCGCCGACCTCGTGGCGTTTGCATCGAACGAGCCGGTCGCACTGACCGTGGTCGGCCCGGAGGCGCCGCTGGCCGCCGGCATCGTCGACGCGTTTCGCGCCGCCGGCCTGCGGATCTTCGGCGCGACGAAGGCCGCCGCGCAACTCGAGAGCTCGAAGGATTACGCGAAGGCGTTCATGGCGCGGCACGGCATACCGACCGCGCAATACCGGACCTTCACGGACGCCGCGGCGGCCCGCGCCTACGCCGCGGAACAGGGTGCCCCCATCGTGGTCAAGGCGGACGGCCTCGCGGCGGGCAAGGGCGTCGTCGTCGCGGGGAGCGTCGCCGAGGCGCACGCCGCCATCGACGCGATGCTCGTCGGCAATGCGTTCGGGGCCGCCGGAGCGCGCGTCGTCGTCGAGGAGTTCCTCGCCGGCGAGGAGGCGAGCTTCATCGTGATGGCAGACGGGCGGCACGTGCTGCCACTCGCGTCGTCGCAGGACCACAAGCGGTTGCAGGACCGCGATCAGGGGCCGAACACCGGCGGGATGGGCGCGTACTCGCCGGCACCGGTGATCACGCCGGCGATGCACGCGCGGATCATGCGCGAGGTGATCCTCCCGGCCGTGAACGGGATGGGCAGCGACGGCGTCCCGTACGCCGGATTCCTGTACGCCGGCGTGATGATCGACGCCGCCGGCAACCCGAAGGTCCTGGAGTTCAACTGCCGGTTGGGCGATCCGGAGACCCAGCCGATGCTGGTACGGCTGAAATCCGACCTCGTGGACCTGCTCGAGCACGGGGTCAACGGCACGCTCGATCGCGCCGAGGCGGAATGGGACCGCCGCGCCGCTCTGGGCGTGGTGCTCGCAGCTGCAGGGTATCCCGACAATCCGCGGGCAGGCGACGTCATCGACGGTCTCGACCGCGTGACGCGCGAATCGCATCCGGACTGCAGGGTTTTTCATGCCGGTACCGTGCTGGATCGGGACAAGGTCGTCGTGTCCGGCGGTCGTGTGCTTTGTGTCACGGCGCTCGGCGATTCGGTGAAGCAGGCGCAGCGTGCGGCGTACGCCGCCGTTGCCGAGATTCACTTCGGGGGCATGCAGTACCGAAGTGATATCGGACATCGCGCGGTCGCAGCGCGCGGCTCCTGATGGCCCTGCCGCGGCAACGGTCGCCGTGGTCTCGATGCCGACGCCGGCATCCCCGGCCGCCGCACTCGCCTCTGCAATGAACGTCACCGCTCCTCGCGCCTACTTTCTCGGCCTGCAATCACGCATTGTCGAAGTGCTGGAGACGATCGACGGTCAGCCGTTCCGGCGCGACGAGTGGGCGCGGCCGGAGGGCGGCGGCGGGGTCTCGCGGCTGCTCGAGGAAGGCAACGTGTTCGAGCGCGGCGGTGTCAATTTCTCGCACGTCGTCGGGGACCGGCTGCCGGCATCGGCAACCGCGTCGCGCCCGGACATCGCCGACCGCGCGTGGGAAGCCATGGGCGTGTCGCTGGTGCTGCATCCGCGCAACCCTTACGTTCCGACCGTGCACATGAACGTGCGGATGTTCGTCGCGCACGAGCGCACGCAGCCGCAGGACGCGGTGTGGTGGTTCGGCGGCGGCATGGACCTGACGCCCTACTACGGATTCGAAGAGGACGCGATCCACTTTCACCGGGCCTGCCGCGATGCGCTGGCGCCCTTTGGCGCCGACGTGCATGCCAGGTACAAGCGTTGGTGCGACGAGTACTTCTATCTGAGGCACAGGAAGGAACCGCGCGGCATCGGCGGCATTTTCTACGACGACCTCGCCGAGGGCGGCTTCGACCGCTGCTTCGCCTTGACGCAAAGCGTCGGCGACCATTTTCTTGGGGCGTACGCTCCGATTCTCGAGCGGCGCCGGGAGCTGCCGTATGGCGAGCGCGAGCGCGACTTCCAGGCCTATCGGCGCGGCCGTTACGTCGAATTCAACCTGGTCTGGGACCGCGGAACGCTCTTCGGGCTGCAGTCGAACGGTCGCACCGAGGCAATCCTGATGTCGCTGCCGCCGGTCGTGAAATGGCGCTACGACTGGAAGCCTGCGCCGCGTACCCCCGAAGCGCAGCTCTATGCGGACTTCCTCGTCGCGAAGGACTGGCTGTGAGCGACGCACAGAAGGGACTGGCGGATGACATGCATCTGACGGAAACGACGGTGGCGTCCGAAGCGGTGTTCGACGGCAAGCTGCTGCATGTGCGCCGCGACACCGTCCGTCTGCCAGACGGCAGTCTCGCGACGCGCGAATACGTCGTGCATCCCGGCGCCGTGCTGATCGTGCCGGTCCTTCCGGACGGGCGGCTCGTCGTCGAGCGCCAGTTCCGCTATCCGGTTGGCAAGGTGTTCCTGGAATTTCCGGCCGGCAAGCTCGATCCGGGCGAAGCCGAGTTGGTCACCGCGCGGCGCGAGCTCGCCGAGGAGGCAGGTTATGTGGCAGCGACGTGGACACCGCTCGGCAGGATTCACTCCGTGGTTGGCTATTCGGACGAAGCGATCGACTTCTTCGTCGCGGAAGGGCTGACGCACGTCGGCGCCGCGCTCGACGACGGCGAGTTCCTTGAGATCGTCACCTTGAGCCTCGACGAGATGCTTGCGGCACTCGATCGCGGCGAGATCACCGACGCCAAGACGGTTGCCGCGCTGCTGCTCTATGCGCGGCACCGTTCGCGTTGACGCGATGATTGCGAGGCAGCTCGTCATTCGCGGCCGCGTGCAGGGCGTCGGCTACCGGATGGCGATGACCGAGGCCGCCGCGGCGCTGGGCGTCACCGGCTGGGTGCGCAATCGCCGCGACGGCACCGTCGAGGCCCTGGTGCAGGGTGACGATGCGGCCGTCGAGCGGTTGTTGGCATGGTGTCGGCGCGGCCCGCCGGGAGCGCACGTGACCGGGATCACCAATGTCGAGCCGGAGGTGGATCCTGCTGCCGATGATTTCGTCTGCCGCGCAACGGAATAGCTGCCGGATTCGCTCTTTCGCCGCAGGCGATCGTGCCCGGTCTCAGGCGTCCCGCGGCGCATCCCTGATGCCGAAGATGTCCTTCCAGGCAGCATAGCTCGACGCGGCCCAGAGCGGGAGCGCAAGCACCAGACCCAGCCCCATCGTCGCAAGTCCGAAGCCGAGCAGAACGAGCGATGCGGCGGCGTAGATGAGCAGCGGCACCGCGTTGAGGACGAACGCGTTCCAGCTCGCCGCGAACGCAGCACCTGGCTGCACCCTCTCCAGCAGGGCGTGGAAGGGCACGAACATGATCGGCAGCGAAGCGAGGATTCCGATGGCATAGATGCCGATCAGGGCCGACGCCGTCAAGTTCGCGGCCGCGCCGACGCCGTCCAGCAGGTTCATCCCGGCGACCCACCACGCGGCGAAGGCCTCAGCTGCGAATGTGACGAGCGCCGATGCGATGACCGCGAAAAGGGCGCCGGCCGGTGCGCGAAACGCCTTGATCGCCAGGAGAAGCGACGGGGAGACACCACGATCGGCGGCGGCGGCGGCGTAGATCAGGCCGCAGGCGACGAGCGGCGTGACGGCCCGGCTCAGCAGCGCGCCGGGGCCGGGCACGGCTTGCAGCACGAAATCGGCGGCGATCGTGATGACGGCGAGCGCCGCCCAGGTCGCGGGCGCGAGCTTGAACAATCTCATGGCGTCCTCGTACCACGCCATCGCATGGCGCCACGGCACGATGCGCGGATGCAGGTGGGCCGATGGCGCCGCCACGTTGAGCGGAGGAGGTGGCTCGGTCATCGCGCGGCACGGAGTCGGCGTTGCCTCGCCGGCAGTGGATTGCTCAGGCCCCCTCGCCGAGGTACGCGGCGCGGACCGCGGGGTCGTGCAGAAGCGTCTTGGCGTCGCCGGCCAGCGTGATCGCGCCCGACTCCATCACGTAGCCGCGATTGCTGACCTCGAGCGCGAGCTTGGCATTCTGCTCGATCAGCAGGATCGTGACACCTTCGCCCGAGACCTTCAGCACCGTTTCGAAGACCTTCTGCACCATCAGCGGTGCGAGTCCCATCGACGGCTCGTCGAGCAGCAGCAGCTTCGGTTTCGACATCAGCGCGCGCGCCATCGCGAGCATCTGCTGCTCGCCGCCCGACAACGTGCCGGCGGTCTGCCGGCGGCGCTCCTTGAGCCGGGGAAAGAGATCGAACAGATGCTCGATGTCACCCTTGATCGCGGGCCCGTCGTTCCGTATGTAGGCGCCCATCGCCAGATTCTCCTCGATGGTCAGCGCGCCGAACACGCCGCGGCCCTCGGGGACCATGGCGAGGCCGCGGCGCACGAGCTCGAACGAAGGGCGGCCCGTGACGTTTTCGCCGGCGTAATGGATCGTGCCGCCCTTCACCGGCTGCAGGCCGGTGATGCCTTTCAATGTCGTCGTCTTCCCCGCGCCGTTGGTGCCGATCAGGCAGACGAGCTCTCCCTTGTCGACGTGCAGATCGATGCCCTTGACCGCCTGGATGCCGCCATAGGAGATTTCGACCCGCCTCAGGTCGAGCAGGGCGTTCGCATTGCCGGCAGGGGCCATCTCAGTGCCCGCCCGGCCGCCCGGAGGGCACTTTGCGCCCCCGCGGGGGGCAGCGAACAAAGTGAGCGTGGGGGTCGTTCATCTCACGCGGCCCCCTTGAGGTCGAGCAGGATGTCGCCTCCCAGGTACGCGGCGATCACCTTGGGATCCTTCTGCACGTCTCCCGCCGACCCTTCCGCGATCTTCTTGCCGTAGTCGAGCACGAGCACGCGGTCGCAGACGCTCATCACCAGCTTCATGTCGTGCTCGATCAGCAGGATCGTCGTGCCGTCGCGGCGGATGTTGTCGAGCAGCCCCTTCAATGCCGCCGTCTCGGTGGCGTTCATGCCGGCCGCGGGCTCGTCCAGCGCGAGCAGCTTCGGTTCGGTGGCAAGCGCCCGGGCGATCTCCAGCCGCCGCTGGTCGCCGTACGCGAGGTGCTTGGCGAGCGTATTGGCGCGCTTCGCGACCCCGACGTAGTCGAGCAGCTCGTGCGCGCGCTTCTCGATCGCCCTCTCCTCGGCGCGCGTCTTCGCGTCGCGCACGATCGCACCGAACACGTTGGCGTGCGTGCGCACGTGGCGTCCGATCATCACGTTCTCCAGCGCCGACAGGTTCGCGAAGAGCCGGATGTTCTGGAACGTGCGGGCGATTCCGCGCGCGGCGACTTCGTCCGGCTTGAGTGCGTTGAGCGGCAGGCCGTCGAAGGTGAACTCGCCGCCGTCGGACGAGTAGATCCCGGTGAGCACGTTGAAGAGGCTCGTCTTGCCCGCCCCGTTGGGACCGATCAGGCCGTAGATCTCGCCATGATGGATCGAGAAGCTGACGTCGGCGAGCGCGTGGACGCCGCCGAAGCGCTTGCTGATGCCCTTCGCCGTGAGGAGCGCGAGGTGGGGGCGCTCGCTCATTTCGTCTCCAGCTCGCGCTTGCGCAGCGCCGAGGGGAGGATCCCCGCCGGCCGGTAGAGCATCATCAGCACCAGCGCGAGGCCGAAGAGCAGCATCCGGATCACCTCGGGCTCGATCAGCATCCGGCCGAACACCGCCATCTGGATGGGCTCGACCGTATAGCGCAGCACCTCGGGCACGAACGACAGCAGTACGGCGCCCAGAACCACGCCGAAGACGTTGCCCATGCCGCCCAGCACGACCATCGACAGCACCATGATCGACTCGACCAGGATGAAGCTTTCGGGGCTGATGAACCCCTGCGTCGCCGAGAAGACGCCGCCGGATATCCCGCCGAACGAGGCGCCCATGGCGAATGCCAGCAGCTTCATGTTCCGCGTGTTGATGCCCATCGCGCGGGCGGCGACCTCGTCTTCGCGGATCGCCTCCCAGGCGCGGCCGATCCGCGAGTTCTGCAGGCGCAGATTGATGACGATGATGACGATGACCAGGAGCACCATGAAGTAGTAGTACTTGATCGGCCCCGTGAAATCGAGCCCGGCGATCGTCTCGCGCGTCGAGAAGTTGAAGCTGCCGATCCGGAACGGGTCGATGAGCGTGATCCCCTGCGGGCCGTTCGTCAGATTTACCGGCTGCGAGAGGTTGTTGAGGAAGATGCGGATGATCTCGCCGAAGCCCAGCGTCACGATCGCGAGATAGTCGCCGCGCAGCTTCAGCGTCGGCGCTCCCAGGAGCACGCCGAACAGGCACGCGACCGCGGCGCCGATCGGCAGGATGACCCAGAACGGCAGATGCAGGTCGAAGTGCGGCGATGCGAGCAGCGCGTAGACGTAGGCGCCGACCGCGTAGAACGCGATGTAGCCGAGGTCGAGCAGCCCGGCAAAACCGACGACGATGTTGAGCCCCAGCGACAGCAGCACGAACAGGATCGCGAGGTTCGTGATGCGCACCCAGGCGGTGCCTATACCCGCCAGCGCGAACGGCAGCAGCACGAGGGCGATGCCGACCAGCGCGATACCGACCCACGCGCCGCGCGGATACTTCTTCCGGTCGAAGAACTGCTGCATCGTCGTACCCCTACGCGCGGTCGCTGACGCGCTCGCCCAGGAGCCCCGACGGCCGGAAGACGAGCACCGCGATCAGGACCAGAAAGGCGAACACGTCCTGGTAGTTGGAGCCGAACAGCGTCAGGTTCGGATCGTCGACGCAGCGTCTGGCGATGGCGTCAAACCACGATTCGATCTGGCACAGGTTCGTGAGATCGCCCACGTAGCCTGCGCCGAGCGCCTCGATCAGGCCGAGCAGCACGCCACCCAGCATCGCTCCCGCGAGATTGCCGATGCCGCCGAGCACCGCGGCCGAGAAGGCCTTGAGGCCGAGGATGAAGCCCATCTGGTACTGCGCGATGCCGTAATAGGTGCCGACCATCACGCCCGCCATCGCCCCGAGTCCGGCGCCGATCACGAAGGTCAGCGCAATCACGGTGTTGATGTTGATGCCCATCAATCCTGCGACCTGCTGATTCTGCGACGTCGCGCGCATCGCGATGCCGAGCTTCGTGCGGTAGACGAGGGCGAGCAATCCGGCCATCATCAGCACCGACGTCGCGATGATCACCACCTGGATGTTGGTAATGGTCGCGCCGTTGGGATTGTCCGTCAGGTGGATGGGCGTCACCGTGATGATCTGCGGGAACGGTATCGGGTTGCGGCTCCAGATGATCATCGCGAGGTGCTGGAGGATGATCGACAGGCCGATGGCCGTGATGAGCGGCGCGAGCCGCGGCGCCTTGCGCAGCGGCCGGTAGGCGACGCGCTCCAGCGTGTAACCGATGCCCATGCAGGCGGGGATCGCCACCAGCACGCCGGCGATCAGGATCGCGAGCGGCGGCAACCCGGTATGTGCGCCCGTAAGTCCGCTGATCACCGAGAGCGCGACCATCGCGCCGATCATCACCACCTCGCCGTGCGCGAAGTTGATGAGCTGGATGATGCCGTAGACCATCGTGTAGCCCAGCGCGACAACGGCGTACACGCTGCCCAGCGTCAAGCCGTTGATGACCTGCTGCAGGAAAATGTCCAACCGAGCCTCCCCGGGCGCACTCGCCGCCAAGCGCCGAAACCAGTCGCCGCGATCCGGTGAATTCCGGTCTGCGCATCTTCGAGTCCGGGGATTGTGCGGGTTCGCGGCAGCGGCGGCAACCCCGTCTCCCTGACTGGCAGGCTCGCGCTCGCGACCCTAGGGTACCGGCGGTATCCTGCGCCTTCGGCGTGCCCCGGACGCCGCAGCGCACGAGGCGAAAAAACGGCGCCCCGCAGGACGCCGTTTCCATTCCGGCAGGCCGCGCTTACTTCTTCGGCGCCGCCGCCGGGGCGCTGGCCGCCATCGCCTTCATGAACTCGTCGAAGGAGGACGCCTTGCCGCCCTGCACGACCGCGATGGGCTCGACCTTGCCGGCCTTCAGCGTGAAGATCGTGATTTCGGCGTTCTTGCGGTCGCCCTTTTCGTCGAACTCGATCTTGCCGGTCGCCCCGTTGTAGCTGATCTTCTGCAGTTCCGGCAGATACTTGGCCGGGTCCACCGAATCCGCCTTCTGCATCGCCGCGATCATCAGGCCGACGGAGTCGTAGTAGAACGGCGCGTACTGCTTGACATCGCCGTACTTGGCCTTGAACGCATCGTTGAACTCCTTGCTGGCCGCCGACGCGGGCAGGCCGGCTTGCGAGCAGATGAGGCCTTCGGCCGCAGCGCCGGCGAGCTTGTTCATCTCGTCAGTGCAGGCGCCGTCGCCGAACGCGAACACGGCCTTGATGCCGAGTTCCCGCGCCTGCTTCAGCATCGGGCCGCCGGTCGCGTCCATCCCGCCGTAGAAAATGACATCCGGGCTCTTGCCCTTCATCTTGGTCAGGATCGCCTTGAAGTCGGTCGCCTTGTCGTTGGTCTTCTCCCGGGCAACCACCTGGACACCGGCGGCCTTCAGCGTCTTCTCGACCTCGTTCGCGAGACCTTCGCCATAGGCGGTGGCGTCGTCGGCGATCGCGACCTTCTTGACCTTGAGCGAATTCACGTACTGCGGCGACCGCCGGGCCCTGCTGGTCGTCACGACCGACCGTCCGGAAGATGGTCTTGAATCCCTGCTCGGTGAGCTTGGGATTCGTCGCCGATCCCGAGATCATCGGGATACCCGGCCTGGTTGTAGACGGCCGACGCCGGAATCGTGACGCCCGAGTTGAGGTGCCCGGCAACGCCGGCGACCTTGGCGTCGACGAACTTCTGCGCGATCGTCGGGCCGAGCTTCGGATCCGCCTGGTCGTCCTCGCTCATCAACTCGAACTTGATCGTCTTGCCGCCGATCTTCATCTTGCGGGCGGTGTGCTTCCTCCACCGCGAGGCGGGCACCGTTCTCGTCGTCCTTGCCGAGGTGCGCGATGCCGCCGGTCAGCGGGCCGGCGTGGCCGATCTTGACGACGACGACTTCCTCGACCGGCGCTGCGGGCGCCGTCGGGGCCTCGGCTTTCTTGGGCTCTTCCTTGCCGCAACCATAGAAGGTCACGAGCGCGGCCGCGACCAGCGACAGGCCGAGCTTACGGGTCATGTTCATCGATTTTCTCCAGGAATAAGGGGTGCCCGATGGGCAACAGGCAATTATTGGCCCTTCCGGGCGCCCTGTCAATGCGCGCCGGGCCCCATTCAGGGGGTGCATCCGTTCGCCCCCGCCGGTCCGCGGCTCGGCGTCCCGGGCGCAATCCGTCGCCGTGGGCTTCCCGACCGGCGGACGGACGCCTAAACTACGCGCTCTTTTGAATCCGGACCGCGGTTCCCCCGCATCCAACCCGGACACATTCTTCGCGGGCCGGCCCGGCAACCCCGGTTCGGCCCCGCACGCGCGCGGCCAGCGTCCCACCGGGCGGTCGTCTTCAGGGGGCACGCATGACAAAGCGATGGACAAGTCGGCGCGTGATCGGTGCCACCGCGGTGCTGCTGGTCGTCGGGGCCCTTGGCGGCACGGTCGCGATGCGCGTCGTCAAGAAGGTCAATGACGCCCCGCGGCAAGAGCACCCCGCCCGTCGTCCTCGAGTTCTCCCCGGCCGATCTCACGCGGGTCGAAGCGCAGCCGCTGTCGCACTGGCTTCCGGTGTCGGGCGCCCTGCAGCCGGTTCGGCAGGCGACCGTCAAGGCGAAAGTGCCGGGCGACGTGCGGCAGATCACCGTGCGCGAAGGCGAACCGTCCGGGCCGGGCAGCTGCTGGCGCGCATCGATACGGCAGACCTCGAGGCGAGGCTCATCGAACGGATCGGCGCGCTCGAGTCGGCAAGGGCGCAGCTCGCCATGGCGGCCAAGACGCAGGCGACCAATCAGGCGCTGCTCAAGCAGAACTTCATCTCGCAGAACGCATACGACAACTCCGAGTCGAGCTATGGCGTGTTCCAGGGCACCGTCAAGTCCGCGGAAGCGCAGGTGCAGCTCGCCCGCAACGCGCTCCGTGACGCCGATCGCCACCTCGCCGCTGGCCGGTGGTGGCGAAGCGACACGTGCAGCCGGGCGAAAAGGTCGCCTTCGACTCGCCCCTCGTCACCATCGTCGACCTGACGGAGATGGAGCTGCAGGCGGCCGTGCCGGCCGTCGACGTGCCCGAGCTCACGATCGGCAAGGCTGTCGAGCTCACGATCGACGGCTTCGGTGAGCGCCGTTTCACTGGTCGCGTCGACCGCATCAATCCCGCCGCCGAGCCGGGAACGCGGGCCGATTCTCGTCTATGTCGGAATTCCGAATTCCGATGACTCACTGCGTGGCGGAATGTTCGCCACCGGTCGCATCGAACTCGCGGCCAGCACCCTGGTGCCGACGTTGCCGGCGACGGCCGTTCGTACCGAGGGCGGGCAGACCTTCGTATGGACGGTGGAAGGCGGCAAGCTCGTGCGCCGCTTCGTCGTGACGGGCCGCCGCGACGACGCCGCCGGCAAGGCTGGAATTGAAGACTGCGCTGCCGCCCGAGGTGCCGGTTCTCGCCGCGCGCTTCGACAACCTCAAGGACGGCGCGCCCGCGATCGTCAAGGCGCCGGTGCCACTGCCGGCGCCGGCGGCGGCACCGACGTCGGGCCGGACGCAAGCCGCGAGTTGAACCGCGGCCGACGCCAGGACGAGCGCCATGTGGATCACTCGCGTCTCGATCAACAACCCGGTCTTCGCCACGATGGTGATGATCGGGATCGCGGTGCTGGGGCTCTTCGCGTACAACCGGCTGCGCGTCGAGCAGATGCCGAATGTCAGCCTGCCGTTCGTGATGGTGTTTACGAGCTATCCCGGCGCGTCGCCCGAGGCAGTCGAGTCCGACGTCACGAAGCCGCTCGAATACGCGCTCAATACGGTGTCGGGGGCGAGCCTGATCCGGTCGAATTCGAAGGAAGGGCGAGCGAAGTATTCGCCGAGTTCCGGATGTCGACCGACATGACGGAGGCGATGCAGGATGTCCGCGACAAGGTCGGGCAGATCCGGCCCGGCTTCCCCCGCGACGTAAGGGATCCGCTTGTCCTGCGCATCGATCAGGAGAACTCGCAACCGGTGGTTTCTCTTGCGGTTCTGTCGCCTACGATGAGTTTGCGCGACCTCACCTCCATCACCGACCAGGTGATCGTCAAGGCACTGGAAAACGTTCCCGGCGTCGCGCGCCTGGACATTAACGGCCGGGTAACGCGACAGATCCTCGTCCGGATCAAGCCGAACGCGGTAATGGCACTTGGCATCGGCGTCGACCAAGTGATCAACGCGATCCGCGCGGCGAACCAGGATGTTCCTGCTGGACGCGTCACGCACGGGCAGACCGACGCGATCGTCAGGGTCGACGGCAAGATCAAGGATCCGGCACAGTTCGCGCGGATCATCGTTGCCCAGCAGGGCGGGGCGCCGATCTTCCTTTCGCAGGTCGCCGACGTCATCGACGGCGAGAAGGAGGAGCAATCGATTTCCCGCATTGGCGGCCAGCCGTCGATCACCATTTTCATCCAGAAGTCGCAGGATGCGAACATCGTCGATACCGGCCGCGCCCTCAAGGAGGCCATCGCCACGCTGCGGACGCGCCTGCCGCCGGACGTCGAATTGCAGATCGTCAATTCCACGGCCGACACGGCGGAGAGGAGCGTCAACCGCGTGAAGGCGACCATCCTCGAGGGCGCGCTCCTCACGGTGCTCATCGTCTTCCTTTTCCTGCACAGCTGGCGCAGCACGATCATCACGGGGCTCACGCTGCCCATCGCGGTGATCGCGACGTTCATCGCGCTATACGGTTTCGGCTTCACGCTGAACTTCCTGACGCTGATGGCGCTGTCGCTGTGCATCGGCCTGCTGATCGACGACGCGATCGTCGTTCGCGAGAACATCGTGCGCCATCTCGGCCTCGGTAAGGACCATCCCACCGCCGCGCGCGAAGGCACCGACGAGATCGGCCTGGCCGTAATGGCGACGACCTTCGCGATCGTCGCCGTGTTCGTGCCGATCGCGTTTATGAGCGGCATCGTCGGTCGCTTCTTCTTCCAGTTCGGTATTACGGTCGCCGTAGCGGTTCTGGTATCCCTATTCGTCTCGTTCACGCTGGACCCGATGCTTTCGGCCGTCTGGCACGATCCTCCCGGCTCGCGGTTCGGGCGCGTGCCGTGGCTCGGCCGGTTCATGGACCGCATCGAGCGGGGCATCGAATGGGTCCACGCGCTCTACGGCTCGACCCTCGAGTGGGCGCTGGGCCATCGCAAGAGCGTGATCGCCGTTGCCGTCGTCAGCTTCCTTGCGAGCTTCGCCGTCCTGCCGCTGGTCGGCACGGAGTTCATACCGGTGGCTGACGAGGGGTATATCTCGCTGCGGCTTAATACGCCGGTCGGTTCTAGCCTGGAGTACACGGACGGCAAGGTGCGCCAGGTGGAGGAGACGCTGAAGCGTATCCGGGAAATCGAGATCACGATGGCCAGTGTCGGCTCGGACGAGGGTCGGAACTACGCGCGCATCACGCTGAAACTTGTCGAGCGCTCACAACGCCATGGTCGCAGAAGGAGATCGAGGCGGCGATCCGCGGCGATTTGAAGCCGATCCCGGGCGTCGAGCTCGCATTCGGCTACGATCGGCCAGTCTGGGTCAACCTTCTCGGTCCGGATCCGACGATGCTGACCGCCCTGATCACCGAATTCGCGGAAAAGGTCGCCAAGGTAACGGGCATCGTGGATTTGGAAACCTCGGAGAAGGCGGGGGCCCCCACATTGTCTATCCGGCTCAACAATGATGCCGCCGCGGACCTCGGGATTACTGTGCAGCAGGTCGGCGCGACGATCCGGCCGCTGCTCGCCGGCGACACGGTGAGCTACTGGCTCGGCCCCGATGGCCAGAACTACGAGGTCAACGTGCAGTTGCCGAAGGACAATCGGCGGCTTGCCGCGGATCTCGGCAACCTTTACCTGAGTACTACCAAGCGCGGCCCGGACGGCGAGGCGCGGATGGTGCCGCTGCGCCAGGTCGCCGAGATCGTTGAGACCACGTCGCCGCAGATCATCAAACGCCAGGAGCTGCAGCGCCGCGTTGCGCTATACGCGAACGTCGAGGGGAGGCCCTCGGGGGACGCCAACAAGGAAGTGCAGGCGATCATCAAGGAATTCACGTTGCCGCCCGGGTATCGCTTCGACGTCGGCGGGCAGGCGAAGGACATGCAGGAGTCGTTCCAGGCGGCGCTCGCGGCGCTGGGACTCGCGGTGATCTTCATCTACCTTATCCTCGCCTCGCAATTCGCGAGCTTTACGCAGCCGTTCGCGATCATGGCGTCGCTGCCGTTTTCGCTGATCGGCGTATTTCTCGCGCTGCTGCTTACCGGCACGACGCTTAACCTGTTCTCGATGATCGGCTTCATCATGCTGATGGGCCTGGTGACGAAGAACGCGATCCTGCTGGTCGACTTCGCCAACCGGGCCCGGCGCGCCGGCGCGAGCCTGCACGACTCGCTGTTGCGGGCCGGCCAGGTGCGGCTGCGACCGATCCTGATGACCACGGCGGCGATGATCGGCGGGATGCTGCCGCTGGCGCTGGGCATGGGCGAGGGCGGCGAGATCCAGGCGCCGATGGGCCGCGCGATCATCGGCGGCGTGATCACGTCGACGCTGCTGACGCTGGTGGTCGTCCCCGTGCTCTACACGTACCTCGACGCATTCCACGAGCGGCGCAAGGCGAGGCGCGACGCCCGGCGCGGCGAGCGCGGCACGACGGTCGCGCCGGCGCGGGGGGACTGACGGGTCGCGCTGCGCGCCCGGCGCCCGGCGCGTCGGATCGACGCTCCTTCGCCCCGGGGCTGCGTGCGATAATGTCGCCGCGCACGCAGATATCGGTCATCGGCATGGACATCGAGCAGGCACGTTGCAACATGGTCGAGCAGCAGATCCGCACGTGGGAAGTGCTTGACCCGGACGTCCTCGACCTGCTGTTCGCGGTCCGCCGCGAGGATTTCGTTCCCGCCGCCTGCCGCTCGCTCGCGTTCGCGGACCTCGAGATCCCGCTGGGATCGGGCGCGAAGATGTGGTCGCCCAGGATGGAGGCCCGCGTCCTCCAGGAATTGCGCCTCGTGCCGGGCGAGAGCGTGCTTGAAATCGGCACCGGGAGCGGGTATCTCACGGCATTGATCGCGGGCAGGGGCGCGCGGGTCACCAGCGTGGAAATCGATCCGCACCTGGCGGCGCGACGCCAGGGCCAGCGCTCGCCCATGCGGACATCGGGTCCGTCGAGCTCGGAATCGGCGACGGCGCGCGCGGCTGGGGCAATGCCACCTACGACGCGATCGTGCTGACCGGATCGACACCCGTGTTGCCCGACGGGTTCAAGCAGCAGCTCAATCCCGGTGGCCGGATCTTCGCGGTCGTCGGCGAGGCACCGGTGATGGCGGCGCGGCTCGTGCGCTGGGTGGCGCCGGGAGCGATGACCGAACGAATCCTGTTCGAGACGATGCTCGAACCGTTGCGGAACGCCGTGGTAGCGGCGCATTTCGAGTTTTGATTCCGCAGTTGGCCGCTGCCGAACTTGCCCGCTGGCGCGCCGACCCGGCGCGCGTTCCCCGCTCGTGATCGACGTCCGCGAGCCGTGGGAATTCGCTTACTGCCGGATCGACGGGTCGGTGTCGATCCCGCTGAGCGAGCTCGCGCGCCGGCAGGGCGAGTTGCCGCAGGAACGTCCGCTGGTGCTGGTTTGCCACCATGGTCACCGCAGCCAGCATGCGGCGATGCTGCTCAAGGGGGCCGGGTTCGCGCAGGTGCACAATCTGCGCGGCGGCGTGGAATCGTACGCGGTCGACGTCGACCCGGCCATGAAGCGATATTGAGCCCGGCAAGCCTGCCGCACAAGGAAACGAAGACCGCGCGGTTGCCGCGCACCGGAACGGAGCGCTGACGATGAAATCACGATTGCCTTGCCTTGCGGCACCGCTGGTGCTCTTGGTCTGCGACTCTTGACGGGTCCCGCCTTCGGCGAGGACCTGCTCCAGATCTACCGGGAAGCGCTGCGCGCCGACCCCGCGATCGCCGCCGCCAAGGCGACCTGGATTGCCACGCAGGAGAAGCTGCCGCAGGCGCGTTCCTTGCTCCTGCCGAGCGCCTCGCTGTCAGCGAACGCGAATTACAGCCACTCCAACGCGACGATCAAGAGCGACCCGCGTCGAACACGTCAACACGAACTCCGGATTCGCGAACGCAACGGTGTCCGCGTCGCAGCCGCTGTTCCGTCAGCAGAACCTGATTGCGTACGACCAGGCGAAGGCGTTCGTCACCCAGGCCGACTCCGCGCTTGGCATCGCGCAGCAGGAACTGATCATCCGCGTCGCCGTCACCTATTTCGACATCCTGCTCGCCCAGTTCAACATCGAGCTCGCCGAGAGCCAGAAGAAGGCCGTCTCGGAACAGCTCGCCCAGGCGAAGCGCAACTTCGAGGTCGGCGTCGCGACGATCACCGACACCCACGAAGCTCAGGCGAAGTACGACGCGATCGTCGCGCAGGAGATCACCGTGCGCAACGAGTACGACAATCGACTCACGGCGCTGCGCGCGATCATCGGGCGCTACCCGAAGGAGCTGAAGAAGCTGGGCGGAGAGCTGGTGCCGGCGCTGCCCGAGCCCAATGTGGCGGAGTACTGGGTCGACCGCGCGCTGAAGGAAAACCTCAACGTGCAGATCGCGCAGTACAACTTCGACATCGCGACGCTCGAGGTCGACCGTGCGAAGGCGGCCAACTATCCGACGGTCGACCTCGTCGCGAGCTACGGCGGCCAGGGCTCGCGGTATTCCGGCTTCGTCGAGCGCGAACCCCGACTCGCGCACGGGCGAGATCGGCGTCCAGCTGGCCATTCCGCTCTATACGGGCGGCTTCAACAGCTCGAGGATCCGAGAGGCCATTGCGCTGCAGGAACGAGCGCGCCAGGACCTCGAAGGCGCCCGCCGCGCGGCGCTGTTCCAGGCGCAGACCGGGATTCACCGGCGTCAACAGCGCCACGGCGTCGGTGAAGGCCTTCGAGCAGGCGGTCGTGTCGGCCGAGAGCGCGCTGGCGTCGAACATCCTCGGCCAGGAAGTGGGCGTGCGGACGTTCCTCGACGTGCTGACCGTCCAGCAGAATGTCTATTCGACCCGCCGCGATCTCGCCGACGCCCACTTCAAGTACCTGATCGGCGTGCTGCGCCTGAAGGCGTCGGTCGGCGCGCTGACCGAGCAGGACATCGAGTACCTCAACCGCCAGCTCAAGGGCTGACGTCCCCGTCCGCCGGGCGGCTGCCGGCCCTCGATGGTCGCCGCGATTCGAGGCGAGAGCCAAGTCCAGAGCCGATCCGCCGCACCGCGGTGCGCCGCGTGAAAGGCCAGCGCATCCGCGCCCATCGCCGCGCGACGCGGCGCATCCGCGAGCAGCCCCGCCACAGCGCCCACCAGCGCGGGCGCATCCGCGACTTCGACTGCGGCACCCGCGGCGATGGCCCCTGCCGTCGCTTCGGCGAAGTTGAACATGTGCGGCCCGACGAGCGTCGGGCGTCCCATGCTGATCGGCTCGATCAGATTCTGACCGCCCAGAGGCAGCAGGCTGCCGCCGACGAAAGCGACGTCCGCGGCCGCGAAATAGCCGGGCATTTCACCCATCGAGTCACCCAGCACGATGTCGATATCCGCGGGCACGGGCGCGTTGCCGCTGCGGCGTACGAACGGGATCCCGCGCTGGCGCAGGAGTTCGGCCACCGCTGCGAAGCGCTGCGGATGGCGCGGAACGATCACGGTCAGGGTGCCCGGCGGAAGCGGCGTGGCGGCAAGCGCGTCGAGCAACATCGCCTCCTCGCCGTCGCGCGTGGAGGCGGCGACCCAGACGGGCCGCGCCGTGCCGAAACGCACGTCTGAACTCCCGGCCCAATGCGTCCACGCCGTCCGGGGCGCTGGCGTCGAATTTCAGGTTCCCGGTGACCACCGGGGACCGTGCGCCCAGATCGGCGAGCCGCTTTGCGTCGACCGGCGTCTGCGCCGCGACGCCCGACAATGCCGCGAGCATCGGCCGCGCGAGCGCCGGGACGCGAGCGTACCCGCGGGCGGACCGCGCGGACATCCGCGCGTTGACGAGGTAGAGGGGCATCCGGGCCTCGTGCGCGAGCGCGACGAGATTCGGCCACAACTCGGTTTCCATGATCAGCCCGGCGCGCGGGCTGAAATGGGCGAGGAACGCGCGCACGGCGAACGGAACGTCGTAAGGCAGCCATGCCTGCACGACGCGGTCGCCGAAGAGCGCGCGTCCGCTCGCGCGGCCCGTCGCCGTCATGTGCGTCAACAACACGGTCGCCCCGGGATACGCGCGGCGCATCCGGTCGACGAGGGGCGCGGCGGCACGTGTTTCCCCGAGCGAAACGGCGTGCACCCAGAGCAGCGGCTGCGAAACGGCGCCCGTGTACCGGCCGAAGCGCTCGCCGATGTGCTCGCTATAACCGGGCTCGCGCCGAGCGCGCCACAGGAGACGCAGCGGCAGCAGCGGCAGCGCGAGGTACCAGAGGAGCGTATAGATTGCGCGCATCCGGGCCTTCAGCAGCGCGGCGCCCGACGCATGAGCTCCCCGGCGGCGCGTTCCACCGCTGACGGCGGCGGGACCCGGCCCACTCCTCCCAGGTCGCGTGCGTGGGCGCCGGCCGGCCCGACGCCGCAGCGCAGTGGGTCGGTCGCGACGAACAGCGAAACGGTCGGGGTACCGAGCGCAGCGGCAAGATGGACGATTCCCGTGTCCACGCCGATGGCGATCTCCGCGCGTGCGAGGAGCCCCGCGAGCGCGGGCAGCGTCGGTCGCGGCGGCGGCGGCACGTGCGCGTCGGCGAAGCCGGCGGCGTAGCGCTCGCTGCGCTCGCGCTCGGCGTCGCTGCCCCACGGCAGGACCACCGAGAGACCCGTCGTCACGAACGTCTCGATCAGCCGCCGCCAATGCGCGTCGGGCCACAGCTTGTCGGCCCGCGAGGTGCCGTGAACGAACACGGCGAACGGGCGGTCCGGCACCGTTCCTGCCGCCGCGTGCGGCGGCACGAGGCCGAACCGTGGCGGCCCGTCGGCTCGATACCCGAGGGCTGCCGCGGCAAGCTGGCGGCAACGCGCAATGAAATGCTGGTCGGGGTCGATCGCATGATGCATGTCGTGCGCGATGGATGCGAGAGGCTCGCGGATGCTGGCGCGATCCGGGCCGTGCCGCACGCCTCGCGCCATTCGGGCGATCAACGCGCCCTTGACCTGTTCCTGCAGGTCGAGCACCGCCCCATACTCCTCGCGTCGCAGCGAGCGCCGGAACGATCCGAATTCACGCCAGGTCGACGCGGCCAGGAGATGGTGTCGCCAGTGCCGAAGCGCGACGGGAATGATGCGGCGCACGCCGGGGTGCAGTTCGACCACCGGCACGAATCCGGTCTCCGCGACCCAGTCGATCGCGAGCTCCGGACGGTGCATGCGGACGTCGGCAACGAGCGCGAGCGCATGGACGATGTCGCCGAGCGACGAGGGGCGCACGACCAAAACGGCGTTCAACAGGGCACCTTAGGCGCCGCCCGCGCTCTTTGCCGGGGCTTCCGCGCGCCGGCCGCGCAGCCAAAGGTGCGGGGAAACCCCGTAGAATGCGCGCATGTCGAACTCGAGTCACGATGATACCGTGGAAAGCGGCGCGCCGCGTCGTGGCACAGGGGTCGTCTTGCTCGGCAGGTGGCCCGGCGCACATCGGGCCGCTCGGGTCGCGCGTTGAGCATGGGGACCGCCGCCCCTGTCCTGGTGACCGGCTGCGCGGGGTTCATCGGCATGCACACGGCCCTTGCGCTGCTCGCGCAGGGCCGCCAGGTGACCGGGGTCGACAACTTCGATCCTTATTACGACGTGGCCCTCAAGGAGGCGCGGCTCGCGCGGCTCGGGCGCCAAGCGGGGTTCCGGTTCATCCGCATCGATCTCGCCGACGCCGTGGCGACGGCGGGCCTGTTCCGCGCCGGCGCTTTCGGTCAGGTCGTCCACCTGGCGGCACAGCCCGGAGTTCGCTACTCGCTGGTCAATCCCGGAGCGTATTTCGCCAACAATCTGACGGCCTTCGGTCATGTCATGGAGGGCTGCCGGCGCGCGGCGGTGGGACACCTCGTGTACGCGTCGAGCTCCAGCGTTTACGGCGCGAACCACACGCTGCCCTTTTCCGAGGACCAAAGCGTCGACCATCCGGTGAGCCTCTATGCCGCGACCAAGAAGGCCAACGAGCTGATCGCGCACAGCTACAGCCACCTCTATCGGCTGCCGACGACGGGCCTTCGCTTCTTCACCGTCTACGGGCCGTGGGGCCGCCCGGACATGGCGCCGATGCTTTTCACGAAGGCGATTCTCGCGGGCGCGCCGATTCGCGTTTTCAACAACGGGAAGATGCGCCGCGATTTCACGTATGTGGACGACATCGTCGAGGGCATCGCCCGGGTCGTGGACAAGCCACCCGCGGGCGATGAAGACGCCGCGCCGTACGCCGTATACAACATCGGCAATCACGAGGCGGTCGAGCTCGAGACGTTCATCGCGACGCTCGAGGGGCTGCTCGGCCGCACTGCGATCAAGGAGTATGCCCCGATGCAGCCGGGGGATGTGCCGGCGACCTACGCGGCGATCGACCGCCTTGCCGCGGCCACCGGTTTCGCCCCGCGCACCCCGCTCGCGGAGGGGCTTGCCCGGTTCGTGGCATGGTATCGGGAGTACTACGGGGCCACGGCGGCCTGATCGGCTGCCGATGGTAATATTCAATTCGTCCGGCGCTGCAGCACCCTATGCGCAGCGATCCCCATTCGTCCCTTGATTCCATGATTCTCGTCACCGGCGGCGCCGGGTTCATCGGCGCCAATTTCGTGCTGGACTGGGTGGCGCGAACCGGCGAGGGCGTCGTCAACCTCGACAAGCTCACCTACGCCGGCAATCTGGGCAGCCTTGCCGCGCTTCGTGACGACGCCAGGCACGTGTTCATCCATGGCGACATCGGCGACCGCGCGGTGGTCGATGCGCTCTTCGCGCTGCACCGTCCGCGCGCCGTCGTCAATTTTGCGGCCGAGAGCCACGTCGACCGGTCGATCCGCGGACCGGCGGCGTTTGTCGAAACCAATGTCGTAGGCACGTTCGCGCTGCTGGAGGCGACCCGCGCCCATTGCGCGACGCTGGCCGACGGTGAGCGCGCCGCATTCCGTTTCCTCCACGTCTCGACCGACGAGGTCTACGGTTCGCTCGGTCCGGACGATCCTCGGTTCAGCGAAACCACGCCCTACGCGCCGAACAGCCCCTACTCGGCATCGAAGGCCGCCGCCGACCATCTGGTGCGCGCGTATCACCACACCTACGGACTGCCGACGCTCACGACCAATTGCTCCAACAACTACGGCCCGCGCCAGTTTCCGGAGAAGCTCATCCCGCTGATGATCGTCAACGCGATCGCCGGCAAGCCGCTGCCGGTGTACGGCGACGGCCGCAACGTTCGCGACTGGCTCTATGTCGGCGACCATTGCGCGGCGATCAGGGCGGTTCTCGCGGGGGGACGCCCGGGCGAGACCTACAACGTAGGCGGCAACGCGGAAATGACCAACCTCGACGTCGTCGGCACGATTTGCCGTATCCTCGGAGAGCTCGCGCCGGGCCGCGACTACGCGGAGCTGGTCACGTTCGTCAAGGATCGGCCCGGACACGATCGCCGATACGCGATCGACGCTTCGAAGATCCGCCGCGAGCTGAATTGGACGCCCGCCGAATCGTTCGCCTCGGGCATGCGGCGCACGGTGCAGTGGTATCTCGACAACGGATCCTGGCTCGCCGCGGTGACGAGCGGGGAATACCAGAAGTGGATGTCGCTCAATTACGCGACGGGCAACGCCTGAAGGGAGGAACCCGGCCATGACGCGCAAGGGCATCATCCTCGCCGGCGGCTCCGGCACCCGGCTCTACCCGGTGACGCAGGTCATTTCCAAGCAGCTGCTGCCCGTGTACGACAAGCCGATGATCTACTATCCGCTGTCGACGCTGATGCTCGCCGGGATCCGCGACATTCTGCTTGTATCGACGCCGGAGGATACGCCACGGTTCGCGCAGCTCCTTGGCGATGGCGGGCGGTGGGGGCTCAATCTCTCCTACGCCGTGCAGCCGGCACCCGAGGGGCTCGCCCAGGCGTTCATCATCGGCCGCGGCTTCGTCGGGGGCGACGCGTCGGCGCTGGTGCTGGGCGACAACATCTTCTACGGACACGAGCTCTCGGCCCAGCTCCGGCGCGCCGGCGCGCGCATCGAAGGGGCGACCGTGTTCGCCTATCCGGTCGCCGATCCCGAGCGCTACGGCGTGGCCGAGCTCGACCCGGCGGGCCGCGTGGTGAGCCTCGAGGAGAAACCGAAGCAGCCGAAGTCGCGCTACGCGGTCACCGGACTCTACTTCTACGACAACCTCGTGCTCGACATCGCCGCGGAGTTGCGGCCTTCCGCGCGCGGCGAGCTCGAGATCACCGATGTCAACAAGGCCTATCTTGCCCGGGGCATGCTCGCCTGCGAAGTGATGGGTCGCGGCATGGCCTGGCTGGACACGGGAACGCACGAGTCGCTGCTCGAAGCGGGGCAGTACATCGCCACGATCGAGCGCCGGCAGGGGCTCAAGATCGCCTGCCCGGAGGAGATCGCGTTCCGGCTGGGCTACATCGACGCCGCAGCGGTCGAGCGGCTTGGCCAGGCGATGGCGAAGAACGGCTACGGCCAATATCTGCTTGCACTGCTGCGCGAGCCGGACGTCCGATGAAGGTCGTGCCGACGGCGTTGCCCGATGTCAGGCTGATCGAGCCGCGCGTGTTCGTCGACGAGCGGGGCGTCTTCTTCGAAAGCTGGAATGCGCGCGCTTTCGCCGCTGCGGGGTTGCCTGCGACGTTCGTGCAGGACAACCATTCTCGGTCCGTGCGCGGCGTGTTGCGCGGGCTGCATTATCAGATCGAGCATCCGCAGGGAAAGCTGGTGCGTGTCGTGGCCGGCGCCGTGTTCGATGTCGTGGTCGACCTGCGGCGCAGTTCGCCGACGTTCGGCCGGTCATTCGGATTGACGCTGTCGGCCGCGGACCGGCGGATGCTGTGGGTGCCGCCAGGGTTCGCGCATGGCTTCCTGGCGCTGTCCGAACACGCGGATTTCCTCTACAAGACGACCGATTACTGGTCCCCGGAACACGAGCGCACGTTGCTGTGGAGCGACGCTGCGCTGGGAATCGATTGGCCGCTCTCCGGCGCGCCCATCCTCACCGCGAAGGACCTGGCCGGAACGCCGCTGGCCGCCGCGGACGTCTACCCTTAGCGCAACGGCCAGTCGCATGCGCAGGGCGACGATTCTGGTGACCGGTGCGCAGGGCCAGGTCGGTTTCGAGCTCGCCCGGCTGCTGTTGCCGTACGGCGACGTCGTCGGGACGGATCGCGCGACGCTCGACCTTGCCGATCCCGATGCGATTGTCGCCGCGGTGCGCGGCGTGAAACCGGCGCTCATCGTGAATGCCGGAGCGTATACGGACGTTGACCGCGCCGAGTCCGAGGTTGCGCTGGCGCATGCCGTCAACGGCCGGGCGCCGGGCATCTTCGCGGAAGAAGCAAAGCGCCTGGACGCCCCGCTGATCCACTTTTCGACGGATTACGTGTTCGACGGGAAGCGCGATACACCGTACCCGGAGGATGCGCCGCCTGCCCCGCTGAATGCGTATGGCGCGAGCAAGCTCGAGGGCGAGCGTGCGATCGCCGCAGCCGGCGCGCACGCGCTCGTTTTGCGCACCAGCTGGGTCTACGGTTTGCGCGGCAGGAATTTTCTGCTGACGATCCGTCGCCTTGCCGCCGGGCGCGACGAACTTGCCATTGTCGCCGACCAGTTCGGCGTACCCAACTGGAGTCGCACGCTCGCCGAGGCAACCGCCCGGATCGTCGGCGCCGGACTGCCGGCGCTCGCCGCGCGGTGCGGGCTCTATCACCTCTCGTGCACCGGCAAGGCAAGCTGGCACGATTTCGCGCGAGCGATCGTCGGCAATGTGCCGAGCCCCCGGATCGTGCCGATCGCGACTGCGGATTACCCGACGCCGGCGCGCCGCCCGGCGTACGGCGTACTGGCAACGGCGCGCTTCGAAGCGACCTTCGGTTTCGCGCTGCCGGATTGGCGCGAGGCGCTTGGGAGTTGCGTCGCGAGCCAGGCGGAGCCGGCCTGAAACGCTGCACTTGAGGGTCCCCGCGCGCGCCCGATGTTCGCGCCACGGAGCGCCATCAGAACGCGAACTCGGCCACGATGCCTGCACCAACGGACAAAGCGCGACCCTCGCCGGCGACGACAATCGCGTTCATCCCGAACGTGACGCCGCCCAAGCGCTCATCCATTCGGTATCCGGCAAGTGTGGCCAGCGGCTCGTGGCCAACCCGGCCGGACTCCTGGTCGGTGGTCGTGATCTGGCAGCGTGTGCAGGGTTTGACGAGCTTCAACGTGACGCCGTGGGCAACGAGGGTGTCGACGTGGTCCTCGTCGTAGGGCTCCAATCCGGCGAGCACGAGGTTCGGGCGGAACCGGTTCATCGGAAGCTCGCGCACGCCTTTGGCCGCAAGCCGCCGGTTGAGGTCGGCGAGCGAGGCCTCGGCGATGACGAGCAACGGATAGCCGTCGGCAAATGCCGTGTGCGCCCCGGAACCGCTGGCGAAGTCGGGATTGCATTGACGCTGATGCGCGGGATCGAAGCGGACGAGGCGCAAGTCAGTTCCGAGCAGCGACGATAGCCAGGCCGCGGCGGCGTCGCCTTCGTCACGGGCGGGAACGCTGCTCTTCCATATCGTCACCTCGCGCACGGGGCCGCCGCGTGGCTTGAGCGGTACCGCGATCGGCGCCACGCCCGCCGCGGAAAGGACGAGGGTGTCGACGACGATGCGCGTCCCGATCCGCGCGAGCCGGGGATCGTCGCGCTGGGTGACGAAACGGCCGTCGGGGCCGATGATCATCCATTCGCGGTCGCCTGCCTCGGTCGACGAGGTTGCGGCAACGAGTCCACGGGCGGCGACACGGGCCTCATCCAGGCCGATCCCGCGGCAGCTCTTGACCGGATAGACGTTGAGCGCGGCGATCGTGACGCGGGGCATCTTGCTAGACGGACGCCGCAGTGCAACGGCCAGACCGGAGGTCCCGGGATGGGATCCCCGACCGGCACGCTAGCGCAGGCCCGACGTGTACTCGGCGATCGCCTTCATCTGCGCGTCGGTCATCCTGGCGGCGACCGTCACCATGATTGCGCCGTTGACGTCTTTCCCGTCCTTGTCGGCGCCGCGCTCGCCAGCCTTGAATGCCTTCAGCTGCGCGTAGGTGTAATCCGTGTGTTGCCCGGCCAGGCGCGGATAGTTCTTCGCGACGCCGGCGCCGTTGGGCGCGTGGCATGCGGCGCAGGCGGGAATGCCCGTCGCCGAGTCGCCGCCGCGGAAGAGCTTCTGCCCCGCCGTGACGAGCGCCGCGTCCTTCGCGGCGAGTCCCTTCGGCTTCTGGCGAGAGAAGTAGACGCCGACGGCGGTCATCTCTTCGGGTGTCAGCGTTGCCGCCATGGCTTGCATGACCGGATTGACGCGCAGGCCCGACTTGAAGTGCGAAAGTTGCAGGGTGATATACTCGGCCGGCTGTGCCGCGATGCTCGGATTCACCGCCGTGGCGCTGTTGCCGTCGGCACCGTGACAGGCGGCGCAGACTTCCTTGGCGATGGTCTGGGCACGGTCGAGGTTGGGCCGCCCGGCCGGGGCCTGCGCCAGCACTGCGGCCACGGGCAATGTGCCGGCAAGCGCCGCCAGCAGCAACATGCGTTTCATCGGGTGACTCCTCGAAGGCGGCGGGCGATCCTGTGACGAGGCGGATGCTTCGCCCGCGCAATGCCGATCCAATGGTGCAAAAACGAAGCATTGTAACGGAATCGGCGAACCCGGCCAAAGCCGGATCGCGCGACCGCGATCGCCTGGACGGCGCCCGGTGAAGCATCCGGTGCAGCACGCGGAATTCCTGCTTACGGTCGCCAACGACGAGCAGCTGCCGCCCGCGGACCCGCCGGAAATCGCGTTCGCGGGCCGATCCAATGCCGGGAAGTCGAGCGCAATCAACGCTCTGGCCAATCGTTCGCGCCTCGCATTCGCCAGCAAGACGCCGGGCCGCACGCAGCAGATCAACTTCTTCCGCTTGCGCAGCGGTGCCCTGCTCGCCGACCTGCCGGGCTATGGATACGCGGCGGTGCCCCGGCAGTTGAAGCGCCACTGGCAGGAGTTCCTCGCGCGCTACCTTGCGACCAGGCAATCGCTGGTGGGGTTAGTCCTGGTCGTCGATGCGCGGCATGGGCTTTCCGAACTCGATCGCGGGCTGCTCGCGAGTTATCTCACGAGCGGCCGGCCGGTGCTGCTGCTCGCAACGAAGATGGACAAGTTCGCGGCGTCCGCGCAGCGCGAGGCGAGGCGAGCGATAGAGCGGGATGTCGCGGCGGCGTTTCCCGCCCATGTCGCGCAGGTGGCGATCGTCCCGTTCTCGGCGACGCGTCGCCTGGGCATCGAGACGGCGGAGGCGATGCTTTCCGATTGGCTTGGCGAGTTGCCGTACGATACGGTCGGGCCGGCGCCAGGCCGCGCCAAAGAAAAGGCCCCGCATCCAAGGGGAATGGCGCGGGGCCCGAAATACCCCCGATAGGTAGGAACACAATCAGGGGCACCCGCTCAGGGAGGGAAGCGGGAGACGTCACCGTCTGATGCAATGGACAACGGGCGCCGATCGGAGTTCCGGCGCCCTGCAGCGCCTTCGTCATGAAGCGGTCATTTGCGGCCCGTGTGGCGGACCGGCTACGATGCGGCGTTGACTCCGAATATTGCAGAAAGCCTGGATATCATCATGGGTTTCGATTTCGCTGGTCAGTATCCCGTTCGACGCATGCGGCGGATGCGGCGCGACGAGTTTTCGCGCCGCCTCGTGCGCGAGCACCGTCTGACGGCGGCCGATCTCATCTATCCGGTGTTCGTGCTCGACGGGACGAAACGGGAGGAGCCCGTGGCTTCGCTGCCCGGGATCTCGCGCAAGTCCGTCGACCTGCTGTTGCGGGAGGCCGAGCGCTGCGTGGAATCGTCGGTTCCGGCGATGGCGCTCTTTCCCGTGGTGGCAAACGAGCTGAAGACGCCGGACGGAAGCGAGGCCTGGAATCCCGACGGCCTGGTCCCGCGCGCGGTGCGGTCGCTGAAGGAGCGTTTCCCGGAACTCGGCGTCATCACCGACGTCGCGCTCGACCCCTACACCAGCCACGGGCAGGACGGGCTGATCGACGCAGCCGGCTACGTGCTGAATGACGAGACGGTGGCCGCGCTGATGAAGCAGGCGCTTTGCCAGGCCGAGGCCGGAGTGGACATGGTGGCGCCGTCCGACATGATGGACGGCCGTATCGGCGCGATCCGCGGGGCGCTCGACCGGGCGGGGCGGGAGCGAACGCGAATCATGGCGTATTCGGCCAAGTACGCGTCGTCGTTTTACGGGCCCTTCAGCGATGCGGTCGGCTCGGCGGGCAATCTGGGCGGCGGGAGCAAGTACACCTACCAGATGGACCCCGCAAATTCGGACGAGGCGCTGCGCGAGGTGTGGCTCGATCTGGCCGAGGGCGCCGACATGGTGATGGTGAAGCCGGGCCTGCCCTACCTCGACATCGTGCGCAGGGTAAAGGACGCCTTCGGCGCCCCGACGGCGGTCTACCAGGTTTCCGGCGAATACGCGATGCTGAGGGCCGCCGGCGCAGAACGGCTGGCTCGACGAACAGGCGTGCGTCATGGAGAGTTTGATGGCGTTCAAGCGCGCGGGAGCTGACGCCATTCTCACTTATTTCGCACTCGACGCGGCCCGCTGGTGCGCGGCGTCAGGTTGAGGTGACGTGACCCGGAAGGGGGGTGGTCAGCGCGGAGACATCCTCGGTCGTCAGGCGCGGCTCCTCGCTCTTCCGTGGCCGGTTGCGCCGTTGCAGCGGGGTGACGATCGCGAGCCGGATCCCGGCCGGCGACGACTCCACCCGGAGGTGCGCGGTTGCATCGCCTGCGCGCTGGGGCAGTGCGGCGTAGGCGACCCCGCTCGCGGCGAGGTCGATCTCGACCGCCTTCGGATCGTCGGCGACGAGTTCGAGGCGGACGTCGCTGTGTTCGGTGGCCCAACCCGCCGCGACGCCTCCGACCAGCACCGGATCCCATGGCGCAAGCCGACGCATCCATTCGAGCGCCTCGATCCGCTGCCGGCGCAGCGCGTTCAGGTGCGCATCGCCCCCGAAGAGCGCATGGTGGTCGGCGAGCGCGGCTTCGATCTCCTCGTTCGACGGCAGCGGTGTCGTCTCGGGCAGCAGCAGTTGCCGCACCGCCTTCCGTTTGGCGAGTGTCCAGTCGGTAAGCCCATGCTCGACAACGAGTCGGGCGGCCACTTGCGCGATCCGGAGGCGGTCGCGCTGCACGGCAAGGCCGTCCCTGCGGGCGTGATGCGCGGACATCAGTGCCCGCCCGGCCGCCCGAAGGGCACTGAGCGCCCCCGCGGGGGGCAGCGAACGCAGTGAGCGTGGGGGTCGTTCATCCCGCTTCA
>CAVPUM010000016.1:0-69027 GCA_963708855.1 uncultured beta proteobacterium | reverse complement strand
CCGCCGGCAACTACGTCTGGAACTCGGGGATGTTCTGCTTCGCGCCGAAGGCGATCCTCGCCGCATTCGCGCGCCATGCGCCGGCCGTCCTCGACGCGCGCGCGCGGTGGCGCAAACCCACGATGCGCGGGACGACGTCGCGATGCTGGAAATCGACGCCACGCTCTTTGCCTTGGCCCCCGACATCTCGCTCGACTACGCCGTGATGGAGAAAGCGGCGGCCGAGGGTGCGGTCACCGTCGTGCGCGGCGCGTTCGACTGGAGCGACGTGGGCTCGTGGCAGGCGATGGCCGAACTGACGGAGGCGGATGCCGAAGGCAACCGCGGCCAGGGCGAGCGAGTGACGATCGCGACGCGCGGCACGTACGTCCACGCCGGCGATCGCGTCGTCGCGACCGTCGGCGTCGACAACCTGATCATCGTCGACACGCCGGACGCGGTGCTGGTGGCGCATCGCGATCACCTGCAGCGCGTCAAGGACGTGGTCGGCAGAGCTGAAGGCGCGCGGCCACGAATCGTATCGCCTGCACCGCACGGTCGCGCCGGCCCTGGGGCGCCTACACCGTGCTGGAAGAGGGCGCGCGCTTCAAGATCAAGCGCATCGAGGTGAAGCCCGGCGCCGCGCTGTCGCTGCAGACTGCACCATCGCCGCAGCGAGCACTGGGTCGTCGTCGCCGGCGTCGCCAAGGTGACGCGCGGCGAGCGAGACGTTCCTCGTCGACGCCAACGAGTCGACCTACATCCCCGTGGAGACGAGGCACCGGCTCGAGAATCCCGGCGTGCCGACCGCTGGTGATGATCGAGGTCCAGTGCGGCGACTACCTCGGCGAGGACGACATCGTGCGCTTCGACGACAAGTACGGCGCGCGCCGGAAAGTCGTCAGGCGGAGACGTCCGGATCGATCTGGCGCTCGAGCCACGCCATCTGATCCTTGAGCAGCAGCTTGCGGCGCTTCAGCCGCGTCAGCTGCAGCTGGTCGTGCGCCGGAATCGTGCGCGAGCCGATGGATCACGACGTCGAGATCGCGGTGCTCGACCTGGAGCGCGACGAGCCGCTGCATCAGCGCGACCCGCTCCGCGTTGCCTATGTCTGCCATCGTCGGTTCACGACTTCCATCGCTCGCGTTATCGGTCCGATCGGGGTCGGATGCCCTGACAATCGGCCCATTCGCTCTGGTCGCGGAACCGACGCAGGCCGCTGCGTATCTGACCCCAATATCGGGATAAGCGCAATATCGGCGCGGCGCACCGACCCGACGGAGTTGCGCCGGCCCTTGCGCGCTCCCGCGTATAATCCGCGCTCGATTTGCAGTTGCACGTGCCGCCGGCCACCCCCGCCGTCGGGCCGGCGGCTGCGGCAGCCGCGGCTCGCACCAGCGCCACGGCGTCCGCATCCGGCAAGAACGCCGCCGGGCCCGCGACCTCCGATCTCGCCGCGACCCTTCCGATGCTCGCGGCGCTGCCCCAGCTCGTCCCGCGTTTGCCCGCTGCCGGACAGAAGGCCCGCGCGATGGCCCAGGCGGGGTCGGCCGACGCCCTGGCGCTGGCGCAGCTCGCCGCCGCCTGTGCCCGCGAAGCGGCGCCTGCTCGCGATCGTCGCCGCCGACGCGCTGGCCGCGCAGCGGCTCGCCGACGAGCTGCCGTGGTTCGCGCCGGGCCTTGCCGTCGCGCTGCTGCCCGACTGGGAAACGCTGCCCTACGATCACTTCTCGCCGCACCAGGACCTCGTCTCGCAGCGGCTCGCCACGCTGCATCACGTTTCGCACGGCGAATGCAACGTGCTCGTCGTCGCCGCGACGACCGCGCTCTATCGCCTCGCGCCGCCGGACTATCTCGCCGCATACACGTTCTTCCTCAAGCAGGGCACGCGGCTGGACGTCGACGCGCTGCGCGCCCAGATGGCGCTCGCGGGATACCAGCACGTCACGCAGGTCGTCTCGCCGGGCGAGTTCAGCGTGCGCGGCGGGCTGATCGACCTCTTCCCGATGGGCAGCGCACTGCCGTACCGGCTCGACCTGTTCGATGCGGACATCGAGAGCATCAAGACCTTCGACGTCGACACGCAGCGCACGCTCTATCCGGTGCCCGACGTGCGCCTGCTGCCCGCGCGCGAATTTCCGCAGGACGAGGCGGGTCGCACGCGTTTCCGCACGCGTTATCGCGAGGTCTTCGAGGGCGACCCGTCGCGCTCGCCGCTGTACAAGGACGTCAGCAACGGCGTGGTGCCCGGCGGCATCGAGTACTACCTGCCGCTGTTCTTCGACCGGACGGCGACGCTCGCCGACTATCTGCCGCCGGACGCCGCCGTGGCGTTCGTCGGCGATGTCGCGGCCGCGGTCGAGCGCTTCTGGCAGGACACGGATTCGCGCTACAAGCTGCTGCGCGGCGACAAGTCGCGCCCGCTGCTGCCGCCGACCGCCGTGTTCCTGCCGCCCGACGCGTTCAACGCCGCGCTGAAGGCGCACGCGCGCATCGAGCTCCCCGCGGCCGCGGCCGAGTCATCGACCGGGCGCCAGCCGGATCGACCGCGACGGTCGCCCTGCCGTCGGTCCAGGTCGACCGGCGCGCGCAGGATCCGCTCGCCGCGCTGAAGCGCTATCTCGCCGCGGGCGACGCGCGCGTGCTGATCTGCGCCGAGAGCGCGGGACGCCGCGAGACGATGCAGCAGTACTTCGCCGAGTACGGGCTCGACGTGCCGCTCGCCGACGACTGGCGCCCGCTCGTCGCCGGCGACGGCGCGTGCGCGCTGGTCGTCGCGCCGCTGCACGCGGGCTTCGCGTGGCCCGCGGCGAAGCTCGCGTTCGTCACCGAGGCCGAGCTCTACGCCGGCGTCGTGCGCCGCGGCAAGCGCGACGCGGCACGACGCACCAACGTCGACGCGATGCTGCGCGACCTCTCCGAGGTGCGCATCGGCGACCCCGTCGTCCACGAGCAGCACGGCATAGGCCGCTACCTCGGCCTCGTCACGATGGACCTGGGCGAAGGCCCGGCCGAATTCCTGCAGCTCGTCTACGCCAACGACGCGAAGCTCTACGTCCCGGTCGCCAACCTGCACCTCATCGGGCGCTACAGCGGCGCCGCGCCCGAGGCCGCGCCGCTGCACGAGCTCGGCAGCAACCAGTGGGACAAGGCGAAGAAGCGCGCGGCGCGGCAGGCGCACGACACCGCCGCCGAGCTCCTCAACCTCTACGCGCAGCGCGCGGCGCGCAACGGCCACGCGTTCAAGTTCAAGCTGCACGACTACGAGGCCTTCGCCGACGGCTTCGGCTTCGACGAGACGCCGGACCAGCAGGCGGCGATCGAGGCCGTCATCCACGACCTCACGGCGGGCAAGCCGATGGACCGGCTGGTCTGCGGCGACGTCGGCTTCGGCAAGACGGAGGTGGCGCTGCGCGCGGCGTTCGTGGCGCTCGCCGACGGCAAGCAGGTCGCGGTGCTGGTGCCCACGACGCTGCTCGCCGAGCAGCACCTGCAGGTGTTCTCCGACCGCTTCGCCGACCTGCCGGTGAAGCTCGCCGAGCTGTCGCGCTTCCGCTCCGCCAAGGAAGTGAAGGCGGCGCTCGAGGGCATCAGGGCCGGCACGATCGATCTCGTCATCGGCACGCACAAGCTGATCCAGCCCGACGTCGTGTTCAGGAACCTGGGCCTCGTCATCATCGACGAGGAGCACCGCTTCGGCGTGCGGCAGAAGGAGCAGCTGAAGAAGCTGCGCGCCGAGGTCGACGTGCTGACGCTGACCGCGACGCCGATCCCGCGCACGCTCGCGATGTCGCTCGAGGGCATCCGCGACTTCTCGGTGATCGCCACCGCGCCGCAGCGGCGGCTCTCGATCAAGACGTTCGTCGCGACGTATTCGCGCGGCATCATCCGCGAGGCGGTGCTGCGCGAGCTGAACCGCGGCGGCCAGATCTACTTCCTGCACAACGACATCGACACGATCAACACGACCGCCGAGCGGCTCGCCCAGCTGCTGCCCGAGGCGCGCCTCGCCGTGGCGCACGGCCAGATGGGCGAGCGCGACCTCGAGCACGTGATGCGCGAGTTCTACGCGCAGCGCGTCAACCTGCTCGTCTGCTCGACGATCATCGAGACGGGCATCGACGTGCCGACCGCGAACACCATCATCATCGAGCGCGCCGACCGCTTCGGCCTCGCGCAGCTCCACCAGCTGCGCGGCCGCGTCGGCCGCTCGCACCACCAGGCCTACGCCTACCTGCTGACGCCGCCGGCGGAAGCGCTGTCCGTGCAGGCGGCGAAGCGGCTCGAGGCGATCCAGATGATGGAGGATCTCGGGCGCGGGCTTCTACCTCGCGATGCACGACCTCGAGATCCGCGGCGCGGGCGAGGTGCTCGGCGAATCGCAGTCCGGCGAGATGCAGGAAGTGGGCTTCCAGCTCTATGCCGACATGCTCAAGGCCGCCGTGTCCGCGCTGAAGGCGGGCCGCGAGCCCGACCTGTCGGCGCCCCTCGGTGTCGCCACCGAAATCAACCTGCACGTGCCGTCGCTGCTGCCGGCATCCTATTGCAGCGACGTGCACGAGCGGCTGGTGCTCTACAAGCGCCTCGCGAACTGCGAGACGGCGGACGAGCTGCAGACGATGCAGGAGGAGCTCGTCGATCGCTTCGGCAGTCCGCCGGAGCCGGCGCAGGCGTTGCTCGCCTGCCACCGGTTGCGGCTCGTCGCCAGGCCGGTGGGCATCGCCAAGGTCGACGCCGGCCCCGAGCGCAGCACCGTCCAGTTCGTCAAGGACCCGCCGTTCGACGCCGCCGCGCTGATCGCCCTCGTGCAGAAGGACGGCCGCATCCGCTTCGCCGGGCCCGACCGCGTCCGCATCGAGCGCGCGGCACCGACGCTCGCCGATCGGGTGGCGCTGGTGAGGGAATTCATCGCGAGAATCGGATGAGCGCATCGACGCCCGCCGGTCGATTCCCGCCGCAGATGCACGTGTTCGTCCGCGACTGGCTGTCGTCGAACAACATCCTGCTCAAGAGTCGCGACGGCCACGTGCTGATCGACTCGGGCTACGGGCGGCACGCGCCGCTGACGCTCGCGCTGCTCGCCAGCGCGCGCGGCCTCGGCGACGCGCCGCTGTCGTTCCTCGTCAACACCCATTGCCACTCCGATCACGTCGGCGGCAACGCGGCGATCGTGCGGCGATACGACTGTCCGGTCGCGGTGCCCGCGGCGGAGGCGCCGCTCGTCGAGCGCTGGGACGGCAAGGCGCTGCTCTACGACTACTGCGACCAGCGGATCGAGCGCTTTGCCGTCGATCACGTGCTGCCGGCCAACTCGACCCACGTCTGGGGGGACCTCGAATGGCAGGCGCTCGCGGCGCCGGGGCACGACATGGGAGCGCTCGTCTTCTACAACGCCGAGCACCGGATCCTGATCTCCGGCGACGCGCTGTGGGAGCACGGCTTCGGCTTCGTGATGCCGCCGGAGGTCGACCCGGCCGCGCTGCCCGCGACGCGCGCGACGATCGAGATGCTGGCCGCCCTCGACATGGCGCGTCGTGATTCCCGGCCACGGCGAACCGTTCACCGACGTCGCCGCGGCGCTGACCCGTGCCCGGAAGCGCGTCGTCGCGTTCGAAGCCGAGCAGCCTGCGCATCGCGCGGCACGCGCTCAAGGTGAACCTGATGTTCTCCCTGCTCGACCGGCAGCGGATGTCGCCTGGACGAGATGCCGGCGTACGTCGCGCGCGTCGGCCTCTACCGCGACTTCAACGCGCTCTTCTTCCGCCTGCCGCCGGCGCGACTGGCCGAGCTGCTGATCGGCGAGCTCGAGAAGGCCGGCGCCGCCCGGCGCCACGACGGGTGGCTCGTGCCCGTGGCCGACGAGGCGGCCGTGACGCCACGCGCCGGGCGACGACCGGACGCGGCGCGACGAACCGGCGGGCTACCGGGCGAGCCCGCCCGCGAACGACCGCACGCCGGAGAGCAGCATCTCGACCGCGAGCGCGGTCAGCACCAGCCCCATCAGGCGCTCGAACGCGAGCACCGCGCGCTCGCCCAGCCAGCGCTGCAGGCGGTCGGCGAGCGCCAGCACGACGGTCGCGGCGCCCATCGCCACCGTCAGCGCAACGAGCCAGCTGCCGATCCTGGCCGGGTCGCGCGACGCCATCAGCATCACGGTGGCGAGCGCCGACGGGCCCGCGATCGACGGGATCGCGAGCGGCACCAGGAAGGGCTCCACGCCCGGCGGATCGCCGAAGATCCCCTCCGGGCGCGGGAAGACCATCCGGATCGCGATCAGGAACAGGATGATGCCGCCCGCGATGGTCAGCGACTCCTCGGACAGATGCAGCCACTGCAGGAAGGTGCGCCCGCCCAGCATGAACCCGACGAGAATCACGTAGGCGGCGGCGCATTCGCGCAGCACCACGCGCAGGCGGCGCTCCGGCGGAACATTCTTCAGCGCGGAGACGACGAGCGGCACGTTGCCGAACGGGTCGATGACGAGTATCAGCAGGATCGTCGCGGCGAAGAGCTCGGCGTTCATGCCCGGATGATACGGGCCGCAGCGTCGGCGCGCAGCGCTTTCGGGCGCGCGAGGCCGGGCGCGATGGGATAATCGGCGTCCCGCAATGCTCCGGAAAGCGCCATGAACCTGCCGCCCCGCCAACGCCGCCGGTCGCCACGCCACGCGCGATGGCCGCTCGTCCTGCTTGCGGCCGTCGCGATCGGACAGGCGCAGATCGTTGCCGCCGGCCGCGCCGGTGCGCACGGTCACGGACACCTACTTCGGCGTCGTCGGTGCCGGATCCGTACCGCTACCTCGAGGACATGAAGAACCCCGAGGTGGCGGCGTGGATGAAGGCGCAGGCCGATTTCACGCGCGCGACGCTGGATCGCATTCCCGGCCGCGCGGCGCTCGCTCAAGCGGATCGGCGAACTGGGCGACGCGGTCCCGGCGCGGGTCACGAGCGTGCAGGTCAACCACGGCCACTACTACTACCTGAAACGGCTCGCGACCGAGAACATCCCCAAGCTCTACGTGCGCGTCGGGACTCGCGGGCAGGGAGCGCCTGCTGGTCGATCCGCGAGGCCGCGACGGGCGCCGCGGCGCGCACTTCGCGATCGACTACTACGCGCCCTCGTTCGACAACAGGTACGTCGCCTACGGAATCTCGCCCGGCGGCTCGGAAGAGAGCGTGCTGCGCGTGATCGAAGTGGCCACCGGCAAGGAGACCGGCGAAGCGATCGACCGCGCGCAGTTCGGACCGTCCGTCCTGGACCGACGACAACAAGCTGCATCTACAACCGCCTGGCGAAGCTCGCGCCCGACGCGCCGAGATCGGACAAGTACCTCAGGAGCCGCGCCTACGTCCACGCGATCGGCAGCGACCCCGAGCGCGATCGCGCGATCCTGGGCCTCGGCGTCGCGCCCGAGATGGCGCTCGACCCGCTGGCGACCCCCTTCGTCGTTCGCGGCGCCCGGCTCGCCCTACGTGATCGGCATCGTCGGCAACGGCAATCAGCGCGAGTTCGCCCTGTACGCGGCGCCGGCGGCCTCGCTGGCACAGGGCGTCCCGCGCTGGCGGCGCGTGGCCGGACTCGACGACGAAGTGACCGATGCCGCGCTCGTCGGCAGCACGCTGTATCTGCTCACGCACCGGAATGCGCCGCACTTCAAGGTCGTGCGGCTCGATCTCGCGCAACCCGGACCTCGCGACCGCGGCCGGTGGTCGTGCCGGCGAGCGACGCCGTGATCACCGGGATCGCCGCGGGCAAGGATGCGCTCTACGTGCGCCGGATGATCGCCGGCGTCAGCGATCTGTTGCGCGTCGAGCATGCGCCGGGGGCGAAGCCGGTTTCGATCAAGCTGCCGTTCGCCGGCGACATCGACGCGCTCGCCGCCGATCCGCGGCAGCCCGGCGTCGTGTTCAACACGGGCACCTGGACGCGCTTCGGCGGCTATTACGCCTACGATCCCGCCGCCGGCGTCATCGTCGACACCAGATTGCAGCCGCAGGGCCGATACGACAATCCGGGCGACCTCGTTGCGGCCGAAGTGAAGGTGAAATCGCACGACGGCACGCTGGTGCCGCTGTCGATCGTGCACCGGAAGGGCTTGAAGCTGGACGGCACGAATCCGACGATCCTCTACGGTTACGGCGCCTACGGCATATCGCAAACGCCGTTCTTCCGCCCGCAGTACCTCGCGTGGTTCGAGCGCGGCGGCGTGTTCGCGGTCGCCCACGTGCGCGGCGGCGGCGAGAACGGCGAGGAGTGGTACAAGGGCGGATACCAGCAGACGAAGCCCAACACCTGGCGCGACGCCATCGCCTGCGCCGAGTGGCTCGTCGCGAACGGCTACACGTCACCGGCGAGGCTCGCGATCCAGGGCGGCAGCCAGGGCGGCATCCTCGTCGGCCGCGCGATCACCGAGCGGCCCGACCTCTTCGGCGCCGCGATCAGCCAGGTCCCGGTGTCCGACGCCCTGCGGTCGTCGTTCGAGTCCAACGGCGAGCTCGACAAGACCGAGATGGGGACGACCGAGACCGAGCCGGGCTTCCGCGCGCTCCTCGCGATGAGCCCGTACCACCACATCAGGGACGGCGTGAAATATCCGGCCGTGCTGGTCACCACCGGCATCAACGACCCGCGGGTCGACGCGTGGCAGGCCGCGAAGATGGCCGCGCGGCTGCAGGCCGCCACGGCGAGCGGCAAGCCGGTGCTGCTGCGCGTCGACTTCGACGCCGGCCACGGCTTCGGCTCGACCAAGAAGCAGCGCAACGAGGAGCTCGCCGACACGCTCGCGTTCCTGCTGTGGCAGTTCGGCGTGAAGGGCTACGTGCCGTAGCCGGCCGCGACCGCGGCCCTGCCCGTCACTTCAGGATGACGATCTCGACGCGCCGCGCTTCGGCGTTGTCGCCGGAACCCTGCGTCAGCTCCGGCTTCGCCATATCGATCCTGTCCTCGGCCACACCCGCCGACTTCAGCTGATCGCGCACGGCAAACGCGCGCTTCTTCGGCGAGCTCCTGGTTCTGCTCGAGGCTTCCCGTCGCGTCGTGGTAGCCGGAAACCCTGACCTTGCTGCCATCCCCCTTCGCCTTGGCGGCGAGCGGTGCCAGCTTGGCCGCAGCGTCACCCGGCAGGTCGGCCTTGCCGGTGTCGAAGTAGAGCTTGACGACCTCGACGGTCATCACCGCAGCCGGGCCGGCGCGGACATCGCCGCCGGCGCCGCGACCTTCGCCGGAACGGCCGCGGCGGGCTTGTCGGCGTACAGGTTGGCGAGCAGCGGCACGATCATCAGCGCGACGATGTTGATGATCTTGATCAGCGGGTTCACCGCGGGACCGGCCGTGTCCTTGTACGGGTCGCCCACCGTGTCGCCGGTGACCGCCGCCTTGTGCGCGTCGGAGCCCTTGCCGCCGTGGTGGCCGTCCTCGATGTACTTCTTCGCGTTGTCCCACGCGCCGCCGCCGGTCGTCATCGAGATCGCGACGAAGAGGCCGGTGACGATCGTGCCCATCAGCAGGCCGCCCAGCGCCTGCGGCCCGAGCGCCAGGCCGACGACCACCGGCACCAGCACCGGCAGCAGCGACGGCACGATCATTTCCTTGATCGCCGCCTTGGTCAGCATGTCGACGGCGACGCCGTACTCGGGCTTCGCCGTGCCTTCCATGATGCCCTTGATCTCCCTGAACTGCCGCCGCACTTCCACCACCACCGCGCCGGCGGCGCGGCCGACCGCCTCCATCGCCATCGCGCCGAAGAGGTAGGGAATGAGGCCGCCGATGAACAGCCCGACGATCACCTTGTGGTTCGACAGGTCGAACGAGACGCCCATGCCCTCGGAACTCAGCGCGTGCGTGTAGTCGGCGAAGAGCACCAGTGCCGCGAGTCCGGCGGAGCCGATCGCGTAGCCCTTGGTCACCGCCTTGGTCGTGTTGCCGACCGCGTCGAGCGGATCGGTGATCGCGCGCACCGAGTCCGGGCAGCTTCGCCATCTCGGCGATGCCGCCCGCGTTGTCGGTGATCGGGCCGTAGGCGTCGAGCGCGACGATGATGCCCGCCATCGACAGCATCGACGTCGCGGCGATCGCGATGCCGTAGAGGCCGGCGAGCCAGTACGAGGCCCAGATCGCGATGCAGACGGCGATCACCGGCCACGCGGTGGCCTTCATCGACACGCCGATGCCGGCGATGATGTTGGTCGCGTGCCCCGTCGTCGACGCCTCGGCGATGTGCCGCACCGGCTTGTATTCGGTCGCGGTGTAGTACTCGGTGATGACGACCATCGCCGCCGTCAGCGACAAGGCCGATCAGCGACGGCCCCGAACAGGCGCAGCGTCGTGATTTCCGGATAGGCCGTCGCGACGTCGCCCATCATCCGGCTGGTGATGAACCAGAATCCGATGGCCGAGATCCCGCCGGCGACCATCAGGCCGCGATAGAGCGCGTTCATGATCTTGCCGCCGTCGCGCGCCTTGACGAAATAGCAGCCGACGATCGACGCCAGGATCGAGAAGCCGCCCAGCACCAGCGGATACGTGACCGCGACCTCGGCCTTCGCCGGCATCAGCAGCGCGCCCAGCAGCATCGTCGCGACGATCGTCACGGCGTAGGTCTCGAACAGGTCGGCGGCCATGCCGGCGCAGTCGCCGACGTTGTCGCCGACGTTGTCGGCGATCACCGCCGGATTGCGCGGGTCGTCTTCCGGAATGCCGGCTTCGACCTTGCCGACGAGATCGGCGCCCACGTCGGCGCCCTTGGTGAAGATGCCGCCGCCCAGACGCGCGAAGATCGAGATCAGCGAGCCGCCGAAGGCGAGGCCCGACGAGCGGCTGGATCGCGTGGTGCAGGCCTTCCTGCATCAGGTTCGGCGCGCCGTGCGCCGAGCCGAGCAGGAACCAGTAGAAGCCGGCGACGCCGAGGAGGCCGAGGCCGACCACGAGCATGCCGGTGATCGCGCCGCCGCGGAACGCGACCGCGAGCGCCTCGTTCAACCCGGTGCGCGCCGCCTCGGCCGTGCGCACGTTCGAGCGCACCGACACGTTCATCCCGATGTAGCCGGCGAGGCCGGAGAGGATGGCGCCGACGGCGAATCCTCCCGCCGTCGCGCCGCCGAGCGCCGCCCAGATGACGACGAACAACAGCACGCCGACGATGCCGATCGTCAGGTACTGGCGATTGAGGTAGGCCTGCGCGCCGGCCTGGATCGCGGCGGCGATCTCGCGCATTCGGTCGTTGCCGGTCGGCTTGGCCATGATCCAGCCGATGGACACGACGCCGTAGACGATCGCCGCGACGGCGCAGACGAGCGCGAAGATGAGTTCTGTCGACATTGGATTCTCCCTGACCCGATGAATGGCAAGAAAGCCGCGGTGGAACCTCGGTGCGGGGCCTGTGGCCGGCCCGTCAACCGGAGCGTCCGCCGCTCTGGCAGCGCCCATGCGGTTCCCACCGCGGCGGCGACTCCCGGGGCTCGCCCCGGTGCCGCCTCAAAAACACGCTATTGTGCCAGCTTGAGGCGGTCCACGTCGAGCGGCGCCTGCGCCTCGGAAAGCGCCCCGCCTACTTGGTGTTGGCCTTCTTCGCGAGCGCCATGACTTCGTCATGGTAGGCGCGGACCCAATCGGTCAGCGGGACCCACGCGTTGCCCTTCACCTGATAGATGCGCAGGTACCCGCCGCCCTCGTGATCCTGCGCGGTGATGTCGAGCGGTGGACCGAGGCCCTGCAAGTCGAGCTTGCGGATCGCTTCGTAGCCGCGGCGCACCTTTTCACCCGTGAGCGGCAGGCCGTGGTTCTGGATGGCGAGCCGGAGGCCCTCGGCAATGATGGCGGCAGTCAGCACGCCGCGGTTGTAATACGCGCCGCCGACGTACTTCGGCACTTCCTTCCCCTCGTCGCGGTACATCTTCAGGATTTCCTGGATGACGGGGAAGTTGCGCCCGAGGGACGCGAACTGGAGGCCGAGATACCCTTGCGCCGCGTCCCAGCCCGCTTCCTCGACGTCGGGTTCGCCGGCCCCGTACACGAAGCTGATGAACCGGTTCAACGGGAATCCGGCTCTCCTGAACTCCTTGATCGATACACCGGCCGGGCGGCCGAACAGGCTGCCGATCACCCATTCTGCCTTGTAGTCGCGCACGATCTCGTTCACCTGCGGCTCCATCTCGAGTCCCGGCGGCTGCACTGCGAACTTGCGCAGGACGTAGCCCTCGCGCTCGGCGATCGCCTCGACCATCTCGATCCCGTCCCGACCCGCCGGGTTGTCGTAGTAAATGTAGGCGATCCGAGTTCCCTTCTTCGCACCGTTGTCCTTGAGGTATTTCATCGCCGCGCCCGCCTGCGACCAATACGATGCGGTCCCGGGAAAGATGTACGGCCAGGCGGTGCCATCGATCAGACGGCTGCGTCCCGTGCCCGAATTGAACGGCGGCAGCTTGTCCTGCATGTAGTAGGGAACCAGCCCCTCGAGCGTCGGTACCCCATAGGTGAAGAAGGTCACCGCCCCGTCGCGCTTCAGACGCTCGTACGCTTCGATCGCGCGCGGGACGATGTAACCGTGCTCGAGCTCGGTGTAGTCGAGCTTGTGCCCGAGCACACCGCCCTTCCGGTTCACGAGGGCGAAGTAGTCGGCGACCCCGGAGCAGATCGGGGCGCCGATGATCTTGGTCGCACCGGTGCGGTCGCACATTCCCCCGACCTTGATCGGCGACCCCGTCTGCGCAACGGCGAATCCTGCGCCAAGTGCGATGGCGAGCGAAATGCCCGCAGTGGCGATGATCGAGTGGCGCATGTCACCTCCGCTGAATCCGTTCAAGGCGGGAGGGGGTCGTCCCCCTCCGTCTCGCTGCGCGAGCGGCGGACCGTCACGACGTGGGCAGTCTACTCGATGACGTGGTCCGCGCGAACCAGAATCGACGACGGCAATGCGACCCCGAGCGAGCGAGCGGTGCCGGCGTTCACGATCAGCTTGACCTTCGTCGGCAACTCGACCGGGAGGTCCGCCGGGCGTGCGCCCTTCAGGATCCGGTCGACGAAGGTGGCCGCGCGCTCGAACACGCCGGCCCAGTCCTCGGCGTAGGCCATGAGGCCGCCTTCGTACGCATAGCTCGGCGTCGTCGAAGCCAGCGCGAGCTCGTGCTTCAGCGCCAGGTCCGCCACGGAGCGCGGGATGAGCATGCTGCTCGCGACGACCACCAGCATTCGTCCACCCTGCTTGCGATAGGCAACGAGACCGGGCTCGACGTCGGTGTGGCGCACAACCGGGATCGGGGCCAGGGTCAGACCGAGAACGCGCGCCGCCGCCTGATAATGGTCGAGTGCGAAACGGTGACCGGGATCGTTGGCATCGGCCAGCAACGCAACGTTTCCCATCCGCGGCGCAATCTCGCGCAGCAGCGAGAGCAGCTTGCCCGAGAGCTCGCCGCGGGCGCTGGCAACGCCGGTAATGTTTCCGCCCGGCCGGGCAAGCGTTGCGACGAACTTGCGCTCGACCGGATCGTCGACGCCCGCCATGACGACGGGAGTCGAACCCGTCGCCTGCTTTGCCGCCACTGTTTCCGGGATGCCCGGGGCGACCAGCAGGTCGACAGGCAGGCGCACGAGCTCCGTCGCCACCGTCGCGAGGCGGTCCGCCTTCCCTTCGCCGCCACGGTAGTCGACCCGAAACGTCCTGCCGTCGACCCAGCCGAGCGCGGCCATCGCCTGGACGAAAATGCCGAGGTTCTCACCGGCGGAGCTGAAGTCGAGCCAACCGACGTGCTGGACCCGACCGCTCGCTTGCGCCAAGGCGACGCCGGGGATGCCCGCAGTCACCAGCGTTGCGACGAGAAAATCACGCCGTTTCATGTCTGCGTGGGGCGGGACCGGAACCGGGGTCAGACCTCGAAGCCGGTCGCGAGACGTTTCGGGACCGCTTCGTTCCTGAGTCGTACATAGCGCGGCAGACCGTCCTTGAAAGGCGGGGCGCCTCGCCGTGGATCAGCGGCGCGAGATACGTGCGGGCCTTGGCGGTGATGCCGAACCCATCCGCCGAAATGAAATTGCGCGGCAGCATCTTCTCGACGTTCGCGACCCTGGTCAGTGGTACCGGCGCGATCTTCCACCGATAGGGCTTGTTCGACGTGCGCACGATCGCCGGCATGACGGCGTTCCTGCCGGCGAGCGCGAGCTCGACGGCGGCCTTGCCGACCGCGTAGCTGTGGTCGAGGTCGGTCCTCGACGCGATGTGCCGCGCCGCGCGCTGCAGGTAGTCGGCGACGGCCCAGTGATACTTGTACTTGAGCTTGTCCTTGACGATGCCCGCGATCATCGGCCCGACGCCCCCTAGCTGCGCGTGGCCGAACGCGTCCTTCGTGCCTGCCTCCGCCATCAGCTCGCCTGCAGCGTTCTTCAATCCCTCCGACACACCGACGCAGCAGTAGCCGTGGCGCCGCACCTTGGCGTCGACGGTGGCGAGGAACTTCGCCTCGTCGAATGCGATCTCCGGGAACAGCAGCAGCAGCGGGATCGGCGTCTGCGGATCCTCGGCCATCCCGATCGCCGACGTGATCCAGCCGGCGTGCCGGCCCATCACCTCGAGCACGAAGACCTTGGTCGAGGTCTTCGCCATCGAGGCGACGTCGAACGCCGCTTCGCGCATCGACGTCGCGACGTATTTCGCGACGGAGCCGAAGCCGGGGCAGTTGTCGGTCACCGCGAGGTCGTTGTCGACGGTCTTCGGCACGTGCACGGCGATGAGCGGATAGCCGAGGCGCTCCGAGATCTGCGACACCTTGAGGCAGGTGTCGGCCGAATCGTTGCCGCCGTTGTAGAAGAAATAGCCGATGTCGTGCGCGCGGAACACCTCGAGCAGCCGCTCGTACTGCGCGCGATTCTCCTCGAGACCCTTGAGCTTGTACCGGCACGAGCCGAACGCGCCCGCCGGCGTGTGCTTCAGCGCCGCGATCGCACGCGCGGTCTCCCGGTTCGTGTCGATCAGGTCCTCGGTCAGCGCGCCGATGATGCCGTTGCGGCCGGCGTAGACCTTGCCGATCCGGTCCTTATGCTTGCGCGCCGTCTCGATGACGCCGGCGGCGCTCGCGTTGATGACGGCGGTCACGCCGCCGGACTGGGCGTAGAAGGCATTGCGCTTGGTCATGGCACCGGCCCTTCAGCTCTTCAATGCGGCAAGGCACGCGTCCCGGATCGCCTCGACGCCACCCATTCCGTCGACCTTGCGGTATTTCGGGGCTCGCGGATCGCCGGTCGCCGCCCAATTGGCGAAGTACGCGATCAGAGGGTGCGTCTGCGCGTGGTAGACCTCGAGGCGCTTGCGCACCGTTTCCTCCTCGTCGTCCACGCGCTGGATCAGGTCCTCGCCCGTGACATCGTCCTTCCCGGCCACCCGCGGCGGATTGTAGCGCAGGTGATAGGTGCGCCCCGATGCGACATGCACCCGGCGCCCGCTCATCCGTTCGACGATGGCGCTGTCGGGCACATGCGATCTCGAGCACGTAGTCGACCGCAACGCCGGCGTCCCGCACCGCATTGGCCTGTGGAATCGTGCGCGGAAAGCCGTCGAAGAGATAGCCGTTCGCGCAATCCGGCGCCTTCAGGCGGTCGGTCACCAGCGCCACGATGATGTCGTCGGAGACCAGGCGGCCGGAATCCATCACCTTCTTCGCAGCGACGCCCAGCGGCGTGCCCGCCGCTATCGCGCCCCGCAGCATGTCGCCCGTCGAAATCTGTGGGATCGAGTAGGCCTGCGTGATGAAATTGGCCTGCGTGCCTTTGCCGGCGCCCGGCGGGCCGAGAAGTATCAGTCGCATGAATGCGCATCGTCGTGCGGATCAGTCAACGACGGGTAACGATCCGCGGGTGCAACCGGCGCCGGTCCGCTGCCGACGGCGACTCCGCGACATCGGAGCGCGCCGGCGATTCTGTCCGCAATTCGCCGGTCGGTCAATTGCGTGGGATCAAGCATTTCCCGCGGCGAACAACGCGCGCACGCGCTCGAGGTCCTCGGGCGTGTCCACTCCGGGCGCCGGCGTGCCCGCGGTGACCTCGACGACGATGCGGAAGCCGTGCCAGAGCGCACGCAGCTGCTCCAGCGCCTCGAAGCGCTCGATCGGCGCGGGTGCCAGCGCCGGAAACGCGCGGAGGAACCGGACACGGTAGGCGTAGAGCCCGTAGTGGCGGTAGAGCGGCAGCCCCTGCGGCACGGCGCCGCGGCTGCCGGCGAAGGCATCGCGGGCCCACGGAATGGTGGCCCGGCTGAAATAGAGCGCATGGCCCCGTGCGTCGAGCACCACCTTGACCACATTCGGGTTGAACGCCTCCGCGGGATCCGTGATCGGGTGGCAGGCGGTCGCGATCGCCGCGTCGGGGTGCGCCGCGAGCAGTTCGGCCATTGCGCGTATCAGCGCAGGGGAAAGCAGCGGCTCGTCGCCCTGGACATTGACAACGATCGCGTCATCGGGAAGGCCGAGCTGCTGCGCCGCCTCCGCCAGACGATCCGTGCCGGTCGCGTGGTCGGCGGCGGTGAGACAGGCGGTCATGCCGTGCGCCTCGACGGCGGCCTTGATCCGGACGTCGTCGGTCGCGACCACGACCCGGTCCGCGCCGGCCGCGACGGCGCGTTCGGCGACCCGCACCACCATCGGCTTGCCGGCGATGTCGGCCAGCGGTTTGCCGGGCAGACGCGTCGAAGCGTAGCGCGCGGGGATGATGACCGTGAACAGCGCCGCGATTTCGCTCACGCGCCGTCTCCGCCTCGACTCAGGAGCGTCACGCTTCCCTGCCGCCGGCCGCCTCGAACGCGGGGCCGCGCGCCCTTCGGGCCTTGGCTCGCTGGCGCTCGCCCGCCGCGCTCACTCGTACTCTGCCGGCTCGAGCCGACGGGCTTCGTCTTCCAGCATGACGGGAATGCCGTCGCGGATCGGGTAGGCGAGCCGGGCCGATTTCGAGATCAGCTCCTGCTTCTCCTTGTCGTAGACCAGCGGACCCTTCGTGACGGGACAGACCAGGATTTCAAGCAGCTTGGGTTCCACGGAGCTTTCCTTCGATCAGATTGATCAATGCCTCGTCGATGCGCGCCTGCACAGGCAGGTACCAGCATCGCTCGTCGGCGAACGTCTCGCATTTTAGCGCGTCCTTCTCCGTCATCAGAATCACCTGCGCGTCGGGAAGCGCGAGATCGCCGGCGACGAAGCGGTGATGGTCGGGAAAAGCGTGCGGCACGGCCGCGATGCCCATCGTCGCGAGCTGCGCGAAGAACCGTGCCGGATGGCCGATGCCGGCCAGTGCATGCACACCGTCCCGTGCGAAGGCTGCCGCCGGCAAGGTGGTCAGCGGATCGCCGACACGCACGAATCGATCCCCGGCGAGCACCATCGTGAACGCTCCGCGCGGTTCCGGCGACGGGGCATCCGCCCCTGCCGCCGCGAGCACCACGACCGCGTCGACGGCCCGGAGCCTCGAGGCAGGTTCCCGCAACGGGCCGGCGGGCAGCAGCCAGCCGTTGCCCAGAGTGCGCGTCGCGTCCATCACGGCAATTTCGACATTTCGCCGCAGCCGATAGTGCTGCAGTCCGTCATCCGACAGGATCACGTCGCATGCCGGATGCCGGGCGAGCAATGTCCGGCCGGCAGCGACGCGGTCGCGAGCGACGACGACGGGATATCCCGCGCGCGCAAGCAGCAGCGGCTCGTCGCCGGAGCGCCGCGAGTCGGCGTCCGGATCGACCGGCAACGGGTGGCCGTCGTCAATGTCGCGCCCGTAGCCACGGCTGACGATGCCCGGATGGAAACCGCGCTGCGCGAGCGCGCACGCGAGCGCGGCGACGAGCGGCGTCTTGCCGCTGCCACCGACGGTGATGTTGCCCACGACCACCACGGGCACCGGCAGCCCCACGGAGCGCAGCAGGCCGGCGCGGTAGCCGGCGCGCCGCAGCGCGACGGCGGCCCGGAAGAGCACCGACAGCGGCAGCAGCATCGCCGCGAGCAGCGTGGTTCGCCGCGCATACCACGTGTCGACGAGGCGATCGGCAAGCGTCACGGCTCCCGTCCGCGCGAGGCGCTCAGATCGTCACTTGGGGGGCGGCGCCTGCGTCGCGAACGTGACGTGGACGAAGCCCGCGGTCCGGGCGGCCTCCAGGACGTGAACCACCGACTGGTGCGTCGCCGTCGCGTCGGCGCTGATGACCACGACCGGTTCCTTCGCGTTGCCGGCGGCTGCCTTGAGGGCGTCGGCGAGGGCGGCGGTGGTCGTGTAGGTGAAAACCGTCTTGTTGATGACGTAGCGCCCCTGGGCATCGACGCCGACGTTGACCTCCCTGGGCCGATCCTTCGGCTGCTCGGCGTCAGCCTCCGGCAGCGTGATCTGCAGCTCAGCGACCCGCTGGTAGGTCGTCGTGACCATCAGGAAGATCAGGATGACGAGCAGCACGTCGATCAACGGAATGAAGTTGATCTCGGGGTCGTCGCGCGGACGGGTGCCGCGCAGGTTCATGACGGGCCCCGCTTCCGGGCCGACGCCCGCTTCGGCGCGCGCATCGCGTGATCGCCCGACATCGCGGCTCTACTGGCGCTCGCCGTGCGCGAAGTCCACCAGCTTGATCGCCTGCTGCTCCATTTCCACGACCAGACTGTCCACCGTCGCGCGGAAATGACGGTAGAAGATCATGCTGGGAATCGCGACGATCAGGCCGAAGGCCGTGTTGTACAGGGCGACGGATATCCCGTGTGCGAGCTGTATCGGATTTGAACCCGCCGCTGTCTGCGACCCGAAGATCTCGATCATTCCGACGACGGTGCCGAACAGCCCGAGCAATGGCGCCATCGCGGCGATCGTCCCGAGCGTGGTGAGAAAGCGCTCGAGATCATGCGTGACGACGCGTCCGACCTCTTCGATCGCTTCCTTGATCACCGCGCGGGAGCTTTTCACGTTGGCAAGGCCGGCGGCGAGGATTCTTCCCAGGGGTCCGTGCTGCGCGACGCGCGCAATGAGCTCCGGCGTCGCTCCGCTCTGCCGGTACTCGACCAGCACGCGGTCGACGAGACCGGGCGGCGCGACGACGCTCTGTCGCAGCGACCACAGCCGCTCGAAGATGAGCGCCAGCGCGATGACGGACGCCACGATCAGCGGCCAGATCGGCCAGCCCGCTGCTTGAACGATGGACCACACGATGGGGAGACTCCGGTGCGAAAAGCTGCCCGCAATGTAGCGTGGCGCCACGAATTCGGCAAGCGACGACGCGTTTTCAGGTCACGTGCGCCTTTCCGGCGCGGCATCCGCGGCCAGCGTCAGCGTTGCGGTCACCGCCGCACCGGCCAGCACGATCAGCCAGCAGACATAGATCCAGATCAGGAACACGGGCAATGCGGCCAGCGTGCCGTAGACCAGCTCGTAGGCCGACACGTTCTTCACGTAGGCTGCGAAGCCGTACTTGGCGCCCTCGAACGCCAGCGCCGCCGCGAATGCGCCGGCGAACGCGTGGCGCCACGGCACGTGGCGATTCGGCACCAGCGCATAGAGCAGCGCCAGCGCCAGCGTGGAGAGCAGGAGCGGCAATGCCTCCACGGCGAAATCCGCCGGCGTCACCTCCATCGGCACGGCTGCAAGCGATTGCGTGAAGAGCCACGTTGTCAGCGAAATGCTGGCGCCGACGAGGACCGGTCCGAGCGTCGTGCCGATCACGTAGACCGCGAACCGACGCGCCGCCGGCCGCTTGAGCCCGATTCCCCAGAGTGCGTTGATCTCGCGCTCGATCGTCGCGATCACGAGTGTCGCCGTCACGAGGATGAACACGATCGACAGGCCGGTCAGCCCGGCGGCCTTCGCGGTGAACTCGAGGACATAGCTGTGGACGACCTCGTTCGCGTCCCCGGGCAACGTGTACTTCAGCAGATAGGCCTCCAGCGCGTCGAGCCACTGCTGAAACACCGGGAACCGCGCGACGAACGCGAACGCAACCGTGACCAGCGGCACGAGGCCCAGCACGGTGGTGAACGCCAGGCTGCCGGCCGTGCGGGCAAGCCCGGTGTTCCGTGTCCGCGCGGCGACGCGCCGCACGAACGCGATCGCGCGCACGATCCCGTCCGGGACTTTCATCGCCCCCGGCCCCTCAGAGAAAGCGTTGCGCGAGCCGCCAGCCGCCGGACAGCGTGCCGAGGGCGATCGCGGTCTGGCACGAGAGCACGACCCAGAACGGGATGCCGGTCGCGGCGAACCCGGGCGGGAGCGATCCGTGCGCGACGCAAATGAGCGCGATGACTCCCATCGTCTTCTGCGCGTCGTTGCCGCCGTGCCCGAGGCTGTACGACGAGGCCGACACTAGCTGCGGCCGGCGGAACCAGCGATCGACCCGGTGCGGGGAGCTCCGGAAGAAAAACCAGGAAACGGCCTCCATCATGGGTGATCCGGTCGGCCTGTCTTTCGTTCCTCTCGATGGCACCGCTGCGACTTTTCAGCTGCGACAGGTCGCCGAGCAGCGCCTGCAACTCCACGGCCGCGCCCGCGGCAAGATCCGCGTGCTGGTTGAACAGGTCGAAGAACTTCCCTTCGCGTGGGAGCAGGCCCATGATCGCGTTTCCTCGTCTCGCGCGGACGTCGATTATCCCATGCAGCGATTGCCGGACGCGCCCGCCGGCGTTCGTTGTAAGCTTGGCTTGCCGCACCGCGCCCGGCGCCATTGAACCGATCGCCACGGAGCCTGCCATGACCGCATCACCGCCTTCGTCTGCTGCCCGGGAAATCGCCGTTCTCGGGGGCGGCTGCTTCTGGTGCCTCGAAGCCGTTTTCGACGAGCTCGCGGGAGTGCAGTCGGTCGAGTCCGGCTACGCGGGCGGCCGCGACGCGAACCCCACCTACGAAGGCGTCTGCGGCGGCCGGACCGGCCATGCCGAAGTCGTGCGCATTGCCTTCGACCCTTCGGTGCTGTCATTCCGCGATCTGCTCACCGTGTTCTTCACGGTCCACGACCCGACGACACGCGACCGCCAGGGCAACGACATCGGAACGCAGTACCGTTCCGTGATCTTCTGCCAGTCGCCGGAGCAGCGCACGACCGCGCAGTCCCTCGTTACCGAGCTCTCGGCTGCGGGTCTTTGGCGGGATCCCATCGTGACCGAGATCGCGGACGCCGCGCCGTTCCACGAGGCCGAGGACTATCACCAGGAATACTTCGCGAGCAATCCCCGCCAGCCCTACTGTGCGGCGGTGGTCGCGCCCAAGGTCGCGAAATTCCGCAAGCACTTCACCGAGCGGCTGAAGCGCCGGGCGTAGCGCGGAGAAACAGGGGCGCGCTCCGGTCGTGCCCGCGTACCGCGCGGCGCGATCCGTCAGCGCCCTTCCCGCCGTGCGAGAAAGCCGGCGACGGCAAGGCTCCCGCCTACCGACCAGAACACCGGCACGATTCCGACAGATGCGCCGATGGCCCCGAGCAGAAGCGGCGCCGCGAACGCCATCGAGTTGACGAGCGACATCCTGACCCCCACGGCCTCGCCGACGTGCCCGGCCGGCGCGTGGGCATGCAGCAGGGACAACACCATGGGCTGTCCGGCGCCGAGGCCCAACCCGAGCGCGAACGACAGCGCAAGCAGCGCAGGCACGCTCTGCGAGAACGGAAAGGCGAGGAACACCACGCCCGCGACGACCAGCGCCGCAGCGAGCACCTGATGCTCGCGCAAGCGGCGGGCGATCACGGGCATGAACAAGCGGACGACGAACGTCGCCGCAGCGAACGACGACAGCACGCCGCCGATCTCGGATGCCGATAGGCCGATCTTCGCCCCATAGACCGGCACGAATATCGTGTGCAGGTCCCATCCCAGCGAAAGGAGCGCGTTGATCGCGAACACGTGCCGGAGCGTCCGATGGCGGAGCAGGGCAAGGACCCCGGCGTAGCGCGTGCCGCCGGCCGGCCGGTGCGGCCCGGGAAGCACGAACCGGCCGCTTGCCAGCACCGCGAGCGGGATGAGCGGAATCAGCGCGAAGACGGCGAATGTTGCGCGAAACCCGAAATGGTCGATCGCGAAACCGGCGGAGAGCGGACCGATGAATCCCGACACCGAGTAGCCAAGCGCGAGCAGGCTGAAATTGCGCGACCGCGTAGCCGGTTCTCCAAGCTGGCCCGTCGTGTTCTGTGCCGCGATCTGGAATGCCATGAAACCGACACCGAGCAGCACCGCGCTGCCGAACAGCGCCGGCAGACCGGGCAGCGCGAACGGGAGCGTTGCCCCGATGCCGATCACGACCGATCCGACCACCATGGGCCGGCGTGCGCCAACGCGGTCGACGAGCCGGCCCACCGCGACGGACAAGAACATGGGCAGGAGCGCATAGAGCGATATCAGCACGCCGACGGTGAACGGGGATGCGCCCATCGACAGCGCGTCGAGCGCAACCACTACCCGGCTGCCGCTGAGGACCGAGTGGTTGGCGATTCCGAGCAGGATCAGGATGGCGAGCGCGCGCGAGTCGGCGCGCGCGGCGCCGCTCGCGGCGACGCTCACGTGGCAGCCTTGTTGCTACGGCATCGCCGGCAGTACGCGCCGTCCGGACAGGCAGAGCGCGCAACCGCGACGCAGCGGGCGGCCAGAGCCGTTCGCGGGGCCGGCACGTCAGCGCGGGAACCGCTTGTCGTACTCGGCGGTGATCCGCTTGTGCGCGCCATCGACCTTCATGCCCTCCAGTGCATCGGCCAGCGCTTGCACGACCTTCCGGTCAGTCTGCGGATTGCAGGCCAGATAGAGCGGCTGCTCGTTGGCGACGAATACGACCCTGATGCCCGTCACCTTCGCCGTCCTGGCGGCGTCGCGGCCGGCGTAGAGGTCGGTGATCCACAGGTCGATGTGATCCGGGTGATCGCGCGGCAGCAGAAGGCGCGGCGGGTTCTGCGCATCCTCGCGCGCCGCGCGCAGGTCATTGACGGCGTTCTCACGGAGGAAATCGTTCTTGGCGTCGCGCAGAACGGTGCCTATCCTGTAGGGCGCGAGGTCCTTCACACTGCGGATCGGCACCGCAAAATCGGGTTTCCCGTACACGGCCCACGGGTTCGTCGCGATCGGCCCTACCCACAGGAACAGTCGCTCGCGGTTCTCGAGCCGCGCCGTCGCTACGAGACAGGAGTCCTTCTGGCCCTGGGCCCGGACGTAGGCCTTGTCCCACGGCAACACTTCGAACGTCGCAGGAACACCGGCGCGCGCTGCCATGTCACGCACGATCTCGGCCGCGGAGCCCTGCAGCTTGCCCTTGTCCGTGAAACTGAACGGCGGATTCTCCTCGGTGAGGAGCATGAGGGCTTCCGCGGGCATGGCGGCAATGGCTGCGGCGGCGATCGCCGCCAGCAGGACACGCGTCCGTCTGGAAGGGGTGGTGAGGGGGGGCGACGCGGCAGGCATGTCGGGACAAGGATGAGCTTCGGGCTCAAGTGTGGCACCGCGGCGTGCGGGACTCAAGGCCGTGCAGCTGCCCGGCGCACCAACTGCATGGCGTCGGCCGCGCAAGTGGCACCCGCGCCGCGTCCGGAAACCTGCGGCGCGCCGCACCGCCGGCCGCATTCGGGTCAGGGTCCGCCGAACCCGGAGCGCAAGGGCTGCTTTGCGCCAGCGCAACGTTCGTGAACGCACTGCGAAAAAAGCGCCAGCAAGGGATTCCCTTCCCATGGAATTGCGCTATAGTTCCCGCCGATGGAGCGGATTTGCCCCTGACAGGAGGGTCCGCTTCAGAGCGTTCGGCGTTGTGTTCTGCGTCTATCCACAGGAAGGAGAAACATGGCTACCGCCAAGAAAGCTGCCAAGAAACCCGCCGCAAAAAAAGCAACGGCCAAGAAACCCGCCACAAAGAAACCCGCCGCCAAGAAACCCGCTGCGAAAAAAGCAACGGTGAAAAAACCCGCCGCGAAAAAAGCAACGGCCAAGAAACCCGCCGCGAAGCGCAAGCCTAACGCCGCGTTCATGAAGCCGATGACGCCGTCGTCGGTCCTCGCAGCCGTCATCGGCGCAATGCCGATGCCGCGCACCGAAGTGACCAAGAAGATCTGGGACTACATCAAGAAGAACAAGCTGCAGGATGCGGTCAATCGGCGCCTGATCAATGCGGACGAGAAGCTTCGGGCCGTGTTCGGCGGCAAAGGCAAAGTGTCGATGTTCGAAATGACGAAGCTCGTCTCGAATCATCTGAAATAGATGCCCGCGCCCGAGGCGCGGTCTGACGGCCGGTGGCGCGTGCGCACCGGCCGTTTTCTTTGGGAGCGCGGCTCCCGACAGAGGCCCGTCCGACGGGGACCTGCCCGCACCCGCCTGCTGCTGCATTGACCGTGCCGGATCACGCCCGGCGGCCCAACGCCGCGATGCGCTCCTCGATCGGCGGGTGCGTCGAGAACAGCGCCATCACGCCGCCTTTGTCGGTGATGCCGAAGCCGCTCATCGCCTTCGGCAACTCACCCGGCTCCAGCCCGCCCAGGCGCCGCAGCGCATTCACCATGGGCGACGGCGTGCCCAGATATTTCGCCGAGCCGGCGTCGGCGCGGAACTCGCGCAGCCGCGAGAACCAGGCGACGATCATCGAGGCGAGGATGCCCAGCACGATCTGCGCGACGATGACGGTGATGAAGTAGCCGGGGCCGCTGCCGCGCTCGGTGCGGAACACCGTCTTGTCGACGATCGTGCCGATGATCCGCGCGAAGAACACGACAAAGGTGTTGACGACTCCCTGGATCAGCGTCAGCGTCACCATGTCGCCGTTGGCGACGTGCGCGACCTCGTGGGCGAGCACGGCTTCGACTTCCTCCTTGTTCATCGACTGCAGGAGCCCCGTCGAGACCGCGACCAGCGCCGAGTTCCGAAAGGCGCCGGTGGCGAACGCATTGGCCGCGCCCTCGTAGATGGCGACCTCGGGCATGCCGATTCCAGCGGTGGTCGCGAGCTTGCGCACCGTCTCGACCAGCCATGCTTCCGGCTCGTTCGCGGGCTGCTCTATCACGTGCGCCCCGGTCGACCATTTGGCCATCTGCTTGGACATCAGCAGGGAAATTATCGAGCCGGTGAAGCCGACGACCGCCGCGTAGGCAAGGAGTCCGCCGTACGAGATGCCCGTCTGCGAATACATCGCCCGGTCGAGGCCGAGCATCTTCAGCACGACCGAAAGGACCAGGACGACGGCGAGGTTGGTCGCGAGAAAAAGTACGATGCGCTTCATGTGTCGACCTCGAGATAACTTGCCGGGACGCGATTCTAGCGCGTCGGCAGAACAGCGAACAGGCCCCGGTCGGGCGCCTACCTCTGCGCCCGGGAATCCCGAAGCGTCACCGTCCGGTTGAACACCGGCTTGCCCGGCGCGCTGTCTTCGAGATCGGCGACGAAGTAGCCATGTCGCTCGAACTGAAACTGCTCGCCGGCGCTGACGCCTGCCAGCGCGGGCTCCACATAGGCGGTGATCACGCTCTTGGAGCTCGGATTGAGATCGGAAAGCCAGTTGCGCTCGACCGGTTCCGCGGCTTCATCGTCGGCATCGTCGCCGGCCACCACCGCCGCGTGCGCGGCGATGGCGGCCGCCGCGGCACCGTCGACCGGCGCACCCGCCGGATTGCGCGCGCCGGGGAACGGGACCGCGAACAGCCGATCGAAGAGGCGCACCTCGGCCGGAACGGCGTGCTCGGCCGAAAGCCAGTGGATGTTGCCCTTGACCTTGCGCGCGTCGGCGCCGGGCGTCCCCGAGCGGGTCGCCGGGTCGTAGGTGCAGTGGACGACGACCACGTTGCCGGCGGCATCCCTCTGCGCCCCCACGCAGCGGACGATATAGGCGAATCGCAATCGCACCTCGGCGCCGGGGACAAGGCGAAAATACCCCTTCGGGGCGTTCTCCTGGTAATCGTCGCGCTCGATCCAGAGCTCGCGCGAGAAAGGGAGCGCGCGCCGGTCCAAGTCCGGTCGCTGCGGATGGTTCGGCGCGAGGCATTCCTCCGTCCGGCCCTCCGGGTAGTTGTCGATCACCAGCCGCACGGGGTCGAGCACCGCCATCCGTCGCGGCGCGCGCGCATTCAGGTCCTCGCGCATGCAGTCCTCGAGCACGCTCATGTCGATCCACGCATCGGACTTCGAAACGCCGATGCGCTCGGCGAACAGCCGGAACCCCTCCGGCGTGAACCCGCGCCGCCGCGCCCCGACGAGGGTGGGCATCCGCGGATCGTCCCATCCGTCGACATGGCCCTGGGCCACGAGCTGGATCAGCTTGCGTTTCGACAGCAGCACGTGCGTGAGGTTGAGCCGGGCGAACTCGTGCTGCTGGGGCAGCGGCCGCGGCAACTGCCCGCCCTCGGCGAGCCGCGCCAGAACCCAGTCGTAGAGCGGCCGATGGTCCTGGAACTCGAGCGTGCAGATCGAATGCGTGATGCCTTCCAGCGCGTCCGAGATGCAATGCGTGTAGTCGTAGAGCGGGTAGATGCACCACTTGTCGCCGGTGCGATGATGCGACGCGTGCCGGATCCGGTAGATGGCCGGGTCGCGCATGTTGATGTTCGGACTCCCCAGGTCGATCTTGAGCCGCAGCACATGCGCGCCGTCGGGAAACTCGCCGGCCCTCATGCGCCGGAACAGATCGAGGTTCTCGGCTACGCTGCGGCTCCGGTACGCGCTCGGCCTGCCGGCCTCGGTCAGCGTGCCGCGGAGCGCGCGCATCTCGGCGGGCGTCGAGCTCTCCACGTACGCGAGATCGTGCTCGATGAACCACTCGGCGAAGATGTAGAGCTGGTCGTAGTAATCGGACGCGTGATAGCGATGCGGGCCCCAGTCGAAACCGAGCCAGCGCACCGCGTCGGCGATCGACGTCTCGAACTCGACGTCCTCCTTCGCCGGATTGGTGTCGTCGAACCGGAGGTTGCAGCGGCCTCCGTTCTCGGCGGCAAGGCCGAAGTTGAGGATGATCGACTTCGCGTGACCGTAATGGAGGTAGCCGTTGGGCTCCGGGGGGAACCGGGTCACCACCTGTCCGCCGTATTTGCCGGATCGATTGTCCTCGGCGATGATGGCGCGCAGGAAATTGGACGCGGGCGCACCCGCCCCGGATCCATGCGCTCGCGGCGGCAATCCAGGGTCCGCTGCCGCCATCTGGCGGGCCGATCCGTTTTGCGGCGGTGCAGCACTCATCGTGGTTTGTTCATGAACAAGGGTATTCGTTCCGATATTCTAACCGGCGGGGAGATGCCCGTCATCGGACGTATTCCCCCTGCGGGCGGGCCGGTGCCCGGAAAGCCGCGCCAGACAAGGCTTTCCGCCCGGTTGCGTTTCACTGCGGGATGCGGTTGTCCACAAATCCTGTGGATAAAAGTGTGCGTATCTTGTAAATTCGGCTCCTAAGTGGTGCCCAGGCCGAAGAAAATGCTGCCATGCTCAATTTCCTGCCTAGATTTTTCCATTTCATTTCATTGACTTGCCTTGCCGCTGCCGGAGCGGGCCGATGCCGCCGCGCGGGCTCTGCTTCGCTTTTGCGGGGCACCTCCCTGTAGGCCTGGAGCAAATTTTGCCCTGGACAAATAGAAGTCCCGTTGCACCCTGTCATATCTGATATGGGGAACTCGCGCATGAAATCGCGGCCTGTGCCCGACACTTCGGACCTCGACCCTACGACCTCCGCCAGCGTTGCCGTCAGCCAAGGCGGGCCGTCCGCGGTCATCCCCGTCGGGCTACTCGTAAGTTCCGCGCGACTGATCCTCGAACGGCATCTGGGCCTGGTCTGGGTTTCCGGCGAGATCTCCAATTTCACGCGCGCGGCCTCGGGTCATTGCTATTTCAATCTGAAGGACAGCGCTGCCCAGGTGCGTTGCGTGTTCTTCCGGCAGAAAGCCCAGTTCGCCGGCTTTGCGCTGAAGGACGGTCTCGCGGTCGAGGTACGCGCCATCGCATCGATCTACGAAGCGCGCGGTGAGTTCCAGCTCAACGTCGAGACCATGCGCCTGGCCGGGATCGGTGCGCTGTTCGAGAAATTCGAGCGGCTGAAAGCGCGACTCGCGGCGGCCGGCTGGTTCGCCGCGGACGGCAAGCTCCCGTTGCCGTCTTTTCCGCGGCGCGTCGGCATCGTGACGTCGGTGCGCGCCGCGGCGCTCCGCGACATCCTGACGACGCTGCGGCGGCGCTGGCCCGCGGTGCCCGTTATCGTCTATCCCGCCGCAGTCCAGGGCGAAGGCGCGGCCGCCGAGATCGCGCAGGCGATCGCCACGGCCAACGCGCGTGCCGAAGTCGACGTGCTGATCGTCGCACGGGGCGGTGGATCGATCGAGGACCTCTGGGCCTTCAACGAGGAAGTCGTCGCCCGTGCCGTGCACGAGTCGGGCATTCCCATCGTTTCGGGGGTCGGCCACGAGACCGATTTCACCATCTGCGACTTCACGGCCGACGCGCGCGCGCCGACGCCCACAGGCGCGGCCACGCTCGCCGTGCCCGATCGGCACGCCGTGCAGACCGCGGTCGCCGGAATCGGAGAGCGATGGCGCCGTGCGAGCCGGCATGCGCTGGAGACCCGGATCCAGCGCCTCGACACGCTCGCGCGCAGGCTGGTTCACCCCGCGGCGCGGCTCGCCCGGCAGCGTTGCGATGCCGACACGCTCGCCGGACGACTTTATCGCGCCCATCGCAACCGGCTCGCGGGGGCGGCCAACGCGATCCGAGAACCCGGCCTTCGGCTGACATGGCTGCTGCGGCAACCGCTGGCGCAGACCCTGCGCGTCGCGCCGCTGCACGACGCCATGCAGCGCGCGGCGGCGACCCGGCAGGAGCGGTCGAAGACGCGAATCGCTGCGCTCGAGCGCAGCCTCGCGCACCTCAACCCGCAAGCGGTGCTCGAACGCGGCTACGCCATCGTCACGACCGCCGGCGGCGCCATCGTCGACACGAGCGCAAAGCTCGCGGTCGGCGATGACGTCGCTCTGGAGTTCGCGCGCGGGACTGCCGACGCGAGGATCACCCGGCGCGGCTGAACGGCCCCCGTGCTCACTGTGTTCGCTGCCCCCCGCGGGGGCGCGCAGTGCCCTTCGGGCGGCCGGGCGGGCACTGGGCGCCACGCCGGGACCCTGCGGGCTAGGCTTCGTCGGGATCCGGATCGTCGACTGCGGCGCTCCCGGTCGAGCGCTCCATGGCGCCGCCATCCACCCGCGCGGGGACCTTCGGCGTCGTGACGACGACGTCGGCGTTCTGCGCGCGATGCCGGAGCGCATGGTCCATCAGCACCAGTGCCAGCATGGCTTCGGCAATGGGCGTGGCGCGGATGCCGACGCACGGGTCGTGCCGGCCGTGCGTGTTGACGACGACCGGATGCCCAGCCTTGTCGATCGAACGGCGATCGAGCCGGATGGACGATGTCGGCTTGACGGCAATCGTGACGACGATCTCCTGGCCCGTGGAGATGCCGCCAAGGATCCCTCCCGCGTGGTTCGACAGGAACCCCCGCGGCGTCATTTCGTCGGAGTGCTCGCTGCCGCGCTGCAGGACGCTCGCAAAGCCGGCTCCTATCTCGACGCCCTTCACGGCATTGATGCCCATCATCGCCTGCGCGAGGTCGGCGTCGAGCCGGCCGTAGACAGGCTCGCCCCAGCCCACCGGCACGCCGCGTGCGACGACGGTGATCTTCGCGCCGCAGGAATCGCCGGACTTGCGCAGCGCGTCCATGAAGGCCTCGAGCTCGGGCACGAGCGACGCGTTCGCGACGAAGAACGGGTTCGCGGCGACGTACGCCCAGTCCTCGAACGGGATGGCCCTGGACCCGAGTTGCACCAGATGCCCTCGGATCGTCACGCCATGGCGTTCGGCGAGCCATTTCCGTGCGATTGCTCCGGCCGCCACGCGCACCGCGGTTTCGCGGGCCGAGGCCCGGCCGCCGCCACGGTGATCGCGAATGCCGTACTTGTGCCAGTAGGCGTAATCGGCGTGCCCGGGACGGAACGCATCGGCGATCGCGGCGTAGTCCTTGCTGCGCTGGTCCTCATTCCTGATCAGTAGCGCGATCGGTGAGCCCGTGGTGCGTCCCTCGAACACCCCGGACAGGATTTCAACGGTATCGGATTCGCGCCGCTGCGTGACATGGCGCGATGTGCCGGGGCGGCGCCGGTCGAGATCGCTCTGGATGTCGGCGGCCGCGAGCGCCAGGCCCGGCGGGCAGCCGTCGACGACGCAGCCGATCGCCGGACCATGCGACTCGCCGAAGGAGGTGACGCAAAACAGCGTGCCGAGCGTGTTGCCGGACATGGAGCACCACGGATCAAGGAAGAGCGGCGCCAGACGAATTTCAGTCTAGCACAGCGTCCGCAGCGTCGTGTCTCGCGGCCGCTGCGAAGGTCAGGTCGGGGACGGTCCGCTGTCGCGCGATGGATCCGCCTGCACTGCCGGCGGCAGCGGCGACAGGAATCCGATCACCAGCAGCAGAATGCCGACGCCGAGGAACGCGACGACACGCGGCAATCCGGACAACGCACCCAGGTCGACCAGGAAGAGCTTCGCCACCACCGCCGCCAGCAGCGCCGCGCCGAGCATCCACAGCGGCCGCAGGCACCGCTTCGTCGCCACGACCATGGCGGTGAGCGCGGTCAACGTCCACGTCAGGGTAAGGGCAGCCTGCAGCGGCTTGGACGCCATCAGCGAGGAAAGCCGCCACGGGACGTCGCCCCAGTGATGCGCGGTGCGCAGCACGATTCCGTTCAGCGCGACGAACAGGCCGGCGCCGACCCAGCGATACAGCGCGCGTTGCGCAACCCCGGAAAACCGCGCCGCCCATGCCGCCACCGAACCCAGCGCAAGCGCCAGGGTGATGTCCAGCGGATTGACGAGCGGCAGGTACGGAAGCGGCGACGCGTCGCCCGGCGAGAGCAGGTTGACCGCGAAAAACCATATCGCCAGCAAACCCGCCAATGGCGTCCCCGCCCCAATCGCGTAGGCTCGTCGCCGGACCGACAGCGGCCAGCGCGCGGTGTCGCGAAACCGGACGACGAGCCACAGGTAGGCAATCGCGGGCAGCGCCGCCGCGCAGGGAGTCCACGCCGTGTAGTGCGCCGTGTGGCGCCCGGTCCACTCGCTCGCTTCCCATGCGATCTGCGCAACCAGTGCGACCGCCGACACCGCGTGCACCGAAGGCAGCAACGTCCCGGCGTCGATGGTCGCCGGCTTGAGCTCGGCGGCGCCCGGCCACAGCGTCTCGGCGGCGCGCAGCGCCTGCCAATGCACGAACCACGCGCACGGCCAGACGATCCATCCATAGGTCGTGAGCGTCGTCCGGGCAGCGTCGAAATCGCCCAGCGCGGCGACGGCCATCGCCGGCAGCAACGCGACTCCGGCGCCGGCGAGGCGGGGCCAGGACAGCGGCCGCGCCAGGACGAGCGCGAGCGTGACACCCGCGACCACCCAGGCGAGGACGGCATGCACCTCTGCTGCGCGCGGCAACTGCCGCATGAGCTCGAAGCCGCCGGCGGCCAGCCACCACAGCACGCCCCAGCCAAACATCAGAGGCACGAGGCTCCGCTCGCCCGGAGTGATGGCGCGGCCGGCGCGATCGGCGATCCACGCGGTCGCGAGACCCGACGCCGCAATCAGGAACGCACCGGCGAAAAACGCGTTGGCGAACAGCGGGTCTTCGGGTTCACCGATACCGGAAGCGACGAACACGATCCCGGCTCCGCTCTGGACGACCAGTGCGGACGCTCGGGCAAGCCACGCGTTCTGCCTCGCGCCGATCCAGTACACACCCGCCGCCTCGACCGCCCAGAACGCGGATGTCCAGCGATTGCCGAGCGCGAACGGAATGGCGATCGTCCCGAAGATGACCGCAAGCACGAGGAACGCGCGCGACAGCAGCGGAAAACCGGGTTCGCGACGCCGGCGAATCATAAGGAAGAGCAGCGCATAGACGATCGCCAGCGCGAGCGCGCTCCACGCTGCGCCGTACTCGAATTCGCGGACGAGCGCGGCTTGGGACGCGAATCCTGCAAGTGGAACGCCGAACACCAGGAGACCGTCCACCGGATCGCGTGCAGCGAGCGGCCCGCGCCTTGCGTAGAGAATCGCAATGCCGACGTAGAAGACGAAGAACAGCGCAAGGAACGGCTGCACGGTTGCGTAGTGTTCCGGGCCGTAGAACTCGCGGCCCCAGTCGAGGCCGAGCACGAAAGTGAAGACGAAGCCCACCGCATTGAGTACGCGCCATGCTTTCGACCACGCGAGCGTGAAGATCGCAGCGTTCAGCAGCGCGAAATAGCCGAACAGCAGCACGGGGCCGCCGTCGTTGCCCACCAGCACCGGGGCGAGGAATCCGCCGGCGATGGCCAGCCCCGCGAGCGGCTGCGAATCGTTGCGCACGGCGAGCCAGACCGTGAGCGCGGACACCGCGATGAGCAGCACGACGGCCGGCGCCTCGGGCAGCACGCCGTAGGGACGAAATGCCGCGTAAGCCGTCAGGTAGAGGATCCCGGCTCCCGCGCCCTGCAGCGACAGGCCGTAGCCCGGACGCGATGCCGCGAGGCGCATGCCGAGCGCTGCCAGCGCCAAACCGCCGCCTGCAACCATGGCCAGCCGCAGTTCGATGGGGACCGTGAAGCGCTCGGTGAAGTACTTGAGCAGGAACGCAACGCCGAAGAACAGTATGACGACGCCGATGCGCGTCAGCGCGTTGCCGCCGGTGAACCATTCCCACAACCGGCTCGCGCGCGACGACTCGGCAGGCACCGGCGCCGCGCCTGCCGCCTGAACCGGCGGCGATGCCGGCGTTGCGGCGACCACGAATTCGCGTGCCCCGATCTCGCGTTCACCGGACGTCCACCCGACCGGTCCGTCGGATTCCGTCTCGGCGGCGGCGGTGATGTCCTGCACTGGCGCGGCGGCCGCGGGGACGGCGATCACGGGTGGTTCCCGCGCGGCCGCCGGCTCCGGGCCGACCGCCGCACGGCGCTCGAGGCTCGCCACGCGCCGCTCCAGTTCGACGACTCGTTGCGCGAGAGCGTTGTCCTTGTCCTGACCAACGCCAACGCGCCCGGCAGGGGTCGACGCGGCGGCGACAGGGGCGGCCATGGCGGCCCGGCCTGGCAGCCCCCGGGCCCGCCATGCGGAAAACCGGACGCCGGCGAAGAAGCCCGCGATGCCGCCCAGCGCGGCGCCCCATTCCTGCCAGACGAGGTTGCCCGCGATCGCCCCGACGAACAGCCCGATCAATGCCGCCATAGGTAGCGTTCCTCGTTCATGCGTTCACTTGCGCGCGCCGCGCAACGCGAGCACGGTCGTCTGCAGCCCTTCGAGCGATACCTGTGCGGCGGGCACCGGCGGGGCCGCGACCAGCGCGATCCGCGAATGGATTCCGCGCAGCCTGCGCATCGCCTTGCCGTTGGACGACCGGCTGAAAAAGCTGCCCCAGAGTCCGCGCAAAGCCATCGGCACGACGGGCACGGGCGTCGTCGCGATCATCTGCTGCACGCCCGGCCGGAACGGACCGAGCTCCCCGGTCTCCGTCAACCTGCCCTCGGGAAAGATGCCGACGATCTCGCCGGCGGCAAGCGCCAGAGCCGCCTCGGCGAACGCCCGGTCCTTCATCTGCGCATCCTCCCTGGCCGGGGCGATCGGGATCGTCCGCATCGTGCGGAAGATGAACGAGAGCAACGGCACCCGGAAGATGCGGTGGTCCATCACGAACCGCACGGGGCGCCGCACGCAGGCGGCGATGACCACCGCGTCGACGTAACTCACGTGATTGCAGACGACGATGCAGGGCCCCTGGTCGGGAATGTTCTCCAATCCGTCCTTGTCGACCCGGTAGAACGTGTGGATCAGGAGCCAGGCCAGGAAGCGCATCAGGAACTCGGGCACGAGTCCGTAGATGTAGAGCGCGACCGCGGCGTTCATCAGCGCGGTGACGAGGAACAGCTCGGGGATCGAGTAACCGACGGCGAGCAGCGCAATGGCGAGCCCGGCGGAGGCCACCATGAACAACGCATTGAGAATGTTGTTCGCCGCGATGATGCGGGACCGGTGCGAGGGCGGCGAGCGCTCCTGGATCAGCGCATACAGAGGAACGATGTAGAACCCGCCGAACAGGCCGATCAGCACCAGGTCCGCGGCGACGCGCCAATGCGCAGGACTCGCGAGGAACACCTCGAGGCCCGCCAGCGCGTTCGCCTGCAGGTGGCGGCTGGCGAGCCACAGGTCGATCGCGAATACGGTCAGCCCGATCGAGCCGAACGGAACGAGTCCGAGTTCGACGCGACGGCCGGACATGCGCTCGCAGAGCAGCGAACCGATGCCGATGCCGACCGAAAACAACGCCAGCAGCAACGTGACGACGTGCTCGTTGCCGCCCAGCACATCGCGCGAGAAGCCGGCGAACTGCGCAAGGAAGGTCGCGCCATAGAACCAGAACCAGGAAATCCCCAGCATCGACAGCCAGACGACGCGGTTCCCGCGCGCGACCGCGAGGTTCTTCCAGGTTTCGCTGAACGGATTCCAGTTGAGCGCGAGCCCGGGGTCGACCGCGGGCATGGCAGGAATCCTGCGGCTTACGAGATACCCTGCGACCGCGACGGCGAGTGATACCGTGCCGGCGACTATCGGCCCGCCGCCTTTCACGGCGACGACGAGGCCGCCGATGATCGTGCCGAGCAGGATCGCGACGAACGTCCCCATCTCGACGAGGCCGTTGCCGCCGATGAGCTCGGTCGGGTGAAAGCTGCTGCGGCAGGATCGCGTACTTGACCGGGCCGAACAACGTCGAATGCACGCCGAGGAGTGCCAGCGCGGTGAACAGCAGCGCGAGGTCGCGCTGCCAGAAGCCGGCGAGACCGATCACCATGATGACGATCTCGAAGAGCTTGATCCACCGGATGAGCCGCGACTTCTCGAACTTGTCGGCGAGCTGCCCCGCGGTCGCCGACAGCAGGACGAAGGGCGCGATGAACACCGCACCCGCGACATTCACGAGCGCGTTCGGGTCGAGCGGGGTCAGGGTGGCCGCGTGGAAGGCGACGAAGATCACCAGCGCGTTCTTGTAGATGTTGTCGTTGCCGGCCCCCAGGAACTGGGTCCAGAAGAACGGGGCGAAGCGACGTTCGGCCAGGAGGTCGAACTGGTTCGGTTGATGCATTGCCACACCTCCACTCCCGCGGCATCCCGGGACCGCCGCCGCGGCGAACGGCACCGGCGCGCCGGGCCAGCCCGCCTGCCCGACCCGGCATCGCCGCCATACGAATCGCATTGTGCCCGCGAAACGCTACAATTCGATCCTTGAGGCTGCAGGCGCCCCCGTCGGCGCCCGTCGCCGCCACACCTGCCGCCTCAGCTGTGCCCGCCGCCGATGCTCCAATACCTCGAATTCATTCGCCATGTCCGCGACCATGGCCATCCCAAGGAGGACCGCACAGGAACCGGCACGCTCTCGGTGTTCGGTTACCAGATGCGCTTTCCACTGGCCGACGGTTTCCCGCTGCTGACGACCAAGCAGGTGCACCGGAAGTCGATCATCCACGAGCTCCTCTGGTTCCTGCGCGGGGAGACGAACGTGCGGCCGCTGCAGGAGGTCGGGGTCACGATCTGGGACGAATGGGCCGATGCCAGCGGCGAGCTTGGCCCGATCTACGGCTATCAGTGGAGGAACTGGCCGACCCGGGACGGCGGGCACGTCGACCAGCTGGCGAACGTCATCGCGGAGATCCGGCGCAACCCCGACTCGCGCCGCCTGATCGTCTCGGCATGGAACGTGGCGGACATTCCGCGGATGGCGCTTCCGCCATGCCACGCGTTCTTCCAGTTCTACGTCGCGGAAGGACGGCTCTCCTGCCAGCTATACCAGCGCAGCTGCGACATCTTCCTCGGCGTGCCGTTCAACATCGCGTCCTACGCGCTGCTGACGCACATGGTGGCGCAGCAGTGCGACCTCGGCGTCGGCGAGTTCGTCTGGACGGGCGGCGACTGCCACCTGTATCGGAACCACCTGGAGCAGGTGGCGGTGCAGCTCGCACGCGCGCCCTACCCGCTGCCGCGCCTGGTCATCCACCGTCGGGCCGATTCGCTGTTCGCCTACCGGTTCGAGGACATCGAGATCGCCGACTACCGCTGCCATCCCGCGATCAAGGCACCGATTGCCGTCTGACGCAAAGCGGCTCGACGCCGCCGGCGCGCCATGCGCCCTCGGCACGGCGGCTGCGCCCGGGCACGCGCGTCCCGGCGCGTTGCTCACCGAGATTGCGTTGGTGTTGGAACCTGCGCCGGCGTCAGCAAGCCACCGGAATGGGACGAATACGTCCCCCAGCCGGTCCTCGCCTCGATCGGCGTTTGCCTCCACCCGGCGACGATCTCGTCGGCGGTGAGCGTCCTGCTGCCATCGGACGTGGCCCGTCCTACCGCCACACAGTTTTCGACGTCGAAGATGACCAGGAGCTCGCCGCGAGCGCGCATCGCATCGCGCGCGGGCGTTCCGGCATTGCTGAGGTCGACGGGGGAGCGCGTGCCGCGGAGCATCACGACATTGTTCCGATCGATGACTTCGTAGCACGTGATCGCGAGCACGGGCATGGTGGCGGCGCCCAACGCAGCGCCGGCGATGAGTGCGGATATCAGCCGTCCATTCATGAATGCCTCCACAGCGGTCGGAGATTGGATCTGCCGGCCCGACGTCCGGCCGACAGCGGTCCGCATATGGTACTGCACGTCCCGGTCAATCCGAAGCAATGCCTCGACCCGATTCATTGGGCGCTGAACCAGCGGCTCACGAATTGACCGGCGTCGAAGGACTGCCTGAATCCATGTCCCCGGCCGCACGCCTGGCCTTCACCCTGTTGGCCGGGTCGGCGCGTGCCGCCTCGCACTCGTCCCGGCATCTCGACGCGAGCTGTCGGTACACACCTCGCGCAGGAACCCGTGCACGCGCTCGACTTCGAAGCGGATGACGTCGTCGTCGCATCTGATGACGACATCGACGTCCGCATGCGATGATGTGAGCGCGCAACCATGCCTGCCCGAGCATGATGTCTTTCGCCGACAAGGTCATTGTCATCACCGGCGCCTCCGAAGGCATCGGCGCCGAGCTTGCCCGCCAACTGGCGCCCGAGAAACCCAGGCTGGTCCTCGCCGCACGTCGCCTGGAAGCGCTGCAAGCGGTCGCCGGGCAATGTGCGGCGGCTGGCGCCGAGGCGATCGCGGTGCGCTGCGACGTGGGCATCGAGGCCGATTGCCGGGCACTCGCGGAAAGCGCGGTTTTGCGCTTCGGGCGCATCGACGTGCTGGTCAACAACGCCGGCGTTTCGGGGCATGCCCGCCTCGAGGACGTCAGCGACTTCAAGTGGTACGAGGACATGATGCGCGTCAACTTCATGGGCTCGGTCTGGTGTACGCGATACGCGCTCGCGGAGCTCAGGAAGGCGAAGGGGTTGGTAGCCGGCGTCGCGAGCCTGGCCGGCAAAGTCGGCGTGCCCGAACGCACCGCGTACTCGCCGTCCAAGTTCGCCCAAGCCGGGTTCTTCGAGGCACTGCGCACCGAGCTCGCGGGGACGGGTGTCGACGTGACCGTTGTGTTCCCCGGGGTGGTCGCGACCGACATTCGCTACCATGGCTACGGCGCCGACGGCAAGGCCGCCGGCAGGTCCGGGCTGAAGGAAGAGGGCGCCATGTCGGTCGAGGAGTGCGCGCGTCAGATCGTCGCCGCGTTGCGCGGGCGCAAGCGCGAGCTGGTGATGACCGCGAAGGCCAGGGTCGGCCTGTGGCTCAAGTTGCTCGCGCCGCGGTTGGTCGACAACATGGCCCGCGCCGCGCTCAAGAAGCACGAATAGCCGCGACGAGCGACCGTGCGCCGAGCGGCGTCAGACCTGTTCCAGCGCGCGCTGCACCACCCGGCTGCAGATCAGCAAGAACAGCAGCGGGAAGATGAAAACGCACAAGCGGTCCACCTGCTTGGAACGAATCTCTTCGCCGGTCTCGACCCACTTCATGCATATGGCCGACTGCACCAGCGAGGCGACGATGAAGATCATGGCAATCATGTGCAACTTGTCGGCTGTGGTGAGCGCACTGGAGTCGGGGACCGCCGAGGCGACGATGACAGCGCTCGTCGCCACCGCGAACAAGGCACCTACGCCCACGCCGAAGCGCGTGTTCACATCCGTGGGCCTTATAAGGAAGGCTGCGAAGGCCACCAAAGGGGCGACCAACATCGTAGTGAGCAGCTTGATCGCCGCTTCGTGGTTTTCGCGCCGCAGGTCCATCGAGAAAGTAAAGCGCGAAAACTCCGACCGGTCCGTGGTCGGCAGCGAGATATCGCCGAAGTTGGTGTGGTAAACCTTGGTCGTCACCCCGGCATCGAAGAACGAAACGGTCCACCCCGACAGGTGGATTTCGTCGCCGAGGCGCGAGTTTGCGACGTCGATCACGTACACCAACTCGCTCGCCACGCGCCTGCTGTCTTCGAGGTAGATGCGCAGGCGGTGGTTATCGAGGGGGAAGGCGTCGAGCTCCCACGGCTGCGAGATACTGGCCATGATGCGCGCAGAGGCGTAGTTCACGCCGTCGATCCGCTTTTCGACGATGCTGGACTTGTTTTCGATGCGGCCGTTCATGAGCTCGAAGCTCTCGAGCGGCTGGTAGTCAGCCATGTCGCCTTCGGCCGTCCAGCGGAACCAGACCCAGAAGTCGATGGCGTAGCGTCGTTCCTTGAAGCTCAAGTCGAGTATCTGGTTGACGTAGGCACCAACGATCACCGTGGCCGGCTCGGTCGCGCCCACCACGCTGACATCCGCCAGCAACAGCAGCGCCAGCAGGCCGTGCAGAAGTATTCGCCTCGACATGGTCACCCCCTTCCTGCAGATCGCCGCCGCAGCGACCGGCATGACGATGAACGCAATCGCTTCGTCGCTTGGTCTGCGGCCTCCCACAAACGTCCTGCGGACTGAATACGGCGCGCCTCTACCGGGACCAGCCGTATTTCGGGTGCTGGGCGACCAGCACGGGATCGCGGAAGAGGAGCACGAGCAACGCGCCGGCCACGAAGCCGCCGACATGCGCCCAGAACGCGACACCGCCGCCGTGCGCGCCGATCGCACCGACACCGCCAATGAGCTGCACCACGAACCAGTAGCCGAGCATCCAGACAGCGGAAATGGAGAAGGTTTTCCAGAAGAACCCGAGAAACAGAAGCATGTTCACCTGCACCCACGGGTAGAGCAGTATGTAGGCACCCATCACCCCGCCGATCGCGCCCGAGGCGCCCACCATCGGGATTCCGGATCGCGGGTTGACATAGATCTGCGCCGCCGCCGCCGCCAGTCCGCAGAGCAGGTAGAACGCGACGAAACGTCCATGACCCATCGAGTCCTCGACGTTGCCGCCGAAGATCCACAGGAACCACATGTTGCCGATGAGGTGCAGCCACCCGCCGTGCAGGAACATGTGCGTGACCGGGGTGAACCAGTTGGGGGAAGCGGAAAGCATGCAGAAGATGCCCGGTCCCATCTCCAGACGGGTCCCCGGCGCCAGGGTGCGCAGCAGCTCGCCCGGAACGAGCCCCAAAGCGCAGATCGACGCTCCCAGGCCCGATTCGCTGCCGAGCCGCTGGACGAAGATCCACGCCAGCACGTTCAGCGTGATGAGCACACAGGTTGTGATCGGGGCGAGGAAATGCGGATTGTCGTCGCTCAGGGGAAACATGGTTTTCTTCTTGCCCGAACGGATTGCGCGTCGCATTGCGGTTCGCGCGATGCTGTCTCCCGGCGGCAGGCACAGCGCGGCGGCGTGCTCGCCACAATCGCGTACCGCGGTACCGCACTTGCGCGCGAGGCAGAGTCCCCTATCGAAGGCAATCTACGCCTTGCCCGTGCGCGGAGCAAGGCAGTGCCGGAGGCAACAGCGGGGATGGTTCGATCGCGGGCCCCGGTTGCCGCCAAGCACCGACCGTTGACGGCCACGACCAAACCCCCAATACTCGGACGCCAGGCTTGCAGGGCGAAACGTGGCGTTACAATCACGCCTCTCCTTCAACCATGGTCAGGCACCGGCCCGGCCACACTTCAGGACCCACCATGAAAAAACTGATGTTGGCGCTTGCGCTCGGCGTGCTGGCCACTACCGCTTCGGGCCAGGGCAAGGACTTAAGGGTCGCGATCGACCCGACCTACGAACCCTTCACCTTCAAGACCGCGGACGGCAAGCCAACCGGCTTCGACGTGGACATCGCCAACGCCGTGTGCGAGCACATCAAGCGCAAGTGCGTGTTTGTCGAGCAGGTCTGGGACAGCATGATTCCGGGCCTGCAGGCCAAGAAATACGACGTTATCATCAGCTCCATGTCGATCACGGAAGACCGCCTCAAGGTGGTGGACTTCACCGACAAGTACTACAACACGCCCAGCAAGATCGTGGTCAGGAACGACATCAAGTTCACGGATCCCGCCTCGCTCAAAGGCAAGAAACTCGGCGTCCTCAAGGGCAGCACGCAGGAGAAATACGCCAACGGCGAACTCAAGAAGGTCGGCGTGGTCGTCACTCCCTACGAAGCGCAGGACCAGGTCTACCTGGACATCAAGTCTGGCCGCCTCGACGGGACCGTGGCCGACGTGATCGAAGTGACCGGCGGCTTCCTGAGCAAGCCCGAAGGCAAGGACTACGGGGTGGTCGGACCCGAGTTGTACATCCCCAAGTACTTCGGCACCGGCGCCGGGTTCGCGCTCCGCAAGGGCGAGACCGCCCTGAAGGCCGAGCTCAATGGCGCCATCAAGTCCATCCGCGCCAACGGCACGTACAAGAAGATCAACGACAAGTATTTCAAGATCGACGTCTACGGCAAGTGACCGACTGACGTAATTCGAGCTTGGCCGCCTATTACTCGTCCATCCTGTACGGTGCGTTGCTCACCGTAGGGGTCTCCCTGGCGGCACTCCTGGTGTCGGTGCTGCTGGGATTGCTTGGTGCGGGAGCCAAGCTCTCCGGGAACCGGGCGCTGGTGGCCTTCGCGACGGGCTACACCACCATCATTCGCGGCATTCCCGAACTGGTGCTGATGCTGCTGGTGTTCTACGGCGGCAGCATCGGCATCAACCACCTGCTGGAGCTCTCCGGCACCGGCGCCACGCTGGACATCGATCCGTTCACTGCCGGCGTGCTGACCCTGGGATTCATCTATGGCGCCTACATGACGGAAACATTCCGCGGCGCGATCCTGTCCATTCCGCGCGGGCAATTCGAGGCTGCCGCGGCATTCGGCATGGGCCGGGTGCAGACGTTCCTGCGCGTCACGGCGCCGCAGATGGTGCGCCATGCGTTGCCCGGCTTTACCAACAACTGGCTGGTGCTGATCAAGGCGACCGCTCTGGTGAGCCTGATCGGTCTGCAGGAAATGACCTACCTGGCCAAGCAGGCCAGCGCGGCGACACGCTCACCGTTCGCGTTCTTCCTGTTCACCGGCTCGCTGTTCCTGATCTACACCTGGGTCTCGCTGACGGTGCTGCGCAAGCTGCATGGCCGCTACAGCCTTGGCTCGAAGCGCCCCGAGCTGTGAACTGGGAAGTGATCCTCCGCGAGGAGAGCCTCGCCCTGTACGGGGAGGGCCTGCTGACAACCCTCGGCCTGCTGCTCTCGTCTCTTGCCGTCGGCGGTGTGCTGGCACTCGTCTTCGCGCTGGTGCTCACCGGGCAGAGCAAGGTGATGCAACGCATGGTCGGCGCCTACACCTTCGTCATCCGCGGCACGCCGTTGCTGATACAGGTGTACATGATCTACTACGGCCTGGCCCAACTGGAGTGGATCCAGACACGATGGGACACGGTCTGGCCATGGATCTACTTCAAGGACGCATTCTTCTGCGCCCTGCTGGCATTCAGTCTGAACACCGCCGGATACACCGCCGAAATGCTGGCCGGCGCCATCCGCGAAACCAACGCAGGCGAAATCGAATCGGCGCAGGCCTTCGGCATGAGCCGTTTCCAGGCGATGCTGCATATCGTGCTGCCCAGTGCCATGCGGCGCACGCTGCCGGCCTACAGCAACGAGGTGGTGATGATGCTGCACAGCACCAGCCTCGCCAGCGCGGTGCCTGCGATGCTGGACCTCACGGCCGCGGCAAGCCGGATCTATTCCGATTTCTATCTGCCGTTCGAAGCCTATCTCTTTGCCGCGGCGATCTACCTTTGCTGCACGTTCTGCCTGATCGGTGTTTTCAAGCTGCTGGAGCGTCATTTCCTGGCCCATCTGACACCCAGGACGAGCCGGCGGCCTGCTCTGTGCTGAGTACTGCGCACTCGCTCCCCGGCATCGAAAGCAAAGACATCGGCTGGGGCAAGGCACAGGGCGCCCAGGTCTGCGAGCGCGAGCGGTGGTGACCCCGTCGCTCGCAAAAGCGCGGCCTGGAGCGCGTCCCTTCCGGGCCGTCCCTGAGTTCGAGCTGCAGGCGCGGTTCCGCGGGGCGCTCGCAGCCGGAGATGGCGCGGCGGGCGCGCACTGCATCCATGAGTGGTGGATGCGCAATGCCTTTCCCAGCTACATCGAAACGGCGCTTGCGCAGTTGTGGCAGCGGGCGGCGACGTCGATTCCCGAATGGTTGCCGATGAATTACGTATCGTGGCTGCCGCTCGTCTACGAGGTCGCGGCAGGATTTGCGGCGGCGAACCGGGGACGGCGCAACATCTATCTCGTACGACTCGACTTCAGCGACCGGGACCCTCACCTGCAGGGCATCTACGTGGGCATGACCGCTTACGCGCCCGCGCAGCGCTTCGACCAGCACCGGGCAGGCATACGCGCGGCGGGCAGCGTCTTGAAGCGCGGCCAGGAACTGCTGATCGGCCCGGTGCTGCATCTGCAGCATATCGCGCAAGCCGACGCGGCGCGCATCGAACGGGATCTCGCCACCGCGCTCGCCGCTGCCGGGCTTCTGGTCGAAGGTGGGCACTGAGCACGACCGGTGCGCTGCACCCCGACGGTCGCCGAACCCCATTGCGCTACGGCCGCTTGAGATCCGCGCCACCGACATACATGCGGTTCCAGGTCGGACTCATCGTGATCTCATTGATGCAGACGTGTGCCGGCTGCTCGGCCACCCACCGGATCGTCTTCCCGAGGTCGTCGGCCTGGAGCATCCTGGCCCGCTCCTCGGGCGATGGCGGCACCGGACGCCGGTCCAGTATCGGCGTCGCCACCTCGGCCGGACAGATGGCGCACGCGCGGATGCCGTTGACGCATTCCTCCATGTTGATGGTTTCGGTCAGCGCGACAACCGCGTGCTTGCTCGCGTTGTAGGCCGCGCCCGCCATCGCCAGCGTGTACCTGCCGGCCCACGAGGAGATGTTGATCACCAGACCGTCCTTGCGCCCGCGCATGGACGGCAGCACCGCCTGCGTGCAGTAGAACGTGCCGTCGAGGTTGACGCGGATGACCTGGTCCCAGCTCGCGACGGTTTGATCGCGCCAGAAACGCTGCGGGTTGTTCAGGCCAGCGCTGTTGACCAGGATGTCCACTTTGCCCTGACGGGCGAGGATCGACTGCACCACGCGCTGCACCGACATCGCGTCGCTCACGTCGAGCGCCTCGACTTCGGCCTTCCCTCCCGCTTTGCGGATGGCATCCGCTTCGCGCTCCAGCACCTCCGCGCGCCGACCCGACATGATGACCGTCGCGCCCGCGTCCGCAAGTTGCCGGGCGCCGGACAGCCCCATGCCAGACCCCGCCCCGGTCACCCACGCCACCTTGCCGTCGAGACTGCCCATCGCGCTCCTCCTGTTGATCGTTTCGGGATGATCCGGCCGCGTGGCAATTCCGTCACGCGAGCGAGATTATCGCGAGTTCGGTCGTGCGGGTCGATCGTCCGTTCGTGGCGGCGACGCCCGCTTCGCACGTCGTGCCGGCTGGCAGCGCCGAGCGCCGGATGGTCCGAACCGGGTACCGGTCCGATTCGCGGAAGCGCGTCCCGCCTCGAGCATTCGTGCAGGGGCTTGCACGGCCAGGATGATGCGCCTATAAGGTGCCGCATGCGCCAGACAAGCGCGGGATTGGGCGCCATAGTCCGACCTATCGGCGCGTTGCGCCGCGCCGGGGCCCGCGTTTGCAGCGCAGCGCATTCCTGCCGCCACGGCCAACTATCGGGGGATCTCCCATGTTCCGTCTCTTGCAGTCTTTCCATCTGCGCCGACTGACGAGGTCGGCAACCTCGCTGCAACGCCGGTGCCTGCGCACGGCACGACCACGTCAGCGCGGCATGCCTGAACGGCGGACATTCATGCGGGTCACACGCCTCGGCTCGCTCGCCGCCGTTCTTGCCTGCCTTGCCCCGCTCGCCGTCGCACCCGCTCACGCCCACGGCGTGGCCCGGCTCGGCACCGTCGAGTTCAAGGTCGAATGCGGCACCGCCGCGCAGCAACAGTTCGGCACGGCGATGGCGCTCTACCACTCGTTCGCCTGGCCGCAGGCGGTGGCCGCGTTCAAGTCCATCGCCGCCGCCGATCCGGCCTGCGGCATGGCTCATTGGGGCCACGCGATGTCGCTGCTCGGCAATCCCTTCGTCTGGCCCGCCGGGCTGACAGCGCAAAACCTGAACGACGTCGTCGCCGCGCTGGACGCCGCCAGGGCCGCGGGGCTAAGGACCTCGCGCGAGCGCGACTACGTCGATGCGGTGGGCGCCTTCGTGCGCGACCACGCGAGCACGCCGCACGCCCAGCGCATGCTGGCTTACGATGCCGCCATGGCGCAGGTCGCGGCGCGCAACCCGGAGGACAAGGAGGCGGCGATCCTGTCCGCCCTGATCACGTCGGCCAACTTCAATCCCGCGGACAAGACCTACGCCAACCAGCTCAAGGCCGCGCGCATCCTGGAGCCGCTGTTCAAGGCGTATCCGGATCATCCCGGCGCTGCGCACTACCTGATCCACAGCTACGACTATCCGCCGATCGCCAGGCAGGGGTTGCCGGCGGCGAAGGCCTACGCCGCGATCGCGCCGGACGCGGCGCATGCGCTGCACATGCCCGCGCACATCTTCACCCGCGTCGGTTATTGGAAGGAGTCGATTGCCGCGAACCGCGAATCCGCGCGCGTCGCCGGCGATGCGACGTTCGACGGCCATCATGCGTCGGACTACATGGTCTATGCCCATCTGCAATTGGCGCAGGACGAGGCGGCGCGGAAGGCCATGCAGCAGTCCTTCGGCATGAAGCCGATCGACAATTTCGCAGCTGCGTTTGCCTACGCCGCGATGCCGGCGCGCGTGGCGCTGGAGCGCGGCGACTGGGCCGCCGCCGCAACGCTGCCGCTGACTCCGGCGGCAGACGCCTATCCCTGGAAGAAATACCCGCAGGCCGAGGCGGTCAACGCCTACGCCCGCGGCATCGGTGCGGCGCGCGCCGGCAACGCGGCCAACGCGCGCGCGCAGCAGACGCGGCTCATTGCGCTGCGCGATGCGGCAAAGGACTTGAAGCTGACCTATTGGGTGGAGCAGATCGACATCCAGGCTGCGGTGGTCGGCGCGCTGGCGCTGTGTGCGGATGGCAAGTCAGCCGAATGCATCGAAGGGTTGCGAGCGACCGCGCTGCGCGAGGACGCGACCGAGAAGCACGTCGTCGTCCCGGGACCGCTGGTGCCGGCGCGCGAGCTCCTGGCCGAGATGCTGCTGGCCCAGAACAAATTCGCCGACGCGCTGCGCGAGTACGAGACCGTGATGACCAAGGAACCGAACCGCTACCGGACCTTGGCCGGCGCCATGACGGCGGCGCGCGGGGCGGGCGATCAGGCCAAGGCGCGGTCGATGGCGGCCCAGGTCGTGCAACTGGGCAGCGATGCAGATTCTCAGCGCGCCACGTTGCAGCAGGCAAAGCAGCTCGCCGGCGGCTGAAAAGGCACCGGCAGCAGGGCGCAGAGTCCGGTACCCGGTGAAGGGGACGACGTACGGGCCGATGGTGCACGGGTCGACGCTTGACCGGCGCCACCGACCGCCGAGCTAGGTTGCTGATCCGGTTTGCGCTCGACCCGGTGATGAGAATGCAAACGGGTCATGTTCGCGCCGGGATTGCCGGCGCCGAACCGGGCGGGTGGATGCGCGCGGCGCGTCGCCCTGCCGCAAGGCATGCGGTACGATCGCGCTCCATGTGGGAGCTCGTTCTGATCGCCGCGACCGCGCTCGCGCGGCTGGCTCGTCTTCGACACCCTGCGTGCGCGCGAAGCCGCGGTAGCCGTCGCCAAGGCCGCATGCCGGCAGCAGGGGTTGCAGTTCCTCGACGACACCGTGCGGGGCCTGCAGACACGCCTCGTCCGACACGGCGAGGGGCACACTGCCCTGCGCCGCATCTTCGTATTCGAGTTCTCCGACGATGGAGTCAGTCGCCGTGGCGGCAGCGTGACCATGCTCGGCGCCGAAGTGGAGTCGGTGCAGCTGGAGCCCTACCGCCTGGTGTGATGGCCAGGCGCGTCGCGCGCTTCAGTCGATCCGTTCGTACGCCGGCAACGTCAGGAACTCGACGAACGTGTCGTTGTTGACGAGGTCGGCGAAAATTTCCGCGGCATCGCCGTACTTGCCCGCGCCGTATGCCGGGCCCAGCAACTCGCGGATCTTGACGAGCTCCTCCGGGATCATCGCCGCCACCATTTCCTTCGTGATCTTGCGCCCGTCGTCGAGCTTGCCCTTCGGCGAGCGGATCCACTGCCAGACCTGCGAGCGCGAGATCTCGGCCGTCGCCGCATCCTCCATCAGGTTGTAGATCGGCACCGCCCCCTGCCCGACGAGCCAAGCGCCGACGTACTGGATCGCGACATTGATGTTGAGGCGCAGCCCTTTTTCGGTGATCGGCGTCGCGGGCTCGAATTGCAGGAGGTCGGCCGCGGTCACGGTCACGTCGTCGCGTTTCTTGGACGCAATCTGATTCGGCGCCGGCATCAGGCGGTCGAACGCCTCCTTGGCGACCGGCACGAGGCCCGGATGCGCGACCCAGGTGCCGTCGTGGCCCTGCGTTGCCTCGCGCTCCTTGTCGGCTTTGACTTTGGCGAACGCCTCGGCGTTCGCGGCTTCGTCGTTCTTCACCGGAATCTGCGCCGCCATCCCGCCCATCGCGTGAATGTTGCGGCGATGGCAGGTCTTCACCAGCAACAGCGCGTAGCTCTTCATGAAGTGCGTCGTCATCGTGACGAGCGCGCGATCGGCCAGGCAGAAATCCCGGTTGTTCCGCAGCTTCTTGATGCACGAGAAGATATAGTCCCAGCGTCCGCAGTTGAGACCCGCCGAGTGCTCGCGCAATTCGTAGAGGATCTCGTCCATCTCGAACGCCGCGAGCAGCGTCTCGATCAGCACCGTCGCGCGGATCGAGCCGCGCGGCACGCCGAGCTCGTCCTGCGCCATGACGAAGATGTCGTTCCAGAGCCGCGCCTCGAGATGGCTTTCGAGCTTGGGCAGGTAGAAATACGGCCCGCTGCCACCGGCGATGAGCTCCCTTGCGTTGTGGAAGACGTAGAGCGCGAAGTCGAAGATACCGCCCGAAATCGGCTGGCCGTCGATTCGCACGTGCTTCTCGGGCAGGTGCCAGCCACGCGGGCGGACAAACAGGACGGCGGTCTTCGCGTTGAGCCGGTAGGCCTTGCCCTCGGGCGAGGTGTAGTCGATCCGGCGGCGAATCGCGTCGCGCAGGTTGAGGTGGCCCTGCAGGTTGTTGTCCCACTTCGGCGTGTTCGCGTCCTCGAAGTCCGCCATGAACACGTTGGCGCCCGAATTGAGCGCATTGATCACCATCTTCCGGTCGACCGGCCCGGTGATCTCGACCCGCCGGTCGACGATGTCCGCGGGGATCGGCGCGCAGGTCCAGTCGCCGTCGCGGATTTTGCGGGTTTCGGCAAGGAAGTCCGGCAGCGCGCCGGCGTCGAGCTCGGACTGGCGTCGCGCCCGGCGGGCCAGCAGGTCGGCGCGACGGCTGCCGAACGCGCGTTGCAGCTTGGCCGCCAGCGCGACCGCTTCTGGGGTCAGGATCTGGGCGTACTCGGGAGTGATGCGCCCGGTAATCTCGATGCCGGGGCCGTACTGGGGGTTGCTCATGGGGAAATTCTCGCTGCGCTGGGAAGGGAACGCGGGTCGGTTTCGACGGCGTCGAGACATCCGCACTGGAGGCGGTTTCCAGCTTCAAATTCTAGCCGATATTGCACTGCAGCGCGAGCGGACCCCGGGCGCCGCAACCTGCTGCGGCGGCGCGCCTGTGTCCCTGTCCCCGCCGCGGAATCCGGAACCAGCCCGGGGCGACGCCAGACCCGGGTCTAGGCGTGCACGACGCGCTTGGCGGGCAGCAGACGAAGCCAGTCGCGCTGCACGGCGCGATTGGCCGCGCTCACGACCGCGCGCAGTGTCGCGGTGACGATGTTGACGTCGAAGCCCACGCCATAGACGGTGTGGTCGCTGCCGACGCGCAGCTGCACGTAGGCAACCGCCGTGGCGTCCTCGCCGCTGCCGACGCCATGCTCGTGGTAGTTCTGCACGTGGATGTCGAATCCGGCTCCTTCGCGCAGCGCCTGCACGAACGCGTCCACGGGCCCGTTGCCCGCGCCGGTCAGTTCGACTTCGGCGCCGTCCATCGCGAGCCGCGCCACCATGCGCTCGACCGCGCCGGCCGCGCTGTGCCGGGTGCGATGATCGAGGAAAGCCAGGCGCCCGGTGGCGGCGACATATTCGTGGTCGAACGCGGCCCGGATCTCGGCGGCCGAAAGCTCCTTGCCGCTGGTGTCGGTGATCTGCTGTATGACCTGGCTGAACTCGATCTGCAGCAGGCGCGGCAGCGACAGCCCGTAGTCGCGCTCGAGCAGATACGCGATGCCGCCTTTGCCCGATTGGCTGTTCACGCGGATCACCGCATCGTAGGTGCGACCGATGTCCGTCGGGTCGATCGGCAGGTACGGCACGTCCCACTCGACATTGCCCCGCTCCAGCTCCTTCACGCGAGCGGCGAGCCCCTTCTTGATCGCGTCCTGATGCGAACCGGAAAACGCCGTGAACACGAGCTCGCCGCCGTACGGGTGCCTCGGGTCGAGCGGCAGCTGGTTGCAGTACTCGACGGTGCGGATCACCTGCTGGATGTCGGAGAAGTCGATATCCGGATCCACGCCTTGCGTGAACAGGTTGAGACCGAGCGTGACGAGGCACACATTCCCCGTGCGCTCGCCGTTGCCGAACAGGCATCCCTCGACGCGTTCCGCGCCCGCCATCAGAGCGAGCTCGGCCGAGGCTATCCCGCAGCCGCGATCGTTGTGCGGGTGGACCGACACGATCACGCTGTCGCGGCGCGCAAGGTGTCGGCACATCCACTCGATCTGGTCGGCGTAGACGTTGGGTGTCGCGAGCTCGACGGTCGACGGAAGGTTGAGAATGGTCTTCCGCTGCGGGGTCGGCAGCCAGACCGCCGTGACTGCGTCGCACACCTCCACCGCGAAGTCGAGCTCGGTGCCGGTAAAGCTCTCTGGCGAGTACTCGAGGAACCACTCGGTTCCCGGACGTTGCGCGACAAAGTCGCGGATCACCTTTGCCCCCGCGACCGCGATCCCCTTGATGCCTTCGCGGTCGAGGCCGAAAACGAGCCGGCGCTGCGTCGTCGACGTCGAGTTGTAGAGATGAACGATGGCACGCCCTGCGCCCTCCAGCGCCTCGAACGTGCGCTCGATCTGCGCCGGGCGCGATTGCGTGAGCACCTGGACCGTCACGTCATCGGGAATGAGCCCCTCGACGATCAGCTTGCGCGTGAAGTCGTAGTCGGTCTGCGACGCCGCCGGGAAGCCGATCTCGATTTCCTTGTATCCCATCTTCACCAGGAGCCGGAACATGCGCAGCTTGCGATCGGCGTCCATGGGCTCGATCAGTGCCTGGTTGCCATCCCGCAGATCCACGCTGCACCAGATCGGCGCGCGCGTGATGGCACGCGAAGGCCACTGCCGGTCGGGCAGCGTCACCTGCTGGACGGGGCGGTACTTGCGCAACGGGTAGGGCTTCATCGTGGGTCCTCGTTCCGGAATCTGGGCAGACAACACAGCCGTCCGACAATGGACGACACGGGCACTGCTGGGAGGGGAGGGGGTTTTATCTGCGCGCGGGGCGCAGCAGAAGCAGCAGCGGGCCGCCCGCAAGGAAGGTCAGCGCGGGGAGCGCAGGACGGCCGACGATGGGTGTGCTGCTCATGATGGGCCACTATAACCGCAAAAACGCAGTTGCTGCAAGGGGTTGCGTCGAACGAGGGGACCGACCCCATTTTCAGGCCGGCAAGGGGGACCGACCCGGTAAACCGGTCGCGACGTCCGGCCGAGAGCACGCAACGGAAAAGTGGTCGGTCCTGCTGCCTAGGCCGGCGGGGGCGGCGGCGGGCGCCGGCGGCGCTTCTGCCACGTCCACGCCGCCGCGACGTACCCCGACAGCGCGTAGATCACGAAGCCGGCGAAAAGGACGAGGGCCGGCTGATAGGAGAGCAGCGCGATGACCAGCACAAAGAGGAAGATCGCGAGAAACGGCACGCTCTTCTTCAGATTGATCGTCTTGAAGCTGTAGTACGGGACATTGCTGACCATCGTGAGGCCGGCGAAGACCGTGACGCTCCATACCCACCACTTCAGGCCCACCGGGTCGATGTTGTAGTCGTCGATGATCCAGACGAGGCCCGCGACCAGCGCCGCGGCCGCCGGGCTCGGGATGCCGGTAAACCAGCGCTTGTCGGCGACTTCGAGCATCACATTGAAGCGCGCGAGCCGCAGCGCCGCCCCGGCGACGTAGACGAACGCGGCAATCCAGCCCAGGTTGCCCATGCCCTTCAGCGCCCACTCGTACACGATCAACGCGGGCGCCGCGCCGAAACTCACCATGTCCGACAGACTGTCGTATTCGGCGCCGAACGCGCTCTGGGTCCGCGTGAGGCGCGCGACCCGGCCATCGAGACTGTCGAGCACCATGGCGACGAAGATCGCCACCGCCGCGAGGCCGAAGCGGAAGTTCATCGCCTGCACGATTGCGTAGAAACCCGCGAACAGCGCCGCGGTCGTGAACAGGTTCGGCAGCAGATAGATGCCGCGTCGCCGGATCCGGTTCTTCTGCAGCGAGCGCTGAGTGTCGAAATCCGCCATGTCGGGGCAAAGGTAGCACAAACCGCGGATGCGGAGACAGTCGCCGGATGGCGCCCGCGATCGTCCTGGTCAACCGGGCGGGAACTCCGCCAGCACCGTCTCGGTGGCGAACACGGTGTCGCCGACGGCGACCTTCGGTCGCGCGTCCAGCGGCAGGTAGACGTCGACACGCGATCCGAAACGGATGAATCCGTAGCGCTGGCCGCGTGCCAGCGCGTCCCCCGGCTTCGAATAGCAGAGGATGCGCCGCGCGATGAGACCGGCCACCTGGACGCAGGTGACGTCGCGGCCCTCGGCGGTGCGCAGGTGCAATGCGTTGCGCTCGTTCTCGAGCGAGGCCTTGTCAAGCGCGGCGTTGAGGAAACTGCCCCGGTGGTACCACGCGGCAACGACCACGCCGTCGACCGGGCTGCGGTTCGAGTGCACGTTGAACACGTTCATGAACACGCTGATCTTGAGCGTGTCCCGCGGCAGATACGGATCGCGCGCCTGTTCGACCTTGACGACGCGTCCGTCGGCCGGCGAGAGCACGGCACCGGGCTCGCGCGGGATGAACCGGGGCGGATCGCGAAAGAACTGGGCGATGAACAGCACCGCCAGCCAGGCGAGTCCCGCCGGAAGCCACAGGCCGACCCACGACAGGACGGCCGCGACGACGAGCGCCAGCGCCAGGAACAGCCAGCCCTCGCGCGCGATGATGGGATGCGGATAGTCCTTGTTCATCGCGACCCCTCCGCGCGGCGAGAGCGGGCCGGATCATGCGACATGCATCGCTCCGGTCACCGCGCCGCGCCGTCCATCCGCGCCGCGCGCGCGTCGGCCTGCTGCTTCACCATGTCCTCGACGCCGCGCGCCCGTTCGAGCGCCGACGCCGGCGCCGCCGGCGCTGAGCCGAGGTCTAGCGCCTCGATGCCGCCGGCACCTGGCGCGCGCACGCGTTCTGCGGGGGTCCCCGCTTTCGTCGACACAGCGGCGCCCGAGGAGAGTCCGTAGCCCTTCAGCGCCTCCTTCGCCAGGATGGCGACGATGACGAGGGCCACCAGGATCATCACCAGCCCCACCCATCCGCGCTGGCGCGCCGGCGGCGCCGCATTCATCCCGAGTCGCATCGCTGCAGCCTGTGCTAATTGCGCGACTGGTCGACCAGCTTGTTCTTGCTGATCCAGGGCATCATCGACCGGAGCTTCGCGCCCACCTGCTCGATCGAATGCTCGGCGGTCAGGCGGCGGCGCGCGAGCAGCGTCGGCGCGCCGGCGCGGTTCTCGAGAATGAAGTCCTTGGCGTACTCGCCGGTCTGGATCCGCGTCAGCATCTCGCGCATCGCCCACTTCGTCTCGTCGGTGACGATCTTCGGCCCGCTCACGTACTCGCCGTACTCGGCGTTGTTCGAAATCGAGTAGTTCATGTTGGCGATGCCGCCCTCGTAGATGAGGTCGACGATGAGCTTCACCTCGTGCAGGCATTCGAAATACGCCATTTCGGGCGCGTAGCCGGCCTCGGTCAGCGTCTCGTAGCCCGCCTTGATCAGCTCGACCAGGCCGCCGCAGAGCACCGCCTGCTCGCCGAAGAGGTCGGTCTCCGTCTCCTCGCGGAAGTTGGTCTCGATCACGCCGGCACGGGCGCCGCCGATGGCGGCGGCGTAGGAAAGCGCGACGTCGCGCGCCTTCTTCGACGCGTCCTGGTGGACGGCGATCAGCATCGGCACGCCGCCGCCCTGCACATAGGTCGAGCGCACCGTGTGTCCCGGGGCCTTCGGCGCGATCATCACGACGTCGAGATCGGCCCGCGGCACGACCTGGCCGTAGTGGATGTTGAAGCCATGCGCGAACGCCAGCGTTGCGCCCTTCCTGATGTGCGGCTCGACGCCGTCCTTGTACACGGCGGCGATGTGCTCGTCGGGCATCAGCATCATCACGATGTCGGCACCTTTCACGGCGTCCTCGACCGCCGCGACCTTGAGCCCGGCCTTCTTCGCCTTGGCCCACGACGCGCCACCCTGGCGCAGGCCGACGGTCACCTTGATGCCCGAATCGTGGAGGTTGAGCGCGTGCGCATGGCCTTGCGAGCCGTAGCCGACGATGGTCACCTTACGGCCCTTGATGAGCGAGAGGTCGGCATCCTTTTCGTAATAGACTTTCATCGTTTTCTCCGTTGTTGGGTCGGGCGCCGCGCGCCGTGGCAATCGTGCCACGCAACGGCAGATTCATGGGTGGCGTCAGACGCGCAGTATCCGTTCGCCGCGGCCGATTCCGGACGCCCCGGTGCGCACCGTCTCGAGAATCACGCCAGGCTCGATGGTCTGCAGGAACGCGTCGAGCTTGGCGCCGGTGCCCGTGAGCTCGATCGTGTAGCTCTTGTCGCTGACGTCGATGATGCGCCCGCGGAAGATGTCGGCGAGCCGTTTCATCTCCTCGCGATCCTTCCCCGCCGCGCGCACCTTGACCAGCATCAGTTCGCGCTCGATGTGGTTGCCTTCCGTCAGGTCGACGACCTTGACTACATCGACGAGCTTGTTCAGCTGCTTGGTGATCTGCTCGATCACGTCGTCGGAGCCGATCGTGACGATGGTCATCCGCGACATCGTCAGGTCTTCCGTCGGCGCCACAGTCAGGGATTCGATATTGTAGCCGCGCGCCGAGAACAGTCCCGAGATGCGCGACAACGCGCCGGCCTCGTTCTCGACCAGTATCGAAAGTATGTGGCGCATCGTTAACTCCCCCTCGATTGCGCTTCGCGCCTTCCCCCGCAGGGGGGCGAAGAACGCCTTGGGACGGCCCTGCGGCGTTCATAATTCCTCCGCCAGGATCATCTCGGTGAGACCCTTGCCCCCCGGAACCATGGGGAACACGTTCTCGGTCTGGTCGGTGATCACGTCGACGAAGACGAGGCGGTCCTTGTGGCGAAACGCCTCGGCCAGGGCGGCGTCGACGTCGCCCGGCTTGTCCACCTTGATGCCGATGTGCCCGTAAGCCTCCGCGAGCTTCACGAAGTCGGGCAGCGCATCCATGTACGACTCCGCGTAGCGGTTGCCGTAGAAGAACTGCTGCCACTGCCGCACCATCCCCATGTACCGGTTGTTGAGGTTGATGACCTTGATCGGCAGATGGTACTGCTTGCAGGTCGAGAGCTCCTGTATGCACATCTGGATCGACGCCTCGCCGGTCACCGTGACGACGGTCGCCCCGGGATTGACGAGCTGCACACCCATCGCGGCGGGCAGGCCGAAGCCCATCGTGCCGAGCCCGCCCGAGTTGATCCAGCGCCGGGGCTGGTCGAACTTGTAGTACTGCGCCGCCCACATCTGGTGCTGCCCGACGTCCGACGTGATGAAAGCGTCGCCTTTGGTCAGCTCGTAGAGTTTCTGGACGACGTATTGCGGCTTGATGAGCGCGCTTTTCGTGTCGTACTTGAGGCAGTCCTTGCGCTGCCACTCCTTGATCTCGCTCCACCACGCCTTCAGCGCGGCAGGGTCGGGCCGCTGCGGCGAGGACTCGATCAGCTTCAACATCTCGTCGAGGACGTCGGCGACATAACCGACGATCGGCACGTCGACCTTGACCCGCTTGGAGATCGACGACGGGTCGATGTCGATGTGGATGATCTTGCGGTCGCCGCGGAAGAAATGCTGCGGGTTGCCGATGACGCGGTCGTCGAAGCGCGCGCCGATCGCGATCAGCACGTCGCAATGCTGCATCGCCATGTTCGATTCATAGGTGCCGTGCATGCCGAGCATGCCGGTGAACTGCGGATCGGTGCCCGGGAATCCGCCCAGCCCCATCAGCGTGTTCGTGCAGGGGAAGCCGAGCAACCGAACGAGGCGGGTCAGCTGCGGCGCCGCGTTATTGAGCACGACGCCGCCGCCGGCATAGACCATCGGCTTTTTTGCCTCCAGGAGAAGCTGTACCGCCTTCTTGATCTGCCCGGAGTGGCCCTTGGTGACTGGATTGTACGAGCGCAGCGAAACCGTTTTCGGGTAACTCCACTCGGTCGAGGCCTGAGTCACGTCCTTCGGGATGTCGACCAGCACGGGCCCCGGCCGGCCGGTGGCGGCCAGGAAGAACGCCTTCTTGATCGTGAGCGCGACGTCCTTGACGTCCTTCACCAGGAAATTGTGCTTCACGCAGGGCCGGGTAATGCCTACCGTGTCGCACTCCTGGAAGGCGTCCTGGCCAATGGCGTGCGTCGGCACCTGGCCCGTCAGCACCACCATCGGGATCGAATCCATGTAGGCGGTCGCGATTCCCGTGACGGCATTCGTGACGCCGGGACCCGAGGTCACGAGGCATACACCGACTTTGGTCGACGACCGCGAGTATCCGTCCGCGGCGTGAACCGCCCCCTGCTCGTGGCGGACCAGCACGTGCTTGACCTTCTCCTGCTTGAACAGCTCGTCGTAGATGTTGAGCACCGCGCCGCCCGGATAGCCGAAGACGTATTCGACGCCTTCTTCCTGTAGGCAGCGGATCACTATTTCCGCACCCGTCAATTGCATGGTCACGCCTCTTGCAGAATGGTGGAGTCCCCCGCGCGAGCATGGCACGGGTCTTCGGCACAACGTTCCGGCGCGCATCGGGGATGGGCGCGCCCGCCTGGGCTTTTCCGGGTAGAAAGCCGCACTCTGGAAACACCCGTCGCGCCCCAAGGGAATCCCCACCGACGCTCGTGACATCGCGAGGGGGGCGCAAACGGCCGTTATTGCAGCACAACATCGACCCGCCGGGGCCGAAGTTCAACGTTACCCGTGGCGCCGCTGGCGGTCAAGCCCGCTGCAGCGCACAACGTGCGCCGCATGACCGAGTCCTGTTGGGGTGACGGCGTCCCATCCGCGCGACTGCATCCTATAATGAGCCTTGTCCTCCGGACGGATCCCCGCTCTGGCCTCAACACACGAAATTTCGGTCTTTCTGGCGGGGGTCGAGCGTCGCGCGTTCAAACAGGCGATGTTTGCCGTCCGCGACGAACACGCCGCGCTCGACATCGTGCAGGACGCCATGCTCAAGCTGACCGAGAAGTATTCCGAAAAGCCGCAGGCGGAACTGCCGATGCTCTTCCAGCGCATCCTGCAGAATGCGATCCACGACCATTTTCGCCGCCAGAAAGTGCGCTCGACGTGGACCACGCTCCTGTCCGCCCTGGGGAAAGGCGATGAAAAGGAGGACGATTTCGATCCACTGGAAACTTTGCCGGCGAAATCGGACTCCAACTTCAGTGCCGATCCCGCGGAACAATTCGAACAACGTCAGATTATCGGCACCATCGAGCACGCCCTCGAACGCCTGCCGGCGCGTCAACGGGAAGCCTTTCTGCTGCGTTACTGGGAAGAGTTCGATGTGGCGGAGACAGCCGCGGCGATGGGATGCTCGGAAGGAAGCGTGAAGACCCACTGCTCGCGTGCCGTTCATGCATTGGCCGTGATGCTGAAGGCCAAGGGAGTGGCGCTATGACCATCCGCGATGAAGATTTTGCAAAGAAAATAAAGACTTACCTGGATCACGGGGCGGCCGATCTGAAGGCTGGCACCGCGTATCGGCTGCAGCTGGCGCGGGCCGAAGCGTTGGCGCGTCTCGCCGATCCGCACCGGGCGGCGGAACTCCGTGTGGCCGGCGCGCAGGCGAGCGGCGGGTCTGGCGCGGCCGGCGGCAACCGTCCGTTCTGGGCGAGCGGCCGGCTCTGGATCGGGATCGCTCTGATCGCCGCCGTCGGTTTCGGCTATCAGCAATGGGAGGCCTATCAGCAGCAGAACGAAATCGAGGAGACGGACGCGGCGATCCTGTCCTCGGAACTGCCGATCGACGCCTACCTGGACCGGGGATTCCAGAATTGGCTGAAGCACGCAAGCTACGAACTACCCTGAACATTACATGGGCGCTGGCGCTCGCGGTCTTCGTTGCGGGGAGTGCCTTGGCGCAGCCGATCGGCGTCGGGTCGCCGGCGTGGAACGCCCTCCCGCCCGCCGAAAAACAGGTTCTCGCCCCTCTCGCCCCCGACTGGGAGAAGTTTGACGCGTCGCGCAAGCAGAAATGGCGGGGCATCGCGCAGCGTTACCCGAAGATGACGCCCGACGAGCAGCAACGCGTCCGGCAGCAGATGGGCACGTGGGCCCAGTTGTCGCCGGCCGAGCGGCAAACGGCCCGTGAGCAGTACAAGTCGCTGAAATCCCTGCCTCCGGAAAAGAAGCAGGACGTTCGGCAGCAGTGGGAGCAGTACCAAAGCCTCCCCCCGGAAAAGAAGCGTGAAATGGCGACGAGGCCACCGCCTGCGGCGGCGCCCCCTGCCGGCACGGCACTGCCGCCGGTGCGCGCCGTGCGGCCGGCCCCCGCCTTGCCGCCGCCGCAGCCGGTTCCCGGCAACGCGCCGCCCCCGCCGCCGACCTTCGCGCCCCCTCCGAAGTGAGCCGCCCTTGACGGGCGCTGGGCCGGCGGCCGCACGGGGCAACCTGCAACTCGACGCACCGCTCTGGCGGCGCTATGCAGCGCTGGGCTACGAGGGGCTCCTGCTTGCCGCCATCGTGCTGCTGGTCGGCTTTCTCACCCTCCCGGCGGTGCGCCCCGCGGGTGGCGAGCAACCGGTTCTCGCCGTGCCGCCGCTTTCGGCGCGCGCCCTCTCCGCCTGCTTCGTGTTCGCCGCCGCCGGACTCTATTTCACGTGGTCGTGGACCGGTGGACGCCGGACCTTGCCGATGAAAACATGGCGACTCGCGATCGTGCGCTCCGACGGCGGAGCTGTCGACGCGAAGACCGCCGTCGCGCGCTACCTCGCCGCATGGATCGGCCCCGCGGCCTCGCTGGCCGCCTACGCGGCGCTCCAACCGGCAAACCTGGGCGCGCACGCCGCGTGGCTGGTCGCCCTCGGTTACCTCTGGCCGCTCGTCGATCCGGATCGCCAGTTCCTGCACGACCGGATTGCGGGCACGCGGATCGTCACGGCGTCGCCGGATCCTTCCTCTGGCGCGCCAGCGCAACCCCCACGCTGATCAGCACCATGCCAGCGACGGCAACCCCGTCGAGCGTCTCGCCGAACATGAGCCACGCCATTACCGCCGTGACGGCCGGAACCAGAAAGAACAGCCCGGCCACGTTCGAAGCCGCCCCGTGGCGCAGCAGCCAGTAGAGAAGGCTGACGGCGCCCACGGAGAGCACGACGACCGCCCAGCCCAGCGCGAAGAGGAACTCCGGGGTCCAGCGGACCGGCGCCTGCTCGAACGCGAGCACGATCGGCAGGTACGCGAGCGCGCAGGCGGCGAACTGGATGACGGCGCCGGAACGCAGATCGACATGCGAGCAGTATCGCTTCTGATAAAGGGTCCCGACGCTGATGCCCGACGAGCGCGATCGCGATCGCGATGAGTCCGGCGGCATCGTCGGTCAGTTCCACCTTGTGCCGGACGACGAGCCAGACGCCGGCGAGGCCCAGCGCCAGCCCCAGCCATTGCCGCGGCACGACGCGCTCGCCCAGCCAGCCGCGCGCGAGTAGCACCGTGAGGATCGGCTGCAATCCCACCAGCATCGCCGCCATCCCGGCGGACATGCCGCCGGCGATCGCGCACAGCACGCCACCGAGGTAGATGCCGTGGACGAGCCACGGCCGAAACGGCGACGTGCCCGACCTGTTTCAGCGTGGCTGGCCAGACCGCGCGCGTCGCCACGCGCGACGATGCCCATCAGCGCCGCAACGAACACGAACCGGTAGAGGAGAAAGGTGAGCGGCGGCGCGTAGGCCAGCCCGTACTTGGCGGCAATGAAGCCGGTGCTCCACAGCAGAACGAACAGGAAGGGAAATGCGAGCTGCCGACGCGCGTGGGCCGCAGCCGGCATCTCGATCAGAAGTTCGGCTTGGGATTCGACGCCTGGTAGCGCGCGACGCCGTCCATGATCTCCCGCTTCGCTTCCTCGGCGCCGACCCAGCGTGGACACGCGCACCCACTTGCCGGGCTCGAGGTCCTTGTAATGCTCGAAGAAGTGCGCGATCTGCTGCGTGGTGATCTCGGGCAGGTCGCGCGGCGACTGAACGCTGCGGTAGATGCCGCGTCAGCAGGTCGATCGGCACCGCGAGCACCTTCGAATCGCTGCCCGCCTCGTCGTCCATCTTCAGCATGCCGATCGGCCGGCAGCGCACGACGACGCCGGTGATGAGCGGCATCGGCGAGAGCACCAGCACGTCGCACGGGATCGCCGTCGTGCGACAGCGTGCGCGGAATGTAGCCGTAGTTGCACGGGTAGTGCATCGACGACGACATGAAGCGGTCGACGAACACCGCGCCCGTTTCCTTGTCGACCTCGTACTTGATGGGGTCGCCCCGCATCGGGATCTCGATGATCACGTTGCAGTCGTTCGGGACATCCCTGCCGGCAGGCACGCGGTCGAGGTTCATGGGATGGCGACGTTCCTGCGCAACGGTGGACGGTCCGATTATACGGCAGCTGCGGCTGGCCGACGCTCCCGGGCGCCGCCGACGCATCAGCCGACGCATGCAGTTCGCCGCGCGCCGCGGTACGCGGCGCCGTAACCGACATAGATCTTCGCCGCCTCGGCGAACGACTCGCGCTCGCTGCGGCTTGCAGCTCGCGAAACGCGCGCGCCGGCCGGCCTGCCCAGATCCAGCCCGCCTTGACCACCGTGCCGGGCGCGACCCAGGCGCGCGCGCCGACGCAACCGCCGTCCTCGACGACGACGCCGTCGCCGACCTGCGACCCCATGCCGATCAGCGCGCGGTCGCCGATCGTGGCCGGCGCCCATGCCGCACGTTGTGCCCGATCGTGACGTCGGCGCCCGAGCACGAGCGGTCCGCGGGACGCATCGGTCACGAGCAGCGAATTGTCCTGCACGTTGGTGCGGGGCCCGATCACGATCCGGCCGTCGCCCGCGACGACCACGCAGCCGAAGTAGACGCTCGCATCGTCGGCGACTGTGACGTCGCCGGCGAGCACGGTGGTCGGCGCGATGTAGGCGCGCCCCACGCGCGGCGCATGCCGGACGGAGTCGCGCGCACGCGACGTCGGCTCGCACCGGGAGCCGCGTATGCCCCGATGTCGAGCGGCGGCAGGTCGGTCGCACGTGACCGAGCGTCGACGCGCAGTCGCCTGCCGGATCGCCTCGCGCCGCCGCGGCGAGCTCCTCGGCGCCGATCTCGCGCATCGGCGTCGCCGGATTGCCGTCGTAGATCCATCCGCCCGCGAGGCGCTTGCGCGGCGGCACGAGGCTGCCCGCGCGTGATCAGCGCGCCGGCGCCCACGTGCGCACCGTCCATGACGATCGCGGCGTCGCCGACGACGACGCGATCCTCGACCGTGCACGCGTGCACCAGCGCGAAGCGGCCGACCGTGACGTCGTCGCCGATGAAGCGCCGGCAGCATGCTGTCGGCGATGTGCACCGTCGCCCGCTCGCCGAAGAAAGCGTTCGCGCCGACCCGCACCCACTCGCCGTCGGCGCGCAATGTCGCGTAGCTGCGCAGCACGAGGCCGGGGCCGGCGACGGTACGGCCGACGATCGCGGCCGTCGCCGCGCAATCCATCGGCGCGGCGACCGACGGCGTGAAATCGAGGTAAGGAATCAGCATCAGAAGACCGGCCTTTCGCGGTACGTTCCCCACAACCCTTCAGGCGCTCGACGATGTCGCCCATCGACGCTCCGGCCGCGACCAGTTCGATCGTCACAGGCATCATGTTCTGGTCTTCGTCCGCGGCGACGGCGACCAGCCGGTCGAGCAAGCCGCCACCTGCGCGTTGTCGCGCTCGCGGCGCACGCGCTGCAGGCGCGCGATCTGGCGCTCGGCCGTCGTCGGGTCGTACGGGTGGATCTCGACGTCGAACCGTTCGTCCGGCTCGACGTACCTGTTGACGCCGATCACGGGCTTCTCGCCGCTCGCCTTCCGCTTGGCGGTCTCGTAGGCGAAGTCCGCGATCCGCTGCTGGAACCAGCCCTCCTCGATCAGCTTGACGGTGCCGCCGCGGCGCTCGACCTCGTCCAGCACCCGCGAAGATCTCCTGCTCGAACTGGGTGGTCAGGCTCTCGACGAAGTAGCAGCCGCCGAGCGGATCGACGACGCTCGCCACGCCGGTCTCGTCGGCGATGACCTGCTGCGTGCGCAGCGCGATCTTCATCGCCTCCTCGGTCGGAATCGCGAACGCCTCGTCCATCCCGTTGGTGTGCAGGCTCTGGGCGCCGCCGAGCACCGCGGCCAGCGCCTGCAGCCCGGTGCGCACGATGTTGATCTTCGGCTGCGGCTTGGTGAGCGATGCCGCCGCGGTCTGGCAGTGGAAGCGCAGCCGCATGGACTCGGGGTTCTGCGCGCCGAAGCGCTCGCGCATGATCTTCGCGTAGACGCGCCGCACCGCGCGGAACTTGGCGATCTCCTCGAAGAAGTCGGACTGGCACACGTAGTAGAACGCGAGCCGCGGCGCGAACTCGTCGACCGTGCATCCCGGTCTTGCGTCACCGCGTCGACGTAGGTCGACCAGGTTGCACATCGTGAAGGCCGCCTCGTCCAGCGGCGAGGAGCCGGCTTCCGAGATGTGATAGCCCGAGATGTTGATCGGGTTGTAGCGCTTCATGTTCCGCGCGCAGAACGTGATGCAGTCGCGGACGATGCGCACCGACGGCGCAATCGGGAAGATCCACTCCTTCTGCGCCTGGTACTCCTTCAGGATGTCGGCCTGGATCGTGCCCGAGAGCCGGTCGAGGTCGAGGCCGCGCTTTTGCGCCAGCGCGACGTACATCGCGAGCAGGATCCACGCGGTCGGATTGATCGTCATCGACACCGAGATCTGCTCGAGGTCGATGCCGTCGAACAGCTGCTCGACGTCGGCGAGCGTGTCGATCGCCACGCCCTCGCGGCCGACCTCGCCTTCGCGCGAGCGGGTGGTCGCTGTCGTAGCCCATCAGCGTGGGCATGTCGAAATCGGTCGACAGCCCGGTCTGGCCGTTGCGATCAGGTACTTGAAGCGCCGGTTCGTGTCCTCGGCCGTGCCGAAGCCCGCGATCTGCCGCATCGTCCACAGGCGGCCGCGATACATCGTCGGATAGGGACCGCGCGTGTACGGATACTGCCCGGGCAGGCCGATGTCGGCCGGCGGCGTGGTCGCCGCGTCGAGCTCCGTGTAGACCCGCTGGAGCGGCATGCCGCCCAGCGTGCGGAACTCGGCTTGCCGCTCGGGCTGCCGCGCGATGAATCCCGCGACCTCGTTCTTCTCCCAGGCTTCGACCTGCGCCGCGGCGCAGCCTGCCGCATCGCCGCGGCGCTGCTGCCGCTTCCGCCGTCGCTCATGCCTGACCTGCTCGATGCGTCTCCGTGCTCAACGCCGTCGCCGTCGCGGATGTCGGCGAGCAGGCGCTTCGCCGCTGCGTGCGGGCCGAGCACGCGCGCATCGAGAGCGCGATGAGCATCGTCGGCCGTCGCGCTGGCGCGACATCGCGTCGCGCAGGATCTCCTCGCCCGCCCGCAGCAAGAGCCGGCGCGCGTTGATCTCGGCGCGGCGCGCGGCCATCGCGCCGCCGGCGTCGAGCGCAGCGCGGTGCGGCATCGACGCTTCGAGGCCACGCGCAGCGACGACGCCGTCGCCGGACAGCGCGCCACTCGGCAGCACCGGCACCGGCCAGTCGCGGCTGCGCCGCGGACGAGGGCCCCATGGCCAGCATCGACTTGAGGTCGGCGAGCGTGCGCTCCGCGCCGGGCTGGTCGGCATTTGCTGACGACGTGAATGTCCGCGATCTCGAGGATGCCGGCCTTGATGGCCTGGATATCGTCGCCCAGGCCTGGCGCCGAGACGACGACCGTGGTGTGGGCGGCGCGCGCGACCTCGACCTCGTCCTGGCCGACGCCGACCGTCTCGATGACGACGACGTCGAAACCGGCCGCGTCGAGGACGTCGACCGCGTCCAGCGTGCCACGGGCGAGTCCGCCGAGCGAGCCGTGGGTGGCCATGCTGCGCACGAAGACGCCGGGGTCACCGGCGACGTCGCCCATGCGGATGCGGTCGCCCAGGATCGCGCCGCCGGAGAACGGGGACGACGGGTCGACGGCGACGATGCCGACGCGGCGCCCGGTGCGGCGGATCTCCGCGGCGAGCTTCGCCACCAGCGTCGACTTGCCGCTGCCCGGCACGCCGGTGATCCCGACGACGTGCGCGCGGCCGGCGTGCCGGAAGATCGCGTCCAGCGCCGGCGGCACTTCGTCCGCCGGCCTCGGCCCGCGTCAGGAGCCGCGCGATCGCGCGTATTTCACCGGCCAGCACACCGGGAACGAGGTCGAGCGACGCGCCCGCTCCCATCACCGGCGATCCGCGAGGCGCGCGTTGACTCGCGGAACACGTCGCGATCGTCGATGACGCGCCGCGCCTTGAAATCGGTGCGAGGAAACGTGCCCGGCGCCACGACCTCGACCCTCGCGCGAAGTCCGAGCATCCGCTGGAGCTTCTGCGCGGCGCATCGGCGAGCGCAGCGACGCGCCTCGCGCTCCCGCGCCTGAACGCCGGCGACGTCTCGACGCGGATCAGCAGCTCGTCCATCGTGCCCTCGCGCGTGATGACGATGCGGTGCTCGCCGCCGTAACCGGCGAGCTGGTTGACGACAGCGTCGACCTCGCTCGGGTAGACGTTCTCGCCGCGGATCGTGAACATGTCGTCGATGCGGCCGAAGATGCCCTGCGGCAGCCGGGGATAGGTACGCCCGCACGGCTTCGGCCCATCCTCCCACAACGTGAGGTCGCCCGAGACAAGCCGGATCATCGGCTGCGACGTGCGCTCGAGATGCGTGTAGACCGGCGTTCCCGCGCCGGCCGTACGGCACGCGCAGGAACGGTCGCGGGTCGCAGACCTCGGTGTAGACGACGTCCTGCCAGCACAGCATGCCGTCGGTCTCGGCGGTGCCCGCGACGTTCATGAACGGGCGTCATCTCGGCCATCGATCCGCAGTCGATCACGCGCGCGCCGAACGCGCCGCGATCCGGTCGCGCACGCCGGGCACCGACGCCCCCGGCTCGCCCGAGAAGAACATCGTCTCGCAGCCCGAAGACTCGCGGATCGTAGCCTTCCGCGCGCGCGACTTCGGCGAGATGCAGCGCGAACGACGGCGTCCCGTAGAACGCCGACGGCTTCATCAGGTCGAGCCACAGCGCGGCGCGCGCGGTCATGCCGGGCGCCCCGGCGCCGAACGGAAACGCCTTCGGCAGCGCAGCCGCTCCGCGCCGGCGAGCGTCCCCCACGAGCCCATGTAAAGGCTGAAGATCGCCGCGACGAACACCGTGTCGCCCGGGGCGGATGCCCATGCCCCACAGATCCGCGCGTGCGCATTCGCGATCGCATCCCAGTCGTCGCGACCGATCGCCGAACGCCGTCGGCCGGCCGGTCGTGCCGGACGTGCCATGGATGTGAAAGACCTCGCGTCCGGCAACGCACAGGTAGTCGCCGAACGGGGGCACCCGCGATTGCGCATCGCGCAGGTCGGACTTGGTGACGACCGGCACCTTCGACTCGAAATCCTCGAGCGTGCGCAAGCTGGTCGGGGTGGAATCCGCGCCTCGTCCCACTTGCGCCGGTAGAACGGCGCGTGCTCCCACGCGTAGCGGGTGACCTGCCTGCAACCGCTCGAGAATCGCACGCTCGCGGTCGGCCGCCGGCATCGTCTCGCGCACCGGGAACCAGTAGCGCGACGCCGCGTTCGGCAGGTAATCGGCGTCGAACCGCGGCGGAAACAGTCCACTCTTCCATCTTGGCGCCCGCCGGGTAGCGGAGGACGTCCGCGGCTACCGCGGACCCTCGCCCCGCGACGACGCGCCGGACCACGGCGACGATCGCCTCGGGGGGCGTGTCCTGCAGCATCAGCTCGCTTGACGCCCAGCGCCTTCAACGGCGCTACGTCGTCGTCGGGGATGACCCCGCCGCCGACGACGAGGATGTCGTCGGCGCCGCGCTTCGTGAGCGCCTCGAGCATCGCGCGGGAACACCGTCATGTGCGCGCCCGAGAGGATGCTGACCGCCGATGACGTCCACATCCTCCTGCACCGCCGCCTCGACGACCTCCTCCGGCGTCCGGTGCAGCCCGGTGTAGATCACGTCCATGCCGGCGTCGCGCAGCGTGCGCGCGACGATCTTGACCCCGCGGTCGTGGCCGTCGAGCCCGACCTTGGCGATGAGCACGCGGATAGGATTGCGAGCGGAATCCACGCCAGGCCTAGGGGACGGCATCCGATAGGATCGCGGTCGTTCCGCATCAGTGCACGCCATGCCCGGTGGAGTCGGGCATCGTATCCGGCTTGAACAGCAGCGGCAAGCCGGTGCCGGCCGCGCGATCCGCGTGCACGCCCGCCACGGTCCGGATGTCGGTCACGCGGCAATCACGCACGAGGCTGACCAGCATCGAAACCACGTCGCCGACGCGATCGAGCGGGTGGAGCGGACAGCGGAAGCCTTCCGCCGCGCCCGGCTCGAACAGCAAGGACAGCGAAAGACGCAGCTCGCCGCCGCCAGGCGCATCCGGCGCGCGATGCGCGCTGATGACGGCCGTTGGCTCGCCCACGGTGCCGCGCAGCTTGCGGATGGCGTTGCTCGCGAAGATCTGCGCTGCGATCTCGCGCTGTGCGGCACGCCCTGGGCCACCGCGGGCAGCAGGCGCTGCGGAGCGCGCGGCAGCGCGAGCACCGATGCCCCGTGCCGACCCCAGCTGCGCGACCATTTCCTGCACCAACGGGACACCCCACTTGCCCACGACGGTGTCGGCGGTGAGGTCGACCCCGGCTTCGCCAGCGCGCCGCCCACGAGGAAGCGCAAGTGCACGCTCTCGCGCCCGGCGCCGTATTCGACCGGCGCCGGCGCGAACACGCGCAGCGGCAGGCGGGGCCTGCGATAGGTCCGGATCGGACAGCCGGCACCACGCGAAGATCTCCGGCAGCCGGGCCACATCGATGGCATCCGCAGCAATAGACGCATTCGAAAACACGAAGGTCTGGTTGCCCGCGAGCGCACGGTGCTCGCGCAGGAGAATGCTCGGCGAGCTTCGCGGGATCAACGAGGACGCCGGCAAGCACGCCATCGTCATTCGTGCCTTCGCGCCCGACGACGATGACAAGCGGAACGGCGAACATCGTCACCGCGAGGGTGGCGTCGCCGTCCGACGTTGCCCCGCGCCATGCCGTGTCGAGGCTGCGCCACAGCTGCCGCGTCACCGCGACCCCGAGGGCGCGCCCGCGAGCATCGCCGCCAGTTCGGGGCCACCGGCGATGAGCCGTGCCAACAGCGCGTCGCGCAACTCGCGCTCGAGGGCGTCGGCGCGTTGCGCGGTTTCCGCGCGCAGCGATTGCTCCGCCAGCGAGTACAGCCCACGCGCCGATTCCGTTGCGGCGCCGAGGTCCGGAAAAACGCGGGGATCCGGGACAGTATTTGGCGTGTCGAGCAAGACCTGTCCAGGATCAAAGGCGAGACGGGCCATGCGCGAGCGACGCCGTGCCGAAAAGCGCGCGCCAGATGCCAACCAGTGCGAAACCGGCGAGCAGCGCGGCGGCCGGGTAGCGCACCATGCGCGCGTCGAGCCACCGGCGCGCGCGGGCCATGACCCAGCCCGCAGCAAGGAGATTGGGAAGGGTGCCGAGGCCGAACGCGAGCATCACCGATGCGCGCCCTGCCAAATCCCTCCCGCGAACAGGGCAATCGGCAGCACGCCGTAGGTGAGCGCACATGGCACCAATCCCCAGAGCATCCCCAGCGCGTAGCGCGCCGGAGCGGTTCCTGCCCGAAGCAGCGGACGGAACACGGGCACGAGCTTGCCGAACAATGCGCCGCCCGCGCGTTCCAGCCAGGCGAAGGTGCCCTGCTCCACGCGATCGCGACCGCCAGCGCCAGCAGGAACAGGTTGGCCGCCACGTAGAGGAACCGTTGCACGGCAGGACGTCCGCTGCCGACAGGGCGAGCGCGCCGGTGCCTCCGCCACGGCGCCCAGCAGGGCGTAGGTCGTGATGCGGCCGGCGTTGTAGGGCAGCTGCCCCAGGCGATGGCACGCGCCGGGCGCAGCGGCATGGCTTCCCGCCCGGTTGCCGCCCTGCGTCCCGCCATGGCGGCGACGAAGCCGCCGGCATCGCCGACGAATGCGCCCCGCCCCAGGGTGCCGGCGACCCAGGCGGCAATCAACGCGGAGCAGGGCCGCCGCCGGCCTCCCGTGCCCAAGCGCCGCCCCCTTGCAGCCAACGGCTCCACAACCCCGTTTCCCGTCCTCCGGTGCCCCATCGTCAAGACATCCCACCCCGTTCAGTTCGGCGGCTATACATTAGAGTAAAATGTCTTGACCAATAAGAACAACGCTCGTTATTCCCCGAATCCGGAGGACCCGGCGCCATGCCGCCCATTGCCAGACCGAAACAGGAAGTTGGCGTGCCGATCCCCGTCGCCGCGGAGCGCACGACGGGGGCGGGAGGACATGCGCCGGTGATCTCGATTCGCGATCTCAAGATTCACTGCGCGACCTGCAGTATGCGCGAACTGCCCTGCCCGGCGGACTCAACGCCGCCGAGATGGGCCAGGTCAACGCGATGATCGGCAAGCGGACCAAACTCAAGAAGGGTGATGCGCTGTATCGCGCCGGTGAGCCGTTTGCGTCGCTGTACGCGATCCGGTTGGGGTCGCTGAAGACGACGGTGCTGGCCGAGGACGGCCGCGAGCAGGTGTCCGGCTACAGGCGTGGGCGACCTCGTCGGGCTCGACGGCATCAGCACCGAACGCCACGGCTGCCAGGCGGTCGCGCTCGAGGACACCGAAGTCTGTGCGCTGCCATTCGCGCGCATCGAGGAGTTGGCGCCGCGACGTGCCGGGACTGCAGCACAACCTCCACCTGTTCATGTCGCGCGAGATCACGCGCGATCACCGCGTCATGTTGTCGCTGGGCAGCATGCGCGCCGAAGAGCGGCTCGCGCTGTTTCTGTTGAATCTCGCCGAGCGTTACCGTCGGCGCGGCTACTCATCGACCGAGTACGTGCTGCGCATGACGCGCGAGGGAGATCGGCAGCTACCTGGGACTCAAGGCTCGAGACGGTCAGCCGGCTGTTCTCGCGATTCCAGGGCGAGGGCCTGATCCAGATCCAGGGCCGCGCGGTGAAGCTGCTCGATCCGATCGCGCTGAAACAGCTCGTCAGCCAACGCGGCCCGTAACAAGGGGACCAGTAAATCGAGACGGCCGCGTTTTGTCCCCGACCTCGGCTCGGGCGAGGCCTTCCCGGAAAAACGTGGTCTGTCCCCGATTCATGCCTCCGCTCGCGCGCCTTCCGCTGCTGATCCTCGGCTTTCTCGGTTTGTTCGCCGGCATCGGCGCGGGGCTCGCGCGCCTTGGTTGGAGCGTTCCCGACATCGCCGCTTCCCGCTGCCCGCGATGCACGGACCGCTGATGATCTGCGCCTTTTCGGCACGGTGATTTCGCTCGAGCGCGCGGTGGCGATCGGCCGGGGCTGGGCCTATGCCCAACCCTCTTCGCCGGACTCGGCGGCATTGGGACCATCGCGGCACGCCAGCGTCGCCCCATGGCTGTTCCTGCTCGGCAGCCTCGTGCTGCTCGCCGCGACGCTCAATATCTGCGCCGGCAGACGGCCATGTTCACCTTCACGCTGACCCTGGGCGCCCTCTGCTGGGCGACGGGCAACGCATTGTGGACACTGGGCGCGACGGTCCATGCCGTCGTTCCATGGTGGCTCGCCTTCCTGATCCTGACGATCGCGGGCGAGCGCCTGGAGAGTGCGCGCTTCCTTCCGCCCTCGCCCTCGCCCGCCGCGCGTTCGCGCTGATCCTCGCCGGCATCATCGCCGGACTGCTGGGCACGGCGACCGCATGGGGACCGGCGGTCTTCGGCGGCGGCCTGTTCGCGCTGGCACTCTGGCTTGGCAAGCAGGACATTGCGCGGCGCACCGTGCGCGGCAAGGGGCTCACGCGCTTCATCGCGGTGTGCCTGCTGTCGGGCTACGCGTGGCTCGCGCTCGGTGGCGCGGTCGTCGTCGCGGCCGGCGGGCTCGCGCCCGGCTCGCCGTCGTACGACGCCGCGCTGCACGCGCTTGCATTGGGCTTT
>CAVPUM010000015.1:0-23822 GCA_963708855.1 uncultured beta proteobacterium | reverse complement strand
AGGCTGGGGGAGCACAGGAACAAGGCGCTGTGGCGCGAGGAAGAGGCATGAAGCCGTTGCCCGACTATACGACGCTGACGGCCGAGTCGGTGGAACCCTGCGTGCTCGTCGCGACACTGGATCGACCGGCGTTCTGCAACGCGTTCAACACCCAGATGGGCCGGGACCTGCTCGACCTGTGGACGCGCCTGACCGAACGACGCCGGCGACGACCCGCTGCATCGTCCTGACCGGCGCCGGCAGCGAGGCCTTCTGCGCCGGCGGCGACCTGAAGGAGCGCAACGGCATGACCGGCGAGAGCATGGCTGCGCGCAGCACGAACTGTTCGAGCGCCATTATCGTGGCGCTGGTCGACCTGCCGGTGCCGGTGATCGCGGCGGTCAACGGACACGCCTATGGCGGCGGCCTCGAGACGGTGCTTTCGCTGCGACTTCATCTACGCCGTCCAGACCGCCCGTTTCGCGCTGACCGAGGTGACCGCTGGGCATCATGCCCGGGCGGCGGCGGCACGCAGAACCTGCCCGCGCCGTGGGCGAGCGCCGCGCCAAGGAGACTCATCATGACCGCGCGCCCGTTCACCGCCCAGAAGGCGTACGACTGGGGCGTGGTCAACGAGGCTGTGCGACCCGGGCAGGAGCTGAGCCCCAGGTGCTCGATACCGCGCGCACCATCGCCGCAACGCGCCGATGTCGATCCGGCAGGCGAAAAAGTCCATGCGCTACGGCATGCAGATGGAACTCACGACCGCCTACCGCTTCGAAGTCGAGGCTTACAACCATCTGGTCGACACCGAGGACCGGGCTCGAGGGCGTGCGGCTTTCAACGAGAAGCGCAAACCCCAATTCAAGGGACGCTGAACGGCGAATTCGGAGCGCACCCATGCGGCGCGATATCGAGTGGTGGTCTGCGAAGTCGGCCTGCGCGACGGCCTGCAGCTCATTCCGGACGTTCTGCCGACGCGGACAAGATCGCCTGGATCACGCCGAGGCGGCCGCGGGCGTGCCCGAAATCGAGGTGACGTCCTATCGTGCCGCGCGAAGCTGAGTGCCGCAGTTCGCCGACGCGGAGGAGGTCATCCGGCGGCGCTCGCCGTTCCGGGCCTCACGGTGGCGGCGCTGATCCCGAACATGAAGGGCGCCGAGCGGGCGTTCGCGCTGGGCGTGCACAGGCTCAGTTTCATCCTGTCGGTGAGCCGCACCCACAACCTGAAGAACGTGCGGCGCGAGCGCGAGGAGTCGATGGCCGATTTTCGCGACATCGTCGAGCTCGGCAGGAACACGCTCCCCGCGGGCCGGCGCCCGGTGCTGATCGGCGGCCTGTCCACGGCGCTGGGCTGCTCGTTCGAGGGTCGCGTCGCCGGTGGACGAGGTGCGGCCGCTGCGCCGCGCAGTACGCCGAGGCCGGCGCCGACGAAGTCGCTGGTTGCCGACACCGTCGGCTATGGCGATCCCGCGCAGGTGCGCGCGGTGTTCAAGGCGGTGATGGCCGAGGTCGGTGCGCTCCCGGTCGGCGCGCATTTCCACGACACCCGCGGCACCGGCCTCGCGAACGTGGCGGCGGCCGCTCGACTGCGGCGTGCGGCGCTTCGACGCATCGCTCGGCGGGCTGGGCGGTTGCCCGTTCGCGCCCGGCGCCAGCGGCAACATCGTCATGGACGATCTGTGCTTCATGCTCGACTCGATGGGCCTCAGCACCGGCGTCGATCTGGACGAAGCTGCTCGCGGTCGGCGCAGGTACTCGCGCGCAACCTCGCCGAACACGGAACTGCACGGCGCGGTCGCGCGCGCCGGCCTGCCCGCGCATTACGTCCGCGCGGCGACGCGCCCGCGTGCCGGCGGCCCGTCGATCGCGATGACGCGCGCCAACGCTTGCGCCAGAGCACGTGCACGTTCCGCTCGGCGAGGACTTCCCGGAGATACGCGAGAGCGTGCGCCGCATCTGCGCCGACTTTCCCGGCGCCTACTGGCGCGAGCTGGACGAGCGGGATGCCTATCCCGACCGCGTTCGTCGACGGCGCTGACCGAGGCGGGCTACCTGGCGGCGCTGATACCGGAGGAATACGGCGGCGCCGGCCTGCCGCTGCGCGCGGCCGGCGTGATCCTCGAGGAAATCCACGCCGCGGGCTGCAACGCCGGCCAGCGTGCCACGCGCAGATGTACATCATGGGCACGCTGCTGCGCCATGGCAGCGCGGCGCAGAAGGCGAGTACCTGCCGAGGATCGCGACGCGGCGAACTGCGGCTGCAGGCGTTCGGCGTGACCGAGCCGACCACGGGCACCGACACCACCAAGCTGAAGACCCGGCGCGGCTCGAAAGACGGCGACGGCGACCACTACGTCATCAACGGCCAGAAGGTGTGGACCTCGCGCGCCCTGCACTCCGACCTGATGCTGCTGCTGGCGCGCACCACGCCGCTCGACCAGGTCAGAAGAGGACCGACGGGACTGTCGGTGTTTCTGCTCGACATGCGCGACGCCTCGGCAGGGGATGGAAATCAGGCCGATCAAGGTGATGATCAACCACAACACCACGGAGGTGTTCTTCGACGGCGTGCGCGTGCCGTGGAGAACCTGATCGGCGAGGAAGGCAAGGGCTTCCGCTACATCCTCGACGGCATGAACGCCGAGCGCATCCTGGTGTCGCCGAGGCATCGGCGATGCGCGCTGGTTCATCCGCAAGGCGGTCGGTATGGCGGCGAGCGCATCGTGTTCGACCGGCCGATCGGCCAAGAACCAGGGCATCCAGTTCCCGATCGCCCGCGCCTACGCCGAAACCGAGGCGGCCGACATCGTGCTGCGCAAGGCGGCGGCCCTGTTCCAGGCGGCGGCTTGCCCTGCGGCGACGACGCCAACATGGCCAAGCTGCTGGCCTCGGATGCCGCGTGGCACGCGGCCGAGGCGTGCATGCAGACCCACGGCGGCTTCGGTTACGCGCGGCGAGTACGACGTCGAGCGCAAATGGCGCGAGACGCGCCTGCCGCAGATCGCGCCGATCTCGACCAACCTCATTCTTGCCTACATCGGCGAGCACATGCTGGGCATGCCGAGATCCTACTGACACCGACTTCGGCGTGCGGGTCGGGATGGCGCGATGGGGACGAACGTCGGCCGGCCCAGGCATCCACGCCGGAGCGTGCCGTCGCAGAGCCATTGGGGACTTGGCGCAGATGACTCAGGATCGAATCGGCCGGAGGCACTATCAGCTCGGCGTATGCGCGAACGTGTACTCCCCGAGCGACCGCTCACCCGACTCATCCACCGCGACGAGTTGCACGCGGAACGTATGGGCCGGCAACTTCTTCAGCGCTATGGCCGCGGGCAATGACAGCATCTCATCGGCATCCGGATCGAAAGGCACGTCCTCCAGGCGCCACTGCTGCACGTGACCATCGCCCAGATCGATGCTCTGTAGCGCATCCACGCGCTTCACGCCCGCGAGCGCCACCTGCATGCGGCCGACCACGGCGTCGTCGTTCGCGCGGATCGTGCAAGCGACGCGCTCGCCCGGCGCCAGGCGATATTCCCGGATGCGCATGCCCTGCCGCCTCATCTGTTCAAGGAAGGGTGGCGTGATCACGGCTTGCACCGCGCCGCCGCGCACCACCGCGCGCATGCCAGACGCCAGCGCGGCGATCTCTTCGAGCCGCCGCGCGCAGTACGCGCAGCCGAAGACATGCTCCTCGATCGGTGCGTCGGCTGCCGCCGGCAATTCGCCCAGCCAGTAGGCAACAAGCGGCTCGACCTCGATGGGCTCTGCGCAGCGAGGGCCGGTCATGGCGCCCCCTCGAGCACGCACCCACGCAGCCGCGCCAGCGCGCGATGGCGGATGACGCGCACGTTGCCGCGGAAAGCCCCAGGCTCCCACGCGACCTCGTCCCGCGATCTGTCCCCGAGGAACGTCAGGACCACCACCGAGCGCTCGCGCTCGGCGAGCGCGCTGGAGGCAGGCGGCGAGCGTGCCGCGTCGAGCGCGGTGCGAGGGAGATGACCGCGTCGGCAGTGTCGCCGTACTTCTCGAGCAGCGCCTCGCGGCGCCGGGCGCCGCGCCGAACGTTCCAGCGTCACCATGCGGCACATGCCCGAAGACGAACGAGGCGATGCGCTCCGGCTCGCGCAGCTCGCCGGCGCGCAGCTTCTCGATCGTCATGAGCATCACCTGCTGCATGAGGTCGGCGGCCGCGTCGTCGTCGCGCAGGTGGCGGCGGCCGTAGAGGCGCACGCGTGGGGCGAGCAGGCGGTAGAGCTCGGCCTCGGCGGCGGGGTCGACGCGCGTGCCGGCCGCGGTGATGCGCCGCGCGAGCTCGGCGTCCTCGGGCCGGGTCTTCCGTTCGCCGTGCATTTACGGTCATTTGCCGAGGATGTGTAACGCCACGGCCGTCGTTACACATCCTCAGGAGCACCCACCGGAGGCCCCATGATCACGAACAGCGAACGGCACCAACGTCCACGAAATCGCCCCGCGCATCTACCGCATCAACACGCCGGTGGACATCCCCGGCGGGCCGGCGTTCACCTTCAACCAATACCTCATCGCCGACGACGAGCCGCTGCTGTTCCACACCGGCCCACGCAAGCATGTTCCCGCTCGTGCCGAGGCGATCGGCGGTAATGCCGCGGAGCGGCTGCGCTACGTCGCCTTCTCGCACGTCGAAGCCGACGAATGCGGCGTCGTTGAACGAATTTCTCGCCGCGGCGCCGAGTCGCGATCCCTGTCTGCAGCGGCATCGCCGCGATGGTCTCGATGAACGACGCCACCGACCGCCGCGCCCAGGCGATGACCGACGGCGAGACGTTGATCCTTGGGACAGGCGCGAGATGCGCTGGTACGACGCGCCGCACGTGCCGCACGGCTGGGAATGCGGCTACATGGCCGAGACGCACGAGCAAGACGCTGCTTTGCGGCGATCTCTTCACCCAGGGCGGCATCGAGCATCCGCCGATCACCGAGGCGCGATATCCTCGGGCCCAGCGAGGCGTTCCGCGCAGCCGGCTGGACTACTACGCGCACGCCAGAACACGCGCGCGATCCTGGAGCGCGCTGGCGCGCGAGCAAGCCGCACCTCGCTGGCCTGCATGCACGGCAGCGCCTGGCGGGGGACGGAGCCGCGCTGCTTCGCGCCGCGAAGAGCCTCAGCGCGAGGCCGATGGCTGCAGCAGCGTGAGTGCGGCGAAGGTAAGCGCCGGAGGATCGCCTCCTCCGGCGTCTGCCTCGGATCATCGTGAGACGGTCAACGACCAATGTCGCCGCCGACAACGCGGAATTGGTCCGAACCAAAAAGGTACCGAACCTGCACCGTAGGACCGTTATGCCTGCCGTCGGTTGCCACCGTCTCACCACTGCCGGCAAGTGTTCACGCTGACCGGGTTCGAGCGCGCCGCTGGTGTCGGCCCGGCAAGTGATTTCCCGTTGATCCCTGATGGGAGAGGGATGGGCGGCGGTTTGCGCAGCGGCGCGACATCTGGCATAATAAATACGTCAACTGTCGCAGGAGTGCAGGAACATGTCAGATAGCCCTCATCGAACGGCACGCAGAATCGATCCGAACGCGGCGAAAAATCCCAGTTCATTTGCGCAGATCGTCAGGTTTCTGGGCGGGCGACACGTATTCAAAAGTCCATCACCTCAAAGTTGGACGTACACGAGGTAATTCTGAAAGGTCTCCCCGGTGGTGTATTGATACATATGGTCAAACACATCCAGACCATGAAGCCTGCGGACGTGGGGCAGGCTGTCGGTGTGAGCATTCGCACGGTACAACGCCGCACGGGGACCCCACATAAACCGCTAAGCCAAGATCAAAGTGGCCGAGCATGGAAGTTCGCCGAAATCCTGACCACCGCGGCAGAGATTTTTGGAAACCAATCCGAGGCCGAGAAATGGCTGACCACTCCGGCCACGGCACTCAATCAACGCCGCCCCGTCGACCTCTTGGCCTCACCCGCCGGTGTGGAGATGGTCGAGCAACTACTCGGCCGCCTCCAATACGGCGTCTACACGTGACTCCGCTGCCAGCCGCAATGGGTGGCACTACTCTCGTCGCATGGCGGTTGGATGAAAGAAAGCATGCGGCAACGTGGGACAGCGGGGAAGGTGCGCGGCTATATGGTGGTCGCTGGAATTCGCGGGGAAAGAGAATCGTCTATTGTTCTATTGATCCCGCCACCGCCATTCTGGAAGTCGCGGTCCACAAGGGATTCAACGCCCTCGACACGGTTCCGCACGTATTGACGTCCGCCGTGATCACCGACCCCGCGTCGGTTCACGTCGTCCTGCCCAATGCCGTGCCCGACGCAAATTGGCTCAGGCCCGGTGTCGCAAGCGCGGGTCAGCAAGTGTTTGGTGACAGCTTGTCGTCCGCCCATGCATTTGTGGTCATTCCGAGCGCGGTGTCGACGCACAGCTGGCAACCTGATCTTTGACGTTCATGTCGCCACCACGCTTTACTCCAAGCGGTCGCAGGAAGACTTCGCACTGGACACGCGCCTGCATGCGCGACCGGTCCAAATGTCACCGACATAGCGAACTTGAGCGGCGTCGAACATCAGTAGAACGCGCCAGGCGCGATTATTTTGAGGGTCAGGCTACCCTCGCACGTCCGACGATGCGAGACGCCGGAAATCAACTTACGCCGACGCGCTTGCGGCACTGGGCTATCGCGGCGGAGGGCGCAGAACCTTTCCTACCGTATGAATGGACAGCGGGGGCTCGTTCTGAATCGCCAAGGGTGGGGCTTCCGGTACGTCTGGGGCGTCTCGGATGTCATCAATGATCTGATTCAACTCCTCTGTCGCCGTGATGATTCGCGCGTTCGGGAGTTCGGCTACGTCGTCGGTTTGCGCGGCCAAGCGACTCTTCGCCGCCATGAAGAGGAGGACCAAGGTTGCCTTGCCGGGAGTGAAGGGGCGCCAGCGCATAATCGTGACTAGGCTGGCGCATCAAGGAATTCCAGTCTGTTCGGTGCCGAGCATAGCGCGATCATATTTGCGCCGCACCAACGCGGCGACGCGGTTCGGCAAGCACCGGCTCAGGGGCTTCGACCGTCGCTTCCCCTCGGCGCTTCCTGCCTGACCGCGATGATGCCGGCCGGACAGGCAACAGCGGCGCCACTCTTCGAGACGGGGATTCACGACGGCGGGACGCATCGCGCGATGATAGCGCGCGACCCGAAGGCTATATCGGGGGCGATTTCGGGGGTAAGACAAGAAAAAAGCCGCTTGAGGCGGCCAAATCTCTGTTTTTCTTGGCGTCCCCAGGGGGATTGGTCGCTATTCCCACTATTGTCTTCAATAGCTTGGCGCAAACACGCTGACCGCCCTGCTCCATGCATGCGTCCGCGTGGCGGGCCTTAGATTAGCCGAAATTCGATTCCGTTTGGGCCTTGGCGCCCTGCAATGCAGCCGACATGCCTGTAACAAATTTACAGGCGATGCCGGTCGTCGGCGCTTGACGCGCGCACGCCAAGGCGTACACTGCCGACGTTCTGTAAATAAGTTACATCGCTGCGGTGCATGCAGCGCACGAGCGGGAGACAACCCGCCGCCTGCCCAACCACCCCGCACGCAAAGGAGGAGCCATGTCGCGCGCCGTTGCCGAGTATCCGCTGCCCCGCACCTTTCGCCTGGCTGTCGCCGTCCGACTGCTGAGCGCGCTGATCGCCACGGTCGTCGCCGGCGCGTGCCTGAGCGCAACTGCATTCGCCGCGCCCCCGAAAGGCGGCGCCGCCAACATCGCGATGATCGGCGAGCCGCAGACGCTCGATCCGATGGCCTCCACCGCCGATCTGGTCGGCACGATCATGCAGCACGTGTACGAGCTCCTGTACACGTACGACGCCAACTCGAACGTGGTCCCGATGCTGGCCGAGAGCATGCCGGCGGTCTCGAAGGATGGTCTGGTGTACACGATCCCGTTGCGCAAGGGCGTCAAGTTTCACAACGGCAAGGAGATGACATCCGCGGACGTCGTCGCGTCGCTGCAGCGCTGGATGGAGATGGCCCCGCGCGGCAAGGCCGTGGCCAAGGAGATCAAGACGCTGGAGGCGAAGGGGCCCAACACGATCGTCATCACGCTGAACCGCCCCTACGCGCCGCTGGTGGCGCATCTCGCGCTTTCGAACGGCTTCGCGGCCATCATGGCGAAGGACTCGATCGCCACGCCGCTCACCCAGTTCATCGGCACCGGGCCGTACATGTTCAAGGAGCGCAAGCCCGACCAGTATGTCCAGTTGGTGCGCTTCGACGGCTACAGCGCCCGTTCCGAGACCGCGAGCGGTTACGGCGGCAAGCGCGAAGCACTGCTCGACGAGTTGCGCTTTCTCCCCGTTCCCAACGCGAACACGCGGGTCGAGGGCGCGCTCTCGGGGCAATACCATTTCGCGGACGTGCTCCCGGTGGAGTCCTACTCGCGGCTCGAAAGCGCGCCGAACGTGAAGCCTGTGCTCACCGCGCCTTTCGGTTTCCCGTACCTGGTGCTGAACACGAAGCAGGGGCCGCTCGCCAATGTCGCGTTGCGCCAGGCGGTTCAAGCGTCCCTCAACAACGCCGACATGCTGGGCGCCGGCTTCGGCGACCCGAAGTTCTACAGCGCCGACGCGAATCACTACGCCAAGAACACGCCGTTCTATTCGACCGCCGGCACCGAGAACTACGGCAAGGGCGACGCGAAGCGGGCCGCGGCGCTGGTGGCAGCCGCCAAGTACGACGGCACGCCGATCAAGATCCTCACCAGCCAGCAATACGACTTCCACTACCGGATGGCGCTGGTGATGGCCGAGAATCTCAAGGCGGCGGGGCTCAAGGTCGACATGCAGGTGGTGGACTGGTCGACCCTGATCCAGCGTCGCAACGACCCCGCGCTGTGGGACATCTACATCACGCACTCCGCCGTGCTGCCCGAACCGACGCTCACACCGCCGCAGCTCGGCGACGGCGCGCCCGGCTGGTGGAGTTCGCCGGCCAAGGACGCCGCGCTCGCGGCGTTCAATGCCGAAGCCGATCCGAAGAAGCGCGCCGCGTTGTGGGGCAACGTGCAGGCCGTGGTGTTCACCGAGGTGCCGTACATCCGCGTCGGCAATTTCAACAGCGTCACGGCCCGCTCGGCGAAGCTCGACGGCTACGTCGCGATGCCCTGGCCCTTCTTCTGGAACACCGGACTGCAGAAGTAGACGGTGTGAACGGCTCGGCGCGACGCCCTATGCGCGGCGCCGCCGTCGATCCGGCCCGGAGGTGACTCGGTTGCTTTCCCAGGGAATGGCGCGATATCTTGCGTCGCGGCTCGCCGGCATGGTGATCGTGATGCTGCTGGTGGCGACACTGGTCTTCTTCATCACGCGCCTCGCGCCGGGCGATCCCGCGGCGGTGATGCTCGGCGAACAGGCCACCGCCGCCGACATCGCGCAGTTGCGTGCGTCCTACGGGCTCGACAAGCCGCTGCCCGTGCAGTTCGCCTACTGGCTGGGCGAACTCGCGCGAGGCAATCTCGGCCAGTCGATCTTCCTGCAGCGGCCGGTGACGCAGGCGCTGATCGAGCGCGCGGAGCCGACGTTCTTCCTCACGCTGTTCGCGATGGCCATTGCGATGCTGATCGGCGTACCCTGCGGCATCGTCGCCGCCGTCTGGCGGAACAGCGCGGTCGACCAGGCGTTCTCGGGATTCGCGATGCTGGGCGCCAGCATCCCGAGCTTCTGGCTCGGATTGATCCTGATGCAGATGTTCGCGGTGGGCCTCGGCTGGTTCCCGGTGGCCGGCTACGGCGATCCGGGCGTACCGTTGTCCGATCGCCTCCATCATCTGGTGCTGCCGGCGATCGTGCTCGGCGTGGTGAACTCGGCGCTGATCCTGCGCTTCACCCGGGCGAGCATGCTGGACGTCCTCGGGGAGGATCACATCCGCACGGCGCGCGCAAAGGGCGTGTCGGAGCAACGCGTGGTGCTGCACCACGCGTTGCGCAACGCGCTGATCCCGGTGGTCACCGTGCTCGGCCTCACGTTCGCGCTGCTGATCGGCGGCGCGATCGTCACCGAGACGGTCTTCGGCCTGCCCGGGATCGGCAACCTCGTCGTGTCGGCGGTCCTTCGCCGCGACTATCCGGTGATCCAGGGCGCGCTGCTGGTGATCGCGGGACTGTACGTCCTCATCAATCTGCTGATCGACCTCCTGTACCTGGCGATCGATCCGCGGGTGAAATACTGAAGCCCGCCTCGACGATGACCGCCGCCGACGCCGTCACGCAGGGCCCACGGATCGCAGCGCCCCGCAGTCCCTCGTCGATCATCGTCCGCAAGCTGTTCCGGCGACGGGTGGTGCTGGTGGGGGCGATCATCCTGGCGATCGTTGCCTTGTCTGCCCTCTTCGCGCCGTGGCTCACGCCGTACGACCCGACCGCGCTGAAGATCCTCGACCGGCTGCAGAGCCCGCGTGCCGCGCACTGGTTCGGCACCGACGAACTCGGTCGCGACGTGTTCTCGCGGGTGATCTTCGGCGCCCGGTACTCGCTCATGATCGGCGCGCTGGTGGTGGCGATCTCGGTGACCTGCGGCGTCCTGCTGGGGCTCACCGCCGGGTACTTCCGCCGGCTCGACGGCCCGATCATGCGGGTGGTCGACGCGATGATGTCGTTCCCGGACATCCTGCTCGCGATTGCGCTCGTCGCGGTGCTGGGCGCATCGATGACCAACGTGATCCTCGCGCTCGCGATCGTCTATACGCCGCGCGTGGCCCGCGTGGTGCGCGCATCCACGCTGGTCGTGCGCGAGCTGCTGTTCATCGAAGCTGCACGCGCGCTGGGCGTTGCGACGTGGCGCATCCTGCTCGTCCACATCCTGCAGAACATCGCGTCGCCGATCCTGGTGCAGGCGACCTTCATCTTCGCCTACGCCGTGCTCGCCGAGGCGGGCCTGTCGTTTCTCGGCGTCGGCGTTCCCCCCGCGTTGCCGACCTGGGGCACGATGATCGCCAGCGGCCAGCAGTTCGCGCACCAGGCGATCTGGCTGGTCGTGTTTCCGGGGTTCGCGATCATCCTTTCGGCGCTGTCGCTGCAGATGGTGGGCGACGGCCTCCGCGACCTGCTCGACCCCAAGCTGCGCAAGGCGCTGTGACCACGACCCCACCGGCGCGCTCGGCGGCCCCGCTGCTGGAGGTTCGCCACCTGCGCACCCATTTCGACACCGACGCCGGCCTCGTCAAGGCGGTCGAGGATGTCTCGTTCACGCTCGACGCGGGCGAAACGCTCGCCGTCGTCGGCGAATCGGGTTCCGGCAAATCGGTGACGAGCCTGTCGATCATGGGGCTCATTGCCGACCCGCCGGGGCGCATCGTCGGCGGGGAAATCCTGTTCCGCACGCGCGAGGGCGCTGTCGTCGATCTCGCGCGGCTGCCGGCGAAAGCGCTGCGCCGGCTGCGCGGCCGCGACATCGCGATGATCTTCCAGGAGCCGATGACGAGCCTCAACCCGGTCCTGACGGTGGGCAGCCAGATAGCCGAGGCCGCGGAGATTCACCTGGGGATGGATCGCAATGCTGCGACTGAAGCGCGCGCGGGACATGCTCGAGCTGGTGGAAATGCCTGCCGCGAAACAGCGCCTCGCCGAATATCCGCATCAACTGTCGGGCGGGATGCGACAGCGCGTGATGATCGCGATGGCGCTGGCCTGCAATCCGGTGCTGCTGATCGCCGACGAGCCGACGACGGCGCTGGACGTGACGATCCAGGCGCAAATCCTCGCGCTGCTCGACAAGCTGCGGCGCGAGATCGGCATGGCGGTGCTGTTCATCACGCACAACCTTGGCGTGGTCGCCGAGATCGCCGACCGCGTCGTCGTCATGTACTGCGGGCGCGTCGTCGAGGAAGGCGGCGTGCGCCAGCTGTTTCGCGCGCCACGCCATCCGTATACGCGCGGATTGCTCGCCTGCCTGCCGCGGCGCGCGCTCGACGACGAAGGCGCAGCGACGATGCGGCGCCTGAACGCCATCCCCGGCCAGGTCGCGAGCCCGCTCGATCCGCTGCCGGGCTGCGCGTTCTCGCCGCGCTGTGCGCTCGCCGGTCGCCGAATGCGAAGCCGCGATGCCGCCGCTGGCCGAGGTTGCCGACGGACAGCGTTCGCGCTGCCTCAGATGGGCGGTGAGGTGAGCGTGAGCGCCGCCGGGTCGCCCAAGGGCGCGCACCGCGCCCCTTCGGGAAGCAGCGCCGCGGCGACAGCCGCAAGCGCGGGGCCCCCCCCATGATGGCCGTGCGCGGCCTCAAGAAGTACTTCGGCCCGAGCGACCGCCCGGTACGTGCCGTGGACGACGTCAGCTTCGAGATCCGGAAAGGCGAAGCGCTGGGCCTGGTCGGCGAATCCGGTTCGGGCAAGAGCACGATCGGACGCAGCGTGCTGAAGCTGCTCGACCCGACCGCCGGTGAAGTCGTCTTCGAAGGCGTGGATCTCGCGCCGCTGTCGGCGCGCGCGATGCGGCCGTACCGGCGCCATCTGCAGATCATCTTCCAGGACCCGTACGCGAGCCTCAATCCGCGGCGGCGCGTCGGCGACACGCTGGACGAGGCGCTGTCGACCCACGGCCTGCATCGCGGTCCCGCGCGAGCCGAGCGCATCGCGGAACTGCTGCGGCTGGTCGGCCTCGCGCCCGAGCATGCGCGACGGTTCCCGCACGAGTTCTCGGGCGGGCAGCGGCAGCGGATCGGCATCGCCCGCGCGCTCGCCGTCGAACCGCGCTTCATCGTCGCCGACGAGCCCGTGTCCGCGCTCGACGTGTCGATCCAGGCGCAGGTCATCAACCTGCTGTCCGACCTGCGCGAGCGGTTCGGCCTGACGATGCTCTTCATCTCGCACGATCTCGACGTCGTCGAATATCTGTGCGACCGCATCGTCGTGCTCTATCTCGGCAAGGTGATGGAGATCGCGCCGGCCAGGACGATGTACCGGACGCCGCTGCATCCCTACACGCAGGCGCTGCTCGCGGCATCGCCGCGGCCCGACCCGGACGCGCGGCGCGAACGTCGCCTGCTGCAGGGCGACATTCCGAGCCCCGTCGATCCGCCCTCGGGCTGCGTGTTCCGCACCCGCTGCCCGCACGCGCAGGACGCCTGCGCCGCGACGGTACCGCCGCTGCGCGAGATCGCGCCGGGGCGGTTCAAGGCTTGTCTGCGGGACGATCTGCCATGATCATCCTGATGAACCCGACGCAGATGAGCCGAACTGATCGACGCGAGCCCAACGCTTTCTCCCGCCGTGCCGCCCATGCCACCCTGCGACATCGGCACGCAAGGTCGCAATCTGCGGCAAGGCAGCCTTCGCACTTTCTACTGGCGATCACGGAAACCGAACCCGATGACCGGACGTCGCGACATCCCTCGCAGTTCCGCCTCGGACCTGCTCGTCGCCATGCGCGAACGCGTCGCCACGCTGTCGCTGGCGCACCAGCAGGTTGCCGCGGCGATGCTCGAGGATCCGGAGTTCGCGCTGCATGCCAACGTCGACGCGCTGGCGCGCCGGGCCAACGTGAGCCCGCCCACGATCACCCGGTTCTGTCGTGCGCTGGGTTGCGCCGGCCTGCGCGAGTTCAAGCTCCGGCTGGCACAGAACCTCGCCGTCGGAAAATCGATGCTGCACCGCGCGGTGGTGCCCGGCGACGACATGCAGACGGTGACGCACAAGGTGCTGCAGAGTGCGGTCAGCGCGCTCGCGAATCTCGAGCGGCACGTCGTTCCGGAGCAACTCGAACGCGCTGCGGCGCGGATCGCCAAGGCGCGGCGGGTCGACTGCTACGGCGTGGGCAACGTCTCGATGTTCATGGCGAGCGACGCACAGGCGCGCTTCGCGCGGCTCGGCATCACGTCGGGCGCGTACTTCGACGGGCACCTGCAATTGATCTCGGCCGCCACGATGAATCGCAACGACGTGGTGCTCGCGATCTCCTACGTCGGGCGGCTGCGCAGCCTGCTCAATGCGGTGGAGGTGGCGAAGGAACAGGGCGCGATGATCGTGGCCATCACGCAGCTCAATACGCCGCTCGCCCGGTTGACCGACGTGGTGCTGCCAGTCGTGGTTCCGGTCGACCATGCGATGCGCGTGGGCACCGAGGCCTATCTGGCGCAGCTGGCGTATCTCGAAATCCTGATGGTGGGCGTCGGATTGCGCCGCGGGCCGGCCGCGTTCCGCAAACTGAAGCGTGTACGGCAGGTGCTGAAGGAGCGGGGCTCGGAGAACGAGATCCATCCCGTGCTTCCGTCCGCGTGATCGAACGACAACGGAAAATCGTACATGAATCCCGCTCACGGCAACGGCAAGTCGGCGCTCCTGCTGCGCGGCGGCACCGTCATCGACGGCACCGGAGCGGACCGGTTCGTTGCCGATGTGCGCATCGACGGCGACCGGATCACCGCGATCGGCCCGCGTCTGGTCGCCCCGGACGCCGAGGTCATCGATGTCGCGGGAATGATCGTCGCGCCCGGCTTCATCGACGTCCACACGCACGACGACCAGATCGTGCTCGCCGACCCGAGGATGCTGCCGAAGATCACGCAGGGGGTGACCACGGTCGTCGTGGGCAACTGCGGCATCAGCCTCGCGCCGCTCGTGCACGCCGATGTGCCGCCGCCGTTGAACCTGCTTGGCGGCAACGACAAGTACGTCTATCCGACGATGGCCGCCTATGTTGCGGCCGTCGGCCGCGCGCAGCCCGCGGTCAACGTCGCGGCGCTGGTCGGCCATTCGACGTTGCGGGTGGCGACGATGGACGATCCTTACCGCCCGGCGACCGGCGCCGAGCAGGCGAGGATGGTCGAGCTGCTGCGCGAAGGCATGGACGCGGGTGCGATCGGCCTGTCGTCCGGTGTGTTCTACGCGACCGGCGCCGCCGCCGATGTCGATGAGCTCGCCCTGCTCGCCGGCATCGCCGGTGAGGCCGGCGGCATCTACACGACGCACATCCGCAACGAGATGAACGATATCTTCGCCGCGCTCGACGAGGCATTCGCCGCCGCGCGGCGCGGCCGCGTGCCGGTGGTCATCTCGCATCACAAGTGCGCAGGGCCGCAGAACTGGGGCCGCACCGTGCAGACGCTGGCGCACATCGACGCGGCGCGAGCGCCGGCAACCGATCGGCCTCGATGCCTACCCCTACGTCGCCGGCTCGACCGTCCTGCGCGCCGATCTGGTCGACGGCGTCATCGACGTCATCGTCACCTGGTCGGTGCCGCATCCGGAGATGGCGGCGCGGCACCTGGCCGATATCGCCGCCGAGTGGAGCTGCACGCAGCAGGAAGCCTGCGAGCGGCTGCAGCCGGGCGGCGCCTGCTATTTCCAGATGCGCGAGGACGACGTGCAGCGCGTGCTGCGCTATCCAGCCACGATGATCGGCTCGGACGGCCTGCCGCACGATCGTCATCCGCATCCGCGCCTGTGGGGAACATTTCCGCGCGTGCTCGGCCACTACAGCCGCGATCTCGAACTCTTCCCGCTCGAGACCGCCGTGCACAAGATGACCGGGCTGAGCGCGCGTCGATTCAATCTGCAGCAGCGCGGCGAACTGCGCGCCGGCTGGTTTGCCGATCTGTGCATATTCGATGCGGCGACCGTGCTCGACGTCGCCACGTTCGAGCAACCGCAGGCGATCTGCCGCGGCATCGACCATGTGCTGGTCAATGGCGCGATCGCCCTTCGGCGCGGGCACGCGCGGCCGGATCGCGCGGGACGCTTCCTGCCGTCCGGGCGCGGCTGATGCCAGAAAGTCGGGATGCCGATGATGGCCATTTGCGACGATGGCCGATTTGGGCTACGTTGGACGCGGCTCTCGATCGATCCCCCGGTGCGCGTCAGACACGCTCGGTGCAAGTCGCGCCACGGGCTCTGTTCATCCGAGATCGAATATTTGCGGAGCACACTCGGGAGTGAAGAAACCTGCGACCATCCAAGTTGCGTAATCCGATCATTCACGAAAAATGCTCCATCGCCTTCGCTGGGGGTCGATGTCGTCAGGCTCGGAACAGTCGTTGAAATTCAAACGGACGGACGGCGCTGGCGCCGATCGTGGGAGCGTCGGCGTGCCGAGGATTGATGAGCGACGCCCACTCCTCCGGCACGATTGCCGAAGGCACCAACAGGATGGGCGACCGGCACGATGCCAGCCAGTCGGAACCGACCTTCACGCTCGCGCGACCCGCGGGAATCGCCGCCCAGGTTGGCGGCAACGCGGCGACGGCGATTTCCTCACGGCGCGCCCACACAGTGTCCGGTACCTCGATTCCAACCGAGGAACCGGTTCAAGGGCAGTCCCGATCGTCGACGTGAGCCGCAGTCTCCAACACCGCCATGGCGATCGTCGGCGCGCAGTAGACAACCGGCTCCTTGTGCTCATTCCAGCGACCTGGGTACTCAGCTGCACCCGCGCCGCTCAGATCGGTGGCTCGATAGGTGCGGGTCTCGGCAGCGATGCGCCAGAGCCTCACTGGAAGGCGCCGCTCTCGATCGAGCCGAGCAGCCGTGCGACCACCTCAATGCCGGTGGGCGTATCGATCAGGTCGGCAGGCTTGCGCCGACCGAGAGCCGGCTGCGGGCGTTCGATCCATTGCCCCAACCACCGGGTGGCGTCGAATCCCTGCGCCTCACGCGCGGTGCTGTTGGCGACTATGTCTTGGGCGATCCCGAGCAACTTCACCATGCCGATCGCGGCCTGACCTCCGCGGCCGGCGACCCGCTCGCCCGCCGCGGCCTTCTTCTCCGCCGTGGCCCTGGGAACGCCGAGGATAGTGAAGATGCGCGAAGACGGGATCTCCATGCGCTTGGAGAGATCCTTGATGAACGAGCCGAGAACGCCTTGGCGCTCGATCTCGACGATCTGCATTGGGGTCGCGCCCGCGACCTGGCGTACGTAGTCGTCCACGCCCTTCGTCGAATGATAGGCAATCACGCCCAGGTCCTTGCCTTCGGCAGCGGTCCTCGACAACTTGATGTGGCCGGTCGCCCTGGCTACATCGATCGGCTCCTGGGAGCCCACTCCGCGCGATGCATAGGGCCGAGCCTGTCGCGCACCGGCCGCCGTGGCCTTCTTGCCGCGTCGCGGCTTGGGCAGTGGAACGATCTTGCGCGCTGTCGAGGTCATGGCGATCACCGCAGTTGTCTATAATGAGACAAAGTATAGCGTCGTTATAGACAATGTGCAATCGGCACGTTGTCCGGCCACGTTGTCCGACCGTGGTCGGCGCACGCACGCGCGATGGGATCTGACCGATCGCCATCGCTGGGGTCGACGCCGACGCACTGGCGACCGCACGCGAACCAGGTCCGCCGCGTCAAGCAGCCTCATCCTCGCGCTTCTGCAGAGGCGCGCGACCTGCTGCGTGGCGAGGATCGCGGCATCACCTCCTGTCGAGGTCGGCGCAACGGCCGAGGTTGGTGCTCAGGCGTCAGCCGCAAGCCGTGCGGCGCGCGCCCTCGCTCCGCTTCAGTCGCGCACTGACTCGGCAGTCATCTCGCCGGCCGCCATGGCAGGCGGCAACATGGGATTGGTGCTGTGCCAGGTCGGCGGCCAATGGTCGGGCCGATGACCCCAACATTGAGCTGACCGAGCGCATCGAACAGCCCCAGATATTGGTGATAGTCCACGCCCGAGACATTTTCGCCGATCGGGCAACCCAGCGTCACCACGCGCAGCCCCTGCGTCCGTTCGGCAGGAAGGGATTGGATCGCATTGTTGATCTGCAGCGCCCCCTTACTGTGCCCGACCAACAGGCGGAAAGGTGTCACGCGATATTCGAGCAGGGCATGCAGCACATCCGATGAGCCTGAGCCGTAGCGGAAGATCGGCGCGCCGCGCGCGATCGGCTCCTGCGGCGTCGACGCGGGAAGCCCCCGACCGATGCGTGCGGTCTCCGGGGCAGCCATCGCTAGCCCCGTCTGAATCAGTGTCTTGCTGCCGAGGAAATCATGCAGACCGAAGGCGAACCAGCCGCCGAGTCCCTGCAGGACGACGTCGGCGACGCCATAGCCTGGCACGATTGCCAGCACCGGCTTTTCGAGCGCGACCGAGATGTCCCAAGCCAAGGCCGCGCTTCCCAGCGCCGAGCTGCCGACGCCGGTGATCGTGGAAATGTCGACGTCGCGGGTTTCCTGATAGGGTGATTTGAGAAATTTCTCCACGCTCTGATATCTGTGGACGTAGGGCGCGGTCGTCGCGTCGATGAGGAGCAGTGACCCCTCCGGGTTGCTCAGTGCATCGAAATCGATGATCCGCGATGGCGGCTTTTCGTGCCGGGCCCGCATCGGCGCGTCCTTTTCGCCCAGCGCGGCGCGCAGCGTCGGCACGTCGTAGAAGATGAAATCGAGCGCGGTGTTGAACAGCCGGCAGGAGCGCACCGCCGGCTCGACGAGCCATTCCGGAAGCTCGAAGGCTTTGAGCAGCAGCTCAGCGATGTTGGTCGGCGGATCGTCCTGTGTCGCCATGGCCATTCCCCTCACCTGATGCCGCCATCATATGTCCCAATGTCTGGAAGTGGCCGCAAGCGAAGATCCATGTGGGCATTTCGCGACATGAGCCGCGTCATTCCCGGGCGGGCTAGAGACGACGGTTATCTGTCGTGCAACTACCCATGCCACCTGAGGACACGCAGCGCCCGCAGCGTGTTCCACCGACTGGGCCGACCGTCGCCGTCCTCAAGCGCGAAGTGGACCTTGCCGGGATGCGTGTTCTCCAGCAGCCACCTGCCGTCGCGCTGCTGCTTGGATCGGAGCAGATCGATCGCTTCGTCCATGCGCGGAGTCCGGCGCATCGCCGACCGAGCGGAAGTAATCGAGTGCACGGAGCACGTCGTAGTGCCAGCGAGTCGGGAAACGAGAATTGCAGCCAGGCCGCGTTGACGATCTTCGCCCGTGCTCTTGCGTCGGAACAACTTTCGTTCGAGGAGGTACTCCTCACCCCGGCGCCGCGCCGCGATGGATTCCGCCGAGCCTCCGGTCGCGCGCTCGTGCGCCAGCAGTCCTTCCAGGACGTTGATCGTGGTCTCGAACGACGAGCGGACGGAACCATTCTCCGCCTCGCAGTTCCACCCGCCGTCCTCGAGCTGCTCAGCGAGTAGGCGGGCGACCATGCCGTCCACATCTTGACCAAAGTACGTGCCAAGGGCGACGGTCCTGCCGTTGATGCAAGGCTCGACCTCGCCGTGAAGAACGGCTGCCCGGCGTGCTCCCAACGGCAGTGATCTCTGACCGCGGCCATCGCCCGGCGCACCCGGTCAGTGTCCGGGTCGATCCCGAAGTCGCGCAGCAGCTGGAGCGTCGGCAGCGTGGAGGTCCAGGGCTGGCCCTGGTTCTCGTCGCGCCAGTTGAAGCTTCGCGCCGGAAAGCACGCGCCTCCCGCCCACTGGCCATCTTCGCCCTGCAACGCCAGCAGCCTGGCGCCCCAGCCCTCGGTCGCCACCCGCGCACGCTCTGCCGCGACGACCTCAGCCGGTGCGTGGACAAGATCGCGCAACACCTGCCAGCGGATGGCCGGGTCCGAATCGAGCAGCCAGTCCGTTACCGTCATGCGACTGAATCTACCATGCAGGTTCTGGGGTCGTAGCAGCTATGCGCGATTTTCTCAGAATCTTTGGCAGCCGCCCGGCATGCAAGCCCCGCGAGGGACCGCTTGTGGCCGTATGTCGGCGCGCGAGGTCGCGAAGATGAAACAGGCCGCGATTGGTCCGAAACTGGTCCAAAAAACGACGCCGCCGGTCTTGGCCCACGTTGTACGGGGCGCTCGCATGACTATAGAACCGAGTACGGCACGCCCGGATCGTCGATCTCGGAGAGCGCCACCGCGGCGACGATGCAGAACGCCGTAGCCCACGTGAGAGGCGTGTTGAGGTTCGGTCGATCGCCGACGTACAACTCGGGAATGTACCCCGGTTCGACGCCTGCGACGGGAACCGCACAGCCGGTGAGCTGCGCCATGTAGCGCCCAGCGCGTTCCTTGTGGTACGCGGCCGACTTCTCCAGCGCGGCTGGTTCCTCCGAAGCGCCGGCTCTCGCGCGCGCCTTCTTGGCCAGTTTCGCGTGGACGATGGAGAGCCACGCGAGGCCGAGCGGCCACTGGGCTTCCGTTCCCTCTGAGTCGTGTGGGAAGGCCTTCTTGTCGTCCTCGGCGTAGTCGTTGGCCTCTTGGCCGGTGCGTGGGTTGCGAACCGTGATCAAGCGGCGATCAGCCCCGTTGAAGTACGCGTCCCTGTGATAGCGGATCACGCCGCGCTCACGTACCAGCTCGCGCTCGACGTTGGCCAGCACCGTCATCGCCTGCTCGTCGTCGAGGACGTCGAACGGCCAGATAAGGCTCAGCTGCGCAAGGTCGCACGACCGCCTCGGTGATTCGGACGGCAGGAGCTGCCCGAGCGCCGTGCGGCCTTTCTCGAGTTGCGCCTCGTTGAAGAAGAGATCCGGGTCGTTCAGGCGGAGCAAGCCCTGCAAGCCGCTCAGCACCGCACCCAACGACGAGGAGTTGAGCTTGGGCCCTTCCTCCCAGACACCGTAATCGGGACACTCTCCACCACTCGAGCGTCTCGAGGTAGCGCGTGATGTGCGAGAGCAGGATGCGGTCTTCGTACTGACGGCTCGTCTGAAAGACGTCGATTCCCTTCTCCGGCAGGCGTGCCACCAGGTGGAGGAACAGCCCGATCATGTCCAGCTGGTTGTGCCCCCACTCGTCCGCGAACTGGTCGAAGTGCGTGGGATGATAGCGCGCGTGGATGTAATCGAAGTTGTTGCCGGGCGGCCTCCGGATGCCGCCGAGTATCTTCGCCCGGTGCTTCTGGAAGATGTTGAACGGCGCACGGATCAGCCGGTGCGAGAGGTCGCTCAGACCAAGAGTGACGGCGGCGGTGGAGACGTACAGCCCGTCCCGCACCCAGTGCGCCCGGTAGCCGCCGTTCGGTGACGCGAGCACGGCGCCATTCGGCAGGATCATCGCGCTCAGTATCCGAAGCTGGCTCTCGATGAGCGCTGGAATTCCCCCGCGAGCCCAAGGCGCTCCGGCATCCCCACGATCGATTCACGCGTCATCTCCCCCTCCTCGTACCCGCTCCGGCTGCATGGGTGCCGTCGCGGCGAAAGTCGGATACCGTGCAGGGCCGTCCCATGCCAGGCCCCGCGAGCCAGGATTAGCGCGCGACCCCCTGTTCAATCAGCGGCCGCGCCGTGGAAACGTCACCCTGCGATCGGTCATGACTCCTCGGCGACCGCGCGCCACTCGGCCTCGGTCGCGAACGGATCGGACAGATCGCCCTTGTGTGCCAACACTAACGGTGGCCGGGATGGAGCGCCAACGTAATGAGTTGCTGACCGCGCGCAATTTCTTGCGTCGGCGACAGCGAAATCGATTGGTGCGCCGCGTCATCCGGACTTCCCGAAGGACGCCTCCCGATAGGACATGGGGATCGCGCCAAGCGCGCAAGATTTTGTTTCCGGCGGCAACAATTGGCGATTGAACGGGCGAAAGGATCGGGTGACGCTATGCGGAAAGCGCAACCGTGCGCCCCGAGGTGCCAACGATGCCAATCGCCGATCGTGTTTCAATAGCCGCCGAGAGTTCCCATCCCGCGCTGCGTGGCGCACTCGATGGCCGACCCTTGGCCGAGGCCGCACGTATGCTGCAACGGCACGAGCATGAGCGCGGGTTTGCTACGTATGACGCCGAGCAGCTCGACTTCTATCGCCTGCCGCCGTACCGCGGGCTCAGCTTCACTTTGCAACATGTCCCACGCCGCGGCGAACGTCCACATGCCCCGGCGGTATGTCCCGTTTGCATCGACGCGGTTGCCGCGTCCGGGCAGGCATACCTGGGCATCATCCTCGGGCAGCGACCCCACCGCGTGCTCGCGAACCCCTACGCCTTCATGCCATCGGCACTGACCATTGTCGCTGCCGACCACCGACCGCAGGGGTGGAATCCAATGCTGGAGACTTCTTCCGAGGCAGCGTACGCCGTGGCCACCGAGGCGGCCGCGTTGGCAGCCGCCCTCGAAGGATATTTGGTCATCTGGAATGGAATCCGGGCCGGGGCGAGCCTGCCGGCACATGCCCATCTGTCCGCGTTCGAGTTGCCGATCGGACACGGCGCGCTGGCGGTTGCACAGGTGACCGCGCGGGAGCAATATCGGAGCGGCTGGTATGGCCAAGGGGGCGAATATCCGATGACGTTTCATTTCGTCAGAGGCGAGGCCGATGACGCGGCGGAATGGACAGCGGTTGCGATGCGCGAGTGGGATCGACTTCAGGAACAGGCGGCGACCGGGAATCTGGTAGCTACCGTGACCTCCGCGGGCACCGACATGTACTACTTCCCCCGGAACGTTCGCTACCCGCGCGCCCCGTGGCTGGCGGGCGCGCTGGGGCACTCGAGCTCTGCGGCTGCTTCGTGCTCAGCACCGACTGGGAGCTCGAAGCACTTCGCCAGGGCCACATCAACGTGCGAACCCTCTATGCCGCATTACGCGCCGTCAGTCCTGCGAAGGCCGCGGAGCTGGGTGCCCGTGGTGTCCCGTGTGGAGGGAGTCGATGGTGACGGATGATGACAACGACCATGGCATGAACGCCGGCGAGATCGATCCGGTCAAGGCTGTCGCGTTCCTCCACGTTCAGGGGATGCGCGGGAAGGAGATAGCACAGCTGCTCTTCCCCAAACTGAAGGATCCGAAAGGGAAGATCTCGGGACTTATAGGCAAAGGGCGCTCGATGCGAAGTATTCGCGAGACGTTCGATGAGGCGTGCGTCAGTCGGGACGAGCTGGCCGCATTGCGCGCGCTCGCCTGCCGTGATGCCTATCTGGGTCTCCAGAAGTCCCTGAGCGTCAAGTCCGGCGGTTGCCTGAGGGAGCTTCGAGTGTTCTACAGCGCGCCGGGCCTCCCCAACAAGACCACATGGCCGCAGCATCTGTCGCGGTTCGCCGACAACTGCGCCTGGTACGTACGCGAGCAGCTGGATCACTCCAACAGTGGAATCGCTGTCAGTTGGGGAGCAACCGCATTCGAGCTCATACACGCGCTCAGCCGTCACCAACAAAGCCGCATCGGGGATCACCGCCGGTTCCGGACCGTGCCCGTGATCCCCACCGTGGGCGACCCGGTGGGTGTGTCCCCCGCCGCGGGCGGCATCTCGTCGACCCGACTGGCCAAGGCGCTGAGCGAGTTGCTCACGGGGTCAAGCCAGAAAGTGCCATCGCTGGAGGGAATCCTTCCCGTCCTTCCGCGCAACTTCGATGAGCAGAAGAGGATGACGATCAGGGAATACATCGAGCTGATGAAGGGTTATCGCGATGTATTCGGCTCACGGGATGATCGCGGAGCGATCGAGGGCAAGCTCGCTAAGGTCGATACTATCCTGACCGGTGCGGGTGCTTTCCAGAGCTGGCAGAAATGGGGATCGGAGCTGATGGTGGATTCAGGGGTTCCCGTCGCCGAGTTGAAGCGCTGCTGCGCCGGCGACATCGGCGGCGCACTGGTTCCGCTCGAAAACGTAGACTCGGATCCGGCGGCAAAGGCCGAATTTGAACGGCTGTCCAGCCTTTGGACAGGAATCACGCTCGAGCATTTCAGAGCTGTCGCGCGACGGGCAGCGAACGGAGCGGCCCCTGGCGTAGTGTTGTGCGCGATCGGTTCAAACAAGGCCAAGATCGTGCACGACTTGATCGTCCGCTTCCGCGTGGTCAACAAGCTTGTCGTGGATCCGCACCTTGCCAAGGCACTCGAAACACTCTAGGTGATGTGGAGTCCGCTCTGACCTTGTGGGGGGCGAATTCCTATGCTGGTCACCCTTGCGAAACTCTTTCAGCCCGGTGGGGTACGCGCCGTCGCTGCGGAATC
>CAVPUM010000014.1:0-39793 GCA_963708855.1 uncultured beta proteobacterium | reverse complement strand
GCATGGCCTAGGTTGCGATCAGGCGCGAAACCCGCACCGGCACGTCGGGATTCTGCAACCGCTCGACGCGGTCCTGCTTCTCGCGGTCGGCCATCGTCATCCGCGTCCGCAGCCGCACGTACTCGGCCCAGGACCGGATGATGAAGCGCTCGACGAAGCGGCCGTCCTCGCCGAGATCGCGGAAGACGAGCCAATCGCTCGCCCCGTTGCGACGCCGGATCGCCTCAACTTTCGCTATGGCGCGCATGAAGCGATCGACATTCTCGCGATCGATCCGGTATTCGATCTGGATCAGGACCGGTCCGTCGTCGGGCAACGGCTCGACGGCGATCGCCAGGTCCGGCAGCTGGACGCCGGGCGTCACATCGGCCTCGTCACCCATCCGGAGCCGGACACGCCGATTGACGGCGAGCAGCAGCAGCATGGTGCCGGCCGCGGCGGCAAGCGCGATCGGAGTGCCGGCAAGCGACGCGAGCCACCCCCAGAGGGCGCTGCCCAGCGCCATGCTCACCTGCACGGCGATGAGATTCATCGACACCGAGCGAGCGCGCACCCACGCCGGCGCCGCAGTCTGCGTTCCGGCCGACAGGCTGGAAAGGACGCCGGTCCATGCGGCGCCGGTTGCGCCGGCGCCGATGATCGCGACCGCGGTGTACCCCGCCGACGCCACGAGCAGCGCGCCGACGATCCACAGGATAGTGCAGGCCATGACCATCGTGTTGAGCGACGTCCGCTGGAGACCGCGCGGTAGCAGCAGCGCGCCGACGACGGCGCCGATGCCGAAGCCGGCCGAAAGTATGCCGAAACCGGCCGCGCCCAGTGCGAGCTGGTCGCGGGCGATGACGGGCAACAACGCCAGGAGCGCGCTTGCGCAAAAGGTGAAGCTCACGTTGTGGATGATCAGCGCCCGCATCGGTGGCGAGTGCCGGGTGTAGCGCAGGCCGCTCTGGATGCCCGACAGCAGCGTCTCCGGCATGCCGCGGACGGTGCGCACCGGACTCTTCCACCTGCGTACGGCGACGACCATCACGATGAAGAACAGCGCGCTCGCCAGCAACGCGCTCCCTGAACTCAGCCACGCGACCGCGGCACCGGCGAGCGCGGGCCCCACGGCGCGCGCGACGTTGAAGGCGACCGCTCCCAGCGCGACGGCGCGCGGCACGTCGACGCGCGCCACAAGGTCGTTGATGCTCGCCTGCTGCGCGGGCATGTAGAATGTGAATCCGGCACCGATGACGAACGTGAACGCGAGCAGCGTCGCCGGCTCGATCGCGCCGAGCAATGTCGTTGCGCCGAGGGTCGCGGTGGCAGCGAACAGGATGATCTGCGTGACCAGGATGACCCGACGGCGGTCGACCAGGTCCGCCAGCGCCCCGGCGAACAGCCCGAACAGCAGCGCCGGCGCGGTGCTCGCGGTCTGCACGAGCGCCACCATGAGCGCCGAAGGCGTCAGCGTGGCCATCAGCCACGCGATGACGGTCGTCTGTGTCGTGTAGCCAAGGGCGGCGCCGACCGATCCGATGTAGAAGTACCGGAAGGGGGCGTGCCGGAGTGGGGACGAGTCGAACAACTGCGAGACCAGCGAGGCGACGCGGGCGAACATGCCCGAAGTTTAGCTTGCCGCCCGAGCATCGTGTCGATGCTGCAAGCGGCGTGACCGGCTTGCGCCTGGATTGTCCCTCGGCGACGAGCCTCACGGGTCCGGCCATTGGAAAGTCATGAAATATCGAACACTGCCCGGTACCGACCTCCGCGTTTCCGAAATCTGCCTCGGCACGATGACCTGGGGCGAGCAGAACAGCGAAGCGGACGCGCATGCCCAGCTCGACTGCGCAGTGGCGCATGGCGTCAATTTCATCGACACCGCCGAAATGTATCCGGTGCCGCCGAACGCAAGGACTCAGGGACGCACGGAAGCCCATTTCGGCAGCTGGCTGGCGCGCCGCGGCCGCGAGGGCCTCGTCATCGCTTCCAAGGTCGCCGGTCCGGGGCGCCGAGAGTGGATCCGCAACGGCCGGACGGATCTGACGCGCGATGTCATCGCCGAGGCGGTCGACACCAGTCTCGCGCGCCTGCGCATCGACTGCATCGACCTGTATCAGATCCACTGGCCGCAACGCAACGTGCCGATGTTCGGCGCGACCGAATTCGACCCGGCGAAGGAAACGGAAGGGCCGCCGATACAGGAGCAGGTCGAAGGGATGGCGGCATTGATCAAGGCAGGCAAGATCCGCCATTACGGACTGTCGAACGAGACGGCGTGGGGCGTGTGCGAGTTCCGGCGCGTTGCGCGGGAGCTGGGCGTGCCGGGTCCGGTCACGATCCAGAACAGCTGCAGTCTCGTCTCCCGTGGCGTCGACAACGATCTCGCGGAAACGCTCTTCCGCGAGAAGATGTCGCTGCTCGCCTACAGTCCGCTGGGCGGCGGCATCCTGGCGGGCAAATACCTGGCCGGGGCGCAACCTCCGGGCACGCGTTACACGCTGTTCGACGGCGTGGGCGCGCGTTTCCGCAAGCCGATCGTGCACGAGGCGAGCGAAGCCTACGCCGCGCTGGCGAAGCGGCGCGGCATCTCGCTCGTGCAACTCGCGCTTGGCTACGTCAGGAGTCGCTGGTATCTCGGGGCAGTCATCATCGGCGCGACGACCATGGCCCAGCTCGACGAGGATCTCGCCGCCGGGCAGTTCGACATCGACGGACCGACGCTCGCGGAGATCGCCGCAATTCAGATTCGCTATCCGAATCCGGCGGGTTGAAGCTTGGTCTTGGCATGGGGGAAAGCATGCGCCAGGCCTCGGAGCAGGTGGCGATTTGCGCGCACGGGCTCGCTAGTTGGTCTTGAACTGTACGCGCCGCACTTTCCTGTCGTACTCGGCCTCGGTCGCCATGGTGATTTCGGTGCCGTCCGCGGCGTAGACCCGTCCGGCGATGCGCCGGCACGCATTGCGCTCGTATTGGCACGGTCCCATTTCCGGATGTTTCCGGCATAACAGGTCGGTCTTCTCCGCGTATTCGATGGCGGTTTGCCGTGTCGTGCCCCCCGATTCGACCACGCAGACATAGAGCGCACCGGGTGGAACGACGATGGCGGATGCCGGCGGGCGCGGGACTGCACCGGGCACAACGGTGATCGCCGGTGAAGTGCTGGCGCCGGCTGGCGGGGCGGTCTCCGGGATGGGACGCCTTGTGACCGGTGCCGCAGCGGATTTGGCCTCAGGCACCGCCGGTGATGGTTCACGCGACGGCGTGCATGCCGCCAGCCCGATGGCCAGCGCGCAAAGCGCGGAAGAGCGACCGACCGCGAATCGACGGGCGTATCGGGCGATCATTCCGGCGGACAGCTTTCGGGTTCGACACGCCATGGCGCGGAATGATAACCCGCCCCTGTCTGCAACCCGCACCCGATCCGATGCACGATGCACTTGCCAGCGGCAATCCTTTGCGTCCAACATGCGTCCCTGCGTGTCCGAGCCTCCATGCGCCGGGAGCCGTCCTTGGATTTCATTTTCATGCTGACGCGTCACGACCGCACGATCGAGGACGCCGGCGATCTGATCGATGCGGCGTGCGACCTGGGCGTGACGCACATCGGCTTCAAGGATGTCGGCGTGCCGCCGGCGACCATGCGCGACCTGGCCGAGAAGATCAGGCGGCGCGGAGCCCTCTGTTACCTGGAAGTCGTGAGCACGACACCCGAAGCCATGCTCCGATCGCTCCACGTGGCGCGCGAGCTCGGCGTCGACCGCGTGCTGGGCGGGACCGATCTTGACGCGGCGACGCGAATCCTCGGCGACCTTTCCGGCTACTTCCCGTTTCCAGGCTGCCCGGTCGGCCACCCGACGCGGTTGGAAGGATCGGCCGAAATGGTTGCCGAGCATTCCCGCAATGCGCAGGCGATGGGCTGCGGCGGTGTCGATCTCCTGGCGTACCGTGCGACCGAGGCCGATCCGTTCGAGCTGGTGCGCGCCGCGCGCGCGGCATTGCAGGGAGGCAAATTGATCGTCGCCGGCAGTATCAGCACAAAACGGCAGATCGATGCGCTGGCCCAGGCCGGCGTCGATGCGTTCACCATCGGCTCGGCGGTGTTCGATCGCGCGTTCTCGCCCGCCAAGGGATCGCTGCGGGGGCAGGTCGAGGACATTCTGGCGGCGTGCGCCGGTGCCCCGACGATGTCGGCATGATTGCCGTCGGCGCCGGGGTCTGCGCACGATGAGACCGGCGGCCGGCACACCGGATGCGCTTCAACAGTTGATGCGGGGCGATTGGATCGACCCGGACGGGGGGCCGCCGGTCAAGGTTCCGGTGCGAGTTGTGGCGATCGAGCGCACGCTTCGTGGCCTGGAGGCGGAGCTCGTCGCATCGCTCGATCTGGGCCGCCGGCTGGCCGTTGTCAGCGATGCCGCGACGCACGCGGTGCTGGGCGAACGAGTCGAGCGTGCGCTTGCTGCAGTGGGCACGGTACTTCCGATCGTGCTCGCCGGACAGCCGCACGCCGACGCCGACACGGCGGCAAAGCTGCGGCACGCGTGCGCTCCCGCCGATGCGCTGGTCGCGGTCGGGTCCGGGACCATCAACGACCTCTGCAAGTACGCAGCGGCGACGGACGGCAAGCCCTATGCGGTCTTCGCGACCGCACCGTCGATGAACGGCTACACGTCGACCAACGCGGCGATCACCGTCGACGGCCACAAGCAGTCCCTCGCCGCCGCAGCGCCGGCAGGTGTCTTCATCGACCTCGAAGTGCTGGCGCATGCGCCGGCGCGCATGATCCGGGCGGGGCTGGGCGATTCGCTTTGCCGCTCGACGGCGCAGGCCGACTGGCTCCTGTCGCACCACCTGCTCGGGACCCCGTATCGGCGCGCCCCCTTCGCCTTGCTGGCGCAGGATGAATCCGTGTTGCTCGACGACCCCGAGGCACTGCTCACCGGCGATCCCGAGGCGATGCGCGCGCTGGCACGTACCCTCGTGCTTTCCGGCCACGGGATGACGATCTGTGGCGGCAGCCATCCTGCGAGCCAGGGCGAGCACCTGATCAGTCACTATATCGACATGTTCGCGCCTCCCGGCCGCGCCTCTTTTCTTCATGGCGAGCAGGTCGCGGTGGCAACGTTGACGATGGCGCGCCTTCAGGAGGATGTCCTGGCCGGCGGGCCGCCGCAGGTTAATCCCGGCGCGGTGACGCGCGACACGCTGCAGCGGCTTTTCGGTGCGGCGATGGGCGAATCGTGCTGGCGCGAGTTCGAGCCGAAGCGCTTGTCCGAGGACGCCGCCAGGAAGCTTTCGCAGCGCATTGCGGAAGTCTGGGACGAAATGGTGCGCGCCATACGCGCCGTGACGTTACCGGCATCGCGGCTTGCCACGGTGCTCGAACTTGTCGGTGGTCCTTCCACGCCGGCCGATATCGGGCTTTCCCCCGATGCCTACTCGGCCGCCATGCGCAATGCGCGGTTTCTGCGCAATCGTTACACTTTTCTCGACCTGGCCGATGACTCCGGCCATTTCGCGCGCATGGGTCCCGGCGCTTGAGACCCGTGCGGCCCCAAGAGCCCCCGCCGGCCGGCAATTTAGGGATGGGGGGAGACTCGGACGGTCATCCTGCGGCGCGGGAATAATTCGACCACGTGGCTGTACACACCTGCGTGACCGACAGGCATGGTCACCGCGTGTTTTCCGTGTCGCGTACTGTCCTACTACGGAGGATCCCCATGCGTCGCCGCCTGCTCATTACCGCTTTGTCCGCCATTGGCGCCAGCCTTGCATTGACCGCGGCCGTCCCGGCCGCCGCAGAAACCGTCAAAGTTCATCTCAGGGGATTCGAGGAGGTTCCGTCGGTGTCGACGGGGGCCTCCGGCGAGCTCCGCCTCAAGATCAACGACAAGAAGGGCGTGATCGAGTACGACCTCGACTACGAGAATCTCCAGGGGGCGATTTCACAAGCGCACATTCACTTCGCCCAGAAGGGGGTCAACGGCGGTATCGTCATATGGCTTTGCCAGACCGCAGGGACTCAGGCGCCGGACGCAGTAGCCGCATTGACGCCGTTTTGTCCCGACCCGACCTCCGGATCCGTCAAAGGGACGATAACCGCAGCCAACGTGATTGCCACCACCGCGCCACAGCAGATCGCCGCGGGCGAGCTCGACGAGGTCATTGCGGCGATACGCGCCGGCGTCGCCTATGGGAACGTGCATACTTCGATCTCCCCCGGCGGGGAACTTCGCGGCCAGCTGCATTGACGTATTGTCGGTTTCGATGACAGGGCCTTGGTCCGGCCCTGTCGGCGGGTCCTGGGCGGTCAGCAGCCGGCCACGCACTTGGCGTCGCCGTCGAACTCCATCGTCCTGCCGCTCAGTGCCAGATGCACGGGGCGGCCCTTGACCAGGCTCATGAACGCGGCGGTGCGCGAACCCGCCGTGACCTTGCCGCTGATCGTGGCTGCCTCGTTCACATGCGATGCAATGACCGTTGCGGGCTTGAGCAGTTCGTTCACCGCGTAGGCCGCCGAAAAACCCGTCACCGCGCTTGGACCGAGGTTGAGCACGGCGAGGTTCGCCTTGTGGAACTCGTTGACGATGGACTTCATGTCGGCGTGGAGGCCGGTGTCCCCCGACAGGTAGACCTTGAGGCCGTTGGTGAACTGGATCACGTACCCGCTCGAAGGTCCCAGCGTGATGCTGACATTGTCGGCTTCCAGGTTCTTCCTTTCGGGTTCGGTGAGCAACGCGCGCGAAACCGTGCTCTCATGAGCCGCCGCGACCGCCGTGATTTCTACCGCGCGCGTCCCGCCGGAGGTCCGGACCGTGCGTGCGCCGCCCACGTGCATGCCGGCAAGGCACGCGGCCGGCAGCGGCACGACGAGATTGCCGCCGGTTTCGGCGCAGGCTCCGGTGGGCTTGCCGCGGATATTCTCGACTTTCCTGCCGATGAACGCCGCCATGGGAGGCATCATGACTATCGCGGCGTTCTTCGCCGCCACGATCTCCGCGGTGGTCGAATGGGGCGCGGCGGAGACGGTCTCCGGCGCGGCACAGGTCCCGGCATCCTGCGCCTTCATCTTGCGATCACCCATATGGTCGCCATGGGCATGGCTCAACAGCACGACGTGCACGTCGCCCAGCCGCGGATCGTCCGCGCCGGTCACTGAATGCCCGGCGTCGTAGAGGATCCGGACCCCGGTCGGATCCTCGAAAATCGTCGCGCGATCGCGGTCGCACAGCTCCCCGCTGTGCGAGCCGAGCGGTGTGACCTTCACGTTCTGCGCCGGAGCCGGCGAACAGGCGAAGGCAAGCGCAATCAGCAACAGGGGTCCATGCCGTTTCATGAAGGGCACTCCTTGTGGGTCAACCTGCGCGGGGACGAACACGTTACGTCGGCACCTTGTTCCCCGTCCAGGGCAAAAGCGTGCGCCGATGACTCGCAAACGGCACTCCCGGTTACAAAAATGGGCAGACCCTTTCCCCATTTTTGGCCGCAACCCGGTCCGGGCGGCCGACGCGCGGCCCCTGTGGCAGACACGGTTTTACCGCGCCGACTCGCGTCCCGGCGCGCCGGACGCCCCTTGGGCGACCCGCGATGGGCACAGGGCCCCATGTCTGGCACGGCTTATGCAGTACAGGTTTCGAGCAGTCTCCTGGATCGGCAGTCCGGCGTGCGCCGCCGCAGCCAATGCGGCGCATGACCCGATACCGTTTCCGGTCGCCGCCGCCACACCTTTTAAGTGGCGGGCGGAGTCGCAACGTTGGCTTGTGCATTTTGCGAGAAAACCAAGAAGGTGTACCGCTCCGTGTGCCGGGAGCGGGTTGGAACGGCCCCGGGAATCGGCATTTCGCTGAACCGCCTTTTGGGATGATGACGATGACGACGCTGCTCGACGATTTCCGGTCGAATTATTCGGCCACGCTGAACGAGGAAATGGGCCTCGAGGACTACCTCGAGTTGTGCAAGCGGGACCCGGCCGCGTATGCGACCGCCGCGGAACGGATGCTCGCGGGCATCGGTGAGCCGGAGCAGGTCGACACCCGCAACGACCCGCGCCTCGCCCGGATCTTCGGCAACCGCGTCATCCGGCGCTACCCGGCCTTCGGCGAATTCTTCGGCATGGAAGAGGCGATCGAGCAGATCGTCGCGTTCTTCAAGCATGCGGCCCAGGGGCTCGAGGAGCGCAAGCAGATCCTGTATCTGCTGGGACCGGTGGGCGGAGGCAAGTCGTCCATCGCCGAACGGCTGAAGGCGGTGATGGAGAAGCACCCCATCTATGCGATCAAGGGTTCGCCCGTCAACGAGTCCCCGCTCGGCCTGTTCGCGCCGGAGCGCTTCGGCGCCGTGCTCGAGGTGGATTACGGCATTCCGCGCCGCTATCTCAACGGCATCATGTCGCCATGGGCAGTGAAGCGCCTGGAGGAATTCGGCGGCGATCTGTCGCGCTTCTCCGTCGTGCGCATACAACCGTCCGTGCTGCGCCAGGTGGCGATCACCAAGACCGAGCCCGGCGACGACAACAACCAGGACATCTCGTCGCTCGTCGGCAAGGTCGACATTCGCCAGCTCGAGCATCTGTCGCAGAACGATCCCGACGCCTACAGCTACTCCGGCGGCCTGTGTCTCGCCAACCAGGGGCTGCTCGAATTCGTGGAGATGTTCAAGGCGCCGATCAAGATGCTGCACCCACTGCTGACCGCGACGCAGGAGGGCAACTTCAAGGGCACCGAGGGTTTTTCCGCGATCCCGTTCAATGGCGTCATCGTGGCCCACTCGAACGAGTCCGAATGGCACAGCTTCCGCAACAACAAGAACAACGAGGCGTTCCTCGACCGGATCTACATCGTCAAGGTTCCCTACTGCCTGCGCGTGTCCGAGGAGGTGAAGATCTACCGGAAGCTCCTCGCCGGCTCGTCGCTCGCCGGCGCGTCCTGCGCGCCGGGCACGCTGGAGATGATGGCGCAGTTCTCCGTCCTGACGCGCTTGAAGGAACCCGAGAATTCGAGCATCTATTCGAAGATGCGGGTGTACGACGGCGAGACGCTGAAGGACGTCGATCCCAAGGCCAAGACGCTGCAGGAGTATCGCGATTACGCCGGCACGGACGAGGGCATGACCGGTATGTCGACGCGCTTCGCCTACAAGATCCTGTCGTCGGTGTTCAATCACGACCAGGCCGAGATCGCGGCCAATCCCGTGCATCTGATGTATGTGCTCGAGCAGCGGCTCGCGCGCGAGGACCTGCCCGACGAGGTGCGGCGTCGTTGTGTCGAGCACGTGAAGGGCTATCTCGCGCCAAGGTATGCCGAGTTGATCGGCAAGGAGATTCAGACCGCCTATCTCGAATCCTATGCGGAGTATGGCCAGAACATCTTCGACCGTTACGTCACCTTTGCCGACTGCTGGATCCAGGAAGAGGACTACCGCGATCCCGAGACCGGGGAGAGCTTCGATCGCGGGGCGCTCAACACCGAGCTGGAAAAGGTCGAAAAGCCGGCGGGTATCGCCAATCCCAAGGATTTCCGCAATGAGATCGTCAACTTCGTGCTGCGCGCGCGCGCCAACAACAATGGCCACAATCCCGCGTGGAGCAGCTACGAGAAGCTGCGCGAGGTGATCGAGAAGAAGATGTTCTCGAACACGGAGGATCTGCTGCCCGTGATCTCGTTCAACGCCAAGGCTTCGGCCGACGAGAAGGAAAAGCACCAGAACTTCGTCGCCCGCATGGTCGCCAAGGGCTATACGGAGAAGCAGGTGCGCCTGCTCGCGGAGTGGTACCTGCGCGTGCACAAGTCGTCGTGACCGGCCTCGCCTGACCCGGGAGTCTGGTGATGCTGCACCTCATCGACCGTCGCCCGAACGGCCGCGGCAAGAGCGCCGTCAACCGCGAGCGCTTTCTGCGCCGTTACAAGACGCAGATCCAGGACGCCGTGAAGAAGATGGTCGGCGAGCGGCGCCTTGCCGACATGGAGCAGGGCGGAGAAGTGCGCGTGCCGAAGAAGGACATCTCCGAGCCGTCGTTCGGCTTCGGGCGCGGCGGCGATCGCGAATTCGTGCTGCCGGGCAACCGCGAATACGTGGCCGGCGACCGCATTCCCCGGCCGGAAGGCTCGGGCGGCGCGGGCGGTGCCGGCAACGAAGGCGGGGAGGGCGGCAGCGACGACGCCTTCACATTCTCGCTGTCGCGCGAAGAGTTCATGCAGATCTTCTTCGACGATCTCGAGCTGCCCAATCTCGCGCGCACGGAGATCGGGCACACCGAACAGCGCAGGAGCATACGGGCGGGCTACACGAAGTCCGGTGTGCCCGCCAATCTGTCGGTCATTCGCACGCTGCGCCAGGCGCTCGCGCGCCGGATCGCGCTTTCCGGCGGGCGCGCGCGCGAGATGGAGGCGCTGGAAACGGCATTTTCGGTCGCGGTCGCGGCGGGCCATGCCAAGCGAGCCGCGGAAATCCACGCGGAACTCGAGCGGCTGCTGCGGCGGCGCGGCAAACTGCCGTTTCTCGATGAACCGGACCTCCGCTACCGCAATCGGGTCTGGAAACCGGAGCCGATCGCGCGCGCGGTGATGTTCTGCCTGATGGACGTGTCCGCGTCGATGGACGAGGACAAGAAGGACCTCGCCAAGCGCTTTTTCACGCTGCTCTATCTCTTTCTGACCCGCAAGTATGGCGCAGTGGACCTGATCTTCATCCGCCACACCGACGATGCCGAGGAAGTGGACGAGGAGACGTTCTTTCACGACACGCGTTCCGGCGGCACGGTCGTCTATTCGGCGCTGGAGCTGGCGGACAGGATTCGCGCGCGAGCGCTATGCGAGCGGCTGGAACGTCTACGCGGCGCAGGCCTCGGATGGCGACGCGTTCGGTGCCGATCCGGCACGCAGCGCGCGGTTCCTGCGCGAGCGGCTGCTGCCGGCGACACGCTATTACACGTATCTCGAGCTGGCCGCGCCCGATACCCAGGATCACTCGTCGACCCTCTGGACCGAGTACGAGCGCGTCGCCGAGGCAAGCGGCAACTTCGCCATGCGTCATGCGACACGGCGCGACGAAATCTACCCGGTGTTTCGCGAGCTGTTCCGCAAGGAGAGCCGCAGTCGATGCCCCATTTCGCGCGGTGCCGACTGGGACTTTTCCCTGCTGGAGCGGTACGACGGGGCGATCGCGGAGGTGGCCGCCGAATTCGGGCTCGACACGTACCCGAACCAGATCGAGATCATCACGTCCGAGCAGATGCTGGACGCGTACGCATCGAGCGGACTGCCGGTCGGGTATCCGCACTGGTCGTACGGCAAGGAGTTCATCCGCAACGAGCAGGCCTACCGGCGCGGCATGCAGGGACTCGCGTACGAAATCGTCATCAACTCCGATCCCTGCATCGCCTACCTGATGGAGGAGAACACGATGGCCACGCAGGCGCTCGTCATCGCGCACGCCTGCTATGGCCACAATTCCTTCTTCAAGGGCAACCACCTGTTCCGGCAATGGACCGCGGCCGACGCCATCCTGGACTACCTCGTGTTCGCCCGCGGCTACGTGATGCAATGCGAAGAGCGGTACGGCGCCGCGGCGGTCGAGGAAGTGCTCGATGCCTGCCACGCACTGATGCCGCACGGTGTCGATCGCTACCGCCGTCCGGCCGCACTGACACTGAAGGCCGAGGCCGCCCGGCTGGCCGAGCGCGAGGCGCACCGCGAACGCCAGTTCAACGACCTGTGGCGCACGCTGCCCGAGAATCCGGTCGAAGGGGCGACGGCATCCACGGCGCGCTTCCCGGCCGAGCCGCAGGAAAACGTCCTGTATTTCGTCGAGAAGTACTCGCCGAAGCTCGAGCCCTGGCAGCGCGAGCTCGTGCGCATCGTGCGCAAGCTCGCCCAGTACTTCTACCCGCAGTCCCAGACCAAGGTGATGAACGAAGGCTGGGCGACCTTCTGGCACTACACGATCGTCAACCGGTTGCACGAGAAGGGCCTGGTCGACGACGGATTCATGCTCGAATTCCTGAAGAGCCACACCAACGTGATCGTGCAGCCGGCGTTCGATTCGAATGCCTACGGCGGGCTCAACCCCTACGCGCTGGGGTTTGCGCTCTTCAAGGACCTGCGCCGGATCTGCGCGACGCCCGACGCCGAGGATCGCGAGTGGTTCCCGCAGCTCGCCGGCACCGACTGGCGGGTCACGCTCGACTTCGCGATGCGCAACTTCAAGGACGAATCGTTCATCGCCCAATACCTGTCGCCCCGGCTGATGCGCGAGTTCCATCTGTTCGCCGTCGCCGACCACGTCGACGAGGACGCGCTACGCGTCGACAGCATCCACGACGAGCACGGCTACCGGCGCGTGCGCAAGCTCCTCGCCGGACAGCACGCGCAGGAAATCCGGGTCCCCGACGTGCAGGTCGTGCACTACGACCGCGACGGCGACCGCTCGTTGACGCTGCGGCATCTGCGCCGCCGCGGTCGGCCGCTCACCGACGCGGCGGCCGAGGTCGTGCTCCACCTGCGCCGGCTGTGGGGCTTCGCGGTGCGCCTGGAAACGTGGGAAGAAGACACCCGCGTCGGAGATGTGGTGGAGTGTGCTGCCTGAGCGTTCCCCGGCGGTGACCGTCCAGGGGGACGCGGCGCCACGTTCTGCGGAGGCAGGCAGCGGGGCGCGGCACCGGCAGGAACAGCCTATTTCGAGTCCACGGGCAGGCGCATGCGCCGGAACGACACGAGCAGCGCAATGTCGTAGGCGATCTTCAACACGCCGCAGGCCACCAGCGGCGCGCTCAGCATGCCGGCCGCCAGCAACGCGCCGGATAGCGTCGGGCTGGCGGCCGAGGCGAGGCTGCGCGGCACCGCGGTGAAGCTTGCCGCCGCGGCGCGCTCGGCCGGCGTGACCGCCGCCATCACGAAAGCGGTGCGCGTGGGCACGTCCATCTGCGACAGCGCGCTCCGCGCGAACAGCAAGCCGAGCGCGACGGGCAGGCTCGGCGACAGCGCGGCCAGGATCAGGAACACGTTGGCCGGAATGTGCGTGAACACCATGGTGTTGAGGAGTCCGATCCTGCGCGCGACGACCGGCGCCGCGAGTTGCGAGAACGCCGCCAGCAGCCCGGACCAGAAGAAGAACAGCCCGGCTTCTCGCCAGCGAGAGACCGAAGCGCTCGAACAGCCACAGCGCCAGCAGCGAGTTCACGACAAGGCCGCCGGCAAAGGAATCGACGCTGAAGAGCGCGGCCAGCCTGAACACCATCCGCGCGAAGGTCCCAGCGGCGTCGCCGCCTGCGCCGACGCGTCACTGCTGGCCGGGCAGCCGGCGGTACAGCGTCCAGATCGCGGCGCCGATCACGCGCGTAGAGGACGAACATCGCGCGCAGGCCCGACGAGCAGCGGAAGGTTCGCGACCGCGGCCAGCCAGGGCGGCAATGCCGCGGCCAATGCGCCGACGGCGGCGCACAGCGAGCCGGTGAGCGAATAGCGCGCGAAGAGAGCGGTGCGGGCGTTGCCACGCGCCGCGTGGGCGAGGCGCGCGTGCTCGAGCGGCAGGAAGACGCTGACGTCGCCGGAGCCCGGGTTGATGGTCCCGACGAAGGCGACGACGAGCAGCGGCCAGAACGCCGAGACGCCGGCGAAGCCGATTCCGGTCGCCGTCATCAGCAACGCCGCGCCGAGCAGCAGGACGCGGGGCGACCAGCGGTGGCCGACGGCGCCCACCGCCAGCGTCGCCACCGCCGAGCCGGCGAGCGTCGCCGTGCTGAGGAGACCGACATCGAATTGCCCGAAGCCGAGCGCGAGCAGGTACGCGGGCAACAACACGGCGATGTAGCCGTCGGCGAAAGCGCGCAGCCCGCGCCCGACGAGGAGCGGCAGGACGGCGGGGTCGACGCCGGCGGGAAGCAGCAGCCGCGCAAGGGCACGCATGACACCCGCTGCCGCCAACGCGGTGCTCGATGGCGGGCTACGCGCGGGCCGCGATGGCCGCCAGCGCATCACGGCCCGCCAGCATGTCGTCGGGCGTGCCGAAATTGTTCATGTAGTGGCCGCGATAGCCGGCGTCCTCGAGTCGGCGAAAGAGGCGGGCGAAATCGATGTTGCCTTCGCCGGGCTTGAGGTGGACCTCGCGGTCGCCGAGATTGTCGGCGAGGCGCACTTCGCCCAGGCGCTCGATCGGCAGGACGTCGAGGAACCCGTCGATGCCTTCGGGAACCAGGTGCGCATGGTTGACCGTGAAGGACAACCCCAGGGCCGGCGCATCCAGGCGGTCGATGTAGTAACGGAACTCGGCCAGGTCGTGGGCAAGATAGTGGACCTCGGCCGCGTCGGGTTCCTTGTTGAGGTTCTCGAGCAGCAGTCGCGCCCCGCGCGCTTCGGCGTAAGCGGCGGCGCGCCGCAGGCGCTCGCAGCCCGCCTCCATGCGTCGCGTCTTGTCGGAGCCGAAGTGAAAGCCGGCGTGCACGACGATCCATTCCGCGCCGAGGCGCACGGCCGCCTCGACATAGCCCTCCAGATAGCGGTCCACGGCGTCGCGGACGAACGGCGAAGTCTCGCCGACATTGACCGCCGACAGCGTGTGCAGGCCGAGATGGATGCCGTGTTTCTCGCAGGCCGCACGCAAGGGGCGGCAGCGCTCGTCGGTGAACGACTCGAGCGCGTTCGGAGCATGATCGGCCTCCACCTCGAGGTACGAAATCCGGTGGCGTGCGGCCCAGGCGACGGCATCCTCGATCGCCAACTGGCGGCCGCAGTCGATGCCGATCCGTGCGCGGAGGTCCATGATTGGAAGATCCCGGTTGGGCGTGGTCAGTGAATCTCGATCGGCCGGCGGAAGAGGCGCGCAATGAGCGGCGCCGCGACGATCAGCAGGGTCACGCCGATCAGCGCTGCCGAGATCGGCCGGGTGAGGAAGATGGAGAGGCTGCCGTGCGACAGGGTCATCGACTGGCGCAACGCGTTTTCCAGCATCGGCTCGAGCACCAGGCCCAGCACCAGTGGGGCGATCGGAAAGCCGTACTTCTTCATGAAATAACCGACCACGCCGAAAACGCTCATCACCCAGAGATCGTCGGCGCTGTTGGCCTGGCTGTACACGCCGGCGATGCAAAGCGCCAGGATGACCGGATAGAGCAGCGCATAGCGGACGCGCAGCAGCGTCGCGAACATGCCCGCCAGCGGCAGGTTCAGCGCCAGCAGGATGGCGTTGCCGACGTACATGCTGGCGATGACGCCCCAGACGAGGTCGGCGTTCTTCTCGAACAGCTGCGGCCCCGGCTGCAGGCCGAACATGATCAGTGCGCCCAGCATGACGGCGGTGGTCCCCGAGCCCGGGATGCCCAGCGCGAACATCGGCACCATCGCGCCCGTCGCGGCCGCGTTGTTGGCCGCCTCCGGTCCGGCGACGCCTTCGATCGCGCCGGTCCCGAATTCCTCCGGGTGCTTCGACACTTTCTTCTCGACGGCGTACGCGATGAACGACGCGATCGTGGCGCCGGCGCCAGGGAGCACGCCGATCAGAAAGCCGATCACCGTTCCGCGCAGCACGGCAAAGCGGCTGCGGATGAAATCGATGCGCGTCGGCATCAGATTGCGCACGTTGAGCTCGACCTTTGGCGGTGTAAGCCCCTGTTCGACACCCGCCAGCACCTCGCCGATGCCGAACAGCGCCACCGCGAGCACCAGGAAATCGATGCCGTCCATCAGCCACAACTGGCCGAACATGAACCGGGTGTTGCCGACCTGCGGATCGACGCCGATGGTGGCGATCATCAGGCCGACCAGCCCCATCATCAGCCCTTTCACCAGTCCGCCGCCGACCAGCGAGAGCGCGGTGAGCCCCACCAGCACGAGGGAGAAGTACTCCGGCGGACCGAAGTACAGCGCCGCAGCCGCGAGGGGCGGCGCGAGCAGCATCAACCCGAGCGTGCCCACGGTGCCGGCGAAGAACGAGCCGATCGCGGCGATGCCCAGCGCGGCGCCGGCGCGTCCCTTCCGGGCCATCTGGTAGCCGTCCAGGCTTGTCATCACCGTCGACGATTCGCCCGGGATGCTGACCAGAATCGACGTCAGCGTGCCGCCGTACTGCGCACCGTAGTAGATGCCGGCGAACATGATGATGGAGCCGGTGGCGTCGCCGCCGAACGTCAGCGGCAGCAGGATCGCGATGGCCGCGCTCGGTCCGATGCCGGGCAGCGCGCCGATGACCTGTCCGACGAGCACGCCGGCAAGGCAAAAGCCGAAGTACTTCAACTGCAGCAGCACTTCGAAGCCGTGAGCGAGCTGGGCGAATGCATCCATGGCTCAGAACCCCCAGGGGCCCTTCGGCAGCGGCACCTGCAGCCACACGTGAAACAGGGCGAACAGCACGCCGACCGCACCGGCAGTCACGCCGAGCGAAGTGCGCCAGGTTTCCTTCTCCACCACGCGCAGAAGGAACAGCAGATAGGCGCCCACCGCCACCACGAATCCCAGCGGCTCGATGACTGCCACGCACACCATGAGCCCGAGCGCGACCGCCAGGACCTTGCGCCCGTGGCTTGCGGGCATGTGCGCTGCCTGCGTGCGCAGGCACGACAACACGTGGACGGCGGACAACGCGACCAGCCCCGCACCGAGCCAGAGCGGCAGGAAACCCGAGCCTGGCGCGAAATCGCCCATGTAGGTGAGGCCGGACGCCGACGCGATCCAGAGCACGCCGAACAGCAGGCACAACACACCGGCAACCAGCTCGCCGCGCACCTTCACTCGGCCGCTTCCGTGCTGCCGCGCCCGAGTCGCGACCAGTCGATTTGCGCGCCAAGGCCTATTCCGTCCGGCACCGCGATGAAGCCGGGCTGCAGGCGCAGATCGTTGCTGACGATATCGGCGGCCGTACCCATCGGCGCCATCGAGCCGATCTCGCAGGGCATTGCGAGTCCCGGCGTGCACGCCGCGAATTGCGCCTCGGCGATGGCCGCGAGCCCCATCTCGAACACGTGGCCGAGCACCGGCGTCAGCCCCGCGGAGGCCAGCATCGCGCAGATGGCGCGCGCGCCGTCGAACCCGTGCTTGGTCACCTTGACCTTGACCCGGTCGGCGGCGGCCAGGCGAATCACGTTCATCGCGTCCTCGGCCGTGGCCACCATGTCGTCGGTCATGACCGGAATCCCGACGTTGCGGCGCACTTCGGCCAGCCCGAGGATGTCGTGTCGCGCCACCGGTTGTTCCATGTGCTCCGGCCGATAGCGCTCGATCGCGCGCGTGAGCCGGATCGCATCGGCCGCAACGTAGTGGTCGTTGGCATCGACCCGCAGCGCAATCGTATCGCCCATCGCCGCGCGCACCGCGGCGACGCGATCGATGTCGCGCGACACCGTTTCGCCGACCTTGATCTTGATCGCGGTGAACCCGGCCGCCGCCTGCGCCGCCGCCTCGGCCGCCATCGCGTCCGGGTCCATGATGCCGACCACGGGACCGATCACCGGCACCCGTTGCAGCAGCCGTCCGCCGAGGAGATCGGCGACCGGGACGCCGATCGCCTTCGCATGCAGGTCGTAGAGGGCGTTGGTGACCGCGGCCCTGGTCCAGACCCGGCCCTTGAGCGCCCGCGCGACCGCCTGGATCGCGCGCCCGCGCTCGCGCACCGGGATGCCGACGAGCGCCGGCGCGACGTAGCGCTCGATGGCGCCGACGATTTCCTCGAGGAACTCTTCCGGCTTGCCGGGGGGGGCGGAGACGACCTCGGCATTGCCTTCCAGGCCGTCGACGTCGGTGCGCAGGCGCAGCACCACCGAAACATGGACCCGCGTGGCGCCTTCCGAGATGCGGAACTCGCGCGCCCCTTCGATCCGCACCGGCACGGCCTCGACCGCGCGGATCGTCGGCGAGCCCGCCACGTCAGAGCTTCCCGAGTCGCTTCAGCATGTCCTTGTAGAGCGTCTCCTGCGATTCCAGGAAGCGCGTGAAGTCGGGGCCGCCGACCACGTGCAGAGTCGCCACGTTCTGCTTGATGTAATCGTTGAACGCCTTGGACGCGGCGACTTTCTGCATCACGCCCTGCCAATAGGTCAAGGCGTCCGCCGGTACGTTCTTGGGCAGCGCCACGCCGCGCCACATCTGGAACGGCACCACGTCGATGCCCTGCTCCTTCATCGTCGGCACGCTGGGCAGATCGGCGAAGCGGGTCGGCCGGAAGACGCCGAGCGCACGCACCTGCCCGCTGGTGAGGTAGCCCATGAACTCGAGCGGGTTGCCCGCGGCGAGATTCACGTGTCCGCCGGCCAGCGCGGTCAGCACCTCGCCGCCGGAATTGAAGCGCACGACGTTGAGCTGGATTCCGGACGCCGCCTCGAACACCGCGATCGCCATGTCGTCGGCGGTGCCCGCGGAGCCGATGGAAACCGTCTTGGGCGGCTTGGCCTTGGCGTCCTTCAGCAGATCGCCGGCGGTCTTGTACGGCGAGTCCTTGCCGACGAAGATCAGGTAGTCGTCGAGCATCAGGTTCGTCACCGGCGTCAGGTCGCGCCAGCCGCGCGCGTCCTTCACCGTCAGCGGCGTGATCTGGGTCTGCGGATTGAACAGTATCAGCGTGTTCGGATTGGCGTTCTTCGTGGTGAGCACGTAGGCAACACCCACCGACGCGCCGCCTCCGGGCTTGTTGACGGCGGTGACGTTGACCGGGACCAGCTTTTCGTCGGCCATGATCTTGATGATGACGCGCGCCAGCAGGTCGGCGCCGCCGCCCAGCCCGTACGGAATCACGAACTCGACGTCACTCGTCGGTTTCCATTCCGCCGCCTTGGCGCCGGAAAATGGCAGCGCCGCGACGAGCGCGAACGCGATGCACTTCAGGATACGTCCCGTCTTCATGCCGATCTCCCCCGTTCGAGCGGCCCGACTCGACCCGCTCATCGGCGACGATAGTAGCGGCGGCCCTTCGTTTGCGCAAGCCGAATGAGAGTGATTCCGGTCCCGGTGCGCGCAGGGCGACGGTCGCTTGCGCTGGCGTTCGCCAACGATGCAGAAGGCGCACCCGGCGGGGCGGATAAGGTTTGAGATCCTGCGCCGTGACGAAGCGTTGCCGAAGGACCTATCGGTTCCCTTCGCGGCGCCACCAACGGTCGACGCTCCACGGCCCGCCGCCGGCCGCGGCGAGATAGAGGAAGACGAAACAGTAGAGCGCAGCCAATTCGCCGCGGTTGACGATTGGCCAGAAGCCCTGCGGCGCATGCGCGATGAAATAGGCGAACGCCATGAGGCCGGAGAGCACGAAGGCGACCGGGCGCGTGAGCAGGCCGATCAGCATCAGCGCGCCGCCGACGACTTCCAGCATCCCCGCCACGCCGGCGAGCGACCACAGCTCCAGCGGGAACGAGCGCGGTGCCGGAAATTCGAACAGTTTCTGCGTGCCGTGCGCCATGAACAGAAAAGCGGTGACGACGCGCAGGATGCTCAGCAGCTGGGACGACCAGGGGGCAAGAATGGGTTTCATGGACGTGAGCCTGGAAAGTTGGCAAGGGTCGGGCGCCGGCCCGTGCGGTTGGTGCTGCCGTGCATTGTGAAATGTTACCCCGACAATGCGCTTTCAGGACAGGTCCTGGTAAAGTCCAGGCGACCATGTGGTGCCGAAACCATTCGCCGTGAGCGATCGTGCCGACTCTGTCGACGAGGCGCGGCGTGGATGGGATTCCGACTTCGTACGATTCGCTTCGACGCCGTCCAACGCGATCGTGGCAAAGCTGCGGGCATTCCTGTCGGGTGCATCCGCCGAGCAGGTCCGTGCATGGGACGACTCGATTCCGCGACTGCAGACTGAAGTCACGCAGATGCGCGAAGTCCGCCAGGAGGCTGCTCGCTACACGGCGATTCTGGAGTACGAGCTTCCGCTTGAATCGCGGCGGGCCGATGCGATTTTCCTGCTCCGTGAAAGCGTTGTTGTCATAGAGTTGAAAGGGAAATCCCGCCCGTCGGACGCGGACGTCGATCAGGCGCATGCGTACGCTCGCGACCTGCGCTGCTACCACGCTGAATGCGAGCATCGGCAGGTCCATGCCCTGCTCGTTCCGACGGGTGCGCGTGGGGATCTGGGTCACCGGCGAGGCGTCCGGATCTGCGGTCCGGACGCGTTGGACGAAGTCGTTCGCGAGTACGACGTCCTCGGTCAGAGTGAGATTCTTGATCCGCGGCGTTTTCTGTCAAGCGACGCGTACCGTCCACTCCCAACGCTTGTGGCGGCGGCGCGGGAGCTCCTCACACACGGGACGCTAAGACGGATCAAACGGGCGGCGGCAGCTACGGACGATGCGGTCACCGCGGTTTCCGCGATCGTGCATGAGGCAGCCCGAACACGCACGCGGCATTTGGTGCTGGTCACGGGCGTTCCCGGGGCGGGAAAAACGCTTGTCGGTTTGCGTCTGGTGCATTCGCATTTCATCGACGACCTTGCCGTCGCCCGCGCGGGCGTCAAGCCGACTGCGCCGGCCGTTTTCCTGTCGGGCAATGGCCCCCTGGTCGAGGTCCTGCAATACGAACTTCGCGAGGCGGGTGGAGGCGGGCGCACGTTTGTCCGCGGGGTCAAAGACTATGTGAAGCACCACGGTACCGCGGCGAGGCGCGTTCCATCGGAGCACGTTCTCGTCTACGACGAAGCGCAGCGGGCCTATGACGCAGCAATGGTCGCGCTCCATTCGCCGTCGATCGAGGCGCAAGCGCAACTGGCATGCTTGCTGGCATCGGAGGGGCATGACCTCAGAATCACGCGCGACCTGGACTCGGCCAAGAACTATCCACCGAGTTCGGAGCTCAGGGACTCGAACTCGACGCCGTGTTGCTGGCGTGGGGGACTGACTTCAGGCGGGAGGGCGATAGCTGGAACGTCGACCGCGCACGAGGTTACAGGCGCGGCGGGCCGGCTGTACGAAATCCCTGGCAGCTGCGCGCGAATGCGTATCGGGTTCTGCTCACCCGCGCACGTGACGCGACTGTAGTTTTCGTTCCACCGCTGCCCGAACTGAACGAAACGTTTGACTATCTGGTACAGGCGGGATTTCGCACACTAGAGTCGCAATCCACCGGGTAACGCTGCAGTCGAGGGCTCTGCAATGGAGCCGGACAGGCGTTACCAGCCGCCCAATGGTCGATCAGGAATTCGCGGATCGGTGCTCAATCCCAGCTCAACGCGCCCCCGGTCTGATACTCCGTCACCCGCGTCTCGAAGAAGTTCTTCTCCTTCTTGATGTCGATCATCTCGGCCATCCACGGGAACGGGTTGTCGGCCTTGTCGAACAGGGCGTCGACGCCGATCTGCTGGCAGCGGCGGTTGGCGATGAAGCGCAGGTACTCCTTGAACATCGTGGCGTTCATTCCCAGCACGCCGCGGGGCATCGTGTCCTCGGCGTAGGCGTACTCGAGGTCCACGCCCTTGCGCATCAGCGCGCGGATCTCCTCGCGGAACTCCGGGGTCCACAGATGCGGGTTCTCCAGCTTGATCGTGTTGATGAGGTCGATGCCGAAGTTGCAGTGCATCGACTCGTCGCGCAGGATGTACTGGTACTGCTCGCTTGATCCCGTCATCTTGTTCTGGCGGCCCATGGCCAGGATCTGCGCAAAGCCGACGTAGAAGAACAGCCCCTCCATGATGCAGGCGAACACGATCAGGCTCTTCAGGAGCGCCCGGTCGGCTTCCGGCGTGCCGGTCTTGAACATCGGGTTGGTCAGCACGTCGATGTAGGGGATGAGGAACTCGTCCTTGTCGCGGATCGACTTGATCTCGTGGTACGCGTTGAAGATCTCCGCCTCGTCGAGGCCCAGGCTCTCGACGATGTACTGGTAGGCGTGCGTGTGGATCGCCTCCTCGAACGCCTGGCGCAGCAGGTACTGGCGGCACTCGGGCGCCGAGATGTGGCGGTAGGTGCCCAGCACGATGTTGTTGGCGGCGAGGCTGTCGGCGGTGACGAAGAAGCCGAGATTGCGCTTGATGATCAGGCGCTCGTCGTCGGTCAGGCCGTTGGGGTTCTTCCACAGCTCGATGTCGCGCTGCATGTTCACTTCCTGCGGCATCCAGTGGTTGGCGCAGGCGGCGAGGTACTTGTCCCAGGCCCAGCGGTACTTGAACGGGACGAGCTGGTTGACGTCGGACGAGCCGTTGATGACGCGCTTGTCCTCCATCCGGACGCGGCGGAAGCCGTTGTCCATGGCCTGCCTTTCGACATCCAGGTCGTGCACGGGCTCGCGCGAGAGCTGCGGCGACAGCATGGCCTGCGCCAGGATGCCGGACGTGCGCGCGCCTTGCGCGTCGGCAGGCGGCGGCGCGAAGCGCGGCGGCGTTACGGGGACGATTTCGTCGTCGAAGGTCAACATGTTCATCCTCTCGGTAGCGGAACAGGCAGATCCGCGCGCAAGCCAACCCCGCCGGAACCCACCCCAAAATTCGTGCGCTCGGCCCTGCTAGTGCATTGCGCTCAACTTGTCGTACAGATAATCGGGCGCGAAATCGACGCCATGGTGCCAGGCGATCGTCGCGAGGCCGTAATCAAGGTAAAAGTCGGCGAAGCGCCGCGTATCGCGCAGGGCCTCGAAGTGCTCGCCGTACAGGTCATCGGCAAGGTCCACGACACCTTTGCGTCCATCGTTGAATTCCAGCCAGATCTTGTAGTCTCCGAGGTACCGCGCTTCCGTCACGTGTCGCTGCACATTCTCGTAATGGGCCAACTCGACCTCCACCGGGCAGGTTGACGAACGTGGCACCGGATCCGCCGTGCGCGTCGCTGCGCGCGCAGCATCCCGGGACATGAGCCGGACGCGGGCCGGGTAACCGGTCCGCGTCGTGGCGCTCGCTACTTGCCCCGCAGCGGCAGCAGCGCCAGATGCGCCTGCTGCGGCGAAGGCAATCCGGCGCGCTGCCGGGAACCCGCATCGACATCGCGGCCGTCGCGTTCCGACGTCGCTTGGGTGGCCGGCCAGCGCCAATGGCGCCTGCCGGTCTTGTCGGTGTAGGACTCCCACCGGTCGGTTTTCACGTTCATCGCTTGCCCTCCTGTCCGGGTTTGCGGCATTGGGATCCTCGGCTGCGCGGTCCGTCCCTGACTGTCCGGGCGGGCCTGTCGCAGGTGGTTTCAGTGGTGCAGGTGCAGCCTTTGCGTTCCGGGTGCCGCTTCGCCGCGCGTCACTCGCATGCCTCGCACGACGGGTCGTCGATCTTGCAGAATTTCGGTCCCGCCTCGGGGCCTTTCGTCGCCGGCGCGTTGCGGCTGGAGGCGCCGGTGGCGAGCTTCCCGCTCGTCGTCGGCACGGCGTTGAGCTCGCCGCCCTCGCCGGTCGACTTCTCGGCGGCGGTCGCGGCCAGCGTGCGCAGGTAATACGTCGTCTTGAGGCCGCGCAGCCACGCGAGCTTGTAGGTTTCGTCGAGCTTCTTGCCCGACGCGCCCGCCATGTATATGTTGAGGCTCTGCGCCTGATCGATCCATTTCTGGCGCCGCGCGCCGGCCTCGATGATCCACCTGGCGTCGACCTCGAACGCGGTCGCGTAGAGGTTGCGCAGGTCGGCCGGAACGCGATCGATCGTCGCCAGCGAGCCGTCGAAATACTTGAGATCGGCGACCATCACCTCGTCCCACAGGTTGCGCGTCTTGAGCTCGGCCACCAGATGCTCGTTGACGACCGTGAACTCCCCGGACAGGTTCGACTTGACGTAGAGGTTCTGGTACTCGGGCTCGATCGACGCGCTGACGCCGATGATGTTGGAGATCGTCGCCGTCGGCGCGATCGCCACGCAGTTCGAGTTGCGCATGCCGTGGATGCGGATGCGCGAGCGCAGCGCCTCCCAGTCCATCGTCGCCGACTCGTCGATGTCGACGTAGCCGCCGCGCTCGTCGCGCAAGAGCTGCAGTGTGTCCTGCGGCAGGATGCCGCGGTCCCAGAGGCTGCCCTTGTACGACGAATACCGGCCGCGCTCCGCGGCGAGCTCGGTCGACGCCCAGTACGCGTAGTAACAGACCGCCTCCATCGTCGTGTCGGCGATCTTCATCGCGGCGTCGGACGCGTAGGGCGTGTGCGTGAGGTGCAGGCAGTCCTGGAAGCCCATGATGCCGAGGCCGACCGGACGGTGCTTGAGGTTGGCGGTGCGCGCCTTGGTCACGGCGTAATAGTTGATGTCGATGACGTTGTCGAGCATCCGCATCGCCGTGCGGATCGTCTGCTGCAGCCTGGCGTGGTCGAGCTCCCACGCGGTGTGGCCGCCGTCGCCGGTCTTCTTCATGTGCGCGAGCAGGTTGACCGAGCCCAGGTTGCACACGGCGATCTCGGTGGCGCTGGTGTTGAGCGTGATCTCGGTGCACAGATTCGAGCTGTGCACGGCGCCCATGTGCTGCTGCGGCGAGCGGACGTTGCAGGCGTCCTTGAACGTGATCCAGGGATGGCCCGTCTCGAACAGCATCGACAGCATCTTCCGCCAGAGCTGCACGGCGGGAAGGCGCTTGAACAGCTTGAGCTCGCCCCTGGCGGCGAGGCCCTCGTACCGCGTGTAGGCCTCCTCGAAGGCGCGCCCCCATTTGTCGTGCAGGTCGGGGACGTCGGACGGCGAAAACAGCGTCCAGTCGCCGCCCTCGATCACGCGCTTCATGAACAGGTCCGGAATCCAGTTCGCGGTGTTCATGTCGTGCGTGCGGCGGCGGTCGTCGCCGGTGTTCTTGCGCAGCTCCAGGAACTCCTCGATGTCGAGGTGCCAGGTCTCCAGGTACGTGCAGACGGCGCCCTTGCGCTTGCCGCCCTGGTTGACCGCGACCGCGGTATCGTTGACGACCTTGAGGAAGGGCACCACGCCCTGCGACTTGCCGTTGGTGCCCTTGATGTGCGACCCCATCGCGCGGACGTTGGTCCAGTCGTTGCCGAGGCCGCCGGCGAACTTGGAGAGGAGCGCGTTCTCCTTGATGGCTTCGTAGATCCCATCGAGGTCGTCCGACACCGTGGTGAGATAGCACGACGACAGCTGCGAGCGGTGCGTGCCCGCGTTGAACAGCGTGGGCGTCGAGCTCATGAAATCGAACGTCGAGAGCACGTTGTAGAACTCGATCGCGCGGGACTCGCGCTCGACTTCGTTCAGCGCGAGCCCCATCGCGACCCGCATGAAGAAGCATTGCGGCAGTTCGAATCGCCGTCCGCCGACGTACTGGTCGACGAGGAAGTAGCGGTCGTACAGCGTCTGCAGGCCGAGGTAGCCGAACTGCAGGTCGCGCTCGGGCTTCAACGCCGCGCCGAGGGCCTTCATGTCGTACTGCAGCAGCGCTTCGTTCAGCAGGCCGATCCTGGTGCCGTGCTGCACGAACTGCGGGAAGTACTCGGCGTATTTCGTCGCCATGTCCTGCTGCGTGGCTTCCTCGCCGAGGGCTTCGTGGCGCAGCGCATCGAGCAGCAGCCGCGCCGTGACGAAGCTGTATGCGGGATCCTTCTCGATCAGCGTGCGCGCGGCCAGCACGACGCACTTGCGCACTTCCTCCATCGGCACGCCGTTGTAGAGATCCTTCAGCGTGGCCTTGAGGATGCGCTCCTCGTCGACGCCGGCGAGCCCCTCGCACGACTCCTTGACGAGTCCGGTCAGCCGCTCGAGGTCGAGGGGCTTCGACACGCCATTGTCGATCACCGTGATCGCCGCGCTCTCGGGCTTGCCGCGCTTTTGCGACTTTTCCTGCGCGCGCTCCTGCGAGCGGCGCTCCCGGTACAGCACGTAGGCGCGTGCGACTTCGTGTTCGCCGCCGCGCATCAGCGCGAGCTCGACCTGATCCTGGATTTCCTCGATGTGGATCGCGCCGCCTTCCGGCTTGCGTTTCATCAGCGCATTGACGACGGCGTCGGTGTGCTTCACCACTTCGTCGCGCACGCGCGCGCTGGCCGCGCCGTGGCCGCCGTTGACGGCGAGGAACGCCTTGGTCACCGCAATGGTGATCTTCGCGGGCTCGAATCCGACCACCGCCCCGTTGCGGCGTATCACCTTGTATTGCGCATAGCGCGCGTCGGTCGGGGTCATCGCGCTTCCGGGTTCGCCGGACGGGAGGTCACGCCGGGGCTGGGACGCATTGGCGGCCGAAGCGCTGGTGAGTTGCATGTAGGGTCTCCTGTCGAATTCTTGTCGTTGTGATTGCCATCAGCGGGTTTTCGCTGGTACGGGCTGTTTCGCGCAAAGCAAGGCGCGGTGCGGGTTTCGGGACTGCGCGCCTGGATTTCCCCCCTGGGCGCCGCCCCTGGCTGGCGTGGGCGCGCCGGGGGACCCCAGTTTCTTGTTGCAAATCAAAATCTACTACATCTTGTATTGAAGTGCCTGATGAACACAAAGCATAGTGGGGAGGCCGGCGCTTGGCAAGCGGTTTTTGATGCACAGGCGGGGGGTCGAAAAACGACAACAAAAACAGCCCATTGCGGGGCCGTTTGGCGGATATGCAGACGTGTTCCACCGCACATTCACCGGGTTGTCCACAGGAAGCTCAGCCGACGAACGGTTGGGTCCGCGTTGCAGTTTTGCTACAGGCATTTCGCGGCACCCGGCGTCCGGCCTGCGCCACGCGGCGTGGTGTCCAGGACACTGCCCGTCTATCGAAGGCTCGGCAGCGCGAACAGGGTTGATCCGGCGACGGCGACGATGGTTTCGCGGCTCACCGGCGCGACGATCGCGAGCCCGGTCAGTCGTCCGAAGGCAGGGAGGAGGGTGCGCCGTCGCCCGAGGACGAAGCACGGCAGCCGGACGGATTCGCGCGCGCCACGGTTGATGCACACGCCGGGATGCACGTGCCCGCAGAGCGCGTGTCCAGTACGCGGCGTCACGGGCTCATGACAGAGCACGAACGGAGCAAGAGGGTGCGGATCGGAAACGACGTCGATGCCCCATGCCGGCGGCGGGTCGCCGGCGCGCTGGTCGTGGTTGCCTCGCACCAGCGTGATCGACAGCGCGGCATGTGTCGCGCGCCACCGCGCGAACGCGGCGTGGAGCGCGGGGACGCGCCCCGCCGCGGCGTGCAGGAAGTCGCCGAGCACCACCAGCCGCAACGCGGCCGTGCGCTCGATCAGGGCATCCAGTCGGGCAAGATCGCTCGCCGTCGAGCCTCGGGGAATGGCGACTCCACCGGCGCGGAAGGCCGCCGCCTTGCCCAGATGAACGTCGGCCACGAACAGTGTTCGCGCATCCGGCCAGAACAGCGCGCGCTCAGCGAGGAGTTCGACGGTCTCGCCCGCAAGCGTGACGATGGCGTCGCCCGCGCGCATCGAGACCTTGTGCGCGGCCGTCGGCTCGGTCGCGCCGGCAGGGAAGAGCGGGTCCGCGGAAGGTCGTGCCACGCGCGTCAGGCTCCGGGCCGGTGACTGCATCCGCTGCGGGAGTTTTCGTGTTCCAATTCCGAACCCATTGTAGTCCGCGTTCGCCCGACGAAGAGCAAGCATGCCGCGGCTTTCGGCCAACCTGAGTTTCCTGTTCACCGAAGTTCCGTTTCTCGAGCGATTCGGCGCGGCTGCCCGTGCCGGCTTCGCCGGGGTCGAGTTCGCCTTCGCCTACGATGTGCCGGTGGCGGAGATCGCGGCGCGTCTGTCCGAGCACGCCCTGGCGTGCGTGCTGCTCAACGCCCCTCCTGGCCATTGGAGCCAGGGCGAGCGCGGCATTGCTTCACTGCCTGGGCGCGAGGCCGAGTTCGCGGCGAGCATCGCGGAGGCGCTGCGGTATGCGCAGACACTGGACTGTCCGCGCATACACGTGATGTCGGGTGTCGCGCCGCCGGGCGCCGATGACGCCCGGCGCGCACTGCAGCGTTCCACGCTGGTGCGCAATCTGCAACGCGCGTGCGCAACGGCCGAACCGCTGGGCGTGGCGCTCCTCGTCGAAGCGCTCAACCCGCACGACGTCCCGAACTACCTGTTCACGACGCAGGCGGAGGCCCATTCGATCCGCGCCGCGGTCGCGGCGCCGAACCTCAAGGTGCAGATGGATTTCTATCACACGCAGATGGTCGAGGGCGACATTGCGGCGAAGCTCGAGCGCTGGCTGCCCCATATCGGTCATATCCAGATCGCCGGCGTCCCCGGGCGCCATGAGCCGGACTGCGGGGAGATCGACTACGCGTGGCTGCTGCGCCGTGTCGATGAACTGGGCTACGACGGGTGGGTAGGCTGCGAGTACCGGCCGCTGCGGGACACGGTGTCGGGCCTCGCCTGGCGCGAGCGATTGCTCGGTCCAGCGGCGTGACGGGGACGTGAGCGCGCAGGCGCCGTCCGCGCGCAGCCGAATCGACGGTCATTGAACGGCCGACCCGAAGCCGTTGCCCGGAGGCGGGGCGCGCGACCTGAGGCCGCCTTGATCTGCGGCAAACCCGATCCACGGCGTTGGCGCAAGAATGCCCGAGCGGGGAGGGTAGTTCCGTGCCCTTTATCGCCAGGGCGCTGGTAGTGCCCGCGGCGGCGGGCAGCCGGACGAGTTTCGACCGGCCGCCTTCGTGGCTACCGAAACGGAACAGGTCAAAGGGAGGTTCGTATGAAATTGATGCACCCGGTACGTGTGATGGCGAGTTTTGCACTGCTCGGCATCCTGGTGATGGGGTCAGGCGCGGCGGTCGCGCAAACGGCGACGCCGGCGGATGCGTCGAAACCCGCAAAGATCGGTTCGACGCTGATCGGAAAGCTCGAGGGACCGCAGATCATCCTCGACGCCAAGACCTTTCCGAAGAGCTTCAAGGAGTCCCCGTTGCTGGCCGCGCAGGTGAAGGCGGGAAAGCTGCCCGCGGTCGACAAGCGCCTGCCCGAGGCCTCGCAGCTCTTCGTCGTGAAGCCCCTGCATGAAACCGGAAAATACGGCGGCAACTGGCGCCGGGCTTTCACCGGACCGGCCGACCACGAGAACGGCAACCGCATCAATTCGGCCGACAAGATCCTGACCTTCGACTACACGGGCACGACGATCATCCCCAGTCTCGCCCGCGACTGGAAGGTCAGCGACGATGGCAAGACGACGACGATCTACCTCCGCAAGGGCGCCAAGTGGTCCGACGGCAAGCCCTTTACCGCGAACGACTTCATGTTCTGGTACGAAGACATCTATCTCAACAAGAACATCGTGCCCACGCCATTCTTCGAGTTCCAGATCGACGGCAAGGACGGGAAGATGAAGAAGATCGACGACTACACCGTCGCTTTTGAATTCCCGGAACCCTACACCTATTTCGTCTATCAGCTTGCGGGAAGCACGGCCATCGGCGCCGGGTTCGCCACGCGCGGCGGCTTCCAGAACTTCGGCGGCGCCTATGCGCCGGCCCATTACCTGAAGCAGTTCCTGCCCAAGTACTCGTCCGAGGAGGCAGCAAACAAAAAGGCCAAGGATCTCGGTTTCGACAGCTGGGTGTCCCTCCTCAAGATGAAGTACAGCTGGGCGTTGAACAGCGAACTGCCCACCATGACTCCCTGGAAGACCGTATCGCCCATCAACACGCCGACCTGGTCCATGGAGCGCAATCCCTACTTCTGGGCCGTCGACACCGCGGGAAACCAGCTTCCCTACATCGACAGGATCACGATGACGCTGGCCGAGAACACCGAGGTCGCCAACCTGCGGGCGATTGCCGGCGAATACGACATTCAGGAACGGCACATGCACCTGTCCAAGCTGCCGGTGTTCCTGGAAAACGCCAAGAAGGGCAACTACACCGTTCGCCTCGACCCGGGCTTCAACGGTTCGGATGTGGCGATTCATATCGGCAACTCCTATGAAGCCGATCCCGAGATTTCGAAACTGCTGAAGAACAAGGATTTCCGCCACGCGCTGGCACTCGGCATCGACCGCGACCAGCTCAATGAAGCATTCTGGCTGGGCGTGGGATCCTCCGGCTCGGTGGCTCCCGCACCCGAAACCATCTACAGCCCGGGCTCCGAATGGAACAAGAAGTGGGGCGTCCTGGATCTGAAGCAAGCCAATGAGCTGCTGGACAAAGTCGGACTGACCAAGAAGGATGCGGACGGGTATCGTCTGCGCTCCGACGGCAAAGGACGTCTGCGTCTCGAGATGATCACGGTCGGCGGTCAATTCGTTCCGTATACCCAGGTCGCCGAGATGATCAAGCAGCAATGGAAGAAGATCGGCGTCGATCTCGACGTCAAGGAACTGGAACGCAATCTCGCCTTCACCCGGGACAACGGCAGCGAGAACCAGATGATCACCTGGGCGAACGACGGCTCGGAGATGCTGTTCCTGTTCCCGCGCCATGCGTTGCCCGTCGATGCGGCCGAAAGCCACATGGGCATGGCCTTCGCCCGGTGGTATGCGTCCAAGGGCGCCTCGGGCAAGAAGCCCGACGATCCCGAGATGATCAGGGCCTTCGATCTGTTCCGCACCGCTTTCGGCATGAAGGAAGAGGATCGGGTCAGGACCGCGAAAGAGATCTGGAAGATCATCGTCGAACAGACGTGGAGCATCGGCACGGTCGGTCAGTCGCCGGCCTTCATGGGTGTGCGTCTGGTCAAGAACAACATGGGCAACGTGCCGGAACGGCAGGTGAATGCCCAGCACGCCCGGACGCCGCACACCTCGATGCCGATCACGTTCTACTTCAAGTAACGCTTAAGCGGCCGCCCGCGTCGCGGGCGGCCACCCGCTCTCCAGGCGCCGACGGGCTCGCGCGAGCCCGTCTTCCAGGGGTTTGCCATGGTGGCTTATGTCGTTCGTCGCTTGCTGCTTGCCGTGCTCACGGTCTGGGCCATTTCGGTCCTGTCCTTCATGATCATCCACCTGCCTCCCGGCGATTACGTGACCTCGTACATCGCCTCGATGTCGGCGTCGGGAAGCGCGGTTTCCGAAGGCGAGGCGAACGCACTCCGGGAGCAGCTCGGTCTCGACAAGCCCATCACGGTCCAATACGCCAAGTGGATGGGGCTCATGCTCCAGGGCAATTTCGGCATGGCGATGGAATGGGGACGGCCTGTTTCCGACGTCATCGGTGATCGCCTGACGTTGACCATGGTCATTTCCGTGGCAGCGATCATATTCACCTGGGCGCTGGCACTGCCGATCGGGATCTACTCCGCGGTCTACCCCTATTCGTTCATGGACTACGTGTTCACGTTCGTCGGTTTCATCGGTCTCGCCATTCCCGGGTTCCTGCTGGCGCTCGTCGTCATGTACATCGGCTTCGCCTGGTTCGGTGCGAACGTGGGCGGTCTCTTCTCCCCCGATTTCGTCGAAGCTCCCTGGAGCATGGCGAAGGCGTGGGACCTCACGAAGCACCTGCCGATCCCGGCTGTCGTGCTCGGCGTCGCGGGAACCGCGCAGCTTATCCGCATCATGCGATCGAACCTGCTCGACGAATTGAGGAAGCCCTATGTCATGACCGCCCGGGCCCGGGGACTTTCGGAATACCGGGTCATCATCAGGTATCCGGTCCGGGTGGCCCTCAATCCGTTCGTGAGCACCATCGGCTACCTGCTTCCCTATGTGGTGTCCGGAAGCATCATCGTGTCGCTCGTCCTGAGCCTGCCTACGGTGGGTCCCCTGCTGCTCAAGGCCCTGATCGCCCAGGACATGTTCCTGGCCGGAACCATCGTGCTGCTGCTGGGCGTCATGACGGTCATCGGAACGTTCATTTCCGACCTGCTGCTCATGTGGGTCGACCCGAGAATACGATTGGGGCGGCAGTGATGCCGGAGCACGCGCCGGCAGCGGAAACCGGGGTACTGGCGGAAGACAGAATCGCCGTCGCCACGCAATGGCAGCTCATGTGGTGGCGCTTCCGCAAGCACAAGCTCGCCGTCGGCGGCACCGTTCGTCCTGGCGGCCTTCTATGTGGTTGCACTTTTTGCCGACTTCTTCGCCTATGTCGATCCTCTGGAATCGGAAGCCCAGAGGTCGCTCATGGCGCCTCAGCAGATCCATTGGTTCGACGAGGGAAGCTTCAGACCCTACGTGTACGGTTTGACGGGAACCCGCGACCACGTCACGTTCAAGCGGGTCTATGTTCCCGACACGAGCAAGAAGATACCGATCGTTTTCTTCGGCCGGGGAGAGCCGTACGACCTCCTGGGCTTCATCCCGAGCGACCGCCACCTCTTCGCCGTGGAGGGAGCCAAGGCGGCGGAGTCGCTCTTCCTGCTGGGAACGGACATGCAGGGACGCGACCTCTGGTCGCGGCTCATGTACGCGACGCGCACGTCCATGACGATAGGTCTCGTCAGCGTGGCATTGAGTCTCGTGCTGGGCGTCGTCCTGGGCGGCATCTCCGGCTATTTCGGCGGCGTGATCGATACGGTGATCCAGCGCATCATCGAGATCCTGCGATCGATTCCGACGATTCCCCTCTGGATGGGCCTGGCCGCGGCCCTTCCGGCCGACTGGGACGTCGTCAAGGTCTATTTCGCCATCACGATCATCATTTCCCTCATCGGCTGGACCGAGCTCGCGCGGGTCGTTCGAGGGCGGTTCATTTCGCTCAAGGAGGAAGATTTCGTCATGGCCGCCGAGCTCCTCGGGTGCAGCAGAGCGAGAATCATCTTTCGCCACATGGTGCCCTCGTTCATCAGTCACATCATCGCGGCGACCACGCTGGCGATTCCTGCGATCATCATCAGCGAGACGTCGCTGAGCTTCCTCGGGCTGGGCTTGAGGCCGCCCGCGATCAGCTGGGGCGTCCTGCTCCAGGATGCCCAGAACATCCAGGCCCTGGTCATTTCTCCCTGGCTGCTCTACCCGTCGGTCGCCGTCATAGTCGCGGTCCTCGCCTTCAATTTCATGGGCGACGGGATACGCGATGCGGCGGACCCCTATCTGTAGGCGGGATGTTTCCCGTGCGCGACCACTCGATCACGCTCCAGCTCCCGGCCCCACTGACGCCTCCACGCCGCGCCTGCTGATCATGCCGAACGAGACGAAGCCGCTGCTCTCGGTGAGGAACCTCCGGACGAGCTTCTTTCAGGACGAGGGAACGACACGAGCCGTCGACGGCGCTTCCTTCGACGTCTACCCGGGCAAGACGCTCGGCATCGTCGGCGAGAGCGGCTGCGGCAAGAGCGTCACGGCGCAGTCGATCCTGCGGATCGTCGATCGTCCCGGCCGCATCGTCGACGGCGAGATCGTTCTCACCCGCGCCGACGGATCGCAGACCGACCTCGTCAAGCTCCGGGCCGACAGCCGGGAGATACGTTCGATTCGAGGGGGGGACATCGGTCTCATCTTTCAGGAGCCCATGACCTCGTTCAGTCCCGTGCATACGATCGGAGCCCAGCTCATCGAAGCGGTCCTGCTCCACAGCGCGGTCAGCAAGAAGGAGGCGCGGCTCCGGGGAATCGAGGCGCTGCGCAGCGTGGGCATCCCGAAGCCGGAACGGCGAATCGACGAATACTCCTTCGAACTGAGCGGCGGGCTCCGGCAGCGGGCGATGATCGCGGTCGCCCTTTCCTGTGATCCGCGCCTCCTCATCGCCGACGAGCCCACGACAGCGCTGGACGTCACCACCCAGGCGCAGATCCTGGATCTGCTGCGCAAGATCCAGCAGGAGCGTGGAATGGCGATCATGCTCATCACGCACAACCTCGGCGTGGTCGCGGAGATGGCCGACGACGTCGTCGTCATGTACCTCGGCAAGGTGGTCGAGCAGGGAAAGGTCGACGACATCTTTCACGATCCGAAACACCCGTATACGAAGGCTCTGCTGCAGTCCATTCCGAGCATCGACTCCGTGCCGAGGATGAAGCTTCCGACCATCAGCGGATCGATTCCCCACCCCTTCAACCGCCCGCAGGGCTGCCCCTTCCATCCCCGTTGCATTTCCTCCATTGCCGGCCGCTGCGACGCGGCGGAACCGCCGCTCCAGGCGGTCGGCGAGGGACGAAAGGCGAGCTGCTTTCTCTACCAATGACGAGCGGCAGACGAGCATGACGCACGGCGACGTCGGTACGGACAAGTCCCCGCTCCTCGATGTGAGGGGACTGAAGAAGTACTTCCCCATACGGCGGGGGATCCTCCAGAAGACCATCGGCCACGTGAAGGCGGTGGACGACGTGACCTTCTTTCTCAATCGGGGGGAGACGCTGTCGCTGGTCGGCGAGAGCGGCTGCGGAAAGACCACGACGGCGCGCTGCATCCTGCGGGCCATTACCCCGACGGCCGGTCAGGTTCTGCTTGCCGACAGCGGACAAGTCGTGGACGTGGCAACGGTTCCGAAGAGCAGGCTGCGCCCGCTTCGGCGGCAGATGCAGATGATCTTCCAGGACCCGTTCTCGTCACTGAACCCGCGCATGACCCTGCTGGACATCGTCGGCGAGCCCCTGTTCGTCCATGGCGAAGGCAGCCCGCAGGAACGAACGGACAGGGTTGTGGAACTCCTGGGCCTCGTCGGGCTCCGGCCGGAATACATGCGGCGCTACCCGCACGCGTTCTCGGGTGGCCAGCGGCAGCGCATCGGCATCGCCCGGGCGCTCGCCCTGAATCCGCGTCTGGTCGTGGCCGACGAACCTGTCTCCGCCCTGGATGTGTCGGTCCAGGCCCAGATCCTGAACCTTCTCCTCGAACTTCAGGAACGACTTGGACTCACCTATCTCTTCGTCGCTCACGACTTGAGCGTCGTCAAGCACATCAGCGCGCGGGTCGCGGTGATGTATGTCGGCAGGATCGTGGAAACCGCGCCCACCGAGGAGTTGTTCGCGTCGCCGAGGCATCCCTATACCGAGGCCCTGATGTCGGCGGTCCCCAAACCGGACCCGCGCCGTCGCTCCGAGCGGATCCTCCTCCAGGGCGAAGTGGCCGACCCGGCCAATACGCCGCCGGGATGTCATTTCCATCCCCGGTGCAAGTATGCGCAGGCGATATGCCGGGAGAAGGCGCCGCTGCAGGAGGAGATCGCCCCCAACCACTACGTGAGCTGTCATCGAGCGGCGGAACTCTCCCTTCGCGGCGTCGCCCGCTCGAGCGCATAGACCGGGATTGCCGCTCACAACGCCACGCTCATCCCCCCGTCGATGATGATGGACTGGCCGGTGATGTAGTTGGCGGCGGCGGAAGCCAGGAAAACGGCGAGGCCGGCAATCTCGGCCGGGTCGCCCCAGCGGCCGGCCGGCGTGCGCTTGCACACCCAGGCGTTGAACTCCACGTTGTCGATCAGCGCGCGATTCATCTCGGTCGCAAAATACCCGGGCGCGATGGCGTTGACCTGAATGTTGTGCTGCGCGAGCTCGACGGCCATGCCGCGCGTGAGCTGCCGCACGCCGCCCTTCGCCGCAGTGTAGGGAACGACCGTGGGTCGGGCGAGGTCGCTCATCAGCGACGCGATGTGGATGATCTTGCCACTCCGGCGCGCGATCATTCCCGGCAGCGCCGCCTGCGATACCAGGAACGGCGCCGTCAGGTTGGTGGCGATGATGTCGTCCCAGTCCTTCTGCTTGAAATCGACCAGCGGACCGCGCCTCTGGATGCCCGCATTGTTGACGACGATGTCGAGATGACCGTGCTCGCTTTCGATCGCCGCGACCCCGGCCCGTACTGCCGCGCCGTCCGCCACGTCGAAAACGCACTTCGAGGCGCGCAGGCCGGCGTCGGTCAGGGTCTTGACGGCAGCATCGAGGGCTTCGGCTTTCCGGCCGTTCAGCACGACGGTCGCGCCGGCTTCGCCGAAGCCCCGGGCGATCGCGAAGCCCAGGCCGCGGTAGGCGCCGGTGACGAGCGCCACCTTGCCCGACAGGTCGAACGGATGATTGGCCATGGCGAAGCTCCTTCTGCAATGAGGTCGGATGCGTGACAATTCTAGCCGGTAACAGCGGGCAGACGAATTGTCACGTGTCCTGCCCCGTCGCCTCGCGCTCCAGCGCCTCGACCATCCGCGCGACGCGCGCATCGAGCGCCTCCGTCGAGAGCTCCTCGCGAAACATCTCGACCAGCAGCGGAAACGCGAATGGTGTCGGCCGCACCGGACGCGTCAACAGGGCGCGGCTGCAGCGCAGGCGCGAGAGCGCGGCCGCGATGCGCGGTGCTTCGAGTCTGCGTTCGAGCACTTCGCGCACCGCCTGAGCGAGCAGCAGATTTTCCGGGTCGTACTCCGCGAAAACCTCGTAGAGCAGCGCCGAGGACGCCTGCAGGTGACGCGCCGGATTGGGCTCGCCGGGATAGCCCTGGAAGACGAGACCCGCGATGCGCGCGATTTCGCGAAACTGCCGGCGACCGAGCTCGGCGGCGTTGAGCCCGGCCAGCATGTCCGCCTCGACGTCCTGCGCCGCGAGCAACCGGCCGAGTTCACCCAGCGTGAGCGTGAGCGGGGTCGGCGACAGCAGCCCGAAGCCGTAGTCGTTCGCGGTGAGGCTGAGCGTGCGCGCGGTCGCGCGCGACAGACGATACGAGAACAAGGTGGCCAGGCCCAAGTGCGCGAGCCGGCCCTCGAACGGGTAGAAGAAAAGCGCGTATCCCTCGCGCGTTGCGATCTGCTCGATCAACCACTCGCGGGCCCCGGGGAGCGCCGACCAGCGCGCCTGCAGCTCGAGCAGCGGGCGCACGAGCTGCAGTTCGGGTGAGGCAAAGACACCGCGCTTGGCGGCGGCAATGAGCTGCCGGGTCGCGTCGGCGAGCTGCGTGGACAGCGCCATCGGCCCGCCGGCCCAGCGCGGGACGAGCGCCGCTTTCGTCTTGGCCGGCTTCACCCAGGCGGTCAGTTCGCGGACGCGAACGAACTCGAGCGCGCGGCCGGCGAAGATGAAGCAATCGCCGGGCGCGAGGCGCGCGATGAATCCTTCCTCCACGTGGCCAAGCACCTTGCCGGTCTTGAAGCGTACGGTGATCGAGGCTTCCGAAACGATCGTGCCGATGCCGATCCGATGCCGGCGCGCGATCCGCGCGTCGGCTACGCGCGCCACGCCGTCGTCGCCGATCACGACGCGGCGGTACTCGGGATAGGCGTTGAGACTCGCGCCGCCGTGCACGACGAAGTCCAGCGCGAACTGCCACTGCGCGTCGGTGAGCTGCGCGTAGGCCTTCGTCGCGCGGATTTCGATCAGGAGCTCGTCCGGCTTGAACCCGCCGCCCAGCGCGCAGGTGACGAGATGCTGGATCAGTGTGTCCTGCGGTGCCGTGACGGGCGTACGCGCCTCGATCGCACGCGCGGCGGCGGCCTCGCGCGCGGCCGCCGCCTCGACCAGCTCGAGCGCCTGCGTGGGCACGATGACGGCGCGCGATGCGGCGCCGGGACGGTGCCCGCTTCGGCCGGCGCGCTGCAGCAGCCGGGCCACGCCTTTCGGACTGCCGATCTGCAGCACCTGGTCGACCGGCGCGAAATCGACGCCGAGATCGAGGCTCGAGGTGCAGACCACCGCCCGCAGGCGCTCGTGGCGAAGTCCGTCCTCGACCCAGTCGCGCACCTCGCGCTCGAGCGACCCGTGGTGCAGTGCGATCGTGCCGGCCCAATCGGGTCGCGCCTCGAGGATGGCCTGGTACCAGATCTCCGTCTGCGACCGCACATTGGTGAAGACCAGCGTCGATTGCGCGCGCTCGATCGCGCGGATCACCTGTGGCAGCAATTTCAATCCCATGTGGCCCGCCCACGGAAAGCGCTCGATCGTGCGCGGACGCAGGCTTTCGATCGCAATCTCCTTTGCCTCGAGCCCCTTCACGATGCAGGCGCGCTCGATCGCCGCGGGGCCGACGAGGCACGCGAGCGCATCCTCGAGGTTGCCGAGCGTCGCCGACAGTCCCCAGATGCGAAGTCGCGGGTCGATGCCGCGCAGGCGCGCGAGCGCCAGCTCGGTCTGCACGCCGCGTTTGGTCCCCATCAGCTCGTGCCACTCGTCGACGACGATCGCCCCGAGATGGGCGAAGCGCTCGGGCCAGTCGGCGCGGGCCAGAAACAGCGTGAGACTCTCTGGCGTGGTCACGAGCGCCGTCGGCAGCCGCCTGCGCTGGCGCGCGCGCGCCGTGGGTCCGGTGTCGCCCGTGCGCACTTCGACGGTCCAGTGCGGCGCCAGATCGGCGACGGCCCGGGCGAGGGCGAGACCGGTATCGGCGGCCAGCGCGCGCAGTGGCGTGATCCAGAGCAGGGCGAGCGGCGGGGCGGCATCCGGCGCGGCTGAGGGACCGAAAAGGATTGGGGGCAACGCCGCGGCATAGGTCTTGCCCATGCCCGTGGGCGCGTGGACGAGCCCCGACGCGCCGCGCGCATAGGCCGCCCAGACTTCCTCCTGGAACCCGAACGGGGTCCACCCCTGGGCCGCAAACCATCGACGTGCCGTGGCCAGCGGGTCGCCGGAGGCTGGAAGCCCGCCGGACTCGCATTCGCAGACCCGGCGGCAAGTCCGGCAGGCTCCCATGACCGGCGATCGAGACATGACGGCATTCTACGGGGCGGCGCGTCCCCGCCAGGTAGTCCGTGATCGGGCCTGCCCGGGGATGCCGGTAGGGTATGACGGCGGGGCGGGGGCCGCGTTGGCACGACTTGTGCGTCTTTTGGCTCGAACCTGACAAGGGTTCCTTCCCAATGTTTGGATTCCTGACACCTGCCCGCCGGGGCGACCCTGGCCCGCTGGCCAATGCCGCCGCGGCGGACAAATATTGGCAATCGCTGCCGCGCAACGACCCGGTTGCGGCCCAGCGAGCGATCTCCGAGGCGCTTGCCGACCTCGTCGTGCTGCGGGATCCGGGGCGTGACCAGCTGGGCGCCTTGCTCGAGCTCGACCAGCGGGCGCGCCCGCTGCGCAACGCGCTGTTGGTGAACTACGCGACGCAAAATCCGCAGTCGCGACCGCTCGAAAAGAGATACTGGCGGTCGGCTGTGGACCTCAGCCAGTCCTTTGCCATGGCATTCGAGCACTTTCTGCGGCAGATCCGCGACGAGCCCAACCCGCGCGTCTGGCGGGAGTACGCCCCACGGGCAACGCTGCGCTTGTTCAAGCATCGGCAGGTTGAATCCCTGCTGCGGCCGCTCATGACCGCCTCGTCGAATCCCGAGGGATGGGGGGAGCTCCACGAAGCCTACCGATACGCCGAGGCCGCGGGCTTTCTGCATCAGCCCGTGACGGTGCCGGGCAGCGGCGAGGAGTCCGGGTCGGGAGGTACGCTCGAGGGCCAGTACATCCGGGTCCTGCTGCTCGATACGATGAACGACGGGCAGTTCTCGCCGTACGACGCATTCTGGCTCAGCCGCTTCATGCCCCGCTGGTGCGAGGCCGTGGCGCTGCGCCCGGTCGCTGCCGCCGATGGCGAGGCAGACAGCGACTGCTTCGTCGTGGACCTGGACAGTGCAGAAGGACTGAAGCGGGCGACGGCAGCCGGCCCGGAAAATGCACTCGTGCTCGACCCGTCGCCGTTGCTGGCGCAGATAGGCACGGAACTGGAGTCCCTGCGTGATCCGCGATACCGGGCGAGCGTGCCGTCGTCCTTCGGACGCGCCCGGCAGGTCCGGTTGCTGCGCAAGGTCGCCACGACCTACACGCTCAGACCGGAGCGTGTGAACCGACGCGGCGAGCGGAAGCCTTTGACGTCGACCGTGAAGGTCATCGTCGGCCTCGGGCACATCATGCGCATGCTGCGATACGAGGAGAAGAAGAAGTTCGCCGCCCGGCCCGCGGCTATGCCCGAAGTCGAGGAGATCACGATCACGGTCGAGGGCGGCTACTCGCAGTCGCCGGGCGGTGACACGCGCCCTCCGGAATTCATGGGCGAACCTCCGTCGGCGCACGAGTTCGGTGTGCCCCATCACGTTTGGCAGCTCAAGGACCGCAGTGCGTCGGGTTGCCGGCTGCGCGCTCCGGTCGGCGACGTCGGCCGCGTGTATCCGGGCGCGCTGGTAGCGATTCTCGACGACGAGACGATGCGGTGGTCGCTGGTGGTCGTGCGCCGGGTCAAGACGCGGATCGGCGATCGGGTCGACATCGGC
>CAVPUM010000013.1:0-42116 GCA_963708855.1 uncultured beta proteobacterium | reverse complement strand
TCCTTCCAATCGATTCGCACGCGCGGCACTATCTTGTAGATCATCGCGAATATCACGGTGATCACCAGGAAGCTCGAGCCGAGCTCGATGATGCTCGCCGTCGCCGCCCAGTCACCCAACACCGGGCCCCACCACTTCCGCAGTGCAGCCAATGCGGCGCTCACGAACAACGACACCATCAACAGGAACCCGATTCCGAGAATCATGCCAAAGGACAGCAAACGTGCCTGTATCAATCCCCAGAATCCGGATTGCCCGGCCCTGCCCGGCGCGCGCCAGATGCGATCGAGAGCATCCTGCAGTTCGCCAAAGACGGAGGTCGCACCGATTAGCAGCAGGACGCCGCCGATGACCGTGGCCGTCACGCTTTCGGTCGGCTTGCGCACGCTCTCGAGCAGGCCTTGCACCGCGAGCGCGCCGGGGGCGCCCAGCAGACCTTCCAGCTGGCTGAAGATTTCGCCGTGCGCGGCCTGGTCACCGAAGATAAGTCCGGCGATCGAAATGACGATCAGCAGCAGCGGTGCGATCGAGAACATCGTGTAGTAGGCGAGCGCCGCGCCCATGCTCTGGGCGTAGTCGTCGACCCAACCTGATGCAGCTGCCTTAACCAGGGCCCAAAGATCCTTGACAGTCATCCTTGCCATCCACCTCGGCCTGCGGCCTTGTGCGTTCCGACGGCAACCCGGCGCATAGATACGGTGAGGACCGTCACCAGTCGGCGTCGTTGCCCCACCTGCCAAATTTTCGGTCGCCATCGTGACTCGTGCAACCCTCGGGCGACGCTCGCGATTCACGCTCACAATGATAATGACGAGTCCAGTGGAACCAGGAAACTGCGGGCGGGGATAACCTACCGTAACCGAGATTCGATTCAGCATCCAGCGTTAGCTGGTGCTGCCTACGGCAGGCCGCGATCGCCAAAACCGGTCACTCGAATTGCTACGTCGCTTCCTGCCCCAGGGGCATCATGGTCCAGGATCACGTGTGCTCGCGACCGGAGCGCTAGAGACTATTGCTGCAGCCTACTGGCATCCAGTGCCGTGTGCGCCAGCGAACAGACGATGTTCGGAGTCGCCGATAATTTTGTTACGTACCCTGCCACGGGTGTATTCGCTCTGGCGCATGCGTGGTGCACGCGTGTTGCGTGCCCGCGAAGCCGTAGCGGTGAACAAAGGGAGCAAGTCAACGCTGATCAACGGCGGGCAGAGCTGCTCATGCACCACCAAGGCCAGTCGGCCATCGGAGCTATCGACCCGTTGCCGCCTCTCGTGCGCCAGAGAAGTCCACGACCCACTGATTGGCGGGAGCCGCCCGCGCCTCAAGCTGTGCGGGTCGCGTGGGATGCGTGGAAACGGCGTTGCGCCACGGATCATTGATGCCCATGATCCGAATGCCAGCCTATGATCGCCGGTATAGGGAACAGCAAGCGGCGGTACAATACCTTGACTACAAGGAGGCAATAGAGCAATGGGCCTGGTCCAATGTGGAAAGCGCGGGTTCTCGGTATTGGCTCTGTTAATGGGCGTGTGCTTGACGCCTTCCTGCGTCTGGACATCGCCGTCGGCGGGGGAAGACTGGAGAACCGGGGAAGACTGGAGATCGTTGCGACGTATCGATCTTCCCGCCCAACTCGTTCGCGCTACGTGGAGCGAGCGCTCCTATCTGAGCGAAGGCCACCCGTTGCAGTTCGGGCGCACAGAAATCAAGATGCATTCAAGCGGTGGTGCACGCGCGTCGATGGTCAAGACCCCCAACAACGCAACTGATGGGCTCCTCATCGATGACCTGACCTGCTACAACGCGGTCCGAGGTGAAAGGAAGTGCGCTCTAATGCTCAATCAGCCCAATTTCTGCCATCTCTTTGTTTACTCCGAGTCAGGGACTTCCGATGACGTGAACTTTGACGTGGATTGCCCTGTTTACTTGACCCTCGGAAGATAGGTTTTACGCCGAGGCCGCATCAACGCAGCAAGCCTTCGTGAACCGCCCCCGCCGCAATGGCGGGGTTAGGACATCTGGAAGTTGCATTGCGTGTACGGCCCGCGCGCCGCTTTCCTGAGTGGCTGCTTCCGCAGAGCCGTGCGTCCGCTGGGGGTCGTTCGCGCCCCTTGGAACCGAGGCGCAGGCCGGCGGCTCTGTGACCTATAGCCGCCCTTCACGCGCCGATGGCGGCAGCACATTATTCAGCGGCCACTCGGTCGAATCGCGTCAACATCGGCAGCCGGCCAGAAGCGGAAATACGAGCTGGTCTTGTTTAACGGGCAGAGCCCGATCGAGGGTGGTTAGCAAAAATGCGAACGTCGATCGGCATGGAGGAATGCCCGCAATTGACCTTGATTGAGCGCCAGTTCGTCCGAACGGCTCATGGGCATGTTTGCCTGTGGGAGTTAGCATTATTGCGAACCCTTCCGCGCAACGCCCATGTCGGCCCGGTACGAGCGCTCTCCCGTTCTGGCGGGGAATCTTGATTTGCTGGCGATGCCAGGCGCCCGCAAGAACACGCGCGGGCGCCGGCCGCTCAAGGCCGACCGCACCTTACAAGTACTCGTGGCTGATCTTGTCGCCGCGCGCGCGGCTGCGGGTATGACGCAGGAGGAAGTCGCCGTGAGAATGGGGACCACCAAGAGCGTCGTTTCGCGCCTGGAGAGCGGTGTGTGCACTCGTCCGACGTTGAACACGATCGAGAAATGGGCAGTGGCAGTGGGCGCGCTGGTCGAGATTCGCGTAAGGACGAGGCGGTAGTCTTCGCGGTCCGATTCCAGACACGAAACCGTATGTCGACCTTGGGTCGGGCACGGCCCCCTGGTCCATCGCGATGAGCGGCGGTTCGACACTCCACAGCGGTCCACCGCGCCCCGACGGCTGCTGCTTTCTATTGAGCGGTCGCTCGATCAAATCGACTGAACTGCGGCAGTCGGCCACAACCGGTCATCGAGCCTCGTCCTCGAAAGCGGCCGTTCACGGGGCGCCGGTCGGAATGGTTCTCATTGCGCTGCCGGGAAAATGAGCCTATACCGCGATCGAGCCCCGTCGCTCCACGAACCAAGGATGAAGCCAATGAACGACACCAGGAAGTTGCATTGGATGGTACTGCCAATAGCCTTAGCGTCGTTGCTTGGGGTGCCAACAGCGATGGCCGACGTGGTCACCGACTGGAACGTCACTGCCAACGAGGTCGTCGCCGGCCTGCCGCCACCGCCAGCCAATCGCACGCTCGCAATGGTGCAGACCGCCGTCTACGAGGCCGTCAACGCCATCACCAAACGGTATCCCGCCGATCGTGTTACGCCGAATGCTGCACCCGATGCGTCGGTTGCTGCCGCAGTCGCGGCAGCGAACCGCGCGATGCTGTCGCGCCTGGTGCCCTCGCAGCAGGCTGCGATAGACAAATCCTACGGGGCCGCGATCGCCGCGATCGCCGACGGCCCGGCGAAGTCTGCAGGGATTGCCGTAGGCGAACAGGCCGCCACAGCTGTTCTCGCGTGGCGCGCCGACGACAACGCGGGTGCGCCCGAACGGTATCGGCCAGCCACGACCGCCGGCGTATACGTCCCCACACCGATTCCCGCCGTTCCGCAGTGGCCGCAGCGCAAGCCATGGGTCATGACCTCGTGTGATCAATTTCGCCCCGGGCCACCCCCCGCATTGGCGAGTGAACTATGGGCGCGTGACTACAACGAGATCAAGGCGATTGGCGCCAAGAACAGTACGACGAGAACCCCGGCCCAGACTGAGACTGCCCGCTTCTGGGAAGCCAATGGACCGGTGATCTACTACCCGGTCGTGCGTTCAGTCGCCAATATGCCCGGCAGGGATGTGACGCAGAACGCGCGGCTGCTCGCGCTGACCGCCGAGGCGATCGACGACGCACTGATCGCGGTCTTCGATGCCAAGTACCAATACAACTTCTGGCGCCCCGTCACCGCGATTCGCAATGGGGACATCGACGGCAACAATGCGACCGAACGGGACGCGGGTTGGCTGCCATTTGTCGACGCGCCAATGCACCCGGAATATCCATGCGCCCATTGCATCGTCTCCGGAGCGGTCGCCGGCGTGCTGATGGCGGAGATCGGCGCCGGACCGACACCGACACTGAGCACCACCAGCCCGACGGCGCCAGGAGTCGTCCACAGTTGGACGAGCATCGACGATTTCGTACTGGAAGTCGCCAACGGCCGCATCTACGAGGGCGTGCATTACCGCAACTCTGCGGAAGTAGGAACCGCGATGGGGAAAAAGATTGGCGCATTGACGGCGGCGAATGCGCTGCGACCGGCCAACTAGCGCAAGCAGGCTCGGTCTTTGGCATCCGACGATTGATCGGCAAGCCGCGTCTTGCAAACCATCTGTCGACCTTTGGTGGATGGGCCCGTCAACGGCGCAGCAGATTCATGGATCGTTGCGCATCGCTCGCGGGCTTCGTGTACTCCCCGTGGTCGACGAATGACCAGATTCGTCTGCTTTGGAGCAGACCCAACGGCCAAGAAGGGTTGTACTGCGACCTTCGACGATCAAACCGCTCGCGTTCAGACTTGAAGGTCGCTGACCGGCCAGGACCGGTCACACGCGGGCGGCGTCCAGATCCCATGCGGAGGCGTAACATGGCTGGACGTCCCTTCGTCGACGAGGTCTTTCAATGATGGACCGCCGGACCTTCATCAAAAGGGTGGTTGGCAGTCTGTTGGTCGCACCCATGGCCGCCCCGGCGCAGCAAACAGCGAGAGGCCGCCGTGTCGGCATCTTGACGGCAGGAACGATTAGCGGCGATTGGCCATTGTTCGTCGGGCTGCGCGAGCGCGGTTGGATCGAAGGCGAGAACTTGGTCATCGAGCGCCGCGGTGCCGGCGGCAAGGCGGAACTTGTGCCTGGTTTCGCGGAAGAGCTCGTGCAACTCAGGCCCGACGTGATCGTGGCGACTGGTTCGGTGGCCTCGCTAGCCGCCAAGAACGCCACGACGACCATTCCCCTCGTGACAATCACCGGAGATCCGGTGCTCATCGGCCTCGTCCCCAGCATGTCTCGGCCCGGCGGGAATATCACCGGTACTTCCACGGTTTCTCCCGAGCTCGCGGCGAAGCGTTTGGAACTCTTGAGAGAGCTGCGGCCGACCGCAAAGCGGGTCGGCGAACTCGTGGATCCTGCGAATCCGTACTTTAGGCTCATTCGGAAAGACAACGAACAGATCTATCGCACGCTCGGGATGGAGCCGCTGTTTGTCGATGTGGCCGATGCTACCCAGCTGGAGAGAGCCATCGCCGAAGTCGCCAGCTTGAGGGCTGACGCATTGATTGTCCGCTCTGATCCGCTCTTTACCTCCAACCGTGGCCAGATCGCCAGCTTGGCTATGAAGCACGCTCTCCCGACAATGGCAGAAGGAATACAGTTCGTGTCAGCAGGATGCCTCGCGTCCTACGATGCCAATTTTGCGGCGATGGGTCGTGCCTTGGCTGTCTTCGTCGATAAGATCCTCAGAGGTGCGAAACCGGGCGACCTACCTATCGAGCAACCAACGAAGTACGACTTCGTAATCAATTTGAAGACGGCGAAAGCGCTGGGCCTGACGATTTCGCCGTCGCTTCTTCTGCGCGCGGACGAGGTGATCCAGTGATAGAGGTCGGGCGGTTCACGGCCACGACCGGCCACTAGCGGATGGGTTCCAGTTCTGCGTGGAGGCGTACCATGCTTGGACTTCTCCCATCGTCATCGAGGTGATCCAGTGATGCAGCATCTGCGCGGCGTTGCACGAAGCGGCGCGATGAAGAGCCGCGGATTGCGGATCTTGCTGGCCCTCGGCGCCGGTATTCTTCTGCTGCCGCTCGACGCCTCCGCGCAAGCGCCGGCGAAGGTATATCGCATCGCTGTGCTTACTGCGACGCCACCCGATCTTCGCTCGCCGGAACAGATGGCGTTCTACGAGGAACTGCGCCAGCGCGGCTACGTGGAAGGCCAGAACCTGATCGTCGAGCGCCGCAACGCTGCCGGTCAGCCTGACCACTTGCCGGCGCTCGCCAGGGAGCTGGTCGCGCTTCGACCTGACTTGATTGTCGCGTCGGGGCCGCAACCCAACCGCGCCGTCAAGGATGCTACGTCGACGATCCCGATCGTGATGGTTGCCGTTGCCGACCCGGTCCAAGCTGGGCTCGTTCCGAGCCTTGCCCGGCCCGGCGGGAACCTGACCGGCGTGGCCACCGTCGTGCCGGGCGGCATCATGGCGAAGCAACTGGACCTGTTGCATCAGATCGTACCGAAGTCGACTCGCATCGCGGTGCTGGTCAATCCGACCAACGCAATGCATCGAATTCTTGTCCCGCAAGAGATTCCGGATGCGGCACGGAAACTGGGCGTCGAGATCCACCTCGTCGAGGAGCGCACGGCAGACGAGATCGAGCCCGCAATCAACGCCGCGGTCGGCAAGCGAGCCGAGGCCCTGGTGATCAATGGCGATCCGGTGTGGAACAACCCGCCTGCGCGACGTCCGCAACTCGTGGCGCGCACTGGCCTCCCCGCGATCTACTTATTGCGCACGCAAGCGGAGGCGGGTGGACTGATGTCGTTCGGACCGGACTTCGTGGCGTTGCAGCGTCGCGCCGCCAGCTACGTCGACCGTATCCTAAGAGGTGAGAAACCCGGCGACCTGGCGATCGAGCAGCCGACGAAGATCGATCTGGTCATCAACCTCAAGACAGCGAAAGCTCTTGGACTAACAATTCCACAGTCGCTGCTAGTACAGGCTGAATTGGTAGAGTGACAGCGCGCCGCGCGTGGATCAGCGCCCGAGGAAGAATCTGGGATTTGAAACGCCGGCTGATAGACTTAGGATGGTGGTGCAATGACCCATTGAACCCGCCGTCGAACTGCGACCGTCGACCGTTAAACTGATCGCGTTCAGACTCGATGGTCGCTGCCCGGCCAGTTGCGGTCATACACGAGGGCGCGAAATCATCCATGCCACAGACCGCTCCCTGACCAGACCGGACAACCGAGAACTTCGTTCTATCGCGACGCTCGCGTGGCCAACAGGGAGAAACGGGATACTCGGTCTTCGGGCTGTAGCAGCGCAGTTCGCATGTACTTGAAGACCCTCCGCCTGGGCTAAGATTGACCGTTCCGAACTGTCCGCCGGCGACGATAAGTATCGGCCCGCCGCTGACTCGTGGGGTGAGCCTGGATTTCCGGATAAGGAATTCGACCGGCAGTGGGGGCGAGTTGAACGGAAACCGACCAGCTTTACACCGACACTCGGCAATGGAACCGACACCGGTGTCGTTCAATACAGAGTTTGACAACACGAACCAGTTTCCTTGCTGCTCCAATGTGAGGCGGGCTACGAATGCTGTGCTCGATCGCTGACCGTGCTCGGCACCCAGCTGCGGCGGCTGCGCTGTCGGGCTGCCTCCTAGTCGCGCACGGCGCGGCGGCCGGCGACGCGGCAGCCGGCGCACGGCTCGCCGCGGCGCGCTGCGTCTCCTGCCACTCGTCCACGGAAACAGCCCACTCCATGCTGCCACTGCTCGAAGGGCAGCCGAAGGCCGCCTTCATTGCGCAGTGGCGTGCCTTCCGGGAGCGCAAGCGCGCCGCCCCGGTGATGGTGAGCCTCACGGAGGAATTGAGCGAGCAGGATGTCGGCAACCTCGCTGAACACTATGCGGCACTGCTGCCCCCGCGCGCCCCGGATTCGTCCGGCAGCGATGCCGGCCGCGCATTGGTCGATCGCTTGCGATGTGCCGACTGCCACGGGCCAGCGTTGCAGGGGACGAACGCCGGCGCGGCACGGCTCGCCGGGCAAAAGGCGCGTTACACGGTCTGGTCGTTGCAGCTGATGCGAGGCGGCACCCGGTCGCACGGAACCGCCCCGAAGCCGGATCCGCTCCTTGCCGACCTCAGCAACGCCGAGATCGAGTCGCTGGCCGCGCACTTGGCGTCGCTGCGCTGACCTGTCTGTGCCTGCAGTGCGCTACGGGTTGGGTTGGTTGGGCCGTCCAGCAGTGTCGTCGAATCCCTCCATCGAGCGGACAGCCATGAGCACGCTTAGTGTGCTTTCGTCTGCCGCTCATGTCGAACGTTAGGCATCACAAACACCCTCCGCGGAGCACGCCGTGAGAACTTCCTCCACATTTGTTGCGGCAGATGGCGATGGCTACGAACTGAACATGGGACGGTGGAGTCGCCGCTTGGCCCGCCCATTCCTTGACTTCGTTGAACCAATCCACGCTGAGCGCGTCCTGGACGTAGGCTGCGGAACGGGCCATCTGGCGGTTGCGGTGCTGCAGCGCTCAGCTTCAGCCATCGTTCTCGGCATCGATCTTGCCCCTGTCTACATTGACTACGCCAGATCCCGAAACCCGAGTCCACGTCTCGAGTTCTGCGTGGGCGATGCCTGTGCCCTCACGTATCCGGACAGTACATTCGATTGTGTTCTCTCGCTTCTCGTCCTGCACTTCGTGCCGAGTCCGCACGATGCGATTGCCGAGATGCGGCGCGTTGCGAAGCCAGGTGCCGTGGTCGCGGCTGCCGTCTGGGATGCACGTGGGGGATTTGTGGCCAACCGCATGTTCTTTGACACCGCAGCGGTTCTCGATCCAAAGGCCGGAGAACGAAGGGCCAAGAACTACACGAGGCCTCTGACTCGACCTGGCGAACTTGCAGCAGCCTGGCGCCGCGCCGGCTTCGTCGACGTCTCCGAAACCGTGCTCCAAATCCGCATGGAGTACGCGTCGTTCGCCGACTACTGGGCGCCCTATCTCGGCAAAGACGGTCCGGGCGCTGAGTATGTGGCCACCCTGAGCACAAGCGAACGCAGTCGGCTGGAGCACGCCATTCGGGCAGCATACCTGGACGGGGAGCCGGACGGGCCGCGGTCATACGCAGCCGTGGCATGGGCCGTCAAAGGCATTGCCCCATAGCGCCGAGAGCCGCTGTGATGCCTAACCCCTCGCCCAAGCGGAGCGCCAACGGCAGGCCACCAGGGTCCGGTTGCCTCGAACGTTGAACTGCCGCCTCCGCTACGCCGAAAATCGGCTACCGGCTGAATCGTGGGCGATGACTATCGCGTACCGGCTGACCGCTCTGCGATCAGATAGCTGCCAGCCACCGACTATGTGTCATATGGCGGCTTGGGGTCGACGTGCGACCGTCGACGGCAAAAACTGATCGCTTTCAGACTCGGAGGTCGCTGACGGCCAACTTCTGCCGTTCAAGCTCGCCACGTCAGTTTCCCGTGAGCAGCCATTGACGAGGTGGCTTGCGCCTGGCGATCCTGCGCGGCCTTCGCCGCCGACGCCGGAAGTGATGGCGGGGCTCGCGGCGCGCCCGCACCACAAGCACCCGCGGTACCGCGGGGCTAGTCGATCTCGGCGGTGGTGCCGGGGGCCGGCGTGAAGCCCAGGTCGCCGCGGGCGAGTGCCTTCTCGCGGCCACCGAATTGCGCGAGCAGCTCGGCCTGTCGCCGCTTTGCGCGCGCGTCAGTCGCCTCCGGATCGAGCGCCGCGCGCAGCAGCCGTTCGCCTTCGGCGAGCGTGGCGGCGAACCGCGGGTCGCTGGCAATGTCGATCAGCTCTTCGGGATCAGCATCGAGGTCGAAGAGTTGCGACGGTGCACCGACGTAGTGGCAGTACTTCCACCTGCCGAAGCGCAGCATGAACGCGCCCGCGAGGGAGCCGATCGCGTGGTACTCGGCAATGACCGGCCGCTGCGAGATCTCGCCGGTCGCCAGCGCGAACAACGACGCGCCGGGCAGCGCGCGGCCGCCGACGCGCGGCGGCAGGCCGACCGCTTCGAGGATCGTCGGCGCGCAGTCGATGTGCGACACCGGCGCGGCGACGACGCGGCCAGCCGGAACGTCGGGGCCGGCCACGATCAGCGGCACGCCGGCGCTTTCCTCGTACAGCGTGGACTTGCCCCATAAGCCGCGCGCACCGACGTTGTCGCCGTGATCGCTCGTGTAGATCACGCGCGTGTCCTGCACCAGGCCCGCGTCGCGCAGCGCGCGCAGCACGTAGCCTACGTTCTCGTCCATCGCCGACACGAGGCCGGCATACCCGGCGATCGCCCGCTTGACATCGGCCTCGGACGCGAAGTGTGGATCGTAGTCGACCGTGTGCGCGTAGGTGTCGAGAAACGGATGATGCGGGCGCGCGTCTTTCGCGTACTGCTTGGGCATCGGCAGGTCCTGCTGCCAGTAGTGGTAGAACCACTGCGGCGGCGCGGTGAGCGGAAAATGCGGGCACGCGAACGACACGAACAACACCCACGGTCGGTCACGCCACTTCGGCGCCTCCTCGTGCAGCCAGATCTGCGCGCGCGCCGCGATGTCGCGGTCGTACACGGTGTAAGCCGACTCGCCGGGGCCGGCGCGCTTGGCCATCTTGTCGCCGCCCTTGCGCTTCGGGATGTTCTCGCGGACCAAGCCCTTCACGTCGCCGATGCCGTCGACGATGTGCATCGGCACGATCTCTTCGGAGAAGCCGTGGTCGTCGCCCGGACGGCCGCGGAAATGCAGCTTGCCGATCGACACGACGCGATGCCCGGCGTCGCGCAGTGCGTGGTGCCAGCTCGGGATCGCGCCTTCGTAACCGTCGGCGTTGTCCCAGTAGCCGATGTCGTGCACGTAGCGGCCGACGGCGAATGCCGCCCGCGCCGGTACGCAGATCGGGGAGGTCGTGTACGCTGCCGTGAAGCGCGTGCCGCGGGCGGCAAGCGTATCGAGGTTGGGCGTGGCGACGAACGAATGGCCGGCGGCCCCGAGAAATTTCGGATTGTGCTCGTCGGACATGAGCACGAGCATGTTGGTGGCGCGCATGCGCGGAAGTATCGCACAGTGACCCGCGCTAGACATCGTCGGTGCGTGGGGGTACCGTTGGCGGCTGCGACGACGCGAGTGCGTCCAAGGAGGAACCATGAAGTGCCTGAACCGCACGGTCCTGCTGCTCGTGGTGTCCACGCTTTGCGCGCTGGGTGTGAGCGCGCAGACGTATCCGAACCGTCCAATCAAGCTGATCGTCGCCGATGCCGCCGGTGGCGCGCCCGACCAACTCGGGCGCCTCGTCACGGCGAAGCTTTCCAACAACATTGGCCAGTCGGTCGTCGTCGACAACCGCCCCGGCGCGGGCGGCGTGCTGGGCGCCGAACTCGTAGCGAAGTCGACGCCCGACGGCTACACGCTGCTGCTGACGACGACGGCCATCTACGCGATCCTGCCCAACCTGCGCAAGAACCTGCCATATGATCCGGTCAGGGATTTTGTGCCGATCACACGCATCGCGACCGCCTCGAACGTCCTCGTCGTGAACAACGAACTTCCGGCGAGAAACATCGCCCAGCTGGTCAAGCTCGCGAAGGAGAAGCCCGGCGCGCTCAACTACGCGTCGGCCGGCGTGGGCACGCCGGCGCATCTGGCCGGCGAGATGCTGAACCTGCTGGCCGACATCAAGGTCGTGCACGTTCCGTACAAAGGTGCGGCGCCGGCGCTGACGGACGTCATCGCCGGCAACGCGCAGTACATCATTACCTCCCCCATCGCCGCGGGCGCGCACATGAACGGCGGCCGTGTGCGCGCGCTGGCGACCACCGGCACCGAGCGCAACCCAGGCCTGCCCGACCTGCCGACGATCGCCGAAACGGTTCCCGGCTACGAGATCACGCAGACGTGGGGCATCGTGGTGCCGGCGGGCACGCCGCCGGAGGTCGTGGACAAGCTGAGCGCCGAGATCGTGAAGGTGATGAACCAGCCCGACGTGAAGGAGAAGGTGCTGGCGACCGGCGCGACGCCGGTCGGTGATTCGCCCGCCGAGTTCGAGGCATTCATGGCGAAGGAGCGGCTGCGGTTGGGCGACGTCATAGCCAGGCGCGGCATCGTTCTCACCGACTGACGACTGCATCGCTTCGTCGAGGATCGGCTCGACGGCCTCCCGGGTTTCGGCGAACAGCTACGGAGCCGCGTCGGCGAGGCGCGCAGCGTCCAGCAGGAGTTGCCGGAGCCACCGCCAACCCGGCTTCCCCTTCCTTCAGAATCGCCACGATCTGCGATTCCGTGAATCGCGACTTCTTCATCGGACTTCCCTCCAGCACAAAATCCTGCCAGAAAAGTCCAGTTCCCGCTGTCTACCGGGAGGGGGAGCTTACGCCGCGATCGCGTCGGCGCGAGCGCCCAGGCGATGCAACCCGGCGTACCCGGCGGTGGCGGCGACATGCTCTCCCTGTGCTCGGACGGGTCAATCGGCCTTGGCGACGTCGCGTTTGTGCGCGATCAGCTGCATCAGCCGGCGATCGCGCCACGCGCTGCGTGCAGGCAGCTCCGTCGCGGGCAGGAGCGCGCGCCGCTCCGCTTCGATTCTCCGGACCAGCGCATCGTCCCAGCGGCGCGGTACCTGCTGCTGCGCCATTTCGTAGTAGGCGTCCCCGTAGCGGGCGCAGTAATCGGTCAGCCCGCCCGGCGCGTTGAGATCGATGGTCTCGAACGGGCCCATGAACGACCAGCGCAGGCCAAGGCCGTCGCGCACCGTCTTGTCGATATCTTCGGCCGACACATAGCCGCCGGCGTGAAGCCGGAATGCTTCGGCGAGAAGCGCGCCCTGCAGGCGGTTGAGGACGAAGCCCTGGAGCTCCTTGTTCACGACGATCGGCACCTGCCCGACTGACTCGTGCAGGGCCTTGGTCCGGGCGACGATCTCGGGCGCCGTCCACGGTGCCGGCGACAGCTCGACCAGCGGAACGAGATGCGGCGGATTCACCGGATGCGCGACGATGCAGCGTGCGCGGCCGGGCAGGCCTTCGCTCCAGCGCGACGCGATGATCGTCGACGTCGAGCTGGCGAGGATCGCGTCGGGCGCGGCCAGCCGGTCGACCGCGGCGAACAGCGTCCTCTTGGCTTCGAGAATCTCGGCGATGTTCTCCTGCACGTAGACCGCGCCCTCCAGCGCGGCGGCGAGCGTGGGGGCGGCGACGATCCTCCGGCGCACGGCGACCGGCGACTCGGCGAGCAGCCGGGCCTCCCGAAGGTCGGCGAGACCCTGATCGAGTGCGGCGAGTGCGCGCTGCAGCGCGCCGGGATCGGCGTCGTGGAGCGCGACCGGGTGACCGGCACGTGCGAAAACCATCGCCCATGCGCGGCCGATCAACCCGGCGCCCAGGATGGCGATGCGTCCCTTCCCGGCGGCACTCATCGCAGGTACTCGACGTTGCCGCACACCGACAGCGCCTGACCCGAGATGCTGGCGCCCGCGGGCGTCGCGAGAAAGAGCGCCATGTTGGCGATGTCCTGCGCCGTCACCATCTTGCGCAGCGAGACCGCCGACAGCAGCTCCTGCTCGAACGCTTCCTCGGTGCGGCCGAGGGCCGCGGACTTGGCCTTGATCACACGGTCCATGCGCGCTCCCTGGACGATCCCGGGCTGGATCGCGTTGACGCGGATGTTCGAGGGGCCGAGCTCGATCGCGAGGCTCTTGGTGAAACCGACGACCGCCCATTTCGCCGCCGAGTACGGCGTACGCAGGCGAAAGCCGAGCCGCCCGGCGACCGACGACAGGTTGACGATGCTGCCGCCCCCCGCCGCCTTGAGCAGCGGCACCGCGCGGCGCGTGCAGTAGAACATGCCGTTCAAGTCGACGGCGATCGTGCGGTCCCAATCGGCGACGCTGATGTTCTCGACCGCCGCGGTCGGCCCGGCGATCCCGGCGTTGTTGATCAGTACGTCGAGACCGCCGAGATGCGCCGCGGCCGCGTCGAACATCGCGTCGACCTGCGCGGGAACGGCGACGTCGGCAACCATTCCGCCGATGTCCGGGCGCGCGGCGCGGAAAGCGGCGAGCGCATCGCCATCGACGTCGCAGGTGTACACCTTGGCGCCGGCATCGGCGAAAGTCTCGGCGAACGCGCGCCCGATGCCGGTGGCGCCCGCAGTAACGAGCACCCGAAGATCTCTGGCCGATGTATTCATATCCACAGCACCTCTTTGCGAAAGTTGATGTCATGCAGCAATGGCTCGGACGGGCCTTCGTGACTGACGTATCCGCGGTCGAGCACGATCGCGCGGTCGGCGAGTGCCAGCACCAGATCGAGATGATGCTCGATGATCAGGATCGACACGTGGCGGCGCAGTTCGGCGATCGCCGCGAACACGTCGTCGACCATCGTCGGCGACAGGCCTTCGAAGGGCTCGTCCAGCAGCAGCAGGCGGACGTCGCCGGCGAGCGCGCGCGCGATCGCCACCATCTGCTGCTCGCCGCCGGAGAGCCGGTCGGCCCGGGTGTCGATCCGATCGGACAGGCGCGGAAAGATCGCGAAGATCCGCTCGGAATCCCAGTGGACGCCGCCGGAGGCGCCGGCGCGGTGATGCAGTCCGCCGAGCGCGAGATTCTCCGCCACGGTGAGACCGGAGAACAACCGCCGCCCTTGCGGGACCAGCCCGATGCCGCGCCGCGCGACGCGCTCGGGCGCCTCGCCGTCGATGCGCGCGCCGCCCAGCGTGATCGTGCCGCTCGCGGGAGCCACGATGCCCATGATGCTCTTCAGCGTCGAAGTCTTGCCGGCGCCGTTGCGCCCGAGGAGGGCAACGACTTCGCGCTCGCGCACGGCGAACGACACGTCGTGCAGCACGTGGCTCTTGCCGTAGTACGTGTTGATCGCCGCGACTTCGAGTAGCGGCGGGCCCGCGTCCTGCACGCCGCTTTCCCGCGCGGCGGCCGAACGCGCGGCGCCGCTGCCGAGATAGACGCGCTGGACCTCGACGTCGTTGCGGATCTCGTCGGAGGTGCCTTCGGCGATGACGCGTCCCTCGTTCATCGCCGTGATCGTGTCCGCGAGCGTGAAGACGCGGTCCATGTCATGCTCGACCAGCAGAACAGCCATGTGCGGCGCAAGGCTTCGGACGAGTGCCGTGATCCGCTCGCGCTCGGTGGCGGCCAGCCCGACCAGCGGTTCGTCGAGCAGGAGGACGCGCGGACGCGCGGCGAGCGGGATTCCGATCTCGACCAGCCGTTGCCCGCCATACGAAAGGCTCGCCACGGGCACCCGCTCCAATCCTTCGAGCCCGAGAAAACGGATCAGCGCCTGCGTTTCCGCGTTGACCGTGGTCAGCGCGCCGGCGGGACGCCACAGCGCAAGCCGCGCCGGATCGCGCGCCTGGCAGCCCAGACGAAGGTTCTCGGCGACCGAGAGTGAAGGAAACAGATTCGTGATCTGGAACGAACGGGCAAGCCCGCGCGCGGCGATCGCTTCGGCCGGCAGCCCGTCGATGCGCTCTCCCGAGAGCGCGATCGCGCCGCCGTCGGGCGGATAGAGGCCCGAAATCGCATTGAACAGCGTCGTCTTGCCGGCGCCATTGGGGCCGATCAGCGCGTGCAGCCGCCGATCGGAAACGCCGAGGCTCGCGCCGTCGACGGCGGTGAAGGCGCCAAAGCGCTTGACCACGCCCGTGCAGGTGAGGATCGCGGCGGCGTCGCCCGAGGGCGAGCGCCGCAGAAAGTCCGGCACCGGCGCGCCCAGGGGCGGAAGGACGCGCGCCGTCATCGCCGCCGCTTCCGCGGTGAACCATCCGCGCAGCTTCGCGTAGTGCGTCCAGAGTCGCGTGCCGAGACCAACGAGGCCGGCCGGGGAATAGAGGATGAACGCCATGAACATCAGGCCGAACCAGAACATCCACGCGTCGGTGTAGCCGGACAGGAGCTCCCGGAACAGGATGTAGAACAGCGCGCCCAGCACCGGGCCGAGGAAGCTGCGGGTGCCGCCGATGATCGTCATCGCGACGATCTCGCCGGAGAAGCTCACGTGTACGGTGTCGGCCGAAACGATCGACTTGAGAAACGCGAACAGGCATCCGGCGGCTCCGGTCAGGGCGGCGGCAACGACGAAGGCGATCAGCTTGTAACGGCGGACCGGATAGCCGGCGAACACCGCACGCTGCTCGTTTTCGCGGATGGCGACCAGCACGCTGCCGAAGGGCGAGCGGACGATGCGCAGCAGCGCCCACGCGGCGGCGAACGTGATCGCAGCGGTCAGCGCGTAGAACGCGAACTGGTTGTCGAGATCGATGCCCGCGAGCGTGGAGCGCGTGACGCCGCGCAGGCCGGATTCGCCGCCGGTGAAGTCGGTCCAGCGGTAGGCGATGAAGAACGCGAGCGCCGTGAAGGCGAGCGTCAGCAGCGAAAAATAGACGCCGCGCCGGCGCAGCACGAGGAAGCCGACGACGAGCCCCAGCAGCGTCGTGCTCGCGACCGCGAACGCAAGCGGCCACACGAAGCTGCCCGGGAACCAGTGAATCTGCGACAGCGCCCCCGCATACGCGGCGAAGCCGAAGAACAGGCCGTGCCCGAAGGACAGCAGGCCCGTGTAGCCGAGGAGGAGGTTGAACGCAAGCGCGGTCAGCGCGAACAGCGCGATCTCGGTCGCGAGGCTTTCGGTCATGCCGATCGCACGCATGGCGAACGGCAGCGCGACGAGCGCGACGCCGAGGATGGACAGCGGCCCCCACCGCTCGTGGAAACGACGAACCGCGTCGAGCTTCCTTGACTCAGCCCGAGGGGGGCCGGCGCCAGGCGGCGGTTGGGGGGCGATCGAATTCATTCGAACTTCTCGAAGCGCTCGCCCATCAGCCCGCGTGGCCGGAACAGCAGCACGAGCATCATGATGATGTACATCGACGCCTCGGCCGCCGGCGGATAGAACAGCACCGTGATGCCGCGCACGACGCCCACGAGCAACCCGGCGACAACGACACCCCAGAAGCTGCCCAGGCCGCCGATCACGACGACGACGAAGGTGGCGGTGATGATCTCGGTGCCCATCGCCGGCTGCACGCCCGCGAGCGGCCCCGACATCACGCCGGCGAGTCCGGCGAGCCCCACGCCGAGAGCGAACACCGCGGCCAGCGCCGGGTTCAAGCTGATGCCGAGCGCGCGGACCATCTCGGGATCGCGGGTGCCGGCGCGCACGATCATCCCGAACGCCGTCTTGTTGAGCAGCAGCCAGCAGCCGAGCACCGCGGCCGCCGACACGGCGAGCACCGTCAGCCGATAGTAGGAATAGATGAAGTCACCGACGAGGAAGGTGCCGCGCAAGGCGTCCGGAATCGAGAACGGCAGGCCGGTCGTGCCCCAGAGGAGGCGCAGGCTCTGCTCGATCGTCATCGCGAGACCGAACGTGAACAGCAGCCCGAGCATCGGGTCCTCGCGGTAGAGCCGCTGCAGGAACAGCCGCTCGATCGCCACGCCAACCAGGGCAACACCAATGGGCGCCAGCACGACCGCCCCGCCGAATCCGGCGAATTTCTGGATTTCGTAGGCGAAGTAGGCGCCGACCGCGTAAAAGGCGCCGTGCGCGAGGTTGACCACGCCGCCCAGGCTGAAGATCATCGACAGCCCGAGCGCCAGCACGATGTAATACGAGCCGACGAGCAGGCCGTTGATGATCTGTTCGAGGACGATGGCCATGTCAGTGCCCGCCCGGCCGCCCGAAGCGCACTGACCTGCCCCCTTGGGGGGAGGCGAACACAAGGCCGAAGGCCGCAGGACAGCCGAAGGCTGGTCCCGCGAAGCGGGATGCGGCGCAGCCGCACACAGTGAGCTTCGGGGGCAGTTTCATCCTAGCGATGCGGAATCGACCTCATCCGGCGCGGCCGGACGGGCGAGAGCCCGCCCCGCCGCGCGGCCGCGCGTCGCGTACGTCGACCCGCGCGGACACCGCGCGATCGACGGTGCCCCGGGGCTCGCCCGGCTCAACGCCGCGTCACGGATCGGCTTAGGCGATCAGGCCATCTTGCAGGCGTTTTCCGCCTCGGTCGGCTGAATCAATTCGAGGTTTTCCGACGCCTTGGGCACGGCCTCGACGAGCTCGAAGATGTCCCACTTGTCCTTCACCTTCGCCTTGTCCTTGACCTTGACCACGTACATCTCCTGCAGCAGCTGGTGGTCGCGCTTGCGGAAAGAACCCTTGCGCGCCTTCAGGATATCGAACGAGGCGCCCTTTTCGAAGTACTCGATCAGCTTGGCGCTGTCGGTGCTCTTGGTCTCGGCGATCGCCTGACAAAGGATTTTCGCCGCGACGTAATCACCCCACGCCTGGTTGTCCGGCGGATAGCCGAACTGGCCGCTGAACTTCTTCGTGAACGCGACCGATTGCGGCGTCGTCAGCCCGTGGTACCACAAGCTCTGCCAGTGTCCGGAAAGCGAATCGATCCCCGCCGCCCAGAACGGGATCGTGTCCATCACGCCGCCGGCCAGCGGAAACGACAGCCCGTATTCCTTGTACTGCTTGAGAAACGTCGTCTGGTCCACGCCGGCCAGACAGATGTAGACGAAGTCCGGCTTGGCGTTCCTGATCTTCAGGATGTAGGCGCTGTAGTCGGGCGAGTTGGTCGGCACCATGTCGTTGCCGAGGTTGATGCCGCCGTTTTCCTGCAGGAAGCGCGACGACACGCGGTACAGGTCGTGCCCGAACGCGTAGTCGGCGGTCAGGAAATACCACTTGGCGCCCTTGATCAGGTTGTTCGCCTTCTGCCACGTTCCGATCGTCTTCGTGTACATCGTGTTGCCGCCTTCGACGTGGAACATGTAGCGGTTGCAGCCCGAGCCGCGCAGCGCGTCGGAGTTGCAGCCGGTGTTGATGTAAATGATCTTCGCCTTCAGCGCCTGCTCGCCGATCGCGAGTCCCGACGCGGTGTTGATTTCGCCGAGCAGGCAGGCCACCTTGTCGCGCTCGAACAGCTTCTGCGCCTTGGTCACCGCGGTGGCGGGATTGACGCTGTCCTCGGCGATCAGATCGACCTTGCGGCCGAGCAGCCCGCCCGCCGCGTTGACTTCGTCGACGGCGAGCGTCGTGCCCGCGCAATCCGTACTGGCCGAGCTGCCCGAGGAAACCGGTGCGCGGCGTCAGGTGGCCGATCTTGATGGTCTCGGCCTGCGCGCGCACGATCGCCGGAAACCCGAGCGAGCCGGCGGCTGCGGAGGCGCCGAGCGCGGCGGTTTTTTTCAACAGATCCCGACGGGATGTCGAGGACGGAGCGTGCTGCCCGGTACGGCGATGCTTGTGCGGCATGAAAGGTTTCCTCCTTGGGGGACGTGATCGCGGATTGCGTGCCACGGCGTTGGCCGACCCGTCGGTTGCGGGCTTGTCGGCCTTCGGGGTGTCCTGCCGCCGTTACCCTAAGCCAATTTCCGGCAGACGGCAACGATGGGCGACGCCATGCGCCGCCGCGACCCGGCCGGGTGAGGCGGCGGGAAGTGTCGGCGCGCCGGGTGCAAACCGCCGGGCAACGCGTGCTGCGCACTCAGCCGGTCGGCGCGAGCATCCACGCGTGCGCAGGATCGTTGTGGAAATGCCAGACGCGCTGCGGACCCGCCAGCACGTTGACGCCGATCGCCGACTTCGACATCGGCCGGTTCGCGTCCTGGCAACGATTCACCAAACCACGCGCCTGTCGTCCTTCGGCCGCTTGCGCATCCCAAGCACCCAGCGTATCGACGCCCATCCGCTCGAGGATGTGCCGCGTCGTCCCGAGCGCGAACTCATGCTCCTCCATGAAGACCGTCCCCAGCTCGTCTTGCGCGGGCAAGCGCCTCGCGCGTCACGCAGGCAAAAAATAGAAAGCGATGCCCAATATTGCATACACGGCGAGGAGCTGTACGCCTTCCATCCAATTCGACTCACCGTCCTGCGAGATCAGCGCCATGATCGCCACCGAAAGCGTGATCGACAGCACCTCGAAATTGGTGAAGATCAGGTCCATCGGCTGAGGCCCGATCACATAGCTCAGGAACACCATGACCGGCGCGACAAACAGGGCGATCTGGATCGACGAGCCGACGGCGATATTGATCGCAATGTCCATCTTGTTCTTGATCGCCATGAGTACCGCTGTGGAGTGCTCGGCCGCGTTGCCGATGATGGCGACCAGGATTACGCCGACGAATACCTCCGTCATGCCGAATGACTTCGCCGTCGCCTCCACCGCGCCCACCAGGGCCTCGCTCATCAGGGCGACCAAGACCGTAGCGATCAAGAGCACCATTAGTGATCTGCTTGTGGACCAGCCTATCGTTCCAATGGCCTCGTCGACTTCCTCCCCGCGGTCGCCGGCGTACAGATGCTTGTGCGTTTTGAGCGTAAACACCAGGCTAAGTGCGTAGGTGGCGATCAGAATGAACGCAATCTCGAGGCTCAGATCCTGCTCCGCTGCGACGGGGCCGCCCTCAACGATGAAGTGAAAGATGGCCGGAACCACGAGGCCGATCGCTGCCAATGTCAGCATCGTCGTTCCCAGGTTCGCCGCGGTCTTGTTGAACCTCTGGACCGGGCGACGCACACCGCCGACGAGCGCGCTCAAGCCGAACACCAGTAGGATGTTGCCGATGATTGAGCCGGTGAGCGATGCCTTCACCACGTCATAGAGACCTGCCCGCAACGCCATAATTGCGATAATGAGTTCCGCCGCGTTTCCGAACGTGGCATTGAGAAGTCCGCCAACCCCTTCGCCAACGCGTTCGGCAAGGTGCTCCGTCGCCTTACCCATGAGACCCGCGAGCGGGATGATTGCGAGACACGAGGTTGCGAAGATCCACTCGGCGCGGGCGTGCACGACGTACTCGAGCGCGATCGCGATTGGCACGAAGATCAACAGCAGATTGAGGAAGTTGCGCACCGAAATTGACTTGCTCATTGCTTGTCCTCCCCGAGCGGCGCGATGGGTGCTCGCGCGTCATATTGTGCAGGCTGTTTGCGAAGAACCAGGCGCAAGAACCGGATGCCCAGTCTCAGGATGACCGAGACCGATCGCTCCCGCCAACTGCAGCATGCGCCATCATTCCAGAGTTGGCCCGCGCTTGCGGGCGTCTTACACCAGTATGCCGGCGGCGTCTGCTCTGCTCACCTACGACAGGCTGCAACGGGTCGACAGCGCCCGTCCACGGAACGAGAAGGGATGGCCGCTTTCGTCTGCCAACCGCCTGGCGACCATGCGTTGAATGCAACGACTCCATGTTCGGTGTGGATCGGTGCTTCTGCGATGTAATTCGCGGGTCGCCGGCAAATCGCGCAACATTGGGAGATCGTGCCTTCGATCGATGACCTGACGGTCGCCGCTCCGGATCAGACCAGCGGAGCGAGGTGCCCGAGGTAGTTCCGGAACGCGTCGTTGGCGGCGATTTCGGCCAGCGTGGTGCCGTATGACAACCTTCCCTTGCGCACGAAGACGAAGCGTTCGCAGATCTCGCGCATGAGCTCGATGTGGAACGGCTCGTTGGGATGCAGGCAGACGAAGACCACCCTGCCCTCGTCCCTGAGCCGGCGAAAGAAATCGAGCATGAAGCCGATGTAGCCATCCTGCGTGTTGAACTGCGGCTCGTCGAAGAGATGGACCAGCGCCTTGTCGCTGCGCGCCCGCTGCAGCAGGAACGACGGCTTCGTCCGCCGGATCGATCGCACCTGGTACGACTGGTGGTAATGCATCGCGATCTGCGAGCGCTGTTCGTAGCGCACGCGATGGATGTCCTGACCGCCGCACAGCACGCGGCCGGACGTCGGCTGATTGCTGCCCGTGATCAATTCGAACAGCGTGGTCTTGCCCGAGCCATTCGGTCCCATCACGCCGACGATTGCGGGCCGGTCGATCTCGAAATCGGCCTCGAGGCTGAACGTCGGCTCGCGCGAGAAGCGGCCGCGGGTATAGACCTTGGTGAGCGATTCCACCTTGAGCATGCTCATGTTCCCAGGAGCCTGCCGCGGAGCGCACGGTCGTCGCGAAGCTGCGCCGCCGGTCCCGTGAACACGACCTTGCCGCGGTCGAGCACGTAGGCGCGATCGGCGACCTCGAGCGCGGTCGCCACGTTCTGCTCCACCAGCAGCACGCCGACACCCTCTTCGCGCAGCTTTCGCACCACGCGCATGACATCCTGCACGACCCTCGGCGCGAGCCCCTGGCTGGGCTCGTCCATCAGCACCAGCCCCGGCGCGCCGAGCAGCACGCGGGAGATCGCCACCATCTGCATTTCGCCGCCGGACAGGTTCTCGCACTCCCGCTTCAGCAGGTATTCGAGCGCCGAGAACACCGCGAAGCATTCGCTGAGCGTCCATGCCCGGAAGCGGGTCTTCTTGCCGGCAATCGCGAGATTTCGCTCCACCGTGAGCGTGGGAAAGATGCGACGGTCGTCCGGAACCCAGCCGACGCCGGCGCGGGCGATCTCGTGCGTGGGCCATTGCGAGACCTCGCGCCCGTCGAAGCGCACGCTGCCGCGGCGCGGTCGCGTCAAGCCGAGGATCGAGCGCAGCGTCGTGGTCTTGCCTGCGCCGTTGGCGCCCAGCAGGGCGACGACCTCGCCGGCAGCCACGTCGAGCGAGACGTCGAACAGCGCCTGCGTCTCGCCGTAATACGTGTCGACAGCCGAAAGGTCGAGTATCACGCTGCCAGGGCACCGAGGTTGGAGCGCTGCACCCAGGGATTCGCGCGCAGCTCCGCCGGCGTGCCACGGGCGATCACCTGCCCCCAGTGCACCACGGAGATCCGGTCGGCCAGGGAAAACAGGAAGCGCATGTCGTGCTCGATGATCACCATCGTCACCTTGCCGCGCAGCGAGCGCACGAGGTCGGCCACCCGCACGATGCCGTCGGCGCCGAGACCCGCCGTCGGCTCATCGAGGAACAGCAGGTTCGGGTTGCCCGCGAGCGCCACGCCGATCTCGAGTGCGCGCCGGTCGCCGTAGGAGAGGCCCTTCGCGGCGACGCCAACGCGATCGGCAAGCCCGACCTGCCCGAGCGTGTGCAACGCACGCTCGCGTGCTGCGTCGAGGCCCGCCGCATCGCGCAGACAGTCGAAGCCGCGCTCGCGCAGCTCCGGCGTTGCCATCGTCACGTTTTCCAGCGCGGTGAAGTCGTTGAACAGGTTCATCATCTGGAACGACCGGGCGATGCCGCGCCGGGCGATCGCGCGCGGTGGCAGACCGGTGATGTCCTCGCCGGCAAACGTGACACGACCCGCGTCCGGGCGATGCGTGCCGGTAAGCACGTTGAAGCAGGTCGTCTTGCCCGCGCCATTGGGCCCCATGATGCCGTGCACCTCGCCCTCGGCGACCTCGAAGCCGATGTCCTGCAGCACGACGCGGTCGCCGAAGCGCTTGGCCAGCCCCCGCGCGACAAACAACGAGGTCATGGCGCCCCCTGGCGCTGCGCGCCTTCCCCCCGAGGGGGAGCAATTCGCGCTTGGGACGGCCCGGCGCGCTCATGGTGTGGCTGCGGTCATCCGAGCGCGCAGCGCCTGCCAGATTCCGGCGATGCCCTCGGGCCTGAACAACACCATCGCCATGAAGGCGAGCCCGTACCACAGCAGCCAGGTTTCCGTGTAGGCGCCGAGCAGGTCGCGGGCGAGGATGAAGAATGTCGCGCCGATCACCGGCCCCCAGAAGCTCACGAGGCCGCCGCCGATCAGCACCATCATCACCACGAAACCCGAATTGTGCAGGCTCATGACATTCGGATACGCCGATTGCTGCGCCATCGCGAACAGCGCGCCGGCCAGCCCGGCGATGGCGGCCGAAAGCACGAAGGCGGTGAACTTGTAGCGCCACGTATGGTGGCCGAGGAACGCCGCGCGGGTTTCGTTCTGCTTCACGGCCTGCAGCACGCGGCCGAACGGCGAATGAATGAGGCGCCACAGGAGCAGCACGACCAGCACGAACATCGTCAACGTGAAGAAGTAGAGCGCGATGTTGGAGGTGAGCGAGATGGAGGCAAAGCCAAGATCGAGCGCCGGGCGCTTGATGTTGAGCAGTCCGTCCTCCCCGCCGGTGACGCTGTGCCACTTGATGGCGATGAACCACAGCACCTGCCCGAAGGCGATGGTGAGGAGCGCAAAGTAGATGCCCCGCCGGTGGGAGACGAAGGCGGCGACCACCGCGCCGGCCAGCGCCGCGGCAAGCACGCCGCCGGCAAGCCCGGAAAGGAGCCCCGCGCCGAGCTTCAGTTGCAGCAGGCCGAAGGCGTAGGCGCCCACACCGAAGAACGCGCCATGGCCGAAGGAAGGCAGCCCGCCATAGCCCAGAAGCAAGTTGAAGCCGAGCGCGAAGATCATCCAGATCATGATCTCGAGCGCGAGGTAGGGGTACAGGCCGACACGGTTCACCCAGAACGGCGCGCTGGCAAGCAGGGCAAACGTCGCCAGCATCGCCGGCGTCACGAGGGGGGTTCGCGCGTTCGTTGCGGTCATCGGCATGGAGCCAGCGGCCCGTCAGCCAAGAATATACGTTCCAGTATTGCAACTGGCAAGAACCTTTGTTCTAATTGCTCCGGTATGGAACCGCGCGCCGCCAATTTCGAGCAGCTGAAGGACGAAATCGCCAGACGCTTTCCGGATCTGTCGCGCCAGCTGCAGCGCATCGCGCGCTTTGCGCTGGACCATCCGCAGGATGTCGCGCTCGACACCGTGGCGGTGGTGGCTGCCAAGGCCGCGGTGCAGCCCTCGGCGATGGTGCGCTTCGCACAGGCATTGGGCTATTCCGGCTATCTCGACCTGCAGCAGATCTTCCGCGACCGGCTGCTCGAGCGCTCGTCGACCTACAGCGAGCGCATCGAGGGGCTGCGCCGCGGCAGCGGCCGCGCGCAGGAGCAGCCATCCGCGGTGCTCCGCGACTTCGTCGCCGATTCGGTCGCCAACCTCACCCACCTCGAGGAGCATGTCGACCCGGCGCTGCTCGAGAAAGCCGTCAGGCTGCTCGCGGGTGCCGAGCGCATCCACGTGGTGGCGCAGCGACGGGCCTTCCCGGTCGCCTGCTACCTTTCGTATGCGCTGTCGCAGCTCGAGCTCCCGGTGACGCTGATGGATGGCGTGGGCGGCATGCTGCACGAGCAGGCGCGCGGCATCGGGCCGCGCGACGTCCTCGTTGCCGTAAGCTTCCGCAACTACTCCCCCGAGGTCGTCGACATCGCTTCGGATTGCCGCCGCCGCAACGTGGCGGTGGTGGCGATCACCGACAGTCCGATGAGTCCGCTGCACGGCGCGGCGAGTCTCGCCTTCGACCTTGGCGATCACAGCGACCGGCCATTTCGGTCGCTGGTGGAACCGATGTGCCTCGCACTCGCCCTCGTCGTAAGCGTCGGCTACCAGACCGCCGGACGCAATGCGCGCAAGCCCACCGGCGGCCGCCGGCGGCGCGCCACTGAAGATGGCCGCCGAACACCGCTTCGGTGATCGAAGCGTCGCAGAAGTCGATCGCACCACCCCACGTGCTGTGCAAAGGAGGAGAGACCATGAACGACGTCGATAACGACAAGCCACTGCTGGACCCGCCCGCCTCGCCACGCCGCCGCAGCCTGCTTCAAGCCATCGCGCTGGGCGCCGGCGCCACTGCCTTCTACGGGCCCTGGAAGACCAATCACGTCTGGGCGCAGACCCCCGGCAAGAAGCCCCTGGTGATCGGTCTCACCATGGACACCAGCGGACAATACGGCGCCTCCGGCTCGATGGAGCGTCTCGGCGCGATGCTCGCGATCCGCGAATTCAACGAGAAGGGCGGCGTGCTCGGACGGCCGATCGAGGCTCTCCACATGGACACCGAGACGACGCCGGCCACGGGCTCGCGCGTGGCCGAGCGCATGATCACGCGCAACGAGGCCGCCTTCCTGATCGGCGCGGTGCATTCCGGCGTGGCCAATGCGATCTCGCAGGTGGCGCAGAAGTACGGCTGCATCTATCTGAACACCAACTCCAGCTCGCCCACCGAATCGGGGAAGGACTGCCACCGCGTCAAGTTCGTCTGGGACGGCAACGGCACCAACTTCTCGCTCGCGATCGTCAAGAACGCGATCAAGGTGAACGGCAAGAACTGGGTGATGCTCACCAACGACTATGTGTGGGGACACAGCACCGCGAAGTCGATGCGCGCGATCGTCGAGGCCAACGGCGGCAAGATCGTCGAGGAGATGCTGGTGCCGCAGAACACCCGCGACTTCAGCGCCTATCTCCTCAAGATCCAGCAGCTGAAGCCGTCGGCCGTCGCGACGGCGGTCGGCGGCGACGACATCAAGGCGCTGCGGAAGCAGGTCGTCCAGCTGAAGATGAACAAGACCTTCGCCTGGATCAACAACCAGCAGGACTGGCCGGACGTCTATGGCCTCGGACCGGAGGAGATCTTTGGCGTGTTCGGCACGACGTGGTACTACCGCCTCGACCTGCCGGGGGTGAAGGAATTCGTCGCCGCCTACCAGAAGGCCTACCCCGGCGTGCAGATCAAGGTGCCGGGCAACGTCTACTACAACGGCTACATGGCCACCCGCGAGCTCCTGCGCGCGGTGGAGCGCGCAGGCACGACCAACAACATCAAGGTGATCAAGGAGCTCGAGAACCTGAAGGTGCCGGCGCGCGACCGCATGCAGGCCTATGACGCCTACATGAATCCCGGCACCCACCAGATGCAGCAGACGATCTACATGGCGACCTACAACGACGCCCCGGTGGAGAAGGACGACATCTTCAGGGTCGTCACCCAGGCCACGCCGCAGGAGGTCGAGGACAAGGACGCACCGCTCGCCTGCAAGCTGGAGTCGTACGAGGCCACGTCGACGTACGAGCAGTAAGAGCGGCGCGTGATCGCCAGCCTCCTGCCGCACGTCGTCAACGGCCTGTCGCTCGGCCTGCTGTTCGCGTTGATGGCGCTGGGCTTCATGCTGATCGTCGGCGTGATGGAGGTGATCAACCTCGCGCACGGGTCGTTGTTCGCGCTGGGGATGTACGTCGCCCTGTTCGTGATCGGGCCCAACGTCGGCTTCCTGGCCGGACCGCTGGCGTCGTACGCGGAGCTGCCGTTGGGAACGCGCTACGCGATCGCGCTGCTGGTGGCGCCCCTGCTGGTCGGCTGCTTCGGCATGCTGCTCGAGCTCGCGATGCGCCGCACCTACGGCAAGGATCCGCTCTACGGGCTGCTCCTCACCTTCGGCGCGGCGCTGGTGATCGAGGAGCTGATCCGGGTCGTGTGGGGCTCGCGCGAGCGCACGCTGCCGGTGCCGGAGGCGATCTCGGGCGCGTTGCTGCTTGGCGATCTCATCTATGCGAAGTACCGCTTCTTTGCCTGTGCCTTCGCGATGGCCGCGATCCTCGCCCTTTGGCTCTTCATCGAGCGCACCAAGGTCGGCGCGATCATCAAGGCCGGCGCGCACGACAGCGAGATGGTGCGGGCGCTCGGCTACAACCTCTCGCGACTGCGCCTCGGCGTATTCGCGATCGGCACCTCGCTCGCCGCGGTGGCAGGCGTGATCATGGCGCCGATCTGGGGCGTGCGGCCGCACGTCGGCGTGGACGCGATCGTGCCGGCCTTCCTCATCATCGTGCTGGGCGGGGTCGGCAGCTTCTGGGGCGCGGTGGTTGCCGGCATTCTCGTCGGGCTGGTGGTGGGGCTCACCGGCGCGTATGCCTCGGAATGGTCGCTGCTGTCGATGTACCTGCTGTTCATTGGCGTCGTCACCTTCCGCGCCCGCGGGCTCTTCGGCAAGAAGAGCGTGCTCGACACGTGAGCTGACGGGCACGATCGAAAGCGGCGGCGGCGGCGCCCGCGACCATGCGAGCGGCAACTACCGGTCGTTCGTGGCGCGAATGTTCGCCCGGCGGCAACCGAACGCCGATGCGCTCCCGAACTTCGGCAGCGCCGGTACGAACCGGCCCTAGTGCAGCCGCTGGCGTGACTTGCGCGTCACCTCGGCCAGCGCGTCGCGACGGGCGCCGGCGCCGCGCACCGGCTTCACGTTGCGCCGCTCCTGCCAGAACCGGTAGATCAGCACGGCCGCGACGGGCAGCTCGTCGATCAGCTCGGCGCGCTTCTCGTCGCTGTCGACCCACTCGGTGAATTCGTCGTCGCGGTCGCCGAAGGCGAGCGCCTCGATCGGGAACACCCAGTCGCGGGCGTCCGGCGCGTCGAACAACGGCTGCCACTCGTCGTCGCGCAGCTTGATGCCGGCCATGTAGCCCTCGCACCACGCGGTGCCTTCGGGCGGCATGCGCTCGCTGCCGCGCGCCTTGTCCTCCGGCAGGTAGAGCAGCGGCTTGAAGCGGGTCGGCGACTCGGCGAGCGTGCGCTGGATCCCGACCATGTGCCGCAGCACGAGCGCCATGATTCGCTGCGCCTGGTCGTTGTTGGCGAACGCCGCGGCCGAGCTCCGGCTGCCCTCGCTCCAGACCTGCGGCAGCCACTCCGACGGCTGGATCACGTCCGGCCCGGAAACCACCGCGGCGAGGTACCCGTCGAGCATTTCGAGATCCATGCAGTCCTGCGGCACCGCGTCGGACGCGAGGAACGCCTCGAGCTCGTCGAGCTCGGCTTCGGTGAGGGGCTCGTCGAGGGCGCGTGGATCGGTCATGGGGAGCTTTCTACAAGGATTTTGCGTCGGAACCCTCTATGATCCGCCGCCCGGCCGTTTGGCGCAACCGCAGCCCGTTCGCAGCATGGCCGACCCCGCGGCCGAGCCCGCGCGCATCCACGGCCGCATCCGCCCGACGGCGGGAGCGCCGCCGCGTGCGGTTCCGCCAGCCGGCGCCCGCGTGGCGCTGTGATACGCTAGCCGCCGCCTCAGATGTCGGCCAGCGCCGACGCCGCACCATGCCGCCGAAGATCAAGACCCAGGCATTCCTCGCCAACCTGCCGCTGTTCAAGGAGCTCGCGCCCGCCGAGATCGACCTGATCGCCGCCGGCACGACGGAGCTCCACGTTCCGCGCGGCGAGATCCTGTTCAACAAGGGGGATCCCTGCGTCGGCTTTCACCTGGTCATCTACGGCCAGGTCAAGCTCTCCTTCGTGACGCCGCAGGGCAGCGAGAAGGTTGTCGAGATCGTCGGCCCCGGCTATTCGTTCGGCGAGGCGCTGATGTTCATGGAGAAGCCGTACATCGTGATGGCGCAGACGCTCGCCGACTCGCTGCTCCTGCACATCTCCAAGCAGGCGGTGTTCGGCGGCCTCGAGCACGATCCCAATTTCGCGAAGAAGATGCTCGCCGGCCTGTCGCGGCGGCTGCACGGCCTCATCGTCGACGTCGAGAGCTATTCGCTGCAATCCGGCACGCAGCGCGTCATCGGCTACCTGCTGCGCGCAGGACGAGGCGCAGGTGGGTGCCGCGCCCTACACGGTGACACTGCCGACGTCGAAGGCGATCGTCGCGTCGCGCCTCAATCTCACGCCCGAGCACCTCTCGCGGATCCTCCACGATCTGACCGAGGCCGGGCTGATCGCCGTCGACGGGCGCGAAGTGAAGATCGCCGACGTCACGAAGCTGCGCAACCACACCGGCTGACGCGGTCGTCGCCTCGGCCGGGCTCCCCGCCCCCGCGTCGAGTCACGCCGGCGCCGGTGTGCGCACCACGCGCATCCGGCGTCCCTGCGCCAGCCAGACGAGCGCGATCAGCACCAGCGCAGGCAGGTAGAACCAGTGCGGCGTCGCCCGGCCGGACGGCACCTCGATCCGCGCCACCTCCCAGCCCTGCTCGAAGCCGGACTTCTTCGCGCGCGAGCCGAACTTGACGCCGGAAATCTGCGTCGCGTCGCCAAGCGAGGAGAGCGTCAGGCCGGCCTCGGCGAGCCGCTTGCGTCCGTCGTCGCCGGCGGGACCCAGCCGCACGGCCACCGTCTTCGTCACGTCCTCGCCCTCGATCGTCGAGCCCTTGATCACCATCACGAGGCGCCCGCCGTCGGGCAGGTTCTTCGCCACTTCCACCGCCTTCGTGCCCGGCAGATGCGCGTACTCGGGCGCGAGAAAGTCCATGAAGAAGTCCGGCCGGAACAGCAGCAGGCACGCAACCGCCAGCAGCAGCGTCTCCCACAGCCGGTTGCGGATCCGGAACCAGTTCATCGTCACCGCGGCGAAGATCAGCATCGCCAGCGTCGAGGCCACAATGACGCTGATGAGCTCGAAGATGTCGCCGATGTCGATCAGCAGGATCTGCGGGTTGAAGATCCAGATGAACGGCAGGATCACCGTGCGCAGCGCGTAGAGCGCGCCCTGGACGCCGGTCGCGATCGCGCTCTCGCCCGAGATCGCCGCGGCGGCGAACGTCGCGAGCCCGACCGGCGGCGTGATGTCCCCCATGATCCCGTAGTAGAAGACGAACAGGTGCACGGCGATCAGCGGGATCACGAGCCCCGACTGCGCGCCCAGCTCGACGACCACCGGCGCCATCAGCGTGGCGACCAGCACGTAATTAGCCGTCGTGGGCACGCCGAGGCCCAGCACGAGACACACGAAGGCGATGAACAGCAGCATCGCGATCACGTTGCCCTGGGAGACGAACTCGACGAACTCGGTCATCCGCAGCCCGAGGCCGGTCAGGGTGATCGCGCCGACGATGACGCCCGCCGTCGCGGTCGCCACGCCGATGCCGATCATGTTGCGGGAACCGTCGTTGAACCCCTGCAGCACGTCGTTGAGACCGCTCGTCCAGGCGCGGTCCGTCCGGGTCCCGCGGAAGAAGTCGATCAGCGGCCGCTGCGTCACCATCAGCACGATGAGCATGACGATCGCCCAGAACGCCGAGAGCGACGGCGACATCTCCTCGACCATCAGGCACCAGATCAGCATGCCGATCGGCAGCACGAAATGCAGGCCCGCCTTGACCGCCGGCCAGGTCTCCAGCGGATTCGGGTGGTCGATATCGATGTCCGGCGGAAGATCGGGGCTCTTCGACGCCGCCCACACCGAGAAGAGATACAGCGCGAGCACGATCGCCCCCACCACCCACGGCGTGGCGTCGCCCATGCCGCGCTTCGCCGCCTCCAGCACCCAGTACAGCACGCCCATCACGACGATCGTGCCGGAAATGCCCATGCCGGTGCTGATCAGCGCGGCCATCCACGAGCGCGGCTCCCGGCGGATGAGCGGCTGCATCCCGAGCTTCAGCGCCTCGAGGTGCACGATGTAGAACAGGCCGATGTACGAAAGCGTGGCCGGCAGGATCGCGTTCTTGACGATCTCGGAATACGGAATGCCGACGTACTCGACCATCAGGAACGCGGCCGCGCCCATCACCGGCGGCATGATCTGGCCGTTGACCGAGGACATGGTCTCGATCGCCCCGGCCTTCACCCCGCCATAGCCTGATTTCTTCATCAGCGGAATGGTGAAGATGCCGCCCGAGACGACGTTCGACACCGACGAGCCGGAAATGAGTCCGTTCAGCGCCGACGACACGACCGCGACCTTCGCCGGCCCCCCGCGCAGGTGGCCGAGCGCCGCGAAGCTCACCTGCATCATGTAATTGCCGCCGCCGGCGCGGTCGAGCAGCGTGCCGAACAGCACGTAGACGAAGATCGTCCCGGTGGACACGCCCAGCGCGATGCCGAACACGCCCTCGGTGGTGAGCCACATGTGCGACATCAGGCGCGACACCGACGCGCCCTTGTGCGACAGCACCTCGGGCAGGTACGGGCCGCCCATGCTGTACGCGATGAACAGCGCGGCGAGCGCAGCCATCGGCCAGCCGACCGAGCGCCGCGTCGCCTCCAGCAGCAGCACGATGCCGGTCACCGCCACGGCGATGTCCATCGTCGTCGGCTGTCCGGGGCGCAACGCCAGCTCGCGATAGAAGAGCAGCAGATAGGCGCCGGCGAAGGCGCCGGCGAGCGCGAATGCCCAGTCGACGACCGGCACGCGGTCGCGGGGCGACGAACTGAACGCGGGCCAGGCGGTGAACGCGAGGAACAGCGCGAAGGCGAGGTGCAGCGAGCGTGCCTCGGTGTCGTTGAGGATCCCGACGCCGAAGGTGAACGGGAGCGGCGAGGCGTACCAGAACTGGAACAGCGCCCACGCGAGCGCCACGGCGAAGATCACCCTGGCCGTGATGCCCAGTGGCTTGCGCGCGCCGGTGTCGGCCTTGGCGACCAGCTCCTGCAGCGCCTCGGGGGCTTTCTCGATGTCGGTGGCCATGCCTGTCCTCCCGCCTTGGAGCTCCAAACAAACGGGGGCGAAGTCGCCTCCGCCCCCGGTCGTTCGCTGGTCCGCGGGCCCGCCCTAGGGCAGGTCCACCGGCGTCACTTCATCCAGCCCTTCTCGCGATAGTAGCGCGCCGCGCCGTCGTGCAGCGGCGCCGAGTTGCCGTCCTTGATCATGTTCTCCGGCTTCAGGTTGGCGAGCGCGGGATGCAGCTTCTTGAACTCCTCGAAGTTGTCGAACACCGCCTTCACGACCTGGTACACCGTCTCGGCCGGAACCTTCGACGAGGAGACGACCGTCGCCAGCACGCCGTAGGTCATCGTCGCGTCGGGGTTGTTCGGATAGAGCCCGGCGGGGATCGTCGCCTTCGCGTAATACGGCTTCTCGGCGACCAGCTTGTCGACGGCGGGGCCGGTCAGCGACACGAGCTTCGCGCCGCAGGACGTGGTCGGGTCCTGGATGTTCGCCGACGGGTGGCCGACGGCGTAGAAGAAACCGTCGATCTTGCCGTCGCACAGCGCGGGGCCGTGCTCGTCGGCTTTCAATTCGGAGGCGAGCGAGAAATCGCCGAGCTTCCAGCCCATCGCCGCGAGCAGCTCCTCCATCGACGCGCGCGTGCCGGAGCCCGGGTTGCCGACGTTGAAGCGCTTGCCCTTGAAGTCGGTGAAGCTCTTCACGTTGGCTTCCTTGCGCGCCACCACCGTGAACGGCTCGGGGTGCACCGAGAACACGGCGCGCTCGTCGGTCCACGCGCCGGCGTCCTTGAACTGGCCGAGGCCCTTGACCGCGTTGTACTGGACGTCGGACTGCGAGAAGCCCATGTCGAGCTCGCCGGCCTTGATCGTGTTGACGTTGAACACCGACCCGCCGGTGGATTCCACCGAGCAGCGGATGCCGTGCTTGGCGCGGTCCTTGTTGACGAGCCGGCAGATGGCGCCGCCGGCCGCGTAATAGACGCCGGTGACGCCACCGGTGCCGATGGTGATGAACTTCTGCTGCGCGACCGCGGGCGCGCTGAACGCACTGCCGACCAGGACGGCGGCGGAGACGGCGGCGGCGAGGCCGGTGATACGGGGGATTCTCACGGCAATTCTCCTCGACAGGACAGGCGATCCGCGAGCGCGGCGCCGGATGTGACAACCCGTAACTCTAAACCGTTGCGATCGCCGCGTCGACAGCCCCCTGCAGCCGCTCGACGATGAGGTCGAGGTGCGCCTCCTCGACGATGAACGGCGGTGCGAGCAGGATGTGGTCGCCCTGCCGGCCGTCGAGGGTCCCGCCCATCGGGTAGATCATCAGCCCGCGGGCCATCGCCTCGCGCTTGACCCGCGCATGGAGCTGCGCGTCCGGGTCGAACGGCGCCTTGGTCGCCCGGTCGCGCACCAGCTCGATCCCGAAGAACAGGCCGCGGCCGCGCAGATCGCCGACGTGCGGATGGCCGCCCAAACGCGCCTGGAGCCGCGCCATCAGCTGTGTCCCACGTTCGCGGACGCGCCCGAGCAGCCCGTCGCGCTCGATCACCTTCTGCACCGCGAGCGCCGCGGCGCAGGCGACCGGATGGCCGAGGTAGGTGTGGCCGTGCTGGAAGAAGCCGCTGCCCCGGGCCATGGCGGCGACGACCCGCTCCTGGGCGAGCACGGCGCCGATCGGCTGGTAGCCGCCGCCCAGCCCCTTGGCGATCACCAGGAGGTCGGGCACGACGCCGTCCTGCTCGCAGGCGTGCAGCGTGCCGGTGCGGCCCATCCCGCACATCACCTCGTCCAGGATCAGGAGGCAGCCATACCGGTCGCATATCTCGCGCACCGCCTTGAAATAGCCGGGCACCGGAGTCAGCACGCCGGCGGTCGCGCCACCGACGGTCTCGGCGACGAACGCGATCACCTTGTCGGGGCCGATCCGCTGGATGGTCGCGTCCAGTTCGGCGGCGAGCCGCGCTCCGTACGCCTCCGCCGTCTCGCCGTCCCGCTGGTCCCGGTACGGATAGCAGGGCGCGACGTGCTCGACGTCGATCAGGAGCGGCCCGAACTGCCGGCGGCGCCAGGCGTTGCCGCCGACGGCGAGCGCGCCCAGCGTGTTGCCGTGATAGCTCTGCCGCCGCGCGACGAACGTCGCGCGCTGCGGCTGCCCGATCTCGACGAAATACTGCCGCGCCATCTTGAGCGCCGCCTCGATCGCCTCGGAGCCCCCGCTCACGAAGTACGCGTGGCTCGTCCCCGCCGGCGCGGTCCGGATCAGCCGGTCGGCGAGCTCCTCGGCGACCTCGGTGGTGAAGAAGCTGGTGTGCGCGTAGGCGAGCCGGTCGGTCTGCGCGTGCATCGCCGCCAGCACGTCGGGGTGAGCGTGCCCGAGGCAGGACACCGCGGCGCCGCCGCAGGCGTCGAGGTACTCCTTCCCGGAGGCGTCGGTGATGTACATGCCGCGCCCGGCGACGGCGACGGGCGGCGTGTGGCGGAGGTGGCGGTGCAGGACGTGGGTCATGGCGGGCTCGCGCGCGCCGGGGCCGGCGCATCGAAGTACGAAGGATACCGCCCCGCCGACCGGGGGGAGCACCCGCCTGCCGATTTCTCCGATGCCATTGCGCCGATGGCCGATTCCGGCACCGCGCATCGCGCTGGTAGACTTCGCGCCTCCGATGCCGCAGCCCGCCACTTCCGTCCGCGAGCGATCGCTCGCCATCCTTCGCGACGTCTTCGGGCACGCGGCGTTCCGCGGCGCCCAGGGCGAGATCGTCGAGCACGTCGCCGCGGGCGGCGACGCGCTCGTCCTCATGCCCACGGGCGGGGGCAAGTCGATGTGCTACCAGGTCCCCTCGCTCATCCGCGCCGGCACCGGCATCGTCGTCTCGCCGCTGATCGCGCTCATGCAGGACCAGGTGGAGGCGCTGCGCCAGGCCGGCGTGCGCGCGGCGTTTCTCAACTCGGCGCTGAGCGCGGCCGACGCGCAGACGGTCGAGCGGGCGCTCGTCGCGGGCGAGCTCGACCTCCTGTACGTGGCGCCCGAGCGGCTCCTGACGCCGAGGTGCCTCGATCTCCTCGGGCGCGCACGGCTCGCGCTCTTCGCCATCGACGAGGCGCACTGCGTCTCGCAATGGGGCCACGACTTCCGGCCGGAGTACCTGCAGCTTTCCGTGCTGCACGAGCGCTTCCCCGGCGTGCCGCGCATCGCCCTCACCGCGACCGCCGACCCGCAGACGCGCGCCGAAATCGTGTCGCGGCTGGCCCTCGACGGCGCGCGCGTCTTCGTGTCGAGCTTCGACCGGCCGAACATCCGTTACACGATCGTCGACAAGGCCGAGCCGCGCGCGCAGCTGCTCGCCTTCGTGCGCGACGAGCATCCGGGCGAGGCGGGCATCGTCTACTGCCTGTCGCGAAAGAAGGTCGACGAGACGGCGGCGTGGCTCGCCGGCCACGGCATCGCCGCGCTCCCCTATCACGCGGGCATGGACGCGCCGACGCGAGCCGCGAACCAGGCGCGCTTCCAGCGCGAGGACGGCATCGTCATGGTCGCGACCATCGCGTTCGGCATGGGCATCGACAAGCCCGACGTGCGCTTCGTCGCGCATCTCGACCTGCCCAAATCGATCGAGGGCTACTACCAGGAAACCGGCCGCGCGGGCCGCGACGGGCTCCCCGCCGACGCCTGGATGACCTACGGGCTCGCCGACCTCGTGCAGCAGCGACGGTTCATCGATCAGTCGGACGCGAGCGACGAATACAAGCGGGTCAGCACCGCCAAGCTCGACGCGCTGCTCGGCCTGTGCGAAACGGCCGGCTGCCGCCGCGTGCGCCTGCTTGCCTACTTCGGCGAGGCGAGCGCACCCTGCGGCAACTGCGACACCTGCCTCGCGCCGCCCGAGACCTGGGATGCGACCCTCGCCGCGCAGAAGGCGCTCTCCGCGATCTACCGCACCGGTCAGCGCTTCGGCGCCGTGCACGTCATCGACGTGCTGCGCGGCAAGGCGGGCGAGCGCATCGCCCGCTGGGAGCACGACCAGCTCGGCGTCTACGGACTCGGCGCCGATCTCGACGAAGCCGCGTGGCGCGGCGTGTTCCGCCAGCTCGTCGCGCTCGGCCTGGTGCACGTCGACCACGCCGCGCACGGCGCGCTCAAGCTGACCGAAGCGAGCCGCGCGGTGCTGAAGGGCGAGCAGAAAGTCGAGATGCGGCGGACGGTGGCGCGGGGCAGGACGAAACGCCCCTCGCCGCCGGGGGCGGGCGCCGGAGCAAGCGGCCTCCATGGGCTGAGCGCCCCGGCCCTCGATCTCTTCGAGCGCCTGAAAGCCTGGCGGCGCGACGAAGCGCGCACCCAGGGCGTGCCCGCGTACGTGATCCTGCACGACGCGACGCTCGCCGAGATCGCGCGGCGCAAGCCGGCGAGCCTCGTCGAGCTGGCCGGCGTCGGCGGCATCGGCGCGAAGAAGCTCGGGCGCTACGGCGACGCGCTGGTCGGGCTGGTCGGGGAAGGCCTGACGGCGCAGGGCCGCGGAGGACGGCTCGCGGCAGGTCTGCAGAGTCCGCACGGCCGCGCAGTCGAGCGGTCTCGAGGGTGCGCCGATGCCGGTCGGTGGCTGGTCCCTTCCGACCGCGTGACCTTGTTGTAGACGTTGTACTTGCCGACTGGCTTGCTCGCCGGGATGCGCTTCAACTCGGCGAAGGTCGCCGCATCGTAGACGACGACCGCACCGTCGGCTTTCCCGATGCTCGCCAGCGCACACTTCGGCCACGGTCTTCAGGTTCCGCAGGTCGCGCTTGGTCACCCACCCGCCGCCGGGCAAGTGCGACGGCCGCGCGTCGGTGTCAGACACGATGCCGCTCAGTGGCTGGTCCCTTCCGACCGCGTGACCTTGTAGTAGACGTTGTACTTGCCGACTGGCTTGCTCGCCGGGATGCGCTTCAACTCGGCGAAGGTCGCCGCATCGTAGACGACGACCGCACCGTCGGCTTTCCAGATGCTCGCCAGCGCACACTTCGGCCACGGTCTTCAGGTTCCGCAGCTCGTACTTGGTCACCCACCCGCCGCGCGAGGCAATGAACGCGTAGCGCCCGTCCGCCGGGTGCCCGTCGCGCGCGCCGACGGCGTCGCGCTGCGCTGGTCCGACGAGGCGAACGAGCGCTTCCTGCTGCTGGCGGCGGAGGGCCTGCCGCAGTCGATGGCGGAGGGCGAGCAGTGCGCTGCGGGCGGGCGAATGCCGTTGCGGTGCAATGGCCGAGCCCTACGCGCTGCGCGTCATCCCTATCGAGCCGACGGCGCCGCCGGCGCTGCCGCACTGCGCCCGCGCAGGGTTCGCGACCCTCGTGTCCATTCCGGTCCGCCTGCACGAGCGCCTGATGGGCGAGGTCGACCTCTTCTTTCACGCGCAGATCGAGCTCACGCCGGCCGAACGGTCGCTGCTGGAGGCGCTCACCGCGCATCTGGCCGGCGCGATGCAGAACCTCCGCCTGAACGCGCTCGAACGGAAGCCGGTCGCGCAGGAGCGCACGTTCATCGCGCGCGAGCGCACGACCCGACGCCAGCCTGTCGCCATCCAGGTCAGCTGATCGCGACGCGCTCGCAGCGGACGATCGCCGCGTGACGGTCGTCGCTCTCGATCGACGCCTGCCGGTTCGCGTCGAATTGATCTCAAGGATTTACCGTACCGCACAACCCACAATCATAGCGCCACCGGTGGAAACGGCGGAGCGACACCAGACCTGCCTGCCGGCGCCGCAACAACAACGCAGACGATGTGCGAATCCCGAACCGAAGGCCGTCGGCACCAATCGTGTCGGATGCGCCCGCGCGCAACACGGCGGGCGCGTGCCTCTGGATGGACATCCAGCAGCAGCCGCAATGGCGCTTCGAGGTGCGCGACGACGGCACGGTTCGTCGACCCCCGCGAATCGGGACCGACACCGCATTTGCGATGCCCGGCCCGACGGACGGCCCCCGCTCGACGTGCTGCCCGCCGGACGCCGGGACGTCCGTCGTGCTGACGCTGCCGTTGCCCGCCACGGGCGCAGCCCGTCGATGCCGCGTCCCGGCCCGACGTGGCGCACGCTGCACTGAAATCCGTATCGGTCCACGTTCGCCGCGCCGATTCGCATCCTGGTCGTCGACGACCACACGCTGTTCCGCCGCGGTCTCACCGCGCTGCTGGCGCGCGACGACCATCCTGCACGTCGTGGGCGATGCGGCGGACGCCGGCGAGGCGCTGCGCCGCGCGCAGGAGCTGCAGCCCGATCTCATCCTGCTCGAAACTGATCCGCCAGGGGTCAGCGGCGTCGTCCGCGCCCGGAATGCGCGAGCGATGCGTCCATCTTCAGCCGCGGCAGCGAGGACGAGCAGGATCTGGCTGCCGCCTTGCGCGCCGGCGCCAGCGGCTATCTGCTGAAGACGATCGAGGGCGACGCGCTGGTGGCCGCCATCGGCCGCGTGATGCGAGGCGAGTCGGTAGTGGCCGAGGAAATGACCGGCAAGCTGGTGGCGGCGTACCGCGACGCGGCGGCTGCGCCCGCGCGTGCCGGCCCCGGCCCGCGGAACCGGCGTCGCCGCTCGCGCACTTGTCGCCGCGCGAGCAGGAGATCCTGCGCGCGATCGCGCGCGGCGCGAGCAACAAGGAAATCGGCCGCGAGCTCGGCATCGCCGAGACCACGGTCAAGATCCACGTCCAGCACGTGCTGCGCAAGCTCGACGTGAGCTCGCGCGTGCAGGCCGCCGTTATCGCATCCGAGCACGGCCTGGTTTGATCCTGCGCAAACGCGCGTGATTCTCCCGTCGACGTAGTTCTACCGGACGACGCCGGCCGCCGGCCGCATCGTTCTTCCGTACGCCCGCCTGCGCCCCTCCGGAGGATATTGCCGCGCGCACCCGCCACCTACACTCGTTATCTGCGTGTCGCTGATCCGGATGTACTGCACCGAGTGCGCGGCGCCGAGCTCCGGGTGCGACAGGCTATTCCGCGTGCACGGCCAGCGTCACACATCAACCAAGGAAAGTCATGAACGCCACCCCCAGTTCCACGGTTGCCGCACCCACGGCACGCAGTCGCGCCGACATCGCCGACTGGCGTCCAGAGGACACCGAATTCTGGGAGCGCGTTGGCAAGAAGGTCGCCTACCGCAACCTCGCGCTCTCGGTGCCGGCGCTGCTGTGCGGCTTCGCCGTCTGGGGCATGTGGGGAATCATCACGGTGCAGATGCTGAACCTCGGCTTTCCGTTCACGCAGGCCGAGCTGTTCACGCTGACGGCCATCGCCGGGATCGCCGGCGCGACGATGCGGATCCCGGCGTCGTTCCTGATCCGCGTGGCCGGCGGCCGCAACACGATCTTCCTGACGACCGCGATGCTCCTCGCGCCGGCGATCGGCACCGGCATCGTGCTGCAGCACAAGGACTGGCCGCTGTGGGCGTTCCAGCTCATGGCGCTGTGGTCGGGTGTGGGCGGCGGCAACTTCGCGAGCTCGATGTCGAACATCAGCACGTTCTTCCCCAAGCGGCTGCAGGGCACGGCGCTCGGCATCAACGCGGGCGTGGGCAACTTCGGCGTGACGACGATGCAGGTCGTCATTCCGCTGGTGATGACGGTGGGCCTGTTCGGCGCGTTGGGCGGCGCGCCGGAGACGCTGCTCAAGGACAGCGGGTGGATCTTCGGCAAGATTCCGGCGGGCACCTCGACGTGGATCCAGAACGCCGGCTTCGCCTGGGTGCTGTCGCTGGTGCCGCTGTCGATCCTGTGCTGGTGGGGGATGAACAACCTCAAGACGGTCTCGCCCGACACCGGCAACCCGATCGTCGCCTTCGCCAAGATCACCTGGCTCTACACGCTGGCGTTCATCCCCTCGATCCTCGGTCTGTACCTGTACCTGCCGAAGCCCACCGGCCTCGGCCTCATCAGCATGTGGGTGGCCATACCGCTCGACGTCGTCGCCGCGCTGGTGGTGATGAAACTCGCGGCGTTCGGCCCGATGAAGGAGAACGTCGCCAAGCAGTTCGCGATCTTCAAGGACAAGCACACCTGGTCGATGACGCTGCTCTACATCGTGACCTTCGGCTCGTTCATCGGCTTCTCGATGGCGCTGCCGCTCGCGATGAAGGTGATCTTCGGCGTGAGCCACGTGCCCAACGCCGCCGGCGTGATGCAGCACACGGCGAACAATCCGAACGCGCCGACGGTGCTGGCCTATGCGTGGATCGGCCCCTTCGTCGGTGCCGCGATCCGCCCGGTGGGCGGCTGGATTTCGGACAAGGTCGGCGGCTCGATCGTGACCCAGATCATCTCGGTGGTGATGGTCGCGGCCTCGATTGCCGTCGGCTACGTGATGATGCTCGCGTACGCCTCGGCGACCCCCGAGGAATACTTCTTCGCGTTCCTCGCCCTGTTCATCGTGCTGTTCGCGGCCTCCGGGATCGGCAACGGCTCGACGTTCCGCACGATCGGCGTGATCTTCGACCGCGTGCAGGCCGGCCCGGTACTCGGCTGGACCTCGGCGATCGCTGCCTACGGCGCGTTCGTCGCCCCGATCGTGATCGGCGAGCAGATCAAGGCCGGCACGCCGCAGTACGCGATGTACGGCTTCGCGATCTTCTACGCGCTATGCCTGGTCCTCAACTGGTGGTTCTACCTGCGCAAGCACGCGTACGTGAAGAACCCATGAGCGTGCCGGGCCGTCCCAAGCGCGAAATGCCCCCTCTCGGAGGGACGGTACGCAGCGCCAAGGGTGCCCCAATACCGCCTCCGTTCCCCAACCTTCGACGCAGCTGTTGCGGAGATTCAAGATGAGCCATTTTCTCGACCGACTCAGTTACTTCTCGAACCCGAAGGAGCCGTTCTCCGGCGAACACGGGGTGACCACCGGGGAGGACCGCACCTGGGAGGACGCCTACCGCAACCGCTGGGCGCACGACAAGATCGTGCGCTCGACGCATGGCGTCAACTGCACGGGCTCGTGCTCGTGGAAGATCTACGTCAAGGGCGGCATCGTCACGTGGGAAACGCAGCAGACGGACTACCCGCGCACCCGCTGGGACATGCCCAACCACGAGCCGCGCGGCTGCGCGCGGGGGGCGTCCTACAGCTGGTATCTGTACAGCGCGAATCGCGTCAAGTACCCGCTGGTGCGCGGACGGCTGCTCAAGAGCTGGCGTGAGGCACGCCTTGCGCACGATCCGGTGGCCGCGTGGACCTCGATCGTCGAGAACGAAGCCAAGCGCCGCGACTACCAGAAGGTGCGCGGCCTGGGCGGCTTCGTGCGCGCGAGCTGGGACGAGGTCAACGAGATCGTCGCTGCCGCCAACGTCTACACCATCAAGAAGTACGGCCCGGATCGCGTGGTCGGCTTTTCGCCGATCCCCGCGATGTCGATGGTCAGCTACGCGGCCGGCAGCCGCTATCTGAGCCTGATCGGCGGCGTGTGCATGAGCTTCTACGACTGGTACTGCGACCTGCCGCCTTCGTCCCCGCAGATCTGGGGCGAGCAGACCGACGTGCCCGAGTCGGCCGACTGGTACAACTCCAATTTCATCATCGCCTGGGGCTCCAACGTGCCGCAGACGCGCACGCCGGATGCGCACTTCTTCACCGAGGTCCGCTACAAGGGGACCAAAACCGTCGCGGTGACACCCGACTATTCCGAAGTCGCCAAGCTGGCCGACATCTGGATGCACCCCAAGCAGGGCACCGACGCCGCCGTGGCAATGGCGATGGGCCACGTGATCCTGAAGGAGTTCTACTTCCCCGGCGCCGGCAAGGAGCGCAGCGCGTACTTCGACGACTACGTCAGGCGCTACACCGATATGCCGATGCTGGTGCTGCTGAAGGAGCACAGGCTGCCGGACGGCAGCACGGTCATGGTGCCTGACCGCTATGTCCGCGCGTCGGATTTCGACGACAAGCTCGGTCAGGCCAACAATCCCGAGTGGAAAACCGTCGCACTCGACGCAGCCGGAAAGGTCGTGCTGCCCAACGGCGCCATCGGCTTCCGCTGGGGGCCGGACGGACGCGCCGACCAGGGCCAATGGAACCTCGAGGCGAAGGAGGCGCATCACGGCCGCGAGGTGACGCTGAAGCTGTCGGTGCTCGAAGGCGAGGGCGCGAGCAAGGAGACCGCGAAGGTCGGCTTTCCGTACTTCGGCGGCATCGTGAGCGAGCATTTCCCGAACAGCGCGCTGACCGGCGGCAGCTCCGACGTGCTGGTGCGCACGGTGCCGGTGCAACGGATTGCCCTGGGCAAGGACGGCGACCGGCGCGAGGCGCTG
>CAVPUM010000012.1:0-106619 GCA_963708855.1 uncultured beta proteobacterium | reverse complement strand
AGCCGTTGTTTTCTGCCCGGTGCATGCGAAAACCCCGCTGCGGCGGGGTTTTTGCATTGGTGCCTCCATGGCTGTGCGACGCGAAGCCGGATGCGGCTGAAGGCGAACCTGTTGTTCTCGTTGTTCGGTTGGTGCCGCCGATCCGCCGGATTGCCGCCTTCCACGTCGTGGCCGGAGTGTTCCAAAATGCTATAGACTTGGCACGCCCATGACCTCCGGAATCCTGTTTGCGATTGCCGTCGGCGCTCTCGTGATCGCCATCGCCGTCGGTTTGATCAGGCGCCGCCGCACCGCCGCGGGCAAGGCCAGAGCGGGCGGCGATGCGCCCGACACGGTGGCGCAATGGACCGAGGGCGAGACGACGCGGCTCCTTTCGTCGGCCGAGACGCCGGGTCTCTACCTGCTGCGCCCCCGGTTCCTGACCAAGGCGGAAGGCGTTGTCTACATGCTGCTCAGGGCCGCGTTCCCGCGCCAGGAGATCTTCGCCCGCGTCCGCCTGTCCGACGTGCTGCAGGTGAAGATCGGCCCCCAGGGGATGGAGCGACTGCGCGCCTTCCGCAAGATCGCGGATCAGCAGGTGAGCTTCCTCCTTTGCGACCGCGACATGACGATCCTCGCGATCATCGACACCAGGCAACCCGACGCCGTCGTGAATCCGCGCGATCAGAAGCTCGAGGTCATCAAGCAGCGCTGCCTGCAGGCCGCGCAGGTCAAGTACATCTGCATCCATCCGCCGCAGCTGCCGCGCTATCGCGAGTTGCGCGAACAGATTCTGGGCCCGCCCGACGTCATCGGCTCGGGCTGACGCTCCCCCGGGGCGGGCTGGCGACGGACCGCGACGGCGTCGCCGGCGCAGGAGGTCGGGTCGTCAGGGCGCGCCGCCCGCGAGCACGCGCGCATAGACTGCGCGATCGATGTTGCCTCCGGACAGGACGATCGCCGCCCGGTGGCCCGCGCGACGGCCTTCCTGCAGCAGCGCGGCAAGCGGCGCCGCGCCCGCGCCTTCGGCAACCTGATGGGTGTCGCTGAAGTAGGCGCGCATCGCATGCTCGACCTCGGCGTCGCTGACTTCGACGACGCGCGCCGCACCCTTCCAGATCACCTCGAGCGCTGCCGGCACAGGCACGCGCACCGCCATGCCGTCGGCGAACGTGTCGGCGCTCGCCGTCTCGACGGGCCGACGGGCGACGAATGACTGCGCATAGGCGTTGGCGGCGGCCGAGACCACGCCGACGATGTCGGTTTCCAGTCCGAGCGCGTCACGTGCGCCGATGATTCCGCATATCCCGGAGCCGCAGCCGATCGGAACGTAGATCGTGTCGATGCCGTCGACCGCCCGGAAGAGCTCGAGCGCGTAAGTACCGACCCCGGCGACGAGCTCCGGCTCGAAAGGGCCGACGAACCGCAGTCCCCCATCGCGTGCGAGCGCGGCGGCATGCACGCGCGCCTCGTCGAAGTCGCGGCCATGTTCGACGAGTTCGGCGCCGAACGCGCGCATCGCGTCGTTCTTGTCGGCTGAATTCCCGCGCGGTACGACGATGACGCAGCGCATGCCGTAGCGCCGGGCGGCATAGGCGAGGCTCTGTCCGTGGTTACCACGGGTCGCGCTGACGATGCCGGCCGGCACCGGGCTGCCGGCAGCGAGCCCCGCGAGCAGATTCAATCCGCCACGCACCTTGAAGGCGCCGATCGGGGTGTGGTTCTCGTGCTTCACCCAGACTTCGCGTCCGGCGCGGCGCGCGATGAGCGGCCACGCGTACTGCGGCGTCGGCGCCATCACCGCGTAGACGTTGCGCGCCGCGGTCTCCAGTTCCTCGAGCGTTGTCATGGTGCGGATCGACGCTCGGTGTCCGCGTATGCGAGGTGGAGCCGGTGCCTACTGCATGAAGTTCATGTAGGCCCAGAGCAGCACCATCGCGCCGAGAATCGACATGATCCAGCCGGCGGGATGGAATTTGCCGTCCGGCGACTTCCAGATCAGGCTGCTGACAAAGCCACCGACGATGGAGCCGCCGATGCCGAGGAGGCTGGTCATGATCCAGCCCATGCTCTGGGCGCCGGGCATGAACCAGCGCGCAAGGGCGCCGATGATCAGGCCGACGATGATGGTCGAGATGAAGCCCATGATTCCCATAGTGTCTCCTTGGGGAGTGTCGTTTGCTCCGCGTTTGCTCAGATCCCCCGCTCCGGGGCCCGTCGCCGCGATTCCGCGTCCCTCGCGCACGTCGTGGCGATGCTAGCACAATGTTTTCAGGAAAGCCGGCGCAGTCCTTGGGCAGAACGGGCGCGACTCGCTGCCGGGCATGACCGGTACGGCCGAGGCTCGGCCCCGTTCCGGCGGTGACGGGCCGAAGGGCGCCCAGTCACCCGGCAAGGATGCGATCTCGGGGCGCCGCTTTGCCGTCCCTTGATGCCGGTCAAGGGGGAATTTCAGGCACCCGCTAGATTACGCAGCATGAGTCATCTCAGACACCGGCGCCTCGGCGGATTCGTCTTGCCGATCATGTTGGGCGCGCTGGTGGGCCTCACCGGCATCCGCTCGAGCGCGTTCGTGCCGATGTTCGGCCTGGTCTGGGCGTCGCTGATCTGGATGTACTGGACCGAAGTGCGCGGCGCCGAAGTCATGGGCGGCAAGGCCAAGGCACTTGGCCTCCACGGGTAGCCGCCTCAATCCAACCAAGGAAAGCCATGAACCCCACCTCCAGTTCCACGGTTGCCGCACCGGGGGCTCACAGTCGCGCCGACATCGCCGACTGGCGGCCCGAGGACAACGAGTTCTGGGAGACCACCGGCAAGAAGAATCGCCTACCGCAACCTCGCGATCTCGGTGCCGGCATTGCTGTGCGGCTTCGCCGTCTGGGGCATGTGGGGCATCATCACCGTCCAGATGCTGAACCTCGGTTTTCCGTTCACCCAGGCGGAACTGTTCACGCTGACGGCGATCGCCGGAATCGCCGGTGCGACGATGCGCATTCCGGCGTCGTTCCTGATTCGCGTGGCGGGCGGCCGCAACACGATCTTCCTGACCACCGCGATGCTGCTGGCGCCGGCGATCGGCACGGGCATCGTGCTGCAGCACAAGGACTGGCCGCTGTGGGCGTTCCAGCTGATGGCGCTGTGGTCCGGTGTCGGTGGCGGCAACTTCGCAAGCTCGATGTCGAACATCAGCACGTTCTTCCCCAAACGGTTGCAGGGCACGGCGCTCGGTATCAACGCCGGCATCGGCAACTTCGGCGTGACGACGATGCAGGTCGTCATCCCGCTGGTGATGACATTGGGCCTCTTCGGCGCGATGGGCGGCGATTCGATGACGCTGATCAAAGACAGCGGCTGGATCTTCGGCAAGATCGCCGCGGGCACGCCGACCTGGATCCAGAACGCCGGCTTCGCGTGGGTGCTGTCGCTGGTGCCGTTGTCCGTGCTGTGCTGGTGGGGAATGAACAACCTGAAGACGGTCACGCCGGACCCGGGCAACCCGATCGTGGCATTCGCCAAGATCACCTGGCTGTACACGCTGGCGTTCATCCCGTCGATCCTCGGCCTGTACCTGTATCTGCCGAAGCCCACCGGCCTCGGTCTCATCAGCATGTGGGTGGCCATTCCGCTGGACGTGATCGCCGCGCTGCTGGTGATGCGACTCGCCGCGTTCGGTCCGATGAAGGAAGGGGTCGCCAAGCAGTTCGCGATCTTCCGCGACAAGCACACGTGGTCGATGACGCTGCTGTACATCGTGACCTTCGGCTCGTTCATCGGTTTCTCGATGGCGTTGCCGCTCGCGATGAAGGTGATCTTCGGCGTAAGCCACGTCCCCGATGCGGCGGGCGTGATGCAGCACACGCTGAACAACCCGAACGCGCCCACGGTGCTGGCCTACGCCTGGATCGGTCCGTTCGTCGGCGCGGCGATCCGACCGGTCGGCGGCTGGATCTCGGACAAGGTCGGCGGCTCGATCGTCACGCAGGTGATCTCGGTGGTGATGGTGGTCGCGTCCGCGGTCGTGGGTTGGGTGATGCTGCAGGCCTACCAGTCGCCGAAGCCGGAGGAGTACTTCCTCGCGTTCATGCTGCTGTTCGTGCTGCTGTTCGCGGCGAGCGGCATCGGCAACGGCTCCACGTTCCGCACGATCGGCGTGATCTTCGACCGCACTCAGGCGGGTCCCGTGCTCGGATGGACGTCGGCGATCGCCGCCTACGGCGCGTTCGTCGCGCCGATCGTGATCGGCGAGCAGATAAAGGCGGGCACGCCGCAGTACGCGATGTACGGGTTCGCGGTGTTCTACGCGCTGTGCCTGATCCTCAACTGGTGGTTCTACCTTCGCACCAACGCGTACGTGAAGAACCCGTGAGCCATCCGTTTCCCAACCTGCGACGCAGCCGCCGCGGAGATCCAGCGATGAGCCATTTTCTCGACCGACTCAACTACTTCTCGAACCCGAAGGAGCCGTTCTCCGGTGACCATGGGGTCACCACCGGGGAGGACCGCACGTGGGAGGACGCGTACCGCAACCGCTGGGCGCACGACAAAGTCGTGCGCTCGACGCACGGCGTCAACTGCACGGGCTCCTGCTCGTGGAAGATCTACGTCAAGGGCGGCATCGTCACCTGGGAGACGCAGCAGACCGACTATCCGCGCACGCGCTGGGACATGCCCAACCACGAGCCGCGCGGCTGCGCGCGGGGCGCCTCCTACAGCTGGTACCTGTACAGCGCGAATCGCGTCAAGTATCCGCTGGTGCGCGGACGGCTGCTCAAGAGCTGGCGCGAGGCGCGGCTGGCGCACGAACCGGTGGCCGCGTGGGCCTCGATCGTCGAGGATGACGCGAGGCGCCGCGACTACCAGAAGGTGCGCGGCCTGGGCGGCTTCGTGCGCTCGAGCTGGGACGAGGTCAACGAGATCGTCGCTGCCGCCAACGTCTACACCATCAAGAAGTACGGCCCGGATCGCGTGGTCGGCTTTTCGCCGATTCCGGCGATGTCGATGGTGAGCTACGCGGCCGGCAGCCGCTATCTGAGCCTGATCGGCGGCGTGTGCATGAGCTTCTACGACTGGTATTGCGACCTGCCGCCGTCGTCTCCGCAGATCTGGGGCGAGCAGACCGACGTGCCCGAGTCGGCCGACTGGTACAACTCCAATTTCATCATCGCCTGGGGCTCCAACGTGCCGCAGACGCGCACGCCCGATGCGCACTTCTTCACCGAGGTTCGCTACAAGGGGACCAAGACGGTCGCGGTGACGCCCGATTACTCCGAGGTGGCCAAGCTCGCCGACATCTGGATGCACCCGAAGCAGGGCACCGACGCCGCGGTGGCGATGGCGATGGGCCACGTCATCCTGAAGGAGTTCTACTTCCCCGACGCCGGCAAGGAGCGCAGCGCGTACTTCGACGACTACGTCCGGCGCTACACCGACATGCCGATGCTGGTGCTGCTGAAGGAGCACACCCTGCCGGGCGGCGAGACTGTCATGGTCCCCGACCGGTACGTCCGCGCGTCGGATTTCGACGACAAGCTCGGCCAGGTCAACAATCCCGAATGGAAGACCGTCGCGTTCGACGCAGCGGGGAAGGTCGTGCTGCCCAATGGCGCCATCGGCTTCCGCTGGGGCCCGGACGGTCGCGCCGACCAGGGCCAGTGGAATCTGGAGTCGAAGGAGGCGCAACATGGCCGCGAGGTGAAGCTCAAGCTGTCGGTGCTCGAAGGCGAAGGCGCGAGCGATGAAACGGCGAAGGTCGGTTTTCCATACTTCGGCGGCATCGTCACCGAGCATTTCCCGAACAGCGCGCTGACCGGCAGCAGCCGTGACGTACTGGTGCGCACGGTGCCGGTGCAGCGGATTTCGCTGGGCAAGGACGGCGAGAAGCGCGAGGCGCTGGTCGCGACGGTGTTCGACCTGCAGGTCGCCAACTACGGTGTGGCGCGCGGGCTGCCCGGCGAGCTGGCCGCCAGGAGCTTCGACGACGACACGCCCTACACGCCGGCCTGGCAGGAGCGCATCACCGGCACGCCGCGCGCGCAGGTGATCACGGTGGCGCGCCAGTTCGCGGAGAACGCGCACCGGACGCAGGGTCGTTCCATGGTGATCATCGGCGCGGCGATGAACCACTGGTACCACTGCGACATGAACTACCGCGGCATCATCAACATGCTGATGCTGTGCGGTTGCATCGGCAAGAGCGGCGGCGGCTGGGCCCACTACGTCGGGCAGGAAAAACTGCGGCCGCAGACCGGGTGGACGGCGCTGGCGTTCGCGCTCGACTGGATCCGCCCGCCGCGCCAGCAGAACAGCACCAGCTTCTTCTACGCGCACACCGACCAGTGGCGCTACGAGAAGCTGAAGCTGGATGAGGTGGTCTCGCCGCTCGCCGACGCCAAGGTCTACGGCGGCAGCATGATCGACTACAACGTGCGCGCCGAGCGCATGGGCTGGCTGCCCTCTGCGCCGCAATTGCAGACCAATCCGCTTCAGGTCGTGCGCGACGCGCTGGCGGCCGGCGTCGACCCGAAGGAGTACGCGGTCAAGGCGCTCAAGGACGGCACACTGAAGATGAGTTGCGAGGACCCCGATCATCCGAACAACTGGCCGCGCAACCTGTTCGTATGGCGCTCGAACCTGCTTGGTTCGAGCGGCAAGGGGCACGAGTACTTCCTGAAGCACCTGCTCGGCACCAGCAACGGCGTGCAAGGCAAGGACCTGGGGCCGCAGGACGCGAAGCCGGAGGAGGTGGTCTGGCACGACAGGGCGCCCGAGGGCAAGCTCGACCTGCTGGTGACGCTCGACTTCCGCATGAGCACGACATGCCTGTATTCGGACATCGTGCTGCCGACTGCGACCTGGTACGAGAAGAACGACCTCAACACCAGCGACATGCATCCGTTCATCCATCCGCTGTCGACCGCGGTCGACCCGGCATGGCAGTCGCGCAGCGACTGGGACATCTACAGGGGCTTTGCGAAGAAATTCAGCGAGATCTGCACGGGCCACCTCGGCGTGGAGCGCGAGGTCGTGCTGACCCCGCTCATGCACGACAGCCCGGCCGAGCTCGCACAACCGCTCGACGTGAAGGAATGGAAGCGCGGCGAGGTCGATCTCATTCCAGGCAAGACGGCGCCGCAGATCGCGGTGGTCGAGCGCGACTATCCGAATGTCCACAGGCGCTTCACCGCGCTCGGGCCGCTGATGAGCAAGGTCGGCAACGGCGGCAAGGGCATCGCCTGGAACACGCAGACCGAGGTGAACCAGCTGGGCGAGCTCAACGGCGTCGTGAGCGCGGAAGGCGCCACCCGCGGCATGCCTCGGATCGAGACCGACATCGACGCCTGCGAGGTGATCCTGCAATTCGCGCCGGAGACCAACGGCCACGTCGCGGTCAAGGCGTGGGAGGCGCTCGGCAAACAGACGGGACGCGAGCACGCGCACCTCGCGCTGCACCGCGAGGACGAGAAGATCCGTTTCCGCGACGTCCAGGCGCAGCCGCGCAAGATCATCAGCTCGCCCACGTGGAGCGGCATCGAGAGCGAGACCGTCTCGTACAACGCCGGCTACACCAACGTGCACGAGTTGATCCCCTGGCGCACGCTGACCGGACGCCAGCATTTCTACATGGACCACCCGTGGATGCGCGCGTTCGGCGAGGGCTTCTCGAGCTATCGCCCGCCGGTGGACCTGAAGACCACCGCCGGCATCCACAACATCAGGAGCAACGGCAACCCCGAGATTCTCCTGAACTTCATCACGCCGCACCAGAAGTGGGGGATCCACTCGACGTACACCGACAACCTGATGATGCTGACGCTGAGCCGCGGGGGGCCGTGCATCTGGCTGTCCGAGGACGACGCGAAGCGCGCGGAGATCGTCGACAACGACTGGGTGGAGCTGTTCAACATCAACGGCGCGATCGCGGCGCGCGCGATCGTCAGCCAGCGCGTCAATCCGGGCATGGTGATGATGTACCACGCCCAGGAGAAGATCGTGAACACGCCGGGGTCGGAGATCACGGGGGCGCGCGGCGGCATCCACAACTCGGTGACGCGCATCGTGCTCAAACCGACGCACATGATCGGCGGCTACGCGCAGTTCAGCTACGGCTTCAACTACTACGGGACGATCGGCACCAACCGCGACGAGTTCGTCGTCGTGCGCAAGATGGCCAAGGTCGACTGGCTGGACACGCCGGTGGGCGAGGAGCTCATTCGACCCACGCAGGCGCATGGAGAGAGTGTATGAACCCCCACGCTCACATTTGTGCGGCAAAGCCGCATCCCGCTTCGCGGGACCAGCCTTCGGCTGTCCTGCGGCCTTCGGCCTTGTGTTCACTGCCCCCCGAGGGGGCTGAGTGCCGCGGCTCCAAGCCTGCATGGGCAGGCTTGGACGGCACGAAGAACTGCTGCGTCTCGCAGCAGTGCGGTCTGCAAGACCATGCCTCCCTTGAGGCGGCTCGGCGGGAGGCAGTATGAAGATTCGCGCGCAGATCGGCATGGTGCTGAACCTCGACAAGTGCATCGGCTGCCACACCTGTTCGGTCACCTGCAAGAACGTCTGGACCAGCCGGCCGGGAATGGAGTACGCGTGGTTCAACAACGTCGAGACCAAGCCCGGCATCGGCTATCCGAAGGAATGGGAGAACCAGGACAAGTGGAACGGCGGTTGGGTCCGCAGGGCCGACGGCAGCATCGAGCCGCGGCAGGGCGCCAAGTGGAAACTGCTGATGCGCATCTTCGCCAATCCCAGCCTGCCGGAGATCGACGACTACTACGAGCCGTTCACGTTCGACTACGATCACCTGCAGTCGGCGCCCGAGATGAAGGCCGCGCCGACGGCGCGACCACGCAGCCTGATCACCGGCATGCAGATGGACAAGATCGTCTGGGGCCCCAACTGGGAGGAGATCCTGGGCGGCGAGTTCGCCAAGCGATCGAAGGACCGCAACTTCGACGATATCCAGAAGGACATCTACGGGGAATTCGAGAACACGTTCATGATGTACCTGCCGCGGTTGTGCGAGCACTGCCTCAACCCGTCGTGTGTCGCGAGCTGTCCGTCGGGCTCGATCTACAAGCGCGAGGAAGACGGCATCGTGCTGATCGACCAGGACAAGTGCCGCGGCTGGCGGATGTGCGTGAGCGGCTGCCCTTACAAGAAGATCTACTACAACTGGAAGAGCGGCAAGGCCGAGAAATGCATCTTCTGCTATCCGCGCATCGAGGCCGGGCAGCCAACCGTGTGCTCGGAGACCTGCGTGGGCCGCATCCGTTACCTGGGCGTGCTGCTGTATGACGCCGACCGCATAGCCGAGGCGGCGAGCGTGGAGCGCGACCGCGACCTGTACAACGCCCAGTTGTCCATCTTCCTCGATCCCAGCGATCCCAAGGTGATCGAGCAGGCGCGCGCCGACGGCATCCCCGACAACTGGCTGGAGGCCGCGCGCCGGAGCCCCGTCTACAAGATGGCCGTGGACTGGAAGGTGGCATTGCCGCTGCATCCGGAATACCGGACGCTGCCGATGGTCTGGTACGTGCCGCCGCTGTCGCCGATCACCGCCGCCGCCAACGCGGGGCAGGTCGGAACCAACGGCGAGATTCCGGATGTCACCCAGCTGCGCATCCCGGTCAAGTACCTGGCCAACCTGCTGACCGCCGGCGACACGGTGCCCGTGGTGCGCGCGCTCGAGCGGATGCTCGCGATGCGCGCGTATCAGCGCGCGAAGCACGTGGACGGGGAAACCAACCTGGCCGCGCTGAGGCAGGTCAATCTGACGCAGGACGAAGTGGAGGACATGTACCACGTGATGGCGATCGCCAACTACGAGGACCGCTTCGTCATCCCCTCCACGCATCGCGAATACGCGGAAAACACGTTCAACGTGCGCGGCGGTTGCGGCTTCTCGTTTGGCAACGGCTGCTCCGAGGGCATCAGTGAGACGAGCCTCTTCGGCAGCGAGAAGAAGCGCACGATTCCGATCAAGGCGGCGGTATGAGCCCGCCGCGCCGCCCCAAGGGCAAATACCGGAGCGCGCAGCGCGAAGGTACTCTAATAGGCATGCTCGGATTGTCGCGGCCCGTCGCTGCGCCCGGCACGCTGCGCGTGCTTGCTGCGCTGCTCTCCTACCCCGATGCCGGCGTGCGCCGCCATCTGCCCGAGATGCGGGAAATACTTCGGCGCGAGAACGCGCTGCAGGAAGTACGGCGCGCCGAGCTCGACGCCTTGATTGCAAAGCTGCGCGGCGGCGACCCGCTGGACGTCGAGGCCGAGTACGTGCAGCTGTTCGACCGCGGCCGCGGCACGTCATTGCACCTGTTCGAGCACGTGCACGGCGACTCGCGGGACCGCGGCCCGGCGATGATCGATCTCGCGCAGACGTACGAGAAGGCGGGCCTGCTGCTGGCGCCGGGGGAATTGCCCGACTACCTGCCGGCCGTGCTCGAGTTTGTTTCCACGCAGCCACCGCGCGAGGCGAAGGCATTTCTCGGCGAAATGGCGCACATCCTCAACGCGATCTTCGGCGCCCTCCGGAAACGCGAGAGCGCGTATGCGAGCGTGCTGGGTGCGCTGCTGGAACTCGCGGGCGAGAAGGCGCAACCGGTCGCTCCGGACATCGAGGAGCCGCTCGACGAATCCTGGGCCGAGCCGCCGGTGTTCGACGGCTGCTCGTCGAAGGGGCAGGCGCGGCCGGATGCGCCGCAGCCGATTCAGGTGGTTCACAGGAAGGCGCAACCGGCAACGGCGGTGAGCGCCGCCGCGGCGCCTGCCGCAAGCGTGGGGGTCCAGCGATGAGTTCCTATCTCAACAATCTCGCCTTCGTCGTCTATCCGTACGTGTGCCTCGCGGTGTTCCTGATGGGCAGCGTCGCGCGGTTCGACCGAGACCAGTACACGTGGAAGAGCGACTCGTCGCAGATGCTGCGCACCGGCACGCTGCGGTGGGGCAGCAATCTGTTCCACGTCGGCATCCTGTTCCTGTTCTTCGGCCATCTGTTCGGGCAGCTCACGCCGCACTGGATGTACGAGCCGTTCATAAGCGCGCCGCAGAAACAGCTGGTGGCCATCGTCTCCGGCGGCGCGGCGGGCCTGATCTGCTTCGTCGGCCTGACGCTCCTGCTGCACCGGCGCATCTTCGACCCGCGCATCCGGCTGACCAGCCACCGCACGGACCTCGCGATCCTCGTGATCCTGTGGGTCCAGCTGTGCCTGGGCCTCGTAACGCTGCCCCTGTCATGGGAACACCGCCAGGACGCGAGCACCATGCTGATTCTGGCGGGCTACCTGCAGGGCATCGCCACGCTGCAACCGGACGCCAGCGTGCTGGCAGGGATCGCCTGGCCCTTCAAGGTGCACATGCTGCTCGGCATGACGATCTTCCTGCTGTTCCCGTTCAGCCGGCTGGTGCACGTGTGGAGCGGCTTCGCGTCCCTCGGCTATCTGCTGCGCCCGTACCAAGTGGTGCGCAGCCGGCGCATGAACGTTCCTTCCGGCAGGAACCTGCCGGGCCAGCCCGGCGTCGGCAACTGACGAGGCCGTCGCCATGTCCGACTTCGCCACGACCATCGCCGGCGTTGCGCGCGTCAACGGCGTCGCGCTGCACGCACCCTTGGCAACGATCGCGCCCGACGCCTTGCGTCAGCGCGCGTGCACCGAGCTCATGCGTCAGGCTGCGCAGCGCGAAGGCCTGCTCGCCGCCGACGATGCGCCAGGGACCGATGGCGCCATAAGCGAAGCCGCGACCGCTGCCATCGACACGCTGCTCGAGCGCGTGTTGCGCGTACCGGACCCGGCGGACGAAGCGTGTCGCCGGCATCACGCGGCGCACGCGGGCAGATACGCGATAGGTGAACGCGCGCGCGTGCGACACATCCTGTTCGCGGTCACGCCGGGCGTCGACGTCGTCGCACTGCGCAAGCGCGCGGAAGACGCGTTGCTCGATGTGCGTTGCCACGACGGCGCTGCCGGCGACGGCTTCGCAGGCGCCGCGCGCACGCTGTCCAACTGCCCGAGTGGAGCAGACGGCGGCGATCTCGGCTGGGTCGAGGCGAAGGACTGTGCACCGGAGCTCGCGCGCGAGATCTTCGGCAAACCCGAGATCGGGGTACTGCCGAGGCTCGTGCACAGCCGCTTCGGCCTGCACGTGGTCGAGGTGCAGGCTCGGGAGCCGGGTGTGGTTCCGGATTTCACGGCGGTGCGCGGTGCGGTGGCGGTGGACTTGCGCCAGCAGGGCTTCGTGACCGCGCTGCGCCAGTATCTGCAGGTGCTCGCAGGTGCGGCCGTCGTGGAGGGTGTGGACCTGGAAGGCACGGACAAGCCGCTCATCCAGTGACGGCGTGGCGCGGAACTGCGTGATGCCCGACGAGCTGCTGCAGCGACTGCGCCGGTTTCACGACGACTATTTTCCTGGCGTCGCCGATCAGTTCCAGAGCCTGGTACGGGACGGTCAGCATCCGACGATCCTGTTCATCGGCTGCTCGGATTCCCGCATCGTCCCGTACCTGCTGACCGGCACCGGCCCGGGCGAGCTCTTCATCATCCGCAACGTCGGCGCGTTCGTGCCGCCGTACGACGGCTCGGCCGGTTATCACGGCACCGCTGCCGCCATTGAATTCGCGGTGCTGACTCTCGAAGTGACGCACATCGTCGTCTGCGGCCACTCGCACTGCGGCGGCATTCGCGCGCTGTACGAGGAGGTGCCGCCGGAGGCGATCAACCTCACGGCCTGGCTGGACCTCGGGCGCGAGGCGGTGCTGCCGGTGCAGGTGACGGAGGAGGCACTGTGCCGCACCGAGCAGCGGGCGATCGTGCTTCAGCTCGAGCGCCTGATGGGCTACCCAATGGTACGCGGGCGCGTCGAGGCCGGGAGGCTGGCGCTGCACGGCTGGTACTATGTCCTCGAGGACGGTGAAGTGCACGTGTTCGACGTGAAGTCCGGCACCTTCGTGGCCGCGGCACAGGCGCCGCACAGCGGCACGGGGCCGTACCATCCGTTCACGGACGAGGGTTCATGCCGCAGCGGCGACGCGGCGGCGTGATCTTCATCGCCACCTGAATCGCGCGCCCGGCCGCGCGGCCGCGCGGATCCGATGCCTGCTGAGGCGGTCAGCCCGGGATCAGTTGACGATCTGCGCGAGCTCGCCGGTCTTGTACTTCGCGGCGATGCGGTCCAGCGGGATGGATTTGATCTTCGACGCCATCCCGGCGCAGCCGAACTGCTCGTAGCGCTGTTTGCAGATGACCTTCGCCGCCTCGCGCGCGGGCTTGAGGTAGTCGCGCGGGTCGAACGCGCTCTTGTTCTGATTGAGGAACCTGCGCACCGCGGCCGTCATCGCCAGCCGGATGTCGGTGTCGATGTTGATCTTGCGCACGCCGTGCCTGATCCCCTCCTGGATCTCCTCGACCGGCACGCCGTAGGTCTCCTTCATCTCGCCGCCGTTCTCGCGGATGACGGCGAGCAGATCCTGCGGCACCGACGAGCTGCCGTGCATCACGAGGTGGGTATTGGGAATCCGCGCGTGGATCGCCTTTATCCGGTCGATGGCGAGAATGTCGCCAGTCGGCTTGCGCGTGAACTTGTAGGCGCCGTGCGAGGTGCCGATGGCGATGGCCAGCGCATCGAGCTGCGTCCGCTTGACGAAATCGGCCGCCTGGTCGGGGTCGGTCAGCAGCATTTCGCGGGTCATCGTGCCCTCAGCGCCGTGCCCGTCCTCCTTGTCGCCTTTCATCGTTTCGAGCGAGCCCAGGCAACCGAGCTCCCCCTCTACGGTCACGCCGATCGCGTGCGCCGTCGCGACGACCTTGCGCGTGACATCGACGTTGTAATCGTAGCTCGCGATCGACTTGCCGTCGGCCATGAGGGACCCGTCCATCATCACGCTCGAGAAGCCCAGCCGCATCGCCTGCAGGCAGACGTCCGGCGACTGCCCGTGGTCCTGGTGCATCACGACCGGGAGGTCGGGATAGCTCTCGACCGCCGCTTCGATCAGGTGGCGCAGGAACGTCTCGCCGGCGTACTTCCGCGCGCCGGCGGAAGCCTGCATGATCACCGGGCTATTGGTTTCGGCTGCCGCGGCCATGATCGCCTGGACCTGCTCGAGATTGTTGACGTTGAATGCCGGCAGCCCATAACCGTTTTCAGCGGCATGGTCGAGGAGCTGGCGCATCGAAACGAGGGGCATGGTGCTCTCCTGTGGAACGGGGGTAGCGATTGCTCAATCTTACCCGCAACGGCGGCTCAGCCTTTGGCGCGGGCTTCCAGCATCGCGACGGCAGGCAGCGTCCTGCCTTCGAGGAATTCGAGGAACGCGCCGCCCGCAGTAGAGATGTACGAGACGCGGTCGGCAATCCCGAACTTGTGGATCGCGGCGACCGTGTCGCCGCCGCCTGCGATCGAGAACGCCGGCGATGCAGCGATGGCTTGCGCCAGTGCCCTGGTGCCGCCCGCGAAGGCGTCGAACTCGAACACGCCTATCGGTCCGTTCCAGACGATCGTGCCGGCCCTGGCGACGATCGTCTTCAGCACGGCGATCGAGCTCGGTCCGATATCGAGGATCATGTCGTCCGGCTCGACGTTCTCGATCGCCTTCTGCGTCGGTGCCGCCGTCGCCGAAAACTCCTTCGCGCAGACGGCATCGACCGGAATGGGCACCTTGCCCGGGAACGCGTCCAGGATCGCCCGGGCCTCGCCGACGAGGTCGACCTCGACCAGCGACTTGCCGACGTGGCCGTTCGCCGCCAGGATGAATGTATTGGCGATGCCGCCGCCGACGATCAGCGTATCCACCTTGGCGGCGAGCGTCTTCAACACCGTGAGCTTGGTCGAGACCTTCGATCCGCCGACGATCGCAACGACAGGCCGCGCCGGGCGGGCGAGCGCTTTGCCCAGCGCCTCCAGCTCGGCTGCCATCAGCGGACCGGCACAGGCCGTCGGTGCATGCTTCGCGATCCCGTGCGTGGTCGCCTCGGCCCGATGCGCGGTTCCGAACGCGTCGTTGACATAGACGTCGCAAAGAGCCGCCATCTTTCGTGCGAGGGCATCGTCGTCCTTTTTCTCGCCGGCATTGAACCTGCAGTTCTCGAGGAGCACCACGGCGCCCGGCTTAAGTGCCGCATGCCACGCGCCGCCGTCCACCCATTCGCGCACGAGCGGCACCGGAGTCCCGAGGAGCTCGGACAGCCGTTTCGCGATCGGCGCGAGGGAATCCGCCTCGCTCCACTTCCCTTCCGTCGGCCGTCCGAGGTGCGAGGTCACCATCACCGCGGCACCCCGCGCGAGCGCGTCGCGGATTCCCGGTACCGACGCACGGATCCGCGAGTCGTCGGTGATGTTGCCGGCGTCGTCCTGGGGCACGTTGAGATCGGCGCGGATGAAGACCCGTTTGCCCGCGACGGCAATGTCGGTGAGGCGATTGAAGCTCATGGCGATCCTCGGCTCAATTTTGGCGGAACCCGAAAGGGAAAAGGCTGCACCGCCGGCGCTCCCGCTGACGGCGGATTACTTCGCCATCACCCGGATCATCTCCAGCACCTTGCACGCGTAGCCCCATTCGTTGTCGTACCAGGCGACGACCTTGACGAACGTGCCGTCGAGCGCCATTCCGGCGTCCGCGTCGAACACCGAGGTGCGGCTCTCGCCGCGGAAGTCCGTGGCGACGACCTTGTCCGTGGTGTAACCGAGCACGCCCTTCATCGGTCCCTCGGCGGCGGCTTTCATCGCGGCGCAGATGGCGTCGTAGGTCGTTTCCTTCGCGAGCTCCACGGTGAGGTCGACGACCGAAACGTCCGAGGTCGGCACGCGGAAGGCCATGCCGGTGAGTTTCTTGTTGAGCTCCGGAATGACCTTGCCCACTGCCTTGGCGGCCCCCGTGGACGACGGAATGATGTTCTCGAGGATGCCGCGTCCTCCGCGCCAATCCTTGTTCGACGGACCGTCGACGGTCTTCTGCGTGGCTGTCGCCGCATGCACCGTGGTCATCAGGCCGCGCTTGATCCCCCAGTTGTCGTGCAGGACCTTGGCGACCGGCGCGAGGCAGTTGGTGGTGCAGGAGGCGTTGGAAATGATGGTCTGTCCGGCGTAAGTCTTGTCGTTGACGCCGTATACGAACATCGGAGTCTCGTCCTTAGAGGGGGCCGACATGATCACCTTCTTCGCACCTGCGGCAATGTGCTTGCCGGCGGTTTCGAGGGTGAGAAAGAGACCGGTCGATTCGACCACGTAATCGGCGCCGACATCCTTCCACCGGAGCTCGGCCGGATCCTTGAGGGCGGTGAGGCGGATCTTCTTGCCGTTGACCAACAGCGTGTTGCCGTCGACGGCGATATCGCCCTTGAAACGGCCGTGCACGGAGTCGTAGCGCAGCATGTAGGCGAGGTAGTCAGGCTCGAGCAGGTCGTTGACGCCGACCACCTCGATTTCGGGGAAGTCCCGGACCGCGGCGCGAAGCACCATGCGGCCGATGCGGCCGAAGCCGTTGATGCCGATCCTGATCGTCATGCTCTGCTCCCGATGTAAAGAAGAAAAATCACTTGCTCATAGGATGCGCGCACGCCCTTGTTGCCCGCAATGACCCAGGTCAAAGGACCGTTGGCCAGGAAGCTGTCGAGGCGCCTGCGGCGCACTCATGCGACGACGCGCTTCACCGCGGCAACGACGTTCTCCACGGTGAAGCCGAAATGCTTGAACAACACGCCCGCCGGCGCGGACTCGCCGAAAGCATCGAGGCCGACGACCGCTCCCTGCCTGTCGTCGATCGCCCCCACGTACTTGTGCCAGCCCGCGGTAGCACCCGCTTCCACGGCCACGCGCGGCACGCCCCGGGGCAGCACGCTCGCGCGGTAAGCGCCATCCTGCCGGTCGAAAACGCTGGTGCCCGGCATCGACACGACGCGGGCGGCCACCCCGTCCGCCGCGAGGGCCGCGCGGGCGCCCATCGCCAGCGCGACTTCGGAGCCTGTCGCGATGATCACCGCCCGCTTGGGGCTGGTGCCGTTCCAGTCGGCCAGCACATAGCCGCCCCGGCGTATCGCCGCGATCTGCGCGCCGTCGCGCGACTGGAACGGAACGTTCTGTCGCGAGAACAGCAGGCACGCGGGGCCGTCCGCGCGCTCGATGGCCGCGGCCCATGCGACGGCGGTCTCCACGGTGTCGCACGGCCGCCAGACGTCCATGTTCGGTATGAGGCGAAGGCTCGCCGCGTGCTCGACCGACTGGTGTGTCGGCCCATCCTCGCCCAGTCCGATCGAATCGTGGGTGAACACGAAAATCGATCGCAGCCTCATCAGCGCCGCCATCCGCAGCGCGTTGCGGGCGTAGTCGGAAAACGTGAGGAACGTGCCGACGTACGGGATCAGGCCGCCGTGCAGCGCCATGCCATTCGCGATAGCGCACATCGCGAACTCGCGGACGCCGAAGTTGACGTAGTTGCCGGGAGCGTCGCGGCTGATCGGCTTGCTGCCCGACCAGTTGGTGAACACCGAGCCCGTCAGGTCGGCGGATCCGCCGATCATCTCCGGCAGCGCCTGGGCGTAGGCCTCGAGCGCATGCTGCGAGGCCTTGCGGGTGGCCACGGTTTCGCCCTTCGCATCCTGCGCCTGCACGAAGGCGCTCGCCGTCTCGCTCCAGGCGGCCGGGAGCTCTCCGTGCATCCGCCGCGCGAATTCGGCGGCGAGGGCGGGATGGGCTGCGCGATAGTGCGCGAAGCGCTTCGCCCACGCATCCTCGGATGCCGCGCCGCGCGCACGGGCATTCCAGCCGTCGTATACCGCGTCGGGAATCACGAAGGGCGCGTGCGGCCAGCCGAGCTCGGCGCGCGCGAGCGCGACTTCCTTCTCTCCGAGCGCGGCACCGTGTGCCTCCGCGGTTCCGGCCTTGTTCGGCGCACCCTTGCCGATCACCGTCTTGCAGCAGAGGAGCGTCGGACGATCGGTGACGCGCTGCCCCTCCGTTATCGCGCGGTCGACCGCCGCGACGTCATGGCCGTCGACGTTTCCTATCACGTGCCAGCCGTAGGCCTCGAACCGCTTGACGGTGTCATCGGTGAACCAGCCCCTGGTCTCGCCGTCGATCGAGATGCCGTTGTCGTCGTAGAGCACCATCAGTCTGCCGAGGCCCCACGTGCCGGCGAGCGAGCAGGCTTCGTGCGATATACCCTCCATCAAACAGCCGTCCCCGACGAGAACGTAGGTACGGTGATCGACGATCGCATGGCCGGGCCGGTTGAATTCGGCGGCGAGCAGCTTTTCGGCGAGCGCCATGCCGACGGCGTTGCTCAAGCCCTGACCCAGCGGGCCGGTCGTGGTTTCGACGCCTGGCGTCGGACCGAACTCGGGGTGTCCGGGCGTTTTCGAGTGCAGCTGGCGGAAACGCTTCAGTTCCCCCATCGGCAGGTCGTACCCCGTGAGATGCAAGAGCGCATAGAGCAGCATCGAGCCGTGCCCGTTCGACACGACGAAGCGATCGCGGTTGGCCCACTTCGCATTGGCCGGGTTGTGCGCAAGATGACGGGTCCAGAGCGCTACCGCGATTTCCGCCATGCCCATCGGCATGCCGGGATGGCCGGACTTCGCCGTCTCTACGGCGTCCATCGCGAGCGCGCGGATCGCATTCGCGAGTTGGGGGGTGGAAGCGCTGACGGCGGAAGTCATGATGGCGGATCGAGTCTCGTGATTGGCGGCTGGGGCGGCAGCGGCGCGTACGGCGTTTTGGCAAGAAATCGGAGGCGCCCCGGCGGCGCGCGATAGTTTTCACTGCCTGCGGAGCCTCAAATTATCGCGCCCGGGGGGGATTTGTGCAATAATGAAACGTTTACATCGGCGCGTGCCAGTGATGGCGCACGCCGGCGGGTGCCCTTCTTCCTGCGCTGCGGGGAGCGGGGCTTTTTCTTCGGTGCGTCAGCAATCATTCGAGCGCAGCGCAGAGGCCACGGTGACGCAATTGAGCGCCCGTTTGCGTCAGTCCGCCGGAGGCGGAGGAGGGGGCGACTAGTGGACGGCATCCATCTTTTGGGCGAATGGTACGGGTGCCCCGCGCACACCCCCGAGTTCACCCGCGCCGACGCGTTGCGCGCGCTGTGCCTTGCAGCCGTGCGCGCCACCGGACTGACGGTCGTCGGCGATTCGTTCCACCAGTTCGAGCCGCAGGGTGTCACGGGGACTGTGCTCCTTGCCGAATCCCATCTGGCGATCCACACCTGGCCGGAGTTCGGCTTCGTGACGGTGGACGTTTACGTCTGCAATCTTGCAACCGACAACAGCGACAAGGCGAAGCGCCTGTTTCGTGCCCTCGAGACGGCGTTGCAACCGCAGCGCACGAAGTTTCAGGCGATCGTTCGCGGCGGCAAGGATGACTGACGGGCTGGCCGATAGCGCGGATTGCGCGCCGGCAGGTCTCGCGCAGGACGCATTGACCGAACAACTCACGCCCGAATGGGGGTTCTACATTCGGTCGGCCCGGCGATTCGAGCAGTTCAATTCCGCCTTTCAGTCGATCGAGGTTCACGACACGGTGCCTTTCGGCCGGCTGTTCCGGCTCGACGGCCACTTCATGACGTCCGAAATGGACGAGTTCTTCTATCACGAGAACCTCGTGCATCTTGCGGCGCTCACGCATCCGCGACCGGAACGTGCGCTGATCATCGGGGGCGGGGACGGCGGTTCCGCCGAGGAGCTGCTGAAACATCCTTCGATCAGGTCGGTGACGCTCGCCGAAATCGACGCCGCCGTGGTCGACATCGCACGCAAGTATCTCGGCGCGGTCCACGGCGGCGCGCTGGACGACCCCAGGCTCGCACTCAGGATCGGGGATGGCTTCGCCTATGTCCGCGCGACGACCGAACGATTCGACCTGATCGTCCTCGATCTGACCGATCCCGGCGGCCCGTCCGAGTTGTTGTATACACCGGACTTTTATCGCGCCTGCGCGGCGCGGTTGAACCCCGGCGGCGCGATGACGCTGCATATCGCCAGCCCGATCGCGCATCCGGACCGGATTCGCTCGACGCTGGCCGGACTGCGCGACGCCTTCCCGCTGGTCACGCCTTATCTGACCTCGATACCCCTGTACGGCGGACTGTGGATGATGGCTTGCGCGTCGGCGACGCTCGACCTCGGGAGCCTGTCGGCGAACGAGGTCGACCGCCGGATCGCGGAGCGAGGGCTCACCCGGCTGCAGTATTACAACGGCGAGATGCACCGCGCGGCAATCGCGCTCCCCAATTTCGTCCGTGCGCTCGTTGGGAGTTGAACGGCCCCCACGCTCACTGTGTGTGGCAAAGCCGCATCCCGCGGCCCGGGCGCTGAGTCAACCTGGACCTGCACTCCCGCGTTTTCAGCGTAAGGCATTGCCGCCGGGTTGGCTTTGCGGGCTTGAAGCCCGGCGCGAGCGGCCGCATATGGCAGTCGTGCGGCGAGGCGAAGCGTGCCGGCCGAAACGTCGGAGGGGTCATGGCAACCGGTGTGAACCTGTCGAATCTGGCGAGCGCAATGGACAACGCGGATTTCGTGCTGATCGACGGCGTCGTCTTCGCGAAGGAGTACATCCGCGTCCCCGACGAACGCACGGTCGCCGACGACGTGGTGCTGGAAGCGAAGCACGGTGATACGGAGATCACGTTCACGTGCCGGGAAATGGACGGCGCCGAGCATCTCGGCGAGGGCGTCTATCGGCTGAAATCGGGTGCGGAGCTGCGTTTCCTGGCGACCGCCACGATCCACTAGGCCATGGTCGCGCCGCCGCTCGCCGCGCAACGACCGCTCGTCAGCGCAGCACCAGATCGAACGTTCCGCCAAGCGCCCCCGGCTCGCGCCCGTTGACCGGCGCGAGCGTCATCGTCAGCCGCTGGATCGTGCCGCTCGGCGAGGCGGCCAGGACGCTGTCGCCGGCCGCGGCGTCGCCGGCGATGTAAATCTGCGTGGTGAGCACGGATCCGCCGCCGGCGCGTACCCGCAGATGCAGATGCGGTGGCCGCCCGCCGTAGGGCACGGGGCGTATCGTCTTGAACGCATAGCGGCCCTCGACGTCGGTGGAGGCCACACCATAGCCCTGGAAATTGTCGTCGCGTGGCACGCCGTCGTCGCCGGCATGGTGATACCGGCCATGCACGTCGCATTGCCACAGCTCGACGGTCGCATCGCCGAGTGGCACTCCGTCGCGCGTGAACGCACGGCCGGACAGGTAAAGCGGTGTGCCCCGGGCTCTGGCCGCGCGTCCGACGACCTGCGTCAGGTCGGAATCACGGTCGGTGGGGAACGTTTTTGGATAGAACGGACCCTCGGGCTGGCTGGGCGTGAGAGTGCGCGCCGGCGCGGTAGGCTGGGAGTTGGCGCGCCCGAACGGCAACAGCGCCGTGGCCGCCAGCGCGCACAAGGCGCGGCGTCGCCGATCGGACCGGCTGATGGGCAACGGGGCAAGGCGGAACACGGGGCCTCCGAGGCGATCGATCGCGCGACAAGGGCACCGATGATCGTGGCGATCCGGACTCCCGGCCGTGCGACTCGTCATGATGCGCCGGCGCGGCCGGACCGTCTACGGAATCGTCACGTCGAGCGTGGTGCGGTGGTCCGGGCTGCGGCCGTATCGTTCACAACCGCAGGTCCGGCGCGGATGATGGTCCCGGTGCCTGCCGTATACCCCAAATTGGGTATAGGCGGCTCGACGCGAAGGTATTAGTTTGCCGCTACAATTGACGGGAGAACCCGGCCGCCGGCCGGGTTCGCGATATGACACGGGACATTCCGGGAGTGCGCGAATGAACGGAACACGCAGAAGGGTACTGCAAGCAGGCGGCGGGGCGACGCTGATGACGCTGCTCGCCGCGGCAGGCTGGCTCACTCCGGGAACGGCGGCCGCGCAGGCATGGAACAAGAACGCCTTCGAGGCCAAAACCATGGACGAGACGATGAAGGCCTTCGGCAGCGGAGCCCCGGCACAGAGCAAGGACATCGCGTTCGTGTCGACGCCGGACATCGCCGAGAACGGCGCGGTGGTGCCTATCGGCGTGTCGAGCTCGATCCCGAAGACTGAGTCCATCGCGATCCTGATCGAGAAGAACCCGAACATGCTCGCGGCCAGCTTCGACATTCCGGCCGGGACCGACCCGTCGATCAGTACGCGCGTCAAGATGGGGCAGAGCTCGAATGTCTACGCTCTGGTCAAGGCGGACGGCAAGTACTACGTCGCGTCGAAGGAAATCAAGGTCACGCTCGGCGGTTGCGGCGGCTAGTCCGAGCGCCCGTCTCGCACACAGGAGTCCGAAATGGCAGATCCGATGAAGATCCGTGCCGCCGTCGTCGGCGATTCGACCGAGGTGAAGGTGCTGATGAGCCATGAGATGGAGACGGGGCAGCGCAAGGATGCGGCGGGCAAGAATGTTCCGGCGTGGTTCATCCAGAGTGTCACCGCAACCCACAACGGCAAGCCCGTGCTCAATGCGCAGTGGGGTCCCGCGATTGCGAAGAACCCCTTCCTGTCGTTCAAGTTCAAAGGCGGCGCGAAAGGCGACAAGGTCCAGATCACCTGGGTCGACAACAAAGGCGAAAAGCGGACCGACGAAGCGGTCATCGGTTGAGGTCCGCCGTGGCGAGGCGGTGCAGCGCCCGCATGGGCTGACGAAGCGCGCGACGACGCGTCCATAAACTGAGTGCCGCGACATCCGGCTGCTCGCTTGAGGAGGAGAAACATGCGCTTCATTCGTCGTGGCTCCCTTGCGGGCGCGGCATTGGCACTGGCGCTTGTTGCCCCGGCCGTGTTCGGCCAGGGCAGCGCGGTGGATGAGATCGCGAAGTACCGGGCCGCGCTGCAGGACGGCAACCCGGCCGAGCTCTGGGAATTGCGGGGCGCAGGTCTCTGGCGGCAGCAGCGGGGCCCGAAGAACGCGTCGCTCGAGCGGTGCGATCTCGGTCTCGGCGCGGGCGTCGTCAAGGGCGCGTATGCGGAGCTGCCGAGGTACTTCGCCGACGCCGACCGCGTGATGGACCTCGAAACGCGGATCGTCTGGTGCATGGTCACGCTGCAGGGATTCACCGAGACCGACGCCAAGAAGGGTCCATTCGGCGGCCCGAACAGGAAATCCGACATGGAGGCGTACGTCGCCTACGTGACGTCGGAATCGCGCGGGATCAAGATGAACGTTTCGTTGCGGCACCCCAAGGAGGAGGAAGCCTTCCGCCTCGGCGAGAAGATCTTCTACTTCCGCGGTGGGCCGCACGACTTCGCGTGCGCGACCTGTCACAGCGAGGACAACAAGCGGATCCGCCTGCAGGACCTGCCCAACCTCACGCAGACCCTGGGGGCGCAAAAGGCCTACACGACGTGGCCGGCGTACCGTGTTTCCCAGGGTGAGCTTCGAACGTTCCAGTGGCGGCTCAACGACTGCTTCCGCCAGCAGCGGTTCCCGGAACTCGTGTTCGGGTCTGATGGCTCGATTGCGCTGACCACGTTCCTTGCTCGCAACGCGAATGGCGCCGCGTTCGACGCGCCCGCGATCAAGCGCTGACGGAGGCGATGCCATGCAACGCAGACACCTGACCTGGGCGCTGGCCTGCCGTCCTGGCCACGCCGGCGATCCTCATCGGCTGCGCGACCGCGCCCAGCGATGCCGAGGTCAACGCCAAGGCTGCCGCCATGCTCAAGGCGTCGTTCGTCGAGCACGGCCAGGCGAAGCTCGACCGCCTCGCGCAGGACGACACGCAGAAGACCTGCAGCGAGTACACCGGCAAGGCGTTGCCCAAGGATGCAGCCGCTCGGATTGAGAAGGCGAATCTCGCGGCTATCAAGTGGCCCGCCGACGGCAAGCTCCTTGGCGATTGGAAGCGCGGCGAGAGGATCGCGCAGGCGGGGCAGGGCATGCAGTACTCGGATGATCCGAAAAATCCGTCGGGCGCCAACTGCTACGCCTGCCACCAGCTCGCGCCGCAGGAACTGTCGTTCGGGACAATCGGTCCGAGCCTCTTTCATTTCGGCAAGTCGCGCGGCTACACCGACGAGGTGCGCAAGTACGCGTACGGCAAGATCTACAACGCGGAAGGCTACAGCGCCTGCACCAACATGCCGCGGTTCGGGCACATGGGAATTCTGACCGAGCAGCAGATCAAGGACGTGGTCGCGCTGCTGATGGACCCGGACTCCCCCGTCAACCAGTGAGATGAACGGCCCCCGCGCTCACTGAGCTCGCGAGCACCTTGATCGAGCCACGGTGAACCGCCGCGAATCACTGCGGGTTCTCGCTGCCGCATTGGGTGGCATGTCGCTCGGCCCCGCGCTCGCCGCGGCGATCGGAGACGCGGTCGACTGGCGCGATGTCACGTTGATAGACGGCCGCACGCTTCCCGCCTCGGCGCTCAAGGGACGCGTCGTCGTGGTCGAGATCTGGGCGTCGTGGTGCCCGTTCTGTGCCCGGCAGAACCCGCTGCTGCAGCAGCTCTATGAGGCCAAGGGCGGGCGCAGTCTCGAGGTCCTGACTTTCACCATCGATCGCGAGCCCGCCAAGGCGCGTGCGTACATGGCCGCGCACAAGTACAGCTTTCCGGCGGCGGTGGCGAGCGCGCAGAGCGAGAAGTGGTTCGGTCCACGCGAAGGGCTGCCGGAGCTCTACGTCGTCGATCGCGATGGTCGCATCGTTTTCAAGGAGGCGAAGGAGATGTTCGCCGAGGACGTGCAGGCGCTGGCCCGCTTCGGGCGTTCCTGACCGGACGTCTGCACGCACGCGCATGAATCGACGTGAATTCCTGAACATGCTCGCGGCCGCTGCGGCCGCCGGCTTCCCGCTGTCGTGGCGCGACGCGCTCGCGCAGGGCGGCGCGGCCGCGGCGATGTACGACGTTGCCCCGTTCGGCAACGTGAGCCTGCTGCACTTCACCGACTGCCACGCGCAGCTGCTGCCGATCCACTTTCGCGAGCCGAACGTCAACCTCGGCGTCGGCGACTTCGCGGGCAAGCCGCCGCACCTGGTCGGCGAGGCGCTGCTCAGGCACTTCGGCATCAAGCCCGGAACGATCGACGCGCACGCGTTCACGTTTCTCGATTTCGCGGGAGCGGCGAAGACCTACGGCAAGGTCGGTGGCTTCGCGCATCTCGCCACGCTGGTCAGGCGCCTCAAGGCCTCGCGGCCGCAGGCGCTGCTGCTCGATGGCGGCGATACCTGGCAGGGTTCCGCCACCGCGCTGTGGACGAAGGGCCAGGACATGGTCGACGCCTGCAAGCTTCTGGGCGTCGACGTGATGACGGGGCATTGGGAATTCACGCTCGGCGCCGACCGCGTGAAGGAAATCGTCGCCAAGGACTTCGCCGGCAGGATCGAATTCGTCGCGCAAAACGTCAAGACCGCCGACTTCGGCGACCCGGTGTTTTCGCCGTACACGATGCGGCCCGTCAATGGCGTGCCGATCGCTATCATTGGACAGGCGTTCCCGTACACGCCGATCGCAAACCCGAGGTACTTCGTCGCCGAGTGGACGTTCGGGATCCAGGACGAGAACCTCCAGAAGATTGTCGACGAGGCGCGCGGCAAGGGCGCGCAGGCAGTCGTGCTGCTCTCGCACAACGGGATGGACGTCGACCTCAAGCTCGCCTCGCGTGTGCGCGGCATCGACGCGATCCTCGGCGGCCACACGCACGACGGCGTGCCGGCACCGACGCTTGTCGCCAACGGTGGCGGCCGCACGCTCGTCACCAACGCCGGCAGCAACGGCAAGTTCCTCGGCGTGCTCGACCTCGACGTCAAGGGCGGCAAAGTCGCCGATTTCCGGTACAAGCTGCTGCCCATCTTCTCCAACCTGCTTCCCGCGGATCCGGCGATGGGCGCACTGATCGACCGGCTGCGATCGCCCTACAAGGCGAAGCTCGAGGAAAAGCTCGCGATCACCGAGGGACTCCTCTATCGGCGCGGCAACTTCAACGGGACAATCGACCAGCTGCTGCTCGACGGCCTGATGGCGGAGAAGAACGCCGAAATCGCGTTTTCGCCGGGATTCCGCTGGGGAACGTCGCTCCTGCCCGGACAGGCGATCACCTTCGAGCACCTGATGGACCAGACCGCGATCACCTACCCGTACGTCACAGTCAGCGAGCTGACCGGCGAGACGATCAAGACGATCCTGGAGGACGTCGCGGACAACCTGTTCAATCCGGATCCGTACTACCAGCAGGGGGGCGACATGGTCCGTGTCGGCGGATTGCGCTACGCGATCGACCCGCGCGCGAAGATGGGTGGCCGCATCTCGGGCATGACGCTTTCCGGCAAGGCGCTCGACGCGGCGAAGAAATACAAGGTCGCCGGTTGGGCGCCGGTGTCGGAAGAGGCAAAGGCCGCGGGTGGCGAACCGATATGGGACCTGATCGCCCGTTACCTGCGGGCGCAGAAGACCGTTGCGCCGCGTGCGCTCAATCTGCCGCAGGTGGAAGGCGTGGCGGGTAATCCGGGAATGGCCTGACAAGACAGGAAAGGGGAGCACATGCGCGTGGAGGATTCGATGCTGTTTGTCGCGGCCGCGGCTGCGGCCGCCGTCGTCGCCGGCGTGGCCGTGCCCGCCGACGCACAGAAGATGCTGGCGAATTACACGACCCTCTCTACGGCTGCCGCGCAGCAGGCGGCACAGGCAGCGCTCGCCCGATGCCAGAAGGACGGCTACACGGTCGCCGTGGCGGTCGTCGATCGCGGCGGACAGCCGCTTGCCGTGCTGCGCGACAATCTCGCCGGCGCGCACACAACACAGACGGCAGTGAGCAAGGCCGCGACCGCAGTGAGCTTCCGGACCGACACCACCGAGCTCGCCGCCGCCACGCAGCCCGGCAAGCCGCAGAGCGGCGTCCGCCAGTTGCCGAACGTGGCCGCGCTCGGAGGCGGGCTCATGATTCGCGCCAAGGGCTCGCTGGTCGGCGGCATCGGGGTCTCCGGCGCGCCGCTCGGCGATGTCGACGACGTGTGCGCGAAGGCGGGGATCGCCGCGATCAACGACGCGATCGAGCTGGAATAGGTTCGCGCAGCCTGTCGCGGCAGGCGAATCCGGTGCGCCTCCTGTTCCCGCTGTCGCGCGCGGGCCAACGTCAGTTCGCACTTGCAGGGGCAGGCGCGAGCACGACCCTAGGTCACCGTCACCCGGGCGAACTTCCGTTTTCCCGTCTGTACGACGATCGTGCGGCCCGCGGCGATCACGAGCGCCTTGTCGGCGACCACGTCGCCGTCGACCTTGAGTCCGCGTTGCGCGATCAGCCGTAGCGCCTCGGACGTCGAGTCGACGACCCCGGCTTGCTTGGCGAGCTGAGCGATCGGGATGCCGGCGCCTGCCGTCGCCACGGTGACTTCCGGCATGCATTCCGGGAGCGCGCCCTGCCGGAACCGCGCCTCGAACTCCGCGAGCGCGTGCTCCGCGGCGGCCTGCGAGTGGAAACGCGCGACGATTTCCTGCGCGAGCGCGACCTTCGCGTCGCGCGGGTTGCGGCCCTCCGCGCACTCGCGCTTCAGGCGCGCGATCTCGTCGGCCGGACGGAACGAGAGCAGTGTGTAGTACCGCCACATCAGCTCGTCGGAGACCGACATCAGCTTGCCGAATATCTCGTTCGGCGCTTCGGTGATGCCGACGTAATTGTCGAGCGACTTCGACATCTTGTTGACGCCGTCGAGGCCCTCCAGCAGCGGCAGCGTCAGGATGCACTGCGGCTCCTGCCCGTAATGCCGCTGCAGCTCGCGACCGACCAGAAGATTGAACTTCTGATCCGTGCCGCCGAGCTCGACGTCGGCACGGAGCGCCACGGAGTCGTAGCCCTGCGCGAGCGGATAGAGAAACTCGTGGATCGCGATCGGCTGGCCGGTCTGGTAGCGCTTGCCGAAATCGTCGCGCTCGAGCATGCGCGCCACCGTGTACCGCGCCGCGAGCTTGATCATGCCGTCGGCACCCAGCGGCAGGAGCCACGTCGAGTTGAACGCGACCTCGGTCTTCGCTCGATCGAGGATGAGGAACGCCTGGTCGGTGTAGGTTTTCGCGTTGGCCTCGATTTCCTCGCGCGACAGCGCGGGGCGCGTGACGTTGCGGCCGGTCGGATCGCCGATCATCCCCGTGAAATCGCCGATCACGAAGATGATGTGGTGGCCGAGGTCCTGCAGTTGCCGCAGCTTGTTGAACTGCACCGTATGGCCGAGGTGCAGATCCGGCCGGGTCGGATCGAAGCCCTCCTTGATCCGCAACGGCGTGCCGCGGGCGAGTTTCAGCGCAAGCTCGGACTCGACCAGAAGCTCGTCGGCGCCGCGGCGAAAGACGGCGATTTGGTGAGGAATGTCGACGGTCATGACGATGGCGCGTTGGCCTTGATGGAGGACTTCGGCGGAATTCGGCGGACCTCGGCGGTTCCCGCATGTGGCCCGAGTCCGTGCCGGGACGGGAAAATGGAGCCGGGTGGGGGCATTTCAGGCAGGATTTGCTAGAATGCCAACTTTGCCCGCCCGTGCACCGGCGATGATCACGCACAAAACGACAATTCTAGCGCAAAGCGCCCATGCCTCCGCGCGGCGTGCGGCACGCGCGCCCACGGCCGGGCAATGGCTTGCCGTTGCGCTGTTCGGAATCTCCGGTGCGGCTGCCTTCAGTCTCGTGGCCAACACCGCCCCCGAATTGACGCCCATACGCGTCATCCGGCTCGATTTGCCGCGGCCCGCGGTGTCGGTCGTCGCGACCGAGGGAGTCGGATACTGGCGTGAAGATCGCGTCCGGCGCGGCGACACGATTGGCAGCATGCTCGCCCGCCTTGGCGTCGCCGATCCGGCGGCGCTGGAGTTCCTGCGCACGAGCCCGTCCGCGCGGCCTTTGTACCAGCTCCGCCCGGGCAAGCCGCTGTCCGTCGAGACCGACGGCGACGGGCGGCTCATGAACCTGCGGTTCGTGACCGGCGAAGGCGAGTACCTGACGGTTGCACGCCACGGGGAGGAACTCACTGCGCAGAGCGCCGCTGCGCCCGTGGAAATCCGGTGGAAGATGGCGGCCGGCGAAATCCGCACATCGCTGTTCGGCGCGGCCGACGCGGCGGGACTCCCTGACGCCGTGACGCTGCAGATGGCCGATGTCTTCGCCGGCGACATCGACTTCTATCAGGACCTGCGGCGCGGCGATCGTTTCATGGTCGTCTACGAGATGCGGTACATCGACGGCGAACCGGTCGGTGCCGGCCGAATCGTTGCCGCCGAGTTCGCGAACCGGGGCCGGGCGATGCGCGCGTTCCTCTGGCGCGGTGAGGACGGCGGCGAGAACTATTACGGGCAGGACGGCGCTCCGTTGCGCAAGGCGTTCCTGCGTTCGCCGATGGAGTTCTCGCGCGTGACCTCGGGCTTCTCGAACGCGCGCTTTCACCCGATCCTGCAGGACTGGCGCGCGCACAAAGGCGTTGACTACGCTGCCCCCACGGGAACGCCCGTGCGCGCGACCGGCGACGCGAAGGTTGCGTTCGCCGGCAGACAGAACGGCTATGGCAACGTGATCGAGCTGCGGCACCAGGGCGCATTCTCGACGCTCTACGCGCACCTGTCGCGGCTCGCGCCGCACGTGCGTATTGGCGCGCGCGTGGCGCAGGGAGAGGTGATCGGCTACGTCGGGCAGACCGGCTGGGCGACGGGTCCGCACCTTCACTACGAATTCCGTGTCGGCGGCGAGCAGCACAATCCTCTCACGGTTGCGCTGCCGTCCGGCGAGCCGCTTGCACCTGCGCAACGGCTTGCCTTTGCCGAGCGCGCAGCACCGGCTGCGGCGCAGCTCGAGCTGGCCCGGCAGCTCTCCGGCGCGCAGCTCGCCTCGAGCGAGTAGCCGGAACACGCCATCGCCGTCGTGCGGCAGGTTTACGCCGGCGTCATGTCCGGTACGAGCATGGACGGCGTCGACGCCGTCATCGCGGATTTCGCGCCGGCCACGCCGGGGCCCTGCGCCGTGCTGGCGGCCGTGCAGCTGCCTTTCGCGCGCGAGCTCGCCGACGAGCTGCGCTCGCTGCAGCGATCCGGCGTTGACGAGCTCGCGCGCGCGGCGCGTGCGGCGAATGCGCTGGCCGACACCTATGCCGATGCGATCACCGGAGCGATGGGCCGGGCGGGTCTCGCGGCTGCGGACATCGTTGCCGCGGGTGTCCACGGCCAGACGCTGCGCCACCGGCCCGACGAGGGATGGACGTTCCAGCTCAACAACCCCGCGCGCGTGGCCGAGCGCGCCGGCGTGACGGTCGTCGCCGATTTCCGCAGCCGTGACGTCGCGGCCGGCGGCGAGGGCGCGCCGCTGGTGCCCGCCTTTCACGCCGCCCTCTTCGGCGGAAACGTGCATCGCGTCGTCGTCAATCTGGGCGGCATCGCCAACCTGACCGATCTCCCGCCGCAGGGCGAGGTGCGCGGCTTCGACACCGGACCGGGCAACGTCCTGCTCGACCACTGGCACCTGCGCCATCGCGGGGGAGCCTGCGATCGCGATGGCGCGTGGTCGCGCACCGGTCGGGTCGACGATGCGCTGCTGGCGGCACTGCGGGCGGAGCCATTCTTCGCGCGAATCCCGCCGAAGAGCACGGGCCGCGATCTGTTTCACGGCGAATGGCTCGACGCCAGGCTTGCCGGTCGCGCGATTGCGCCGGCCGACGTCCAGGCGACGCTCGTCGCGCTGACGGCACGAACCGTTGCCGAGGCGGTGGAGACCCATTGCGCGGCTGCCGCCGAGATACTCGTCTGCGGCGGCGGCGCCAGGAACACGGCGCTGATGGACGCGCTGACGGCGGTGCTCGCGCCCCGGAACGTCGCGACCACGGCAGCGCAGGGCGTGGCCGTCGAACAGGTCGAGGCGCTCGCGTTCGCCTGGCTCGCGCGTGAGGCGCTGGCCGGCCGCCCGGGCAATCTACCTGCGGTCACCGGCGCGCGCGGATCGCGCGTGCTTGGGGCCATCTACCCGCGCTGAGAGCGGGCGCCGGCCGGTCGGTGATCGCGGCATCAACCATGGAGGCAGCATGAAACAGCTCAAGGGTATCTGCGTCCCGATCTGCACCCCATTCACCGCCGACGGGGGGCGCGTCGACGAGCGCGCGCTGCGCGCGCACATCGACTCGATGCTCGAGGCGAAGGTCCACATCATCGCCGTGTGCGGAGGCACCGGCGAGTTCCCGTTTCTTTCGGAACCGGAAAAGCGCCGGATCGCGGAGATTGCGGCGAAGCACATCGATGGCCGTTGCGAGCTCATCGTGCAGACCTCGGCCATCCGCACGGAGGACGCGATCGAGAACTCGAAGCACGCGGAGTCGATCGGGGCCACGGCGCTGTTGATCCTGCCGCCTTACTTCGAGGGACCGGGCGAGGCCGGCGTGCGCTGGCACTTCGAGCAGATCGACCGGGCGATTGGGATTCCGATCATGGTCTACAACATTCCGCAGTTCTCGGGTTTCGACATCACGCCGGAAGTGTTCTCGCGTCTCTCGGAGATCGATGCCGTCAGGTACATCAAGGACAGCACGTCGAACATGCTGCGCATCGAGCAGCTTGCGGCATCCGGCGCCAGCGTCTTCAACGGCTGCGATTACCTCAATCTCTACGGCCTGATGGCCGGTGCCGCCGGCTGCTTCTGGGGCGGGGCGAACGCGATGCCGAAAGAGGCCGTGCAACTGTACGAACTGTACGAGGCCGGCAGGCACGCCGAGGCGCTTGCCTTGTGGCGTCGGATGCAGCCCCTGAACAGGCTGCTCTGGACCCTGCCGTTCAATCCCGTCGCCAAGGCGGCCGCCAACCTTTCCGGCCGAAGCGTCGGGGAATGCCGGCGACCGGTCCTGCCCCTCACCGCGGACCAGATGGCCGCCGTCAGGGCGGCGATGGCGCCGCTGCTGACGGCATGACGATCGACGAGATCGGCCCCGCGGATTCCGGCTCGGCGTCACGGCTCGTGCCGGTTGCAGCGAGCGCCCGTGCCTGCGCCACGCGCAAGGCGGATCCGGTGACCGCGATCCTTTGGATCGTGGCGACAGCCCTGATCGTGATCGGCGAATACGTGGCGCAATGCGACCTGCGGCGCGCCGGAGAGGTGGGCGCTGCGACCTGGATCGGCCTGCTGCTTGGCACCGCGGTCAAGATTGCGCTCGTGTTCGCGATGGTCGGAATATTCGTGTTCGCGCTGGCGGTTTAACGCGGCTTCAGAGAAGGAGATCCCGATGCGCATCGAGACCGAGGTCAGGCTGGACTTCAAGGACGTGCTGATCCGCCCCAAGCGCAGCACGCTCTCCACGCGCTCGAACGTCGACATTTCGCGGGAGTTCCGCTTCCGCCACGCGCAGGTCGAGTACCACGGCGTCCCGATCATCGCCGCCAACATGGACACGACCGGAACGTTCGAGATGGCGCGGGCGCTCGACGCCTTCGAGATGTCGACCGCGCTGCACAAGCACTACACCGTGGACGAGGTCGTCGCGTTCTTCCATGCGCTCACGCGCAAGACCGCCGCGTTCTACTCGATGGGCATCGGCGCGGCCGACGAGGAGAAGTTCGGCCGCGTGATGGCCGCAGCGGGGGGGGGCGCGGACTCGGCGATCCGCTACGTGTGCATCGACGTGGCCAATGGCTACACCGAGGGCTTCGTGCGCCTCGTCGCGACGATCCGCGAGCGGCACCCGCACCTGGTCATCATGGCCGGTAACGTCGTCACCGGCGAGATGACCGAGGAACTGATCCTCTCGGGCGCGGACATCGTCAAGGTCGGCATCGGCCCCGGCTCGGTGTGCACGACGCGAACGATGACCGGCGTGGGCTACCCGCAGCTCTCGGCAATCATCGAGTGCGCGGATGCCGCGCACGGGCTCGAGGGCCATATCTGCGCGGATGGCGGCTGCACAACGCCGGGCGATGTCGCGAAGGCGTTCGGCGGGGGCGCCGACTTCGTGATGCTGGGCGGCATGTTCGCCGGGCACGACGAATGCGCGGGCGAGGTGGTCGAGCGCGACGGCCGGAGATACCAGCGCTTCTACGGGATGAGCAGCCGGACCGCGATGGAGAAATACGCGGGCGGCGTGGCCAAATACCGCGCCGCCGAGGGCAAGGAGGTGCTGGTGCCGCACCGGGGACCGGTCACGGGCACCGTGCAGGAAATCCTGGGCGGCGTGCGCTCGGCGTGCACCTACGTCGGGGCGCGACGGCTGCGCGAGTTGTCGAAGCGCACCACGTTCGTGCGGGTCTCGCAACAGGCGAACGAGGTGTTCGGGCGCGCGTAGCGCGCACCCGTGGTCATTTCAGCGGAGGATCGGTCAGGCCGAGAACGACGAGCCGCAGCCGCAGGTGGACTGGGCGTTCGGGTTCTTGATCACGAACTGCGCGCCCTCGAGGCCTTCCTGGAAATCAATCTCGGCGCCGACGAGGTACTGGTAGCTCATCGGGTCGATCAGAAGCGTCACGCCGTTCTTCACCATTGCCGTGTCGTCTTCGTTGACGGCTTCGTCGAACGTGAATCCGTACTGGAAGCCGGAGCATCCGCCGCCGGTGACGAAGACACGGAGTTTCAGCTCCGGATTGCCCTCTTCTTCGATGAGGGACTTAACCTTCTCGGCGGCGCTGTCGGAAAAGACCAGCGGCGCGGGCATTTCGGTCATGTCGTTCATGCGCACTCCTCGTGGATACTCGATCTGGATGAATTATCGGCCCGGCGCCGAGTTGCCGCAACCCTGCCGCCAATAGGGCTGGTCAGGGTTGCGGCCGGGGCTCGCGCACGCCCGGTCCGAACATCCGCTCAGTCCGAAACCGCCCGCTTCAATTCGACCACCGACGCCGTGGCCGGTTCAGCGTGATTCAACTGCCCACGCAGCACCGCACCCACGTGCATTTCGAGGGTCTTGTAGGTCACATCTCCGACGACCAGGGCCTTCGGCTGCAATTCGAGGTAGTCGTCGGCGATCACCGGGCCGTCGACCTTCCCGTTGACCACGACATGCGAGACCCTGATTTCGCCGTCGACCCGGGCCTGCTCGCCGATCACGAGTGTGCTCGGGTCGCCATTGGCGGCGATCACGTTGCCGTGGACGTCGCCGTCGATGCGCAATCCTCCGGTGAACGTCACGTCACCATTGACCACCGTGCCCGCACCGATCAGGCTGTCGATCCTCTTTTGCGGCGCCGTATGCTTCCTGCGCTCCCACATGGGTCCTCCTCACGGAATCACAAGGTTACGGGCGGCGCGCGGGACGGATTGCCCGGATTCGAAGGCACGGACGGTGACGGCGCGGACCACACCGCCGCTCGGGACTGCGATGGTCCCCTCAAGCCGTTGATAATACTTGAATTTGAGTCCCAGCGCCAAACCCGCGTCGGGTTGGTCGTCGGGCAGCGTGAGGATGGTCGGGCGAGGGGGCGTGCCCCCGGCCGCCGGCGGCTGGACGGTCACCTGAAGCGTGACTCGCCCGACGAAGTCTTCCTTCGGGCTGCCGCCGCGCACCAGCAGCAGGCGGTAATGCCACGCATCGTCGCGCTCCCGCTCGACCGAAACGCGCTGGATCGACAGACCGACCTGCGTGTTGGAGTCGGCGACCAGCTTTTGCAGGAATGCGAGCTCCTCCTTCATCTGCGAGTTCTCGGTCGACAGTTCGAGCGCCTGCCGGGAAAGCGACGCCTGGGCGCCGGCCGCCATCGCGAGCTCGCTCTCCTGCTGCATCGTCCGGGCGTGGAGCTGCGCGTTTTCCTTGCGCAAATCGGCGTTCTCGCTCTCGAGGGTCGCGATCCGACCTTCGATCTCCGTGCGGTTGAGGCCGTCGAAGATCTGCCCGAAATCGAAACCCCACCACCACATTCCGGCGACGACGACGAGTACGCAGGTGCCCGCAACGACACGCCACGGCCACGGAAGCCGCGAGCGCACCGCCATTCGCGGCGCGTCGATGGAAAAGTGCTGGCGCACGCGGCGCCACCAGACGGAAAGGGCCAAGGCACCGGCTACGGCAACACGGGCGGTGCGGCGAGACCCGTAGTCTCGGGCAGGCCGAACATCAGGTTCATGTTCTGGATCGCCTGTCCGGCGGCACCCTTGACGAGATTGTCCTCGACGACCAGGACGAGCGCCATGTCGCCGTCCTGAGGACGATGCACGGCAATCCGGCAGGTGTTCGCGGCGCGCACCGAGCGCGTGTCCGGCATGGAGCCGGGCGGCATCACGTCGACGAAGGGCTCGCCCGCGTAACGCCGCTCGAACAGCGCCTGCAGATCGGCACCCGTGTCGGTAAGGCGCGCATAGAGCGTCGCGTGAATGCCGCGGATCATCGGTACGAGATGCGGAGTGAAGACAAGGCTCACCGGCGAATCGGCGGCGGCGTTGAGGCCCTGGACGATTTCCGGGTGGTGCCGATGGCCGGTGACGCCGTATGCCCTGAAGTTGTCGGATGCCTCCGCGAAGAGCAGTCCCAGTTCGGCTTTCCGGCCGGCGCCGGATACTCCGGACTTGCAGTCGGCGACGAGATGCGCGGCGTCCACGATTCCCGCCTCCAGCAGCGGCAGGAAACCCAATTGCACGGCAGTCGGGTAACAACCCGGATTGCCGACGATTCGGGCGTTGGCGATCGCCGCGCGATTGACTTCCGGCAAGCCGTAGACCGATTCGGCGAGCAGGTCGGGACAGGTGTGCGGCATGCCGTACCACTGCGCGAAAACCGCGGGATCCCTGAGACGAAAGTCCGCGGCGAGATCGATGAGCTTCACGCCCGCGGTCACGAGCGCGCGCGCCTCGGCCATCGCCACGCCGTGCGGCGTGGCGAAGAAAACCACATCGCAGGTCTCCAGGTGGGCTGCGGCCGGATCGGCGAACGCCAGCGCATACCGGCCGCGCAGGCTCGGGAACATGTCGGCGACGGCGGTGCCGGCATCCTTGCGCGACGTGATTGCGCGCACGTCGGCCTCCGGATGCTGTGCAAGCAGACGCAGCAGCTCGACGCCCGTGTAGCCCGTCCCGCCGACGATGCCGACCTTGATCATGGTTTCCTCAGGCGCGCCTGAATGCCGGTTTTGATTCTAGCACCGCGGCGCCCTCCGGCCTGCCGGCAGGGGTGCACTCCGAAAATGCAAAGGCCGCCAAGGGGCGGCCTTTGCCGGCAAACTACCGGACCGTTCAGCGCTTCGAGAATTGCTTGCGCTTGCGCGCCTTGTGCAGGCCGACCTTCTTGCGCTCCACTTCGCGGGCGTCGCGCGTCACCAGGCCGGCCTTCGACAGCGCGGGCTTCAGCTCCGCGTCGTAATCGATCAGCGCGCGGGTGATGCCATGGCGCACGGCCCCGGCCTGGCCGGATTCCCCGCCGCCTTCGACATTGATCATAATGTCGAATGACGCTTCGTGATTAGTAAGTTTCAGCGGCTGGCGGATCACCATGCGGCCCGTGTCGCGCGAGAAGAACTCGTCGGCCGGCTTGTCGTTGACGACGATGGCGCCGGTGCCCTTTTTCAGGAATACGCGCGCGACCGCGCTCTTGCGCCGGCCCGTGCCGTAATAGTAGTTGCCGATCATGGGGTCAGATGTCCAGTGTCTTGGGTTGCTGGGCCGCGTGCGGATGGGCGGCGCCGGCGTAGCATTTGAGCTTCTTCAGCATCTTGTAGCCGAGCGGCCCCTTGGGCAGCATGCCCTTGACGGCCTTCTGCAGCGCGCGGCCGGGAAAGCGCGCCTGCATCTTCGAGAAGTTGGTGGTCGAAATCCCGCCAGGGTAGCCGCTGTGCCGGTGGTAGAGCTTGTCTTCCGCCTTGTTGCCCGTGACGCGGATCTTCTCGACATTGGTGACGACGATGAAATCGCCGGTATCCATGTGCGGCGTGAACGTGGGCTTGTGCTTGCCGCGCAGGCGCAGGGCGACCTGGCTCGCGAGGCGGCCGAGCACCTTGTCCGTGGCATCCACCACGAACCAGTCACGCACGATGTCCTGCGGCTTGGCGGAGTAGGTTTTCATCGGGAAAAAATGGGTCCAAGTCGGTTCAGCAAAGTCTTGAACTATAGCCCGTTTCAGTCGAGGCGGTCAAGGCGCATCGGGCCCGATGACGAAAAAGGGCGCGGCCGATTGCCGACCGCGCCCAAAGATTTCCACCCTAGGAGGAGGAAGGGGGAAACTGTCCGCGGTCGGGAAGGGGGATTCCATCGCCCGCGCACATTTATGATGTTGGCATAGTTCACCGGGAAATGCAACCGGCATGCCTGGCGACCCCGCCGAGGGCGGCGTGCGCGCTGTCGGCTGGGCACAACAAGCGGTCCGATCCGTCGGTCTGGCCCCGGCGCCCGACCGGCGGATACGGGACAATGCGGCCTTTGCGGGCGCGACCGAGGAGCCTATGAAAGTCAGGACGAAATGGGTCGACGGTGTCAGTTTTGTTGGTGAATCCGGCAGTGGCCATGCAGTGGTCATTGACGGCTCCCCGGACGACGGGGGGCGCAACCGCGGGATGCGGCCGATGGAGCTGGTGCTCCTGGGCGCGGCGGGTTGCACGGCCTTCGACGTCGTGCTGATCCTCCGGAAGGCGCGACAGCCGATTGCGGATTGCGCGGTCGAGGCCGAAGCCGAACGGGCCGGTACCATTCCCAGGGTGTTCACCCGGATCCACTTCAAGTATTCGGTGGCCGGACGCGGGCTCGATCCCGGCCATGTGGAGCGGGCCGTGAAGCTGTCGAAAGACAAGTACTGCTCGGCCACGCAGATGCTCGGCAAGACCGCCGAGATCACTTACGAGATCGCAATCATCGACGGCGATCGCGTGCCGTTGCCCGTCGAACGAGGCGCGCCCGCCTAGCCGGACGGGGGAACGCACGGCCGGGCGGCGCGTCGATCACCCGGCATCGCGCAACACCCGCATCAGGCTCGACGAGTCCCAGCGGCCGCCGCCTTTGGCCTGCACGCGCGCGTAGAACTGGTCGACGAGTGCCGTCACCGGAAGCGCGGCGCCTCGCGCCCGCGCCTCGGCGAGGCACAGTGCCAGGTCCTTGCGCATCCAGTCGACGGCGAAGCCGAAATCGAATTTGTCGGCGAGCATCGTGCGGCCTCGGTTTTCCATCTGCCACGATTGAGCGGCGCCCTTGCTGATCACGTCGAGCCCGCGCTCGACGTCAAGGCCGGCCTTCTCGGCGAACGCGATGCCTTCGGCCAGCGCCTGGACGAGCCCCGCGATGCAGATCTGATTGAACATCTTTGTCAGCTGCCCGCTGCCCGGGCCGCCCATCAGCGTCACCGCGCGTCCGTAATGGGCCAGCACGGGCTCCGCTCGCGCGAAGTGCTCGGGATCACCTCCGACCATGATCGTGAGTTTGCCGTTCTCGGCCCCGGCCTGACCGCCGGATACGGGCGCGTCGAGGAAACCGACGTTCCGCGCCGCCGCCGCCGCGTGTATTTCGCGCGCGATCTGTGCGGACGCCGTCGTATGGTCGACGAGGATCGTGCCGGGCCGCATGGCAGCCAGCGCGCCGTCCGCGCCGAATACCACGGTGCGCACGTCATTGTCGTTGCCCACGCACATCAGCACCAGGTCGGCGCCGGCCGCTGCCGCTGCGGGAGTGGGCGCGCTCGTCCCGCGATGTTGTCCCAGCCAGCGCGAGGCCGTCGCCGCCGTGCGGTTGTAGACGGTCACGCGGTGCCCGGCCGTCGCGAGGTGTCCGGCCATCGGATAGCCCATCACGCCAAGACCCAGAAATGCCACATTCATGCTGTTCATCGCGTTCATCTCTCCACCGGTTGAAGAATCAGTCGGGTTTTGCTCCGAGCGCTTTCCGGGCGGCGGCGGCCGCCGCGCGCACCCGGACGGGCGCCGTGCCGCCGGGATGGTCCCGGCTCGCGATCGAGCCTTCGAGCGTCAGCACCGCATAGACATCGGCGTCGATTTCGCGCGCAAACGATTGCAGCTCGGCCAGCGGAACTTCGGCCAGCGGGCTGCCGCGTCCCTCCGCGTGGCGGACTGCGCGGGCAACCGCTTCATGCGCATCGCGGAACGGCAGGCCTTTGCGCACGAGGTAATCCGCGAGGTCGGTGGCCGTCGCGTGGCCCTCGGCGGCCGCTTCGCGCATTCGCTCCGCGTTGACGGCGATACCGCCCGCGACGAGATCGGTCATGACGGCCAGCGTGTCGGCCAGCGTGTCCACCGTATCGAACAGCGGCTCCTTGTCTTCCTGGTTGTCGCGGTTGTACGCGAGCGGCTGGCCCTTCATCAGGGTGAGCAGCGCGACCAGATGGCCGTTCACCCGACCCGTCTTGCCACGCGCGAGCTCCGCCACGTCCGGGTTCTTCTTCTGCGGCATGATCGACGACCCGGTGCAGAACCGGTCCGCCAGCCTCACGAACGCGAAGCGCGGGTTCGTCCACCACGCGAGCTCCTCGGCAAACCGCGACACGTGGACCATCGCCAGCGCGGCGGCCGACGTGAATTCGATGGCGAAGTCGCGGTCGGATACCGCATCGAGCGAGTTGCCGCAAAGGGCCTCGAACCCGAGGTCATCGGCCACGCGCTGGCGATCGATCGGGAAGCTCGTGCCGGCCAGCGCGGCGCTCCCCAGCGGCAGCCGGTTGACGCGCCGGCGGCAGTCGCGGAATCGCTCGGCGTCCCGCGCGAACATGGCTTCGTAGGCGAGCAGATGATGGCCGAAGGTGACGGGTTGCGCGACCTGCAGGTGCGTGTAGCCGGGCATGATGGTGCCGGCGTGGGTCTCTGCCAGATCGATGAACGCGCCACGCAGCGCGGCCAGCGCGTCGACGAGCGCGTCGATCGCGTCGCGCAGCCAGAGTCTGAGATCGGTGGCGACCTGGTCGTTGCGCGAGCGCCCGGTATGCAGCCGCTTGCCGGCGTCTCCGACCAGCGCGGTGAGGCGCTTTTCGATGTTGAAGTGAACGTCCTCGAGGTCGGATGACCACGGGAAATCGCCACGGGCGACTTCGCCGCGGATGACTTCCATGCCGTGCTCGATCGCGGCGAGGTCGGCCGGGGCGAGCACGCCGGCGGCGGTCAGCATCCGCGCGTGCGCCAGGGATCCCGCGATGTCCGCGCCGGCGAGACGGCAATCGAAATCCACCGACGCGGTGTACCGCTTGACGAGCGGCGAGACGGGCTCGTCGAACCGGCCGGACCAGCCGCCCGGAGAGGAGGCATCATGCGGCAGTTTCGGGTCGGGCATGGCAATCGGATCCATTTCGCGGCAAGTCAATGGCGGGCCGGCGGCAAGACGGCGGAAGAAGGACGAACTGACCGGGAATCGACGCCGGAAAACGGCTTTTGCAACCGGTCAGGCTTGCCTCGTCGGCGGGGGTTGCCGACAATAGGCGCTTCCACCGCCTGCATCGGGGAACGACCCGCCACCGGTCCCGGCATGATGCTTGCATGCCGGTTTCGATATGCAGCCGATTATAGGGCAAAACGCCATTTCCCTCGAACTGCCGGACCTCCGCAACCTCGGCACGATCCTGCGGATCGTGCTCGCCGTGAACGCGATCACGGCCCTTGCCGCGCTGGTCAGCGCGCCGCAGCTCGACCTCTGGACAGCCCAATGGCTCGACATGACGGCGGTCGTCGAGCCGCATCTCATTGCCGAGCTTGCGGTCCTCTACGCGCTCGCACCGTGGCTCGGGCGTCAGTCGTCCATGACCGGCGTCCTCGCGGTCGCGGCGATCACGGTCGGCATCGGACTCGGGGTGCACATGCTCGTAGCCCGGCCGGTCTCGGATCCGCCGTTTGCCGTTCTGCGGCATCTCCTGATCGCCCTTTGCGCGTATGCAGCGCTGCTCGCCTATTTCGGTCTTCGCGCGAAGGCACTTTCGCCGGCGATCGCCGAATCCCGGCTGCAGGCGCTGCAGGCCCGGATCCGCCCGCATTTCCTGTTCAACAGCATCAATGCGGTGCTCTCCCTCATCCGTTCGGATCCGAGGCAGGCGGAGACCGCCCTCCTCGACATGGCCGATCTGTTCCGTGTCCTGATGCGCGACAACAGGGAACTGGTGCCGCTGGCGGACGAAATCGAGCTTTGCCGGCAGTACCTGGGGCTCGAGAAGCTGCGCCTGTCCGACCGGCTCTCGGTCGAATGGCATCTCAACAACATGCCGGGTGACGCGCTGGTGCCGCCGCTCATGCTGCAGCCGCTGCTGGAAAACGCGGTCTACCACGGCATCGAACCGTCGAGCGCCCCGGGCGTCGTGTCGATCAACATCTTCCTCAAGGGCGGCGACGTCCACGCAATTCTGCGCAACCCCTATCAGGCCGACAGCGGCCGGCACCATGCCGGGAACAAGATGGCGCTGGCCAACATCCGTGAGCGCCTCAAGCTTCATTTCGATGCCGAGGGCACTCTGGACTCGCGCGTCCGGGACGCTGCCTATGAGGTCCATATCCGGATTCCCTACCGGGCGGCGACGTCGACGTCCGCACGCACGCTGGAGCCGTCGACCCCGCCGGCACGCCGCAAGCCGGACCGCGACCGGCCGGCCGCGCGTTCGCGCCTGGACGCCGCCGCGCCGGCGCTCCCGGACGGCCGGCAGGGAGTTCCGCGTGGCTGACGCGCCGCTCCGGGTTCTGATCGTCGACGACGAGGCGCCGGCCCGGCGCCGGCTCCGCGAGCTCCTGTCCGATTGCGCAGGCGCTCTGCCGCTCGCATGCGTCGGCGAGGCGGCCAACGGCCGCGAGGCGCTCGAGTTGCTGCATGCGGTGAACGCCGATCTCGTCCTCACCGACATCCAGATGCCGGAGATGGGCGGGATCGAGTTCGCGCGCCACGTGCTGAAGCTGCCCCAACCGCCCGTCGTGATCTTCACGACGGCGCACGACGAGCACGCGGTCGAGGCGTTCGAGGTGAACGCGGTCGACTTCCTGGTGAAGCCGGTGCGCGTGCAGCGGCTGCTGGCGGCGCTGGAAAAGGTTCCGCGCTTGAGGCCGGTTTCCGCGACGCGGCTGGACGCGCTGCCTTCGACCGCGCGGCGGTTCCTTTCCGTGACGGAGCGCTCGCGTGTCGTGCTGGTCCCGGTCGGGGAGATCCTCTACCTCAAGGCCGAGCTCAAGTACATCACGATCCGCACGGCCGAGCGCGAATACCTGCTCGAGGAATCGTTGACCAAGCTCGAGGAGGAGTTCGGCTCCCGCCTCGTGCGCGTCCATCGCAATTGTCTCGTCGCACGCGACGCGATTCGCGGTTTCGAGCGCCGCACGGGTGGCGAGGGCGATGCGCACTGGGAAGTGCTGCTGAAGGACATTCCGGAAACGCTGCCCGTGTCGCGCCGGCAGCAGTCCATCGTCCGGGAAATCGGACGCGAAGATCGGCGCGGGGGCGACGAGGCGGCGCCATGAGCGCGACGGGCCGCCCCGAGCGCGAATACCGGAGCGCGAAGCGCGAAGGTACTCCAGTGAGCGCGCGCCTCGCGGCCCCGTAGGCCACCGCGCAACGTCGCGTCCACGCTTCCCCAACCTCTCACGGTCTGCACGCATGTCCTCACGCACGCTCATCTGCGGCTCGCTCGCCTACGACACCATCATGGTGTTTCCCGATCGCTTCGCGCGGCACATCCTGCCGGAGCAGACGCACATGCTGTCGGTCTCGTTCCAGATCGGCGAGATGCGCCGGGAATGGGGTGGTTGCGCCGGCAATATCGCCTACAATCTCAAAGCGCTGGGTGGCGAGCCCGTCGTGATGGCGACCCTCGGCGCCGACGGCACGCCCTATCGCGATCGGCTGGCCGGGATGGACATCGCGTGCGACGGCCTGCGCAGCCTGCCGGAGATGTTCACGGCGCAGGCCTTCATCATCACCGACCTCGACGACAACCAGATCACGGCGTTCCACCCGGGCGCGATGAACGCGTCGCACGCGAACCGCGTCGGCGACGTCGCGGACATCGCGCTCGGCATCGTCGCCCCGGACGGGCGCGACGGCATGCGCGCGCACGTCGAACAGTTCGCGCAGGCGGGCATTCCATTCGTGTTCGATCCGGGGCAGGGGTTGCCGCTCTTTTCCGGGCCGGAGCTGATCGCGATGATCGACGCGGCGAGCTTCGTCGCCGTCAACGACTACGAGGGCCGGCTGCTGGCCGAGCGCACCGGGCTGACGCTCGAGGCGATCGCGCGGCGGGTCGACGCGCTGATCGTGACGATGGGCGGCGCCGGGGCGCGGATCCACGCCGGCGGGCTGACCATCGAACTTCCGGTCGTGCCGGTGACGTCGGTCGTCGACCCGACGGGTTGCGGCGACGCCTTCCGCGCCGGCCTGCTGTACGGGATCGTGCAGGGCTGGGATTGGGAGCGCACCGGACGCCTCGCGGCAACGCTCGGTTCGATCAAGATCGCGTCGCGCGGCGGCCAGAACCACACGCTGAGTCGCGACCGGGTCGCGGCACTCCATTACGAGGCGTTCAATGCATACCTCTGGTGATACCACCATCGCGAACTACATGGCCGTCGCGGACGGCGCAGGGATGGCACTCGGCGCGCAGCGCGGCGATCGTTCGTCGGGGCCGACAACGGAGAGGATGGCGCGGGTGTCGCCCGACCTTCGCCCCACGCCATTGCCGATGCGACTCCTGCGATCCGTGCGCGTCACCGTGCACGTCGTCGGGGGCCTCGCGACGACCGTGCTCGTCTTCCCGTGGCTTGCTGCGTCGCAGCGACAGGCCGTGATCCAGCGCTGGTGCCGGCAGCTGTTGCAGATGCTCGGGGTCGAGCCGCAGGTGCACTGGCGGCACGACGGCGGGTTGCCCGGCAACGTGCTGATCGTGGCCAACCACATTTCGTGGCTCGACATCTTCGTGTTGAACGCGCTGCAGCCCGCGCGGTTCATTGCCAAGGCCGATCTCAGGCGCTTGCCGTTCGTCGGTCGTCTGGTCGCGAACGCAGGCACGCTGTTCATCGAGCGCGAGCGGCGGCGCGACACGCACACGGTCAATCGCCACACGGTCGAGGCGCTGGCGCGCGGCGACCTGGTCGCCGTTTTCCCCGAGGGCACGACGAGCGACGGCACGGGGCTGCTGAAATTCCACAGTTCGCTGCTGCAGTCGATCGTCGATGCCGAGGGTCACATGCAGCCGGTCGCGATCCGCTACCGCACGCCGGGCGACCGCCACTGCGCGGCGCCGGCGTACGTCGGCGAACTGAGCCTGCTGGATTCATTCTGGCGCGTGACCGGCGAGCGCGGGATCCGGGCCGAGCTGCACGTGATGCCTCCGGTGCCCGCGCGGGCGCGCCATCGCCGCGATTTGTCGCGCGCGGCCGAGGAGGCTATCCGAACGGCTTTGGAGTCACCGCTGAGCGTCCCGGCACTTGATAGACGCGGCGATCGTCGAGCCTGACCGCCGTCAGCGGGCCGCCCCAGACACAGCCCGAATCCAGCATCAGCAGGTTCGGCGCGAGCTTCAGCTCGAGCGTCGACCAATGGCCGCAGACGACGGTAGTGGCTGCGGACGCGCGGTGCTCGTGCTCGAACCATGGGCGAAAGCCGTACGGCGCCAGGTGCGGGCCCCGCTTCTCCTTGAACTCCATCATCCCCTCGGCGGTGCAGAAGCGCATTCGCGTGCACGCGTTGACGATCACGCGCAGCCGGTCGAAGCCGTGGAGCCCGTCACGCCACGCGCGCGGCTCGTCGCCGTAGAGCTCGCGCAGGAAATCGTCGGCGCGCTCGCTCGCGAGCATTGCCTCGACCTCCCCCGACAGCGCGAGGGCCGCCTCCGGCGTCCAGGCCGGCATGAGGCCGGCGTGGACGAGCAGGAATCCGCCGTCGACGACCACCAACGGCCGGCGCCGCAGCCAGCCGAGGAGCCGGTCGCGATCGGGCGCCTCCAGTATTGACGCGATCGTGTCCCGCCGATGCGCCTTCGTGTGCCCGGCCGCGACTGTCAGCAGATGAAAGTCGTGGTTGCCCAGTACCGTGACCACGGCGTCGCCGAGCGCCATCACCTCGCGCAGCACGGCGAGCGACCCGGGACCGCGATTGACGAGATCGCCGACGAGCCAGAGCCGGTCGTCGCGCGCGGAGAAGCCGACGAGCTCGAGGAGCTGGCAGAATTCGGCGTGGCAGCCTTGAATGTCGCCGATCGCGTAGTGACTCATTGAACTACCTCGGTGCTGCGCACTCCGGTATTCGCCCTTGGGGCGGCCCGGCGGGCTCATGGGGTATGGGCAACAGGAGCTCGCGCGCGGCAGCACGCGGAAGGATCGTTCGCGCGGATGCTAGAATCGATGTCGATTCTAGCATCCGCCAGCGCTCATTCCCGATTCGTCGTTTTGATGCCGTTCCCGCTCAATTCCGCGCAGCGCGAGGCGGTGCGATATCTCGACGGCCCGCTGCTCGTGCTGGCGGGCGCCGGCAGCGGCAAGACCCGTGTCATTGCGGCGAAGATCGGGCATCTCGTCGAGCGCGGCCAGGACCCGAAGCGGATCGTCGCGATCACGTTCACGAACCGGGCGGCGCGCGAAATGCGCGAACGGGCGGGGGAGCTGCTGGCGCGGCTGGGCAGGAGCGACCTCGCCGCCGACGTCACGATCTGCACCTTCCATGCGCTCGGACTCAAGGTCATCCGCGGTGATGCCGCCGCGCTGGGTCTGAAGCCGGGCTTCTCGATTCTCGATCCCGGCGACACCGAGGGAATCGTCGCCGAGCTGGCCCAGACGACCGACCGCGCGCGCGCGCGCGCCGCACAGTGGCGGATCAGCGCCTGGAAGAACGCGCTGGTGTCCCCGGCCGCTGCATCGAAGGCTGCGCGCAGCGACGACGACAGGGCGGCCGCGCAGGCCTACCGCCGCTATGACGAGACGCTGCGCGCGTACCAGGCGGTGGACTTCGACGATCTGATCACGCTGCCGATCGGGCTTCTGGCGAAGGACGAGGCGGCGGCTGCGAAGTGGCGCGAGCGTTGCGGATACCTGCTCGTCGACGAGTACCAGGACACCAATCCGGCGCAGTACCGGCTCATCAAGCTGCTCGTCGGGGAACGCTCGGCGTTCACCGTCGTCGGCGACGACGACCAGGCGATCTACGGCTGGCGCGGTGCCTCGCTCGACAATCTCGCGGAGCTGCCGAAGGACTTTCCGGCGCTGAAGGTGGTGAAGCTCGAGCAGAACTACCGCTCCACCGTGCGTATCCTGCGCTCGGCGAACGCGCTGATCGCCGGCAATCCCAAGCTCTTCGACAAGAAGCTCTGGAGCGATCGCGGCCACGGCGATCCGATCCGCGTGTCCCCTGCATCCGACGACGAGGCCGAGGCCGAAGGGGTCGTGCGGCGCTTGCTGGCACATCGCTTCGAACACCGCGGTCGCCATGCCGATTACGCGATTCTCTACCGCGGCAACCATCAGGCAAAGCTGTTCGAGCAGCAGCTTCGTGCGCAGAACGTGCCCTACGAGATCTCCGGCGGGCAGTCGTACTTCGAGCGCGCCGAGATCAAGGACATCGTCGCGTACCTGCGCCTGATCGCCAACGACGACGACGATCCGGCGTTCATCCGCGCCGTGACCACGCCGAAGCGCGGTGTCGGCGCGACAACGCTGGAAAGGCTGGGCGCCGTGGGGGCGGCGCGGCACGAGAGCCTGTTTGCGGCGGTGTTCGCCGACGCAACGCGCGCCGCCGTTCCCGCGCGGCAGCGCGAAATCCTCGACGCGTTCTGCACGCTGATCAACCAGCTGCGCTACCGTGCGGCGCGCGAACCTGCGGCACGGCTGCTCGACGAGCTCGTGACCGCGATCGGGTACGAGGACTTCCTGGCCTCGACCTGCGATCGCAAGCAGGCGGGGACGCGTTGGAAGAGTGTCCGCGATTTCGTCCGCTGGCTTTCGGCCAAGGGCGAGACCGACCGGAAGGGCCTGCTCGAGCTGACGCAGATGATCGCGCTGATCACGATGCTCGAGGGCCAGGAGGAGCGCGAAACGGATGCCGTGCGGCTCTCCACGCTGCACGCGGCGAAGGGGCTCGAGTTCCCGCACGTGTTCCTGGTCGGGCTGGAGGAGGGGTTGTTGCCGCACCGCGAACCGGTCGCGAGCGGCAACGTCGACGAAGAGCGGCGCCTGTTCTACGTCGGCATCACGAGGGCGCAGCGGAGCCTGCACCTGTCGTTCTGCCGTCGTCGGCGGCGCGCCGGCGAAGCGGTCGTCTGCCAGCCGTCGCGCTTTTTGGGCGAGCTCGCCCAGGACGACCTCCGCTGGTCCGGCGAGCCGTTGCCCGCCGACGACGCGGCCCGCGAGAGGTCCGCCGGCAGCGAGCGACTGAAGCAGCTGAAGACGATGCTGGCGGGGAGGTAGCATTGACGAATGCCGGCAGCCCAGCGATAATTTCCATTGCGCCGATTTGAGCTTCAGCTTGCGGGCGCGTGACAAATACCGCTAAAGCGAGGTTGGGCAGTTACCGGGGAATCGCCCCGTACGCACGTGCCAAACCCGTTCGGCGGACGTCGGACGGGTTTTTTGCTTTCGAGGCGCCCATGACTGCGAACAAGCCACCGCGAGGGTTCACGACCGCGATCCTGCACTCCGACCGCGATGCCGGCGTCGAGCACGGCGCGCTGCACAAGCCGCTGCACCTGTCGGTCGCCTACGGCTATCGCGACGCGCGCGATCTTGCCGCGGTGTTCCAGGGGCGCGCGCAGGGCTATGCCTACGGACGGCAGGGCAACCCCACGACCGCCGCCCTCGAGACGAAGGTCACGCAGATGGAGGACGGCGTGGCCACCGTCTGCTTCGCCACCGGCATGGCGGCGATTGGCGCGATGATGCTGGCCCTGCTGCGCAAAGGCGACCATGTCGTGTCGAGCCAGTTCCTGTTCGGCAACACGGTGAGCCAGTTCGGCACGCTCGCGGCGCACGGCGCGCAGGTTACCTACGTCGACGCGACCGACGTCGCCAACGTCGAGCGCGCGCTAACGCCGGCCACAAGGCTCGTCTTCGTCGAGACGATCGCCAACCCGCGCACGCAGGTTGCCGATCTGGCCCGGATCGGCGCGCTGGCGCAGGAGCGCGGGATCCTCTACGTTGTCGACAACACGATGACCTCGCCAGCGCTGTTCCGTCCGAAGGCGGTGGGTGCGGGCCTCGTCATCAATGCGCTGACCAAGTACATCGGGGGCCACGGCAACGCGCTCGCCGGCAGCATCACGGACACCGGCCACTTCGACTGGACACATTATCCGAACATCGCGGAGAACTACAAGTCGCAGCCGCCAAGGCTCTGGGGCATCCAGCAGCTGCGCAAGAAGGGGCTGCGCGATTGGGGCGGGACGCTGGCCGCGGGCGATGCGCACCACATCGCCGTCGGCGCCGAGACGCTCGCGCTCCGGATGGAGCGCACCTGCGCGAACGCGCAGGCGCTCGCCACGTTCCTCGCGCCGCATCCCAAAGTGCGTGCCGTGTATTACCCGGGGCTGGTGTCACACCCCCAGCACGAGCTCGCGCGGTCGCTGTTCTGCGGCTGCGGCGGTCTCTTCTCGTTCGAGCTCGCCGAGGGCATCGACTGTTTCGATTTCCTGAATCGTCTCGACATCGTCGTGTCGTCGTCGAATCTGGGCGACAACCGGACGCTCGCGATCCCGGTCGCGCACACGATCTTCTGGGAGATGGGCCCGGAACGCCGCGCGGCGATGGGCATCGCCGACGCGTTGATCCGCGTCTCGGTGGGGATCGAGGACCGCGACGACCTGATCGGCGATTTCACGCGGGCGCTCGGATAGCCTCAGACGTCGCGCATCCGTCCGCCGTCGGCGCCGAATTCGAGATAGCTGCCGCGCCCGTACCAGTCGGCGAGTACCCAGCGTTCACGGTCCTGTCCGTCGACGATCAGGCGATGGTGCGCCGGACGATGCGTGTGGCCGTGGATGATGCGCGTGACGTTTGCTGAACGAAACACCGCCTCGACGGCGCTTGGCTCGACGTCGAGGATCGACTCGCGCTTGGCGGCGGTCGCGGTGCGACTGCCGCCCCGCAAGAAGCTGGCCACGCCGCGGCGCAGCAGGTACGGCAGCGCGAGAAAGCGGCGCTGGTACTTCCTGTTGCGCATGAACGCCCGGTACTTCTGGTAGCCGACGTCGCTGGTGCACAGCTCGTCGCCGTGCATCAGCAGCGTCGGCGTTCCGGCGAGGCTGATCACGGTCTGCTCGGGAAGCAGCACGGCGCCGGCAACTTCGGCGAACCTCGCGCCGAGGAGAAAATCGCGATTGCCGGTGATCACGCCGACAGGAACGCCGGTGCCGGCGACGTCGCGCAATCCGAGCGCGACGCGTTCGGCGAGCGGCTCGCGCAGCTGGTCGTCGCCGATCCAGGTGTCGAACAGGTCGCCGAGGACATAGACGCCCGCGGCCGCCCGGGCCGGGCCGGCGCAGAACGCATCGAACGCGTCGACCAGCGCCGGCCGCTCCGGCGCCAGGTGAAGATCCGAGAGGAACAGCGTGGGCTTTATGCGACTTCCTCGGCGCGCTGCAGGACGACATCCTCCTTCGGCACATCCTGGTGAAACCCGCTGTTGGCCGTCGCCACTCCCTTGATCCGGTCGACGACGTCCTGGCCCGCGGCAACCCGGCCGAAGACGCAGTAGCCCCAGCCCTGCGGGCTCGGCCCCTTGTGGTCGAGGAAGACATTGTCGGCGACGTTGATGAAGAACTGTGCGGTCGCCGAATGCGGATCCGACGTTCGGGCCATTGCCACCGTGTAGCGCTTGTTCTTGAGGCCGTTGCCGGCCTCGTTGGCGATCGGCGCGCGCATCTTCTTCTCTTTCATTCCGGGCGTCATGCCGCCGCCCTGGATCATGAAGCCGTCGATGACGCGGTGGAAGATCGTGTTGTCGTAGTGGCCGTTGCGGACGTACTGCAGGAAATTGGCGACGGTCGCGGGCGCGTTCTCGGCATCGAGTTCGAGCGTGATGTCGCCGTGATTGGTGTGGAGGATGATCATGTGCGCCTGCCCCTATTTCGCGGCGTCGACGACAAACGCCTTGTTGATGATGACCTTCTCGGCCGGAACGTCCTTCGGGAACGGGCCGCCGGCGCCGGTCGGGGACTTCGCGATCCTGTCGACCACGTCCATGCCGTCGACGACCTTGCCGAACACCGTGTAGCCGTAACCCTGCTGATCCGCCGAGCGGAAATTCAGGAATTTGTTGTCGGCGACGTTGATGAAGAACTGCGCAGTGGCGGAATTGGGATCGCTGGTCCGCGCCATGGCCAGCGTGCCGGGCACGTTCAGCAGGCCAGCCTTGCTCGACGCCTCGGATTCGATCGCGACCGGGGGCTTCGTCGGCTTCTGCTTGAATTCGGGCGTGAACCCGCCACCCTGGATCATGAAGCCGGAAATCACGCGATGGAATTGCGTGCCCTCGTAGTGCTTCGCCTTCACGTAATCGAGAAAGTTCGCGACCGTCTTCGGCGCGGCATCGGGGAAGAGCTCGACGCGGATCTTGCCCGCGGTCGTGTCGAACTCGACCTGCGGATTGGCGGCGAGCGCGGGAGCCGCGAAGGCGGCGGCAAGAACGGCAGCGGCAATCAGGAATGGGCGACGCAACATCGGAACGCTCCTTGGTGGTTGAATCGGATCGATGGCGAAACTACGGCGACTTCGGCCTGGGCGGGGCGGCCTGCGCCAGCAGGTCGCGCGCGAGCGCGAGCTTGGCCGGAGCCGACTTGTTGTCGCGGTCGAACTTCGCCGCCTGCGCGTACTGCGCGGCAGCGAGACGGGCATACAGATCGCCCAGATTCTCGTGCGCCACCGACCAGTCCGGCGCCGTGCGCAGTGCGATCTCCAGCGCCAGCCGCGCGCCCTCGTACTCGCCGCGTTGTGCCAGGAGAACGGCCAGATTGTTGTAAGGCTCCGGCAACTCCGGGTAATCCTCTATCAGCCCGCGGAACACGGCCATCGCGGCGTCCGACCGACCCTGCTCGGTCTCGACCACGCCTTTGAGGAAGCGCGCCCGGGGCTCGCGCGGCCGCGCGGCGATGAGCGCGTCGAGCGTTGCCTGGGCGCTCGCGAACTGCCGGTCCTTGATGAGCGCGGCGGCTTCCCCCAACTCGGCGGCGTACTTCCTGCGCGCCTCCTCGGTGAACTCGCGGTCGTCCTGCGCGAACACCGGCAACCCGGGCAGCGCCAGGGCAAGAATCAGGACGCGAATCGTGTCGAGCATGAAGTTGGGGATTCTAGCAGGGAGGCGTCTCGTCCCCTGCCAGCCGCGCGACGGTCGCCTCGATCAGCCGGCGCGAGATCGAGATGGAGGGCGGGAGGTCCGGCACCGCATCCCACGCGAACCACCGCGCTTCGGCGATTTCGGCCGCGTCGGGTCGCAGGTCCCCGCCCGCGTACTCGGCGGTGTACGCGATCATCAGCGAATGCGGAAACGCCCATGACTGGCTCGCGAAGTAGCGGATGGCACGAACCTCGATTCCCACTTCTTCGCGCACTTCGCGGTGGATGCAGTCCTCGATGGTCTCGCCCGGCTCGACGAAGCCGGCGAGCGCGCTGTACATGCCGGGCGGAAAACGCGGCGCGCGGGCCAGGAGGATTTCGCGCCCGCGTGTCACCAGCACCATCATGGCCGGCGTGACGCGCGGGTAGGCAGTGTAGCCGCACGCCGGGCACTCCTTGGCGCGCTCTCCGGGTTTGTCGCGCGTCGGCGTTCCGCAGCGCCCGCAGTAACGGTGGGTGCGATCCCATTCGACCACCTGGAAGGCCCGCGCCGCGATCGCCAGCACCGGCTCCGGGAGGCGGAAGAACAGGGCACGCAGGCCGGCGTATCGCCAGCCCGCAGGCTCCGGAGCGTCGGCCGGGAGGCAAAGCGCAAGGCAGCCGGTACCGCCGAGTTCGCCGAGATAATGCCGGTCGCCGCCGATCCCGAGTCGCTCCAGATGGGAGATTGGCGGGACGAAAGGCGCGTCGTCGGTGCCGCCGACCAGGATCCTGGCGTCGCGAAAGGCGAACGCGAGCGTGTCGGCCGGCAGGACGGCAGGCAGGAGATGGCTCGGCGTGAATCCTTCGGGCGTATGCATGCGAGTCGTTCATGTCCGCGCGAACCGGTGCGGCGCGCGCGACGGGGACGCCGGCGTGGGGAGGACTCCGCCATGATAGGTCAAAGCGTCGCGTGCCCACAGGGTGCGCGGCGGCAAACCCGCGGCGCGACGATGCGTCCCGGCGCCTGCCGCGTCGTGCTGCGGCGGCCGCTCGGCCGGGGGTCCCGCGCAGGCGAGGCACGCGAATCGGCTATAATTTTCGTTTGCCGCAAAGGGATGCACCGCCATGGAAGCCGAACAGCAGAACCAGATCGCCGCCTCCCTCGAGGGCCTGCGCGCGCGCGCCGCCGACCTGCGGAGGTATCTTTGACTTCGATGTGAAGGCGGTACGTCTCGTCGAAGTCGGCAGAGAGCTCGAAGATCCGAAGATCTGGGACGATCCGAAGCGCGCCCAGGAGCTCGGCCGCGAGAAGAAGGCGCTGGAAGGGGTCGTCCACGTGCTCACGGCGCTGGATGCCGATCTCAGGGACAGCGCGGAGCTCTTCGGTCTCGCGCGGGTCGAGAACGACGACGCCACGCTCGATGCGGTTGCGCGCGATGTCGCCGGCATCGAGAAGACCGTCGCCGACATGGAGTTCCGCCGGATGTTCAGTCATCCGATGGATCCCGCGTCCTGTTTCATCGACATCCAGGCGGGATCCGGCGGCACCGAGGCGCAGGACTGGGCGGCGATGCTCGAGCGCATGTATCTGCGCTACTGCGACCGGAAGGGGTACCGGACCGAGGTTCTGGAGGAGTCCGCCGGCGAAGTCGCCGGGATCAAGAGCGCGTCGATCAAGGTGACCGGCGACTACGCGTACGGCTATCTGCGCACCGAGGTGGGCGTCCACCGGCTGGTCCGCAAGAGCCCGTTCGACTCGAATGCGCGCCGGCACACGTCGTTCGCCAGCGTCTTCGTCTATCCGGAAGTGGACGACTCGATAGAAGTCGACATCAATCCGGCGGACCTGCGCATCGACACGTTCCGCGCCTCCGGCGCCGGGGGCCAGCACATCAACAAGACCGACTCCGCGGTGCGGATCACGCATCTGCCGACCAACATCGTCGTCCAGTGCCAGAACGATCGCTCGCAGCACCGCAACCGCGCCGAGGCGATGGCGATGCTGAAGTCGAAGCTCTACGAGCTGGAAATCCGGAAGCGGCAGGAAGAGCAGCAGAAGCTCGAGGACTCGAAGACCGACATCGGCTGGGGGCACCAGATCCGCTCGTACGTGCTCGATCAGTCGCGGATCAAGGACCTGCGCACGAACCACGAGGTCGGCAACACGCAGGCGATTCTCGACGGCGATCTCGACGGCTTCATCGCGGCGAGCCTCAAACAGGGCGTATAGGTGGACCGCCCCCACGCTCACTTTGTTCGCTGCCCCCCGCGGGGGCGCACAGGGCCCTTCGGGCGGCCGGGCGGGCGGATGAACGGCCCCCACGCTCACTTCGTTCGCTGCCCCCCGCGGGGGCGCACAGGGCCCTTCGGACGGCCGGGCGGGCCCTGAAGTGGCGGCCTTCATCTTCGACATCGACGGGACGATCATCGACTCGATGCGTTTCCACGAGCGCTCCTGGGACGAGTTCCTGACGCGCCGCGGCGTGCCGACGGTCGGTGCGGATTTTTTCCGGCGCACGGCCGGGCGCACCGGTGTCGAGGTGATGCGCGAGCTCTTCGGCCCGTTGTCCGACGCCGACGCCCACTCGTTCGTGCGCGAGAAGGAGTCGATCTATCGCGAGCTCTTCGCGCCGCAATTCCGCGAGATCGCGGGTTTCAAGGCGTTCGCGCGCGCCGCGAAGGCGGCAGGCGTGCGGCTCGCTTGCGCGACGGCCGGCGACCCCGACAACATCGCGTTCGCGCTGGGCGGGCTGGCGATGCGCGATTTCTTCGACGCGGCCGTCGGCGCGCACGACGTCGCCCGGGGCAAGCCGGAACCCGACCTCTTCCTGCTCGCCGCGGCCCGCATCGGCGCCGAGCCGGGCGAGTGCCTGGTGTTCGAGGACGCGCCGTTGGGCATCGAAGCGGCGCGCCGTGCCGGCATGCGTGCCGTGGCGATCGCTTCGACCGTGCCCGCCGCCGAACTGGGCGCGCCCGCGCACGTCATCGCGCGCGCACAGGATTTCACGACCCTCGATCCGCGGGAACTCGCGGCGTGCCTGTCGACCTGATCACCACCTGGGAGCCACCCGTCATGAACCGCACCGAGCAAGCCCCCACTGCCCCCGCCGACGAGAACCAGATCATCGGCGAGCGCCGGGCGAAGCTTGCGGCGTTGCGCGACCAGGGCAACGCGTTCCCGAACGACTTTCGCCGGGATGCGCTCGCCGCCGACCTGCACGCGCAATACGACACTAAGACGAACGAGGAGCTCGAGCCACTGGGAATCAAGGTCGCAGTCGCCGGCCGGATGATGCTGAAGCGCGTGATGGGCAAGGCGAGCTTCGCTACGCTGCAGGACATGTCCGGGCGGATCCAGCTCTACGTCACGGCGGACGCCGTCGGCGCCAACGCGCACGACGCGTTCAAGCACTGGGATCTCGGCGACCTCGTCGGCGCCACCGGCCACGTGTTCAAGACCCGGACCGGCGAGCTTTCGCTCAAGGCGACGTCGATCCGCCTGCTGGCGAAGGCGCTGCGGCCGCTGCCCGAGAAGTTCCATGGGCTGTCCGACCAGGAGCAGCGCTACCGGCAGCGCTACGTCGACCTGATCACCAATCCGGCGTCGCGCGAAGTCTTCCGGCGACGCTCGCAGATCGTGCAGGCGGTCCGCGAGTTCTTCGTGGCCCGCGGCTATCTCGAAGTCGAGACGCCGATGATGCACTCGATTCCCGGCGGCGCCGCAGCGAGGCCGTTCGCGACCCACCACAACGCGCTCGACATGGAACTGTTCCTGCGCATCGCGCCGGAGCTCTATCTCAAGAAGCTCGTCGTCGGCGGCATGGAGAAGGTGTTCGAGATCAACCGCAACTTCCGCAACGAGGGCATCTCGACCCGGCACAACCCGGAGTTCACGATGCTCGAGTTCTACGAGGCCTACCAGGACTACCGGTACCTGATGGATCTGACGGAGGCGCTCTTCCGGGAGGTGGCGCGGAAGGTCGTCGGTACGACGACGGTGACCTACCAGGACGTCGTGATCGACCTCGGGAAGCCGTTCGACCGGCTCACGATGGCCGAGGCCATCCACAAGTATCACCCGCAGTATCCGCTGGCGGAGCTAGCGCGGCCCGAAGACCTTAAGGCCGCGCTGGCGCCGCTCGATGTCGAGGTGTTCGCCACCGACGGCATCGGCCTGCTCCAGTTGAAGCTGTTCGAGGCGACCACCGAGGACAAGCTCGTGCAGCCGACCTTCATCGTCGCCCACCCGACCGACGTCTCGCCGCTGGCGCGGGCGAACGACGCCAACCCGGCAGTGACCGACCGCTTCGAGCTCTTCATCACCGGCCGCGAGCTCGCAAACGGCTTCTCGGAGCTGAACGATCCCGAGGACCAGGCAGCGCGTTTCCGGGGCCAGGTCGAGGCGCGCGAGGCAGGCGACGAGGAAGCGATGTACTACGATGCCGACTACATCCGGGCGATGGAGTACGGCTTGCCGCCGACGGCGGGCGAGGGCATCGGCATCGACCGGCTGGTGATGCTGCTGACCGATGCGCCGTCGATACGCGACGTGATCCTGTTCCCGCAGTTGAAGCGCGAGGGCTGAAAGGCGAAAGGCCCCCCCGCGCTCGCGGCACGGGGCAAAGGCAACACGCGAGGAGGACCGATGGCGACCGATTTTCGAAGCGACACCGTGACCCGCCCCTCGCCGGCGATGCGCGCGGCGATGGCGGGAGCGCCCGTCGGCGACGACGTGCTGGGCGACGATCCGACCGTCATCGCGCTCGAAGCCGAGGTCGCCGAGCTGCTCGGCTTCGAAGCTGCGGTGTTCGTGCCGTCGGGGACGCAGTCGAACTTGGTGGGCGTCATGACGCACTGCGCTCGCGGCGACGAGTACATCGTCGGCCAGGAGGCGCACACCTACCGTTACGAGGCCGGGGGCGCGGCGGTGCTGGGCAGCGTGCAGCCCCAGCCTCTGAACAACGCGGCCGACGGCACGATCCCGCTCCCGGACATCGAGGCTGCGATCAAGCCGCACGATACCCACTTCGCGCGGACCCGCCTGGTCGCGCTCGAGAACACGATCGGGGGCCGCGTGCTGCCTGCGGGCTACCCGGGAGCCGTACGGGAGATTGCCGCCGCCCACGGGCTTGCCATGCACCTCGACGGCGCGCGGCTGTGGAACGCCTCGGTGAAGCAGGGGGTGGCGCCAAAGGTGATTGCCCAGGACTTCGACTCCGTCTCGGTGTGCCTGTCGAAAGGTCTCGGCGCGCCGGTCGGATCGGTACTCTGCGGGGGCCGCGATTTCATCACCGAAGGCCGCCGCTGGCGCAAGATGCTGGGTGGCGGCATGCGCCAGGCGGGAATCATCGCCGCGGCCGGCCGCTATGCCATCGCACACAACATTGCGCGGCTCGCGGAGGACCACGAGAACGCGGCACGCCTCGCATCGGGGCTCGCCAGGCACGCGGAGCTTGCGGTTTCCCCCGCGCAGACGAACATGGTCTTCGTTGGCGTGCCGGAAGCCATCGCCGCGGAGTTCGCCGCCCATCTCGCGGCGGACGGCGTGGGGACCCTTGGCGTGACGCGGCAGCGCTGGTGCACGCATCTCGATGTCGCCCGGGCGGACGTGGACGCTGCGATCGCCTGCGTCGACCGGTTCTTCGCGCGGCGCGGCTGAAGGCAGGGCCGAGGGCACAAGTGCCCCGCCCGCTCACCGTTGATCGGGCGCAGGGTGCCGGGTCTTGCAAACCGTGATAATCGAGTCCATTTGCCGAATATGGGAAGACGTGTCCTCGACCTCCAGCTCTCCGGGATGACCTGCGCGGCTTGCGCGGCCCGGATCGAGAAGGTGTTGAACCGTGGCGAGGGCGTCGAGGCGGCGGTCAACTTCGCCACCGAGACCGCGCACGTCGCGTTCGATCCCGATCGGGCCACGCCGGAATCGCTGATCGAGGCGGTGCGCAAGGCCGGCTACGATGCGGCGCCGGCGGTCGATCCGTTCACGCAGCCGGCCAGCGAGGCGCGGATGGAGGCGCGGCGCTACCGGCGTGAATTCTCGATCTTCGCGCTCGCCGCGCTCCTCACGGCGCCGCTCGTCGCGCAGATGGGTTCCATGGTGACGGGTCGGCACGAGATCGAGTTGCCGGTCTGGCTTCAGTTCGGCCTCGCCGCGCCGGTCCAGTTCTGGGCGGGCGCCCGCTTCTATGCCGGCTCGTGGAAGGCGTTGCGTGGCGGCGCCGCCAACATGGACGTGCTGATCGCGCTGGGCACTTCCGCCGCCTTTCTGTTCAGCCTCGCCGTCTGGCTCGTGCCGCTGCCGGGTCAGCATGTGTATTTCGAGGCCAGCGCCGTCGTGATCACGCTCGTGCTGCTCGGCAAGCTGCTCGAAGGACGAGCGCGCGCCCGGACCGCCTACGCGATACGCGACCTGTTGAAGTTGCAGCCGGCGACCGTGCGCCGCGAACGCGACGGCGAGGTTCGTGAAGTTCCGTTGGCTGCGATGCGGGCCGGCGACGTCTTTCTGGTTCGCGCCGGCGACAGCGTTGCGGTCGACGGCCGCGTGCTCGACGGCGAATCCGCGGTGAACGAGGCGATGCTGACGGGCGAGAGCGAGCCTGTCGCGAAGGCGCCGGGCGACCTCGTGCTTGCCGGCACGGTCAACGAGGCCGGTCTGCTGCGCTGCCGGGCCACGGCGGTGGGCCCGTCGACGTTGCTGGCGGCGATTGTCCGGCAGGTCGCGGCCGCACAGGGATCGAAGGCGCCGGTGCAGCGACTTGCCGACAAGGTATCCGCGCGTTTCGTCCCGGTGGTGCTCGTCATTGCCGCGGTGACGCTCGTCACGAACGGTGTCCTTGCCGGGGATTGGGCGGCGGCCCTGATGCGTGCGACCGCGGTACTCGTGATCGCTTGCCCCTGCGCCCTGGGGCTCGCGACGCCGACCGCCCTGATGGTCGGGGTGGGGCTCGGCGCCAAGGCGGGCATCCTGATCAAGAACGCCGCCGCGCTCGAGCGCGCCGAGCGGATCGATGCGCTGGTCGTCGACAAGACCGGCACGCTCACCGTCGGCGCCCCCGGTCTGGCCGGCGTGCATCCCGCCGAGGGATTCACGGGGAACGAATTGCTGCGGCTCGCGATGAGCCTCGAACAGGGTGCATCGCATCCGCTCGCGCGCGCGATCATCGAGCGCGCGGAGGCGCTCGACATGAAACGCCTGCCGATCGGGAACATCCGCGTGCACGCCGGCCGTGGGGTCAGCGGCGATAGCGGGACGCAGACGATTCGGCTGGGCTCGCCCGCATTTCTCGCCGAGGCGGGAGTGGCGATCGACGCCGCGGAACTGGGCCGCATTCAGACGGCAGGGCAGACCGTCGTCGGCGCTGCCGAAGGCACGCGAATCGTCGGCTGGCTCACGCTCGCCGACGCGCTGCGCCCTGGCGCGGCTGCCGCGGTCGCCGGGCTCGAGGCCATAGGTGTCCGCGTGACGATGCTGACGGGCGATCACGCGGCGCCGGCGGCGGCGGTCGCGCGAAGCACCGGCATCGCCGACTGGCGCGCCGAGCAGCTGCCGCAGGACAAGCGCGCGGTCGTCATGGCGATGCAGAAACAGGGCCACGTCGTCGGCATGGTCGGCGACGGCGTCAACGACGCGCCCGCGCTCGCGCAGGCGGATGTCTCGTTCGCCATGGGCGCGGGCGCCGGCAGCGCGCTTTCCGCGGCCGACGTGACGTTGCTGCGCGATGATCTCTCCGCGGTCGCGGCGGCGGTGGACCTTTCGCGCGCGACGCTGTCGAAGATCCGGCAGAATCTGTTCTTCGCGTTCGTCTTCAACGCGCTGGGCATCCCCCTGGCGGCCTTCGGCCTGCTGTCGCCGGTGATTGCCGGCGCCGCGATGGCCGCGAGTTCCGTGACCGTGGTCAGCAACGCCCTGCTGCTCAGGCGCTGGCGGCCCCCGCGCGTCGAAGTGCACGAGGCTCGCGTGCCGCCCGCGTCCGCGATCCCTGCCGTCGTCAAGGAGGAGACACCATGAGCACCGTCGTCAAGCACGAATTCGCCGTCACCGGCATGCATTGCGGAGGTTGCGTCAAGAGCGTGACGCGCGCCGTTTCGCAGCTGCCCGGAGTGCGGACGGTCGAGGTATCGCTCGAGAGGAACGCCGCATCCGTCGAGTACGACGGCGTGGCCACGGGGCCCGCTGCCATCGTCGCGGCAATCGAGGCTGCCGGATTCGGGGCCAATGCGCGCTGATCGCGTCGCGCCGCGGGGCCCGCCGCTCCTGCGAGGAATCCCGCCGGATGGCATAATCGGCGCCGGCGGGGTGTAGCGCAGCCCGGTAGCGCGCTTGCTTTGGGAGCAAGATGTCGGAGGTTCGAATCCTCTCACCCCGACCAGAGTCCCGCGGTGAACCGCTCACGCGCCATGCGTGATTCCGTTCGTGATGCCGGCAATGCCGGTCCGTCGGCGCTCCGGGAATGCTTGGATGCCATCGGCGGCAACAGGCACGACCGCTCCCTGGTGGGTCGTGCGCCCCCTGGCTAATGGATGGCGGCGGACAGCTCGCGCCGGTAGCGGCGGGCGATGTCGCTGTCGCCGGGCATTGCCTCGAAGACCGTCAGCATGGTCCGCCGGCCGACGTCGTCGCCGAACGTCCGGTCCGTCTGCACGACGGCGAGGAGCTCCGCCAGCGCGCGCTCGTAGTCGCCCGCCGCCGCCAGTGCAAGCGCATAAGCGTGCTTTGCCGCGCAGTCCACCGGCGTCGCGGCGGCTCGCCGCGCCAGCGTGGCGAGATCGGCGCCCGTATCGTCAACGAGCTGGGCTCGGGCTTTGAGCGCGCCGAGCCGCCGCTCGTCGCGCACCGGTCGCGCACGCGCGGGCGGCTCGAGCGTCGCGATGACGGTGCTTGCGTCGTCCGCCCGGTCCAGCGCGAACAGCGTCTCGGCACGGGTGAGCAGAGCGTCCTCGTCCTCCGGATCGAGCGCGAGCGCCTCGTCGAGTCGGGCGAGGGCGGCCGCGGGATCCTGCGCCGCGAGCAGTGCCTGCGCTTCGGCAACGAGTGGTGCCGCTCGGGACGGCAGCGCGCGGGCGAGGAACTCCCGCAGCGAGCCCTCCGGCAGCGCGCCGGTGAACTCGTCGGCGACCTTGCCGTCCACGAACAGCTTGCAGTTGGGGATGCCGCGCACGCCATACCGTGCGGCGAGCTCCGGCTCGCTGTCGGTGTCGAGCTTCGCCAGCGTGAAGCGGCCGGCGAGCTCCCCGGCAAGGCGGTCGAGGATCGGCGCGAGCGCGCGGCACGGCGCGCACCACGGCGCCCAGAAGTCCACGAGGACGGGGCGCGTCGCGGAGGCGCGGAGCACCACTTCGTCGAAGTTGGCGCGGGTGACGGTGATGGCAGTCATGGGTCGGTCGTGGGGGTGAAAGTGATACCCAGATGCGGCCGCGCGCCGCGCCTTGCAAGTGCCACGTGGCGCTTCCGGCCCCGGTCGCCCGGGAGGGGGCGCGGACCCATGTTCTCGGCGGCGCGTCAAGGTGTTAACATTCCACTTTCAGCGGGCGGCGGTTGCCTTGTGCCGGAAAGCGGGGTCTTCCCCGTCCCGGCCGGGAGCGCAGTGCGACCGCCGCAGCGCTTGCCCGACCGATGCGTCGTCCTGGTCCGACAGAGCGCCCGTAGCTCATTTGGATAGAGCACCGGCCTTCTAAGCCGGTGGTAACAGGTTCGAGTCCTGTCGGGCGTGCCAGTCTTGTTGTCGGCGACGATCGTGCGGCGAAGGATTCGGGATCGCGACGCGTGGTCGGCGCGCAGTAGATCGACGGTGGCTGTAGCTCAGCTGGTAGAGTCCCGGATTGTGATTCCGGTTGTCGTGGGTTCGAATCCCATCAGCCACCCCATTCATCGGCAAGAGAATTTCGTCCTCTTCATCATCCGCAATCCGTACGTCGTGTGTCCGGTTTTGTGCCCGGTCGATTTCTACATCTTGTGGTTTGGCGAGGCCGCTGTTGCCCGCGTACGGTGCAAGATGTCCCGGCGCGAGATGCGCGTAACGCAGCACCATCTTCAAATCACGCCAACCACCGAGCTCCTGCAGCACCGCGAGGGGAGTGCCGTTCTGCACGTGCCAGCTCGCCCACGTGTGACGTAAATCGTGCCAATGGAAGTCGCCGAGGCCCGCCGCCTTCACTGCTGCGAGCCACGCAACTTGCGTCGGCTGCTTGATGGCGCAGCCCCGGTACGGGAAGACCCATTGCGCATGCGCGCCGAGTTGACGGCGCAGTACCGCGACCGCCGCATCGGAGACCCGCGGGCGAGTTGAAGTAGACTCGCATGTTCAAGACTTTCAATCCCTTCGTCGAGGCACGCATGAGTCCACGGTTCCCATCTTGGTTTTTCGTCGTTGCGCTAATGGTGCTCGGCGGCTGTGCCACCGCCCCCCGCCCGGTCAACCCGCCAATCACGCAGGCCGACGTGAGGAGCGGATACCGCTTCGAGACTCGCCCGAGGGACAAGGAAAAGGAGAACCTGGTCGTCCTCGCGTTCTCGGGCGGCGGCACGCGCGCCGCCGCCTTTTCGTACGGCGTCCTCGAGTTCCTGCGCGACACCGAGGTCGTCGGGCCGAAGGGCAACAAGGCTCGGTTGCTCGACGCGGTTGACGTGATCACCGGCGTGTCCGGTGGGAGCTTCACGGCGCTGGCCTACGGTCTCTACGGCGACAAGCTGTTCGCCGAATACGAGCAGCGCTTCCTGAAGCGCGACGTGCAGGGCGAGATCGTCTCCCGCACGTTCAGCCCGGCCAACTGGGGCAAGCTCAGCGGAACGGCCTGGGGCCGCTCCGAGCTCGCGGCCGAGCTCTACGACGAGATCCTGTTCGACAACGCGACCTTCGGCGATCTCAACCGCGGCAAGGGCCCGTTCATCATGGCGTCGGCCACCGACATCTCGACCGGGTCGCGCTTCGTCTTCAACCAGCGCATCTTCGACGTGATCTGCTCGGACCTCAACGCCGTCCACCTGTCGCGCGCCGCGGCGGCGTCCTCGGCGGTGCCCGTCGTGCTCTCGCCGGTGACGCTCAACAACTACGGCGGCACCTGCAACGCGGTCACGCCGGCATTCCTGAAGCCGTTCCTCGACACCGACAACCCGCCGCGTCCCGCCGCGCGGGCGATACGCTCGCTCAAGGCCGAGCAGGCCTTCGGCGACGGCGTCCATCGGCCCTACCTCCATCTCGTCGACGGCGGCGTCTCGGACAACGTCGGCATGCGCGCCGTGCTCGATGCGCTGGAAGTCCTCGAGGCGCTGCACGAAGCCGGCGTGCCGTCGCCGTTCGACAGCGCGCGCAGGATCATCGTCTTCATCGTCAATTCGGTGTCGTCGCCGGCGACCAACTGGGACGAGTCGGAAGCGCCGCCGGGAACCGTGGACATCCTGCTCAAGGCAGCCGGGACGCCGATCGACGCGTTCTCCTACGAGGCCGTCGAGCTCCTCAAGGACACCGCGGCACAGTGGCAAACGATGCGCCGGGTGCGCGACTCGCCCGCCTATGCCGCGAACAAGGACCCCGCGGTCGCCGCCGCGCTGCGCGTCCCGCAGGCCGAGATCTACGCGATCGACGTGTCGTTTTCGGCCTTGAAGGACAAGGCGGAATTCGCGTACCTCAACCAGCAGCCCACGTCGTTCGTGCTGCCGCCCGAGGCGGTCGACCGGCTGCGCAAGGCGGCGGGGACGATCATCCGGGATTCGCCCGAATTCAAGCGCCTGCTGCGGGACGTCGGCGCGAGAGTCATCGCCGATTCGTCCGTCAGCGCTGCCGAGGTCGTTGCCCATTGATGCGATCATCTTCATCCGATTCGTCGGCACACACGCCGAATATGACCGGATTGACGCGACAAGGGTGTGGCGATGGACCTGAAGCCAATCAAGACCAAGCGCGACTACCAGGCCGCGCTAAGGCGTGCCGAGCAACTTTGGCACGCTGCCGCGGGGAGCACCGAGGCTGACGCGCTTGATGTGCTGACGCTGCTTATCGCCGATTACGAGACAAGGCATTTCCGGATTGCCGATCCTGACCCGATCCAGTTCCTCGAATACGTCATGGAATCACGCGTGCGCCCACCCATGCGCCGCAGGGCGGACGCCGGGCGCGCGCGCCTTGCACGGCCCCGCACACCAGGGAGCTACCAGGACTCCTTGCCGTGGCAGGAATTGGCGCAGCTGCGACTCGTCGCGTTCCAGCCGATGCTCGCGAGCAGTTCCTTGATTCCGTTGTCGTGGGTGCCGGGGTTCACCGTCGTCGAGCTGTAGCCCGCACCGTGGCAGGTGCTGCACGAGCGCGATTTGTGTTCTCCATGCTCGCCCGTCTTCGGGGGAAGTCCATGGCAGCTGCCGCACGTCGGCGAGGGTGCCGGCGCCACCGACGCCAGTGCCGACACGATAGCCTGCAGCTGCGTGGTCGACAGGGTCGACAGGTAGCCCATGCCGCCGACATTGCCGGCAATGGCGCTCTGCGTCCGGGCCAGCGATGTCCCGCCTTTGGACGAGCTCGCGAGTGCCCGGTGGCAGGCCGCGCAGTGGTTTGCGTAGAGCGTCGGTCCATCCGCCGTCGGGGTCGCCGGCGGCTGAACGGGCGACGTGCAGGCGGGAACGGGGCTCGCGAACACCTGCCGCGTGATCGACTTCGATACCGGAATGCCATCGACCATGTACGCGAGGCTGCCCGTGACGCCGTCGGCGAAGGCAAAGCGCATCGTGCCGACCTTGGTCATGTTCGCGGTCGTGATGGGAGTGAAGGGCTGGGCGTTGAAGGCCGGGCCTCGGATCTGGTAGAGGTCTCCCAGATACGAGCCGTCGGACTGCCGGATTCCCGCCGACATCACCAGCCAAAGGCCATCTCCGGCAAGGTCATAGGTCATGAGCGTGGCGAAGAGGGTGCCGTTCTGATGGACGATATTGACGCCCCACCCGGACTCCGCCGGGTTCCACCACATATCCTGGTAGTTGGCGAGGGCTGTCCTGCTGCCGGTCGTGGCGCTGCAACTCGCCGCCGCGGTTCCGAAGACCTGGGGCACGATGTCCTTGGAAACCGCCACGCCGCGATAGGTGTAGGAAAGCGCCGCGGTGCTCGCCGAGGAGAACGTCAGGGACATCGCGCCGACGTTGACAAGATTGGCGCCGGTGATCGGAATGAACGGCTGCGCATTGAAGGCGGGACCGCTGACCCGATGGAGGTCGCCGGCATAGGTCCGGCCGTCGGCTTGCAGCAGGCCGGTCATCATGACCCACATCGGCGCGCCCGTCTCGTCGTAGGTGAACAACGTCGCGAACACGATGTCGCCCTGATGATTGACGTTGATGCCCCAGCCGGATTCGGCGGGTTTCCACCACATCCCGGTGTAGTTGCGCGACGAGGCTGGCGCTGACGGGGCGAGTGCCGACACGATGGCCTGCACCTGGGCCGTCGACAGGGATGACAAGTACCCCATGCCGCCGACATTGCCGGCAATGGCATCCTGTGTCCGGGCCAGCGATGCCGCTCCCTTGTTCGAGCTCACGAGTGCCCCGTGACAGGCCGCGCAGTGGTTTGCGTAGAGTGTCGGGCCGTCCGCTGCCACCGGCGGTGCGGGTGGCGTGCCCGCGGCGCCGGGCTTCGATTTCGGATCACCTGGGGCTGTGGCGGGCGAGGCCGTCAGCTCGGCGCCATTGGAGGCGCCGTCGCCATCGGAATCGAGCGCTTCGAGGATGGCATCGAGCGCGAAGCCGCTGGCCAGAAACGCGTTGCCGAACGAGTTCAGCGAGCCGGCCGAGGCGTCGTCGTGACAGGCCACGCATCCGGCCAGCGAGACCGCGGCACGCGGATACCGCGCGAAGAGCTCGTCCTGGTAAGGCGGAATTGCCCACGCGGCTGCACAGTAGAGCGACGCGACCGCGACCATGGTCGAGAACTTCAGCTTCAGGAACGTCGAGTGCATCCGCAAATCCCCTGGGACTCGCTTTCGACCATACCCTCGAAATCTGAAAGGAACCTGAACGAAAGTCGAATGATCCCGGCGCCTGCCGCGACGCCTTCGCTGCCGCTGAGAAGCGACGAGCGCGCATGTGACAGGGTACCCGCCGAAGGGCTCTTTGCCGGCTCGTGCCGATTGTCGTACGCTACCCGCATGCGAATTCTCGTCGTGGAAGACGATCCCACGCTCGGAGCCGCGGTTCGCGATTACCTCGCGCGGGAATCGTACGCGGTCGATTGGGTTGCGAGCCTGTCGGCCGCGCGCGCGTGCCTTGCCGAAGGCTACGCGGTGATCGCACTGGATCTCGGTCTGCCTGACGGCGACGGACTCTCGCTGCTGCCGCTTATCTCGCGGCAGGCGGAGTCGCCCGCGGTGCTCATTTTCACGGCGCGGGACCGATTGTCGGATCGTGTGCGCGGCCTCGACGCGGGCGCCGACGACTATCTCGTCAAGCCTTTCGACCTGCCCGAGCTGGCGGCGCGCGTTCGCGCGCTGGCGCGACGGCGCTCCGGCCGAAGCTCGCCGCGCCTCGAGCAGGGAGCGCTCACCGTGGACTTTGCCGCGCGGGAGGTGCGGCTCGCGGGCATGCCGATCGAGCTCACGGCGCACGAATACGCGCTGATCGTCGAACTTGCGCAGAATCCGCGCCGCGTGCTGAGCCGGCAGCAGCTGGAGAATTCCATCTACACGCTCGAGGACGGCGCCGGCAGCAACGTCGTGGAGGTCTACGTGTCGCGGCTGCGGCGCAAGCTCGGCCGCGACGCGATCCGGACCGTGCGCGGGTTCGGCTACCAGTGGGGTGCCGCCGGGCACGCCGAACCGGAGACGGACCGATGACCTTCCGGGGGCCGGGCTCGGTGACGGAGCGATTGACGCGCAGCCTGCTCGTCGGCCTTACGTTGTTGTGGCTCGTCGGAGTCCTGGGCAGCGGGGTCGTGCTGAAGCGACTGATCGACCAGCAATCGGACGATGAGCTGCAGGAGAGCGGGATGATCCTGTTGACTCTGGTCAGACACATCGACGATCCGCTGGTAACGGCTGCCCTGCTCGGCGAAGACCTGGCGCCGCCGCATGGCGACCACTCGCACGAGCGAATGGTCTACCAGATCCGCGATGCGTCCGGACGCATGCTCCTGCGCTCGAGCAATGCGCCACCCGAGCTCGCCGAAGCATCGCTGGAGCGTGGCCTCGTGGATGTCGGCGATTGGCGCGTGCTGACGCTCGAGGATCGCGAGCACAGGCATTTCCTCCAGCTCGCGGATCCGCTGATCGAACGGCGCGAGGCCCTGATGAAGGCGCTGGCCTGGCTGACCGTTCCGCTGGCGGCCCTGCTTGCGTTCGCCGTGTTCATCGTGTTTCGCGCCTCGCGGGCGCTCGTGCAGCAGGTCCAGCGCACGGCCAACGCGGTCTCGCGCCAGGATCCGCAGGCGCTCGGCTTGCTCCCGCTCGACGGCGTGGTGACCGAGATGAGACCGGCGGTCGAGGCCACGAACAACCTGCTCGCGCGGCTCGCCACCGCGCTCGAAGCGGAGCGGAGCTTCACCTACAACAGTGCGCACGAATTGCGCACCCCCATCGCGGCGGCGCTGGCGCAGGCGCAACTGGTGGCGGCAAGGGCGGAGGGAACCGCACTGCAGGAACCGGCCGGTTCGCTGGTCGCCGCGCTTTCCCGCTTGGCGCGCCTCGCGGAGCGGCTGCTCGCGCTGGCACGCGCGGATGGCGCGCAGGCATTGGCCGACGAGTGGGTCGACCTGGCGCAAGTCGTCCGGCTTACGGTCGACGAATTCGACCGGAGTCCCAGGCTGCGGGGGCGCAGCATCGTCGCGCAGGCCGCACCCGTGCGCGTGCGCGGCGACCTCGACGCGATCGGACTCGCGCTGCGCAATCTCGTCGAAAACGCCCTGGTCCATGGCGCGGGCGGGTCCTTCATCCGGGTCACATGCGCCGGAACACGCGAAGCGGTGTCGCTGGCGGTGATCGACGACGGCCACGGCGTCGCTGCAGCCGAGCTCCCGTCGCTGGCGAAGCGATTCGCCCGCGGTGCGGGGGCCGCGCACGGCGGCGCCGGTCTCGGCCTCTCGATCGTCGAGACCCTGGGCAGGCGCATGGGTGCGAAGCTCGTGCTGGCCAGTCCGCCGGAGGGACGGCGCAACGGCTTTGAGGCGCGGCTCGTCTGGCAGACGTCGTCGCGGTGACCGCGACCGCACTCCGCGCTCGCTCCTCGGCGCACGGCGGCGACCACCGGGGCCCGCCGGCGCCTGTGTTAATGTGCCGGCTATTTTGCTCGAGGTGCCATGTCCACCACTTCTCGATGCGGGTCGGCCGCGGCGTTGCGGTCTTCCGCGGCGTCCCCGCGTAGCCCGGAACGCGGATCGCCCGCGCTGGCGGTCGGAATGCTGGCGCTCACACTGATCGTCGCGTGCGGTGCGCTCGCCACAACCGCATTGGCGCAAACGGCCGTAACGCCACCTGCGCCCGACACGGCCCGCACCGAAACCCTGTCGCCCTGGGACGCGCCGGAGCCCTGGCGCACCGACCGCTTCTACATCCAGACCAGCGTCGCCACTGTCCATTTCAGTTCCGATCCGGAGCACGACAACACGCAGGCGCTGGTCTACGGCGAATGGCGGCTGCCGCAGCGCTGGCTCGAGGGCCAGGTGCTGGTCGGTGCTGCGGTGTTCGACAATTCGTTCGGACAGTCGTCGCAGTTCGTCTTCGGCGGCCTCTTGTGGCGGCCGGTCGAATCGGCGCCCGAGTTCTACATCAAGGTTGCCGCGGGCGTTCTGCACGGCTATTCCGGCGAGTTCCAGGACAAGATCCCGTACAACGATTCGGGCTACGCGCCGGGTATCGTGCCGGCGGTCGGCTACTGCTACCGGCGTTTCTGCGGTGAGATGATCCTGTTCGGCACGGCCGGCATATTGTGGACCGTGGGGATGACCCTGCCCTGACCGCGCCAGCACCCCGGCCGGGTGGCGTGAAAGCCACGCATCGGCAACATGCCTTTCTCTCTGCTTCAACTCTCCCGCGAGGAGTTGCTCGAACTCGCAGGCTCGCGCATTCCGGCGGCACTGGCGCCGCGTGTGGAGGAGGGCGCCTTGCCTCCTTCGTTCGTGGCTGCGCGTGCGCTGAAGCTGGTTGCGGAAGGCAAGTCCGAGTTCTGGTGCAATGTGTTCCTGATCGTTCGCAACCACGACCGGGGGATTGTCGGCGGTTGCGGCTTCAAGGATGCGCCAAAGGACGGACGCGTGGAGATCGGATACGGAGTCTCGCCGAATAGCCGAGGCCGGGGCGCGGCAACCGCAGCCGTCGGACGGCTCCTGCATCTCGCCTTCGCGGGCGGCGTGGTCGAAGTCCTCGCGGAAGTGGCGCCGGATAACCCGGCATCCGCGCAAGTGGTCCGGAAACTGGGCTTCGTCAGCGCCGGCACTCGGGTGGACGAGGACGGTCAGTTCGTTGTTCGATGGGTCGCGAAAAACGACGCCTGATTCCAACACCGAGCAGTCCTCCTCCGGCCTGCGGCCGGCGCGAGCCGCTCATGTGCGCGACGGCGAACCGAGGGAGGCCCGGTTCGGCTCAACCGTGCAGGCTTGCGTACTTCGCCAGGAGCTCTTCCTGCGTCTCCTTGTTGTTGGGGTCGGGAATGATGCAGTCCGCGGGACACACCGTGACGCACTGCGGCTCGTCATGCGCACCGACGCATTCGGTGCACTTCGCCGGATCGATCACGTAGATCGGCGAGCCGGCGGTGATGGCCTTGTTGGGGCAAGGCTCCACGCAGGCGTCGCATGCGGTGCAGTCCTCGTTGATGATCAATGCCATTCGGGTCTCCTTTTCGTTGTCGTCGTCATGCCTGTTGCGAAGTGCAAGCTGCGGGCTGCTAGGCGAACTCGCTCGAGTAGGACTGCAGCGCCTTCATGTAATTCGCGCGCTCGAACGCGCCGGGGTCGGGGCACGACTGCTGCGAGAGCGAGCCTTTCATCTGTGCAACCGACGTGTAGTCGCGTTCGGCCATCCAGGCCTGCACGCCGCGCACCAGGGTGTCGACGTGGCCCGGGCCCTTGATGAGCAGGCTGCTGGCCAGCATCACGCAATCGGCACCGGCCAGCAGCAGCTTGAGCACGTCGTCGGACGTGTGTGCGCCACCGGTGGCAGCCAGGCTGGCCTCGACACGGCCGCGCAGGATGGCGATCCAGCGCAGCGCCAGGCGCAGTTCATCGGAGGTCGACAACACCAGGTGTGGCGACACCTCGAGATCTTCGAGCACGATGTCAGGCTGCAGGAAGCGGTTGAACAGCACCAGTCCCGAGGCGCCGGCCTTGCTCAGGCGCGCCGCCATGTTGGCCATGGCGCTGAAATAGGGCGCCACCTTGACGGCCACCGGGATGCTGACCTGCCGCGTGACCGACCCCACGAGATCCACATAGCGCTGTTCGACATCAGCGCTGGTGTCGTCCACGCTGGCCGCCAGGAAGTACACGTTCAACTCGATTGCGTCGGCGCCGGCGTCCTGGAGCTTGCGCGCGATGCTGGTCCAGCCGCCCGGCGTGTAGCCGTTCAGGCTGGCGATCACCGGCACCGACAGCGCCTGTTTGGCTTCTTCGACCAGCTTCAGGTAACGGTCCGGCCCGGTGGGGAGGTTCTGCATCTCCGGGAAGAAGCCATGCGCCTCCGGCGACAACTCGGCGCCGTACAGCATCAGATTGTGCGTGGCCATCTCGTCATGATCGATCTGCTCCTCGAACAGCGACGGCAGCACGACGGCGGCGACGCCGGCGGCCTGCAGCCGTTTGAGGCTGTCGACGGAGCTCGTCAGCGGGGAGGCCGACGCCACGATCGGGTGCTTCAGCTCGAGACCGAGGTAACGGGTGCGAAGGTCGACGCTCATGATGTTGACTCCTGCGCAGGTGTCGCAGCGGGTTTGTTGTCGCTGGCCGCGGCGGGCGGCGCCGGCGCAGCGGGGGCCTCGTTGCCGGCGGTATCAGCATGGCCTTCCTCGCTCACGACGCGGTGCACGCCGGCCAGCTGCTCGTAGAGTTGCCAGCGCGCGTTGGCGTCCTGCTGTGCGGTTTTCATCAGCTGCTTCGACCGGGCCGGGTCGGACTGGGCCAGCATCGCATAGCGGCCCTCCTTCATCGCCACCTGCTCGAGCTGCAGCGTCGGCTTGCGCGAGTCGAGCTTGAGTGGCTGGCTGGCACCGCCCATGCCCAGCCGCGGATCGTAGTGGTACAGCGTGAGGTAGCCGCTCTTGACCAGATCGCGCTGGTGGCTCATGCCGGTGGTCATGTCGATGCCGTGCGCGATGCAATGGCTGTAGGCGATGATCAGCGACGGGCCGTCCCACGCTGCCGCCTCCTGGAACGTGCGCACCGTCTGCACCGGGTTGGCGCCCATCGCCACCTGGGCCACGTAGACGTTGCCGTAGGCCATGGCGATCATGCCGAGGTCCTTCTTGCCGGACGCCTTGCCGGCGGCCGCGAACTTGGCCACCGCGCCGCGCTGCGTGGACTTCGAAGCCTGGCCACCGGTGTTGCTGTAGACCTCGGTGTCGAGCACCAGGATGTTGACGTTGCGGCCCGAGGCCAGCACGTGGTCGAGGCCGCCGTAGCCGATGTCGTAGGCCCAGCCGTCGCCGCCGATGATCCAGACGCTGCGCACGACCAGGCTGTCGGCCACGGCCAGCAGCCGCCCGGCTTCGGGGGACTGGAGCGCGGCCAGGATCGCCTTCAGCCGCTTGACGCGTTCGCGCTGCAGCCGGATCTGCTCGTCGTTGTCCTGGGGCGCCTCGACCAGTTCCGTGGCCAACGGGTCGCCGATCTGCGCGCGCAGCGCGCGCACCAGCATCTGCGCCAGATCCCGCTGCGCGTCGAGCCCCAGCCGCATGCCGAGGCCGAATTCCGCGTTGTCCTCGAACAGGCTGTTGGCCCAGGTCGGGCCCTGGCCGGCGGCGTTCTGCGACCACGGCGTGGACGGCAGGTTGCCGCCGTAGATCGACGAGCAGCCGGTGGCATTGGCCATTACCAGGTGGTCGCCGTACAGTTGCGACAGCAGCTTGAGGTACGGCGTCTCGCCGCAGCCCGAGCACGCGCCCGAGTATTCGAACAGCGGCTGGCGCAACTGCGAGCCGCGCAGGCCGTCGATGCTGTCCATCGGCGGACGCACCTCGGGCAGGCTGAGGTAGAACTCGTAGTTCACGCGCTCGGCGTCCAGGTGATCGAGCTTCGGCGCCATGTTGATCGCCTTGTGCTTGACCTCCGTCTTGCTGCGCGTCGGGCAGACGTCGACGCAGATGCCGCAGCCGGTGCAGTCGTCGGGGGCGACCTGCAGGCTGTACATCATGCCGTCCAGCGCCCCGCCGTCCTTGCGCGCCCAGGGCACGGCCTTGAAGCCCGCCGGCGCGCGCTTCATCTCCTCGGCGGTGAAGACGTTCATGCGGATCGCCGCGTGCGGGCACACCAGCGGGCAGATCGCGCATTGCGTGCAGATCGTCTCGTCCCAGATCGGGATCTCCTGCGCGATGCTGCGCTTTTCCCACTGCGTGGTGCCGGTCGGGAAGGTGCCGTCGATCGGCATTGCCGACACCGGCAACAGGTCGCCCTTGCCGTCGAGCATCATCGCGGTCACGCGCTGCACGAAATCGGGCGCCGCGCGGGCGACCGCCGGCCGGCGCGCCAGCCGCGAGTCGGCACGGCCGGGCAGCGCCACCTCGGAGAGCGCGGCCAGCGAGGCATCGACCGCGGCGAAGTTGCGGGTGAGCACGCTCTCGCCGCGCTTGCCGTAGGTCTTGCGGATCGAGTCCTTGATCTTCGCGATGGCTTCGTCGCGCGGCAGGATGCCCGAGATCGCGAAAAAGCAGGCCTGCGTCACCGTGTTGATGCGTCCGGCGAGGCCCGCCTTCTGCGCCACGGCGAGCGCGTCGACGACGTAGAACTTGAGCTTCTTCGCCAGGATGGTTTCCTGCGCTTCGCGCGGCAGCTTGTCCCACACCTGTTCGGGCCCGTAGGGGCTGTTCAGCAGGAAGGTCGCGCCCGGGCGGGCCAGCGCCAGCACGTCGAGCTTTTCCATGAACTCGAACTGATGGCACGCGATGAAATCGGCCCGGTCGATCAGGTAGGTCGACTCGATCGGCCGCGGCCCGAAGCGCAGGTGCGACACGGTGATCGCGCCGGACTTCTTGCTGTCGTAGACGAAGTAGCCCTGGGCGTGCAGGTCCGTGTTCTCGCCGATGATCTTGACGGTGTTCTTGGTCGCGCCCACCGTGCCGTCGGCGCCCAGGCCGTAGAACACGGCCCGCGTGACGCCTGCGGCCTCGGTGTCGAAGGAGGGGTCCCACTTCAGCGACAGGTGCGTGACGTCGTCGACGATGCCGACGGTGAAGTGCCGCTTCGGCTGCGGCGCCCGCAATTCGTCCAGCGCGGCCTTGGCCATGGCCGGCGTGTATTCCTTGGACGACAGGCCGTAGCGGCCGCCGATGACGCGCGGCACCGGCGTGCCTTCGGGCCAGGCCTCGACCAGCGCGGTCACGACGTCCTGGTACAGCGGCTCGCCGATGGCGCCCGGCTCCTTGGTGCGGTCGAGCACGGCGATCGAGCGCACGGTCTTCGGCAGCGCCTTGACGAAGGCCTGCGTGTCGAACGGCCGGTACAGGCGGACGGTGACGAGACCGACCTTCTCGCCGGCGGCCACGAGCTTGGCCACCGCCTCGCGCGAGGCGCCGACACCGGAGCCCATCTGCACGAGCACGCGTTCGGCGTCGGGGGCGCCGCTGTACCAGAATAGGCTGTAGCGGCGGCCGGTCAGTGCGGCGAAACGGTCCATCGACTGCTGCACGATGCCCGGCGTCGCCTCGTAGTAGCGGTTGCAGGCCTCGCGCGCCTGGAAGAAGACGTCGGGGTTCTGCGCCGTGCCGCGTATCACCGGGCGGTCGGGGTTGAGCGCGCGGCTGCGGTGCGCCACCACGAGATCGTCGTCGATGAGCGATCGCACGTCTTCTTCGAACAGCAGGTCGATCTTGTTCACTTCGTGGCTGGTGCGAAAGCCGTCGAAGAAGTGCAGGAAAGGCACCCGGGCCTTCAGCGTCGACATGTGCGCGATCATCGCCATGTCCTGCGCCTCCTGGACGCTGCTCGACGCCAGCAGCGCGAACCCGGTGGTGCGTGCCGCCATCACGTCGCTGTGGTCGCCGAAGATGGACAGTGCGTGCGTTGCCAGCGTGCGCGCGGCGATGTGGAACACCGCCGGCGTCAGCTCGCCGGCGATCTTGAACATGTTGGGCAGCTTCAGCAGCAGGCCCTGCGAGGCGGTGAAGGTCGTCGTCAGCGCGCCGGCCTGCAGCGAACCGTGCACCGCGCCCGCGGCGCCGGCTTCGCTCTGCATCTCGATGACTTCCGGCACCATGCCCCAGATGTTCTTCTTGCCCTTGGCCGACCATTCGTCGGCGAGCTCCCCCATCGTCGACGACGGCGTGATCGGGTAGATGGCGATCACCTCGCTGGTGAGGTGGGCGATGCGGGCGGCGGCTTCGTTGCCATCCAGCACATACGAGCGTTCGGTCATGGTGTTCTCTTGGCGGTGATGGGCAATGAGCCGGCGTTGCGGCGCTGCGGGTCCCGTGGTGGCGTGGTGGGTGGCGGTACGCGCAGGCGGCTACAGGATGCCGGCCTTGCCGGTCTCCCAACGGCGGTACTCGGTGGTCAGCAGCGCGACGTGCTCGCGCTCCTCGGCGGCCAGTTCCTTGTACAGATCGCTTTCAACCGAGCCGGCAGGCGCGCGTGCACCCTCGCGCGTGAAGAAGTCGACCGCCCGCTGCTCGAAGGCAATGGCGATGCGGAACAGGTTCGCCGGGTCCTCGGGCTTCCGGTCGACGCCGGCGAAGATGGCGGCGCGATCGAGCTGGAAATCCTCTGCCGCCGTCGGCAGTTCGGCGTGGTAGCGCCTGGACAGGGTGTCCATGTGCTCCTTCTCCATGGCCGCGAAGCGAGCGAAGAGCTCCTGCAGCACGGGATCCTTGGCGTCGCGCGAGGCGCGCTGGTAGAACGCGTGTCCGCCGAGCTCGATCTCGAAGGCCTTGCGCACGGCTTCCATCGCCTGGTCGTCGTCGATCGCACCACGGTCGAACAGCTCGAGCTTGCCCTTGCAGTGCGGGCACATGCCGTAGGGGAAGGCGAAGCCTTCGCTCACCTTGCGGCAGTCCTTGCAGCGCCAACGCAGCTCCACCCCCGCGCAGCAGATGTAGGGCTCTTCGTCGTCGAGGGGGCGCTGGCAACGCGGGCAGGTGCTCATGACGGGACCTCGCTGGAGACCGGAGTTGGGGACGAAGGCGTGGCGGTCGGCGGCACGAAGGCGGCGGCATCGGCCTCGGTGATCGGCCACTTGGATCGGTCGCTCGATAGCCAGGCGCCGATCGCGCGCGCCGCGCGCCGGCCCGCGCCCATCGCCAGGATCACCGTCGCACCACCGGTGACGATGTCGCCGCCGGCAAACACGCCCGGCACGCTGGTGGCCTGCGTGGCCTCGTCGGCGACGATGTAGCCCCACTTGGTCAGTTCCAGCCCCGGCGTCGACTTGGTGACGATCGGGTTGGCCTTGGTGCCGAGCGCGTAGATCACAGTGTCGCATTCGAGCTCGACGAATTCGTCCAGCGGCACGGGCTTGCGCCGGCCTTTCTCGTCGGGCTCGCCGAGCATCATCTTCTGCACCTTCATGCCGCGCACGTTGCCGTCTCCCTCGACCAGGATCTCGACCGGCGCATGCAGGAAGAAGAACTCGATGCCTTCCTCCTTCGCATGGCGCAGCTCCTCGATGCGCGCCGGTGCCTCGGCTTCCGAGCGGCGGTAGACGCAGCGAACGGTCGGGGTTCCCAGCCGCTTGGCCACACGCAGGCAGTCCATCGCCGTATTGCCGGCGCCGATGACGACCACGCTCTTGCCGAGCGTGATCGGCGTGTCGACGTACGGGAATCTGTCGCCGCCCATCAGGTTCACTCGCGTGAGGAACTCGTTGGCCGAGTAGACCTGGCCGGCGAACTCGCCGGGGATGCCGAGGAACGCCGGGGCACCGGCGCCGGCGCCGACGAAGACCGCGTCGTATCCCATCTCGCCCAGCAGCGACGTGATCGAAAAGGTCTTGCCGATCACCTTGTTCGTCTCGAACTTCACTCCGAGCTCCTTCAGGTGCTCGACCTCGCGGCTGATGATCTCGCGCGGCAGCCGGAACGACGGGATGCCGTACTGGAGCACGCCGCCCACGACGTGGAGCGCCTCGTACACCGTGACCTCGCAACCGTAGCGCGTGAGATCCGCCGCCACCGCGAGACCCGATGGGCCGGAGCCGACGATTGCGATGCGCCCGAGCCGCTGCGCGAAGCGGGGCGGCTCCACCTTCGGCGGTCGCGCGTTGTCGCCGACGAAGCGTTCCAGGCGCCCGATCGCCACCGACTCGAGCTTGCGCCCGACGACGCATTGCGCTTCGCACTGCGATTCCTGCGGGCACACGCGCCCGCAGACCGACGGGAACAGATTGGACTCGTTGATGACGCCGAGCGCGCCGTCGATGTCGCGCACCAGCAGGTGGCGGATGAAGCGCGGGATGTCGATCGACACCGGACAGCCTGCGATGCACGCGGCCTTCGAGCACATGATGCAGCGCTCGGCCTCGGCCAGCGCGTCCGCCAGCGAATAGCCGAGGTTCACTTCCTTGAAGTTGCGCGAGCGTTCGAGCGCATCGCGCTCGGGCATCTTGGTCGCCAGCGGCGCGAGGTCCTTGTACTTCTTGTAGTTGGTCTTGTTCTGCTCGAACAGCAGCTTCTCGACGTTGCACACGTGCGCGTAGTCGGTGTTGGCCGCCGATTCCTCGCCCTTGAAGCGCTTCTGGCGCAGGATCAGCTCCTTGAAGTCGACCTTGTGGCCGTCGAAGTCCGGTCCGTCGACGCAGGCGAACTTGATCTCGCCGCCGACGGTGACACGGCAGGAACCGCACATTCCGGTGCCGTCGACCATGATCGCGTTCAGCGACACCATGGTCTTGACGCCGGAGGGGCGCGTGGTCTCGACGCAGGCGTTCATCATCGGCAGCGGCCCGATCGCGACCACCAGGTCGGGACGGTCGTTGTCGAGGACCTCCTGCAGCGCGGCGGTGACGAAACCCGGCTTGCCGTAGCTGCCGTCGTCGGTGCAGACGATCAGGTTGTCGCAGTACCGGCCGAAGTTTTCTTCCCAGAACACCAGGTCCCGGCTGCGAAACCCGATGATCCCGGTCGTGCGATTGCCCGCGGCCTTGAACGCGCGCAGCTGCGGATAGACCGGCGCCACGCCGAGGCCGCCGCCGACCAGCACGACGTGGCCGGCACGGCTCACGTGCTGCGGCAGGCCGAGCGGGCCGACGAAATCGGCGATGTCGTCGCCCGCCTTGTAGTGATCGCGCATTTCCAGCGTCGTCTTGCCGAGTGCCTGGATCACCATCGTGATCGTGCCCTTGTCGCGATCGAAATCCGCGACCGTGAGCGGGATGCGCTCGCCGCCTTCGTGCAGCCGCAACATGACGAAATGCCCGGGCTCGGCGGATCGCGCCACGTCGGGCGCCGTCACCTCCCAGAGGAACGTCGTCTCCGAGAATGCTTCGCGGCGGATGATCTTGTACATGGTGCGCCTTCGCGTCCGTTTCGGGATCGGGAATGCCGCGCCGCCCGACGTGCGCGGTCTCTTCTTCGAAGATGGAATAGTGCCCGTTAGTACGGACCGGCTCTTGATCGAGGTCAAAGGCCCCGTATCCCGCCGTCCGGGTTGGCAGAGGCGGGGTCCCCGACGTGGGTATTCCAGCCGACAGGTCGACGCGGGTCAGCGTCGGTCCCGACGAATCCTGCCCGGGTCCGGGTTTGTTGGCGGCGCTCGCCCCGTGGGACAATGTTCCTGTGTTCCGCGACAGGCAGGCAGGAGCCGGGCGGGAGTACGGGAAGACACAGGGGAAGCTGCCGACAGCGCCCTGTTCGGGATTGCTGTGAGAATCAGACGCGGCCCATGGTGGGCAACCCCTCCCGACGACCTTTCACGGTCGCTGGCGCTGCAGGGTATGCCGCCGACGTTCTTCGGGTTCGTCTGGCGGGTCAGTGCCTGGAGCCAGGTCTGGATTTCGCTGCTGGCGGTCCTCGTCTTCGCTCTGAACACCGCGCCGCTCGAAATGCAGCGGCGAATCCTCAATGCGGCTATCCTCGACGGCAACGCGAAGCTGGTGGCGGCGCTGGCCGTCGCCTACGGATGCATCGTGCTGTCCGAAGGCCTGGTCAAGCTGCTGATGAACATCTATCGGGGCTGGGTCGGCGAGAAGGCGGTGCGTGCCTTGCGCCTGGCGGCCAGCGCGCTCGTCGACGCGATGCCGGCGCAGCACGCCACGGCCCGCGTCCAGGGCGTGGAGATATCGCTGATACTCGGCGAGCCGGAGGACATCGGCGCTTTTGTCGGCGTCGCTTTCTCCGAGCTCGTGCTGGACATCGGCATCCTGCTCAGCGTGTTCGGTTACATGTTCTTCATGCAACCGCTGCTCGCGCTGGTGTGCCTCGCGATCTTCTTTCCGCAGCTGGTGTTCGTTCCCTTGATGCAGCGGGCGATCAACCGGAGAGTCAGGTCGCGCATCGCCGTGCTGCGCCAGGCCAGCGCCGGCGTGCTGCTGACGGGAACCCTCGACGTCGAGAAGGCGCTCAAGCAGGAAATGCGATTCGCCGAAGTTTTCCAGCTGAACCTGGGCATCGTCAAGTTGCGCTACTCGATGAAGTTCCTGATGAACCTCACCCACAATATCGGCAGGGTGGTCGTGCTCGGCGCGGGCGGGTGGTACGTGATCAACGGGCAGGCGGAAGTGGGAATGATCGTCGCATTCGTTTCGGGACTGAACAACGTGCGGGATCCGTGGGGCGATCTCGTGAACTGGTACCAGGACATGATGGTGACGCGCGCGAAGTACCGGATCTTCGCCGCCGCGATGGAGCATTTCGCGCGGGGCGAGGATCCGTTGTCGGTTGCGTGATCCGGATCGTGTCGGGAGCTCGATCCGCCCTGGATATCCTGGCTGGCCGGTCGCGCCCTATCGGGTTACGCGCCCGGCGCGCCGTGGCGCGGCGAGTCGGGCATCAGCCCTGCCGGCACTCCTGGGGAAGATATCGCGCCGGGATGTCGACCGGTATGCATATCCAGCGGACTTGCTGACGGCGGTCGAACGCCGGTGCCAGCAGGATCGAACGCCCGGACAATTCTGGAATCAACGGGCCCAGCGCGAGCCGGACCCGACCGTTGGTCAGGCTGACGGTCACCGTCTCGAGGAACTCGGTCCCGGGTCGTGCGTCCGCCAGTCCGAAATCGGGGGCCCCGGATGGCGATCGGGAAACGAACCATGTCTCAAGTTGCCGCTGGAGCGGCCGGATTGCGGCCAGTCCTGCCGTGACGTGCGATCGAACGATCTGGTCGGTGTAGGCGGATTGCAGGCTCGGGATCACCACGTAGAGCGCCAGAAGAATCGTCGCTCCGCCGGCAAACGCCGCGGGCATTGGCGCAATCACCGTGCGCCGCGAGAGCCATATTGCGGCCTTGTCGGGCCGCCGGGTCCGGGCCTCCGCGTTACTTACGAGTTGCCGAGCCCGGCGATAGACGAGGGTGTTGGCGGCGAGCGCCCCGACGACGCCTGGAACAAGCCAGAAGAGGAACGAGGCCAGGACAAGCGAAACGGCGCCGGAATCGCCGAGGTGAGGCTCCACGAACCGGAACACGGCCAGCGCGAGGAGCGGCCAAAGGGCAAAGGCACAACCCGGAAGCCAGAGCCGCCGGTAGATGGCCCAGACGCCGGGCGCCAACAGCGGCGCCCAATTCCAACTCGGGAAACTGCGCCCGGTCCTCTCGTATTCGAGGCACCGCGGTGCGTAGTAATCCGCGCCGGGCCCCACGGCCATCCGGAACGGGATCGCGAGCGACGGGCGCACGAACCTGGCGTCCTCGAAGTAGCCCGCGGTGTGCGGCAAGGTGATGGAATCGAGAAATTCCGTGCCGGTCGCATGCTCGGCGGTTACATCCCAGTCATCGTCGTCGGTCACGCCCTTCCCCGCGGGGTCCGTGCCGATGCCGAGCGTGTCATTACAGCTCGAAAAAAGCTGTCGGAACGCTTTCAATCAGGAGCCCTCCAAACTTCGTGGCGGCGGCCGCTCGCCATCGGCGCGACTCGCGAGCCTGGGGCAGGTCGCGCGGGATCCGACCATTTGTCATGCCGTACAATCGTCGCCCAGGTCAGAGCGTACCATTGTCGGCGTCACCATCGCAAAAACGGGGTGCCGCGGCCGGGTGGGGGCCGTGGCCTCCGCGGGTCGCAGGAACTCCCTGATTCAAAGCAGGCGCGATGCATTGAAACTTCGGCTGGACAAGCTGCTACAACGGATTCGCGCCAAGCGCTCGCCGCGCTGGCCGTGGTCACAGCCGAGTGTCGCCGACCGCGGTGCGGCGCTGCCCGGGGACAGTAGCGGATGGACCGTGCACCGCGACATCGCGTTGCGACTCAAGAGCCTCTCCGCGGGTGCGCCCGAGGCATCCTACGGCGACCCCGGCAGTGCGATCGGCGCGTTCAAGATTCGCCTCGCGGGTTCGCCGGACACCCGCCGCGACGCCGGCTTCCTTGTCCAGCAGCGCTATGCGAGAAAGGGTTATCGGACATCTGCCAAGCGGGTGGATCCCAACGTCTGGACCTTTGCCGCATACGACGAGGGCCGCCTGGCCGGGACCGTCAGCCTTCGGCTCGACTCGTCGGAGGGCCTTGCGGCCGACGACCTCTATCGGGCAGAAGTTGATGCGATCCGGCGCGACCAGCACAAGATATGCGAATTCACGCGCCTGGCCGTCGATGTGTCGCGGCTGTCGCAGCCCGTGCTTGCCGGGCTGTTTCATACCGTATACCTCTTCGCCGGCACAATTCGCGACTTCGACTTCGTCGTGATCGAAGTGAACCCCAGGCACGTCGGGTTCTACCGGAGATCGCTCGGCTTCCAGGTGATCGGTGGCGAACGCCACAATCCGCGCGTGGAGGCGCCCGCTGTGCTGCTCGGGATGTCGTTTGCGGACATTGCCTATCATCTGCACCGGCATGTTGGAATGGCGAGGCGCGCCGCCAGGGCAAGCAGTCTCTACGCGTACGGATTCTCCCCGGCCGAGGAGGTCGGGGTGCTCGGCCGGCTGCGAGCGCTCGGCGCGAGTCCGGATAGCAACCTGGAAGCCCGGGGCTGAAACAACGGCAACAGTTGACGCGGAGAGGCGCAATGCGAGGATTGATGCAGGATCGGCCGTTGCTCATCTCGTCGCTGATCGAGCACGCCAGCGCGATGCACCCGGATGCCGAGGTCGTTTCGCGCACGGTCGAGGGCCCGGTGCACCGCTGCACGTATGGCGAAATCCGGCGCCGCTCGAAGCAAGTCGCGAACGCGCTGACCGCGCTCGGCGTCAAGCCGGGCGACCGGATCGCCACGCTGGCCTGGAACGGCTACCGGCACATGGAGCTCTATTACGGCGTGTCGGGCATGGGAGCCGTGCTGCACACGATCAATCCCCGGCTGTTCCCCGAACAGATCGCGTACATCGTGAACCACGCCGAGGACCAGTACCTGTTCTTCGACCTGACGTTCGCGCCGCTGATCGAGCAACTCGGACCGCGGATGAAATCGGTCAAGGGTTTCGTCGCGATGACCGACCGGGAGCACATGCCCGCGCTCGGCGTGCCGAACCTGATCTGCTACGAGGAGTGGGTTGGCGCGCATTCCGCCGAATTCGAGTGGCCGGAGTTCGACGAGCGAACCGCGTCGTCGCTGTGCTACACGTCGGGCACGACAGGCAACCCGAAGGGGGTGCTCTATTCGCATCGCTCGACGATACTGCATTCGTACGCGGCATGCATGGTCGACGGCCTCGGTCTTTCCTCGGCCGAGTCAGTGCTGCTCGTCGTTCCCATGTTCCACGTCAACGCCTGGGGCATGCCCTATGCCGCCGCCATGTCCGGGGCCAGGCTCGTGCTGCCCGGACCCGCGCTCGACGGCGCGAGCGTCTACGCGCTGATGAAGGACGAAAAGGTGACGCTGGCGCTGGGCGTTCCGACCGTCTGGCTCATGCTCTTGCAGCACGTCGCCGCCTTGGGCGCCGACCCGAAGCGGGATCTCGTGGTGAAGCGGCTGGTTATCGGTGGCTCGGCGGCCCCGCGCGCGATGAGCGAGAAATTCGAGACCGTGTTCGGCGCGTTCGTTGTCCACGCCTGGGGCATGACGGAGATGTCACCGCTGGGCACGATCTGCAATCTGCTGCCGAAGCACCGGGGCTTCGATCTGCAGCAGCGGCTCGATGTGCAGGCGAAGCAGGGGCGCGCGATGTACGGTGTCGAGATGAAGATCAGCGACGACGCGGGCCGCCCACTGCCGCACGATGGCGTGGCCTTCGGCCACCTGATGGTGCGCGGACCCTGGATCACGAGCGGCTATTTCAAGGGCGACGGCGGCGCGATCCTGGATGCCGAAGGCTTCTTCGACACCGGCGACGTGGCGACGATCGACGGCGACGGCTACATGCAGATCACGGACCGCTCGAAGGATGTGATCAAATCGGGCGGCGAGTGGATCTCGTCGATCGAGCTCGAGAACGCCGCGATCGGACATCCCGCCGTCGCGGAGGCGGCCGTGATCGGCGTCGCGCATCCGAAATGGCAGGAGCGTCCGCTGTTGATCGTGGTCACGAAGGCGGGCCAGGATGTCACGCGCGAGCAGGTGCTGCAGTTCCTCGACGGCAAGGTGGCCAAGTGGTGGCTGCCCGACGACGTGGTGTTCGTCGGCGAGCTGCCGCACACGGCGACTGGCAAGCTGCTGAAGACGAAGCTGCGCGAGATGTTCAAGGACTATCGATTGCCGTAAGGGACCATGCGCTTCACTATCGCGACCTACAACATCCACAAGGGCTTCACCCAACTCAACCGCCGCATGGTGATCCATGAGCTGCGCGAGCGGCTGCACGGCCTCTCCGCGGACATCCTGCTGCTGCAGGAGGTCGTGGGCGTGCACCGGGGACATGCCGCGCGCCACGTCGACTGGCCGGTGAAGCCGCAGCACGAGTTCATTGCCGACACCGTCTGGCACGAAGTCGCGTACGGGAAGAACGCCATCTCGCGCCACGGGCATCACGGCAACGCGGTGCTGTCGCGTTTCCCGATCGTCGCGCACGAGAACCTCGACATCTCGGCGCACGCTTTCGAGAGCCGCGGACTGCTCCATTGCGCGATCGAGCTGGGGCCGAACGAGCCCACGCTCCACTGCCTGAACGTCCACCTCGGGCTGTTCGAGCGCGGGCGGCGATGGCAGATCCACGCGCTGTGCGAGCGCATCCGGGCGACGGTGCCTGACGATGCGCCACTTGTCATCGCCGGCGACTTCAACGACTGGCGGCACAAGGCGAACCGGGTGCTCGTCGAAGAGCTCGGCGTGGTCGAAGTCTTCGCCGCGGTCCGTGGTCGCCCGGCGCGCACCTTTCCGTCGGTGCTGCCGGTGTTTCGCCTCGACCGCATCTATGCGCGCGGGCTTGCAATCATCGGGGCGCACGTGCACTGCGCGTTCCCTTCGGGACGGATTTCCGACCACGCCGCGCTGGCAGCCACGTTCGAGACCGGAGCCGGTCCGCGATGAACCGGTTCCTGCCGGGAAACCTGATCACACTGTTGAGAAGCGGCGGCGAATACTTTCCCGCACTGGTCTTCGCGATCGATCGCGCCGAGCGCGAGGTCTGGCTGGAAACCTACATCTATGCCGATGACGACGTCGGCAAGATCGTGACGGCGGCGCTCGTTCGCGCGGCGCAGCGCGGGCTGCTCGTGCGCGTGCTCGTGGACGGATGGGGCGCCCGGCATTACCTCACGGCGTCGATCGAACGCGACCTGAGGCAGGGCGGCGTCAAGCTGCTGAAGTATCGTCCCGAGGTCGCGCCCTGGCAGTTCCGTTCGAACCGGCTGCGCCGTCTGCACCGCAAGCTCTGTCACATCGACGGGCACGTCGCCTTCGTGGGCGGCATCAACATCATCGACGACGTGAACACGCCCGGCCAGAAGCCGCCGCGGGTCGATTTCGCATTGCGCGTCGAGGGCCCGCTGCTGGTCTCGATCGTGCGCACGATGCAGCGCGTCTGGGCGATCAACGAGCTCGTCCAGTTCCAGCAGAGTGAGGTGCCGCTGTTTCCGGCGCCACGGCGGGCGGCCCGGGCCGGAGCGCAGACGGCGAAATTCCTGATCCGGGACAATCTTCGGCATCGCCGTGACATCGAGCACGCCTATCTCGCCGCGATTCGCACGGCGAAGCGTGAGATTCTGATCGCCAACTCGTACTTCTTTCCCGGCATCCGCTTTCGCCGGGCGCTCATCGCCGCGGCCGGGCGCGGCGTCGCTGTGACCCTGCTGCTGCAGGGCCGCGTCGAGTACGTCCTGCTGCACTACGCGTCGCGGGCGCTGTACGGACAGCTGTTGTCCTCCGGCGTCGCGATTCAGGAGTACCACCAGTCGTTCCTGCACGCGAAGGTGGCGGTGATCGACGACCATTGGGCGACCGTAGGATCGTCCAACATCGACCCGTACAGCCTGCTGATGTCACGCGAGGCGAACGTCGTGGTTCGCGATCCGTTCTTCGCAGAGCAGTTGCGCGACGAACTCAGGAAAATGATCGACGATGGTGCACGGCGCGTGCGACCGCAGCACTGGGCACTGCGCCCCCGGCTCTACAAGGCGCTGGTCTGGACGGCTTACGGCGTCGTCCGCCTGGGCATGGGCCTGCTCGGTTACGGCGGCAACGAGTGGTTCCGCGGCCGCCGTCGGCGGCACCAGGAATGGAACCCGCCGCATGCCGCGGACGACGGCTCGGCGGCGGGCGAAGGAAGGTGATTTGGTAGACTGATCCCGCAGCGTCACGCCGCAATGGCGCGCGCGCGTTGCGCAAACCGCAGTCCGTCCCGGATACCGAATGCGCCACCACGCGTCATCGTCCCTGCCGCTCCCCGGGCCCGCCCGCGGCGGCGACTGGCGCGTGATCGGCACGCTGCTGCCCTACCTCTGGGCGTACAAGGGACGCGTCATCGTCGCCTTGATGGCGCTGGTTGCGGCCAAGGTCGCCAACATCGGCGTGCCGCTGCTGTTGAAGCAGATCGTCGACAGCCTGGACCCGAGGACCGCGGCGCTGGCGGTCCCGCTGGCGCTGCTGGCCGCCTATGGCCTGCTGCGCCTGTCGACGACGGTGTTCACCGAGCTGCGCGAATTCCTCTTCGCCAAGGTGACCCAGCGGGCGGTGCGCACGATCGCGCTCGAGGTGTTCCGTCACCTGCACGCGCTGTCGCTGCGTTTTCATCTGGCACGGCAGACAGGCGGACTGACGCGCGACGTCGAGCGCGGGCAGCGGGGCATTTCGACGCTGATCAGCTTCACGCTGTTCTCGATCCTGCCGACGTTGGTGGAGATCGGCCTGGTGGCATTGATTCTGGTCGCGCGCTACGACTGGACTTTCATCGCCATCACGGTCACGGCGCTCATGCTCTACGTCGCCGCCACGATTCTCATCACCGACTGGCGGACGAACTTCCGGCGGCAGATGAACGAGCTCGATTCGAAGGCGAACACGCGAGCGATCGACAGCCTGCTCAATTACGAGACGGTCAAGTATTTCGGCAACGAGGGATTCGAGGCGCGGCGCTACGACGAGAGCATGCAGCGCTGGGAGAAGGCCGCGGTCCGCAGCCAGACGTCGCTGTCGCTGCTCAATGTCACGCAGAGCGCGATCATCGCCGTGGCGGTGACGCTGATCATGTGGCGGGCGACCGTCGGCGTCGTCGACGGCACCATGACGATCGGCGACCTCGTGCTCGTCAATGCGTTCATGATCCAGATCTACATTCCGCTCAATTTTCTCGGTGTTCTCTATCGCGAGGTCAAGCAGGCCTTGGCCGACATGGAGCGCATGTTCGCGCTCACGGCGGAGAACACCGAGGTGGCCGACGCGCCGGGGGCGCCGGAGCTCGTCGTCGCGGCCGGCGAGGTTCGTTTCGAGCACGTCGACTTCGGCTACGAGGCGAACCGGCAGATCCTGTTCGACGTGAGCTTCGCGATCCCCGCCGGGAAGACGGTGGCCGTGGTGGGGCCGTCGGGGGCGGGGAAGAGCACGCTCTCCCGGCTGCTGTTCCGGTTCTACGACGTGACGGGAGGTCGCATCACCGTCGATGGACATGACATCCGCGGCGTGCGCCAGGACAGCCTGCGCGCGGCGATCGGCATCGTGCCGCAGGACACGGTCCTCTTCAACGACAGCATCGAGTACAACATCGCCTATGGCCGCGCCGGCGCGACGCACGGCGAGATCGTCGCGGCGGCGCAGCTCGCGCAGATCCACGATTTCATTGTCAGCACGCCCGAGGGCTATGCCACGGCGGTCGGCGAGCGGGGCTTGAAGCTCTCCGGCGGCGAGAAGCAGCGGGTGGCCATCGCGCGCGCGGTGCTGAAGGGGCCGCGGATCCTGATCTTCGACGAGGCGACGTCCGCACTCGACTCGAAATCGGAAAAGGCGATCCAGGCCGAGCTGAAGCGCATCGCACAGAACCGCACGACGCTCACCATCGCGCACCGTCTGTCGACGATCATCGATGCCGACGAGATCCTCGTGCTCGATCATGGCCGGATCGTCGAGCGCGGCACACATGGCGCGCTTCTTGCTTTGGCCGGCGTGTACGCGCGGATGTGGCAGTTGCAGCAGATCGAAGCGCCGGACGAATCGGAGTTCGCCGGTGCGGTTGACCCGCCGGTCGCGCGCGACGCGCCCGGGCCGGACTCCGGGGCCGCGGACGCGCTTTTGCCGGTCGTGCGCTGAGCCCCGACGCGCCCTGGCAAAGCCATGATTTGGAAGGGGTATTGGCGAGGCGTTCCGGGCGTGCTATAAAGCGACTGATCCTGAGGTCTGACTTCATGAACCGACCCCTAACAATTGTTTTTTCTGCGCTAATTGCGATGGCCGCTTTCGGCCAAACCGCTGCGCAGATGCCGCTCGTGCGCGATCCGGCCAACCTCCATCTGGCGTCACTCAATGCCGTGGTCATCGACGCGTCGGCCAATCGCCCGGTCTACGCCAAAGGCGCCAACGACGTGACGCCCATCGCTTCGCTCACCAAGCTCATGACCGCGATCGTCACGCTCGACGCGGGGCTGCCGCTCGACGAAGCGATTGCGATCGACATGGACGATCTCGACTTCGTCAAGGGCACGAACTCCCGGCTGCGGATGGGGGCGGAGCTGCCGCGGCGCGAAATGCTCCGTCTGGCGCTGATGTCGTCGGAAAACCGCGCCGCGTCGAGTCTGGCGCGAAACTATCCTGGGGGCGCGTCCGCGTTCGTCGCGGCGATGAACGCCAAGGCTGATTCGCTCGGGATGACGCGCACGAGGTTCGCGGATCCGACGGGGCTCTCAGCGCGCAACGTGTCGACGGCGAACGACCTCGCGCTGCTGGTGGCCGCCGCAGCGCAGTATCCGCAGATCCGCGAGTTCAGCACGACGGGCAGCCATTTCGTCGAGGTGCAACCTACCGGCCAGTGGCTGGGCTTCAACAACACCAACAACCTCGTCAAGAATTCGCAGTGGGACATCGCGGTGTCGAAGACCGGGTACATTCGCGAGGCCGGCAAGTGCCTCGTCATGCTGGCGACCATCGCCAGCAAGCCGTTCGTGATCGTGCTGCTCGATTCCGCCGGCAAATACACCCGTCTCGGCGACGCGCAGCGCGTACGGCACTGGCTCGAAACCGGGCAGTCGCTCCCGGTAGCGGCGTTGAAGCCGGCGTCGAAATCCCGGAAGGCCAAGTCCGCCGGCAATGCAGCCGCTAAGGCAAGCTTCACCTTGTCGCGTGGCGCGGCGACGCCTCGCCGCTGAGTCGCAGCGGCCGTCCGCCGGAGACATCCCGCGCGTCCGCCGTCGTTTCCATCCTGCCGCCTGCGCCGAAACGCCGCCCCGGGCGCCGGCCACCGGGCGTTCAGCTCGAGCGCCGATGCCGATCCAAGAGTTCCCTGGCATGCGCGCGCGTTTTTGGCGTGATCGCGGTGCCGGCGAGCATGCGCGCGAGTTCCTCGATCCTGGCAGCGCCTGAAATCGGCGCGACGTCCGCGCGCACCGCCTCCGCATCACCCTGCTTGGTCACCCGGAAGTGCGCATCGGCGAAGGCCGCGACTTGCGGCAGGTGAGTCACGCAGAGCACCTGCCTGCGCGCGCCCAGCGTCTGCAGCTGCGCACCGACGGTTGCCGCGACCGCGCCCCCGATGCCGGCGTCGACCTCGTCGAAGATCAGGGTCGGCACCGCGCCGACCTCGCTTGTCACCACCTGGATCGCGAGCGCAATCCGCGAGAGCTCGCCGCCGGATGCGACCTTGGCCAGCGGCCCCAGCGGCTGCTTCGGATGGCTCGCGACGCGGAACTCCACGTGCTCGACACCGTGGCTCGCGGGGGTGGCGAGCGGCTCCAATGCGATTTCGAGCCGCCCCCCCGCCATCGCGAGGTGCTGCATGACCTCGGTCACCCGGCCCTCGAGATCGTGCGCGGCGAGCTCGCGCTTCGCGGACAGCTGCGTGGCAAGCGCCCGATACGACGCCTCGGCCTCGGCCGCGCGCTCACCGAGCGCGGCGGCGTTCGCGGATTCGGCAAGCGCGGCGAGCCGTGTGTCGGTGGCCGCGCGGAGTTGAGGCAGCGCTTCCGGCCGGACCCGGTGCTTGCGCGCAGTGTCGTGAATCGCCGCCAGCCGCTCCTCGACCCGCGCGAGCTCCGCCGGGTCGACGTCCAGCTTCTGCCGGTACCCGCGCAGCGCGCGCGCGGCCTCGTCGATGCCGATTCGCGCCGGCTCGAGCAAGGCGACGATCTCCCCGAGGGCAGCGTCGTGCGCCGAATGGGCGCCGAGCCTGGCGATCAGCGCGGATAGCCGGGACGACAGCGCGTCGTCGCCGTAGGCGAGTCCCTCTTCGCCTGACAGCGCCGCCTGGATCAGTGCTGCGGCATGGCCGAGCCGCGATTGCGCCTGCGTCAGGGCGGCCCATTCCTCGGCGCCGACGTCGAGCGTGACGAGCTCGCGAAGGCGGGCCTCGAGCGTCTCGCGCTCGGCGGCCGAGGCCCGTGCCGCCTGCGCCGCCGCGTCGCGGCGCAGGATGGCCTTGTTCCACTCCTGCCAGGCGCTTGCCACGGCCCGGCCCAGGGCCGTGAAGCCGCCGAATCCATCCACGAGCGAGCGCTGCACGTCGGCTTCCGCGAGTGACTGATGCGCGTGCTGGCCGTGCAAATCGACGAGCCGCTCGCCGACTTCCTTCAGTTGCGCGAGTGTCGCGGGCCGGCCGTTGATCCAGGCGCGACTTCTGCCCTGGGCATCCAGCGTCCGGCGCAGGAGGAGCATTTGGTCGGTGGCGGTGAGATCCTGCGCGGCCAGCCAATCGGTGATCCCGGGGCGATCGTCGGCGTCGAACGCGGCGGCAAGCTCGGCGCGTTCGGCGCCCGGTCGCAGCTGCCGCAACTCGAAACGGTCGCCCAACAGCAGCGCGAGGGCGTCGAGCAGGATCGATTTGCCCGCCCCCGTCTCGCCGGTCAGCACGGTGAAGCCGGCGTCGAGCTCGAGGTCGAGCGCTTCGACGACGACGAAATTGCGGATGGACAATAGCCGAAGCATGCGTAGTGCTACTTGCCTCGCAGGCGCTCCGGCGTTTCGCTCCAGTGCAGCTTTTCGCGCAGCATCGCGAAGTAGTCGTGGCCTTCGGGATGCAGGAAGCGCGCCGAGTACGGCGCCCGGCGCACCGTGACGCGCTCGCCCTCGGCCAGCGCGAAGTGCGCCTGGCCGTCGCAGTGAAGCGCGGCATCGCGGCCGCGCTCGAGGGTAAGAGCGATCGTTGCCGTGTCGGCCACCGCGATCGGCCGGTGCGTGAGCGCATGCGGCGCGACCGGCACCAGCGCGAACGCGGGCACTTGCGGGTCGAGAATCGGGCCTCCCGCCGACAGGGCGTACGCGGTCGACCCGGTGGGTGTCGTGACGATGATGCCGTCCGCTCGCATCGCGTAGACGAAGCGGCCGTCTATCTCGACGGCGCAGTCGATCATCGTGCCGCCGCCGCCGCGATTCAGCACGACGTCGTTGAGCGCATAGCCAGCCTCGCGAAAGCCGTCGGTCCGGACGACCTCGGTCGCGAGCAGCGTCCGGCGCTCCTCGACGTAGCGGCCGGCCAGCATCGCGGCGAGCGTTTCCTCCATGCGCGTGATCGGGATGTCGGTCAGGAAGCCGAGGCGGCCCTGGTTGATTCCGATGAGCGGCACGTCGAGCGGCGCCAGGCGCCGCGCGATCGAGAGCATCGTGCCATCCCCGCCGACCACGATCGCGACGTCGGCGAGCGCTCCCAGCGCCTCGGGCGGCGCGGCGGGGAAGTTCTCGAGCCCCGTCAGACATGCCGTTTCGGCCTCGATCACGACGTCATGCCCAAGGGCGGCGAGGAACGACGCGAGGCGCAACAGCGGCTCGGCGATGCCGGGACTCCCCTGACGCCCGATCAACGCCACCCGCTGGAAAGGGGTGGCGGGCAGCGGAAGGGAGGCGGGCGTGGACATCAGCGCGATTAGAGCACACGCGCCGCCGGCGCCAAAGCTGGCCGCATGGTTGATGGCTTGCACGCCACAGGGGACAGCCCGCGGTTCGATGCGCCGAAGGTATCGTCCGGCGCGCACCGACGGGCTCGAAGCCGTGGCCCGGTCTCTCGGCGACGGCCGCGTTCCTGGCGCATGGCTGTAAAATGACCGGATGCTGGATCCGCGTGCCCAATATCTGCTGAAGACCCTTGTCGAGCGCTACATCGTCGAAGGGCAGCCGGTAGGCTCGCGCGTGTTGTCGAAGCAACCGGGCCTGGAGCTGTCGCCGGCGACGATACGCAACGTGATGGCCGATCTCGAGGAGATGGGGTACATCGCCAGCCCTCATACGTCGGCCGGCCGCATTCCCACCGCCAAGGGCTACCGTTTCTTCGTCGACAGCCTGATGGTGATGAAGCCGCTGGAGCAGGTCGAGATCCATCGGCTCGAGGGCGAGCTCACCGCCGACCGACCCCAACAGCTCATGAGCGCGGCCGCGTCGCTCCTGTCGCAGCTCACCCAGTTTGCCGGCGTCGTGATGACGCCCAGGCGGCGCGAGGCGAGCTTCCGGCACATCGAATTCCTGCGCCTGTCCGAGCGGCGCGTGCTGTTGATCGTCGTCACCTCCGAAGGCGACGTCCAGAACCGCATCCTGCACACGGACCGGCCGTACACTCAGTCGCAGCTGATCGAGGCGACGAATTTCTTCAACCAGCACTACTCGGGCCAGCCGTATGGCGCCGTCCGGTCGCTCCTCGCCGAAGAGCTGAAATCGCTGCGCGAGGACATCGTCGGCCTGATGACGGCAGCCGTCGAAGTCGGTGGCGCCGCGCTCAACGAGAACGAGGCACTGGTCGTCACGGGCGAGAAGAACCTGCTGGCGGCATCCGACCTCGCCTCGAACATGGACCGCCTGCGTCGTTTGTTCGAGCTCTTCGAGCAGAAGACCTCGCTGCTGCACCTGCTCGACGTCTCCCAGCGGGCGCAGGGCGTGCAGATCTACATCGGCGGCGAGTCCGGGCTCGTTCCGCTGGACGAGTGCAGCGTCGTGACCGCGCCCTACGAGCTCGACGGGCGCGTCATCGGGACCCTCGGCGTCATCGGCCCGACGCGCATGGCCTACGAGCGCGTGATACCTATCGTCGACATCACCGCCAAGCTGCTGTCCAACGCGCTGACCCATCAAATGAACGATTGATGAGCGGCTTTCTCGCCGAGCCGCCATGGAAGCACGGTGAGCCGCGCAGGGTTGGCGTGCTGCTCATGAACCTGGGCACGCCGGATGCGCCGACGGCGTCCGCCGTGCGCCGCTATCTCGCCGAATTCCTTTCGGACCGGCGCGTAGTCGAGATCCCCGCTTTCGTGTGGAAGCTGATTCTGCACGGGGTCATCCTGCGCACGCGGCCGGCGCAATCGGCGAAGAAGTACGCCATGATCTGGGGTGCCGAAGGTTCGCCGCTGCTGGCGCACAGCCAGAAGCAGAAGACGCTGCTGATGGGCTATCTCGGGCAGAAGCTGAAGGACCTGGGGTTGCCGTCGGACATGGCGCCGGTCGAGCTCGCGATGCGCTACGGCAATCCGGGGATCGCCGACGCTTTCGGCAAGCTCAAGGCGGCGGGCTGCGACCGCATCCTCGTGGTGCCGCTCTTTCCGCAATATTCGGCGAGCGCTACCGCGGCGGCGCTGGACGCGGTCTTCGCCCACGCGCAAAGGATGCGCCGGATGCCGGGACTGCGGACGATCGACTGCTTCCACGACGACCCGGGCTATGTGCAGGCCCTCGCGCGAAACGTCAGCGACTACTGGATGCGCCACGGCCGCCCCGACGTGCTGGTGATGAGTTTCCACGGCCTGCCGCGGCGCTCGCTTGATCTGGGCGATCCCTACCATTGCCAGTGCCACAAGACGGCGCGCCTGCTCGCGACCGAACTCGGCCTCGAAGCCAGGCAGCTCGCCGTGACGTTCCAGTCGCGCTTCGGGCGCGCCGAATGGCTGAAGCCCTATACGCAGGAAACGCTCGAGCGGCTGGCGCGGGAGGGCGTCGGGCGCGTGGATGTCGTCTGCCCGGGATTCGTGTCCGATTGCCTGGAGACACTTGAGGAGATCGGCATCGAGGTGAAGCAGGCGTTTCTCGGCGCCGGAGGACGCGAGTTCCACGCCATTCCGTGCCTCAACGAACAACCGCAGTGGATCTCAGCGCTGGTCGAGCTGGTTCTGGCGAACCTCCAGGGCTGGCTCGCCCCGCCGCCGGACGCGGCCGCGCGCGATATGACGCTGATGCGGGCGAAAACGATGGGGGCTCGGCAGTAATCCCGATTCGGGCCGCGCCGCTTTCGCGGCCGGCCATTGGACTGCAACTCATTGATTTTAATGATATGCCTGCTCGAGCGCAGGGGTTACCGCTCCTGCGTGGCCGACAGTTGAAATGCCCCCGCGCGCCCCCATACTCTTTGGAGGTCCCGGGCACGCCGGGAAGCTGATCCCGATGGAGTTTCGATGTCCGTTCACAACAAACCGGAGTTTTCCGCCAACCCTAACGCGGCCACGGAGATGTCGCCCCCGGCAGTGGTCGAATCGCCTGCCGCCGATGTCGTGGCCGACATGCCGCCGGCGGATCCGGCGCCCGACATCGCCGCGCTGTTGCAGAAGGTCGAGACCGAGGCGGCGGAGCTGCGAGACGCATGGCTGCGCTCGCGCGCGGAGATCGACAACGTGCGCAAGCAGGCGGTCGCGGACGTCGCCCGGGCGCACAAGTATGGCGTCGAGCGTTTTGCCGGCGAGCTCCTCGCCGTGAAGGACTCGCTCGAATTGTCGCTGGCGGCGGACAACGCGTCCCGGGAAACGCTCCGGGCGGGCGTCGAGCTGACGTTGAAGCAACTCGTTGCCGCATTCGAGAAGGCCCAGATCACCGAGATCGAAGCCGCCGGCCGGAAGTTCGACCCGCACCGGCACCAGGCCATGGCGATGGTCGACAGCACGGAACCCGCCAACATGGTCGTGCAGGTTTTCCAGAAGGGCTATCTCATTGCCGACCGGGTGCTGCGTCCGGCGATGGTTGCCGTGGCGAAACCCCGGGAAAGCGAGGCGCCGTAGGCACGACGGCGCCCATCCCTCGCACGGCTTGATTCAGCGGTCCGTACCCCCATCTGCACTACAGTTATCCCATCCAGTACCGGAGGCAAACGAATCATGGGCAAGATCATCGGCATCGACCTCGGCACGACGAACAGTTGCGTCGCCATCATGGAAGGCGGGCAACCGAAAGTGATCGAGAACTCGGAAGGTGCGCGCACGACGCCCTCCGTCGTCGCCTACCAGGAAGACGGGGAAATCCTCTGCGGCGCGTCCGCGAAGCGCCAGGCGGTCACCAACGCCAAGAACACGCTGTACGCGGTGAAGCGCCTGATCGGCCGGCGTTTCGAGGAAAAGGAAGTGCAGAAGGACATCGACCTGATGCCCTACAGGATCGTCAAGCACGACAACGGCGACGCGTGGGTCGACGTGCGCGGCAAGAAGATCGCGCCGTCCCAGGTGTCCGCCGAAGTGCTGCGCAAGATGAAGAAGACCGCCGAGGACTACCTCGGCGAGGAAGTGACCGAGGCCGTCATCACGGTGCCGGCGTACTTCAACGATTCGCAGCGGCAGGCGACCAAGGACGCCGGCAGGATCGCGGGCCTCGAGGTCAAGCGGATCATCAACGAGCCGACGGCGGCCGCGCTCGCCTTCGGCATGGACAAGAAGGAAGGCGACCGCAAGATCGCCGTGTACGACCTGGGCGGCGGCACGTTCGACATCTCCATCATCGAGATCGCCGAGATCGACAAGGAACACCAGTTCGAGGTTCTCTCGACGAATGGCGACACGTTCCTCGGCGGCGAGGACTTCGACCAGCGCGTGATCGACTACATCGTCACCGAATTCAAGAAGGAGTCCGGCGTCGACCTCAAGAACGACGTGCTCGCACTGCAGCGGCTGAAGGAGTCCGCCGAGAAGGCGAAGATCGAGCTTTCGTCGTCGCAGCAGACCGACATCAACCTGCCCTACATCACGGCCGATCAGTCGGGACCGAAGCACTTGTCGATGAAGCTCACGCGGGCCAAGTTCGAATCGCTGGTCGAGGACCTGGTCGAGCGGACGATCGAGCCCTGCCGCATAGCGATCAAGGATGCCGGCGTCAAGCTGTCCGATATCGGCGACGTGATTCTCGTCGGCGGCATGACGCGGATGCCGAAGGTCCAGGAGAAGGTCAAGGAGTTCTTCGGGCGCGAGCCGCGCAAGGACGTCAACCCCGACGAGGCGGTGGCCGTCGGCGCCGCGATCCAGGGCGGCGTGCTGAAGGGCGAGGTCAAGGACGTGCTGCTGCTCGACGTGACGCCGCTGTCGCTCGGCATTGAGACGCTCGGCGGCGTGATGACCAAGCTCATCCAGAAGAACACGACCATCCCGACCAAGGCGCAGCAGGTGTTCTCGACCGCCGACGACAATCAGGGTGCCGTGACCATCCACGTTCTGCAGGGCGAGCGCGACGTCGCCACCGGCAACAAGAGCCTCGGCCAGTTCAACCTCGAGGGCATTCCGCCCGCTCCGCGCGGCATGCCTCAGATCGAGGTGGCGTTCGACATCGACGCCAACGGCATTCTCCACGTGTCGGCGAAGGACAAGGCGACCGGCAAGGAGAACACGATCAAGATCAAGGCGAGCTCGGGCCTTACCGACGACGAGATCAAGCGGATGGTCAAGGATGCCGAATCGCACGCCGAGGACGACAGGAAGCAGGTCGAGGTCGTGCAGGCGAGGAATGCCCTCGACGCGCTCGTGCACAGCGTGAAGAAGTCGGTGGCCGAATACGGCGAGAAGATCGGCGCCGAGGAAAAAAGCAAGATCGAGGCAGCGGTGAAGGAGGCCGAGGACCTGCTGAAGGAAAAGGACGTCGCCAAGGAAGTGCTGGAGGCGAAGGCCGAGGCGCTCGGCAAGGCCGCGCAGAAGCTCGGCGAGATCATGTATGCCGACGCGCAGGCGAAAGCCCAGCCGGCCGAGGCCGGGGGCGGCGAGGCAAAGAAGGAAGAGAAGGTCGTCGACGCCGAGTACACGGAGGTCAACGACAAGAAGTGATGTTCCGTCGCGTTCGCCATTCGGGGCGCGCGCGATGGAATATCCGGCCGGACCGGGACGCGCGCCTCGCGGCGGCGTCGGGTCCGGCCGCTTGCGTTAGTGCGACAGGGATGCGGCGACGCGGAAGAGAATGATGGCAAAACGCGACTACTACACGGTGCTCGGAGTCAATCGCGACGCTCACGAGGAAGCGATCAAGAAAGCCTACCGCAAGCTGGCGATGAAGCATCACCCCGATCGCAATCCGGACGAAAAGGGCGCGGAGGAAAAATTCAAGGAGGCCAAGGAGGCCTACGAGATCCTCACCGATCCCAAGAAGCGCGCGGCCTACGACCAGTTCGGGCACGCCGGAGTCGATCCGTCGGCGGGCTTCGGCGCGGGGGGCGCGCGCGGCGCCGGTCCCGAGGGTTTCGGTGGTTTCTCCGACGCTTTCGGCGACATCTTCGGCGAGATCTTCGGCGCGCAGCGCGGCGGACGCGGCAACGGCGTCTATCGTGGCGCCGACCTCCGGTACAACCTCGAGCTCGGCCTGGAGGATGCGGCGCGGGGCACCGAGGCCAAGATTCGCATCCCGGCGCACGAAGCATGCGAGACTTGTCACGGCAACGGCGCCAAGCCCGGGACCCAGCCGAAGCAGTGCCCGTCGTGCCACGGGCGCGGCGAAGTGCGGGTGTCGCAGGGGTTCTTCTCGATCCAGCAGACGTGCCCTACCTGTCACGGAACTGGAAAGGTGGTCGCGGACCCCTGCGCCGCCTGTCACGGCGCGGGCCGCGTCAAGAAGCACAAGACGCTGTCGGTGAAGATTCCCGCGGGCGTCGACCAGGACGATCGAATCCGGCTCACCGGTGAGGGCGAGGCCGGAACGAACGGCGGCCCGCCCGGCGATCTCTACGTCGTCGTCAACCTCAAGCCGCACCCGGTCTTCCAGCGCGAGGGCGCGGATCTGCATTGCGAAATGCCGATCAGCTTCGCCGTCGCGGCCCTGGGCGGCGAGATCGAGATTCCGACGCTCGACGGACACGCGAAGATCAAGATCCCAGCGGAGACGCAGAGCGGGCAGGTGTTCCGGCTGCGCAACAAGGGCATCCGTCCCGTGCGGGGCTCGGTCACGGGCGATCTCTATTGCCACGTCGCCGTGGAGACGCCGGTCAAGCTGACGGCCCGGCAGAAGGAGCTCCTGCGCGAATTCGAGGCCATCAACGACAACGATCCGGGCGCGCACAATCCGCGCGCCAAGTCCTTCATGGACAAGGTGCGCGATTTCTTCGGGCCGTAACTTTACGGCTCCCACGCTCACTGTGTGCGGCTGCGCCGCATCCCGCTTCGCGGGACCAGCCTTCGGCCGTCCTGCGGCCTTCGGCCTGGTGTTCGCTGCCCCCCGTGGGGGCGCACGGCGCCCTCGGGGCGGCCTGGCGGGAGCTTATGGATCGCCGCGCCGCGCGCGGCTTGTGGCTCCGGCGCGCTTCGGCATAGGATGCAACATGGAATTCACTCACCATTCGCGCGATGGTTGATCGCGTCGGCTCCCCGGTCAGCCGCGCATTCGCCAGCGGTGTCGTCGGGATTGTGCTTGCGGCGGGTCGCGGCGCGCGGTATGGCGGCGACAAACTGCTTGCGACGCCATCCTCCGCGGTCGAGTCGACGCGAAACGGGCCACGGCACCCCGGAACCGGGTCGGGCGCCGGGGGCGAATGCATCGGCGCGATGGCGTGCCGGAATCTCCTCGCGGCGCTGCCGCGCGTCATCGCTGTGGTGCGGCCGGACGACGCGGCGCTCGCGGCCGCGCTGGGCGCGGCGGGCGCGCGCATCGTTCGCTGCGCGAACGCCGACGATGGCCTGGGCGCAAGCCTCGCGTGCGGCGTCCTGGCGACGCAGGGTGCCGCCGGCTGGATCCTGGCCCTTGGCGACATGCCTTGGATCGAGCCGGTGACGATAGCCCGCGTGGCCACGGCGATCGGTCAGGGGGCCGTGGTCGCGGCGCCGTTTTATCGCGGGCAGCGCGGGCATCCGGTGGGTTTCGGCGCCTCCTGCTTCGCCGCGCTTGCTGCACTCGCTGGCGACGAGGGCGCCAGATCGATCCTGGCGTTGCACCGCGACAGTGCCGTGCGAATCGACGTCGACGACGCGGGCATATTGCGCGACGTCGACCGCCCGGCAGACCTCGGCTAGAAAATCGGGGTCGGGGCCGTGGCAGCTATCGGTTCGCTGGAAACGTCAGGGAGCGAATCGTCACGCAGCTGACCTTGATCTTCAGCCGGCGCCTTCCGGCTGCCACATGTCGGGTTGCAGCAGGGCGGCGCGCGTGCGTTCCTCCTGCGCCTTCCACCAGACGACGAACTCCGGCCCCTCCAGCGGATGCGCAATCAGGAATCCCTGCGCGGCCTCGCAACCGTGGCTCTTCAGGAAAGCGAACTGGCCAGTCGTCTCGACGCCCTCCGCGATCACGCGCAGGCCGAGCGAGTGGGACAGTGCGATGATGGCCTGCGTGATCGCCACGTCGTTGCTGTTGTGCTCGAGACCGTGGACGAAGCGCTGGTCGATCTTGACCGCTTCGATCGGCAGGCGCGCGAGATAGGAGAGGCTCGAGTAACCGGTGCCGAAATCGTCCACGGTGATGGAAATGCCCCGCTCCTTCAGCTTCGCCAGCGTGGCGACGGCCTTTTCCGGGTGCGTGATGATCACGCTCTCGGTGATCTCGAGGTCGAGGTATTGCGGCGCGAGGCCGCTCGAGCGCAGCGCCTCCTCGACCACGGACGAGACAGCTGTCGTGCTGCAGCTGCTGCACCGAGAGGTTGACCGAAAGGCGCAGAACCATGCCCAGCCGGTGCCATTGCACGACCTGCCGGCACGCATCGCGCAGCACCCGGGCGCCCAGTGCCTGGATCATCCCGGATTCCTCGGCGATCGGGATGAACTCGGTCGGCGGGATCACGCCGCGCACCGGGTCGCGCCAGCGCAGCAACGCCTCGACAGCGGCAGCCCGGCCGGTCTGCATGTCGATCTGCGGCTGATAGGCGAGGAAGAACTCGTTGTGCAGCAGGCCGCGCCGCATGTCGGTCTCGAGCTGCAGCCGCGCCTGCACGCGCGCGTTCATGTCGGCGGTATAGAACCGGTAGGCGTTGCGCCCGACCTCCTTGGCCGCGTACATCGCCGTGTCCGCCTGCTTGATCAGCGTCACGGTGTCGTTGGCGTCAAGGGGATACATCGAGACTCCGATCGAGCACGTCAGCGTAGGCGTCTGATCGGCGAGCCGGAAGGGCGCCAGGAACGACTCGCGGACGCGCGCCAGCACCGTCATCGTCTCGAAGGTCGCGTGTGCCGGATCGAGCCCGGGCAGGATCACGACGAATTCGTCCCCCCCGAGCCGGGCGACCGTGTCGGATTCGCGCACGGCGGTGGTGAGGCGCTGCGCGACCGACTGCAGCAGCTGGTCCCCCGAATCATGGCCGAGCGTGTCGTTGATGCGCTTGAAGTGGTCGAAGTCCAGGAAAAGGCAGGCGACGTGGGTGCCGTTGCGCTGTGATTGCGCGAGGATCTGCTTTAGCCGCTGGTTGAGCAACGCCCGGTTCGGCAGCCCGGTCAGGATGTCGTGCTGCGCGAGCTTGTACGCGTGCGCGGTCGCGATCTCCAGCTCCTGGGTGCGCTGGGCGACCTTGTCCTCGAGCGTGCGCTGGTAGTTGGCGACCTCCGCCTGCGATTCCGAGAGCCGCTGCGTCATGTGGTTGAACGTGTGCGTAAGCAGGCCGAGCTCGTCGGACGAGCTCGCGGGCACGAAGACATCGAGCTTGCCGGCGCCGACCGCGCGCGCCGCGCGCATCAGGCGGTGCATCGGCGCGACCAGGGCGCGGGTGAGAAGGAACGTCGCGCCGATCGTGAGCCCGATGAGCAGTGCGACGACGGACAGGACCCCGACGAGGTGCTTGCGGAACTGCGCCTGCTGACGGTCGAACGTCATTCCGAGACGGACGAATCCGATCGGGCCCGCGGTCGCCTGACCGGCCCCGGCGCCTTCGGCCGCCGGTTCCGGCGGCCCCTGCCAGAGCCCCATCGCGGCCGCGATCTTCGCGCCGCCGACCGGCGCGATCAACTCCACGTACCGCCGTCCGCGGATCGTCGATTCGGTCGTCGTCGTGGTCCCGGCCGTCGGCAGCGGCGTGTCCGCTGGAACGGCCGGGAGCGCGGCCGTGCCGAGCGTGTCGGCGATCCGGCGCACGGCAACGGGCTCGCCCTTCGCGTCGGCAATGACCGCGTAGGCGACGTCTCCCTCGGCAGCGAGCCCTTCGAGGATCGCGTCGAGGTAGGCCCGGTTGTTCGTCCGCAATCCGAACTCGGACATCTCGGCCAGCATCGCGAGCGACGTCGCACTGCGCAGACGCAGGTCGCTTTTCTCGTCGCGCCACTGGTCCCAGATGTAGAAGCCCGTGATCGCGGCGGCCGTGAGGAAGATGAGCCCGATCGTCAGCAGGTTGAATTTCGACAGGAGCCCCATCCGCACGGGCGGCAGACTCAGCGCCGACACGCCGTCGGTCGCCGGCGGCGTCCGCTGCCTGCCGAAGAGCCTCATGTCGGCGTGCTCATTCGACCGTCAGCGGTATCTTGCCGATGCGTTGCTGCCACTCGCGAGGACCGGTCTGGTGGACGGACGTGCCTTTGGCGTCGACGGCGACGGTCACCGGCATGTCCTTGACGTCGAATTCGTAGATCGCCTCCATGCCGAGATCGCCGAACGCGACGACACGCGCGCTCTTGATCGCCTTCGACACGAGATAGGCCGCGCCGCCGACCGCCATCAGGTACGCCGCGCGGTGCTTCCGGATCGCTTCGATGGCCACCGGACCGCGCTCGGCTTTGCCGATCATCGCGACGAGCCCCGTCTGCGCGAGCATCATTTCGGTGAACTTGTCCATCCGCGTCGCCGTGGTCGGGCCCGCAGGCCCGACCACTTCGTCGCGGACCGGATCGACCGGGCCGACGTAGTAGATCACGCGATTGGTGAAGTCGACGCCCGACGGCAGTCCTTCGCCCTTCGCGAGCAGATCGGCGATGCGCTTGTGGGCCGCGTCGCGTCCGGTGAGCATCCTGCCGGAGAGAAGCAGCGTTTCGCCCGGCTTCCACGTCGCGACCTCCGCCGGCGTGAGGCGGTCGAGATCGACGCGGCGCGCAGAGGGGGCCGGTGTCCACTGCACGTCGGGCCAGCGGGCGAGATCCGGTGGCGCGAGCTTTGCCGCGCCGGAGCCGTCCAGCGTGAAATGCGCGTGGCGCGTCGCCGCGCAATTGGGGATCATGGCGACCGGCTTCGACGCCGCGTGCGTGGGGTAGTCGAGGATCTTGACGTCGAGCACGGTCGAAAGGCCGCCCAGGCCCTGTGCGCCGATGCCGAGCGCGTTCACCTTGTCGTACAGCTCGAGCCGGAGCGCCTCCGTGCCGTTCGCCGGGCCGCGGCGCCGCAGCTCGTGCATGTCGATGGGCTCCATCAGTGCCTCCTTGGCCATCAGCAGCGCCTTCTCGGCGGTGCCGCCGATGCCGATGCCGAGCATCCCCGGCGGGCACCAGCCGGCCCCCATCGTCGGCACCGTCTTCAGCACCCAGTCGACGATCGAATCGGACGGATTGAGCATCACGAACTTCGACTTGTTCTCCGAGCCGCCGCCCTTGGCGGCGATCCTGACATCCACGGTGTCGCCGGGCACGAGATCGAAGTGGACGACCGCCGGCGTGTTGTCCTTCGTATTCCTCCGCGCGCCTGCGGGATCGGCGACGATCGACGCGCGCAGCGTGTTGTCGGGGTCGAGATAGGCCCGGCGCACGCCCTCGTCGACCATCTCGGCGATCGACATCGTGACGCCGTCCCAGCTGCACCCCCATGCCCACCTTCACGAAGGCGACGACGATGCCGGTGTCCTGGCAGATCGGGCGGTGCCCCTCGGCGCACATCCGCGAATTCGTGAGGATCTGCGCGATGGCGTCCTTGGCGGCCGGGGACTCCTCGGCCTGGTAGGCCTCGCCCAATGCCTCGATGTAGTCCTGCGGGTGGTAGTACGAGATGAACTGCAGCGCGTCGGCGATGCTGGCGATGAAGTCCTGCTGCCTGATGGTGGTCATGCGGCCCTCCGGAATTCAGTGGTCCTTGCGATCGATGTCGGCGGTCGCGGCTCTCGCGGTGTGGGCGCGGCTCTGGGGCATCATGCGGTCCACCGCGGCGATCGCCAGCGCGGAGATCAGGAAGGTGACGTGGATCACCGTCTGCGCGACCAGCACCTTGACCTCGTAGGACTGCGCATTGATGAAGGTCTTCAGCAGGTGGATCGACGAGATGCCGATGATCGCCGTGGCGAGCTTCACCTTCAGCACCGACGCGTTGACGTGCGACAGCCATTCGGGCTGATCCGGATGCCCCTCGAGCCGCATCCGCGAGACGAACGTCTCGTAGCCGCCGATGATCACCATGATGAGCAGGTTCGAGATCATCACGACGTCGATCAGCCCCAGCACGACCAGCATCACGACCGTCTCGGGCGCGGCCTTGATGGTGTCGGCCCCGACGGGGGTGATGTTCTTCAGGATCATGGTCAGCGCATCCTGGTTGCCGAACGCCGCTTCGACCAGGTGCAGGAGCTCCGATCAGGAAATACCAGACGTACACGCCCTGGGCGACGATGAGACCCAGGTAGAGCGGCAGCTGCAGCCACCGGCTCATGAACAGGATGCGGGGTATCGGATGCAGGGTCGATTTGGGCATGGCGGAAGGGTGTCGAGCCGGAAATCCCCCGGGGCAGCGCCACGCGCGCGCGGGAACCGATGGGCGGTCCCGCGCGGCATCGAGCGGGTCATGCAGTTTATCATCGCCCCGAGCGCCAGCGGTATTCCATGGCCTGCCGCGTGCCCTCGCTCGCCCCTGGCGCGAGGAGCGGCGGGCGTGCCCCGCACCGGGAGGTTGCGCTGCATCAAGGCGGCGCGTTGCGCCCTTCGCGTGCGTTTGGTTAGACTGCGACTGGTTGCGCGTGCAGCGGCCGGGCCGTCCCCGGCAAGTCCCTTTGGAGGAGATGACAGCATGTCCACGATCGAGTCGGTATCGCACGAACGCCGGATTTTCGAGCCGCCGCGCGAATTCGTCGCCCAGGCCAATGTAAAGAAAGCCGACTTCGATGCGCTGAACGCCAGCGCCGCCGCGGACTTCGACGGTTTCTGGGCGCAGCTCGCCCGCGAAGAGCTGCTGTGGCACAAGCCGTTCACGCGGACGCTCGACGAGTCCAATGCCCCGTTCTACAAATGGTTCGACGACGGGGAGCTCAACGTCTCGTACAACTGCCTCGACCGCAACCTCGCCAACGGCAATGCGGAGCGGGTTGCGATCATTTTCGAGGCCGATGACGGCACGGTGACCAGGGTGACGTACCGGGAGCTCTACCACCGGGTCTGCCGTCTCGCGAACGGCTTGCGTTCGCTCGGCATCCGCAAGGGCGACCGCGTGCTGGTGTACATGCCGATGTCGATCGAGGGCGTGGCCGCCATGCAGGCCTGCGCCCGGATCGGCGCGACGCACTCGGTGGTGTTCGGCGGCTTCTCCGCGAAATCGCTGCAGGAGCGCATCATCGACGCCGGCGCGGTCGCGGTGATCACCGCGGACGAGCAGGCGCGCGGCGGCAAGAGCCTGCCGCTGAAGACGATCGTGGACGAGGCGCTGGGCATGGGCGGGTGCGATGGCATCCGCAACGTCGTCGTCTACCGGCGGACCGGCGGCAACGTTCCGTTCTCGGCGCCGCGCGACCGCTGGCTGCACGAGCTCGTCGCGCAGCAAGCCGACACCTGCGAGCCCGAGTGGGTCGGCGCCGAGCATCCGCTGTTCATCCTCTACACGTCGGGTTCCACCGGCAAGCCCAAGGGTGTACAGCACAGCTCCGGGGGTTACCTGCTGTGGGCGATGCTGACGATGCGCTGGACGTTCGACATCAAGCCGACGGACACCTTCTGGTGCACCGCCGACATCGGCTGGGTGACGGGGCACACCTATATCGCGTATGGCCCGCTCGCGGTCGGCGCCACCGAGGTCGTGTTCGAGGGCATCCCGACGTATCCCGACGCCGGACGCTTCTGGCAGACGATCGCGAAGCACAAGGTCTCGATCTTCTACACGGCGCCCACGGCGATCCGCGCGCTGGTCAAGGCGTCGGGCGTGACGCCGTCGACCGCGCCGACGAACTACGATCTGTCGAGCCTGCGCCTGCTCGGCACCGTCGGCGAGCCGATCAACCCGGAAGCGTGGATGTGGTACCACGATAAGGTCGGCGGCGGCCGCTGTCCGATCGTCGACACCTGGTGGCAGACGGAGACGGGCGGTCACATGATCACGCCGCTGCCGGGCGTGACGCCGACGGTTCCCGGCTCGTGCACGCTGCCGTTGCCCGGCATCATGGCGGCGATCGTCGACGAGACGGGACGCGACGTCGAGAACGGTCACGGCGGCATCCTGGTCATCAAGCGGCCCTGGCCCGCGATGATCCGCACGATCTGGGGCGACCCCGAACGGTACCGGAAGTCGTATTACCCGGACGAGCTCGGCGGCAAGCTCTATCTCGCCGGCGACGGCTCGGTGCGGGACAAGGCGACGACGTACTTCATGATCATGGGCCGCATCGACGACGTGCTCAACGTGTCCGGGCATCGCCTGGGCACGATGGAGATCGAGTCGGCGCTGGTCGCCAATCCGATGGTGGCGGAGGCCGCGGTCGTCGGCCGCCCCGACGACATGACGGGCGAGGCCGTCAGCGCATTCGTCGTGCTGAAGCAGGCGCGCCCCACCGGCGCCGAGAGCGAGCGGATCGCGAAAGAGCTGCGCGACTGGGTCGGCAAGGAGATCGGCCCGATCGCCAAGCCCAAGGACATCCGCTTCGGCGACAACCTGCCGAAGACCCGTTCCGGCAAGATCATGCGCCGCCTCCTGCGCTCGATCGCGAAGGGCGAGGAGATCACGCAGGACGTCTCGACGCTGGAGAATCCCGCGATCCTCGATCAGCTGAAGAAGGCGCTGTAGACGCCGGCGGACCTGCGTTTCGGTAGACTACGGGGCCGCGCTCCCTGCGGACGCGACCCCTGTTGCCCATCCGAAAGCGACTCCCGGTGAACGACCTGCAATCGACGCTGTTCTGGCTCCGGCTCGTCCAGCTGCTCCTCGCCGATACCCCTGCTGGCGCTCGCCGGTCAGGGCATCGTGCACGTGCTGACCCGCCTGTTCGGGCAGGACCCGCAGAGCAATTTCTTCTACCGGCTGCTCGAAACCGTCGCCTCTCCGTTCACGCGGGCCTGCCGCTACATCACGCCGAAGTTCGTCGCCGACCGGCACCTGCCGCTGGTGGCGCTCTCGCTGCTGGGGGTCGGCTACGTGCTGGCGATGATGGCGATCGCGAACGCCTGCATCGGCGCCGGGCTGCCCGTGAGTCAATGCCTGCAGGGCCGCTGAAGATGCCGAACCGGATCAAGCGCTGGTTCTTCGATCAGATGGCGGCATGGTGCGTGCTCTTCCGCCGGCGCGACCTCGCGCTCGAGTACTACGGGAAGATGCTGGAGCTCGATCCCGGCGATTCCCTGGCACTGGCGTCGATCGCGTTCCAGACGGCGCAGCTGGGTCGCAAGCAGGAGGCGCTCGCGGCGTTCGACCGCCTGCTGGCGGTCCAGCCCGGAAGACGCCGAGGCCCATTTCAACCGCGGCTTCCTGCTGCAGGAGATGAACGATCGCGAGGGTGCCATGGCGGCATTCAGGCGCGCGATCGCCCTCAATCCGGAGCACGACCGCGCCCACTACGGGCTCGCGCTGTCGCTCATATCCGCGCGGCGGCTGGAGGAGGCGACTGGTTCCGTTGAAGAAGAACACGAGGCTGCAGCCGATGAGCCCGTACGGATGGTATCAGCTGGCCCGGGTCCAGCACGAGCTCGGCCGGACCGAGGAAACGCAGCAGGTGCTCGACCATCTGGCGCGGTTCGAGCCCAAGATCGCGCGGCAGCTGGAAAGGGAAACGGGATTGCGCGCAAGTACATTGGCATGACCCGCGCCGGCCTGGGCGCCGTCCCCGAGGTCCGAGGCGGCGCGGCGGGCCGCCGCAGTCCGCAGGCCCGGCCCGGACTGTTGCGGTTCGCAAAAGCTGGCTATACTCCGGGAAATTCGACGCCCCGGTCGGGAGCGCCGGCATAAGAACAAGCATCGCACGCCGTTCGCATTCAGGGGATCCACGTTCATCCAGGATTGATCCACAGGAGGAGCCTGCCATGCAGTTGACCGAGCAGCAGAAGGAGTACTGGAGCAAGAATCTGCGCATCACCGCGATCTTGCTCTTCATCTGGTTCCTGGTGACCTTCGTCACCGGCTACTACTCCCGTGAACTCAGCTTCAATTTCTTCGGCTGGACATTCGCATTCTGGATGGCGGCGCAGGGCTCGCTCATCATCTACGTGGTCATCATCTGGTACTACGCGCGGTACATGAACAACCTCGACCGCGAATACGACGTGCACGAAGGGGAGGACGAATAATGGCCGGCATTCCGGAAGCCGCGGGAACGGGAGGCGTCTTCTCCTCGAGCTCGCACAAGGGGTTCAAGTCGCAGCTGAAGAAGGTCTACACGTTCTACACGGGCGGGCTTCATCGTCTTCGTGATCCTGCTCGCCATTGCCGAGCAGATGGGCCTGCCGCGCAACTGGATCGGCTACATTTTCCTGCTGGCCACCGTGGGCCTCTACGCCGGCATCGGGATCATGAGCCGCACCTCCGACGCTGCCGAGTACTACGTCGCCGGACGGCGCGTCCCGGCGATATTCAACGGCATGGCGACCGGCGCGGACTGGATGAGCGCCGCGTCGTTCATCGGGATGGCCGGCACGCTGTACCTGACGGGCTTTGGCGGCCTCGCGTTCGTCATGGGCTGGACCGGCGGCTATTGCCTGGTCGCGCTGTTCCTGGCGCCGTACCTGCGCAAGTTCGGCCAGTTCACGATTCCGGACTTTCTCGGCGCGCGATTCGGCGGCCACATTCCGCGGGCGGTCGGCATCTTCGCCGCGATCCTGTGCTCGTTCACCTACGTGGTGGCACAGATCTACGGCGTCGGCCTCATCACCACGCGCCTGACCGGCGTGCCGTTCGAGATCGGGATTTTCCTCGGCCTCGGCGGCATCCTGGTGTGCTCGTTCCTTGGCGGGATGCGCGCGGTGACGTGGACGCAGGTGGCGCAGTACATCATCCTGATCGTCGCCTACATGATCCCGGTGATCTGGCTGTCGGTGAAGCAGACCGGCGTCCCGATTCCGCAGATCGTGTACGGCAAGCAGCTCGAGAAGGTCACGGCGCTCGAGGAGAAGTTCATCAAGGATCCGAAGGAGCTCGAAGTCCGCGGCATCTTCAAGGCGCGAGCCGACGAAGCCAGCGCCAATCTCAAGGGGCTACCCGCCACGTTCGACGGCGGCAAGGCGAAGCTCGCCGCCAACATCGAGAAGCTCAAGGCGGACAACGCGCCGGCCGACCAGCTCGCCGCCGCCGAAAAAGCCGCAGCCGCGTATCCGAAGGACGCTGCCGCCGCCAAGGCGCAGTGGACCAAGGACGCCGGTCTCGCCGCGCGGGCGGGGCCGCCGCTGCGGCACGCCGAAGCCTTTCCCGGCAAGGACGACGCCGCCCGCGACGTGTCGCGCCGCAACTTCCTGGCGCTTGTCTTCTGCCTGATGATCGGCACCGCGGCGCTCCCCCACATCCTGATGCGTTACTACACGACGCCATCGGTGCGGCAGGCCCGCGAGTCGGTGTTCTGGTCGCTGTTTTTCATCTTCCTGCTGTATTTCACGGCGCCCGCGCTTGGCGTTCTGGCCAAGTTCGACGTGTATTCCTTCCTCGTCGGCTCCGAGT
>CAVPUM010000011.1:0-132293 GCA_963708855.1 uncultured beta proteobacterium | reverse complement strand
CCGTGCGCATCCTCTACGGCAGCGCCAGCCCGAGCGAGGCTTTCCAGTCGACCGGCCGTTCAGGTGCAGGCGATGGATATCGCCGAGTTCCTGCAGAATGTCGCCGAGAACGCGGGATTGGCCGACGTGCGCTGCGACTGGCGTCGACGGCCCGGTACTCGGTGCGCGCCGACGAGTATCCGCTGGAAGACGTGTTCACCCACGTCCTGAAGAACGCCGATCGCTACCGCCGGCCGGGAACGCCGATCACCCTCACCCTGGAGACCGCTGACACGACGCGACCGTCACCATCCACAACATCGGCCCGCACATCGCCCGAGTCGCTGATCGACCAGATCTTCGAATACGGCGTGTCCGAGCAGGCCGAAGCCGGGTGCCAGCGGCAACCGCGGCCAGGGACTCTTCGTCGCCAAGACCTACATGGCCAAGATGGGCGGCACGATCTCGGCCCGCAACGTCGAGGATGGCGTGAGCTTCCTGCTGACGTTACAGCGGGTGCGAAGCGGGCAAGCGCGGTAGCCACCAGCGAGCACGCCGACGCCACGATGGCGAAGGGCGCTGCCGCAGAGAGCAGCCGCCTTCGAGCGCGTGCTGTCGCTGCTGATCGTTCCCTGGTTCTGTTCACGGTGGACGCTCGATGGGGAAGAGGGCGAGGATGACAGCTACGACCGGTTCATCGGGGGCTGAGAGTAGGTGATGGGGAAGTGCCGCTTGCGACCCCCGAGCCGGTGGATCAATTTTCTCCAAACCGGCCAGTCAGCCAAGTCTAAGTTCTGCGACTGGAATGCTCCGAAGCGGCCATTGGCGATTTTACCCTCCCGGCCACAACCCGCCGATCAGGCTTTGATTGGCTACGTCAGGAACAGACTGACAACGGCCACTCTGGTTTCGTACCCACCGACATCTGTTCGGCCAAAGCTGTAGGTGATCTATCAAAGGAAAAATGGCCGGTTTCTGATTACAGACCGGCCATTGGCGTGTTCGGATCAGGGCACGAGCTTTTCAGCCGAATGCCGAGCATCTAGAAAATCCGGCGTTCCTCATTTAGGAAGGCAAGAGTGTTCAAGTTCACAAAGAAAACTCTTTTACCAAAATACGCAAGATATCATCTATGCTGTGTTCACTGGTTAAGAACGAAGGAGTTGAACATGGAAACCAAGGTGCTCAAGACAGTCCCAAATCTCGGTGAAGCTATGGCGCCCCCTCATCGAGAAATTTGACGAGAAGATGGATGAGGCGTGCCTACGTCGGGACGCCTACCTTGGCAAGCTACTGCAATCGGAAATCGAGAGGTTAGATCGAGAGGTTCCGATTCCGAACTCCAAGGCGAGTTACGACTATGTGTTCAAAAAGCTGGACCAGTTTGATCGGAAGCTCGTCAGTCTTGCGCTACCCGCAGAGCTGAGCAGGCGCATCAACGAGGTTTGCGCCGAAAAGCGGATTGTTCGAGATGCCTTCTTCAACCGCCTTTTTCTTTTGTTGTCGGTTTCACCAAAGGTGATCGATAGGCTCTTCTTCCGCTTCCGCGATAGTGAATGGCGCTCCATCGTTTGGAGCGAGTGCAAACACGATGGCCCCTTTTCCAGAGCGGCTTTTATCCACTCGAGCCTATGATTGACCCAGTTATTTCGGCGATTCGTACTGGTCTGGAAATCTTAGTCTCGAAGAAGGCGCGGAAAACGTCTCCGATCATGACTCAGGAGCTAAATTTCTCGCTGTGCAAGAACTGGCGGAGATTTACGTCCCGCCGATAGCGTCTATTCGATGATCTTTCACGAAAAAATTAAAGGGCACGAGCTGATCGGTCTGAGCTGTTACCTGCCTGATTGGAGGGTTCCCGGACAGTCAGCGGAAAAAGAGTACCGCGGCCGGCTTGATGAAATCTTTGCGGACCTATCGGAGCGAGCATGAACACACAGCATGCACAAACACGCTTCCAGCAGCGTGGAATTCCGCCAATGCTCGATCATTGGCTCGACCTGTATGGCGCGGAGGAGTATGACGGGCACGGCGCCATCATCGTCTACCTAAACAAAAAGAGTATTCGCGATCTGGAGCATGACTTTGGCCGACGCCCCGTGTCACGGATGGCCGAGTGGTTTGGAGTCTACAAAGTTAAAAGCACTGATGGCCATACGATCACAGTGGGGCACCGCACGAATCGCATCTGGAGGAAATCATGAACGCTATCGCCTGCATTGATTCAAATCGTCAATCTCCATTAGTTGAACTGGAGGAAGTGGATTCCGCGATTCAGAGCGCGGCAAGGTGGATGGAGACATTACAACGCCGTCGGGAAGCTCTTTTTGCTGAGCTGGACAAGCTGACTCGTCCGGCGCTGTCGATTACTCCGGTGATCCAGCAGCGCATTGGGCCGGGCTTCTCATATCGAGGGGATATGAGTCGGAAGCGGACCTATATCGGTATTCATATTGGGCTACTGCGAAAGCTTTGGACTGAATTTCCGGATCGCCGAGAAGCCATGGCGCAGTAATCGTTCACTCCCCTACACGGTTGCCGGGATGGCGGGAATCGTGGGAAGCTGCAAGCCTTTGCGAGCGGCGGCGATGACGGTGCCGAGGTACTGCCAGGCGGATGCTCCGCGACGGCGACAGGTTTCGATGAGGCTGGCGAGGAAAGCGAAGGCACGGGACCCCTCTTCAGAGCGTGTGCCGTGGCTGATGTAGCGCGAAATCACCCAGTGCCGCAGCGCCTGTTCCGCGGCGTTGTTCAGCCCCAGCCCGCGGGCGGTACCGTGGCAATGTCGCGAAGGTTGCATATCTTGTCGGCTAGCTTTATCAACTTGGCGCGTTGTGAAATCGTTGATGCATGCTCGACCTGGAGTCGCTTACGCTCGTCCTTGTGCACGCTCTTGTTGTCCGTTACCTCTGCAACCACGGATGCGATTTCCTCACCGAAAGCGGTGCGCAACTCTTCCACGGTCGTGCTTGTATCCTCGATCGTGTCGTGGAGCAACGCTGCGCACAGCACAATGGGATCGACTACCCCGCCTTCCTCGCGTAAGACCTCAGCCAGCGCAATTGGATGATTGATGTAAGGGGACGCGTCAGCGCCCTTTCTACGCTGATCTCGATGCTTGGTCGCAGCAAACGCGACCGCTCGAAGCAACATTTGAGTAGGGTCAGACAGCTTTGTCATGTGCTTGGAACTCTCCTCGTTCGTGACGTTTCGCGCCAGCCCTGTTGCGCCAGTTAATGGGCGCGTAGGGTCAGGGGCGTTACGAACCTCGCCGGATACCTCGGAGCGGTGTGGGCGCGCCTCCAGCCATTCGATCAGCCAGTGTGGCAGTTCTTCCAGCTTATCGAGAAAATCTGGCCAGCTTTCGCTTGCGAACCGGTTCTGCTCCGAAACAGCCAGCGACAGCCTCGAATACGGCCAAGCGCTTCCCCTCATCGCCATTGAATAGGTTCGGCCGCCCGAGGTTGACCAGTGCAAATGGGCGTCCGCCTGCCAGCTCCTTCGCGATGCGCCAGTTTCGGGCAAGCTCGTAATGACCTGATTTCCTTGCGCGATCCGGGTCGTCAAATACAGGTGACGAGGTGTACCCCCGATCCCATCCCTTGTAATCTGTCCGCCTTGCAGTCGTTTGCGCTACGGTACTTCACCTCGATGATCGCAACGGTGCCATCCGTAGCAACCGCAAGAACGTCCGGCTCCGAACGCCGCAGCGGCTGCTCGCGAAGCTCGTCGGAAATCTTGATAAGGCGATCGCGAATTTCGAAACTCTTCGCGTCGTCGTCGATTGGGGCACCCCAAAGCAACAACGTCACGGGCAGGTCACGAGGCCACAAGCCCGGCAACGTCGCCCGCAAGTACCGCCCCCAAGCGGCCCTGGCGGAACAAATACGAGAACACCGTCCAAGTTATCGCATCCTCCGACGTTTCGTAGCCAAATTTGTCCTCTTATTGGCCAGGTTGGTTATGTTGAGTGCCCCGCCCAGCGTCTCGACAAGCGCGCGTGAACCTGAGTAGGAACGTTCTGCTCGGAGTACGATAGATCTTACCGGATCGCACCTCGCATTCGAAAACGCAATCCCGTGTAGCTCACACCGACGGCGCCATTGGGACCATTCTTCATCCACGGCCTGATCATCCCTTGCGATTTATCGCGCGGAGAGTATCCCGTTACACTCCGGGCACTTGACGTCCGGCAGATCGGTTGCGGCATTCGGCATGATCTTGTTCGCCTCGAAAGTGAAATGGGTAACAGGTTGAACTACATTCACTGAAAGCTACCGCGTGGAAAACAGGACCTACGCAATTCTCGCCAGCAACTGGCTCGCCGCCCTTTCGCTCATCACCATCGACAACTGCATGCTCGCCCGCGTCGCCCCGACATAGAGCCGGCGTGCCACCCGCTCGTCGAGCGCCTCGAAGTCGATCTCGGTCAGGATGATGCAAGGCGCCGACTGGCCCTTGAAGCGGAAGACGGTCTCGACCAGGATGTCGCCCTCCTGGAACACCGGATTTCCCGCGTCGTCGTAGGTGCCGTCGAAGCGGCGCAGCGTGTAGCCGCCGAGCCGATCGAAGGGCATCAGCGCCGATCGCTCGCGCCCGCAATAGGTCAGCACGGCGATGTCGCCGTTCTTGAAGCCCGCCTGCCGCGCCCGGCCGATCGCGGCGAGGGTCGCATCCTTGAGCCCCGCGAAATCGGTATAGGTGGCGATGTCGATGCCGTCACCGTCCAGCGGACCCGCCGGCTTCGACGCGCTCGCCGGCATCGATGAACAGACCGATGTCGCGCAGGACATCCCGCGGCGTCCGGTAGTTGACGTCCGCGCGCAGCGTCACCCATCCCGGCAGCTCGACGCGCGGCTGGTCGTAGAGGTTCTGCATCGGGTCTTCGAGCCACCACGCCTTGCCGTCCGGCTTGAGATGCGCCAGCAGCGCATCCGCCCACGCCTGCGCGAAATCCTGTCCCTCGTCGACGACCAGCACGTCGAGCAGATCGTCCGGCGACGGCGGCGTGCGGATGTAGGCGTCCGCGAGCTGGTCGAACACGCCCGGCTGCCGGAAAGTCCGGCGGATGGCCCTCGGCGCGCAGGCGCTGATCGCCCAGCATGTGGAAGGTCGTCACCTTGACGGTCGGCGGGCGCGAGCCGCGCCAGATGATCCGCCAGCGGCCGGTTGAAGCAGACGTACTGCGCGCGCTGCCCCTTCGCGGCGGCGTCTTCCAGCACGCGCAGCGCCAGCTGCGTCTTGCCCGAGCCCGCGGTGCCGATGACGCGCAACCGGAACGGCTCGAACTCGAGCCGCCGCGCCCACGTCGCGAGGCCGCCCGACAACCGCGTGACCCAGGTCCGCGCCTGGCCGACGAGCGCGCTGGGATCGAGGGCCAGCTCCAGCTCGTCCGCGAGAAAGGCGTGCACCGCGGCGTTGGTCACGCCCGGCGCCGGCGGCTGCGCCGCGAGCATCGTGGCGACGATGGCCGCGAGCCGGTCGGCCTGCCCGGCATCGACGATGCGCTCGGGGGCGATGCCGGCGGTCGCGGGACTGCGCACGCGGTAGTCGGGGCAGTACAGCAGGTAGTCGAGCGCCAGGCGCTGGCCGGCATGCCCCTGCTGGAAGCGGGACTGCAGCGAGTCGATCGAGCGCTGGATCTGGCGGGCCACGCTCTTGGGCTTGTCCGGTGTAGTGCTTGACGAGCCCGTCCGGCGTCTCCTCCAGCGGCCCGCTCTTCTGCTCGATCAGCACGACCTGCCCCTGCGGCCCGACGACGATGAAGTCGATCTCGCCGAAGACCGAATAGCCGTGATCGAGGCGCGTCCAGTGGACGCCGTGGAAGACGGCGTGGTCGTCCGGGAGCTCGGCGGCGAGACGGCGCAGCGTCGCGATCTCGAAGGGGGCCGCGCCGGCGGCTTCCAGCGCTTCCCAGCCGTCCGGGAGAGTGCGGGCCATGCGCGTACTCCTGATTCGTCGAGTTGCCGCGATTCCCCTATCATCGGACCCCAAGCGCGGAACTTGGTACCGATAAACGAAGAACTCTACCGAATTGCGGGCGGTTAGCTCCTCATTCCAAGCACTCCGAACCTTGGCGTTGGACGCGGCATCGTTTGTGAGCGTGGACTTCGGCGTCCTTAGTCCTGGTAGTGGCAGTCCTTCTCCCATTTAGGGCGCACAATCAGACACCATGCCGACCCTTGCACCAGCCGCCCTAATTGATGCGATCGCATTCGCTGCCCATAAGCACCGCAATCAGCGACGCAAGAACGTCGAGGCCAGCCCCTACATCAACCACCCGATTGCGTTAGCACATGTCCTGGCGATCGAAGCTAAGATGCATGACGATCAGTCTGATCGCAGCAATACTGCATGACACGCTTGAGGACACGGAAACCTCGTTTGAGGAGCTAAGGGAGCGTTTTGGCCTACCTATTGCAGAGACGGTGGCCGAAGTCACTGATGACAAATCGCTTCCCAAACCAAGACGGAAGGCGTTGCAGATTGAGCACGCGCCCCACTTGTCAAAGCGCGCGCAACTCGTAAAGCTCGCCGACAAGATCTGCAACCTGCGTGACGTGGCGTCGATCCCACCACACGATTGGCCGCTCCAGCGCCGCCGCGAGTACTTCGACTGGGCTAAGCAGGTCGTGGATGGTGTGCGTGGTGTACATCCTCGATTGGAAGAGCTTTTTGACGCAGCTTATGCCGCGCGACCGTAGGCGGTTGGCTGCTGTTCGCCCCTCGTCCCGAGCGCTCCGCTCCCTCCTGTTCGACCACACCTTGGAAGGATCCAATGGCATTCCGAATCGCAACACGGAATCTTGATCATGCCCAGAATAAATGGCGTCCGACAGTGTCGCTGGTGCGCGAGGGAGTCCAGCCCGGACATGACGGCGCGGCCCGTGCGACTCGCGCCGGGATGATGGGCGAAGGTCTGATTCGGCTCCTCGTCCCGGTGCTCGAGCCGAAAACAGGAAGTCCGCCCGCGGCCCCCGGGTTCGACGAACTGGTAGCGACTCTGCGCACGGGCCGCGTCGTTGCCCGACGTGCCGCCGACTCTGGTGCAGCACGATCACAACTTGCGCTCGAGGCGCTGCAACAGACGGCAGATGACGACCTGCTGAAGGCAATCCCGGGGATCCAGAGCGCCGCGCGGGCAGTGAATGCAGCTGCCGGGCTCGCGATCGCCAAGGCCGAGCAGTCTGAGCGAGCATTACGAGACCTCGCACAGCTGGCACTTGGTGTCGCGCAAGCGGCGGCCGAGACACCAGATGTGTCTGATGTGGAACGCGGAGCGATTGCCATCCTCCACCCCCCACTTGGCGACGACGGCGGTGTCGCGCTCGGCAGTGACCAGCCCGTGCTGCGCTATGCAAACCGCGAGGAGCTCGTCACCGAGGTTTCTGGCTTGATCGCGCATTTGCTCATCGACCGGTGGACCGTCCTGGTGCTCTCGGCCCGCGATCACCCCGATTACTACGTTGCCCTCACCGTCGACAGCACGGACACGCTGCTGGCCGAGACGGTCGCCGGCTACGCCACGAAGCAGAGCAAGCGACTTCTGGCCCTCGGCTGGAAGGCAGCCGAGATCGGCTACTTCCGACGTGAGTGGCCGTCCCCGGTCAGGATTGTCAAGGTGGCGAGCATGGTGTCTTCGACGGTCATCGACGTGCTCGGCATGCCGACTGCCTCGACGATCACCGCGCGGACCGGGCGAACGCCGGACCTGCCGCGACCGCAAGTCACACCAACAGGTGCTTGATTTTGGTGAATCACCCGGGCGCGTACAACGACGAGCGAGTATGGCATGGGCAGTTCAAGGAGCATGATTTGCGCGAACTGTCGGCACCACTTCGGGGTTAACGAAGGTGGCGGATTCTTCTTTCACCTGCTCCACTGCGACCGCTGCGGTTGGACCAAGAGCATTGGCTTCGATGAACTCGGCGACCTGCACTCGGCATATCTCAAGGGGTTGCCAGGGGCGTATGCGATCATTTCGCGACAGCACGATCTTCAAGTCAAAGCGGAGTATTCGGGCCCGCCACTGTCGGAGCCGGAGTATCACGCGGCGGTCGAAACGTCTTTGAAGCGGCATAACTGCGGCGGACGGTTCCGGTTCGATGCGCCGCCGCGTTGCCCGAAATGCCGCTCAACTGAGTTGGAGCCGGATCCCGACGGATCGGTAACCATGTATGACTGATCGTTCGGCAACGGATGAGCGAGCCGTGCGCGATCCAATCGATCAAGTCTAACCCTGGAGATTTGATGCCAACCGCGCACAGAATCGCGACTTGGAACCTCGAGCGGCCGCGGGGCAACACGGGGGTGGTCGCCCGGCGCCAGCTGGCGAAGATCAGCGAGATCGGCGCTGACCTGTGGATCTTGACCGAGACCCACGAATCAATTGCCGTCCCAGGATTCAATTCCGAGAGGACGAAGCCGATACCCGACTACCACCGCGCTGGAGAAAGCTGCGCGGCAATACACTCGCGTTGGCCGATTTTGGAAACGATTCCGACATGTAACGACCGCTTCGCGGTCTGCGCGCGTGTGTGCGCTCCGTGGGGTCCGATGACCGTGTACGCCAGCATCATCACCTACTTCGGCGATCGTCGGCCTGACAGCAGCGGCAAGAACTGGGAGTTGCACCGGGAGCAGATCGTGGAGCAGGGAAGCGATTGGGCGACTCTGCGCCGCCGTTTTCCTGGGGACCTACTCTGCGTAGCCGGCGACTTCAATCAGAGCCTTGACAATTCGATGCGCTCCACTGAGGCGCAATCAGACAAGCTTCTCCGTACCGCGCTTCAAGAAGCTGCGCTGACTTGCCTCACCTCCCGGGACTTCTGTGCGAGTGGGGAGCTGGAAACTCGTCACTCTGTCGACCACATCTGCTTCTCCGAGAACCACGGCGACCGCGTCACCGTCACCGGTGTCGGCGCATGGGAGGGGCGAGCCCCGACCGGGCCAATGAGCGACCACAACGGCGTCTACGTCGCCGTTGAGGCCTAGACCACCGGCCTCACTCGACGGACGCCCGGCTGGCAGTACCCGGCACCAGGAATTCCGAACTGGGGATAACGCCATGCCCGCTCGTGCCCGTGTCGGCACTTGACCATCGCGGCTCGGGAACACCTGTCTTCATTTGCGCGAGATGTACTCGAACCATTTGGTTCCATCTCCATATGCCTCTACTCGCTTCTCCCAATTTGCGGCCCAACCTGGTGAACGATCCCGATTATGCAACGCCAGATGGCACTTCATACAAATCGCAACGGTCTGGAGGGGACGACTATAGTCCTCATTGTGGTAGTCGAGACGACCTTCTGTTGTTCCGCAAACACTGCATTTCTTAGGTTTTGGTATTAGCCGAAGGTCGATTGCTATCTTGATCTTTCTGTCTGCTAGCACGCGCAGTTCGCCTGAGAAACCGTTGTAGTCGCCGAGCTTCATTCGCGAAGCCTTGATCTTCGTGCGACCGCTGGCAATGGCCTCATCAACCAGCGTTTCCACGGCACGGTCGTCCCAAGCAGTTTCTATTAAGTTCGGCGGCATGGTATGTGTGCAACTCGAGCGTTCAACGTTGACTTTCATGTTGGCTGATTAACGCGGCACACTAGGGCGAGCGAAAGTCGCGGCCACGTCGTCATCGCCAGTCTCCGTGCCATTGCAAAAATGATATTACCGTATTACGAAGCGTGCAGGACCGACGATGCACACGTCTCCTTGCTAACGGCATTGCACCGGTCTCGGGTATTGGCGCTACGGATGCGTGCTCGCTAGCGGCGAATTAACCAAATGACAAGCGAGACGACCACGGAGATGATCACGCAGGTCATGATCGGGAAGTAGAAGCCGCCGTGGTCCGTTTCGATGCGAATGTCTCCCGGTAGGCGCCCAAGCCCGAGCCTGGAAAGCCACGGCCACGCCAGCCCAACCAGGAGTAGAACCGCCCCGATAACGATCAAGACCCGTCGCATGGTAGACATCCTACCGCAGGGCGAGCGGCCAAAGAACCCGAGCAGCGACGCAGTGCGCAAGTAGGAGGGCGACGGACTTCGTACGTGCTGGTGATTGGCAGGGCTGAGGACCAAGTGCCCCCTCAAGGAGATAACGCCTTCGGCGGCGGCAAGCAGTCGCCGTACGTTCGCTGCAGGTGGGCGACGAAGCCGCCGAGTCGAGGGTCCTGGAAAGCGACGGTCATCGCGTTCACTGCCATAAGCCCCAGCCCGTTGGCATTTCTGAGGACGGCTGACACCTGGTAATAAGTCGCCCCCGCGAGTGTATGAGCTATGGGTCGCACGCCGCCATGCACGTAGGAGTGCATCGGAGCCCAGGCCCCGTCCTTCAGTTGCGACAGCATCCCAGCGATAACTGGCGCCGTCATCACAATTGCGGACAGCATGGCAGGGACCGGGGGGCCCAGCACCGGCTCCTCGAGCTGCCCGTCCGCCATGGGTGCGACGAAGCGCTCCAGCCATTCGTCCTTAGCGCATTCGAGGATCCAAATCGCACGCACGACCGCTTCAAACTGAAGTCGAACCAAGGCAAACCCCGTGACGCAAAGACCTTCTCGCAGAAGAAGGCGCTGGGCACCCCAGTGCTCCAATGACACCACACCCATGCTGGTAGCCAGCAATCCCTTCCGCGTCGACGGCGGGGTAGCCTGCGCGAGTACAGCGCTGACGGCTGTCTGCAACGCATCCGATCGCTCGAACAGTCGGAGTACTTCGGCTCGGACGTCGTCGCCTTCGGGTTCGGGCTGTATCACGGTGTCATTATGCTGCGTCTGCGACCCATTTCGCTGATGCCGCGAACCGGGCGGTAAGTGTGGCCCATCGACCAGCAGGGAATGTGCACCCGATTGAGCAATTGAACGCGATGACCGAGGCGCTGCCGCATTCGGACGAGTGGGGTTATTGCGTTGCCCCTGCAGATCCCGAAAAAATCGTGGTGCGCGTTGGGGACGAGATCGGCGGGCGCAGCTCGAAGAGCTAACCCGCCCTTGCCCCGATGTCGCGCGTCCCGGAACACTTGGGGTAGCGCACGCAACCCCAGAACTCGCCCCCGGCATTGGCTCCCCGCTTGGCGAGCCGGCGGGCCATTTCACCGCCGCATTTCGGACACACGAGTGCAGCAGTCTCCGCTGGTATTGTCTTGTTGGGTTGCAACCCCGCGACCAGCGCAGCGAGGCGCGTTCCATCCACCAGCTCGAGAGGCTTGCCGCGTGCGAATTCGGCCGCGTCGGGTGTAAACGTACCGGTGGTCACGAAGATGCCACGTTCGGCCCTTTCGGCAATGGTCACGCCAAAGAACTCGCGAATCAACGCGACGCCGACCTGGGTCGACTTCCAGCGCTTGCATTGCACCACTACCTTGCCGCCGGCTCGATGCAGCACCAGGTCGACACCGCCGTCCGGCGCCGACCCACCGAACTCTTCAACCACGTAGCCCTGGCGTCGGTACGCCTCGCCAACGAGGCGTTCAAAGTCCTGCCAGGTCATGGCCCGAAGGCTCTCGACCCCACTCTGGGCATCGAGCAAGTGTCGGCGGTACCAGGCATTGACCGCGGCTACACCGGCGACCAAGACGAACGGCATGGCGAACATCCATGCCTTGTCGCGCAAACCCTCACCCAACGCACGCATGGCTGCGTTGGATCCGCCAATGGTCGGAAGCACCCACCGAATCGCCACGTAGACGATCACGGCAACGATCACGCTGACCCACCACGGGAGGCCGGCGAGTTCGCGCAGTAGATGCTTCTTCCGACGAGGTGGCATACGGGGATGCTGGCAGATGACCGACGTACAAGTCAAAGCCGCTGGCGTACGACGTGCTGCGAACGTCGATCGGGCTTGATTGATCCCGTGACTCCCGCCGAGCGGTGCAAGGTGCTTGAGAATGCGCTCCTCACTTACTGCGAGAGAGACACGCTGGCGATGGTCCGGTTGGCGGAGTTCTTCGCCGGTGCCGATTCCGAGTCTGCTGCCACGCCTCAGGACATCCCCGCGAGCGGGTAATCCTGAGTTGTGGCCGGGCTGCGGCGACGCAGCGGGCACCGGCGGGCCTTCGCAGATTTGAGGGTGATCCGCGTCGGTCAAGCCACGCTGCCGAGGGTTGCCGCGCGTTCCAGAACGCCCCGGACATTCGCGATGACGCCGTGCGCTTCCTTCCGCGGGATCGAGAACCCCCGCCACGCCTCGTCAACACCGGTCAGGTCCCAGTAGCCACAGAGCTGCGCAAACGCCGCGGGTTCCGGCGCTTGAAGCGCGAACTCGAAGTCGTTACGCAACGGCGGCGCCAGCCGCCAGTCGATCAGCCTGAGGTTCCGGAAGTAGTCGGCCCGGCACTCCGGACCCGCTGCCCTTTGCAGTGCCACGCCCTTGATCGCCTCTCCCGCATCGTGTCTTGCCCAGAGGGCCTCGACCGAGCCATGGTCCCTGATGATCCGGGCCGCCGTCTTGAGGCCGACGCCCTTCACGCCGGGGATACCGTCGGCGGTGTCCCCCGCCAGCGCCTTCGCGCAGACGTAGTGATCGGTGGAATGGAAGGGCCCCTCCGCGATCAGCTCGACGTCGGCGAGGTCACTCTCGCGAACGATCTTGCCGGTGCGAGGGGACCGCCAGGTCACGTTCTTGCGGATTGCCTGATACCAATCGGTATCCGAGGTCGCCAGCGTGATCTGCCACGCCGGATCCGCGCCACGGCAGATGACGCCGGCGAGGTCGTCCGCCTCGAAGTCCGGGCAGAAGACCTGCGGTACTCCGAGGTGGCCCAGCAGTTTCCGCACCACCGCAGCCTGGGCGAGGTAGCTCTCCAGGAACGCCAGTTGCTCGGGCGTTTCCCAGCGGTGTCGCTTGTACTGCGGGAGGATCGCCTCGCGCCACCGGCAGCGGTCGTCCCACAGAACCAATGGCAGGTGATCAGCGTGGTCCTCCAGCAGCGATGCCAGCTTGTCGAAGGTGCCGTGAATCGCCCCGGTGGCCTTGCCCCGGTGACGCCGGTCCCGGTAGTCGTACTCCCGCATCGCGCCGATGCCGAGCACGTTGATGTCGATGAGAAGGAGCTTGGTCATTCTGCGGTTCTTCGGAGATGCGCGTTACACGGTTTACAGCAACGCCACGGTGACCTGCCCCTGCGGCCCAACGACGATGAAGTCGACTTCGCCGAACACCGAATAGCCGTGGTCGAGGCGCGTCCAGTGGACGCCGTGGAAGACGGCGTGGTCGTCCGGGAGCTCGGCGGCGAGGCGGCGCAGCGTCGCGATCTCGAACGGAGCCGCGCCGGCGGCTTCCAGCGCTTCCCAGCCGTCCGGGAGGGTGCGGGCCATGTCGGGGTTCCTGTGTGGATTTGGGGGCGAGACTATCGGAAATCCAGGATCGGAGGCGACCGTCGCGGACACTTTGCCTGCGTCAATGACGTGGCGCCGCGATGAAAGTCATCTCCGGCTCCGGTTTCCGGTAACCGCGATCATGCTCCTGCGGTAGAATGCCCCGTTCAAGCGAGGTCGTCGATGAGCGAGATCATTTTTCTTGTAGAAGAAGCGCCCGAAGGCGGATACACCGCGCGCGCAGTCGGCGAATCGATTTTCACGCAGGCCGCCAGCACCGGGGAACTTCGCGCACGGGTCCGCGACGCGGTGCGGTGTCATTTTGAAGACAACGCCGCTCCGAAGCTGATTCGCCTGCATTTCGTGCGAGACGAAGTTATAGCGGCATGAAGCTCCCGCGGGACCTGTCCGGCGCGGATCTGGTCAAAGCGCTCGCGCGGATCGGCTATCGCGTTTCGCGCCAGACGGGCCACCACATCCGCGTCACGCTGTAAACACCCGCGCAACATCACGTCACGATTCCTGCTCACGATCCGCTCAAGTTGGGTACGCTGGCCGCGATTCTCGGCGACATCGCCGCGCATCACGAAATCAGCCGCGACGTCTTGCTCGACCGGCTGTTCGGTTAGGCGGCGCGCCGGCAACGTGGCTGCACCGGCAGGCCGCTTACGATCTCTGGCACGCGCAGCGCGCGCTGAAGCGGCAGCTGGTGAAGATCGAGCGGATCAAGACCGCAGCGTGAATTGGCTGTCGATTGCCTTTGTCGTCTCCGCCCTGGTGTCCTCAAAGTGACACTTCAGAGGACGGCACGAGCCCACCCATGAGACTTTCAAAGTCCCGCCTGGTCGCGCACCGGCAGTGCCCCAAGCGCCTGTGGCTGCAGATCTACCGGCGCGAACTCGCACAGCAGAGCGAGGCCGTCCTGAACCGGATGGCGCAGGGGAATTTGGTGGGGACGGCCGCTCAACGTCTGCATCCCGAAGGCCGCCTGATCGCGCACGTCAAGGACCTCAACGCAGCAGTGCGGGAGACCCGCGAAGCGCTCGCCACCCCCGGCGACATCACGCTGTTCGAACCGGCGCTGCGCTGGGCCGACATGCTCGTGCGCGCCGACATCCTGGAGCGTCGCGGCGGCATCTGCCGGCTGATCGAGGTGAAAAGCTCCACCCGGGTGAAGGAGTACCACGTCACCGACGCCGGCATCCAGACCTGGGTGCTGCGGGGTGCGGGCCTCACCGTCGCGCGCACCGAGCTCGCCCACATCAACAACCAGTTCGTCTATCCCGGTAGCAGCGATTATCGCGGCCTCTTCACCTACGCCGACGTCACGGCGGCGATCCTGCCGCTGCAGGAGCAGATACCGGAATGGATCGAAGCGGCGCGGCGCGATCTCGCCGGACCGATGCCGGACATCGCCGTCGGCCCGCAGTGCACCGATCCGTTCGAGTGCGAGTTCATGGCGTTCTGCGCGCCGGATGCGGCCGAGTACCCGGTGGCGCTGCTGCCCCACGGCGCGAAGCTGGCGCGGGAATTGCGCGACGAAGGCTATGCGGACCTGCGCGAGGTTCCCGCGGACCGGCTGACGCGGGAAGATCACCTGCGGATCTGGCGCGCAACGACCAATGGCGAGGCCGAGCTCTCGCCCGGCGGCGCGGAGAAGCTCGCCGCCCTCCCCTGGCCGCGCTACTTCCTCGACTTCGAGACGGTCGGCCCGGCGGTGCCGATGTGGCCGGGCACGCGTCCCTACCAGAAGATCCCGATGCAGTGGTCGTGCCACCGCCAGGAGGCCGACGGCACGCTCACGTCACTGCCACCCTTCCTCGACACGCAGGGAGAGGACCCGCGCCGCGCGTTCGCCGGGCGCCTTGTCGCCGCCATCGGCGACACCGGCACAATCATGGTCTACAACGCGGGATTCGAGCGCAGCGTGCTCCTGTCGCTGGCCGACGCCTTTCCCGATCTCGCGCCGGCGCTCTGCGCGATGGCTGGCCGGCTCTTCGACCTGCTGCCCTTCGTCCGCGCGCATTACTACCATCCCGCGATGATGGGCTCGTGGTCGATCAAGAGCGTGCTGCCCACGATCGCGCCCGACCTCGACTACGCCAATCTCGACGACGTGCAGAGCGGCGACATGGTCGAGCCTGCGTACTTCGAGATGATCGATCCCGCCACACCTTCCGAGCGGCGCCGCGTGCTCGAGAATGCGCTCCTCACTTACTGCGAGCGGGATACGCTGGCGATGGTGCGCTTGGCGGAGTTCTTCGCCGCTGGGCGCTCCCCGACTGCTGCCAATCCTCAGGACTGACCGGCGCCAAGGAAAATCCGCTGGATGCCGAAGCCGTGAACGCCAGGGCGCGCGGCCTGATGGGTCCGGTCCTGGCCGTTCAGGGTTCGGGAAAGGCCGCTCGCGTACTATTCGCTCCTCCGGCGCTCTTGCCGGCGTACCCGGGTCGTCCGATGAAGTCCTATTTCATGCAATCCACCGCCGACCGCGCCATGGTCGAGCTGCGCGAGGTCGCCATACCCGAGCCGGGCCCGCAGCAGGTGCTGGTGCGGATGCGCGCCGCGAGCCTCAACCGCGGCGAGTTCATCGTCGGGCACGGCCTCGTGAAGGCCGGCGCGGTCAAGGCGATCGGCATGGAGGGAGCGGGCGAGGTGGTGAAGCTCGGCGCCGGCGTGACCCGCTTCCAGGCGGGCCAGCGCGTGATGGGTCGCTGCCCCGGCGCGTTCTCCGAGTACGCGCTGATGGACGAGCGCGAGGCGATGGCCGTGCCGGACATCGTCTCGTGGGAGGAAGCCGCGTCGATCCCGCTCACCTTCCTGGTGGTGCACGACATGCTCTTCGCGCAGGGCCGCCTCGCCCCCGGCGAGTGGGTGCTGGTGACCGGCATCTCCTCCGGCGTCGGCGTGGCCTCGCTGCAGGCGGCGAAGGAGCGCGGCGCGCATGTCATCGGCACCTCGGGCTCGCAGGACAAGCTCGACCGGCTGAAGCCCCTGGGGCTCGACCTCGGGATCTGCACCCGCAAGGGCGACTTCCACGACGCCGTGATGAAGGCCACCGGCGGCAAGGGCGCCGACCTGGTCGTGAACACCGTCGGCGGCTCGGTGTTCGCCGAATGCGTGCGCTCGATGGCCTTCGAGGGCCGGCTCGCGACGGTGGGCTACGTCGACAGCGTCCTGAAGGCCGAGATCGACATCCAGGCGCTGCACGCGAAGCGCCTCACGCTCTTCGGCGTGTCGAACAAGCTGCGCACGGCGGAGCAGCGCGCCGCGGGCGTGCCCGCCTTCGTGGCCGACCTGATGCCCGCGATCGCCGCGGGGCGCATCAAGCCGGTCATAGACCGCGTCTTCCCGTTCGATGAGCTCGAGGCGGCCCGGGCGCACATGGAAGCGAACCGCCACCTCGGCAAGATCGTGCTGTCGATGCCCGCTTCCCGATGATCCGGGGAGGCGACACGATCCGCACGCTCGCACTGGCAGCGGCGCTCTCCGGGCGGCCCTCGGCGCGGCTTCGCGGTCCGGCGCGGGTGCGTCAGCCGCAGGCGCCCGTATAGCCGCAGTCGGTGCAGAAGTCGCAGCCGTCCTTGCGGATCAACGCCTTGTTGCCGCACTCGGGGCACTTCTTCCCGGGGAGCGTCTTGAGCTCGGCGCTGTGCGTCTGCTCGGCGGGCGGCACCGCGAGGATGCCGGCATGTTCCACCGGGTAACCCTGCTCGGTCAGGATGCCGAGCATCGCGTAGCGGTGGATCATCAACTGGGCGAGATAGGCGATCGTCGACGGATAGATCTGCGCCTTGTCCGATCCCGGCGTGCGCGCCATGAACGAGCCGTTCGGCTCGCCGTAGTTCAGGAGCTTGCGCAGCTTCATGCCGATCCACGCGGGGTCGTAGACGCGCATGTCGAGCGAGAGCGCCTTGCACAGCCCGTCCATCACGCGCGGGTACTCGCCGGACAGCCACATCGAGTAGGGCCGGCGCTGCCCGTCGGGCATCACCAGCTCCTTCAGGAACAGCACGAAGTCGTCGCCGGTGGCGTGGTTGATCACGTCCACGGTCCAGGAGAGCGTGCCGTCGGGACCGGCCTTCGGCTCCTTCGGGCCCATCAGCGCGTCGACCACCGGCGTCTTGCCGGTGCCGTCGTCGGCGAAGGCGCCGAGCTCGTTGCACCGATAGCGGATCAGCTTCGCGAAGCCCGACACGAGGCTCGGCACGCGCACCTTGCGCCCGTCGGGCGGCATCGCCATCTCGAAGCCGTCGTCGCCGCTCGCCTTCTGCAACGCGGAGAGCTTCATGTCCAGCCAGGCGCGATCGTCGGTGCGCATGTCCATCGACAGCGTCTTGGCGATGGCGCCCAGGCCGCGCGGCTGCTCCGCGCCGTTGATCCACACCTCGAAGGGGTAGGACTTGCCGTCCTCGATGTGGCCGATGAAGACGGCGAAGTCGCCCAGCGGATGGCGGACCACGTACGTCCAGCAGGGGTTCCCGTTGGTCAGCTCCGGGCGGCCCGGCCAGCGCAGGCTGGACAGCGGCGGCTGGTGCGCGCGATCGAGGCGGATGCGCCGGTCCGGGTCGGCGGTGTCGAAGTCCTGCGGCTCCGCGGCGGGTGCTGTGGCCGGCGCGACCTCGAGCACCGCGCCCAGCACGCTGTTGGGGCGATAGGTGGCGATGCCCTTGAGGCCGGCTTCCCAGGCCTCGAAGTAGAGGTCCTTGAAGGCGTCGAAGGGGTAGTCGACCGGAACGTTCACCGTCTTGCTGATCGCGGTGTCGACGAAGGGCTGCACCGCCGCGCTCATCAGCATGTGATCCTGCGCGCTCATCTGCAGCGCGCTGACGAAGGCGGGGGTCAGCATCGCGCGGCGCTTGCCGTCCGGGTCGGTCCACACCGCTCCCGCCGGCAGCTGCCGTACCGGATCGAACGGCAGGAGCAGGACGTCGTCGTCGATGCCGTGCAGGTGCTTGTACAGGCGGTAGGCGTGGTCCTCGACGAGATACTCCTTCATCGTCTCGTCGGGCATGCGCTTCTTGCGCCGGTAGAACCAGCTGAACGCGGGCTCGATGCCGTTCGAGGCGTTGTCGGCGAAAGCGAGCGAGATGGTTCCCGTCGGCGCGATCGACAGGGCGTGGCTGTTGCGGATGCCGTGCGTGCGGATCGCCGCCTTGATCGAGTCGGGCAGACGGGACGCGAAGCGCGGCGCGGCGAGATACTGCTCCGCGTCGAGCAGCGGGAACGAGCCCTTGTCCTTGGCGATCTCGACCGAGGCCATGTACGCGGCGTCGCGCATCGCCTCGGCGATGCGGGCGGCCATCGCGCGTCCCTCCGCGCTGTCGTAGCGCAGGTTGAGCTCGATCAGCGCGTCGCCGAGCCCGGTGAAGCCCAGCCCCACGCGGCGCTTGTCCATCGCCTCCTTCCGCTGCTGCGGCAGCGGCCACGCGGTCACGTCGAGGACGTTGTCGAGCATCCGCACGCCGACGGCGACGGTGGCGGCGAAGCCCGAGAAATCGAAGCGCGCCGCGGACGTGAACGGATCCTGCACGAAGCGCGTCAGGTCGACGCTGCCCAGGTCGCAGCAGCCGTACGACGGGAGCGGCTGCTCGCCGCAGGGATTGCAGGCTTCGATCGTCTCGCAGTACGAGAGGTTGTTGTCGCGGTTCATCGCGTCGATGAACACCACGCCCGGCTCGGCGTGATCGTAGGTGGACAGCATGATCTGGTCCCACAGCGCGCCGGCGCGCACGGTGCGGTACACCCACAGGTCGTCGTCGCGCTGGTGCGCGCCCGCCGCGAGGAGGTCGGGCGCCGGCGGCGCCTTGTGCACCAGCTCCCACGTCGGCGTTCTCGCGCACGGCCGCCACGAAGGCGTCGGTCACCGCCACCGAGAGGTTGAAGTTGGTGAGCCGGCCGTCGTCCTTGGCGTGGATGAACGCCTCGATGTCGGGATGATCGCAGCGCAGGATGCCCATCTGGGCGCCGCGCCGCGAGCCCGCCGACTCCACGGTCGCGCAACTCTGGTCGAACACCCGCATGTACGAGAGCGGTCCGCTGGCGCGGCTGTTCGTGCCCTTGACGTGCGCGCCCTGCGGGCGGATGGGCGAGAAGTCGTAGCCCACGCCGCCGCCGCGGCGCATCGTCTCGGCGGCCTCGTTCAACGCCACATAGATGCCGATGCCGTTCTCGTCGCCGGAGATGCTGTCGCCGACCGGCTGGACGAAGCAATTGATGAGCGTGGCCTTGAGGTCCGTGCCGGCGGCGGAATTGATCCGTCCGCCGAGGATGAAGCCGTTCTGCTGGGCCTGCAGGAACGCCTCCTCCCATTGCCCCCGCTGCGCGGGCGGCTCGACGGCCGCCAGTGCGCGCGCCACGCGGCGGCGTATGGCGTCGATGGTCTGCTCGCCCCCCTTGGCGTATTTCTCGAGCAGGACCTCCTCGGAGATCGATTGCGGGGGCATGCGCGGCGGGTGCGGTCGGCCGCAGGGTCTTGGGATCGTCGAGTTTCATGGTGAACTGTCGGGTGAGGTGGCTCGCTCGAGGGTGAGCGGAAAGGCATCTTGCCACGGAACCGGATACGGTATTTTCTCACGCGCCGGGACGCGCGGGGATCGAAAAGCGAAGGAGATGGCATGGCAAACCTGAAATTGGCGCAGGCCGGCGCGATCATCGATGCAGCGCTCGCGGAGGGGCGCAAGAGGCGCCTGGCTCCACTCGGGGTCGCCGTGCTCGACGCCGGCGGGCACCTGATCGCGTTCAAGCGGGAGGACGGGGCAGGCTTTGTCCGGTTCGACATTGCCTACGGGAAAGCCTGGGGGGCGCTCGGCATGGGCTTCGGCACGCGAGCGCTGGCCGACCGGGCCGTCAAATCTCCGACTTTCGTCACGGCGCTCGCGGCGGCCACTCAGGGGCGGATAATTCCGTCGCCCGGAGGCGTGCTGATCGCAGGCGCGGATGGCGAAGTGGTCGGGGCGGTCGGCATCTCCGGCGACACCGGCGACAACGATGAAGCCTGTGCCATGGCCGGGATCGCCGCCGTTAGCCTGTCCGGCATTCCCGGGGCCGTGGGCGGCTAGGCGCGCTTGGCGATGCCCCGCTTGCCGTAAGCGTCGGCCGCCTCGGCGATGAACGCCGCCACGCGCGGCATGTCCTGCCGCCGCAGCTCCGCGGCGAGGTCATGTAATTCCGCCACGCTGGCGCGGCCGGGGCGCCGCATTGCGTAGATGTCGAACACGCGGTCGTTGGGGAGCCCGGTCAGCTCCGCAGCACGACGGAGATTCTCGGCGAGTTGCCGGTAGCCGCCCGCCTCGGCCGCGGCGGCCGCGAGCAGCGCCGGATGCTCCTTCCGGTTGGTGACGTGCGCCTGGTTGGCCGGAGTGCGCCGGGCGCGCATCTTGGCCAGGCCCATCATCATTTCCAGCACGTTCATCCGGTTCATGATGTCGACGAGCTTCGTGGGCGTGCAGCCGCCCACGATCGCGAGAACCTCCGGACGCGGGACGTTGATGTCGACGATCATCCGCGCGATCTCGAGCGAAGGCGTGCCCATCGCGCGCTCGGCAACGGCGAGGTCGATCGCGTGCCGGGCGATGAATTTCTCGACGAGGTCGAAGTCCTCGCTCGCGATGCCGTCCATCTCGAAGATCGCCCCGTCCCGGATCGACAGGCTCGGGACGGGATCGAAAAGGACTGTGCGTCGTGCTCAGTCCAACGTCGGGCCACGGCTTGACGAACGTATCCTTGTTGATGGGTCGCTCGGCGATCTTCTCGAAGCGTTTGGAGCGCATGCTGGATTCCCGTGAGCCGTTCCGCCCATTCACTGTTCTGGAGTGAACTTAGTAAAGTCCATCCGGACCCTGGTGAGCACGGCTCGGGCACCGCGACGGGTCAGCGGGACAGACAGTGCACATCATGTGCGTCGCCGTTCTCGCGTCAACTGTCACTTGCCTTTGACGCTGCACGATCGTGCGGCGTACCCTGTTTGCTTGCGCATCGTCCAAACGATCCACGTCTTGTAATTCCGACTCGCTACCGTAGCGATCATGTTCGAGCAATGCCGCATCCGTACCGCCAAGCCGGCCGACGCCGAGGCGCTGGCGGCGCTCGCCGAGCGGACATTCCGCGACACCTTCGCCGACGCCAACTCACCGGACGACATCGAGGCGTATGTCCGGGACTCGTTCCCGCTTGACCGCGTTCGGGCAGAGCTGGCAGACGACACGAACACGTTCCTGCTCGCGTTCATGGACGGCGAGGAGCAACCAGACGGGTACGCCAAGCTCCGAACCGGGACGACGGACCCGAGCGTGACCGGGTCGGGCCCGGTCGAACTCCAACGGCTCTACGTGGACCGGAGCGCCATTGGGCACGGAGTCGGTGCCGCGCTCATGCGAGCGAGCCTCGACGCAGCCCGATCGGCGGGCCACCGAACGCTTTGGCTCGGAGTGTGGGAGCGCAACGCACGAGCAATCTCGTTCTACGAGCAGTGGCAGTTCGAGACGGTCGGGGACCACGAGTTTCGGCTAGGGTCGGACCATCAGACGGACTTGATCATGGCGCGACCCGTGCCGGGGGCCGCATGACAACGCATTCCAGCGATCGCCGATGCGCAGATTGCCGCTGGAACGTTGCCTGCCGGATTTCGCGACGCGAGATGCTATGCAGCGTTATTTCCCGACCCACGGGTTGAAGCAGCGCGCGCCGCACCCATTGCTCGAGCGCGACCCGCTTGGGCGAATCGGGCAGCCTGGCGATCCCCCTTTCCAGTTCCCCGATCGTGATGACGCTCAGGAACAGTTCGTCTTCGTCGCGTTCGAGTACCCAGCTGGCACCGCTCCGGCGGGGATTGTTGTTTGTGGCAACCGCGGTTCGGTATTGGTTCATCGTGATGCGGCGGCGCTAGAATGGGGCAACGCGATCGCTGCGTGCCGATCGGATGCCAGCAACGGAAACCGGAGCAATGGGCGGCTGTCTGAAATGACGATGAAACTGGCCCTGTTGATCGCCGTTGCCGTGATGTCGCCGTCCGCGTCAGCCGGGGACATTTACAAGTGTCAGGATGCTGCCGGCAAGATCGAATTCCGCGACCGTCCTTGCGACGCCGCGCAAAAGTCGCAGAAGGTCGACATCACACCCAACAGCGTCCGAACGATGACGCTCGACGAGGTGCGCGCCAAAAGCGCCGAACTGGAGGCCAGGCAGCAAGCGCGTCAAGAAGCCGAGAACAAGGCCAATGCCGACGCGTACGCTGCACAGGAGAGGGGGTGGCAGCGGGAGCGTGCCCTACAGGATGCGATCGACCTGCAGCAGGCTATCCGCGATAGCGGGGCCTACGCTGCACCGACGTACTATTACAACGGATACTTTGCCAGGCAACAGCGGCCGCATCGACCGCAGCGACCGGGAAGAGATATCGGCATCCAGCCGCAGGCGGTGCCGCCACCGCCCAAGGCCCCACCAATGCCGCCTCCACCGCCGAAGCCGCCAGCCGGCATGTAGGCCGATGCGCGACACCGCCGCCAGCGAAGACGGGCGGATCTGGTGGTGCGCGCAAGGTTCGTTGGGCTGTCGCGGGCAAAGGTAAATCGGGTGGCTTGCGCATCATCTATTACTGGCTCAAGCCCGAAGGTCAGGTATTTCTACTCACGCTTTATGGAAAGGGAGAACAGGAAAATCTGAGCGCGGCCGATCTTAAACGGATTGCGAAGCTGATTGAGGAACTGAAATGACTAAACGCAATATCGCGCAAGAGATCATCAAGGGTTTGGAAGAAATCAAGGCGTGGAAACGGGGCGAGCTGAAGCTTAGGACCTACTCGGTCGAGATGCCTAAAGCTGCCGACGTGCCGGCAATTCGAAAGGAGCTCGGCCTATCGCAACCGGAGTTCGCCGGCTTTATGGGCGTGAGCCTTGGCACTCTGCGCAACTGGGAGCAGGAACGTCGCGAGCCACAAGGCCCAGCGCGCGCCTTGCTCTTGGTCGCCTCAAAGCAGCCTGCTGCGGTGCTCGCGGCCTTGGAAGCTGCGAAACCTGTCGTCCGCAGCGGTACGCACAAGATGGGTGCAAAAAGCAAATCCCCGCAGGCCCGCGCGACAATGGGCACGCGTCGGCGTGCGGCTTGAATAAGTTTTTGAAAATCGAACATGCAGCCGACAACCCTTCGTCCGAGAATGTGAGTGGGGCAATCACGCCGTGTCGTCGCCGCCAGCGCGAATGGCTCGCTAGGGAAGCGGCTGACTCCGAGCTCCGATGGGTTTTCCGGGTGGCCGCCGAGGGCGAGCCGTTTGCCAAATCCCCAACCCGTCCTAGCGCAGATTCTCCTCGGTGTACAACGTCAGCTCGAGCAAGCGTTCCAGCAGTTGATCCGGGGGAATTCCGATGAAGTTCTTGAGTACGAGCTCCTTGGCGAACAGGCGACAGATGTAACGGAGCTTCAGCATCTTGCTGCGTGCCGCGTAGACGAAATCGCGATGGCCGTTGTTGATCACGACCAGATTGCGCTCCGCGTCGAACCGCGAACGCCACAGTTCCCCCGCGGCCTTGTGGAAGGTGTAACCCGGGAGGCCTTGGTAATTGGAATCGCCGCCGCCTGCCCTTCGGCAGCAACGAGGCCGCCACGGTAATCTGCGCTTCGGCCTTGCAGACGACGTCACGCTGCGTGACCGTGACCTCGACCCGCGCCAGCCCCGGCTCGGCCGCTGCCCGAAACGTCGCCATCTCCCCGTCGGCGCTGTCGAGCGTTCCATCACCCTCGAGAATGGCCCACTCGTACGTGAGATCATCCTCCACCGGTCGCCGCACCCGGTCGCGAGCGATCGCGCGCAACGCGCGTGATCCACCTACTTCGATGACGCTCGACGTCGGGGAAATCATCACCGAAAACAGCGGACCCGCAAACTCGAAGAATTGCCGCTGACCTTCGGCGGCCTCGTGGTCGTCCGCAGGCTCGACCGCGATGGCTTGATCGTCTGCTGACGTGCCGTCCCCAGGGTCCGCCGGCGCCGCCGTACGCGGCCGCCGCTTGCCCTCGCCGCGACGCAGATCGAACCAGTCGTACTCCTCCGCCGGCAGGGCCAGCAGCGCCTCCTTGAGTGCCCCTTGCACCGAGCGGAGCACATCGCGACTCGCCCGCTCTTCCTCGGCCCGCTGCTGGTCCTCGATGATCTTCGCGAGACGCGCCTCGAGCGAGCCGAAGCTCCTCGGCGAGGCGCGCCAGTGCGGCATCATGGATGACGCCGAGCCGCGTGCCCGGCGTCAGGTTGAGATAAGGCGCATCGATGATCCCCTGCACATAGCCGCTCGTCCAGGGAATGCGCGCGAACGCTTCGAGCTCGGTGAGATTGGCGAGCACGCGCGTGCCCGAACGATACAGCGACACCGCGTTGGCCGGCAGATGGGCATGCAAGTACAGCTCTGCGTACACGTCGCTCTGGGGCGGCAGGCAGCCATCCAGCTCGTGCAACAGTCGGCCCTCGAACTGGCGGGGCTCGACCTTGTATTCGGCCCGCGCGGTCCGATCGACGACGCGGATCGATACGCCCGAATGGCGAATGCGGTCGCGCAACTCCGAGGCGAGGTACCACTGGATCTTGTCGCCGCTGAAGTTCTTGATGCCCGGCAGGATGCCCCTGATCAGGACCTCCGACCCCGCTTCGGCGAACAACGTCGGGCGGTGCGTGATGCGATAGCTCGGGTCGCCCTTCTTCAGGTGCATCTGAAAAGCGCGTCCATCCGCGCTCGCCGAGGTCAGTAGAAGCTCTTCCCCCAGAGTCCAGAAGCTCAGCAGGCCGATACCGAATTCGCCTTGCAAGCCGCCCGCGCCTTGCACCTTCAGCTGGCGCTTGATGGAATCGCAGACGTGCGTCGCCACGTAGTGGAAATCCGGCTCGCCGTCGGCATTCCGGCGCACGCCCTCCCCGTCGTCCTTCACGCGCAGGTAATGCTGCCCCTTCTCCTTGCCCCGGGTGATGACGATCGTTCTCGCACGGGCATCGATGCTGTTTTCTACCAGCTCGGCCACCGCCTTGAGCGGATTGCTCTGCGACAGGGCGATGATGGTGATCGCATTCCAGTGATCGCCGATGCGCAGATTGCCGCTGGAACGTTGCCTGCCGGATTTCGCGACGCGAGATGCCATGCAGCGTTATTTCCCGACCCACGGGTTGAAGCAGCGCGCGCCACAACGTTCGAGATCATCCGTATTGCGGGTGACGACGGTGAGATCCTGCTCCAAGCTCGTCGCCGCGATCAGGCTATCGATGACGGGCAGCGGCTGGCCGCGTGCTTCCGACGCGCCAACCAGCGCGCCCCAACGGGCCGCAACGCCTGAGTCAATGGCCAGCAGGCGGCCACGGAACCGATCCGCGAGATCGCGACGCACCCATTGCTCGAGTGCGATCCGCTTGGGCGAAACGGGCAGCCTGGCGATCCCCTTTTCCAGTTCCCCGATCGTGATGACGCTCAGGAACAGTTCATCTTCATCGCGTTCGAGTACCCAGCTGACGACCGACGCCTTCGGTCGTGGGCGCACCAGCTCGGAAACGACGCAGGTATCGAGCAGCCAGCTCACAACACGACCGCCCTGCCCGTATCACGGCTGCGCGTGAGATCGAGAGCAACCGTGCCCAACGGCGATTTGCGAAGGAAATCGACGAGGGTCCCTTTGGGCTTGCGGGTAAGGCGGGCATACTGGTCCACGGCAACCACCACCACGGCGTCGTCACCTCGCAGCGTAATGATTTGCGGCCCCTCGTCCGTGGCTTTCCTCACCACTTCGGACAACCTGTTCTTTGCGTCTTGAAGTTGCCACTTGTTCATGTTGTCGGTCCTCCGAAAAGAACGTCTAGACAGTCTAGCTATCATAGCCGCTGACCGGCGCATGTCAAGTCAACTCGAGTCACGGCAGGAGTCAGCCGAAGGTGGTCCGCAGTCTATTGGAGTACCGTCTGGCCTCCCCACATGGCGGGGCACACACGGAGTCGCGCAGAGGGGATTTCCCGCTACAACAGGAGCGCCTCCGCCAGCGACCGCGGCGAGTGGATGGTTACGCCATGAATCGTACGGCCGTACAGAGGCCCGAAATGCGTGCGATCGCCAGTGACCAAGGCGCCACAACTCTGGTGGATGGCCGCCGCCAGTACGGGCCGATCCTTCGCCGGCAACGGCAACGACGCTTCCAGCGCAGCGTCACTGCGCTGCGCACCTGCCGTCTTCATGCGCGACAGCAGCCTCTCGAGAGCGACAACACGATCCGGCGCTTTGGCAACGAGGTTTCGGCGCGCTTCCTCGATCACGTAACCGTCCACGCAACACTCGTGGCCGGACTTCTCGAGCAGCATCAGCAGCTGGCGGATCGCGCCGTCGGACTTCGCCGCCGAAAAGAGCACGTTGGCATCGAGAAATATGCGCATCCGCCAGCGCTTATCGGGCAGATTTCTTAGGACGGCTGCGGTGACTCAGGACTTTCGCCAGTTCGGCCTCGGCCTCGTCGAATTCACGGATTCGCTTCTCGCTGTAGATCTCGACCGGCAACGTCACCGCAGGACGCAGCAGCAGCCCTTCCGGCGTCGTCTCGGCGATGAGCTGATCATCGGCCCGGAGGCCCAACGCGCGGCGAAGCTTCGCGGGGAGCGTCACCACGCCGCGGTTCGTGAGGGTGAGAGTGGCTTTCATGATTGCAGCTTAGCCGAATTGCTGCAATTCTGCAAGCCGGCGACTTAGGTATGGGGACTATTTGGACTCGCGCCGCCCGTCGTCGAGCGAAGGCAGCCGCTGGGGATCTTGGGGGACCGCTGGGGGCGGTAAGCGGTGGCGTTCTACCACCACAAATGCTGCCTAATATTTGAGCAACTTGATGACCAAGATCTGACCAAAACAGTACGATTAACAGCAAGAATTACGTTCAAATACAAGTGCAATTGTTATGAAATGCAAAGCTGGAAACGTCACATATATCATTGATTTATAATAAGAAATGGCGGAGAGGGCGGGATTCGAACCCGCGTTAGGCTATTAACCTAAACACGCTTTCCAGGCGTGCGACTTAAACCGCTCATCCACCTCTCCGGACCGCGCATTTTACCCGATCCGCGAGTTCGCTCCGCTGCCCGCCTCAGCGCAACGAAATGACCGGCCAGTTGCGCGCCTGCGCGAGCCGCGCCAGCGCATCGTCGGGGCTCACCACGACCGGGTGCGTGACCTTCTCCATCAGCGGCACGTCGCTTTGCGAGTCGCCGTAGAAGTAGCTCTCCGCGAAGTCCGGCAACGCCTGGCCGCGACCGGCGAGCCAGGCTTCGAGCCGGATGAACTTGCCCTCGTGAAAGCACGGGATGCCCTCGATCCGGCCGGTGAACTCGCCGTCGACGATCTCGGGATCGCTCGCGAGCAGGTGCGCGCACGCCGTACATGCCGGCGATGGGCGCGGTGATGAAGCTGTTGGCCGCGGTGACGATCACGGTCAGGTGGCCGCGCGCCTCGTGCGAGGCGATGAGCTCGCGCGCCTTGGGCAGGAGGATCGGCGCGATGGCCTGGGCCAGATACTGCTCGCGCCACGCCTCCATCCGCGCCCGGGGATGGCTCGACAGCGCGCGGAAGTCGAAGTGCAGGAAATCGCGGATGTCGAGCGTGCCCTCGCGGTAGTCGACGTAGAACTGCTCGAGCTCGGCCTCGTAGGACGCGCGATCGAGCGCGCCTTGCCCGATCAGGAAATGGATCCACTCCCAGGTGGCGTCGCCGCCCAGCAGCGTGTAGTCGAGATCGAAGAGCGCGATGCCGGCGGCGCGCTCTCCTTCGCCGGCGCCCTCCCTTCACGCCGCGACCTCCAGACCGTATTCGGCCGCGGCGCCCTCGAGCCACGTCCACAGATAGTCGGCGAAGCTGCGGCGGAAGATGAGCTCGAAGTACGGCTGGTTCTCGATCTGGCCGATGAGGATCGGCGCCTTGGCGAGATGGCTCTGCGCGCACTGGCCGATGGAGAACGCGCGCGGATGCAGATCGATGGGGCAGCCCTTGGCGAGCACGTCGCGCACGTGCGCGCCGTGCAGTTGCAGCACGCGTCTGGCCCCCGCTCACGTCGGTGACGGCGATGCGCAGCCCCGCCAGCACCTTGCGCAACTCGGCTTCGATCCCCGCCGCTGCGCTCGCCCGGCGTCACGATCAGCCACTCGTCGGGGCCGAGCCAGTACATCGTGATGCCCTGCACGTCGGCGACCGTGTTGGCGACGAGCGGCAGGCCGTCGCCGAGCACGTCGCTCACGGCGCCGACGAAGCGCGGATCCTTCGCGTTGCCCCGCAGATTGAGGTGGCCCAGAAACGGGCGCTCGCGCGCGATGACCCCGGCGTGGCCCGGCGAGTGCGTCGCGCGCGCCCCGAGCTTGAAGCGCGCGAGCGGGCTTTCGCGGAGGATGGAATCAGACATTCTGCCGCGCCCCTTCGGGATCGAGGAACACCGGCCTGGCGATCGTCGCGGGAATCGCGCTGCCCGTCGGGCAGCGACACGTGCACCCTCTCGCCGATGCGGTTGCGGCCATTCTGCACGAGCGCCAGCGCGATCGACCGCTCGAGGCAGGCGCTGTAGTAGCTCGACGTTACGTGGCCGTGCATGGGCACCGGCGGCCGCGCGCCGCGCGTCGGTGACGATCTGCCCGCCCTCCGGCAGGACGGCCTTCGGATCGTCGGTCAGCAGGCCGACGAGGTGCTTGCGATCGCCGCGCGCGGTGTCCGCGCGCGAGAGCGAGCGGCGGCCGAGGAAGTCCTTGCCCTTGGCGACGATCCAGTCCATGCCGAGATCGACGGGCGTCACCGAGCCGTCGGTGTCCTGCCCGACGATGACGAATCCCTTCTCGGCGCGCAGCACGTGCATCGTCTCGGTGCCGTAGGGCGTGATGCCGTGCTTCGCGCCGGCCGCCATCAGCGCTTCCCAGACGTGCCGCGCCTCGTTGGCGCAGACGTTGATCTCGTAGGCGAGCTCGCCGGAGAAGCTGATCCGCATCACGCGCGCCGGCACGCCGGCGGCGGTTCCCTCGCGCGCAGGCCATGAACGGAAACGCCTCGGGCGAGAAGTCGATGCCCGCGCACACCGCGCGCACCACGTCGCGGCTCCGGGGCCCGGCCACGCTCGCGGTCGCCCAGTGATCGGTCACCGACGTGAGGTAGACCTCGAGCTGCGGCCATTCGGTCTGCAGCCAGCGCTCGAGCCACCCCATCACGCGCGCGGCGCCGCCCGTCGTGGTCGTCATCAGGAAGTGATCGTCGGCGAGGCGCGTCGTGACGCCGTCGTCCATCACCATGCCGTTCTCGTCGAGCATGAGGCCGTAGCGGCAGCGGCCGACGCCGAGCTTGTCCCACGCGTTGGTGTACACCCAGTCGAGGAACGTCGCGGCGTCCGGTCCCTGGATGTCGATCTTGCCCAGCGTGGACGCGTCCATGATCCCGACGCCGTTGCGCGTGGCGAGGCACTCGCGCGCCACGGCGGCGTGGAGATCCTCGCCCGGCCTGGGGAAGTACCACGGCCGCTTCCACTGGCCGACGTTCTCGAACAGCGCGCCGTGCTCCTCGTGCCACGCGTGCAGCGCCGTCTTGCGCACGGGATCGAACAGATCGCCGAGATCGGGGCCGGCGATCGCGCCCGATCGTCACCGGCGTGTAGTTGGGGCGGAAGGTCGTCGTGCCCGTGCTCGCGATGTCGTTGCCGAGCGCCTGCGCGAGGATCGCCAGGCCGTTGACGTTGCCGAGCTTGCCCTGGTCGGTGCCGAAGCCCAGCGCCGTGTAGCGCTTGACGTGCTCGATCGAGTGGTAGCCCTCGCGCGCCGCGAGCACGATGTCCGACGCGGCGACGTCGTTCTGCAGGTCGACGAACTGCTTCGGCCCGCGTTCGATGCCGCGCGGCGACGGCACGACCCAGAGGGGGGCGAGCGGCTCCTCCGCCGCGTCGTCGACGGTGGGCGTCCACGTCGCGATCGCGCGCGGTGAAGCCCGCGCGGCGCGCGGCGTCGGTGCCCGCGGCGACGCCTTCGGTGAGGCACGCGTGCAGCGCGAAGCTGCCGTTGGCGGCGCCGGCGGAGCGCTCGGCCTGCACCGGCGTTCCCGGCACGAAGCACGCCTTGACGGCATCGAAGCTGCGGCCGGCCGCCCGCTTGCGCATGGAGGTGCACGACCGGGCTCCAGCCGCCCGACACCGCCACGAGGTCGCACGGCAGCGTGCGCACCGGCCCGGCGACAGTCGGCGCCCTGGGTGTCGAGCGCCATGACGTCGACGGCGCTGACGCGCTTCGTGCCGCGGGTGTCGACGACGACGGCGTGGGCGATCACCTCGATGCCCGCCTTGCGCGCGCGCTCGGGCAACTCGCCGCCCGGCGCGCGGACGCGCGTCGACGACCGCCGCGACCGTCGATGCCCGCGGCGGCGAGACGCAGCGCCGTGCGATACGCGCTGTCGTTGTTGGTGAACACGACGGCGCGCGTGCCGGGCCGCACGCCGTAGCGATTCACGAAACGTGGACACCGCCGAGGCCAGCATCACGCCCGGCCGGTCGTTGTTGCCGAAGACGAGCGGGCGTTCGATCGCGCCCGTCGCCAGCACGACCTGCTTCGCGCGCACGCGCCACACGCGCTCGCGCGGCCCCTTGCGCTCGCCCGGCGGCAGATGATCGGTGCGGCGCTCGGCGATGGTCAGGAAGTTGTGGTCGTGATAGCCGAACACGGTGCTGCGCGGCAGGAGCCGCACCTCGGGCATCGTCTGCAGCTGGGCGACGGTCCGCGTCACCCACGCCATCGGCGTCGCGCCGTCGATCGAGCCGTCGGCCGCCGGATCCGCGGCGACGGCCGCGACGTCGCGATGCGACAGCAGGCTGCCGCCGAATTCGCTCTGCTCGTCGGCGAGGATGACGCGCGCGCCGGCCTTGCCCGCCGCCCAGCGCCGCGGCGAGTCCGGCGGGCCCGCCGCCCACGACCAGCACGTCGCAGTGGGCGTTCATCCTGTCGTAATGGTCGGGGTCCGGCGCCGTGGGCGCAGTGCCGAGGCCGGACGCCTTGCGGATGAAGTGCTCGTACTTCATCCAGAACGATCGCGGCCACATGAACGTCTTGTAGTAGAAGCCGGCCGGCATGAAGCGCGCGAAGAGGCCCGCGAACGCCATCACGTCGAAATCGACGCTCGGCCAGGCGTTCACGCTGTTCGCGACGAGGCCGTCGTAGAGCTCCACCTCCGTCGCGCGCGCGTTCGGCACCGTGGCCGGCGCCGGTTTCGAGCTGCACGATCGCGTTGGGCTCCTCCACGCCGCAGGCGACGATGCCGCGCGGCCGGTGATACTTCCAGCTCCGCGCGACCACGCTGCACGCCGTTGGCGAGCAGCGCGGAGGCGAGCGTGTCGCCGGCGTGGCCCTCGTAGCGCCTGCCGTTGAACGTGAACGCGAGCCGCGTGCGGCGGTCGATGCGGCCGCCGGCGGGCAGGCGGCAGGCCTGGGTCATGCGCTGCCTCCGGCGCGAGCATCCCCCGGCTTGTACACCGCGGTGATGCGATAGGTGACGGTGTCGCGCCGCACGTTGAACCACCGCCGGCAGCCGAACGCGTGCAGCCACTGCTCGAGGTGCGCGCCGCGCGGGTTCTTGCGCATGAACAGGTAATCGCCCCATTGCGCGTCGGTCAGCGCGTCGGTGTCGGCCGGCCGCGCGATGTGCGCCTCGCCGCCGTAGGAGAACTCGCTCTGCTCGCGCGGGCCGCACCAGGGACATTCGATCAGCAGCATCGTCGGCGCGTCCGCTGCGTTCAATGCGCGACCGCGGCCGCGCCGTGCTCGTCGATCAGGCGACCGGTGAAGAACCGGTCGATGGAGAACGCGGCGTTGAGCTCGTGCGGCCGGTCCTGCGCGATCGTGTGCGCGAACACCCAGCCCGATCCGGGCGTGGCCTTGAAGCCGCCCGTGCCCCAGCCGCAGTTGAAATAGAGGCCCTTGACCGGGTGTCAACCCGATGATGGGACAGGCGTCGGGGCAGACGTCGACGATGCCGCCCCACTGGCGGTTCATGCGCACGCGGCTGAAGATCGGAAACAGCTCGACGATGGCCGCGAGCGTGCTTTCGATGACGGGGAAGCTGCCGCGCTGGCCGTAGCCGGTGTAGGCGTCGATGCCGGCGCCGATCACGAGGTCGCCCTTGTCCGACTGGCTGATGTAGCCGTGGACGGCGCCCGACATCACCACCGTGTGCAGCACGGGCTTGATCGGCTCCGACACCAGCGCCTGCAGCGGATGGCTCTCGATCGGCAGGCGCAGATCCGACCATCGCGGCGAGCACGCTGGAGTTGCCCGCGGCGACGACGCCGACCTTGCGCGCCTTGATGAAGCCGCGGCTCGTCTCGACGCCCGACCACCTGCGCGCCCTCGCGGCGGATGCCGGTGACCTCGCAGTTCTGCAGGATGTCGACGCCGCGCGCGTCGGCGCCGCGGGCGAAACCCCACGCCACCGCGTCGTGCCGCGCGACGCCGCCGCGCCGCTGCAGCGACGCGCCGAGGATCGGGTAGCGCGCGCGCGGCGAGTCGTTGATGATCGGCACCATCGCCTTCACCTGCGCCGCGTCGAGCAGCTCGCCGTCGACGCCGTTCAGCCGGTTGGCGTTCACGCGGCGCGCGATGTCGCGCATGTCCTGCAGCGTGTGGCCGAGGTTCAGCACGCCGCGCTGGCTGAACATCACGTTGTAGTTGAGGTCCTGCGCGAGGCCCTCCCAGAGCCGCATCGACTTTTCGTAGAGGTGCGTCGCTTCGTCCCACAGGTAGTTCGAGCGCACGATCGTCGTGTTGCGGCCGGTGTTGCCGCCGCCGATCCAGCCCTTCTCCAGCACGGCGACGTTGGTGATGCCGTGCTCCTTGGCGAGGTAGTAGGCGGTGGCGAGCCCGTGTCCGCCGCCGCCGACGATGACGACGTCGTACTCCGCCCGGGGCTCGGGGCTGCGCCACGCGGCCTGCCAGTTCTCGTGGTACGAGAGCCCGTTGCGCACCAGACTGGCGAGCGAATAGCGGCTCATGGATGCGTTCCCTCGCGCGGGTCGTCTGCCGCTCGGCGCTCGGCGGATACCCGAACGCGTTGCGGTAGCACTTGGAAAAGTGCGGCGGCGACTGGAAGCCGCAGGCCGTGGTGATGTCCATGATCGACATCGACGTCTGCAGCAGCAGCTCGCGCGCGCGGCGCAGCCGCAGCTCCAGGTAGTACTTCGTCGGCGCCCGGTCGAGATGCCGCTTGAAGAGGCGCTCGATCTGGCGGCGCGACACGCCGATCGACGCCGCGAGCGCATCGAGCGACATCGGCTCCTCGATGTTGGCCTCCATCAGCGCGGCCGCCTTGATCAGGCGCTCGTGGAAGACGCCGACCTGCGCCTGCAGCGGAATGTGCTGGCGGTCGCGGTCGTTGCGGATGCGGTCGAGGATGAACTGCTCCGAGATCAGCGGCGCGATGTCCCGCCCGAGGTCGTCCTTGATCAGGTTGAGCATCAGGTCGAGCGGCGCGATGCCGCCCGAGCACGTGTAGCGGTCGCGGTCGATCGCGAAGAGCTGCTCGGTGAAGTCGATCCGCGGGAACTCCTCGCGCAGCGCCGACATGTTCTCCCAGTGGATCGCGGCGCGGTACTTGTCGAGCAGTCCCGCCTTGGCGAGCGCGTAGCCGCCGGTGCACAGCGAGCCCAGGGCGACGCGTTCGCTGCGCGAGCCGGCGCAGCGCGGAGAGGAGATCCCGGGACACCGCGCGCTGGACGTCGACGCCGCCGCAGACGAACACGACGTCGACCGGCCCCATCGCGCCGAGCGACACCGTCGGCGACGAGCGCGAGGCCGTTGCTCGCGGCGACGGGCGCCCCGTCGAGGCTGACGATCGACCACGCGTAGACGTCCTCGTCGCAAAGGCGGTTGGCCATCCGCAGCGGCTCGACGGCGCTCGTGAGCGCGATCATCGAGTAGCGGGGCAAGGTGAGAAAGCCGAACCGGTGGCGCGTGGCGAGCCGGTCCGAACGCTTCGCGCTCCGGCAGGCGCGCGGCGGCGCGTCCGGTTGCGATCGCGCGGCGGCGGGTCAAAGCGCGCCTCCGCTCGAAAAATGTCCGCCGCCGCGACGGTTCGCAATCGGGATGATCATGGGCGAGAGGACTCGAGGAGCCGTACGCGTCGACGACAGCAGTTTGTCAAATTGCGACGTCGCTGTCCAGACAAAACCGGGCCGAACGGCAGGAGCCCGACGCCTGGCGGTGTACGATCACCGGTTGTTCGACCACAGCCTTGCTTCGCGATGACCTCCCGGAACGAATTCGACTACATCATCGTCGGCGCGGGGTCGGCCGGATGCGTGCTCGCGAACCGGTTGACCGAAGCGCCGGAGATCGACGTCCTGCTGCTCGAGGCCGGCCCGCCGGATTGCAGCATCTTCATCCACATGCCGTCGGCGTTCGCCTACCCGCTCGCCGGCGACACCTTCAACTGGGCCTACGCGACGGAGCCCGAGCCGCACATGGACGGGCGCCGCATCGTCGTGCCCGCGCGGCCGCGTGCTCGGCGGCTCGTCGTCGATCAACGGCATGGTCTACATCCGCGGCCACGCGCTCGACTACGACGGCTGGGCCGCCGCCAGGGGCCTCGAGCATTGGTCGTACGCGCACTGCCTGCCCTATTTCAAGCGCGCGGAAACGCGGCTGCAAGGGCGCCGACGACTATCGCGGCGGCAGCGGCCCGCTCTACGTCACCACGGGCGCGATGAAGAATCCGCTCTATCGCGCGTTCATCGACGCGGGACGGCAGGCCGGGTACGCGGAGACCGACGACATGAACGGCTACCGGCAGGAAGGCCTCGGTCCGATGGACATGACGACCTACCGGGGCCGCCGCTGGAGCGCCGCGATGGCCTACCTGCGACCGGCCCGGGCGCGCGCGAATCTGCGCGTCGAGCCGCGGTGCCTGGTCACCCGCATCCTGTTCGAGGGCACGCGCGCCGTCGGCGTCGAGTACCTGCACAACGGCCGGCTCGTCCGGATGCGCGCGCGCCGCGAAGTCATCGTCTCCGGCGGCGCGATCAATTCGCCGCAGATCCTGATGCTGTCCGGCATCGGCGACGCCGACGCGCTGAAGCAGCTCGGCATCGCGCCGGTGGCGCACGTTCCCGGCGTCGGCGCGAACCTGCAGGACCACATCGAAACCTACGTGCAGCACGCGTGCACGCAGCCGATCACGCTCCATTCGACGCAGAACCTCGTCGCCAAGGGCGCCATCGGCGTCGAATGGCTGCTGTTCCGGACGGGCCTCGGCGCGACCAATCACTTCGAGTCCGGCGGCTTCATCCGCAGCCGCGCCGGCGTGCAGCACCCGGACCTGCAATACCACTTCCTGCCGATCGCGATCACCTACGACGGCAGGGAGAAGGTCGACCAGCACGGCTTCCAGGCGCACGTGGGCCCGATGCGCCCGACCTCGCGCGGCGCGATCACGCTCGCGTCGGCGAATCCGCGGGAGCCGCCGCGCATCCTGTTCAACTACCTCGCGACCGAAGGCGATCGGCGCGAATTCCGCGACGCCGATCAGGCTCACGCGCGAGATCTTCGCGCAGAAGGCGTTCGATCCGTACCGCGGCGCCGAGCTGTCACCCGGTCCCGCGGTCACGACCGACGCCGAAATCGACGCCCACATCCGGCGCAAGGCCGAGAGCGCCTACCATCCGTCGTGCTCGTGCCGGATGGGCGCGGACGACGATCCGCTGGCGGTGGTCGACGGCAGCCTGCGCGTGCGCGGCACCGAGGGCCTGCGCGTCGTCGACGCGTCGGTCATGCCGGCCGTGGTGAGCGGCAACCTCAACGCGCCGACGATCATGATCGGCGAGAAGGCGGCCGACATCATTCTCGGCAAGACGCCGCTGCCGCCGGCCGACGTTCCGGTCTTCGTTCATCCGGAGTGGCGGACGAAGCAGCGCTGACCCGAAGGAGGCTCGCCTGAACACCACCGACGCCGACAAGGACCTGCCGCTGCGCGAGGACACGCGCCTGCTCGGCCGCCTGCTGGGCGACGTGCTGCGGGCGCAGACCGGCGAGGCCGGCTTCGCGCGGATCGAGGCGATCCGGCAGACCGCGGTCCGCTTCCGCCGCGCGGGCGACGCCGACGCGCCCGGCGGTGAAGGCGGAGCTCGCCGCGCTGCTGAACGACCTGCCGATCGCGCCGACGCTCGACGTCGTCCGCGCGTTCAGCTACTTCTCGCAACTCGCCAACATCGCCGAGGACGTCCACCAGAACCGGCGCCGCCGGACGCACGCGCTCGCGGGCTCGCCGCCGCAGCGCGGCAGCATCGCCGATGCGCTCGATTGCGTCGCCGCGCACGGCGTCGACGGGCCGACGGTGGCGGCCTGGTTCGCCGATGCGCTGGTGAGCCCGGTGCTGACCGCGCATCCGACCGAAGTGCAGCGCAAGAGCATCCTCGACTGCGAGCGCGAGATCGCGCGCCTGCTGCAGTGGCGCGACCGCGTGGAGCTCACCCCCGACGAGGCCGCCGAGTTCGAAGCGGGACTCTACCGGCAGGTGCTGGCGCTGTGGCAGACGGCGATGATCCGGCTCTCGAAGCTCAGGGTCGAGGACGAGATCGAGAACGGCCTCGCCTACTACCGGTACACGTTTCTCGCCGAGGTGCCGAAGTTCTATCTGGCGCTCGCGGCGCGGCTGCACGCGCAGTTCGGCCTCGAGCGCGACTTCGTGCTGCCGCCGTTCCTGCGCCTGGGCTCGTGGATCGGCGGCGACCGCGACGGCAATCCGCTGGTCAACGGCGCGACGCTCTCCTACGCGATCCATGCGCAGGCCACGGTCGCCTTCGCGCACTATCTCGAGGAAATCCACCGGCTCGGGCGGCGAGCTTTCCCTCTCCACGCGCCTCGTCACGCCCACCGCCGACCTGCTGCGGCTGGCGGCGACGGCGCACGACGAGAACCCGCATCGCGGCGACGAGCCGTACCGTCAGGCGCTGATCGGCATCTACGCGCGCGTCGCCGCGACGGCCGGGGCCCTCGCCGGCTACGTTCCGCCGCGCGCGCCGCATGCCGACCTGCCGCCGTATGCGACGCCGGGCGAGCTCCTCGCCGAATTGCGCACGATCGAGGCATCGCTCGCCACGCACGGCGCGGCGCCGCTCGCCGCGGGGCGCCTCGCGCCGCTGATTCGCGCGGTCGAGGTCTTCGGCTTCCACCTTGCGGTGCTCGACCTGCGCCAGAACGCCGACGTGCACGAGGCGGTGATCGCCGAGCTCCTCGCGCGCGCCGGCGTCACCGATGACTACGCGGCGCTGCCGGAGCCGGAGCGCATCGCGCTGCTCGATGCCGAGCTCGCGAGCCCGCGCCTGCTGCACTCGCCGCACCTCGCGTATTCGGATCGCGCCCGCTCCGAGCTGGCGGTGCTCGACGTCGCCGCCGACATCCATCGCCGCTTCGGGGCGGCGGCGCTGCCGAACTACGTGATCTCGAAGTGCCAGTCGGTCTCCGACCTGCTCGAAGTCGCGATCCTGCTCAAGGAGGCCGGGCTGCTGCAGGGCGACGCGCTCGCGGTCAACATCGTGCCGCTGTTCGAGACCATCGACGACCTCGATCGCTCGGCGGCGATCATGCGCGACGCCTTCGCGCTGCCGCGCTACCGCCGCTGGCTCGAAGGCCGGCACCGATGGCAGGAGGTGATGCTCGGCTACTCGGACAGCAACAAGGACGGCGGCTACCTGACCGCCAACTGGGCGCTCTACCGCGCGGAGCTCGCGCTGGTCGACGCGTTTCGCGACCACGGCGTCAAGCTGCGGCTCTTTCACGGCCGCGGCGGCACGGTCGGGCGCGGCGGCGGCCCGAGCTTCGAGGCGATCCTCGCGCAGCCGGCCGGCAGCGTCACCGGCGGCCTGCGCATCACCGAGCAGGGCGAGATCATCGCCAGCAAGTACTCCGATCCCGATCTCGGCCGGCGCAACCTGGAGACGCTCGTCGCGGCGACGCTCGAGGCGAGCGTGATCGACGGCGAGCGGCTCGAGGACCGGGCCGCGATCTACTACGGCGCGATGGATGCGCTCTCGGCGCATGCCCACGCGGCCTACCGCGGGCTCGTCTACGAGACGCCGGGATTCGTCGACTACTTCCGCGCGGCGACGCCGATCGCGGAAATCGCCGGCCTCAACATCGGCAGCCGGCCGGCGTCGCGCACGGCATCGAACCGGATCGAGGACCTCCGCGCGATTCCGTGGGTGTTCAGCTGGGGCCAGTGCCGGCTGATGCTGCCGGGCTGGTACGGCTTCGGCGCGGCGGTCGACGCGTGGCTCGCCGAGCATCCCCATGGCGCCGAGGCGGGGCTCGCGCTGCTCGCCGAGATGCAGACGCGCTGGCCGTTCTTTCGCAGCGTGCTGTCGAACATGGCGATGGTGCTCGCGAAGACCGACCTCGCCATCGCGTCGCGCTACGCGGAGCTCGTTGCCGACGCCGCGCTGCGGGATTCGATTTTCCGGCGGATCGCCGCCGAGCACGCGCGCGCGGTCCGGCACGTGCTCGCGATCACGCGGCAGACAGGACGCTGCTCGACGACAATCCGACGCTCGCGCGCAGCATTCGCAACCGCTTTCCGTACCTCGATCCGCTCAACCACCTGCAGGTCGAGCTCCTGCGGCGGCATCGCGCGGGGCAGACCGACGAGCGCACGCAGCGGGCCATCCACCTGACGATCAACGGGCTGGCGGCCGGATTGCGCAACAGCGGGTAGCCTCGTGCGGGCGCGTTGCCCGCGCGGTCGCGTCCGCCGGTGGTGGCGCCGGCGCCTATCCCTGCTTTTGCTCGCCGGGGCCGCCGGCGGCGCCTGCTCGACCGCGACGCGCCGGATGGCGAGCACGGCGTCCGCCGGGAGCAGCCGCTCGACATAGCGCTCCCACGTCCGCGTGTGCTCGTGCAGGTGCAGCGACCCGTCGGCGTCCTCGTGGACGAGGCCCGTCTCGAGCAGCGTGTCGATGTAGGACGCAAACGTCGAGCGCTCGTAGAAATCCGGCGGCGCGAACTCGAACAGCAGCGACAGCCGCTGCGTGAGCATCTGCATCAGCTCCTCCAGGCGCTCGCGCTTCAGCGCGCCGGAACCGGCCCGCGTCAGCAGCGCGATCGTCAGGTAGTTGCGGCGCAGCAGGTGCCGCAGCGAACGGGCGAGCAGCTCGAGCCCGGCATGTTCGGGACTGTAGCGGTCCGCGGCCCGCACTGTCCCTCCGGGCTCGCCCGCGCGAGCCCGATCTCGACGAACAGCTCGACGACGCGCCTTGCGACTCCGCGACCGCCTCCGCCGGGGAGTGGTGCAGCATCAGCTCCGCGCGCAGGAAGGGCAGACCGCCCTCGGCGAACTCGGCAACGCGCTCCGGCGTGACTTCGCGCAGGGCGACCAGCAGGTTCGCGACCAGCGCGGGCAGCGCGTAGGCGTGCAGCACGTTGTTGCGCAGGTAATTGACCGTGGACACTTCCTGGTCCGGCACCGCGATGACGTCCCCCAGCGGATGCGCGACGCGCGCTGGCAAAGCCGAGCTTCAGGGCCTGCGCGATCGCCGCCGCCGGGTCATGGGCGGTGAGCACGGCGTCCGGCGAGTAGGGCAGCCGGGACGCGATCGTCTTCAGCCAGTCGATCTGCTGCGCGAGCCCGCGCTCGTCGAGCGCCTGGCGCGGACTGGGCACGATGGCCATGGCGAACAGATTGATCGGATTGATGACGACCGCCGACGTTGATGCGCTGCGCCATCTCGCGTCCGAGCAGCGGCGTGAGCCGCCGCGCCGCGTCCCGCTGCTCGTCGCCTTGCAGCGCGTGCCAGTCGGGCGCCTCCCGATCGAGGAACTGGTCGATCGACAACGGCGCGCCGAAATTGACGTGCACGCTCCCGTACTCGCGCCGGAGATTGCGGGCAACGCGCACGAGCGCGCCCAGCGACTCGCCCTCCTTCGGCTGTCCCTCGAGCTCGGCGACCAGCGTGCGGCCTTCGAGCAGCTTCTCGTAGCTGAAGTACACCGGCACCAGCAGCAGGGGCCGCGGATGCTCGCGCATGAAGCTCTCGACGGTCATGCCCAGCAGGCCGCCCTTGGGCGCGAGCGTCCGTCCGCTGCGGCTGCGGCCGCCCTCGATGAAGTACGCGATCGGAAATCCCTTCGCCAGCATCGCGTGCAGGTACTCGCGGAACACCGCGGCGTACAGCGGCTCGCCCTTGAAGCTGCGGCGCAGGAAGAACGCGCCGCCGCGCCGCAGCAGCGGGCCCACGACCGGGAAATTCAGGTTGGCCCCCGCCGCGATGTGGGGCGGCGCGAGCCCCTGCGCGTGGACGAGATACGACAACAGCAGGTAATCGACGTGACTGCGGTGGTTGGGCAGATAGACGAGCCCCTTGCCCGGCGCGGCTTTGGCGAGCTCGTTCGCCGTGATGGACCTCGACTCCGTCGTAGAGGCGCCGCCACAGTCGCGCCGAGCAGCAGCTCCATCGCGCGCACGACCGGATAGCTGAAGTCCGACGCGATCTCCCACGCGAACCTGCGCGCCCGATCCTCGGTCGCCGCCATGCTCATGCCGAGCCGCCCCGCGTCCGCCGCGATGGCCTCCTGCAGGGCGTCCGAGGCCACCATCGCCTGGATCAGGTTGCGCCGGTGCGACAGGTCCGGGCCGATCGCCGACTCGCGCATCCGGCGAAAGTGGAAGCGCAGGAAGCGATTGGCCTTGCGCACCGCCGTGGCTGCGTCGGCCTCGCTCGTCGATCAGCCGGCGCAGCGAGATCGGCTCGCCGAAGCTGACGCGCGTCTGTCGGCCGTGCAGCAGGATGATCAGGACCTGGCGCAGCGGTCCCACGCTCGCCCACGCGTCGGCGAACAGCGCCTTGACGAGCGAATCCTGCGAACCCGGCGAGCGACCCCAGAGGATCGTCACCGGCATCAGCTGCACATCGAGCGCCGGCTCCCGCAGCAGCGCCGCCGTCATCTGCGCGAGGGTCGACGGAGGGCTCCGCGGTGCGCGTGCTCAACGGATTGCGATTGAGGATGACCGAGAACACCGCGCGCTCGCCGCCGGGAAACTCGGGTCCGATCGGCGCCAGGGCCGAGGGCAGGCCGAGCCGCGGCGCCTCCTCCTCGAGCACGAGCAGGCTCGACAGATGCCGATCCTGGAGGACATAGCAGAGCGGCCGCTTGCGGATCGACGCGAAGCAGCGCGACCTCCTCCGGCGTGACCCGCGTGCGCACGACGAGGTAGAGCAGGCGGCGCAGCAGCGCGAGGAGAACGTTGCCGAGGCGGACCAGGCCGCGCGGGCGCGCAATCGGACGGGGCGGGGCGTGGGTCATCGTCGATCGGGATCGTCGTGGTCTCTCCCCATTCTCGATGCGATGGTCGAGTTAGTAAAGTCGGCAGCCGGTCACGTCTGGCCCGTGCTCCCCATGTCTCGATGCGATGGCAGAGTCAGTGCAAGGTTCGCGGACGTCGCCTCGATCGGACGGCCGCCGTGGGCCGCGACCCCGGCCGCGGCGCCTGTGGTAGGGTTCACCTTCGGAATCGCCGCCGTCCCGGAGCCTCCATTGAACCTCGAAAAAGTCATCTTCGGCTTCTTCATCATCTTCGCCTGCACGCTGAATTTCGGCTTTTTCATCGGCGACCTGGAACGACCGGAGCTGCACCACCCGACGGAGCTGTTCGCGGCGGTGGTGGTGAACCTGATCGCCACGGTGCTCAAGTTCGGCGACCGCACGCAGCTCGGCGCCACGCACCTTGCCACCAGCCTCGTCGCGACGTTCCAGCTGCTGGCGGCCTCCGGGGTCTGGGTCTGGCGCCTCTACGTCACCGAAGCCCCGGTCAACGGCGAAGTCATCTCCGTGATCGTGTCGCTGTCGGGCGGCGCGCTGCTCGCCAACCTGTTCTCGGTGATCCTGCTGATAGGCGAGACGCTGCGCCAGGGGCGTTAGCCGTACCGCGCGGATAGCGGCGCCATGGGCGACGTGCTCTTCCTCATCCTGCGGCGATTCCGGGCGCCGCTGATCACGCTGATCGCCGTCTATGCGATCTCGGTCGGCGGCCTGGCGCTGATTCCGGGGCTCGACGCCGACGGCAATCCGGGCCGGATGAGCATCTTCCACGCGTTCTACGTGATGAGCTACACCGCGACGACGATCGGATTCGGCGAAGTTCCGCATCCGTTCAACGACACGCAGAGGCTCTGGGTCACCTTCGCCATCTACCTGTCGGTGACGGGCTGGGCGTACACGCTGGGCTCGGTGATCGCGCTCGTCAACGATGCGACGTTTCGCGGGCTGCTCGCGCGGGGCGTGTTCATCTGGCGCGTGCGCGGCATCGCCGAGCCGTTCTACGTGCTGTGCGGATACGGGCAAAGCGGATCCCGGCTGGGGCAATCGCTCGACCGGCTCGGCAATCGCCTCGTCATCATCGAGCCGCGACCCGGAACGCATCGCCCGCGTCGCGATCCAGGACTACGCGACGCCACCGCTCACCCTCACGGCCGATGCGCGCCTCGCCGACGTGCTCGAAGACGGCGGCATCCGCAGTCCCCATTGCCAGGGACTGATCGCGCTGGCCGGAGAGGACGCGGTCAACCAGGCGATCGCGATCGGTGCGCGCCTGCTCAACCCGGCGATCCAGGTCGTCGCGCGGGCCAAATCCCGCGTCGCCCAGGTCAACCTGGAATCGTTCGGCGGCGTCGAGGTCGTCAATCCGTTCGACACCTTCGCCTTCAATCTCGGCGTCAGCCTGCGCAATCCGGAGACCCTGCAGATCGAGGACTGGCTGACGGGCGCGCCGGGTTCGCCGTGTCCCGACCGGATCCAGCCTCCGCGCGGGAAGTGGGTGCTCGTCGGATACGGCCGGTTCGGACGCGCCATCGCCGAAGTTCTCGATCGCGAGGGGATCGAATGGAAGGCGTTCGATCCGGCGATGGATCACGATCCCGACGGGCACCTGCTCCATGGCGAGCACACCGAGAGCATCCTGCGTGACGCCGGAATCGCCGACGCCGACGTCCTGGTCGCCGGGGCCGACGTCGACGCCGTCAACCTGGGCGTGACGACGCTGGCGCGGCGGGTGAAGCCGGACATCTTCGTCGTGATCCGCCAGAACCACATCCAGGACCGCGCGCTGATCGAAGCGGCCCGCGCCAACGTGACGTTCGTGCAATCGGTGCTGATGGTGCACGAGTGCCTGCAACTGCTGAAGACGCCGATGCTGGGCCGCTTCATCTCCCGGCTGCGCCAGGCCGAGCGCGACGTCGCGGCGGCGACGATACGGCGCGTGCGCGACGAAGTCGGCGCGGGAGCGCCGAGCGCATGGATCTTCGAATGCGACGTCCTGCAGGCGGGCATGTTCAATGCGTTCTTCCAGAGCGCTCCGGTGACCTTCCGCATCGCCCACCTCCTGGCCGACCCGACGGATCCGCAGGTACGCATGCCCGCCGCGGCCCTGATGCTGGAGCGCCAGGGCACCTTCGAGCTGCTGCCCGGCGCGGACCTCGCCCTGAAGCCGGGAGACCGCATCCTGTTCGTGGGCGACAGCTCCACGCGCCGGCTGCAGCGGCGCTACCTGACCGAGCCGGGCACGGTCTCCTGGACGCTGTCGGGCACCGAGCCGCCCCGCAGCCTGGTCTTTCGCTGGATGCACCGGCGTTTGCGCGGAGCGGTATGACACGCGCCGCCCGCGATGCCGCGGCGGCAAGCCGCGCCACGGCGCGTCGCCGCGTCGCCAGCCGCAATCCGGACGGATCGCCGGGAATCAGCGCACCTGCTCCATCGCCGAGAAGACGCGCTCGCAGCGCTGCCTGTCCTGCGCATCGGCCACGCCCGGCTGGGCGCACCACGCAAGCAGGAGATCGCCCGGGGTCCTGGCGCCTGTCGTCGCCGCGCTGCTGAAGCGTTCCTTCAGCTGTTTCACCTGCAGCGCGAGCCGTTGCGCCTGAAGCTCGGGCGGGCTGTCGAGCTTCAACAGCATTTCGAGCTCCAGCAGGCCGTCATGCCGCGAGGCCATGCCTTGCTCGATCCGCGTCGCGTACTCGCCCGCCGCGGCGGGGTCCGCCAGCGCGCGCAGCGCGGCGTCGCGGCGTGCGACCAGCTTCTTTTCCCAGCCGGCGACAACCGCCGGCAACGCGGCCCAGCGTTCGGTCGTCGCCGCGGCCAGGCTCGCCGCGGCCTCCGCCTCGATGCCGGAACCCACGAGGCGATCGAGCTCTTCGCACAGCCGTTCCTTCGCCGCAAGGGTCTGCCACACCGCGGCCTCGCGCGAGCGGACGCGCGCCGACAGCATCGTCTCCACGGCGCCTTTGGCATTGCCTGAACCGCGAGTCGAGTCCGGGCGGCACGTCGGATCGTCCGACCCGCTGCTTCCATTGCTCCTGCACCTCGCGCAGCGCACGGCGGATCTCCTGCTCGTCGCCGTCCGTGCGGCTGCGCAAGCGCTCGAGCTGTTCGCAGGTCTCCTCCAGCGCGCGCCGGCCGGTCTGCCGGCGATCGTCCTCTTCCTTGCGCTTGGCGTGACGCGCGGTGAACACGGCGTCGCAGGCCGCTCGCAGCTCTTCCCACAGCGCGCGCTCGTCGCGCTGCGCGAGCGGCATCGCCTTGGCGTGCTCCTGCCAGCGTGCCTGGATCGCCTTCACCTGTGATGGCGCGTCGCGTTCCATCGCCTTCGCCACGAGTGCGGTGGCCTCCGCGATCAAGGCCTTGCGACCGGCCTTCGCCGCATCGCGCGCCCCGGCCAGCGCATCGCGCACCGGGCCGAGCGCGGCCTTCAGCCGCGCGTCGAGCTTCTTCCACGCGCCGGGCTCGACGCTGCCGAGGTTGCCTTCGCGCCACGTGCGATCGGTCTCGCGCAGCCATCGTTCGATCGCGCGCCAGTCGCGCGGCTCGGCCAGCAGGGTCGGCGCATGCGCCGCGGCGGCGGCGATGAATTCCTCGCGCTGCCGGCGCGCCTCCTTGCGCAGCGCGGCCATTTCCGCGAAATGCCGGGCCGCCGGCGCGTAGGCCTTTTCGCACGCGCCGTCGAAGCGCTCCCAGACCGATTTCGGAACGCCCGCATGCTGCTCGTCGAGTGCCTTCCACTCGTCGCGCAATTTCTTCACCTCGAGCGCAAGTCGCGACGCGTCCAAGGTCTGCGTCGCCAGCGCCTCGGCGCGCTCGCAGAGCTGGACGCGGGCCTGGCGCTGGCCGAAGGTCTCCCAGCGCTCGAGCTCCGCGAGCTGCTGGACGAGGCGGCTCAACCGCTGCACCGTCGGCTTCGGCAGCATGCCGACGCCGGCCTTCGACCGCCCTGATCTCGTCGGCGGCCGCGCGCGCCGCGTGCAATTGCCCCGCGGCCAGCGCCTGCTCGGCGGCATGCAGCAGACCGTGCACGTGCTGCCGCGCCGCGTTCGCCTGCTGCTGCGCCGCCTGGATCTGCGCGAGCCGGCGCTGCTCGATCACGATCAGCGCGGACTCGAAACGTTGCGTCAGCGCCGGACCCCGGATCGCGCGGTCCAGCGCCTGCCAGCGATCGGGCAGATTCGCGTGGTCGATGGACGTGCCGGCGGCGAGCTGCTCGGCTTCGACGACCAGCGCCTCGGCGCCCTCGAGCGCATGGTGCTCACGCTCCCAGGCCGCGAGGCGCTCCTCGGCCTTGGCCAGCGACCTCGAGCGCCGCGCCGTCGTTGTGCCCCTGTGCCGCCTCGCGCAGCGCGGCCAGCTCCGCGCGCAGCCCGGCAAGCGCGTCCATCGCGTCCGGGCGGCTGCAGCGCCGTCCATCCATTCGCGCAGCCTGCGCTCGAACTGCGAGCGTGCCCGCTGCTCGTCCTGCTCGCGGTCGAAGCGCGCCTGCAGCGCCTGCCGGGCCGCGTCCCAGCGCGCTCGACGCACGGCGTCGCCGCTCATGTCGAGCGCCTGCCAGCGCCGATCGATTTCCACCGCTGCGGTGAGGATCGGGCCGGGCTCTGGCCGTCAGCGCCTGCAGCTGCTCGAGAACGGCATCGGCCTCGGACTCCTGCCCCGCGCGCTCGGCGATGGCATCGACGCGCTGCCGGGCGAGCCGGGCCACGCCACGGTCCTTGTTCTTCGCCGCGCGGCGAGCTTGCGCAAGCCCTCCGCCGAGTGAACCCGCTCCGCGGCGTCCATGCGCGACTCCGCGTGCTCGGCCGAAAGCGCCAGCTCGACCAGCAGGTCTTCATCGCGAAGGCCCGCCAGAGCCACCCGTCGCCGCTCGGCATCGGGCGTGCGGCGGGCCACTTCGGCGCGTATCGCATCGGTGCAGGTGTCGCCGGCAAGGAACGCCGCGGCGCGCGCGTCGTCCGGCGTTTCCGAAAGCACCTTGCCCAGCGCCGCCGCGAGGGCCAGCCCGAACGGTCGGATCCGATTCGGCTGCGAACGCGCCGGCGAGCGCCGGGAGGTCGGCGCAGCGATTCGCGGCCGCGACGCGGACCTCCGCCACGGGGTCGGCGGCAAGCAGCTGCGCGAGTTCGCCGGAATCCGGTGGCAACGCCGCCACACCCTGCGCGCGCTGCGCAGGATCCGGATGCTCGTGCAGCGCCGAACGGGAAAAGAGCTTCGTGATCATGGTCTGGATGGGCTCGGAGTCAATTGGACACGTTCAGCAGATTCGACGGCGAGTACTGGTCGGTGAGCACGCGTGTGCCCGGCGGCCAGCCGGACTCGACCTCGATGAGCGGCAACAGCCATTGCCTGCCGACCCCGAACGGCGCGAGCCTGTCTTCCAGCATCGCCGCATTGCGCGCCAGCTCGTCGCGGTCCGGCAACCCTCCGGGGCGTGCCAGGATCACCCGGTTGCCGGACTTCAGACGGTAGAAATCGCCGAAGGCGCTGAAGTAGGTCGCCGACTCGAAATGGTACAGCCGGCTGGTCGCAAACGTGTTCGCGGCCAGCACTCCTTCCGCGGTCAGGATGCTCCTTGACTTCGAGCAGGAATTCGCGCGTCAGCAGATGCTCGGGAATGTACTCGTGGTCGAACGCATCGAGCAGCACCAGATCGTACCGGATCTGCTGCTTCTGCATGCGCTTTACGAACACGCGTCCGTCCTCCTCGAACACCGCGGTCTGCCGGCCGGGCGCGAACCCGAAGTACTTTCCGGCCACGCGCACCACGGCCGGATCGATTTCGACGGCGTCGATCCGCGCCGCGGGCAGGATCTTCTGCAGCGCGCCGGGCAACGTGCCGCCACCGAGCCCGATGACCAGCACGCGCTGCGGCGACGGGTTGAGGTACAGCGCGGCCATCATCATCCGCGTGTAGTCGAAAACGAGCCGGTCGCGATCCGCAAGCGACATGCAGGTTTGCCGGCCGGCCGCATGTCGCCCGAACTTCATGCAGCGAAGCCCGGCTTCATCGTAGACGACGATATTGCGGTACAGGGACCGCTCGGTATGCAACTCCCTTGCCCTCGCGCCGACCGGCATTGCGGCAGTGGCGAGCAGGCCCGCGAACGCCAGCGCGAAGACGCGCACCGGCTTTCATCGCCGCGGCTCGCCGCACAGGACGGCGCCGAGTCCGAGGACGACCGAGACCGCCATCATTCCAAGCAGGATCGCGTTCACATCGAACAGCAGGACGAGGTAGAACGACGTGAGTATCGTGCCCGCCGCGCTGCCGAAGGTCGAAACGAAATAGAGCGAGCCGGCCGATTTGCCGCTGCCGTGAAGGCTGGAGACGAGCAAGCGAACCGCGTACGGCGACACGGCGCCGGAAATCGCCGTCGGCACGAAGAACAGCAGCGACGAGGCGAGGAGCGAGCCGTAGCGCGGATCATTGATGCGGTCGAATATCCAGTCGAGCGCGGAATCGCCGAACAGCACCACCGGAATCGTTGCCAGGCCGGCCGCGATCAGCAATGCCCCGAGGCGCCGGAGGCTGGGCGAGAAGACCGAATAGTGTCCGCCCAGAAGATACCCTACTGCCAGCGCCAGCATGAAGACCGTGATCACGGCGCCCCAGACGTAGATGCTGTTGCCGAAGCTCGGGGCCAGAATGCGCCCGCTCAGGAGCTCGATTCCCATGACGAAGAACCCCGACCAGCCGGCCAGGGCAAAGACGATCGCCTTTCTTGTGCCATCCAGTTGCGCTGCCTGCATTTGCCGACGATTGCGAAATGGGAACCGAAATCGCAAACGTACCATGCGGCCCCATCCATTGGTACCATTGGCCGGCACAATGCCGATTCGCAACGCAACGACAAAGGACCTGCCAATGCCCGCCAAACGACTGACGGTCGTGGATTCCACCGCCAAAATCCGCTGCCAAACCCGCAGCCACCCCGCCGGCCGGCCCGCCTCGCGGCCCCCGCCCGCGTCCCGCCTCGGCGGGCGACATCGGCCCGACGACAAGCGCGGAAGCGGTCGAAAATTACGCCGTGAACGAGAGCATCGAGACGGCGCTCGAGGCGCAGGTGAACGCGCTCGAGGACATTCTGGCCGGGCGCTCGCCGGTCGAAGCCGCGCTGCTGATGAAGCTGGTGCTGAAGAAGCAGCGGGCGCTGGCGCGCGAATTGCCGGAGACCGCGGACGACGAGCTTGCCGACGATTGGCGCTCCGGCGGATATCCGTACCGGAACCTGATGTCGCGCAAGAGTTACGAGCGGCACAAGTACCGGCTGCAGGTCGAGCTGCTCAAGCTGCAGGCGTGGGTCAAGGAATCCGGCGAAAAGATCGTGATCCTGTTCGAAGGCCGCGACGCCGCCGGCAAGGGCGGCACCATCAAGCGCTTCATGGAGCACCTGAACCCCCGAGGCGCGCGCGTCGTAGCCCTCGAGAAGCCGACGGACGCGGAACGCGGCGAGTGGTATTTCCAGCGCTACGTGCGCCACCTGCCGACCGCCGGCGAGATCGTCATGTTCGATCGCTCGTGGTACAACCGCGCCGGCGTCGAGAGCGTCATGGGCTTCTGCACCCAGCAGGAGTACCTGGAGTTCATGCGCCAGACGCCGGAGTTCGAGCGCATGCTGGTCCACAACAACATCCGGCTCATCAAGTTCTGGTTCTCCGTGAGCCGGAAGGAACAGCGCCGGCGGTTCAAGGAGCGCGAGGCGCACCCGCTCAAGCAGTGGAAGCTGTCCACGATCGACCTCGCCTCGCTCGACAAGTGGGAGGCGTACACGAAGGCCAAGGAGGCGACGTTCTTCTACACCGATACGGCCGACGCGCCCTGGACCGTGATCAAGTCCGACTGCAAGAAGCGCGCGCGGCTGAACGCGATGCGCTACATCCTGCACAGCCTCCCGTACGCCCGCAAGGACACCGACCGCATCGGCCCGCTCGACGCACTGCTCGTGGGCCGCGCGCAGGTGGTGTTCGAGCACGGCGAAAAGGTGAGCGCGCCCGCAGCCTGACGCGTCAGGCGCGCAGCCGCCGGCTCTCCGGATCGTAAGGGGATTCGCCTAGTACGGTAGCCTTCCGGCGCTCGCCGAGGATTTCGATCTCCATCGCCGCACCCGCCGCCGCGTGCTCCGGCTTGACATAGGCGAGCGCCAGGCTCTTGCCCAGCACGTGCCCGTAGCACCCGGCGGTCGCGCGTCCGACCAGCGCACCGCGTGCGAACAGGGGCTCGTTGCCCAGCGGATCGGCGTCGGTCACGCCGTGCACTTCAAGCGTGACGAAGCGGTGCGGCACGCCGGCGGCGAGCTGCCGGGCGAGCGCCGCCCTGCCGATGAACTCGCCCTTGTCCATGCGCACAAAACGTTCGAGGCCGGCCTCGAACGGCGTGTACTCGGGCGTGAGATCCGAGCCCCACATCCGGTAGGATTTCTCGATGCGCATCGATTCCATCGCCCGCATGCCGACCATGCCGATGCCGAATTCGCGGCCGGCGGCAAAGAGGGCTTCGAACAGGCCATTCGCGTACTCGATCGGAAAGTGCAGCTCCCAGCCGAGCTCGCCTATGAAATTCACGCGCAGCGCGTAGACATCGGTGGCGAGTCCGACCTCGATCACCTGGCCGCTCAGCCAGGGAAAATTCGCGTTGTCGAGCGGAGCATCGGTCAATTGCGCCAGCACCGCGCGCGCGTTGGGGCCGGCGACGACGAACGTGCCGCGGCGCGTGGTGACATTGGAGAGCTCCACGCTCCGGTCGCCCGGCAGCATCCTGTGCAGGTAATCGCTGTCGTAGCGCTCGCCGGCGCCGGCGCTGACGACGTAGAAGCGATGCGCGGCGAGCTTCGTGATCGTGAATTCGGAGCGTATCCCGCCGTTCTGCGTCAGCGCGTGACACAAGCGCGATGCGGCCCGGCTTGACCGGAACCTTGTTCGCGACCAGCGAGTCCAGCCAGTCTTCCGCGCCGGGACCGGTCACCTCGTGCTTCGTGAACGGCGTAAGGTCGATCACCCCCACGGCCTCGCGCATCCGCCGGCACTCGTCGCCGACGTGCGCGAAATAGTTGCTGCGCCGAAAGCTCCACGCGTCCTTGCGGGGCACGCCCGGCGGCGCGAACCAATTTGCGCGTTCCCAGCCGTAGCGCTGCCCCCAGACGGCGCCCAACTGGCTCAGCTTTTCGTAGACGGGGCTGGTCTTGGCGGGGCGCGCGTCCTCGCGCTCCTCGTCCGGATAGTGAATGGTGAAGACGTTGCGGTAGGTCTCCTCGTTCTTGCGGACGGTGTAGCGCCTGCCGGCGTAGGCGCCAAAGCGGCGGGGATCGACGCCCAGCATGTCGATGCCGGGCTCGCCCTCGACGATCCACTCCGCGAGCTGCCAGCCGGCGCCGCCGGCGGCCGTGACGCCGAAGCTGTGGCCTTCGTTCAGCCAGACATTGCGCAACCCCCAGGCCGGACCGACCAGCGGGCTGCCGTCGGGCGTATAGGCGATGGGACCGTTGACGATGGTCTTGATCCCGGCGTGCTCGAGGCAGGGCACGCGTTTCATCGCCGCCTCGACGTGCGGCAGCAGGCGATCGAGATCGCCCGGGAACAGCTCCTTGCCGAAGTGGCCGGGAACGCCGTCGGCGAAACGCGCCGGAGCGCCCTTCTCGTACGGGCCGAGAATCCAGCCCATGCGCTCCTCGCGCAGGTAATAAGAAGCGTCGGACTCGCGCAGCACCGCCAATTCACGACCGCCCGCTGCGCGATAGGCCTTCAACTCGGCCGATTCGTCGTAGACGATGTACTGATGCTCGACCGGGATGGACGGCACGTCGAGGCCGAACTTGCGGCCGGTCTCGCGGGCGTAGTTGCCGGTCGCGCACACGACGTGCTCGCAGACGATGTCGCCCCGGTTGGTCGTGATCTTCCATTCGCCCGCCGCGGTGCGCTCGACGCCCAGCACCTCGGTCTGCTCGCAGATCTCGGCGCCGGCCATGCGCGCGCCGCGGCGCAACGCCATCGTGAGATCCACCGGCGCGATGTGGCCGTCGTCGGGATGGTAGAGCGCGCCGACGATCTTCGGCGCGGCGACGCCATCGCCCAGGTTCACCAGCGGCCACAACGCCTTCACCTCGGCGGGGCTGATGACCTGGAACGGCACGCCGATGGTGTTGGCCGTGCCGCAATACTTGTGGTACTCGTCCATGCGGTCGCGGGACGTCGCGAGGCGCAGGTTGCCGGTGACGTGAAAGCCCACTTCCTGCCCGGTCTCGGCCGGCAGGCGCTTGTAGAGGTCGACCGAATACTTGTGCAGCTGACCGACCGTGTAGCTCATGTTGAACAGCGGCAGCAGCCCGGCCGCATGCCAGGTCGAACCCGCCGTGAGCTCGGTGCGTTCGAGCAGCGTGACGTCGGACCAGCCTTTCCTGGTCAGATGGTAAAGCGTGCTCACGCCGACGACCCCGCCACCGATGACCACCACCCGTGCCTGCGTCTTCATGGTTTCGAATCCCTGGTTGTCGGGCCGCGCGCCGCAGCCGTCGCCGGAGCGGATACCGGAGTTTAGCCAGCCGCCGCGCGAAGATCACGCGATTTGCGACCGCGAGTTCTCCAATGGCGCCATTCCGTCCGGGCGGAATCCGTTTATCCTCTCTCTGCCCATGACCCTTCTGACCCTGCAGGACGCCGAGCTCGCGTTCGGCGTCCATCCCCTGCTCGACCGCGCCGACCTCATCATCGGCGATGGCGAGCGCGTCGGCCTCATCGGCCGCAACGGCACCGGCAAGTCGTCGCTGCTCAAGGTCATCGCGGGGCAAGCGTCGCTCGACGACGGGCAGATCAAGCGGCGCGACGGACTCTCCGTCGTGCTGGTCGAGCAGGAGCCGGAGCTGCCGCGCGCGTCGTCGCTGCGCGAGAGCCTTGCCCTACGCGGCCGGCTCGACGAAATCGCCGACGAGCGCGAGCGGTGGCGAACCGAAGCGCGGCTGGTCGAATTCCTGCATCGCTTCGGTCTCGACGAGGCGACCGCGCCCGAGTCGGCGTCCGGCGGCGAGAAGAAGCGCGCGGCACTGGCCCTCGCGCTGGCCCTCGCGCCGGACCTCCTGCTCCTCGACGAACCGACCAATCACCTCGATCTCGACGGCATCGCGCTGGTCGAGGAGCTCGTCGCGAAGCAGCCGGCTTCGATCGTGATCACGCACGACCGCGCGTTCCTCGATCGCGTGGCCACCCGCATCGTCGAGCTGGATCGCGGCCTGTTGCGCTCGTATCCCGGCAACTTCACCGGCTACGAGAGACGCAAGGCGGACGAGCTTGCGGCGGAAGCGGTGGCGAACCGCAAGTTCGACCAGTTCTGGGCGCAGGAAGAGGCGTGGATCCGCAAGGGGATCGAGGCCCGCCGCACGCGTGACGAGGGCCGCGTGCGGCGGCTGGAGGCGCTGCGGCGCGAGCGCGGGGAGCGCCGCGCACGGTTGGGCAACGTGAAGCTCGCCGTCGACGCCGGAGAGCGCTCGGGCCGGCTGGTCGCGGAGCTCTCCCGCGTCACGAAGTCGTTCGGCGGCCGCACCCTGGTGCGCGATCTCACGCTGCGCATCATGCGCGGCGACCGGCTGGGGCTCATTGGCGCCAACGGCGCGGGCAAGTCGACTCTGCTGAAGCTGATTCTCGGCACGCTCGCACCCGACTCGGGAACCGTCAGGCTCGGCACCAAGCTCCGGATCGCGTACTTCGACCAGCTGCGCGAGCAGCTGGACGGCGAGCGCACGCTTGCCGAGACGATCAGTCCCGGCTCCGACTGGGTGGAGACCGCCGGCGGGCGCAAGCACGTGCTCTCGTACCTGGCTGATTTCCTGTTTTCGCCGCAGCGCGCCGCCACGCCGGTCAGGGCACTTTCCGGCGGCGAGCGCAACCGGCTGCTGCTGGCGCGGCTCTTCGCGCTGCCGGCGAATCTCCTTGTGCTGGACGAGCCGACGAACGATCTCGACATCGAATCGCTGGAGCTCCTCGAAGCCACGCTGCAGACTTATCCGGGAACGCTGTTGCTGGTGAGTCACGACCGGACTTTTCTCGACAACGTGGTGACCCAGACGCTGGTGGCGGACCCAGGCGGCTCCGGAGCATGGAAGGAGTATGTCGGCGGCTACAGCGACTGGGTGGCGCAACGCACGCGGACGGCCGCTCCGCCGGGGACCATCGCCGTCGCGCTGTCCGGACTCTCTGCGGCCAAGCGGAAGGCCGCCTCGCCAGCGCATCCCGGGAAGCGGTACGGCCCGGCGTCCGGCGCAAAGCTCACCTTTGCCGAGCGGCGCGAGCTCGCCGCGCTGCCGGAGGAGCTCGAAGCACTGGAACGCGAACAGCATGCGCTCACCGAGCGCATGTGCCGCGCGGACTACCACAAGGAGAGCGTCGACGCGATCAAGGCCGACCGGACGCGGGCCGAGGAAATCGAGCACGCGCTGGCGCGAAAGTTCGCGCGCTGGGGCGAGCTCGACGCCCGAAACATCGGGCAGGCGCGGGAGTAACCGCCGGCCCTGCCGGCGACGCGTCCGCCGCCCGCGGCACGGCCGCCTGCCTGTTGGGCCGGGGCCGCTCGACGATTCGCATGTCGCCCACCGACACGCCCGGGTCGCTACGTCGTCAGCGCGGCACCGCCCTACCGTCTACCATGTGCCGTGGTGAGCCCCCGGGAGAGATGGGGTCGGACACGGCTTGCCTTTGCCCTCGACGCCGCGCAGGCCGTCCTCCGGAACTCGAATCCGACCCCGATATTCCATCGAGCCAATGGAGACGCGAGTGCCCGACAACGTCGAAGACGATCTGGATCTGAATAGCCTCAACGACGAGGACCTCGTGCTGCAGGTCCACGACGACCTCTACAACGGCCTGCGCGCCGAGGTGATGGAAGCGACGAACATCCTGCTCTCCCGTGGCTGGTCGCCGGATCGCGTGCTGAACGACGCACTGGTCGAGGGCATGCGCATCGTCGGCGTCGATTTCCGCGACGGCATCCTGTTCGTGCCCGAGGTGCTGCTCGCCGCCAACTCGATGAAGGGCGGGATGGAGATCCTGCGGCCGCTGCTTGCCGAGACCGGCGTCGAGCCGATCGGCAAGATGGTGATCGGCACCGTCAAGGGCGACATCCACGACATCGGCAAGAACCTCGTCTCGATGATGATGGAAGGCGCCGGATTCGAGGTGATCGACCTCGGCATCAACAATCCGGTCGAGAAGTACCTGGCTGCGCTGGCCGAGCACAAGCCCGACATCCTGGGCCTCTCGGCGCTGCTCACCACCACCATGCCCTACATGAAAGTCGTGATCGACACGATGAAGGACCAGGGGATCCGCGACGACTACATCGTGCTGGTCGGCGGCGCGCCGCTGAACGAGGCGTTCGGCAAGGCGGTGGGTGCGGACGCCTACTGCCGCGACGCGGCGATCGCCGTGGAGACGGCCAAGACCCTGATCGCCGCCCGCCGCGCTGCCCGCGTGCCAGTTTGATCGTCCTGCGCGCGCATGGGTAGCCGGCCACAGGTGCTCGTGATCGCCTGCGGTGCGCTGGCCCGCGAGATCGTCGCGCTGCGCCGTGCGAACAGCTGGCCGCATCTCGACGTGCAGTGCCTGCCTGCGGACCTGCACAACCAGCCGCGGTGCATTCCCGGAGCCGTGCGCGAGAAGATTCGCGCGAACCGCGACCGGTACGCGTCGATCTTCGTCGCCTACGGCGACTGCGGCACCGGCGGCGAGCTGGACGCAGTGCTCGCGGAAGAGTGCGTCGAGCGCATCCCCGGCGCGCATTGCTACGAATTCTTCGCCGGCAGCGACACGTTCGCGGCGCTCGCCGATGATGAGCCCGGCACGTTCTACGTCACCGATTTCCTGCTGCGCCACTTCGACCGGCTGGTGATTCGCGGCCTCGGTCTCGATCGCCATCCGGAGCTCATCGCGCAGTATTTCGGCAACTACCGGCGCCTGATCTACCTGGCGCAGCTCGACGCGCCGGACCGCATCTGCCGGCGGCGCGCGCCGCGGCCGACCGGCTGGGCCTTGCGTTCGCCCACCGCGTCACGGGCTACGGCGAACTCGAACGCAGCCTCCGCGCGGCGGCCGAACCGGTGCTCGTGTGGCGAAGCTGATCGTCATCTCCTGGCGCGACGTGCCCTCGCAGGTCGTCGTCAGGCAGGGACGCGAAACCGTCCGCGTGCAGCTGTCGGCGCGCTTCCAGGAAGCCGTCGACCGCGCGGCGATGCGCGCCGGCAAGGGCAGCTCGGACGCCTACATCGCCGACTGGAAGCGCAGCGAGCCGCGCGAATGCGGCAACGACCTCAAGGCCGAGGCCATCGCCGAAGTCGCAAGACTGGAGGCCTGCTACAGCGACGCCGATCTCGAGCGGCTGATCCGCGCGAAGGGCGTGGCGGCCGAGCCTGCGGTCCCGACAGCGGGCACCGGCGGAGGAAGCCTGATGCGCGCGATGCGGCACTGGTCGGTGCGCCACGCGCGCGGTCTGGAGACGTGCTACGGACTGTTCGAGCGCGCCGCTGATCGCGCTCGATCCGCTGTGGAGGCGCGCTCGGTTACGAGCGCATCGAACGACCCGTGGCCGCCGTGGAGCGGGCCGTCAAGGGATTCCTGTTCGACTGCCGGATGTGCGGGCAATGCGTGCTGGGTTCGACCGGCATGTCCTGCCCGATGAACTGTCCGAAGGAACTGCGCAACGGCCCCTGCGGCGGCGTGCGCGCCGACGGCGGCTGCGAAGTGGACCCGCAGATGACGTGCGTGTGGGTCGAGGCGATCGCGGGCAGCGCGCGGATGCGCGAGGGCAGCGCGGCCGTGCACGTCCTGCAGGTCGCGGTGGACCGGCGGCTCGCGGGCCGCTCGTCCTGGCTGGCCGTTGCACGGGACGAATCGGCGCGCGCGCGCGGGGACGCCGTGAAATTCGAAGACGAGCCGGTGCCGGGCTATCCGCTGCCGATCCTGCCGGGCCACACGTCGCCGGGGCGCCTCGAGCGCGTGCTGCGGCGCCGGGGCGTTCGCGGTGACGACCGAGCTCGACCCGCCGGACTCGGCGGACCCCGAGGACGTGTATCGCCGCGCCCGCGTGTTCGACGGCTGGGTCGATGCCATCAACGCCACCGACGGCAGCGGCGCCAACTGCCACATGTCGAGCCTCGCGGTCTGCGCACTGCTGACGCGGGTCGGCTACGCGCCGGTGATGCAGATCTCCTGCCGCGACCGCAACCGCATCGCGATCCAGGGCGACATCCTCGGCGGCGCCGCGATGGGCGTGTGCAACATGCTGTGCCTCACCGGCGACGGCGTCGGGAACGGCGACCATCCGCAGGCGAAGCCGGTGTTCGATCTCGATTGCATGACGCTGCTCGAAATCGGCACGACGCTGCGCGACGGGCACCGCTTTCAGAGCGGCCGCAAGCTGACCTTCGCGCCAAGGGTGTTCTTCGGCGCCGCCGAGAATCCGTTCGCTCCGCCGTTCGAGTGGCGAGCGTTCCGGCTCGCGAAGAAGATCGCCGCGGGCGCGCAGTTCATCCAGACGCAATACTGCTTCGACGTGCCCCGCCTCAAGGCCTTCATGGCGCAAGTCGACGACCTGGGGTTGCTGGACCGCGCCTTCATCCTCGTCGGCGTCGGGCCGCTGCGTTCGGCGAAGGCGGCGCAGTGGATGCGCACGCACGTGCCGGGCGTCCACATCCCGGACGATGTCATCCGGCGCCTCGCCGGCGCGCAGAACCAGGCGCAGGAGGGCCGCCGGCTCTGCGTGGACATGATCCGGGAGATCCGCGCGATCAAGGGTGTTTCCGGCGTGCACGTGATGGCGTATCGGCAGGAGGAAGCCGTGGCCGAGGTGATCAGTGAATCGGGCGCGCTCGACGGGCGCGTGCCATGGCATCCCGACCGCAGCCCGGCCCCGCAACCGGAGAGCGCAGCCTCATGACCGACACCGTCGTCAGTTCCGCCACCCGCGAAGTGATCATCGGCTTCGACCGGCCGTTCGTGATCATCGGCGAGCGCATCAACCCGACCGGCCGCAAGATCCTCGCCGCCGAAATGGCCGCCGGCGACTTCACGCGCGTGACCGCCGATGCGCTGGCCCAGGTGCAGGCCGGCGCGCAGATGCTGGACGTCAACGCCGGGCATCCCGCTCGCCGACGAGCCGGCGATCCTCGCCCGCGCGATCGCAGCTGGTGCAGTCGATCACCGACGTGCCGCTGTCGATCGACTCGTCCATCGTCGCCGCGCTGGAGGCCGGGCTCGCGGTCTACAAGGGCAAGGCGCTCGTCAACTCGGTCACCGGCGAGGAGGAGCGGCTCGAGTCCGTGCTGCCGCTGGTGAAGAAATACGGCGCCGCGGTCGTCGCGATCTCCAACGACGAGACCGGCATCTCGCAGGATCCCGACGTGCGCTTCGCGGTGGCCAGGAAGATCGTCGAGCGCGCCGCCGATCACGGCATTCCCGCCTGCGACATCGTCATCGATCCGCTGGTGATGCCGATCGGCGCGATCCGTCTCGCCGGCGTGCAGGTGATGCAGCTCGTGCACCGGCTGCGCAGCGAGCTGAAGGTCAACACCACCTGCGGCGCGTCCAACGTGAGCTTCGGCCTGCCGCAGCGCGAAGGCATCAACACCGCGTTCCTGACGATGGCCATCGGCTCCGGGCTCACGTCGGCCATCACCAACCCGCTGCACCCCGAGATCGTCAAGGCGTGCATGGCCGCCGACGTGATGATGGGCCACGACCCGGACTGCACGCAGTGGATACGCCGGTTCCGCGAAACCCCGCCCCCCGGCGCGGACGGCGAAGCGTCGCGCGGCCGGCGCGAAGTCGGGCGGAGGAGGCGGGCGTGAGCTCGGCGACCGGCGCCGCCGCCCAGGGATCGCCGTCGAGCGAGACGGACGCGCTCGTCGTGTTCACGCCCTCGGGCCGGCGCGCGCGCGTTCCCGTCGGCACGCCGCTGCTGCAGGCGGCGCGCTCGCTCGGTGTCGACATCGACTCGGTGTGCGGCGGCCGGGGGCTGTGCGGCCGCTGCCAGGTCCTGCTGGCGGAGGGCGATTTCGCGAAGCACGGCGTGACCTCGCGCGCCGAAAACCTGTCGCCGTTCGGCGCCGTCGAGCAGGAATTCTGCCGCCACCAGCCGCTCGCACCCGGGCGCCGGCTGTCGTGCTCGACGCAGGTCCTGGGCGACGTCGTGATCGACGTGCCGTCCGACAGCCAGGTGCACCGGCAGGTCGTGCGCAAGGCCGCCGAGGCGCACGACATCGAGCTCGACCCCGTGGTCCGCTTGCACTACGTCGAGGTGGCCCCGCCGGACATGCACGACCCCTCGGGCGACCTGCGCCGGCTCGAGGACGCGCTCGACTTCGAGTGGCGGCTGACGGGACTCGCCTGCGACGTGCGCGTGCTGCAGCAGCTGCAGCCCGCGCTGCGGCAGGGCGCCTGGAAAGTGACGGTCGCCGTGCACGGCGGCAGCCAGATCATCGCCGTGTGGCCGGGCTTCCGCGAGCGCGTGTACGGCATCGCCATCGACGTGGGGTCGACGACGATCGCCGCGCACCTGTGCGACCTTTCGAGCGGCGAAGTGGTGGCGGCCGCCGGCGCGATGAATCCGCAGATCCGCTTCGGCGAGGACCTGATGAGCCGCGTGTCCTGGGTGATGATGAATCCCGGCGGCGAGAAGGAACTGACCCGCCTCGTGCGCGGCGCGATCAACGAACTCGCCGCGGACGTCACGCGGCAGGCAGGCGTGGCGCCGGAGGACATCCTCGAGGCGACGTTCGTCGGCAATCCGATCATGCACCACCTGCTGCTCGGCATCAGCCCGGTCGAGCTCGGCGGCGCGCCGTTCGCGCTCGCGACCGACTCTGCGTTGACGCTCTGGGCCACCGAGATCGATTTCGCCATTCACCGCAACGCGCGCATCTACGTGCTGCCGTGCATCGCCGGACACGTCGGCGCCGACGCCGCGGGCGTCGTGCTCGCCGAGCGGCCCGACCTGGCGGACGAAATGACCTTGCTGGTCGACATCGGCACCAACGCGGAGATCGTGCTCGGCAATCGCCACCGACTTCTCGCCTGCTCGAGCCCGACCGGTCCCGCATTCGAGGGGGCGCAGATCAGTTGCGGGCAGCGCGCGGCGCCGGGCGCCATCGAGCGTGTGCGCATCGATCCGGCAACGCTCGAGCCGCGCGTCAGGGTGATCGGCTGCGACCTGTGGTCGGATGAGGCCGGCTTCGCGGCAGCGACGGCCGCGACCGGCGTCACCGGCATCTGCGGCTCGGGGATCATCGAAGTCGTCGCCGAGCTGTATCTCGCCGGCGTGATCCGCCACGACGGCACGATCGACGGCGGGCTCGCGTTGCGCAGCTCGCGCATCCGCGCCGACGGCCGCACCTGGGCCTACCTGCTCCATGCGGGCGCCGAAGGCCGCGCGCCGCTCTGCCATCACGCAGAACGACGTGCGCGCGATCCAGCTCGCCAAGGCGGCGCTCTACGCCGGCGTGCGGCTCCTGATGGAGCGCCTCGATGTCGACCGCGTGGACCGCATCCGTCTCGCCGGGGCCTTCGGCAGCCATGTCGACGTCAAGTACGCGATGGTGCTGGGCATGATTCCGGACTGCGCGCTCGACAACGTCAGCTCGGCCGGCAACGCCGCGGGCACCGGCGCCCGCATTGCGCTGCTCGACCAGCGCACGCGCGCGACCGTCGAAGACCTCGTGCGCCGGATCGAGAAGATCGAGACGGCTGTGGCACCGAGGTTTCAGGAGTTCTTCGTCGAGGCGATGGCCATCCCGCATCTCACCGCACCGTATACGCGACTGCGCGCTGCGGTACCGCTACCGGAGCGCGGGCGGGAAGTTAAGGATCGCTTAAGAAGGCGGACCTAGTCTCGAGGCGTTGCGCGGGTCGGCGTCGATGCCGTGACATTCAGGATTGCATCGCGAGACTGGCCCGCTCTGTCGGGCGTCCTCGCGGACTAGACCTTCAGCCAGCCGGCGCCGGCGCACTCCGCCCGGTGCCGGTCCGGCCATCGGCCGGCGCGAAGGTGACGGTGACCGCCAGGCCGACGCCGCCTTGGCCTTCGGCGAAGCCAATCGTCGCATCGTGGAGTTCCGTGATCCGCTTGGCGATGGACAGACCGAGACCGGTTCCCGATGCGCGTGTGCCCAACACGCGATGAAACCGCTGCCCGAGCTTCGAGCGCTCGTCCGCGGCCACGCCCGGCCCCTCGTCGGTGACCGACACGAATGCCGCGCGTCCCTCCGCGCCGACCCGCACGCCGACCGACGTGCCCGGGGGGCTGTAGCGCACGGCGTTGTCGACGAGGTTGCGCAGCAGGATTCCGAGCAGTCGCGCGTCTCCGGAAACCGTCACCGGTTGCCCGTCGTGGAGCCCTATCTCGATGCGTTTCGCGTGCGCTGCCGGAGCGAGCTCCGCAACGGCGAGCCGGGCCACGGCGCGCAGGTCGCAAGGCTCGCGCCTGGCGTCGAAGCGCTCCGGCTCGAGGCGCGCGAGCGTCAGCAGCTGATCGATAAGATGCGACGCCCGGTCGCAGCCCGCGATGACGCTGTCGAGCGCGTGGTCACGCTCGGCGCTGTCGACCGAGCCGCGGGCCACCTGCGCCTGGGCCCGAAGCGCGGCGAGCGGCGTGCGCAGCTCGTGTGCCGCATCGGCCGTGAACCGGCGCTCGTTTTCGATAGATTCGCGCACCCGTTCGAACAGGCGATTCAAGCTGGACACCAGCGGAGCCACCTCCGTCGGCGCCGCGGCGAGCTGGAGCGCTGCCAGGTTGTCCGGGGCCCGGTTTGCCACCTGCCGATTCAGCAGCTGCAGCGGCCGGGTGGCGCGATTGATGCCGAACCAGATCACCAGGCCGAGCGCAGGCAGCGCGATCAGGAGTGGAGAGAGCATGCTCCTGGCCATGGCCGCGACGATTTCGTCGCGCGACTTCAGCTGCTCGCCGACCTGCACCAGGTAACGGCGCTTGTCGTTCCACGCGCTGAAGACGCGCCAGCGCACACCGTCGACCTCGACACTGCTGAATCCCTCGCTCCTGGGCGACAGCCGGGAATTCGGCGCGTTCGCGGAGTGCAGCCGCAGGACCGCGCCCTTATCCCAGAACTGGAATGCGACGCCGCGACCGTAGCGGTGCATCTGCGGCGCATGCTCGACGATTTCGTCCCAATCATGGCCTGCCTGCGCGACCAGGAGGGACGCCGTCTGCGCGAGGTGCGCATCGAGCAGCTCGTCGATCTCGTGGCGCGTGTCGAGATAGCTGACGACCGTGGTGGCGACCCAGGTCACCGCCACGGAGGTGAGCAGCACCCACAGCAAATCGCGCCGGATCGAGTGCTGCTTCGAGGTCTCAGCCATCGTCGTGCTCACGCGGCAGCACGTACCCCACGCCACGCACGGTCCGGATCAGCTCCGGCGCGAGCTTCCGGCGCAGGTGGTGGATGTGTACCTCGACGGTATTGCTCTCGACCTCATCGCCCCACGCGTACAGGCGCCCTTCGATCTGCTCGCGCGACAGCACCCGACCGGCATTGAGCACGAACTCGTGCAGCAGGTTGAACTCCTTCGCCTTGAGCTCGATCCGCCTGCCCCGAAAGTCGACGGTCCTTGCCGCCGGATCGACGCGCAGCGCACCAACCTCGAGGACGGGGGCAGGCTCGCCACGCGACCGGCGCACGAGCGCGCGCAGGCGGGCCGCCAGCTCGTCGAGATCGACCGGCTTGACCACATAATCGTCGGCACCCGTGTCGAAGCCCCGGACCCGATCCCCGACCGCGTCGCGCGCGGTGAGCAGGAGCACGGGGACCTTGCTCCCCCTGCCCCTCTCCCGGCGCAGCAGCTCCATGCCGTCGAGCCGGGGCAGACCGATGTCGAGCACAACCGCCGCGAAGGCGTCCGTGCGCAGTGCAAGCCCCGCAGCGACGCCGTCCTGGACCCAATCGGCATCGAAGCCGCGTTGCCGCAACCCCGTGCGCAGCGCGTCGCCGAGCAACGGATCATCTTCGACGACGAGGATGCGCATGTTCCCGCGAGTCAGCTTTCGTGCCTCGCGTGCCTCGAGGTCTTGTGGTGCGAATCGTGACGGACGTCACCTTTGGAATTGGTGTGGACAGCCTGCGCCGGCGGCGCGGGCAGGCCGGGAACCTCCACGACCCCGCTCCAGAGCACCGCGACGCCGGCCGCCAGGGCGACGGCGGTCACCCAGCGCGTTCTGCCGATCGCGTCGCTCGGCGATCCGGATTTGCGGCCGGTCAACATCGCGGCGACGAGATTCTCCCGATGGATGAGGCTGCTCACCACGACGCCGGCGACGTGGACGAGCACCAGCGCGAGCATCGCGTTGGCCGCCCCTTCATGGAGCGATTCGACCCACTCTCCGCCCATGTCGCCGTAAACGGCATAGCCGGAGATGCCGGAAGCGAGGCCGAGGACGAGCAGCAGATAGATCACCCAGCTCCCGGCCGGATTATGACCGACATAGTGATTTGGATGGCGCGATAGCAGCGAGCGGAGGTAGGCCAGGACTGCCCTGGGGCCGTACGCGAACGAGCTCCACCGCGCGTGGCGCGTGCCCAGGAAGCCCCACAGCAGGCGGAAGGCGAGCAGGCCGAGAACCGTGTACCCGAGGACGACGTGAATGTCCCGGACGCGTTCCGACTCGGCGGTCAGGAATGCGCCGACGAAGGAGACGGCGAGCAGCCAGTGGAACACCCGTACTGGCAGGTCCCACACGAGAATGCTGGAGGTCTTCATGAATTGCTCCCGTTATTGTGGCAATTGAAGCGTGCGTTTGCGGAAATCGCCGTTCGCGGCCTGCCGGTGGCATGCCGCGCAATCGGCGGAACTCTTGACCCGGCCGCTGCCCCACAAGGCGGCAGCCTTGCCCGAATGCTCGTGCCGGAACCAGCGTGTCTCGGTGATGCGCAGGACCGGCACGTCCGGACGTGCGGATCGTTCACCGCCGGCGTTCGCTTCGAGGAAGGCGCCGATGGTGGCCGCCGTCTTCGAATCGAGGCTGGCGTCGGTGCCGAAGTGCCGGTCGAGTCCCTGCATCAGCGCCCGCCACGAATCTGCCGGCAGCAGCTGCGGTGGATAGGGCAGATGGCAAACGCTGCATTCCGCGCTCCACGCCGCGTTGGTCCCCCGCAGCGCCTTCAGATCGTCGGCAGCCGCATTCGCGGCGAGGGCCGCTGCCACCATCAAGCCGACGGCCCATGCGGCCATCGGTGACGGCGGTCGCCTGTGTGTCTTGTTCATTTCTGGCTCCTAGGGTTTGAGCAGCATCAGATAAGCCAGCACGTCACCCTTCTCCCGGGCCGTACAGGGTCGTCCCACGACGTCGTTGCAGTTGCGCCGAAACCACTTCTCGGTCTTGTCGAGGCTCGTGAAGCGCTCGCCGTTTGCCACGGGGGCCAGAGGCGCGATGCGCTGGCCCGTCTTCGCGTGGGTGCCTGCGCCGCGCGGATTCTGCGTGTGGCAGGAGGCGCAGCTCCACTCGCGGCCGTGCGTCGACTGGAACAGCTGCTCGCCGCGCTGTGGCGAGAAGGCGTCGAAACCTGGCGCTTCCTGCCGGGCGGCGATTTCGTAGGTGCGTGCGATGTCCGCGGGCGATTGCCCGTGGGCCACTCCGGCGGCCATCGCGACGACGGTGACGGCGACCGCCCGCAGTTGCAGAACCTTGTCCATTGAACCCCCTTTTCGTCGATTCCAGGGGGGAGCCTAAGGACGAATTCTTAGCGGGGGCTTAACTGGCGTTCGACAGTCGGGCGACGCAGGCGCCAACCCGGGCGCCGCTTGTTGGCCACCACCTCGCAATGCCCGCGGTCGCAGGCCCGCTGCTTCAGCTTCGGCTCCGATCGGGAAATCGCGACACAGCGTTCCTCGTAATCGGGAAGTCCGGCTACGCGGCCCGCAGCAGCGCGACGTCGCCGTCGGCCGCGGCGTGCGTGGGGAAGAGCCGCAACGCCGCGTCGGCATTTGCCGCCTTGAGCAGGCGCTCCTGCACCTGCGCCGGCGACCAGCGATCGCCCGGCACGCCATCGGCGAAGCGCGCCGCTGCGGCGGGATCGTCGAAGAACTTGAGGAACATCCGCTCGAGCTGGCTCTTGTCGCACAAGCCGAGCTCCAGGCGGAAGTCGACGCGTCCGGAACGTATCGCCGCCTCGTCGATCAGCTGCGGGTGATTGGTCGTCAGGAACACGACCGAGCCCTCGTGCGCGGCCACGCCGTCCAGCGCGTTGATGAAGCCCGAGTACGACACCTTGACGCCGGTGTCGGCCTTGCTGCGCTGCTGGAAGAACGCGTCGACGTCCTCGATCAGGATCACCGAGCGCCGCGGCACGCTGGCGAGCAGGTTGCCGATCTTCTCGTCGGTGACGTTGGGCGAGGCGAGCGAGAGCACGCAGACGTTGAGCGAGAGCTCGGAGGCGAGCGCCGTGACGAGCGAGGTCTTGCCCGTTCCCGGCGGGCCGTAGAGGAGGTAGCCACGACGCCACGGGATGCCGAGCGTCTCGTAGCGCTCCCGCGCCGCGAAGAAGCGCTCGAGGTCGGCGGTGATCGCTTCCTTCTGTCCGTCCCTCAGCACGACCGAGTCCAGCTTGCGGTTGTTGCCGAGTCGCGCGCGCGTCCACTCGTTGTTGTACGGGCTGGGAACGTAGATCGCGATCCGGTTGAGCTCGCGCTCGATCCGATTGCCCATCGCCGCGTGGACCAGCGTCTCCAGCGGCGCCTTGTTGCGGCCGAACGTCGACAGGCTGATCTTCTCGACGACCGTCACGCCGACCTGCACTTCGCGCTTCATCCACATCAGCCGGCCGTCGAGCACGAACACGTGAAATCCCTCGCCGGGCGAGAACACCGGAACCGGCCGGCCGCCCTGCTGCAGCTCGTCGTGCAGGCTCTGGTAGGTCGAACCCTGCTGGCGTACCGCGCGCACGGTGAAATTGTTGATCCGGCGCAGCGCTTCACGGCTGTCCATGTACTCGATCAACGCCGGGAACATCAGCTCGTCGCGGCTGTCCGCCGTCAGCGTCGTCACGAAGAAATGCTTGCCCCATGCGGCGGCCTTGACCGGCAGCTCGCGCAGCCACATCGCGGCGAGCCCCAGCGCGGCCAGCACCACGCCACCCGACACGAGCTGGTTGGAAGCAAGGGCGGATTGCAGCGTTTCGAACATGAAACCTCCCCGAGGCAGTGGGGCCCCCACCGGGCCGCGCGCCATTAACGTTCGGGATGGCAGATCCGCTGACATCCGCCCGCGCGGGCATTCCCTGCCGCGCTGCCGGCGCGCGCTGGCGCGGGCAGTTCCGGATTCACGGGCGCGGACTGTAGGGCCCCGTCGGGTTGCCGAGGACCGGGCCACCGGTCACCGAGCCGCGGACGACCCACGGGTCGTCGTCCTTGGCCACCGGCGCCCTTCCGCCCGTCTCGGCCGGTGGCGCGTGGCCGCAGGCGGCGATCGCACCGATGCCGCCGGCGGCGGCAAGTATGGCCAGCACGCGCGCGCAATTTCTGCTCACGGACGATGTTTGCATGGTTGCCCTGCGCTCAGCGACGCCTCGATTGCGCATCGTACAGTTGCCGGCAACCGGGCAACCGCGGCGACCCTATTTCGCTTTCGGCTCGGAACGGGCGATTCCGACGCAGCGTTCCTCGTAGCGCCGGGTCATCGCCTGCCGGCGCTTGGCGTTGTCGGCGCTTTCCGGGCGACCCCGCTTGGCGTCGCGCTCGGCTTGCGCGCCGAGCCGGCGCGTTTCGTCCAGCAACTGGGCGCACATGTGCGGGTTCGTGACGTTCTTCTTCGGGTCGTCCGGGAGCTTGAGCGGCTTGGCTGCGGCATCGCAGGGCGCGTCCGAGTAGGTCGCCCTGCCGGTGCCGTCCGTGCACTTGTAGACCTGACCGTGCACCAGGGACCCGAATGTCAGAATCATGACAACGATCGTGACTTTCATGGCACGGCGAAGCTGAAGTCCCTGCATGAGTCGCTGCTCCTGGTCCGTATGCCGCTGGTCGTCGTCCGGGCACCGGCATCGTGCCGGCTGCACCGAGTTGGCCCGCTCCCATGCTGCACCGCAATACGTTGCGCCGGCGGGGGCGTCGACGCCGACCCGGCGCGGCGTCGAAACTCGTTCCGATCGCGCCCCTGCGGTATTCGTCATGAACGTGCGCCGCCCTCGCCAATTCGCATTACTATCACCAATCCGCTTTACTGCCTCATCCGTTTCGGGTGGAATGGCGGTCGGGAAACCGGGCTGGGCCGAAAACGACCGGGTCGGGACAAGTTGATATCACTGTCAGAGGAGTTCACGCAATGACGAAATCGATTCTCCGCGGCCTGATGAAGGGTGCGGCGGTTGCGGCCGTGACCGCGATGATCGCGGGCCCGGCGTTCGCGCAGAAGACCAAGATCACCGTCTACTCCGCACTCGAGAATGACCAGCTTGGACCGTACAAGACGGCGTTCGAGGCCGCCAATCCCGACGTGGAAATCGCCTGGGTTCGCGACTCGACGGGCGTGATTACCGCGCGCGTGCTGGCGGAAAAGGACAATCCGCGCGCCGACATCATCTGGGGCCTGGGTGCGTCCAGCGTCGCGCTGTTCGATTCCATGGGCCTGCTCGAAGGCTACACGCCGAAGGGCGTGGATCAGGTGAAACCCACGTTCCGCAGCAGCAAGACCCCGACGACCTGGACCGGGATGGACGCGTGGCTCGCAGTCATGTGCTACAACACGGTCGAAGGCGGCAAGAAGAACCTGCCGAAGCCGGCGGCCTGGGCCGATCTTGCCAACCCGGTCTACAAGGACTCGATCGTGATGCCCAATCCGGCCTCCTCGGGGACCGGATACCAGGCGGTCTATGCGTGGATCCAGCTGATGGGCGAGAAGCAGGCCTGGGATTTCATGGACAAGCTGCATCAGAACATCGCCGTGTATACGCATTCCGGCTCGGCCCCGTGCGTGCAGGCGGCGAAAGGCGAGCGCGTGATCGGCATCGGCTTCGACATGCGCGGCGCCAAGGAGAAGACCGGCGGCGCCCCGATCGACATCATCCTGGCGAAGGAAGGCGCGCCCTGGGACATGGAAGCCACGGCGATCCTGAAGGGGACCAAGAACCTGGCTGCGGCGCAGAAGCTCGCCGATTTTGCCGTCAGCAAGGGTGCCTACGAGCTCTATGGCAAGTACTACGCGATCGTCGGCTATCCCGGCATGAATCCGGCACCGCCGAACTATCCGCCGAGCGCCGACGCCGCGATGGCCAAGATCGACCTCGCCAAGATGGGTCAGGAACGCGCGAAGATCCTGGCCGAATGGACCAAGCGCTACGACGGCAAGTCGGCGCCGAAGTAACTTTCCGGACCGTTCACCCAGCGCAGAATCGATGCGGCCCTCGCCTTCGCCGATGGCGAGGCGCGGGCCGCGTCTGTTGCCATGCCCGAGCACAACGCCAAGCCGGCCAGCGCGCCCTATTTGCGCATCGAGCGGCTGCGCAAGCAGTTCGGTGCCTTTGCCGCGCTGAAGGACATCTCCCTCGAAATCTTCCCGGGTGAGTTCGTCTGCTTCCTCGGCCCGTCCGGCTGCGGCAAGACCACGCTGCTGCGGGCCATCGCCGGTCTCGACATCCAGACATCGGGCCGCATCTTTCAGGCCGACAGGGAGATCTCGACGCTGCCGGCGTCGAAGCGCGATTTCGGGATCGTCTTTCAGTCCTATGCGCTGTTCCCGAATCTGACCGTCGCGGCCAACGTCGGGTATGGCCTGGTCAGCCACGGTGTGCCCAGGGTCGAGATCGCCACGCGCGTGGACGACCTGTTGCGGCTCGTCGGAATGCCCGATGCCGGCCGCAAGTATCCGGCCCAGCTCTCGGGCGGCCAGCAGCAGCGTGTCGCCGTGGCCCGCGCGCTGGCGCTGTCGCCCGGCCTGCTGCTGCTGGACGAGCCGCTCTCGGCGCTCGACGCCCGCGTGCGCGCGTACCTGCGCATCGAGATCCGACGCCTGCACCAGCGCCTCGGCGTCACGACCATCATGGTCACGCACGACCAGGAAGAGGCGCTGACGATGGCCGATCGCATCGTGGTGATGAACCAGGGTGTGATCGAGCAGGTCGGCACGCCGACCGAGGTGTACCGCAGGCCGGCCAGCGCCTTCGTCGCCGATTTCGTCGGCACCACCAACTTCCTTCCTGCCGTCGTGGTCGGGGCCGGCAAGGTGCGCTTTGGCGAGATCGACCTCTCCTGCGAACTCGACCTGCGTCCGGGTCCCGGCCATGACGTGACGGTGGCCATCCGGCCCGAGGACGTCGTGGTGCGCAACGTCGTCGCCGGCTCCCCCAACACGTTCAACGCGCGCGTCGCCGAAGTCGAGTTCCTGGGCTCGTTCTGCCGCGTGGGACTTTCGATTGACGGCACCAAGCCGGTGCTGCTGGCCGATTTCTCCATCAACGTCGTGCGCGACCTCGCGATCGCCGAGGGCAAGGAGATGCCGATCACGCTGCCTCCGGACCGCCTCCGGGTGTTTCCCCGCGCGCCGAAGGAACCGTGAACGGCACCGTCGCACCGACCGCAGCGGCGGCGGGCGCCGCCTATCCGGCGACGCGTCGCCGGCTCGACCGCGACGACCTGCTGATGCGCGGCGGCATCTGCCTTCTGATCGGCTGGATGCTCGTCACGCTCGTGCTGCCGCTGTACTGGCTGCTGTCCAAGAGCTTCCAGAACCAGAACGGCGATTTCGTCGGGCTCGCCAACTACGTCCAGTATTTCTCCACGCCGGCGCTGTTCGCCTCGGTGTGGAACAGCCTGTTCATCGCTTTCCTCTCCACGGCGATCGTGCTGCCGCTGGCCTTCGTCTATGCCTACGCGCTGCAGCGGAGCTGCATGCGCTGGAAGGGCTTGTTCCAGGCATTGGCGCTGATCCCCATCCTGGCGCCCTCGCTGCTGCCGGCAATCTCCCTGATCTACCTGTTCGGCAACCAGGGCTTCCTCAAGGCGATGATGTTCGGCGGCACGATCTACGGCCCCGTCGGCATCGTGATCTCGCAGGTCTTCTACTGCTTCCCGCACGCGTTGATGATTCTCGTCGCTGCGCTGTCGATGGCCGACGCGCGGCTGTACGAGGCCGCCGACGCGCTGGGCGCCTCCAAGACGCGCGTGTTCTTCACGGTCACCCTGCCAGGCGCCAAGTACGGCGTGATCAGCGCCGGCTTCGTGATCTTCACACTCGTGATCACCGATTTCGGCATCGCCAAGGTCATCGGCGGCCGGTTCAACGTGCTCGCCACCGACATCTTCAAGCAGGTGATCGGCCAGCAGAATTTCGAGATGGGCGCGGTGGTCGGGTTCGTCCTGCTGCTGCCCGCGGTGTTCGCCTTTGCCGCCGACCGCATCATCCAGCGGCGCCAGGTGGCAGTGCTGTCGGCGCGTGCGGTCCCCCTCATTCCCAAGCCGGCGCCGCGGCGCGATTGGGGCCTGTTCCTCTTCTGCGCGGTAGTCGGCGGCCTGATCTTCATGCTGCTCGCGATGGCCGCCTGGGCCTCGTTCGTCACGCGCTGGCCCTACAACCTGACGTTGACCCTCAAGAACTACGCGTTCGGCGATTTCGACACCAACGGCTGGGACGCGTACTGGAACTCGGTCGTGATGGCGTCGTGGACCGCCGTGATCGGTACCGTTGTCGTCTTCCTCGGCGCGTACCTGCTGGAAAAGACGCGCGACTTCGAGTGGGGGCGCGGCGTGGCGCAGTTCATGGCCATGCTGCCGATGGCGGTGCCCGGCCTGGTGATCGGCCTTGCCTACATCTTCTTCTTCAACGCCAAGAGCAATCCGCTGGGCTTCATCTACGCGACGATGATCATCCTGGTCGTGAACTCGGTCACCCACTTCTACACGGTCAGCCATCTCACGGCCACCACCGCGCTGAAGCAGCTCGACCAGGAGTTCGAGGCGGTCTCGGCCTCGCTCAAGGTGTCGCTGCTGCGCACGATGACACGGGTGACGGTGCCCATCTGCGTGCCGGCGGTGCTGGACATCACCATCTACCTGTTCGTCAACGCGATGACCACCGTTTCGGCGGTGATCTTCCTCTATTCGACGAATACCAAGCTTGCGGCGGTCACGATCATCAACATGGACGAATCCGGCTTCACCGCCGCCGCCGCCGCGATGGCGATGACCATTGTGGTCACGTCGGCCGCCGTGAAGATCACGCACGTGCTGCTGACGCGCAAGCTCGATCGCACCACTCAGGCCTGGCGCCAGCGCTGAGCCTGGCCACTCTTTCTCTCCTCCTGCAATTGATTCACCTGAGCGCCGGCCGCAGCGAAACCTGCGGATCGGCCCAATTGCGGTTGGGGACGTGAGCGAACCACCCCGGCCGCCCCGGATCGCGATCGTACGGATATCCTCCCAACTCGCGATAGAGCTCGTGATAGTGCGCAAGCTTCCCGCGATCGAGCGTAACCCCGAGGCCCGGCGCGTCGGGTACGCGAATGGCGCCGTTTTCGTAACGCATCCGTCCGCCGGCGATCACGTCGTCCGTCAGATGATGATAGTGCGCGTCCGCCGCGTAGCCGAGATTGGGCACGACGGCGCCCAGGTGCAGCATCGTCGCGAGCTGGATGCCGAGCTCGCCGGAACTGTGGACGGCGACCCCCAGGCCCATCGTTTCGCAGACGCCGGCGGCCTTGATGCAGGGCCGGATGCCGCCCCAGAACGTGGTGTCGAGCAGGATGACGTCGACGGCCCCCGACTGGACGTTGGCCGCCAGCTGTTCGAAGTTGACGACGACGGTATTCGTCGCGATCGGCAGCGGCACGAACTCCTTCAGCCTCTTCAGCTGCGGCATGCCCCAGACCGGGTCCTCGAAGTAGTCGTTGTTGAAATCGAGAATGCCGCGGCCGAACGTGACGGCATCCGCCATCGACAGCGCCGAATTCGGATCGTAGCGGAACCGCTCGCCGGGCAGCGACGCTGCCAGCGCGCGATAGCAGGCGAGCTCGTGCGCAGGCGGATAGACGCCGCCCTTGAGCTTGTGCGAGGTGAACCCGTGCGCCGCCTTCAATGCCGCCGCCTCGGTGACGAGCTGCTCCGGCGTGCGTACTTCGCCCTTGCCGGTATCGGGATCGGCGTAGCGAAAGAACAGGTAGCTCGCGAATTCCACCGCGTCGCGCAATTTGCCGCCGAGCAGCGCATGCACGGGAACGCCGAGCTTCTGCCCCATGATGTCAAGGCAGGCGAACTCGATCGCCGCGTGGAGCTGCGTCCGATTGTTGTAGAGGCTCGCGGTCGGATTGCAGATCTTGAACCGCAGGGCTTCGAGGGCGAACACGTCGTGTCCCTGGAGATATCCCATCAGACCCGCGAACGCCCGCGTCGCGTCCTCGCCGCCGCCGCCCATTTCGCCCAGCCCGATGAAGCCATCGGCAGTCTCGACCTCGACGATGGTCCGCACGAAGCGGCCCCAGTGCGCGCCGTTGCTGTGCAGCAGCGGCGCTTCGAGCGGCACGGTGACGGGCGTGGCGCGTATCGCGGCAATCGTGGTGGTGGACATGGTGGTTTCTATGACATCAGCAGGTTGGGCAGGAACAGCACGATCTCCGCGCCGAACAGTGCTGCCGCGGCGAGCGCAAGCAACTTGGAGACGACTTTCACGGGCGTTCCTCCGGACCGGTCAGGTTTCGCGAATGACGGCACGATCGACCGGTTCGATCGGCGCGCTGCGAAAATATTCGGGGCTCGTCCCGGCGATCGTCTTGATCGAGGCGAACACGGCACGCAGATGCCGCGACATCGCGGCGACGGCGCCGTCGGGGTCGCCGGCGAGGACGTGCTCGACGATCCGTTCATGCTGGCGGTGGATCGTGGCGAGCCACGCGGGATCCTCGAGCGACAGAAAGCGGACGCGATCGAGCTGCGCCTTGGCATCCTCGATGGTGTGCCAGACGCGGGGGCGCCCGGCGATCGCCCCCAGCATCTGGTGCATCCGGTCGTCCAAGGGGACGAAGGCTGCGTGATCGCCGCTTGCCGCGACGCGCGCCTGCTCCTTCAATTGCGCACGCAACGCCTTTGCGTCAGCGGCGGAGGCGCGCTGCGCGGCCAGCACGACGGTTCGGCACTCGATCGCTTCGCGCAGGAACTGGACGTCGGCGATTGCGTCGACATCGATCGGCGCGACGGTCGTCCCGACCTGTGGCCGCACCTCCAGCAGCCCGTCGCTTTCCAGGCAGATGATCGCTTCGCGGATGGGGGTTCGACTCACCCCGAGCCGCTGCGCGAGTTCGTTCTCGGACAGCGTCTGGCCCGGGCGCAATCGTCCCGAAAGGATTTCGTCGCGCAGCCAGCCATAGGCAGCGCCGGACGCGCCGCGGCGGTGGGGGGAACGGGCAATGGGGACGGGCATGCGATCGCAAACCGGGAGCTTGTATGCTAGTATACAAGTCACCTCGATGGTGTCAACAGGATGTGCGTGCGCACTGTGGAATCGTGGCCGGCGTGTACGGGGGCAGAGTTCGAATGCTCGAATCTGGCAGGTCTACTCCTCTATACTCTTCCCCGATGTCAGACCGACTTGCCAAGCTCCTGGCCACCCGATCGTGGCTTCTCGCCGATGGCGCCACGGGCAGCATGGGGCCCCACCGGCGAGATCATGGCGCCCGTCGGCCCGCTGGCCTTCGAGGGGCGGCGTCTGCACGCTTTCGCACGATGCTCCACGCACTCGAAGCGCACCCGCGCGGCCCGCGGCCGGACCTTGCGACGGTGATCGCGGCGCTGGGCGAAGTTTCCAATGGCGCACGCGCGCAGGCACGAGGCGATCTCGACCGCCTGGCGGGTGCCGCGCCGGGAGCCCGGACCGCGCGGCGCGCCGGCCGGCGGGTACGCTGACTTGAACCAGCCCGATACGACGCACGCATTCGACGGCAAGGCCGAGGCGTATGCACGCCACCGCCGGGACTATTCGCCCGTCGCCATCGAGGCCATCATCGCGGTTGCCGGCCTTGGCAAGGCGTCGGTGATTGCCGACCTCGGCGCGGGCACCGGGATGCTGACGCGGCACTTCACGGAGCGCGTCGGACGCGTATTCGCGATCGAGCCGAACGACGACATGCGCTCGCTTGCGCTGGCGAGCCTGGGACAGCGCGAATCGCTGTGCATGATGAAGGGAACCGCGCAGGAAACCGGCTTGCCCGACCACAGCGTCGACGCCGTGACGGCCGGCCGGGCGATCCAGTGGTTCGAACCCGCGCCGGCTCAGGCGGAAATTCGGCGCATCCTGCGGCCCGGCGGCTGGCTGATCGTGGTCCGGACGCCGGTCACCGATGCGTACTCCCGGGCGGCGCTCGAGCGTTTGCGGGACGAACTCATCAGCCGGCACGACCGTACCGCTCGCCAGCACCAACCGCATGCGGACGTCGGCGACTATTTCGGAGGCGACAACTGCATCCGTCTCGCGTACCCCTGCGCGGCGCAGGAGTCCTGGCCGGAGTTCCTCGGCCGGCTGCAATCGCTGTCGTTCTCGCCGCAACCCGGGGATGCCAGATACGCCGGCTTCGAGCGCACCGCGCGCGCGATATTCGATGCCGGGGCCGTCGACGGCATGCTGCGTGTCGAGTATGCAACCGAAGTGATGATGAAGCAGATCGTCCCGCCGGCGCGGACGCCGCACTCGCTCGCCTTTTCCGAGACCGAGATCGAGCGTGACATCGTCACGCGGTTCGAGCAGGTCGCGGCCATGGTTCCCGCCAGCACGGCGCTCAAGTCCGACGGCGAGGCGTGGACGTACGCGCAGCTCGACGCGCTGGCCAATCGCATCGCGCAAATCGTGCTGCGCGAGTCGCCCGACCAGTCGAGGCCCGTGGCGCTGCTGTTCGATCACGGCATCGGCGGGGTTGCCAGCATCATGGGCGTGCTCAAGGCCGGTCGCGCCTATTGCGCCCTCAGTCCCGCTCACCCGGCCGAGCGGCAACGGGAATGTCTCGCCGACCTGCAATCCACGCTCCTGCTCTGCGCCGAGTCCCGGCTTGGCATGGCGCGGAACATCGCGCCGCAAGGACTGCATTGCGTGGCGATCGATCCGCGCGACTTGCATGGCAGCGATCAGAGGCCGGACGTCGAGCGGCGCGCCGATGACATCGTCGCCATCTACTACACATCCGGCACGACGGGCAGGCCGAAGGGCGTCATGCTCAGTCATCGCTGCCTGCTGCACCGCGTGTGGCTGAGCGCGCGGTTGCTGCGAATCGAGGTGGGCGACCCGATGTCGCAGTTCGCGGAGATCGGCTTCGTCACTGCGGCGGCCGACGTTTTCGTGGCGCTGCTGACCGGCGCGACGATCTGCCCGTTCGACGCCAGGAAGTACAGCCTGCGCCAGATGGCAACGTGGTTGAATCGCGAATGCATCGCGATCGTGCGCATGCCCGTCGCATTGTTTCAGCAGTTCGTCGATGCGCTCGACGAGACGGATCGGTTTCCGCACGTTCGGTTCATCCAGCCGGCCGGGAAGCTGCTCTGGACCGGCGTCGATCGGTATCGAAGGCACTTCGGCCGCGGTTGCCGCCTGCTGCGCCAGCTCGCCGCGACGGAGACCTGGGCGGTTGCAATGATGACGGTGGACCACGACACGCCACGCATCGGCGCGACGGTGCCGGTCGGCTATCCGGTCCCGGGTAAGGCAGTGTGGCTGGAGGACGGGAGCGGAGCCCCGGTCGGGGTCGGCGAAGTCGGCGAGATCGTGGTCCGAAGCAACTACCTGTACTCCGGCATCTGGCGGCGGCCCGAGACATCGCTGCCGCCGGGACAAACGCGCGTGCATCGCATGGGCGATCTCGGGCGCTGGCTCCCCGATGGCAGCCTGGAGTTCGTCGGGCGCACCGACTCCCGCGTGAAGATTCGCGGGTTCACCGTCGACCTGGAGCAGGTCGAGGCCGCGATCGGCGACACCGGCCTCGTCATCGACGCCGCGGTCGTGGCGAACGAAGGCGAGTCGCATCAGGCGCATCTCGTGGCCTGGTTCGTGCCGGCGAGCCCGCGAGCGACAGCGGGCGAGATCCGCGCGCGGCTGGTCGAACGCGTGCCCGGCTACATGATCCCGTCACGCTTCGTCGCGCTCGACGCGCTGCCGTTGACGCCCAACGGCAAGATCGATCGTGCCGCATTACCGAACGCGGGGCGAAGGCGCCCGGAGCCGGCTACGGCCCTGGTTGCGCCGCGCACCCCGATGGAGACGAGCGTGGGCGCAATCTGGACCGACGTGCTGAAGATCGATCCGCTCGGGATCGACGACGATTTCCTCGAGCTCGGGGGCGATTCGCTGATGGCCGCGCGAATCGCGAGCCGCATTCTGGCCGCGTTCCAGGTCGACCTCGGGCCGCGAGATCTGTTCGACGCGCCCACCGTTGCGCGAATGGCGGAGCTCATTGCCCGGCGGCAGCGCGAGTCGACGCGGTCAGGAGGAGCGGTGACAACCCGCGTCGCCGTTTGCTTGCGCTGGACATGCCTGGCGGTCGCCGCGCTGCTCTGCGGCAGCGCCGGCACGCTCGCGGGAGGCGCGACATCCGCCGCGACCCCGTACCCGGTCCGGCCGATTCGCCTCATCGTGCCGCTGGGACCCGGCGGCACCGTCGATCTCCTCAGCCGCGTGCTCGGCGAGCGATTGGAGACAATGCTCGGCGCTCCCGTCGTGGTCGAAAACAAAGCCGGCGCGAACGGGATCATCGGCACCGAGTTCGCGAAGCGGGCCGCCCCCGACGGCTACACGTTGCTCGCCGCGTCGACGTCCACGCAGGTTATGACGCCCCACGTCGTCGCGAACCTCCCCTACGATGCGCTGCAGGATTTCGTGCCCGTGATCAATCTTGCCTATCAGACGAAAGTCGTGCTGGTGAGCACGGCCCTCGGCGTCGCGACCCTGGGAGAACTGGTGGCGCTCGCGCGCAGCCAGCCCGGCAAGCTCAACTACGCATCGGTCGGCGTCGGGTCGTCCGCCCACCTCGACACCGAGCAGCTGGCAGCACTGACCGGCATCGAACTCATGCACATCCCCTATCGAGGTTCCGCGCAGAACATCGCGGCGATCAGCGCGAACGAGGTGCAGGTTCTGCTCGCCAGCGTGACCGCCTCCCACACTGCAGTGGCTGCCGGTCGTGTCCGTGCGCTCGCCGTGATGGCCGATCGCCGTTCGCCGCTTCTGCCGGGCGTGCCCACGATGGTCGAAGCGGGACTGCCGCGCCTCGACGTCCAGACGTGGATCGGAATCCTCGCCCCTGCCGGTACCCCGCCGCCGATCGTCGAGGACCTGAATCAGGCGCTCAACCGCGTCGTGCGCAGCCCGGATTTCCGCGCCTGGATGGAGAAACAAGGCCTGGAGCCGATCGGCGGGTCGCCAGAGGCCTTCGGGGCCGAAATTCGCGCGGATTTCGACAAATGGGGCAAGGTTACCCGCGGCCTGGGCATTCGCCCGCAATGACGGCGGCGCCCTCCGCGCTGCGCTGGTCGGTCGGCGCCTCGAGCAGGCATCCGAACTCGCGCGCGAAGTCGACCGAGACGCGCGCGTGCACCGCGCCCTGCTGGTCGAAGAATCGCTGCGTCCCGCGCATCGCGAACACTCCCTCGTGCCAGATGTTCGGATGGATGTAGAGGCCGCGACTGCCGTCGAAGCGAAAGCACACGAAATTTCCCGGTTCGACGTCGTCCCCCGGCAGCGCGAGCGGCACCAGGAACGGCTTCCTGTCCAGCGGAAAGAAGAGCTGCCCGCCGTCCGGGTGGTAGTTCGCATGCCAGACCAGGATCCGCCGCGGGTCGCCCCCGTGGCCGGGATCCGCCCGCCCGGGATCCTCGCCATACGCGAGGATGTAATGGCCGCCGACGGCATCGTTGCGGCCGAACAGGATGTCGCCCTGCCACTCGCTGACGAACGTGCCTTCGGTGGTGCCGCCCTCATCGCCGGTGTCGGGGTCGACCGGTCGCGAGCCTTGCGCCGGCCAGCGCACGATTTCGATCGTGCACTTCGCGGGATCGTCGACGAGAAAGCCGTAGCCTTCGAGCGACGCCGGCGTCGCGTCGACCACGGGCATCGTCACGCGCGCCAATCCGGCGGGCAGGTCGGGATTCAGGTAATCGGCGACGGCCGGCATGGCAATGCTCCCGCTGTGGATGCGCAGTCCCCGGGCCCGCCGCGGAACCCGCCGGCGGTGCGAAGCACGAAGTTTACGCCGGCGACGTTCATCACAACGCCTATAATCCGTCGATGGCGATCGCATCGCCCCGCTGGTGGCGCACCCTGATGGAATGGCTCATCCTCGTCGCTGCAATCGCGATCGGCGTTCCCGCGGCAGCGTGGTTCGCGCAGGACGGCCTGATCTTCTTCCCGCAGCCTGTCGCGTCCACTGCGCACCTGCCCGCGCACGCCGCTCCACTCACGGTCACGGTCACCGACGGCACCCGCCTTCACGGCTGGATCGCCTCGGGAAGCGTGACGCCGGCGCCGACGATCCTCTACTTCGGCGGCAACGCCGAGGAGGTCTCGCACACGCTCGCGGATCCGCGCTGGCCGCGCGAATGGTCGATCGTCGCGATCAATTACCGTGGTTACGGCGCCAGCGAAGGTTCGCCGGGCGAGCGCGCGCTCTCCGCCGACGCGCTGGCGATCTACGACGTCGTCGCCGCGCGGGAAGGGGTCGACCGGAACCGGATCGTCACCTTCGGACGCAGCCTCGGGACCGCACTGGCCGCCCACGTTGCCGCCGAGCGGCCGCTCGCGGGTGTCGTGCTGGTGTCGCCCTACGACAGCCTCGCGGCGATCGGCAAGCATCACTATCCGTGGCTCCCGGTCTCGCTGTTGTTGCGCCATCGCTTCGATGCGCATGCCGATGCCGTGCGCAGTCACGCACCGATGCTCGCGATCGTGGCGAGCTCCGACGGGATCATTCCGGTCGAGCGCTCGCGCGCGCTCTACGACGCCTGGGCCGGGCCGAAGAGCTGGCAGATCGTGCCGGGCAGCGACCACAACACGCTCGGCGCCACGGCCGACTTCTGGAACGGCATCGCACGCTTTCTGGCGCGGCTCTGAGCACCGCGTCGAATGCGGGAATGTGACGACACCGCATTCCCGGCAAACGGAGAGCGGCATGCCGGCCAGGCGCTCGCAGCCGTCAGCTCTGCAGGCTGGGCGAAAACAAGGTTCCAGATCGTCTGGACAGAGGAGCATGCACTCGACCGTTGCAGCGACGTGCCGACGCGAGGGACGGTCGCCTTCGCCGTCGCGCGATTCCGCTAAGCATGGACATGGGTTGCGTGATGCGCTGTCCACTGCTGCTCGAAATACCGGGCATCGGCATCGGAATGCGGCTTCACGCCAAGCAGAATGCCGCCGTGTGTGAGTCCGGATTCGTATTCTTCCCGTCGCGTTTCGGGGATTCCCCAATGATGCAGCGCGCCGATCAGGCCGCCGGCGATGCCGGCGGCGGCCGCGCCCGTGATCGCCGCGGCGACCGGCCCGGCCGCGACGATGCCGAAGCCCGGCAGAAGCAATAGCGCGCCCGCAGCGCCGATGGCGCTGACAGCGGTGCTCACGGTCGCCAGCGTGCCTCCGGCGGGATCGCCGAGTTCCACCGCGACGTCTGCCGCCTTGGTGCCGAGTTCGGTGACGAGCCCCTCCTCTGGAAACAGCCGCTTGCGCGTCTCGTCGGTCATCACGACGTTGATCTCGTCTTTCCCGTAGCCGCGTGAAACGATCGCCTCATATGCCCTTTCGGCGCTGTTCCGGTTGCTGAACAGGCCGGTGACTAGCCGGGTTTCGGGAGTCACTGTTGTCGCTGTAGCCATGAGCTTCGCCTCCAAAGCAGAGCGCGAGCGCGCCGATAGGGAAACCTACGCGAAATCAAGGACTACGGTCTGTGCGGGACCGCACATCGCCGCCGAACGGCGCCCCGGCACCCGAGGTGAGCCAGCGCTTCTCGAGGGGTGCGTGTTCAGGTGCGCCGAACCAGCTTGCTCTTCAACCGGCTGGCGACCTTGCGCGCCTTCTTCAGAAAACCCTTTGCCCAGTCGAACTCGGTGGCCAGGATAGCCAGACCGATCGGGATGACGATAAACGCCGGTCCCGGCAACACGATCAGTGCAACGCCGACCAAGGTGATGGCCCCCCCGACGACGGCAGCCACCACGGGTCGAAGCTTACGCACCGAGGGACCCATGCTCTTGAAGGCTTTCCCCCACTGTCTGCCCGGCGTCAGAGCGCGTGCATCGCTCATGCGCTAGGCGCCGTATAGGCGTTCGCACCGATGTGCATGACAAAGTCGCCGTGGCGGTCTTGAAAGCCGGTCGGCGTCACGACGCAACCGCCCAGCAGCATCACGAGCGCCACCACCAGGAACGTGTCGACGACAAGCAGAAAGCCAACTCTCGGTAGGTCGCGCATCGCCGCCTCCTTGTGGATGATGCGGTCATTGGACTACGAAGATTTGCCGCAGGAAGTAGTCCCGAAGCCCAGCGGCGGGTAATCCAAAGCACTATTCCTCTTCGCGACGCCAACCTGTGAGCTCGGGGATGCACGCGATTTTCGTGGCGTGATGTGCGTCTGCGCACCGACCCCGGCGGCGCCTTTGCCCATACTGGGACGCTGAACCGCGTGCGACCGCAGCTCAAGTAGGGACATACCCATGGCACATGCAATTTGGAAGGGTGCGATCAGTTTCGGCCTTGTCCACATTCCGGTCGAGCTCTATCCCGCCGAGGATCGCAAGGCGTTCAAGTTGTCCATGCTCGACAAGCGCGACCTGTCGCCGGTCGGATACAAGCGATACAGCAAGACGAGCAGGAAGGAAGTGGACTGGTCGAACGTGATCAAGGGCTACGAGTACGAGAAGGACCAATATGTCGTGCTGTCCGACGAGGACTTTCGCCGCGCCAATGTCAAGGCCTCGCAGACCATCGACATCCAGACGTTCGTCCCTGAGGACGAGATTGCCGCGGAGTATTTCGAATCTCCCTACTACCTCGTGCCGGGTGCCCGAGGCCAAAAGGTGTATGCGTTGTTGCGCGAAACGCTGCGCTCGTCGAAACGCGTTGCCATCGCCCAAGTCGTCATTCGAACCACGCAGCATCTGGCCGCGGTGGTCGTCAACGGCCGCGCGCTCATGCTCAACACGCTGCGTTACGGGAGTGAACTGCGGGGAACGACGGGCCTGGACTTGCCGGCGGAAGGTTTGAAAGCTGTCGGGATCTCGCCCAAGGAGGTTGCGCTCGCCAAGCGCCTCGTCGACGACATGACGGGACACTGGAAGCCGGGCGACTTCAAGGACACGTACCACGACGACCTCATGGCCCGCATCAAGGAAAAGATCAAGCGGGGACAAACCAAGGAGATCACGGAGCCCGGCAAGGACGAAGACAACCCGCCGCGCTCGGCACAGGTGATTGACCTTGCCGACTTGCTGATGAAGAGCCTCGGCCAGGGCGGCGTACGCGGCAAAGGAACCGCGCGCAGGACGGCACCGACGCGCGGCAAGCCCGCGCTGCATGTGGTGCCTCCGCCCCGTGCCGCGTCCAAGACGGCGGCGAAGCGCAAGAGGGCCTGACGCCGCCTGGGTGCTTGTCATGGCACTGGCGACCTACCGCGCCAAACGCAATTTCAGTCTCACGCCCGAGCCGCGTGGCAAGGTCGCGCGCAGAGTCAAGCACGCCGCGTCATTCGTTGTCCAGAAGCATGCGGCGAGTCACCTGCATTACGATTTCCGGCTGGAGATGAACGGCGTGCTGCTGAGCTGGGCAATCCCCAGGGGTCCGAGTCTGGATCCGGCGCAGAAGCGGCTCGCCATCCATGTCGAGGATCATCCGCTCGAATACGGCAGCTTCGAAGGCGTGATACCGGAACGGCAATACGGCGCCGGCACGGTGATGCTCTGGGATCGCGGCACCTGGCATCCGATCGGCGACGCCGAGGCGGGATATGCCAAGGGCCATCTCAAGTTCAAGCTTGACGGCACGAACCTGAAGGGTGGTTTCGCGCTCGTACGCACTCGTGGCAGCCAATACGGCGGCAAAGCCGGCGACCAAGCCTGGCTGCTGATCAAGGAAAAGGACGAGCATGCGCAGGCGGGAGGGCCGCCCATCGTGGAGGCGGCATCCAATAGCGTGGCAACGGGTCGCAGCCTGGACGAAATCGCCAGTGCGCGTACGCGCGTATGGCACTCCAGATTGCCCGCGAAAGCCAATGTGAACGCCGGTGCCATCGCCAGGTCCGAATCCGCCACGCCGAAGAAGCGGAGTCGAACGCCGAAAGAAATGCCGCACGAGGCGAAGGCCGCCGCGCTACCGGCGAAGCTGTCGCCGATGCTCGCAACCCTGGTAGCGAGCGCGCCGACGGCAAAGGACTGGCTGCACGAGATCAAGTACGACGGCTACCGGATGCTCTGCAGGATCGAGAAAGGCAAGGCCAGACTGTTTTCACGCAATGCCCGGGATTGGACGGCCGCCTTCGCGAGCATCGCCGCCGCTGTGGCGCAACTTCCCGTCCGAACGGCATGGATCGACGGTGAAGTGGTCGTGGTCGATGCGGCGGGCCGCACGAGCTTTCAGGAACTGCAGAACGCGTTGACGGACAAGGAAGCGCGACTGTCGTACTTTGCGTTCGACGTCATTTATCTCGATGGGTACGACCTGCGCCGCGTGCCATTGACCGAGCGCAAGCGCCTCCTGCGCAAGGTAGTCGGGGATGGCGTCGGCGACATTCACGTCGGGCCGGAGATTCCAGGCCATGGCGACGAACTCCTCAGACAGGCATGTTCGTTGAACCTCGAAGGCATCATCTGCAAGCGCGCCGATTCACCCTATCACGACGGTGCGCGCACGCGCGATTGGGTCAAGGTGAAATGCACGCGCCGGCAGGAGATGGTGATCGGAGGCTTCACCGACCCCCAGGGATCGCGCACCGGACTCGGCGCCCTGCTCCTCGGCACCTACGACAACGGCGAGCTCCGTTACTCCGGCAAGGTCGGGACCGGTTTCGACGAGCAAGCGCTTACGCAGCTGCACAACCTGCTCGTCATGCGGGAGCGCCACAAGCCGGCGTTCGTGAACCCGCCGCGCGGATTCGCCGCCAAAGGAGCCCATTGGGTCAAGCCCGACCTGGTCGCGGAAATCGCTTTCACCGAATGGAGCGACGACGGCGCATTGCGTCACCCCTCGTTCCTGGGCTTGCGCCCCGACAAGAAGGCCTTGGATGTCGTGCGCGAGCAACCGCAACCTGCACCGTCGCGTCCCATCCCCGCCCAACCGCGTACGACGACGACGGCCAAATCGGCCGCCAAGGCCAGCGTGGCCGGCATCGCGATTTCGCATCCGGAGAAGGTCTGCTTTCCAGAGGCCGGCATCACCAAGATCGAGGTCGCCGAATATCACAAGCGCATGGCGCGATGGATCCTGCCTCACGTCGAAGGTCGACCGTTGTCCCTCGTCCGGTGTCCCGATGGCTGGAAAGGGCAATGCTTCTACCAGAAGCACGCTGACAAGAGCGTGCACGCGGCCGTCGCGCGCATCAAGGTGCCGGAAGGCACCGGGAACGCAATGTACATGGGAGCGGGAAGCGCCGAAGCGCTCGTCGCGCTAGTGCAGTGGGGCGTGTTCGAGTTGCATCCCTGGGGCTCTCGCCGGCCGCGTCTCGACCGACCCGATCGGCTGATCTTCGATTTCGATCCCGACGAAGATGTCACATGGAAGGATCTCCGCTCGGGGGTCGAGTTATTGCGCTCGCTCCTGGGCGAGCTCGAGGTCGAGGGTTTTCTCAAGACAACCGGCGGCAAAGGCTTGCACGTGGTCGTGCCGATTAGCCCGACGCTCGAGTGGGCGCAGGCGAAAGGCTTCACCCGCGCGATCGCCGGGTTGCTGGCCGCGACATTCCCCGACCGCTTCACCGCCACGGTGTCGAAGACGCGCCGCAAGGGCAAGATCTTCCTCGACTACTTGCGCAACGCCGAAGGCGCCACCGCCATTGCACCCTATGCCGTGCGTGCGCGCGCCAACGCGCCCGTTTCCATGCCGATCGCGTGGGAGGAGCTCGCACGGGATGTGCGTTTCGACTATTTCAACCTGCGGAACGCCGAAACGCGGTTGACCCGTCAGAAACGCGACCCGTGGCGCGACTTCATGAAAATCAAACAGACGATTACGAAGGCAAAGGGCAAGCGCGTAGGTTTCGTGTTCTAGCATTGGATCCGCAACCCGTCCACCTCGATGCCCACCCCATGCTACCGGCAGGCTGTGCGGCGGCGCGGGATCGAACGTGCACTTGGCAAGTATTGGGACTTTCAGTGAATCGATTCCGCGTAGCTTCCGAGGAGCTTCAGCAGAGTTGCCTCTTCGACCGGCTTCACCAGATGGAGGTCGAATCCCGCGGCCCGGGACCGCGCTTCATCCTTGGCCCAACCGGTCACCGCGACAATCAGCGGCCGCGGACTTCTGGCTCGCTCGCGAAGGCGGCGCGCGATCTCCAATCCGTTCATGCCTGGCATGCCGATGTCAAGCAGCACGACCTGGGGGCGAAAGCCCTCGAATGTGCTGACTGCTCGCGCTCCCTCGGTTGCCGTAACGACCTCGTGCCCGTGTTCGGTGAGAGTTGCAGCGAGCACGGCGGCAGCATCGACGTTGTCATCCACGACCAGGATCCGCAACGCCGGCGGCTTGTCGAGTGCGATGCGCTTTGCGTTCCAGCGCACTTGCTGGCGCGGAGCCGGCTGTGTGGACATAGCGGGCAGCCGGAGGATGAACTCGGCGCCCTTGCCGGGTCCTGCACTCTTCGCTTCGAGCGTGCCGTGATGGAGTTCGACGATGGAGCGCGCAAGCGCCAATCCCACCCCAAGTCCGCCCACGGGCCGGTTGAACACGTCCTTACCCTGCACGAACATTCCGAAGATCGAGTGCAGAAGATCGGACGCAATGCCTCTCCCGGTATCGCGAACGGAGATAGAGACCTCGCCTTTGCCGTCCTTTGCGATCGCGGAGACCGTGACAAAAATGGCTCCGCCCGGATCTGTGTAACGCGCTGCATTATTCAGAATGTTCGTGAGCGCCTGGATGAGCCGGACTTCGTCGGCTTCGATCTCCAACGGATCGGGCGGCACAACCACATGGAGCGCATGGTTCGCTGCGTCGATGGCGGGGCGCGCCGCTTCCAAGGCACGCTCCAGGGTTGTTGCCACGGCAACCGGCTTCTTGTCGATCGACAAAGTGCCCCTCGTAACCCGGCTGATATCCAGCAGGTCATCTACGATGCGGGTGAGTTGGCCGCTCTGGCGCTCGATGACATCCCGCCACTTCCGCTGCGCGGGGTCCCCCAGCGGGAGGAGCTTCTGCAATTCCACCGCATTGCGGATCGGTGCGAGTGGGTTGCGAAGCTCGTGCGCGAGGATGGCGACGAAGTCGTTTAGATTGCTGGCGGACAGTTCGAGCTGCTCCGAATGTCGTCGCTGCGTGAGATCCTGAGTGACCTTCGCGAAACCTCGCAGCAACCCGTTCGCGTCGAACAAGGCCGTCACGACGACTCTCGCCCAGAACCGCGACCCATCCTTGCGCACCCGCCAGCCTTCGTCCTCGGCACGCCCGGTCTCTCGGGCGATCGCCAGCTCCGCCCAGGGCTTGCCCTGCTCGATGTCCTGCGACCCGTAGAACTGCGAGAAGTGCTTGCCGATGATCTCTGCCGCTTCATAGCCCTTGATCCGACGGGCGCCGGAATTCCAGCTCGTCACGAGACCTTCGGGGCTCAGCATGTAGATCGCATAGTCCTGGACACCGTCCACCAACAGGCGAAACCGTTCCTCGCCTTGACGCAGGCTCTCTTCCTGCTTCTTTCGCTCGGACAGGTCGCGCGTGATCTTCGAGAAGGCGAGGAGCGTCCCATTTTCGTCCCTCAGTGCCGTTATGGTCACGTTCGCCCAGAACCTCGAGCCGTCCTTTCGCACCCGCCATCCTTCGTCCTCAAATCGACCCTCCATCGTGGCGCGCTTGAGCTCGAACTCCGGCCACTTGCGATCGATGTCGGTGGGCGTGTAGAAAATGCTGAAATGCCGGCCGATGACTTCGCTGGCGTGATACTGCTTGATTGCGGTTGCGCCCAGGTTCCAACTCAGGATATTGCCTTGCGTATTCAGCAGGAAGATCGCGTAGTCCTGCACCTGATCGGTCATCAGGTGAAAGAGCTTTGGGTCAACAGGTGTCGGCATAGGGTATCCCGCCTCCCAGTTTCACTTGGCCAATCCTTCGCGTCTGTGCGCGGGCGAACGGAGGCCGACGGCCGCGCCATACCACCCAAACATCCGTATTGAGCAATAATGCGACTTCGAGCGCGAAGCGCACCGACGGAGTGAATGGCACCGTGGCATGTCCGCATCGAGTGGTCATCGTCGGCGGCGGCGCTGCCGGACTTCCGCTTGCGACAAAGCTCGGCGATACGCTCGGTCGCCGAGGAAGAGCGACGATCACGCTGATCGATCACAACGCCTCGCATCTGTGGAAGCCGCTGCTGCATGAAGTGGCGGCAGGGCGCGTCGACGCCGACGTGCACGATGTCGATTACTTCCTCATGGCGTACTGGCATCACTTCCGCTTCCGCCAAGGGGCAGTGGTCGGACTCGACCGCGCGCGCCGCGAATTGAAGCTCGGCGTCGTGCGTGACGACGACGGCGCCGAGATGCTGCCCGAGCGGACCGTGCCCTACGACACGCTCGTGTTCTGCGTGGGCAGCGTCAACAACGACTTCGGCATTCCAGGAGTGGCCGAGCGCGCGATCTCGCTCGACGCGGCCGACGATGCCGAACGGTTCCACCGACGCCTGGTGGCGGCGTGCGTGCGCGCCGACGAGCTCGCGGCGCACGGCGCTTCGGCCACGGTCGAGATCGTGATCATCGGCGCGGGCGCGACCGGCGTCGAGCTCGCGGCGGAAATCCGCCACTGCACTGGTGCGCACGCGAGCTACGGGCTCGAGCATCTGCGGCCCGAACGCGACATTCGGCTGACGCTCGTCGAGGCGGCGCCACGCATATTGCCGCCGTTACCGGAGGACATCGCCAAGGCCGCCACCGAATTGCTCGGCAAGCTCGACGTCGACGTGCGCACGGGCGAGCGGGTCATGGCGATCGACGCCGACGGCGTTCACACTGGACGCGGCGAGGTGCTCAAGGCGGATCTCGTCGTGTGGGCGGCGGGCATCAAGGCGCCGGCATGGCTCGACAATCTCGATGGCCTGGAGGTCAATCGCGCGCATCAGCTGGTGGTCGCGACGACGCTCGCCACGACGCGCGATCCCGACATCTTCGCGCTGGGCGATTGCGCCGCCTGTCCGTGGCCCGAGGCCGGGCGCGAAGGGGCGATCCTGCCGCCTCGCGCCCAGGTGGCGCGCCAGCAGGCGTCACTGCTGGTGAAGACGATCGAGGCGCGCCTCGCGGGCAAGCCGCTGCCGGTGTTTCACTTTACCGATTTCGGCTCGCTCGTGTCGCTCGGTGAATTGTCCGCGGTGGGCAGCCTGATGGGACGGCTGATCGGCGGGAGCCTGCTGATCCAGGGCTTCATCGCGCGCTGGATGTACGTGTCGCTCTACAAGCTGCACCAGATCGCGATCCACGGCTACGTCCGCGTCGTGCTGGACACGGTGTCGCGTTTCGTGCGGCGCAGGCTCGAGCCCCGGGTCAAGCTGCACTGAGTTGTTGCCCGCCGTCGGCCCGCTTTCGCGGGAGGGTTCGCCGCGGACTTTGGGTGAGGCTTGCGCCCGCATGCGAACCCTCGCGCGAACGCGAATCCCTGTGTCGGACTCTCATCCGCTGAAGTTTCCCAATCCCCTACGCCAGTTCGAGGGCGTGCCCGACAGCCTTGAACAGGCCCGGCAAGTACCGTCGCCACAGCATCTAACGGATGCAGCGTCGTTGAATCCAACGATCGCGAGGGAACAACCGATGGAGGAACTCATGAACAGGATGCACGCAGCCAAGACGGCAACAGCAATCGCGGTTTTCGCCATGCTCGGCGGTTGTGCGAGCTGGCACAACATGGACAAGCCTGAGGGAACGGCAGTCGGCGCAGTGGGCGGCGCGCTCGCCGGCGCTTTGGTAGCGGGCCCCGTGGGCGCCGTGGTCGGCGGCATCGGCGGTGCCTACGTCGGCAACGAAACGACGGGGGAGACCCGCACGGTTTCGTCCAACACGCGCTCGATGTCACCGCAATCGTACGATTCGTCGACGATCCGCTCCGTGCAGCAGGCACTGAACGCGCGCGGCTACAACGCGGGACCTGCCGACGGTCAATTCGGAGCCTCGACGCAGGATGCAGTCAGGCGTTTCCAGCAGGTCGCGGGCCTCCCGGTGACCGGAGAACTGGGTCGGCCGACGCTAGACGCTCTGGGCGTTTCCTGACCTTCACGACGGCCTGCCCAAACCGGCAGTCGAAGTCAGACGCGAACCGCCCCTCGGGGCGGTTTTCGTTTGGGCGCACGCGTCCGACCGCGGCAACGTCAGGACGTGGACAGTCGCCCACATCCCGCCATTTGCCAAGCACCAACCCAAGCTACGCATTCAAGCCTTCCAACGGCTTGACGACGGGACCGTCGTGCCGTCGTGATAGAGAGTGTAGGCATCATCTGACATCCGGTCGAGCGGTTGTCTGATTTCGACCGCCGGCGACTTGAAGCACACTGCAACCGTCAGTGATAAGCATCCTCTGCTCGCAAGGTCCTGACACGAACCGGAGCAATCCGACCATCGTGAGAGCCTCCAAAGCTCAACAAGACCTCTAGGGCACCGGACGGGACTAAGCTCCCCTAATCACCGACATCGCGGCCGCCTCGTGCGGCCGCGTTTCCTTTGGGGCCCTGCCCTTCGATGACCTGCTGCGCCTTGTCGGCTCACCTTTTCGGTCCGTGCCACACCGCACCGACAGCCCGTGGACCGCGTGCTCGAATCTTTGTGTTCCGTGAATGACAGGAGACATTCATGCCCAAATGCGAGCTCTGCGGCAACTACTACGACAAATCGTTCCAGGTTGTGATGGGGGGCCAAACTCATGTCTTCGACAGTTCGAATGCGCGATTCACGCGCTCGCGCCGGTGTGCGCGCATTGCGGCGTCAGGATCGTCGGCCATGGACTGGAGAGCGGCGGGCGGATGTTCTGCTGCGACCACTGTGCGGAAGCTGAAGGCGTCACCCAGCTGCGCGACAGGGTGTGACGACTCGTCCCGGACCCGTAACCGGCGCAGCGGCCATGTCCTTCTTCGCCCCCGGGCGTAATTGCTGGCGGATCGAACGCGCGACAGGAGTCGCCTTTCTTGTCGATGGCGAGGAGTACTTCGGAGCCGTGCGCGCGGCCCTCGCGCAGGCGCGGCACTCGTTCTTCATCCTGGGCTGGGATATCGACAGCCGGATGCGGCTCACCCCGGGCGGCGCCAGCGACGGGCTGCCCGAACCGCTTGGCGATTTCCTGAACGCCGTCATTGCGGCGCGGCGGGAACTGCGCGGCTACGTGCTCTCGTGGGATTTCGCCATGCTCTACGCGATGGAGCGCGAGTGGCTGCCGGTCTTCAAACTTGACTGGCGTACGCATCGGCGGCTGTCGTTCCGTCTCGACGATCAGCACCCGGTCGGTGCATCCCATCATCAGAAGATCGTCGTTGTCGACGATGCCGTCGCCTTCGTCAGCGGTTACGACCTGACCCGGGTGCGTTGGGATACGTGCCGCCACAGCCGAGATGATGCGCACCGGGTCGACCATCGCGGCGTATCTTACCCGCCGTTCCACGATGTGGGGATGGTCGTCGGAGGTGACTGTGCCCGCGCGCTGGGGGACCTTGCCCGCGAGCGTTGGCGGCGCGCCACCGGGCGGCTGCTGCGAAGCAGACCCGCAACGGCAGCGGCCGACGCGTGGCCGGCCGGGGTCGAACCCGCATTGACCGATGTCGATGTCGCGATCGCGCGCACGGAACCGGCGTTCAACGGCTATCCAGCCGTAAGCGAGATCCGACACCTGCATCTGGATGCGATCGCCGGGGCGCGGAGCCGGATCTTCGCGGAGAACCAGTATTTCACCTCGCGCCTGATCAACGAAGCGTTCGCACGGCGACTGCGCGAAGACGATGCGCCCGAGATCGCGGTGATTTCGCCATTCACCCAAAGCGGCTGGCTGGAGATTTCGACGATGGGGGCGCTGCGCGGCCGCAATCATCGCGTGCTGCGCGCGGCCGACCGCAACGGTCGCTACCGCCTCTACTATCCGACCTTGCCCTGGCTCGATGGCGAAGGTGGCTGTCTCAATATACATAGCAAAGTGTTGATCGTCGATGACGAATTGTTGATGATCGGCTCGGCGAATCTTGCCGATCGCTCGATGGGCACGGACACGGAGTGCAACCTCGCGCTGGAGGCGAGCGGCGATCCGGAGGTCGAACGGGCGATTGCCGGTTTGCGCGATCGGCTGCTCGCCGAGCATCTCGACAGCTCGCCGACCGAGGTCGCTGAGGTTGACCGGCGGACGCGGAGCCTGCACCAGACGATCGTGGCGCTGACCTACGACGGGAAGCGCTGCCTGAAGGCCATCGAGCCCGAGCTCGATCCAACGCTCGACGCGCTGGTACCCGACCAGGAAGTGCTCGACCCGGAGCGGCCCATCGATCCGGATACCGTTGTGGCCGACCTCGTGCCGCGCGAGGAAGCGCGCAGCAGTGTGCGCGCCCGATTGATCGGTGTCGCGCTCGTGGTCGTGGCGCTGACGACGGCAGCCGTCGCTTGGCGCTACACGCCGCTACGCGAGTGGATGGAACCGTCGCTGTTGCTGGAATTCAGCCTGTCGATCCGCGAGGATCCGCTGGCGCCGCTGTTCGCGATCCTGGCCTTCGTGGGGGGTGGTTTGGTGCTCTTCCCGGTGATGGTGTTGGTGGGTGTCACCGCGATCGTCTTCGGTCCTCTGCTGGGCACGGTCTACGCGCTGATCGGCGCCACGATGAGCGGCGCGTTGACTTTCGCAATCGGTCGTCACTTGAGCAGAGAGAACGTGCGTAAGCTTGCCGGTCGGCGCCTGAACGACTTGTCGCGGCGGCTCGGCGAGCGCGGGCTGCTCGCGATCATCTTCGCGCGCGTGGTGCCGGTCGGGCCGTTCTCGATCGTCAATATCGTGGCCGGCGCGTCGCACATCCGCTGGCGTGACTTCCTCATCGGGACGGTCATCGGTCTCCTGCCCGGCGTCCTGGTCGCATCGATATTCGTCGACCGGGTGGCCTCGGCGATCGACAAACCGAGCACCCACACCTATGCGCCGCTCGTTGCGGTGGGCGCGGCGCTCGTCGTGCTCGTATTCTTGATCGGACGAAAGTTGCGCGCCCGGGCCGAGGCTCGACGCGACCTGGTGCCGAGCGTGCATGGCAGCTGAAATTGTTGGGCTCCGCAGGTCGGGATCGCCAACGGCATCCGGGACGACCCTCGGCGTTGCCACATGGAACATTCACGGCGCGGTGGGCGGCGACGGCCGCTACGCGCCGACGCGCATCGTCGACGTGCTGTTCGAACTCGACGCCGACCTGGTCGCGCTGCAGGAGGTGCCGCTGGGGCGAGCGCGCGACACCTTTCTCGGCGACCTGGAGGAGGTGACCGGCTATCACGTCGTCACCGGACAGCTCTTCGAGCGACGCGGGACCGCCTTTGGCAATGCCGTTCTCTCCCGCTATGCGTTCGATCGCGTGGCTCATCTGGACCTGACCGTGGGCGAGTACGAGCCGCGGGCTGCAGTCGATGTCCGGATCGACGTCGGCGCGCGGCGTCGGTTGCGGGTCCTCGCGACTCACCTCGGATTGCGACCCGGAGAACGGCGCCAGCAGGTGAAATGGCTGCTCGCTGCGGTCGAGGTGGAGGAGCCGCAAACGACGATCCTCATGGGCGATCTCAACGAGTGGTACTTGTGGGGGCGTCCGCTGCGTTGGCTGCATTCGCACTTTCGCGAGAAGCCCTCCGCACCCCCCACGTTCCCCGCGCGACGACCCGTGTTCGCGCTCGACCGGATCTGGATCTCGCCCATTGGCTCCCTGCGCCGGTTGCGCCGTCATGCGAGTCCACTGGCGCGGATTGCCTCGGACCACCTGCCGCTCATCGCGGAGGTGGTCCTCTGAGGGCGAGTCGGGTACCGTGCTGTTCCGCACAGACATGCCAGAACCCGCCTGACCCGAGTCAGCTGATCGGTCCCCCGAGCCTCGTGCTTTCGCCGCAGCGGCGCAGGTAGCGGGTCGTCCAGCATTCCCGCAGGGATCCTCTCGATAGGAAAAGTGGGGAGTGCAGGAAGGCGCCGACACCGAAACGCCCGTTCCGTGCGGACCTCACGTCCGCGGGACGGTCGTTCCGGTGTCTGACGTCTTGCCGGATGCTAGCGGACGCTGCCGCGCCGGAACATGTTGACGACAGCCAACAGCACGGCGGCGCCGAGGAACGATACGAGCAGTCCCGCGACGCTGAAGTCATTGCTGTTGATCGTGCCGGTGCCAAACAGCGGTGCGATCAGAAATCCGGCGATGAGCGCGCCGACGATGCCGACGACGATGTTGAGGATGATGCCCTGCTGACCGTCGGTCTTCATGACGAGGCTCGCAAGCCAGCCCAGAATGCCACCTACTACCAGCCATATGACCAGGTTCATGGTTATCTCCATCCGTTGAGTTTAGGCCCGCCGTCGCGACCGCCTTGTCGACGGTAGCTGCTACTTGCCGTCGCGATCGGAATCGCCGGGAATGGCGCGCTCGATCGTGTCGCTCACACGCTGCCAGGAGTCGCGGGTCGCGTACTTGGCGTTGTCCCACGTCAACCTGGAAGAGCCCTTGGCGCGCTGCCAGTCGCGCGAAAGATCCGACTCGACATCATCGAACGAGCGGCCCTCATAACGACCGTAGCTGTCGACGCCGTAGCGATACGCCGGGCCATAGTCGTCGAAGCTCGCGCCACGGGTGACGTACGGCCGGCTCGAATAGTTGTCGCGCCAGTACGCTTCCTCGACTGTCGGGTCGATCAGTTCGGCAACTCCTTTGCCGGCGAGGCCGCCGACAACGGCGCCAGCCACCGCTCCCACCGCCGTTCCAACCGGACCTACCGTCGATCCAGCGATTGCGCCTGCCGCCGCAGCTCCGGCAATGCCGCCGGCAGCCGCGCCGACGCCGGTTCCGATGGGATGCGATCCGAGCGCATCCGAGGTCCTGCCACGGTCGAGATTTCTGTCAGTCATCAGCGTCTCCAAAGTTGTGGTGTTTGTCCAGGAATCGTCCCGAAGGACGTCTCGCGTCGATCCACGACCATGGTGTGCCTTCACGCCGAGGTCGCGAACAACACGATCGCGAGAGCTTCCGCGCTCAGCGCCGGCATGTCTGTACGCTCAGGCACATGAACTCAGCCGTGGTCCATCGCCGTGCAACATCCGTTCCATGCGGAAGTATTCGCGTGTAGGCGAGATCCGACGTCTCGATGCGATTGCGGACGATGGTTGCGCGATTTCGGGTGCCTTAGTCTTTCCATCATCCATCGGCGTCGACAAGGAGGCCGCAAATGCTGGAAAGCGTGGAAACGGGAAGCACGAACCGGCTCGCCGCATTGGCGAAATGCGCGCACCCCGCATGCACGTGCACGGTCACCGGAGAGAGCCAGTTCTGCAGCGACGTCTGCGCCGAGCGAATGCTCGGAGAGTCCGGCACAAGGGCCGAGGCGTGCGATTGCGGCCACGCTGAATGTGCCCATGCGATCGGGCTAACGCCGCATGTCGGCGCCGTTCCCGCGTGACGGTGTGGCGCGGACGGGAAACCGGCGGCAAATCGCCACGCGCGCTGCGCTCGAATGTGACCGTGCTCGTTCATCGTGGACGGGGCCTGCCAACGCATCGCACGCGGCTTCGAATGCGTCGAAAAGTCATTCTCATCCCATACGGAGGCAAGCGTGAACAGAATCGCAAATACAGTCATCGGTCTGGCAGGCCTCGTCACGGCGACCACGGCGGCAGCGCAGGTCACGTTCTATGAGCGAGAGGCGTTCCGCGGCCGTGCGTTCGCCGCATCGGGCCCCATCGACAATTTCGCGCACACCGGATTCAACGATCGGGTTTCGTCGGTCGTCATCGATCGCGGGCGCTGGGAGGTGTGCGAGCATGCACACTTCGAAGGACACTGTGTGGTCCTTCGCCGTGGAAGCTACGATTCCCTCGCCTCCATGGGCATGAACAACCACATATCGTCGGTGCGCCCGATCACCCGGGTGACGGGTCGCGAATACGAGGTGCCGCCGCCGCTCGCGACGCCGACGTACGAGTACCGGCAGCGTCCCAACGAGCGGCTCTATCAGGCCGATGTGACCTCCGTGCGTGCCGTTGTCGGTGCGCCGGAGCAGCGCTGCTGGGTCGAACGGCAGCAGGTTGTCGAAGATCGATCCGCGGCCAACGTCCCCGGTGCAATCATCGGTGCCCTGGTCGGCGGCGTGCTCGGACACCAGATCGGTGGCGGACGAGGAAAAGACGTGGCCACGGCGGGTGGTGCCGTTGCCGGTGCCGCGATCGGGGCCAACGTGGGTCGCGGCCGCTCCGGAGATGTCTACAGCCAGGACATCCAGCGCTGTACGACCGTCTCGAGCAGTGCCCAACCGGAATACTGGGACGTCACCTACCGCTTCGGGGGCCAGGAGCACCGCGTCCAGTTGAGCGCCCCACCCGCGGGGCCGACCATCGCCGTGAACGCGCGGGGCGAACCGCGCGGCTAGGCGCTTGAGCGAAAGGTTCTTCTATGAACAACATCAATTATCTCACCGGTGCAGTCGTCGTCGTCGCGCATCCTGTCGTTCTTCGGCCTGCGTTGAGAGTCGACCGTACGTCACCGCGCCACGGGATCGTCGTTTCGTACTCTGACGGCGCCGCCACGCGGCAGGAAGGGCACGAGGCGTTGACGCGGCGCGCGATCGCGCGGCGCCTGGCCGCCGTGATGGGGTTCGCCTACGAGGGCGAATACAACCCGCTGACCGAGTACGCCGTGCGGCCCTATTTCGTCCCGCACGACACATTGACGCGCGACGTCGCGTCGCGCATCGGCATACGTGGCGAGTCCGATCTTTTCGGGGCGGTGGTGCCCCATCCGTTCGTGGCCACGAAGACGATCACACACCCATTGGTCGACGATCGAACGCACGCCCCCGCGGGGTGGTGCACGGAATTTGCCCGCCGCGTGGCGGACGTGGTGCTCGATGGATTCAGTGCATTCTCGAAAGACGACGCATTTCGGGCCGGTCTCAAGTGTCTCGAGCGCGGACCCGTGCGCGTGAAGCCGGCTACCGGAATTGGCGGCGTCGGTCAATTCACCGTAGATAAAGCCTCGAAACTTGCGGAAACGCTTGACGCGATCGACTCCGTGGCGCTGGCTCGATCCGGCGTAGTCATCGAGCAGAATCTCCTGGACGTGACTACGTACAGCGTCGGCCAGCTCCGAGTGGCCGGGGTCATCGCCTCATACCATGGTGTGCAGCACCTGACGACGAACAATCGTGGGCTCGAGGTCTACGGCGGGTCGGGAATCACCGTGGTGCGCGGGGACTTCGACGCGCTTCTCGCCTTGCCGATGTCCGACGCGTTGAAGCTCGCAATCGTGCAGGCACGCACCTATGATCGGACGGCCGGCGAATGCTTCGAAGGCTTCTTTGCCTCCCGCCGCAATTACGACGTGGCACAGGGCCTTGACGCAGGGGGGCGACGCCGCTCGGGAGTGCTCGAACAATCCTGGCGGCTTGGAGGCGCGAGCGGTGCGGAAATCGCCGCGCTCGAGGCTTTGCGGGCCGATCCGTCGCTACCCAGGGTGCGCGCCATCACGCGCGAGGTCTACGGCAAGGCGCCCGTTGTGCCAAGGGACGCGGCCGTCTATTTTTCCGGTCGCGATCCGATCGTCGGCCCGCTCGTCAAGTACGCTCGGACGAAGGCGTATGCCGACGCGGAATGAACCGGTGTACATGCGGGTCGAGGACGAGCACATCCTTGGCACCGTAATCTCGCCCGGATCACTCCTTCCCGGGGCGTTGTTCGTGCACGGCTGGGGCGGCGACCAGCGGCAATATCTGGCGAGGGCGCACGAAGTCGCGGCGCTCGGGTGTGTGTGCCTGACCTTCGACTTGCGGGGGCACGCCCAGACGCGATCGCGACACGACGCGATCTCGCGCGACGACAGCATGCGCGACATCCTCGCCGCCTACGACTTTCTCGCGGCCCGCAGCAATGTGGATTCGGACGCGATCGCCGTCGTGGGAAGCAGCTACGGCGGTTACCTGGCTGCGCTGTTGACGGCATTGCGTCCTGTCAACTGGCTCGCGCTGCGCGCGCCGGCATTGTACAAAGACTCGGAGTGGGGCGTTCCCAAGTTGCGCCTGAGGACCGAGCAGGGCCTCGAGCAGTATCGGCAGCAGCCGGTGCGCACGGATGAGAGCAAGGCGCTGCGCGCATGCAGCGCATTCGCCGGCGACGTGCTGATCGTGGAATCGGAGCACGACTGCACGATTCCCCGTCAGTTGATCGTCAACTATCGCGAGGCATGCACGAGCGCGCGCTCGTTGACCCATCGGGTGATCGATGGCGCCGATCACGGCCTGTCGAAGGAGACGTGGAAGACCGCTTACACGGCGTTGCTGGTCAGCTGGTTCAGGGAATTCGTAATCGATGCAGGCGTGAGCGACCGGGCCGCTGGCATGGCACCGCCGAGCGAGTCGGGACCGGAGCTGCAGCGGCAGGAAGCCTGACACGGGAATGATCGCGTCCATAGCGCGCCGCGCCGTCCGTCCTCGTTAGGGCCTTACGGTCACGTTGGCCGCGGGTTCCCCGTGAGAACGGGCTCGGCAGATCCGATGTTCATCACGAAGTCGCCGACGGGATGGCGATTTTTGGACGGCGTGGCGACACAACCACCCAGCAGCGCGATCGCCAGGGCGAGCAATACGACTTTTCGATTGTCGAGCATCGCAGTCTCCTGTCCGGTTGGGATGCCGACATTGAACTCCCCTCGGGATAGGGCTGTCCGCAGGCGGAATGCGGATTCGCATGTAGTCCCCGGTCTCATACCCACACGCGAACCGCGGCGAGCGTGTCGTCGGCAAGGATGACGTGCGAGGCCGCCGAGGCGCGCTCAATCCTGGCGATTGCGCTCGGCGAGTGCGGTATCCGGTCGCTGTGTGGGTTGCCGAACGATAGTTTTCCGCAGCTCGAGGTACGCTGCGTGCATGGCCCGCAACGCTTCCCGCAGTCGAGGAGCTCGCGGTCGTCGTACTCAACACGGGGATGCGTGATCCTCGCCAACGTGGAGCATGAGAATGAACCCAAAGACAGCTGCAGCGCTTGCCCTCGTCACCACCAGCTTCCTTTTTGGCTGCGAAAAGCCCTCTCTCGAAAACCAGGTAAAGTCCGCGCCGCCGGTCGCTTTACCACCTGGGCCGACAGCGAACGTGATGGTGCCCCAGGGCGATCCGTCGCTGCCGCCGGCGGAGACGGCTATGCGGAAGATGCCGAAGTCCGCCACCGACGCAAACCCGGACACCGAGCTCACGCCCGCCGAACGCGACAAAGCGATGCCTCTGCCGGGTCAGGCCAACGATCATTCGAATCCAGAGTTTGCCAAGCGCGGCGACGACGCGTCGCCCGCGAAATCCGCAAAATGATCGGAAGGCTCGATCGCCTGGTCACGAACGCGGGCGCGTCGACCTCGCAGTCGACGTCCACGACGATGTGTGGCCCGTTCTTGGCGACGTGGGCCACGATGTCCTCGTTTCCGCCTCGGCGATCCCGGCTGGCCGACGTCGCGCCGCGCACTGCGCCGCCGCCACGGACGCTGTCGGTGGGTGTCGCTGCAGCCATCTTCGACTCCGGAAGGGCTGCGTTGCGGCGGACCGCGGCAATGGCGGCGTCTCGGCGCAGGCGCGCGGTTTGCTCCTCGTTACGACCGAATCAACCGGCTGATCAGGAAGCCCGCCAGCGCCGCCATCCCTAGCGACATCAACGGATTCGCGGAAATGTACGTGCCCGTGTCGGCGACCAGCTTCTTCTGCGCGGCGTCCAGTCTCTCGCCTTTTTCGTCGAGCCAGTCGGCGGCGGGCACGGCGGTTGCTGCCGCCTTGTCCACCACGCCGTGCGCCCTTGCCGCGACCTGATCGATCATCGGTCTTGCCTTGCGAACCGCGCCGTCAGCCGCTTCCGCGAACGAGTTGACGGCAGCGTGGGCGCCCGTCGAGACCTTGTTCAATGCGTCGCCGGTGCCCATCGGCATGCCGGAACTCGAGGAAGTGTTACCCAATGCGGTATGTTCCATGTGTATCTCCAGTGTATCTCCAGTTTGATTGCGCTCTTGCCGGCAACGACTTCGATGTCGCCATCGAGGGATCGAATCACCCCGCGCTGACGTTTCCCGCCCGTTCACACCGACAGGACGAAGCGGTCGGAAAAGTATCGTCCCCGAAGAAGGCGATCGTCTGTGCGCTGGCTTACGAAGGCGCATCCATGCCGCCGCCGAAGGCAAGCAGGATGGCGACCGCTAGTACAGATATGCCGGATGCGGCTGGTAACGAGGACGAAGATACTTTTGGTCATCATTGCCAGGCTCCACGCAATTCGGACGGCGCCAGATTGCCGCCTTCGCCCTCCCACTGCTGCAGCTCGGACTTGCGCAGTTCGATCTCCTGCTGGCGCCGCTTGCGCAACTGCGCAGCGCACGCCTTGCCGATCGCCGCACCTCCGACGAGTACAAGCAGCGCCACGTAACCTTTTCGGATATTCATCATGTCCTCGCGCGAAAGTGAAATGCCTCATTCAACGTTCAACGCGACGCCCCTGCGCAGAATGTGAACAATCCAACGCGAAGGTCGTCTTGCCGAGAGAGATGATATGAAAGACGCAGGCCGTTGGGTATAGGGATAGCCCGCATCCTCACGTAGGACAACGCGACATCCGGACGGCAGTCCGCCTCTTGCATGGCGGCCCCTCGGCAACGACTAGGGTCGGCCGCTGTCATCAGCGGGAGTAGCGGGCTTCCAGACGGTCGCGTCGGGAAGCATCCGCAGCACGCCGTCCGCGGGAACCTGGGCCAGCACGAGAATTATCGCCAGCAGATCCGGTCCGGAAACGAGTGCGTTGAGAAGCAGCAGCATCGCGGCCTCGTGGGGCGCATAGCCGAGCGCCGCGACGACGACGGACGGCACGATTGAGATTGCGACCAACGGCATGCCCATCATCCACACGTACCGGTTTCGGTACAGCTCACCGCTGTAACGCGCGCACAACACCAGCCGGGACGGCCGGAACGTGATGACAGCCGCCGCACGCGGTGATTGGGGAAAGGCTGCGATATGGGCCAACTCGTGGAGGGGGACCAGCACGATGCAGGCACCGGCGAACGTCAGGTAATCGATCGCGAGAATGTCTGGTGGGGTGGCGCTCGCCCAAAGCAGCAGAACGACCATCCCCAGCGCAAGCGAGAGCTGGAACGCGAACAGCTGCGACAGATCGCGGTCGGGCTCGCATACCCGTCTCCAGGACGCGTCAAAGAAATCCCGCCGCTCGCCGTGGATCGCGCCGTAGTGGAGCTGCATCGCCTGGCTTCAGTGGTGAAGGATGACCATGGTTGGCTGCGCACGCTCCTTGGCGTGTCCCGTACGGCGGCTCCCGGCAGATGGAACGCCCCAGCATCCCCCGAGAAGTCCGATGGCGGGGCCCATGCCAATAGCGAACCCGGACGTTGACTGTCGGTCCCGTTCGTTTTTGATGACTCTCGTTTATGTCATAACGGCAGATGTCACCCGGTCGCCTTACTGCCCGCCTTTTTGCGGCTGATGCCCGCCTTGCGCATGGATATCGCGACGGCCTGCTTGATGGCCTTCTTGCGCGACGCGGGATGGCTCGCTCCGATCTTTCCGTCCTGATCGAATTCGTGAACGAGCGTCTTGATGTTCGAGCTCACAGTCTTCTGGCTTCGTCCTTTGCGCAAGGGCATGTTCGATCTCCTGATCGGTTCCGGGCGCGTGATACCAGGGATCGGGCACCCTCCCCCGGACACGTCACGCGACTTTGTCATGGGTCCTCACCGGTCGTCGCAACGGCGAAACATTCTTTGCCCGCTCCGCCACCGCCGCCATTGCGGTGTTCTCGCGCTGGATTCGCCGGATGCGGGAGAACGTCTTGGCGATGTCCGTATTGACGCTCGACGTGTACTTGAACGACGGATCCAGGATCGACTTCACGGCAGTCTCCTTTGCACGACCGGGTGACGATGAATGTCACGCATTGCGCGCACAGCGTAAGTCGGCCCGCTCCTAATCGGATGTAGGAATTCACCGACATCGGGGACTGTCGTCGATTCACCTCATTGCCGAACGCTGCGGCGGTTGTGCAACATCTCCCTACAGGTGAATCGGGCGCCGCCGCCGTCAGCAACGGCTCCCCGGCGCGAGAACCATGCCATCGCCGACCGTAACACCGGCCGTTGTAGAAGGCGCCTTCCGCAAGCAGGATCAGCAGGCGCTCGAACCCCGTGGGCGCGCGACGTTCCCAACCCTGCTCCCGCTGATCAGTGCGTGCGGTACTTGCAGAGCCCGGCGGCCGTTTCGTCAGCAAAGTGCGCGAGATCGCGACGGCCGGGAGACTTCTTCCAGTACTTCTCCGCATTGCTCGCGCCGCAGGTGCAACGCGATGTCGCCCAGCGAGACGATGCCCACGGGTGCGTCGGCGCCGTCAATGATCAGGAGGCGGCGCACCTGTTTCAGTTTCATCAGGTCGCATGCGTCCATTACATCGCTGCCGGATGGGCAGGAAAGCACGTCCGTGGTCATCACCTCCTGGACTTGCGTCTGCTCCGGATCCAGTCCATTGGCGACGGCGCGTATGGTGATATCGCGGTCCGAGACGATCCCGACGATCTTTCGACCGCGCCTCACCGGCAGCAATCCGATCTCGAGGGCGAGCATCTTTCTTGCCGCATCGGCCAGCGACGAATCCGGCGCGACGGTCTCGACCGGACTGGTCATGATTTGCTTGATCTGCATGGTTCAATTCCCAGTGTTGGCGGGCTGCGTCGGCCCGCCGAGGACAGGGCCGAGGCGCAATGGTGTGGGCCCACGGCCGAACGATCCGCCGGCGCGGCGAAAGCGTCTGTGCGGTGACGAACGCGGGCTACCCGCGGCGCGTACGACGTGGCGCGGAGCCCCACGAGCGCCACCGATGCGACGCCCGGGACCGGGGTCCTGCGCTCGGAGCGCGACAGGGCGATGCCGTTGCCACGACCGGCCAACGGAGTCGGTAGCGGAAAAGCCACCTCGCATGAGTCTTCTGCGGTGTTCCGTTGAGGCATCGATGTGGACTGACTACATGGGGCGTAGAATGATTCGACCGAACTTCTCGCACGGACCGCCGTCGCCCAACGGCAAACCGTCGAGTGACGACATGGTTATGCGCCTCGCGTCCCGCTTTCTGATAGGCGCGGCGATGGTAGCGGCGTCTTCTTGTCTCGCTCTCGCCACGCCTGCATCCTCCGAGCCCAATTACCAGGGCCTGTGGTGGAACGCCCCGCCCAATTCGGAATCCGGCTGGGGCATCAACCTCACGCACCAGGGCGACACCATCTTCGCCACCTGGTTCACCTACGACATCGGCGGCGACGGCTGGTGGCTCTCCATGACCGCCAACAAGACGGCGGAGGGGACCTACGGCGGGACGTTGATCGAGTCCGCGGGACCGGCCTTCAGCGCGGATCCCTTCGCTCCTGCCAAGGTGACCCGAACCCAGGCCGGCAACGGCACACTCACCTTCCGCGATGCCGACACTGGCACACTCAGCTACACGCTCAAGGGTGTGTCACAGACGAAGTTCATCACGCGGCAGGTTTTCGGCCCCGTGCCGACCTGCACCTACGGCGCGCGGCCTGACTTCGTGGCGGCGACGAATTACCAGGACCTGTGGTGGGTAGCGAACGGAGCCGAGTCGGGCTGGGGCGTCAACCTCGCCCACCAGGGCGACAACATCTTCGCTACCTGGTTCACCTACGACACCGATGGCGCGCCGCTCTGGCTCTCGGTGACCGCAGCCAAGACCGCGCCGAACGTCTACCGCGGAGAGCTGAACCGTACCTCCGGCCCCGCCTTCAACGCGTTATCGTTCGATCCCGCGAACGTGACGCGCACCGTGGTGGGTACGACGACCTTCACGTTCGCAAATGGCAACGCGGCGACGTTTGCGTACACGATGGACGGCGTGAGCCAGACCAAGACCATCACCCGCCTGTTGTTCGTCCCGTCGGCGGGCACTGTCTGCGGCGAGCCGTATCGCACTCCGGCCCCGGTCACGATCGTCGCGGCGGGAGACATCGCCCAATGCGGCAATGCACCTGCGGCGGCGAGCGCGGCCGCCAGGACCGCCGCGCTCATCGATGCCCAGGATGCTCTCGTGCTAACGCTGGGCGACAACGCATACAGGAGCGGCACGGCCGCCGAATTCGCGAATTGCTTCCAACCGACCTGGGGCGCGTTCAAGGACCGGATTCGACCCAGCCCAGGCAACCACGACTACCACACCTCCGGCGCCGAAGGCTACTTCGGCTATTTCGGCGCGCAGGCGGGTCCGGATCGCCGCGGCTACTACAGCTTCGACTACGGGGGCTGGCACTTCATCTCGCTCAACAGCCTCGTCGACGTCTCCCCTGAGTCGGAGCAGTACCTTTGGCTCACCGCGGATCTCGCGAAGTCCCGAGATAGCCTGTGCACGATCGCCTATTGGCACTATCCGGCCTTCAACTCGGGTGCGAAGCACGGCAGCATCGAGGCGATGAAGCCGTTCTTCGACGCGCTGTACACCGCCGGCGTGGAGATGGTGTTGTCGGGGCACGAACACATCTACGAGCGATTTGCACCGCAAAGCGCCAACGGGACCGCGGATCCCGCGCGCGGTGTCCGCCAGTTCGTCGTCGGTACCGGCGGCGCCGAGCTCTATCCACTCGGTCCGCCGATTCTCAACAGCGAATACCGCAACAACACGACCTGGGGCGTCGTACGGCTGACGCTCGACCAGGGCAGCTACAGTTGGCGGTTCATGCCGGCCGGGGGTGGCGACGCGATCGACTCCGGCACCGGGATTTGCCATCCGTGACTCAACAGACCGACCCCAGCGTCCAAGATGGCATCTCGAAGGAGTCTGCGCGATGGTCAATCCCAGCAAGGTGCGCGGCCTGCGCACCAGTACGTGCTGGGACACTTCAAGCATGAAGTCAAACAGCTCAAAGCCCACGCGCGTCTTATCGATCCGATCACGGAACGCTCCTTTCTGGCAGCGGGCGTCGGCCCCGGTATGCGCGTGCTCGATGTGGGCAGCAGTGCCGGTGACGTTGCATTCCTGGCCTCGGATATTGCGCGAATCGCTTGCGCATAGCGCCTATCACTGAACCGTCGCTCGCGGCCAAGTGAACCAATCTCGGTTCGGATTGAACCGCTTGTGGCAGGTTTTCGGGGTGCGGCTCCAGAGTCGGGCTGGACCAGACCACCTACCACGCTCATACCTCGCCCTCCCAGTAGTCCAGGTCGTGGTCTGCGCGCGTCATGTGGCGCAGTCCACCGCCGAAAGCACCGATCTTCTTCGAATCGGGGTATTCGCAGATCTCCGCCGGCAACATCGTGCTAACGGACAAATATGCGAGCTCGGCGTCCGAGTCGTTGACGATCTGATGCGCCGTTTCCGGACCGCCGGTCGGACAGCAGATCACGTCGCCCGCACGGATCTTCCTTGTCTCGTCGCCGTACCGCAGTGTGCCTTTGCCCTTCACGATAAAGAACATCTCTTCTTCTCCACGATGACTGTGGAAAGGGCACGAACGCTTTCCGGCTGGGACGACATCGTAGGAATAGCCGAGGTCCTTGGCTCCGAGGAGCGGCCCGATGCGCACGGCGTCGCACTCGAATCTATCGCCCTTCGCGAAATGCTCGAGCCTCAATTGGTCGATGTTGACGACTTTTGAATCGATCACACTCATCGGTCCATTTCTCCGAGCATTATCGAGGACAAGAATACCAAGGCACTGATTAGCACAGGTACCTTATCATGACCTTAGGCGGCCGCGCCGCACCGGGAGCGACGTAAGGATGCGCAGCCAGCCGTCAGTCGACTCCCGCAACATCGTTGACCTGTGCCGTTGGCGTGAAGGCTGAACGAAGGCGAAATGCCCGCTTCGCCGCCATCGACCGACTGCTTCGCGGAAGGCGGATAGACCGGTCGGGGTCGATAGCTCCATTTCGCCCGACCGTACCGAATGACTCCTTCCCGCCTACGGAAGCGAGCAGCCAGGCCTTCGACGACCCAGCGTCGCGGTCTAAGGCGGAGGCGGACTCGAGCCGGCTTCCGGCGGAACTTGCGCGGGCTGCGCCAACGCGAGCCGCAACGTGAGCGAGCCGCGTTCGTGGGAAAAGCCTGCGTCGTGCGCCGCGGCAAGCGCTGCCACGTCGTCCCACGTCAGCGTCGGGCAGCCGGCTGGCGACGACGGAAGCTGGGCCGGCCGGGCCGACTCCCGCCGCCGCAAGCGAAGTGCGATCGCCTGCCCCTCCAGCGCTCCGGCGACTTCGATGTCCTGGGGACCAGGATACGTGTCGGTCATTGTCAGCAGCGCCGCGACAACGAGCTCGCGCGCGGCCGCTCTCGGCACCAGCGCCTCGGCGGCCGGGCCGGACAGGTCGACGGTAGCCTGGATCCCGCGCATTCGCCAATCGTCGCTCGCCAGCTTCACGCATTGACCGACGACGTCGGCGAGCCTCGCGCTCGCGCCCTCGTCCGGCCGCAGCCACTCGATCATCGAATGGCACGTCGCGATTGCCGTGCCGGTTGCGGCGGGGATCTTCCCGACACAATTGTGCAGTCGGGAATCGTCGCCACCGGTCCGCAACAGGCGCGCGCCCAGCTCGGCGAGGAACTGAATGCTCTGCAGCTCCCCCATCAGGGCGTGGCGCAGGCCGGCCGCGAGCTTGCGCAATACGATGTACCGGACTGCATCGGCGTCCCGACGAGGGAGGACGCTCATCGCGTTTGGCCCGTCATGCCGTCTGCCGCTCGAGCTCGGCAAGAAAGCGCTCGACCACGGCGGGCTCGATCGGCTTGACCAGGTGATGATCGAACCCGGCCTCGCGCGCGCGTTGCTTGTCCTCCGGCTGTCCCCAGCCGGTAAGCGCGACGATGACGGGTTCCTTTCCGCGCGGCTTGTCGCGAATCCGCCGGCACACCTCGAAGCCGGTCATTTCCGGCATGCCGATGTCCAGGAAGACCACATCAGGACGAAATTCCGCTTCGGCGGCCAGGGCGGACATTCCGTCATGCGCAAGCCGCACGTCGTTGCCCATCATTTCGAGGAGCAGACCCATGCTTGCCGCCAGATCGACGTTGTCGTCGGCCACCAGAATGCGCCGTCGCTGGCGTGCGGCCACTTTTCGTTCTTCGACCGACGTCCGATCGTCGGCCGGCGCATCGGTCGCCGATCCGGAAGCAAGCGGCATGCGAACGACGAACTCGCTGCCCCGGCCAGGGCCATCGCTGTGCGCTTCGATCGTGCCGCCATGCATCTCGACCAGCCGCTTGACAAGCGTCAGGCCGACGCCCAATCCGCCTCGAGCGCGTTCCGCGTCGCCGCCGAGTTGCCTGAACACCTCGAAGATGCTTGCCAGAGCGTCGGCCGGGATGCCGACCCCGGAATCGCGTACGCGCACGACGGCCTCCCCGCCCTCCGACGCGGCGTCCAGCGTGATCTTTCCGCCATCGTCCGTATACTTGGCCGCGTTGTTCAGGAGATTGGCCAGGATCTGTCCGAGTCGGGCGAAATCACCTCGCAGCCGCGTTGGCCGATCCGGCAGCGTGACGGCAAGCGCCTGCTTGCGGGCGTCGATCAACGGTCTTACCGTTTCGACCGCGACGGCCACGACTTCGGCGAGTTCGACGGGCTCGAATTTCAGTTCGATCTTGTCGTGCGTGATGCGCGAAACGTCCAGCAGGTCGTCCACCAGACGGCGCAGCTGGCCGACCTGACGCTGGAGCACCTCTCGGGCCCACGCCAATTGCGCTGCGTCGTCAGGCTGCGCATTCAGGAGATGAACCGCATTCATGATGGGCGCGAGAGGGTTGCGCAGCTCGTGCGACAGTATGGCCAGGAATTCGCTCTTCCGGCGATCCTGCTCGTGCAATTCCTTGTACAAGAGGACGTTGTCCAGCGCGATCGCCGCCCGGCCGGCGAAGTCGGACGCGACCGCGAGCAGCTCCTCATCGAAGACACGCCGGGATGGGCCGAGGCCGAGCGACAGGGCGCCCAGTATGCGGCCGCGCGCGGCCAGAGGGTAGATCATCAGCGATGCGACCGTTTCGCCGCCCGGAACCTGCAGTGGGCCGGGGAGGACGGCCTCGCTCGCGGCGCGCTGCGCCGTCGCTGCGCGACCGGCATTGAACGACATGCCGCTCCCGTTGGCGATGACGCGCTCGATGGCGCCCCTCCACCATTCGCATTCGACTCGTGCGACCGATCCGCTGCGGGGCGGCTGTCCCGGCAATTCCCGGCCCACGCGAGAATCGTCCTTCCCTCGACGCCCTCGCGCGCGGGCAGCGTCAATGCGGCGACATCGGCAAGGAACGGAATGGCAAGTCGGGCCAGCTCGCGCGTGGTCTCGCCGTCGTTCAGTGATCCGGACAGAACGACGCTTGCCTGCGCCAGAAACGCGGATCTGTGGCTCGCTCTCTCGGCCGCGGCGCGCGCCGAACGCTCGGCGTGCAGCGCCGCGCGCTCCCTGGCCTGGCGCTTTGCCTGCTGCGCGAGCAGGTACAGGTCGACGAAGACCTTGACCTTGGTGCGCAGGATCTCCGGAACGATCGGCGAGACCAGGAAGTCGACCGCACCGAGCGCGTAGCCCCTCGCGGTGCGCACCTCGTCGCCGTATCGGCGGTGACGAAGATGATCGGCGTGTGCGCCGACCGCTTCCGGCCGCGGATCAGCTCGGCCGTCTCGAGCCCGTCCATGCCGGGCATGTTGACGTCGAGCAGGATGACCGCGAACTCGGTCTTCAGCACCTCCTTCAGCGCGTCCTCGCCCGACATCGCCGAGACGAGGTTCTGCCCCAGATCCTCGAGGATCGCCCGATAGACGAGGTGCTTGTCCGGCCGGTCGTCGACGAGAAGAATGCTTGCCTTGCCCTTCATGGAATCGTCGCTCGTCCGTTGCCGTTGCGCCGGTCATGCGCTCCGGGGTGCGTCGGGCAGGCGCGGATCAGCGATGGAGCCATGGCGCAGCATGCCGATCATCTGCTCCGGCTCGACCGGCTTGGACAGGTAGTCCCACGCGCCCGCCTCGATGCACTTCTCGCGGTCGCCCTTCATCGCCTTGGCCGTCACGGCGATGATCGGCAGGTCGCGGCACGAGGCATCGTGCGGATCTCGCGCATCGTGTCGATGCCGTCCATCTCCGGCATCATGATGTCCATCAGCACGATGTCGACTTCGGCTTGCCTTGCAGGATCGAAGCGCATCGCGGCCGTTGTCGGCGGAAACGACCGTCATGCCGTGGTCCTCGAGCAGCGCGTCAGCGCGAAGATGTTGCGCATGTCGTCGTCGACGATCAGCACGCGCTTTCCCGTCAGCGCCCCGTCGGACTCGTGCAGCTCGCGCAGCACCGCGCGCTGCGCATCCGGCATCGTTGCCGGGTCGCGGTGCAGGAAAAGGCTGCCTGGTCGAGCAGGCGCTCGGGCGAGCGTATGTCCCGCACGAGCGGGCTCCGTGCCGGCCAGCGCCATCCGTCGAGAGCTTTCGGCTCGGACGTGCCGCCGTAGACGATGACCGGCAGCTGATCGAGCGGCGGATCCTCGCCGGCCTCCGCCGCATCGGCGTCGCTCGTCCCCTGCAAGGAGACTCGCATCCAGCACCATGCAGTCGACGCGATTGCTCCGGATCATCTCCGACGCCGTTGCGCGATCGTCGGCCGTCAGGATCCTGATGTCGTCGGACGCGAGAAGCCGGGCCAGCTCTTCGCGCCGCGCCGGAGTCGCCGCGACCACCAGCAGGCGCTTCTCGGCGGCGGCCGATGTAGCGCTTGCACGTCGGACAGCAGCGTCGTCGAGCACGTCCTTGCTCTGGATCGGCTTGGCGAGGAACGCAAAGGGCGCCCGAGCGCAGCGCCCGCTCGCGTGCGTCGTCGGTCGAGATGACGCACGACCGGAATGTGCCGCGTCGCGAGGTCGTTCTTGAGCCGCGTCGAGCACGCGCCAGCCGTCGATGTCGGGCAGGAAGAGGTCGAGCGTGATCGCGCCGAGGCCCTGAACTCGCGCGCAAGCGCCAGGGCCGCCGCGCCCTGTGTCGTGACGAGGCCCTTGAACCCGGCTTCGCGCGCCGTCTCGAGCAGGAGCCGCGCGAAGGCGAGGTCGTTCTCGACGATCAGCAGGACGTCGTCGCCCGGCTGGACGGATGTCGCGGTCGTCCCCCATGTCGGTGGCGAGCTGCGCGACGGACGGAAGGAGGTCCGTGTCCTGCACCGTCGATGGGTCGGTGCCGGCGGCCTGGCGCTCGTGGCCATCGCCGTCGGGGCGCGTGCGAACGTCGACCGCGTCGGGCGCGGTCGTCGCGCCGCCCCCGGAGCCGGAGCGACGCCGGCCGAGCCTGCTGCGCCGCTTCGGCTCGGGCGCGACAGCGCGGTATAGACGATGCGGCAGGTAGAGCGTGAACGTGCTGCCCGCGCCGCGGCGCGCTGACGAGGCGGATCTCGCCGCCGAGCAGGCGCGAGAGCTCGCGGCTGATCGCGAGGCCGAGGCCGGTGCCGCCGTACTTGCGGCTGGTGCTGCCGTCGGCCTGCTGGAAGGCCTCGAAGATGATCTGCTGCTTGTCCGGCGGGATGCCGATGCCGGTGTCGGTCACCGAGAACGCGATGCACCTCGGCGGCGCGGTTCAGGCTCGTCGTTGTCGCGGGCTCCAGCCGCGACGTCGCCGGCTCGATCGCCAGCGTGACCTGCCCTGCGTGCGTGAACTTGAAGGCGTTCGACAGCAGGTTCTTGAGGATCTGCTGCAGGCGCTTGGCGTCGGTGATGCATCGACTGCGGCAGCTGCGGGTCGAGCTGCGATCGCGAAGTCGACGTTCTTGGCCTCGGCGACGTGGCGGAAGGTGCGCTCGACGTAGCGGCGCAGGTCGTCGAAGCGCAGCTCGCTCGACGTCGACGACCACCGTGCCCGGACTCGATCTTCGACAGGTCGAGGATGTCGTTGATCAGCGTCAGCAGGTCGTTGCCGGAGGAGTGGATCGTCTTGGCGAACTCGACCTGCTTGCGCCGTCAGGTTGCCGTCGCGGGTTCTGGCACAGCTGGTCGGACAGGATCAGCAGGCTGTTCAGCGGCGTCCGCAGCTCGTGCGACATGTTGGCCAGGAACTCGGACTTGTACTTCGAGGTGCAGCGCGAGCTGCTCGGCCTTCTCCTCGAGCGCCTGGCGGGCCTGCTCGACCTCCTGGTTCTTGCGCTCGACCTCCTGGTTCTGGTGCGCCAGCAGGCCGCGCCTTCTCCTCGCAGCTCCTGGTTGGTCTGCTGCAGCTCCTCCTGCCGGCTCTGCAGCTCCTGCGCCAGCGACTGCGACTGCGTCAGCAGGTCCTCGGTGCGCATGTTGGCCTCGATCGTGTTGAGCACGATGCCGATGCTCTCGGTCAGCTGGTCGAGGAAGGCCTGGTGCGTCGGGTTGAAGCGCTCGAACGAGGCCAGCTCGAGCACGCCCTTGCACCTGCCCTTCGAACAGGACCGGCAGCACGAGGATGTTCTGCGGCGGCGCGTCGCCCAGGCCGGAGGAGATCGCGGATGTAGTCCGAGCGGCACGTTGGTCAGCAGGATCTTGCTGCTTCTCGAGCGCGCACTGGCCGACCAGGCCCTCGCCGAGCTCGAGCTGGCTTGCCGATGCGCGCTCTGGCCGTCCGAGGCGTAGCTCGCGAGCAGCGTCAGCCGCGGCCGCTCGCGGCTCGCGTCGAGCACGTAGAACACGGCCTGCTGCGCCGCCGACCACCGGCGCCAGCTCGGACAGGATCAGCCGGCCGACCGTCGATCAGGTCCTTCTGGCCCTGCAGCATGCGGCTGAACTTGGCGAGGTTGGTCTTCAGCCAGTCCTGCTCGGTGTTCTTCTGCGTCGTGTCCTGCAGGTTGCGGATCATCTCGTTGATGGTGTCCTTCAGCGCGGCGACCTCGCCCTGCGCCTCGACCGTGATCGAGCGCGTCAGGTCGCCCTGCGTCACCGCGGTCGCCACCTCGGCGATGGCGCGCACCTGCGTGGTCAGGTTGGCCGCGAGCTGGTTGACGTTCTCGGTCAGGTCCTTCCAGGTGCCGGCCGCGCCCGGCACCTTGGCCTGGCCGCCGAGCTTGCCCTCGACGCCGACCTCGCGCGCCACCGTCGTCACCTGGTCGGCGAAGGTCGCGAGCGTGTCGATCATGCTGTTGATCGTGTCGGCCAGCGCGGCGATCTCGCCCTTGGCCTCGACGGTCAGCTTCTGCTTCAGGTCGCCGTTGGCGACCGCGGTCACGACCTTGGCGATGCCGCGCACCTGGCTCGGTCAGGTTGCCGGCCATGAAGTTGACGTTGTCGGTCAGGTCCTTCCAGGTGCCGGCGACGCCCTGCACCTCCGCCTGGCCGCCGAGCTTGCCTTCGGTGCCGACCTCGCGCGCCACGCGCGTCACCTCCGACGGCGAACGAGCTGCAGCTGGTCGACCATCGTGTTGATGGTGTTCTTCAGCTCGAGGATCTCGCCCTTCACGTCGACGGTGATCTTCTTCGACAGGTCGCCGGTCGGCCACCGCCGTGGTCACGTCGGCGATGTTGCGCACCTGGCCGGTCAGGTTGCCGGCCATGAGTTGACGTTGTCGGTCAGGTCCTTCCAGGTGCCGGCGACGCCCTGCACGTCGGCCTGGCCGCCGAGCTTGCCCTCGGTGCCGACCTCGCGCGCGACGCGCGTCACCTCGGCGGCGAACGAGCGCAGCTGGTCCACCATCGTGTTGATGGTGTTCTTCAGCTCGAGGATCTCGCCCTTCACGTCGACGGTGATCTTCTTCGACAGGTCGCCGGTGGCCACCGCCGTCGTCACGTCGGCGATGTTGCGCACCTGGCGCGGTCAGGTTGCCGGCCATGAAGTTGACGGTGTCGGTCAGGTCCTTCCAGGTGCCGGCGACGCCCTGCACGTCGGCCTGGCCGCCGAGCTTGCCCTCGGTGCCGACCTCGCGCGCCACGCGCGTCACCTCCGACGGCGAACGAGCGCAGCTGGTCCACCATCGTGTTGATCGGTGTTCTTCAGCTCGAGGATCTCGCCCTTCACGTCGACGGTGATCTTCTTCGACAGGTCGCCGTTGGCCACGGCCGTCGTCACGTCGGCGATGTTGCGCACCTGGCCGGTCAGGTTGCTGGCCATGAGTTGACGGTGTCGGTCAGGTCCTTCCACGTGCCGGCGACGCCCTGCACGTCGGCCTGGCCGCCGAGCTTGCCCTCGGTGCCGACCTCGCGCGCGACGCGCGTCACCTCGGAGGCGAACGAGCGGAGCTGGTCGACCATCGTGTTGATCGTGTTCTTCAGCTCGAGGATCTCGCCCTTCACGTCGACGGTGATCTTCTTCGACAGGTCGCCGGTGGCCACGGCCGTCGTCACGTCGGCGATGTTGCGCACCTGGCCGGTCAGGTTGCCGGCCATCGAGTTGACGCTGTCGGTCAGGTCCTTCCAGGTGCCGGCGACGCCCTGCACGTCGGCCTGGCCGCCGAGCTTGCCCTCGGTGCCGACCTCGCGCGCGACGCGCGTCACCTCGGAGGCGAACGAGCGCAGCTGGTCGACCATCGTGTTGATCGTGTTCTTCAGCTCGAGGATCTCGCCCTTCACGTCGACGGTGATCTTCTTCGACAGGTCGCCGGTCGCGACCGCCGTCGTCACGTCGGCGATGTTGCGCACCTGGGCGGTCAGGTTGCCGGCCATCGAGTTGACGGTGTCGGTCAGGTCCTTCCAGGTGCCGGCGACGCCCTGCACGTCGGCCTGGCCGCCGAGCTTGCCTTCGGTGCCGACCTCGCGCGCCACGCGCGTCACCTCGGAGGCGAACGAGCGCGAGCTGGTCGACCATCGTGTTGATCGTGTTCTTCAGCTCGAGGATCTCGCCCTTCACGTCGACGGTGATCTTCTTCGACAGGTCGCCGTTGGCGACGGCCGTGGTCACGTCGGCGATGTTGCGCACCTGGCCGGTCAGGTTGCCGGCCATCGAGTTGACGCTGTCGGTCAGGTCCTTCCAGGTGCCGGCGACGCCCTGCACGTCGGCCTGGCCGCCGAGCTTGCCCTCGGTGCCGACCTCGCGCGCGACGCGCGTCACCTCCGAGGCGAACGAGCGCAGCTGGTCGACCATCGTGTTGATCGTGTTCTTCAGCTCGAGGATCTCGCCCTTCACGTCGACGGTGATCTTCTTCGACAGGTCGCCGTTGGCCACGGCGGTGGTCACCTCGGCGATGTTGCGCACCTGGCCGGTCAGGTTGCTGGCCATCGAAGTTGACGGTGTCGGTCAGATCCTTCCAGGTGCCGGCGACGCCCTTGCACGTCCGCCTGGCCGCCGAGCTTGCCCTCGGTGCCGACCTCGCGCGCCACGCGCGTCACCTCGGAGGCGAACGAGCTCAGCTGGTCGACCATCGTGTTGATGGTGTTCTTCAGCTCGAGGATCTCGCCCTTCACGTCGACCGTGATCTTCTTCGACAGGTCGCCGTTGGCCACCGCCGTGGTCACGTCGGCGATGTTGCGCACCTGGCCGGTCAGGTTGCCGGCCATCGAAGTTGACGGTGTCGGTCAGGTCCTTCCACGTGCCGGAGACGCCTTCGACCCGGGCCTGGCCGCCGAGCTTGCCCTCGGTGCCGACCTCGCGCGCCACGCGCGTCACCTCGGACGCGAACGAGCGCAGCTGGTCGACCATCGTGTTGATCGTGTTCTTGAGCTCGAGGATCTCGCCCTTGACGTCGACCGTGATCTTCTTCGACAGGTCGCCGTTGGCGACCGCCGTGGTCACGTCGGCGATGTTGCGCACCTGCGCCGGTCAGGTTGCCGGCCATCGAGTTGACGCGGTCGGTCAGGTCCTTCCAGGTGCCGGCGACGCCCTTCACCTTGGCCTGGCCGCCGAGCTTGCCTTCGGTGCCGACCTCGCGCGCGACGCGCGTCACCTCGGAGGCGAACGAGCCGAGCTGATCGACCATCGTGTTGACCGTCTTGGCGGTGCGCAGGAACTCGCCCTGCAGCGGCTGGCCGTCGACCTCGAGCGCCATCGTCTGCGAAAGGTCGCCTTGCGCCACCGCGCCGATGACGCGCGCGGTCTCGCTCGTCGGGTGGACCAGGTCGTCGATCAGCGTGTTGACCGAATCGATCGAATCGCGCCAGAACCCGGTGACGTCGCCCGAGCGACGCCTCGCTTTGCGAGCTTCCCCTCCTTGCCGACGACGCGGCTCAATCGCGCGAGCTCCTGAGCCATGCGCTCGTTCCGCTCCACGACGTCGTTGAATACGTCGGCGACCTGGCCCGCCATGCCGGTCCAATCCAGCGGCAGCCGCACCGCGGGATCGCCACGCTTGAGGGCGTTCAGCGCTCCGAGAATGACCGGCAACTCGTCTCGGGGCCCGATGGAGCGTTCTATGGTTTGCATGCTGCGCCTCTCACTTTTCCGGAACCAGACAGCGGAGCGCGCTCATGGAGCGCACGGCGGCGCGTCGTCACATCGCGCCGCCACAGGTGCCGCGCCGATCCGCCTGCCCTTCGACCGACGCGCCCTCCCGACACGTTGCGGCAGACCGCATATTCCTTCGCGCCACCCGATATCGCGCAGCGCTGTCCGCTTCGTTGCGAATCGGCCGCTTCGCGACGCGACGGGTGTCGAAAACATAGCGCAGATGGCATGGCGATTCAACGCCGTTGGGAAGGAATGTCGAATGATTTCTTGTAAGAATTACAATGCACGGAATCCGCGGTGACCATCGATCGGCGCCACGACGCGCGACGGGGACCCGCGTCGCGTGCGGCATTGCAGCGCCGTCGGCCGCGGAGCCGATCGTATAGACTGCGCAAGACCGGCCTTCACGGGGTGTCCGCCATGCGCCTTTCCATTCCCCCGCTCTTTCTCCCCTACGGGCTTCTCGTTCTGGTGATCGCCTACGCGTTCGGCTCGCTGTGGCTCGGATTGGCGCGCCTGGCCGACATCGAGCGGTTGACATATTCGACGACGAACAGCACCGCCACCCTGGACGATCTGCAGGCTCTCCGAGACGCGGTTGGCGACATCGACGCTGCGGGACCGGTGGCTGCAGCGTCGGCGGACGCGCCTGCGGCGAGTCTGGAGCGGGGCCGCGGTCGCGTTCAGGCTCTGCTGGCGGCGCTGCGCGACAGGATGCGCGACGACGCGACCGAGCTTGGCCTGCTCGAGGAGCTCGTTCCGATGATCGCCGAGCGGACGACACTTGCCGCGTCGAGCATCGAAGGAACCCTGAGCGCGAACGACCCCGTAGCCGGCATACCGGTCGATCGCTCCGCCAAGGCGATTTCCACCGAAATATTCACGATCATCACATCGCTCAGGTCGCGCGAGCTGCACGAGCTCGATCAAGGCCGCGAGACGAGAAGGCGAGCCGTTGGCGATGCGCGCGCGGGCCTGTACTTGATGGCGGGCGTGACGCTGCTGCTCGCCGGCGCGCTCTTCCTTGCGCTGCGGCGCCTGAGGTCGTTCATCGTGGTGATCCCGCCCAACGAGGTCAGGGCGGCGCCCGTAACCGAAACGGACGCTTCGTCGACGGCACGGGACGCCGGAGTCGGAACGCTGTTGCACGATGCGCTGCTGCGATTGCCGTTCGTGGCGAAGGAGGCGCCGGCCGACGCGGAAACGGGCGGGCACCGACGCTCACTGCGGGCGGCGATCGAGCAGGCGCTGGAGGCGCACGCCGCTGCCTACGGCGACGATCCGCTGCAGCCCGCACGGCACGGCCTCACGGAAGCGATGGCTAACCTGGCCCGCGCCTATTCGCGTGCCGGCGGCGTGGCGGTCGAGGCGCAGCTGGATCAGCGCGTGAGGACGGAGGATCCGCAAATGGCGTTTGTCATCTTCCGATCGGCCGAATGGGCGCTCGAGGCGATCGCGGTGCGGAAGCGCGCCGGCAATGTCACCCTTGAGCTCTACGCTTCCGAAGATCGCTTTTTCCTCCGCGTTCACGCGCTCGTCGACGATTCCAGGCTGCCGGTCGCGCTGACCCGCAAGGAGAGCGAGGAGGCCGACGCTCTCAGGCAGGGCGCGACGGCCTTTGGGGGCTCGTTCGTCGCGGGCGGAGGCCCGACTGGATTTTCATTGATGCTCACGCTTCCTGCGGCTTGCTGAGCAGATGCAAAAAATGCCACGTTGGCAGGAGATTCTGCAACCGGCACCGTCGAAGAAAAAGATAAGCCGTTGTTTTCGCGAGCCTGATGAATTGGCACGCGCGCTGCTCCCGAAGAAGGGCAGGCGGGCGATGTTCGCCCTCGACCACATGAAGGAGAGCGAAATGAATTGGGATCGAATCGAGGGTAACTGGAAACAATTCAAGGGCAAGGTGAAGCAACAATGGGGCAAGCTGACCGATGATCATATCGACGTGATATCCGGCAATCGAGACGAGCTTGCGGGCAAGCTGCAAGAAGCTTACGGCGTGAGCAAGGACGAAGCCGAGCGGCAGATCAAGAAATTCGAGGACCGGTACAGCGACTGGTCGCCGGACGAGACGCTTCATCGGTCGAACGACGCTCCCGGCCACCAACAGCCGGCGAGGCCTAAACCATGATCAGCCGTCCGTTGAATCGCCTGCTGGGAGGGGTGCTTGTCGGACTCGCCGTCCCGGCATTCGCGTTGGTTGCCGCGATGTCCGCGAGCGAGTACAGCGCAGCCAAGGACCAGGCGAAGTATCGCAAGTAGTCTCTCCTGTCCCCCCGGGGGACAGTCACTCGTCCGCGGATCCTCCCCTCCCGGACGCTCTTGGGCGGATGCCAGCATCCGCCCTTTTTTTGCCTGTGCCGACCTGCCGGTAAGCGGTGACGGTATCAGTGCGCGCCGCGCCGCATTGACCCGAGCAGCGACTTCAGGGCGCCAAACTGGGTGGACTTGTCGAAGAAGTAGTCGGCGCCCCGCTTCAGGCAAGCGGACTCGAATTCGGGGAATGCGTAGTTGGTCAGCACGATGATCGTCGGCGGCGCAGTAGTGTGCCGTGCGCGGATCGATTCGATCACGCCGATGCCGCTGCCTTCCTTGAGGTTGAGATCGACAATGGCGACGTCGACCGGGTGAGCGAGCAGCTCACGCACCGCATCGGCTTCGGTTTCGGCAAAGCCGGTCATTTCGACTTCGCCCACCTCCGACAGAAAATCGGTGAGACGTTCGCGTACCGACGCCGAATCCTCGACGAGAAACACGCGCAGGAACGACGTTTCCGACACGCCGTTCCCGGTGGCCGTGGGCGGGGCGACCCGTCGACGAGTTCCATCATTCGGCGGCAACGTGCTACTGAATGAGGCCATTCTTTATCGCATAGTAGGTGAGATCGGCATTCGTCCGCGCGTTCATCTTCTCGAGAATGCGCGCGCGATAGGTACTTACCGTCTTGTTGCTGAGAAACAGCTCCGTCGCGATCTCGCCGACCGTCCGGCCCGCCGCAAGCTTGCAGAAGACCTGGAATTCCCGTTTACTCAGCTGCTCGTGCCGCGGGCGGCCGTCACCACCGACGTCCTCGGCCAGGCTTTGCGCGACGGTCGAGCTGATGTATTTGCGGCCATTCAAGAGCGTGCGGATCGCCTGCACGACCTGCTGGGGAATGGCGTCTTTCGTGATATATCCATTGGCTCCCGCACGCAACAGGCTCACCGCGAACTGCTCCTCCGGATGCATCGACAGGATCAGGATCGGCAACTCGGGCTTGTGCGGGCGAATCTGCCGGAGCAGGTCGATCCCGGAGCCGTCGGGAAGGGAGATGTCGAGCAGCAGCACATCCCACGGCTCGTTCTTTATCCGCTGCAGCGTTTCCTTCGCGGTTCCGGCCTCACCCGCGACGGCGATGTCGGGCTCCTCGGCAAGCAGCGCTTTCACGCCCTCACGGAAGAGGGCATGGTCATCGGCAAGGAAAACCCGGTGCGGAGTGCCGATCATCGACTTGCCGTCAGGGGCTCAGGTTACTCAATGATGGTGAAGACGATAACGACCAGTATGGCAAAAAGCACCAGCCGAGTGCCTGCCTCGTCATGGCTGATGCGATGCCGATTGTAACGTCTGCCGACCGTCACGGCGATCCTCAGCGCTCTCCGGCGGCCCGGAGCATCGGGACGTCGTTCCCGTATCCGACGAGCTTGTTGTACACGGTCTTGAGGCTGACCCTGAGCACGTCGGCGGCACGTCGCTTGTTGCCCCGGCAGTGCCGAAGCGTTGCGAGCAGCAATTCGCGCTCGGCATCGGCCATCGTCGTGCCGATCGGAAGACGTATGCATTGCCCGAAGTCGGTTTCGTTGGCAATGTCCAGTACGGGCTGCACATCCAGCCTGACAACATCGTCCGACAGGACATAGCTGCGCTCCACGCAGTTCTTGAGCTCGCGGACGTTCCCGGGCCAGGCATGCGTCCTCGCAACCGCCAACGTGGCCGGCTCGAACCGCTTTGCGGTGCCGAACGTCCGGTTGAGCTGTGCAAGGAAAGCCTCCGCGAGCAGCACGATGTCGTCGCCGCGGTGACGCAGCGGCGGCAAGTGGACCACGATGACGGCCAGTCGATAGTAGACGTCCTCCCGCAGGCGGCGTTCGCGGACGGCTTCGGCCGGCGATCGATTGGTGGCGGTCACGATGCGAACGTCGGTGGCGATCTCCTCGGTTCCGCCGAGGCGAACCATGCGCCCGTTTTCGAGCACACGCAGCAGCTTCGCCTGCAGCTCGATCGGCATCTCGGTGATCTCGTCGAGGAACAGCGTTCCCCCGCAGGCACGCTCGAAGTAGCCGTGATGCTGCCGGGCCGCACCGGTGAAGGCGCCGCGTTCGTATCCGAAGAGCTCGGCTTCGACCAGATTCGTCGGAATGGCGCCGCAGTTGACGCTGACGAACGGCCCCTTGCTGCGCAAGCTTTGCGTGTGCAGCAATTGGGCCGCAACTTCCTTTCCGGTGCCCGACTCGCCCACGAGCATGACGGGAGCGAGCGATGGGGCAATCCGGCGGATGCGCTCGACGACATCCTGCATTTCGGGTGCCTCGCCGATCAGCGGGGCGCAGGCGCCCGACGACGTCCGCGGCCTGCCATTGAGACCGCGGCCCCTCGGGGCGGGATAGGTGGCGATCGTCGCAGAGCCACCCACCGTCGTCGAGCCTTCCGTCGAAAAGTCCACGAACGTGACGTCCGCTTCAGCGAATTCGGAATTCATGGCGGCGCTCCCGCTATTTTTCGAGTTGACCTGCTGGTGCCAATACTGGACGATTGGGGCGTCGGCGAATGTAAGTGCCCAAAGGGAGTTCCTGTAGGGAATATCCTCTCGCGATGTCGGACATGTCCTACAGAAAGCCGAAACGATAATGGGTACGCTCGGGATCGAGGCAACACGATCCATGAGCTTTTCCCGATTCGGGCTCTTCGGGCTCGCCGTTCTCACGCTCGCGGTCCTGCTGAACATCACCGCGCTTTACACGGCGGAACGCAGCTTCGCGGCGTTGCGTGATGCCGCGCTGTGGGCCCGGCACACGCAACAGGCCGAGAACCGGATCGCGCAGATCTATCGCAGAGTCGTCGATGCGGAGACCGCGCAGCGGGGATTTCTGCTGACGGCGGACGCCACCTATCTGCAGCCCTACGTCGAGGCGCGCCGCGAATTGCCGAAGGAGCTCGACGACCTCGGGCGGCTGACGCATGACAATCCCGTGCAGGTCGCGCAGCTTGTCACGGTGAGGAAGCTGCTGGACGCCCGAATGGCGCAGATGGAGCAGTCGCTCGCCACCAAGCGCGATGGCGGTGACGATGCGTTACGCAAGTACCTGCTTACGCGCCAGGGGACGGTCACGATGAGCGCATTGCGCCTGGCGCTCGACGGCATGGCCGCGGAAGAGAGGACGCAAGACACGCGACGGATCCAGTCGTTCGGCGATCACCAGGACCAGTTGCGCAGGGAGTTCCTGCTCGTGGTCGGCCTCAATCTCGTCCTGGTCACACTTGGCGCCGTCACGCTGTACCAGGAAGCGCGGCGGCGGCGCCGCGAAGCGGCCGACGTGACGGAGCGCAATGTGAAGCTGGAGAGGGCCGTAAGCGAGCGTACCTCCGAGCTCACGGGTCTGTCGCACTATCTGCAGCAGCTGCAGGAGGAAGAGCGGGCGAAGATCGCGCGAGAGATTCACGACGAGCTGGGAGGAACCCTGGCGGCGGCCCTGATCGATTTGCATCTCCTGTCGGACAAGCTCGCCGCGAACCAGCGCGTTCGTCTGACCCGCGCGATGGCGGCGATCGACGAGGCCGTCCAGGTCAAACGCAGGATCATCGAGAACCTGCGGCCGACGGCGCTTGACAACCTCGGCATCGGGGCGGCACTCAAATGGCAATGCAGCGAGTTCAGCAAGCGAATGGAGCTGCCATGCCGCGTGGAGATGGGGGCCGAGGACCTCCAACTTTCCCCGGCCTACAGCATCGCGTTCTATCGCGTGGTCCAGGAATCGCTGACCAACATCGCCAAGTACGCCCAGGCGAAGAATGTCGCAGTCACGCTGCTACGGGACGACGATCAATGGGTGCTGCGCATCGCGGACGACGGGATCGGCATCGACAGGTCGAAACCGCAAAACGCCACGGCGCACGGGCTCCTGTCCATGCGCGAGCGGGCGCGCGCACTGGGGGGCAAGTTCTCCATTCTGGGCCAGCCCGGCATTGGCACCGTGGTGGAGGTCCGGGTGCCGGTGCAGAACGACCTTGCGCGCTGATCGAGCAGGACGCGACACGCCGTCCGGTCGCCCCCCGCTGTCCACGCCGACTGCCCTCCGAGCGCGAATGGCGGACGCCACGATGGTCACGGTCGCGCACAGAGCGAGCCGACCCCGGCATCGTTCAAACAGGGGACGCGACGCGACGAGGCTGCGTCTCCCGCCGGGCGCCTGCGAACGCAACGCCTGCACCCGATGCGACGGTGTAATGAAAGCGCCTCGCAATCGGTGTGGCGGGTTGATCCGTGGCGTCCCACCGGGGAAACAGAAGGTCGAATTCGTCCCGGATCAGCGCGTAGCACTCGCAGACGAGTGCCTCCAGGCGCGGCCGATTCAGCACGGTGATCCGGCCGCGGCGATAGCGGATCAGACCAGCGGTTTGCAGTCTTCCGGCCACCTCGGTGATGCTCTCACGGCGTACCCCGAGGAGTCTTGCCATCGTGTCCTGCGTAAGCGCGAGCTCGTTCCCGCCAAGGCGGTCGAGCGTCGACAGCAGCAAGCGGGCAAACTGCTGCTCGAGCCGATGATGGCAATGGCACGCGGCCGTCTGCGTCGTCTGCGCGATCAGTGCCTGCGCATAGCGCAACAGCGGTTGACGCAACGCCGGGCAGCTCTCGAATTTCGCCTTCAAGACATTGGCGCGGAGCCGGTACCCGTGCCCGCTGTTCCGCACGACCGACCTGCTGGTCGGTCGGCTCCCGCCCAAGAGCAGGTGGATGCCGACGAGCCCTTCGTTGCCTGCGAGACCGACTTCGATGGAGGTTCCGCTCACCGACTCGTAGAGAAACGATACGATGCCGCTGATGGGAAAGTAGACGTGCTCGAGCATGCCGCCCGCTTCGCAGATCACCCATCGCTCCGGCAGGGCGACGAATTCCAGCTGCGGCAGCAAGTCTGCGTACGCATTCGCCTCGATTGTGGCCAATAACCGGTTTTGTCTTGGGTCAAGGGCCGTGCGCCGCCCATCGTCTCCGATCGCGGAGATGTCCTGGGCGCGCTCCGACATGCGTACCAGCGTCCGCGCGCACTCGGCCCGGCGGTGATGGGCGATATAGGTGCCCAGCATCGTCACCGTGGATCCGGGCGACGAATTCCATGACCGCGCGAGCTCGTGCGGCGCGGTGGGAGTCGGCGCGTCGGGAAAAATCCTATCTTTGCGTAACGGTTGCATGTGGGCCTCCATCGAGTGGTTGGTTGCTGCGCACGACAGGAGCAACACGCGTGCCGCACGTTCGGGCCTGCAACCGGTTCGCCGCGCCGATCGCCGGAAACACATGTTTACGCGACGGATTTCAGAAGATCGGCAGCAATACGCACGCGCATGCAGGTCCGAGCGTGGCTTGAACGTGTGGTAATCGTTACCTCGCCGCTGGCATTTTTTTCGATGCATGCTGTCCGCCCGTGATGGCTCTCTTGCCGGAGCCCGAGATTCGTCGCCAGGTCAGGCGTCCATCAGCATGGCAAACGGCTTGAGGCGCTCGATTGCGCCGAAGACGATCTTGATCGTCACCACGATCGGGAACGCCAGCAGCAGCCCCCATCCGCCCCACACCATGCCGAAGTAGAGGAGCGCGACGAAGACGACCACCGCATTCATGCGTGCGCTGCGGCCCATCAGCGCCGTTTGCAGCCAGACACCGATCAGCGCGGCAGCGGTCAATGGCACGGCGGCGGCGGCGATCGCCTGGGCGACGTTGTCGAATTGCAGGTAGGCGACCAGGCCGACGGCCGTGGTCACGGCGGCGGCACCAACGTAAGGTATGGTGTGGAGGATCGCCATGGCAATGCCCCAGAACGCCGGGTAGCGGACATCGAGCAGGTACAGTCCTGCCGACGTGGCGACGCCAACGGCGATGTTGATCGCCAGGACCAGGGCAAAATAGCGATGGCTCACTTGATGGATCTGATTCAGGATCTGCAGCGCCTTCTTGCGCGGCGTCAATGACGGGCCCATCGCCTGCATGAGCCGGCGGCGGAAAAGGTCGCCCGCTGCGAGCAGGTAGTAGGTCAGAAAGAGGACCGAAGCGAGCTGGCCGACGACGATTGCCATGCCCACGGTGCCCGCGGCGACCAACGCCTTGGGCTCTGGAGGGGGCGGCGCGGACGGCGTCGAAATGGTGCCGGGGGTCGTCGTGGCGCCTGCCAGCTTCTGGAGCTCGTCGGCAGTCTTGCGCACCTGCTTCAACGGGCCTTGCCCGTCACGCTGCCATTTGGTCACTTCAACGCGCAACTGCTGCACGGCATGCGGCAACTCCTCGAGGACGTCGGTTGCCCCGTTCAGTGCCTGCTGGATACCGACGCCGACACCGGCGATCACGAGCACCATCGTGATCGCGGCTCCGAAGCCGCGTGGCAGTCGACAGCGTTCCATCCAGTCGACGGCGGGAGTCAGGGCGAAGCTCATGAACAGGCTTACGAACAGGGGAATGAAGAAGGCCGCTCCGGCGTAGAGCACGAAGGGCGCCACGATCAACGCGACCGTGACGATTGCGACGGTACGTGTATCGAGCGGGCGAGCCTGCTCTTCGACCGCTGCCGGGGGTGGCGACTCGGCGTCGATCGCTTGCACATCGATCATTACCCCTCCCGGAATCGACTGGCAGTCAAAGGGCAGCCCGTCGCAGTCTCGGAACACTGCGCCGGACCACCCGGCGCGCGACGGACGTCAATACCTCTTGTGCTCCTGCGCTCTTGTCAGAAGGGAATGCCGGCCTTCTATGGCCGTGGGTGATACCGAAGCCTTCCCGTTGCCGAGCAGCGCCGCAGCGCGTCAATCGAAATCGGGGGCTGCGGTCGATCGCCACTCCGGCGGGCACAACGTACTGTAGTCGGGGGCGCCCCAATCGATGGCTTCGTCCCAGGCACTTGCGTCCCGAATCGACAAGGCCTCCGCCTTCGCGTTGAGCGCCGACAGCAGATCTTCCCCGGACTGGCTGCTGATCTTCCGATCCATGTTCGCCCTCCATCAGGTGATTTCCAGCGTGCGATGGAAGACTATTCGCGGCGACGGGGGAACGCCATACGGACGCGACCGATAGCCATGTAGTCTGCGCCGCGAAACGGTGTAGGACTTGTCCGACGTTTCCGCTTCCCACAAAGGCGCGTTGCGCGCAGGGTACTTGGCGGCGATATTTGGTTGGCCAGCGCACATCCGCGTCGACCGATATCGGATATGGTCGAACTGCAATCCGCACCCACGGGGCGCCACGTGGTTCGTGTTGGCCCACCCCGGACGGGCATGTTGCCCGCGTGGCGCGCTTGCATTCGCCAAATTCGTGGAGGATGGCATGTTCGAAAGAATTCGAAGACTTGGCGCGAGCCCGGCAGTCTCCCAGGCGTCGAAACAGGGTTGCCTCCTGGGAGTGAGAAATCTGGTGGGGAACAATGTCTACGATGCCGACGGCAACTATGTTGGCAGGCTCGAGGAAATCATCATCGATCCGACGGCCGGTTGTGTCCGACATGCAGTACTGGCTGTCGGAGGCGTGATGGGGCTCGGAGGACGCCGGCTCGCCGTTCCATGGAGCACGTTGGCCCCGGATCCAGACTACCGGCGATGCGTCGTGGACGTGACGCAGATGCAATTTACGGCGGCGCGGGTTCCAAAGGACGACCCGTGGCTGCGCCGTGCCGATGCGACACACACCATCGAGGACACTGTGTTCGTGTCACGCCTCCTCGGCAGGAGAGGTTGAGCGGAGCGCCCGCGAAAATGCCCGGTGACGCGCTGTCCACCGGGCATCCGACGATCGATCGCGCGATCGTCCACTTGCGGGCGTCAGCCCGTCGACTTCACGGCGAGAGGGTCACCCCGTCGACTTCACGGCGAGATTATCGATTACCGACTGCACACCGCTGACTTGCTGCGCAATCTGTGTCGCGCGCTCCTTCAGCGTCGAGTTCTCCACCACACCGGACATCGTCACGACGCCGTCCTTCGTGTCGACATCGATGCGCAGAGCACTCAGCCCCGGCTCGGCGATAATCGCCGACTTCACCTTGGCGGTAATGGCGGCGTCTTCGACCGCGTTTGCGGCCTGCGACGTCGCACGATCCGTCGCGGCGGCGACCTTCTCCGCATTGCGCTCCACCTTCTGGCTGGTGGTCTCCGTGGGATAGCGGTCGCTGCACCCGGCGCTCGCCAGCGTCGCGCCGACGACGAGAATTGCCAGTGGTGCCATCCGATTGCGTGCCTTCATCATCTTGGCTCCTTTGTGTCGTTGGCCATTCCACACTCGCGTGGAATGGGGCGGCAGGGCATTGAACCCTATGTCCGATCCACTGCCACGCGCCCATCATCCACGGCCATCGCGTCCGCCGCACTCGGACAGGACCTGAAGCCGACGTAGGCGGGAACTTCCGTCCGCGTAGGACGTCGCCGGTCCGCCGGACGACGAATGGTTCGTTGAGCCGGTGAGCGGCCACGCATTTCCGGCATGGGGATGCCCCACGGCGCATTGCCGGCCGTTTCCTACAACAGCATGGGTCGCTCGCCGACAGCACGAACCGGTTCAGGCGAGCGATCCTGTTATCGCGCGTTTCGACCGCGTCCACCGCGTCCGGTTTGGACGTTCGTGTACAGGTTGCGCGCATCCCGGTTAACCAGGAAAGGAGTACAGCATGGCTTCCTATACCGACACCACGCGAAGGGCCACACGACGATGGCTGGGTTTGCTCACGGTTGCATCGGTCGTCGCTGCAAGTGGGCATGCATTGGCGCAATCCGAGCAACAGGAACTCGTGAACGCGTCCGAGGTGACGTTCAACAATTTCATGCGCGATCCCGACATGACCTGGATGCAGCAGCACATCGTGCGCGCCAAAGGCGTACTGATCGCACCGACAGTGGTCAAGGCGGGTTGGATCTTCGGTGGATCGGGCGGTCGCGCCGTCCTGCTCGCACGCGACACCCAGACGGGCCGCTGGGCCGGCCCGGCGTTCTATAACGTCGGCGCAGCGAGCGTCGGCTTTCAGGCTGGTGTCTCCGTGTCGGAAACGGTGACGCTGGTAATGACCGAGAAGGGCATGAACTCGTTGCTGGCAACCTCGGTCAAGCTAGGCGGAGACGTAAGCGTCGCCGCGGGCCCGGTCGGGGCCGGCGCAAACAGTGACGTCACCACCGACCTCGTCGCCTTCAGTCGCTCCAAGGGACTCTATGGCGGCCTCAATCTCGAGGGCAGCGTGATCGACGTAGCCGACAACTGGAACCGGACGTACTATGGGATGGCGGTGTTGCCTCCGGATATCCTCATGCGGGCAACCGCGCGCAACGATGGAGCGGATCGGCTGATTGCCGAGCTGCGTCGCGCCGCTTCCAGTGAGAGGACGAGCTCGGCGCGGTAAGCCCGACGAACCGGCGGACGTTCATCGCCGCCGAATCGCTGGCCGTCTTGACAGCGCCGCTTGGCGCCCGGGTACAGCGCGTGCGGTCAGAGCGAGCGCTTTCCCGCACTCGCTGATGATGCTGACCGAACTGTGGGCAGAATGCCTGCGCGGCACCGGCGGGGTTCGGCACGCGATGCACCCGGCACCGAGGGGTCGCCCGACGAAGGATCGACGCCTCGTGCTCGGTCGGCCCGTCGCTGAGCATGCCGGGACGCGTGGGCTGGATGCGATAGAGGAATTGCGGTATGGGAAGCTCGACGTGCATCACCAGGTTCCTGTCGGACTCCGGGAGCGGCGGTTGGACGGGCGCGGCGGGAACGTCGCTGAACCGGTGGACCGGGCCGGCGAACTCCCCGCCGCAGCCCGGATAGGAGGCTGCGGCGCCGGGAACGGCGTCGACGGTCACGGGGCCGGCTCGGGAGGCTGGCGATGGTAACGCGCCTGACCATGCTCTCCCGGCGATCAGAACTTCGAATCGGGGAACGACGCCTTGCGCCGGTTCATGTAATCGAGTAGCGCCTCCTCGACCGCGGGATCGAGCGGCGGGGCTTCGTAGCTCGCGAGCTGCTTCTTCCGGCTCGCGTTGGCGCGCTGCGCGAGATCGATCCCCGGACCCAGCCGGCACCGTCCTGCGAGTTCGATCAGCGCCTCGCCTGGTAGTCAACCAACTTACGATGCGCTGGGCTTCAAATTGATCCGCTTTTCAACAAACTGCTCTAGAATGCAAGAGGAGTTCCACCTGATCCACCCTGTGAGTCGGGTGTCGCAAACCCCCCCTGCGAATGGAGGAAAGACATGTTCAAGACCGTACTGCGCACGGCGGCAGCGTCTGCCGTAGTTCTGTTGAGCGGCGTCGCTGTTGCGGCCACCACTCTGAGCATCAACACGGCGCTGACACCCGCTGATCCCCTTTACAAGGGGTTGGAGAGCTTCCGCGACGCGGTGGCCAAGCGCACGAACGGCGCAATCGAGGTCAAGCTGTTCCCCAACTCGCAGCTCGGCTCCGACGAGGACGTGCTGGAGCAGGCCCGTGCCGGCGCGCCCGTTGCCGTGGTGGTCGATGGCGGCCGCCTCGCCAACTTCGTCAAGGAGTTCGGCGTGCTCGGCGCGCCCTATCTCGCCTCGGGCTACGACGGCATCCGCAAGGTGGTGACGTCGGGCATGTTCGAGGAGTGGGTAGGCAAGCTGAGCAAGGCTTCCGGCCATCAGGTCCTTTCCTTCAACTGGTGGCAGGGCGAGCGGCACCTGTGGACCGCCAAAGCAGTGCGGACGCCCGCGGACCTCAAGGGCAATCGCATGCGCACGATCGGCTCGCCGGTCTGGCTCTCGACGATCAACGCGATGGGCGCCACGGCGACGCCGATGCCCTATGCCGAAGTCTATTCGGCACTCGAGCAGAAGGTGATCGATTCGGTCGAGGTGCAGTTGCCGGCCGGCTACAACTCGAAGCTCTTCGAGGTCACGAAGTACGTGACCAAGACCGGTCATATCAGCCTGATCACCGGCCTGGTGACGAGCGCCAAATGGTTCAGCTCGCTTCCGGCCGACCAGCAGAAGATCCTGCGCGAGGAAGCGCTGAAGGCCGGGGACGTGGCATCCTACGGCACGCGCGACAAGCTGGCAGAGATCGAGAAGAGCCTGAAGGCGGCCGGCATGACGATCGATGAGATCGACGTGGCCCCGTTCAGGAACGCGACTGCAGGCGTCTACGACAAGCTCGGCTACGGCGACCTGCGGGACAAGCTTCAGGCGATTGCCAAGTAGCTTTCCTCAACGATCAACACGGTCGCGCGGGGCCCGCTCCGGCTGGTTCCGCGCGCAGAGGATTGTCGCCATGCTCAAGCGCCTCGGGCAGATCGAGCTTGCGATCTGCGTCGTATTGCTCGCCATCATCACCGGCCTGGTCTTCGTCGCGTCGATCATGCGCTTCTTCGGTTACCCACTGGTCTGGTCAGTGGACTTGGCGCAGCTCCTCTTCATCTGGGTGTGCTTCCTCGGCGCGGACAAGGCGATGCGCGAGAAGACGCATCTCGGCATGGAAGTGCCGGTCAAGTACCTTCCCTACAAGTACCACCTCTGGGTGGAGCTGGCCTGTTCGGTGATCGTGTTGGCCTTCCTCGCCGTTCTGGCCTTCAAGGGATACGAGCTCACTCTGCTCAACATCGAGCGCACGTTCGGCGACAGCACGCTCTCCTATGGGTGGGTGACCGCCGCGGTGCCGGTGGGTTGCGCACTGCTCGGCGCTTCGCTGGTCAACAATATGGTCAACGCCTTCCGGCGGCGCAGGCAGGGCGCGCTGGTCTACAGCAGGACTGCGATCGACAAGCCCGCCCCGGCGGCGCTTGAGCTCTAGCATGAAACTGCCCCCACGCTCGCTTTGTGCGGCAGAGCCGCATCCCGCTGCGCGGGACCAGCCTTCGCCTGTCCTGCGGCCTTTGGCCTGGTGTTCGCCACTCCCCGAGGGGGCGGGTCAGTTCCTCCGGTCGGCCCTTCGGAACTGACGTGCTACTGATCTCCATTGTGTTCGTGGTGCTCATGGTGGTGGGCATGCCGGTGGCCTTCGCTACCGGCATTGCCGGCTTCGTCTTCTTCATCCTCGAAGGAGGCATGCCGCTGTCGGTCGGCGTGCAGAAGATCGCCTCGATGAGCCAGAGTTTCCCGCTGCTCGCCGTGCCGTTCTTCGTGCTCGCGGGCCATCTCATGAACGAGAGCGGCATCACCGACCGCCTGCTGAAGGTTTCGATGGTGGCGGTCGGCTGGATATCGGGCGGCTTGGCGCAGGTCGCGATCCTGCTCTCTACCCTGATGGGTGGCGTGTCGGGCTCTGCCGTCGCGGACGCGGCCATGGAGGCGCGCATCCTGGGACCCGCAATGATCGCCAAGGGCTACGGCAAGGGCTATTCGGCCGCCGCCATCGCCGTCGGCTCGCTGATCACGGCGACCATCCCGCCCTCGATCGGACTGATCCTCTACGGCTATGTCGGCAACGTCTCGATCGGCAGGCTGTTCATGGCGGGCATCATCCCCGGCCTGTTGATGATGTTGGTTCTGATGGCCACGGCCTACGCCATCGCAAAGCAGCGCCGCTACGTAGTCGCCAACAGCACCAAACCCACAGTCGGCGCATTGGCCCGCGCGACCTGGGAAGCGAAATGGGCGATCATGTTCCCGGTCGCGCTGGTGTTCGCCATCCGTGGCGGGGTGTTCACACCCTCGGAGGTCGGCTCCTTCGCCGTGGTCTATGCGCTTGCCGTCGGCTTCGCCGCGCATCGCGAACTGACGCTGGCAAAGGTCTGGCGGGCCTTCGCGCACGCCTCCTCGGACGTCGGTCTGATCATGCTCATCATCCTGATGAGCGGCATGGTGGGTTTCGCCACCATCTACCTGCAGGTGCCGCAGAACCTCGCCAAGTGGATGCTGGCGGGCATCACCGATCCCGCCATGATCGTGCTGGTGATACTGATATTCCTGCTGATCGCGGGGCTCGCGCTCGACTCTACTGTCATGGTCCTGCTGCTCACCCCGATCTTCGTGCCGATCGTCGTCAAGGTCGGGATGGACCCGGTACATTTCGGCATCCTGATGATGAGCATCGTCACGCTGGGAGGCATGACCTGGCCAAGCGGCTCGGCCATGTTCGCCGTCTGCGCTCTGATGGACGTATCGATCGAGGAGTACTCGATCGAATCGATCCCGTTCATCGCCGCCATTTGCGCCCTGATCGCAGTTCTCCTCTTCCTCCCTGGGGTTGTGCTGTGGCTGCCCAACCTCGCCTTCGGATGAGCGCCTTGACGTCTTGTGCACGGATTCAACCGAGGAAGATCACGTGCTGCCTTGCCGACGCGACTTGCTCAGTTGCGTCTGCCGCCATTTGTCGACGTTAGCGGCGTCGACCGCGGTCGCTGAGCAATCAGAACTTCGAGTCAGGAAACGACGCCTTGCGCCGGTTGACGTAGTCGAGCAGCGCCTCGTCGACCGCGGGATCGAGCGGCGGAGCTTCGTAGCTCGCGAGCTGCCTCTTCCAGCTCGCGTTGGCGCGCTGCGCAAGATCCTGGCTGCCTTCGGCCTCCCATTGCTCGTAGCTGTTGTTGTCGGCGATGGGCGAACGGTAGAACGCCGTCTCGAAATTGGCCTGCGTGTGCGCGCAGCCGAGAAAGTGCTTGCCGGGGCCGACTTCGCGGATCGCGTCCATCGCCTGGCCGTTTTCCGACAGGTCGATGCCCGCGAGCAGCGTGTGCATCATGCCGGCCTGATCGACGTCCATCACGAATTTCTCGTAGCCCATCGCGAGCCCGCCCTCCAGCCAGCCGGCAGTGTGCAGGACGAAGTTGACGCCCGCGAGGCACGTCGGGACGAGCGTGTTCGCCGACTCGTAGGCGGCCTGGGCGTCGGCGATTTTCGAGCCGCACAATGCACCGCCCGACCGGAACGGAACGCCGAGACGGCGCGCGAGCGCCGCCATCGCGTACAGGACCAGCGCCGGCTCGGGCGTGCCGAAGGTCGGCGCGCCGGACTGCATGGAGATCGACGACGCGAAGCTGCCGAGCACCACCGGCGCCCCCGGCGCCACCAGCTGGACGAACGCCATGCCTGACAGCGCCTCGGCCAGCGTCTGCGCCGCGGTGCCGGCCACCGTGACCGGCGACATCGCGCCGGCGAGGATGAACGGCGTGATGATGGTCGCCTGATTGGCGCGCGCGTAGGCCTTCGCGGCGCCGAGCATCGTGGCGTCGAAGGTCATCGGCGAGTTGGCATTGATGAGGTTGATGATCACCGTCCTGGGTTTGCCGGTGACCGGATCGTTGTAGGCGTCGCCGAACAGGATCTTCGCCATCTCCACCGAGTCCTGCGCGCGCTCCGGGTGCGTCACCGAGCCCATGAACGGCTTGTCGCTGTACTTCATGTGGCTGTACACCATGTCGAAGTGCCGCTTGTTCACGGGCAGGTCGACCGGCTCGCAGATCGTGCCGCCCGAGTGATGCAGCGACGGCGCCATGTACGCGAGCTTGACGAAATTGCGGAAGTCCTCGATGGTCGCGTAGCGGCGGCCCTCGTCGAGGTTGCGCACGAACGGCGACCCGTACGACGGCGCGAAAACCGTGTGCTTGCCGCCGATCGGGACGCTGCGCGCGGGATTGCGCGCGTGCTGCACGAACTCGCGCGGCGCGCTCGCCTGGACGATGCTGCGGCACATCCCGGGCGGGCAGCGCACGCGCTCGCCGTCGATGTCGGCGCCGGCGGCTTTCCAGACGGACAGCGCTTCCGGGTCGTCGCGGTACTCGATGCCGATCTCCGCGAGGATGATGTCCGCGTTGCGCTCGATCGTCGCGAGGCCCTCCTCGTCCAGCACTTCGTACACGCCGACCTTGCGCGTGATGTAGGGCATCGATACGCCGGCGCGCGCCGAACGCGCGGCCCGCTTGGCTTCTCGCCCGCCGGCGCGATGGGTACGGGGCGAAGCTGCCTGCGGCTCGTCCATGGTCTCTCCTGCGCCGGGTGGGGGCATCGCCCGAGTATGGTGGGCGGCCCGCCGGGCGGCTGATCCACATGCGACGCCGCTTTGCGCGGCAACGCCATTCGCGCCGCCGTTCACGTGCGAACGCCGACCTCCTTTGTGCTAGATTCGCGCTCCTATGCCCTTGCCCCAGCAGAGCCGCATCGTCATCATCGGCGGCGGCGTCATCGGTTGCAGCATCGCCTACCACCTCGCGCAGCGCGGGGTCCGGGACGTGCTGCTGCTGGAACGCCTGCAGCTCACGCACGGCGCGACGTGGCACGCGGCGGGACTGGTCGGCCAGCTCCGCAGCAGCAGCAACCTGACGCGAATCATGCGTTACGGCGCCGAACTGTACGGCAGACTCGAAGCCGAAACCGGACAGGCCACGGGCTGGCAGGGTGTGGGCAGCCTGCGCCTGGCCTCGTCGCCGGAACGCTGGCAGGAGCTCAAGCGCTCGGCGACGATGGCGAAAGGCTTCGGCTTCCGCGTCGACCTGGTGTCGCCACGAGAGGCCCGCGACCTGTTCCCGCTGCTGGATGCGAAGGGCGTGGTGGGCGCCGCGTGGATCGCGGGAGATGGTTACGTCGACCCGACGAGCCTCACCAACGCCTATGCGGCCGGAGCGCGCGCCGGCGGCATCGCAATCGCGCAGGGCGTGCGGGTGACCGGGCTGAAGCGTTCCGGACGGCGCGTGACGACGGTCGTCACCGACGCGGGGGACATTGCGACCGAGTGCGTGATCAACGCGACCGGCATGTGGGGCCGCGAGATCGCGGCGATGGCCGGGACGCGCGTGCCGGCCTGCGCGGTGGAGCACCAGTACTTCGTCACCGAGAAGACCGACCGGGTTCCTGCCGGGCTGCCGACGCTGCGCGACCCCGACGGCAACTTCTACGTGAAGCCCGAACCCGGCGCGCTCGCGGTCGGCGGCTGGGAGACGAACACGCCGCCGTGGGGGACCGACGGCATCCGGAAGGATTTCGGTCCGGAGCTGCTGCAGCCGGATTTCGAGCGCTTCGCGCCGATTGCCGAGGCGGCCTCCGCGCGGATCCCGGCGCTGAACGAGGTCGGCATCCGGCAGATGATCAACGGACCGATCCCGATCACCGCCGACGGCGAGCCGATCATCGGCCTCTCGCCCGAGCTCGACAACTTCTACCTCTGCTGCGGTTTCACGTCCGGCATCGCCGCCTCCGGCGGCGCCGGGTGGGTGATGGCGAACTGGATCGTCGACGGCGATCCGGGAATGGATCTCTGGCCATTCGACGTGCGCCGCTTCGGCGCCCCCCACTCGGTCAAGGCGTTCATGTACGCGCGGGCCGTCGAAAGCTACGGCCGCTACTATCACATCGCGTGGCCTGCGCACGAGGCCGATGCCGGCCGCGACGCGCGGCGCAGCCCGCTGCACGCCGTGTTGAAGGCCGCCGGGGCCGTCCACGGCAACAAGTTCGGCTGGGAACGGCCCAACTGGTTCGCGCCGCCGGGAACGCCGGCGATCGAGATGCCGTCGTTCGAGCGCGGCCCGGCGTTCGACGCGATCGGCGCCGAGCATCGCGCGGTGCGCGAGCGCGTCGCGCTGATCGACATGAGCTCGTTTTCCAAGTACGAGCTGCGCGGACCCGGCGCGCTCGCGCTGCTGCAGAAGCTCGCCTGCAACGACGTTGATCGTCCGACCGGCACCATCGTCTACACGCAGCTTTGCAACGAGCGCGGCGGGATCGAGGCTGACGTAACGATCACGCGGCTCGCCGAGGATCGCTTCTACTTCGTCACCGGCAGCGCGCTGGGCGTGCGCGACCGCTCGACGATCGAGCGCCATCTGCCCGCCGCCGGCTGCGTCGCAGTCGACGATCACACTTCCGCGCGGGCCGT
>CAVPUM010000010.1:0-278731 GCA_963708855.1 uncultured beta proteobacterium | reverse complement strand
TTGCTGTGCTTGCGCCACGGGTTCTCGACCTTCTTGTCGTGCAGCATCGCGAGCGAGCGGCAGATCCGCTTGCGCGTCTCGTGCGGCATGATGACGTCGTCGATGTAGCCGCGACTGCCGGCGATGAACGGGTTGGCGAACTTCTTCCGGTATTCCTCGGTGCGCTCCGCGATCTTCCGCGGATCACCGATGTCCTTGCGGAAGATGATCTCGACCGCGCCCTTGGGGCCCATCACCGCGATCTCGGCGCTTGGCCAGGCGAAGTTGACGTCCCCGCGCAGGTGCTTGGACGACATGACGTCGTAGGCCCCGCCGTACGCCTTGCGCGTGATCACGGTGACCTTGGGCACCGTGCACTCGGCGTAGGCGAAGAGCAGCTTGGCGCCATGCTTGATGATGCCGCCGTATTCCTGCGCCGTGCCGGGCATGAAGCCGGGCACGTCGACGAAGGTGACGAGCGGTATGTTGAATGCGTCGCAGAAGCGCACGAAGCGCGCCGCCTTGACCGACGACTTGATGTCGAGGCACCCGGCCAGCACCAGCGGCTGGTTGGCGACGATGCCCACCGTCGAGCCGTCCATGCGCGCCAGTCCTGTCACGATGTTCCTCGCAAAGTCGGGGGCGAGCTCGAAGAACCCGCCTTCGTCGACCACCTTGTAGATCAGTTCCTTGACGTCGTACGGCTTGTTCGGGTTGTCGGGAATCAGCGTGTCGAGCGAGTGATCGAGCCGGTCGGCAGGGTCGTCCGTGGGGACGACCGGCGGCTTGTCGCGGTTGGAGCCGGGCAGGTAGCTGAACAGGGCGCGCACCATCAGCATGGCCTCGACGTCGTTCTCGAACGCGAGATCGGCCACGCCGGACTTCGAGGCGTGGGTCACCGCGCCGCCGAGATCCTCGGCGCTCACTTCCTCGTGGGTGACGGTCTTCACGACCTCGGGGCCGGTCACGAACATGTAGGAACTGTCCTTCACCATGAAGATGAAGTCGGTCATCGCCGGCGAGTACACGGCACCCCCCGCGCACGGCCCCATGATCACCGATATCTGCGGGACCACGCCCGAAGCCATCACGTTGCGCTGGAACACCTCGGCATAACCGCCGAGCGACGCCACGCCCTCCTGGATCCGCGCGCCGCCGGAATCGTTGAGCCCGATCACCGGCGCGCCGACTTTCATCGCGTGGTCCATGATCTTGCAGATCTTCTCGGCGTGCGCCTCCGACAGCGCGCCGCCGAAGACGGTGAAGTCCTGGCTGTAGACGAAGACCAGCCGGCCGTTGATCGTGCCGTAGCCGATGACCACGCCGTCGCCGGGAATCTTCTGGTCCGCCATGCCGAAGTCGTGGCAGCGGTGCTCGACGAACATGTCCCATTCCTCGAAACTTGCCGGGTCGAGCAGGAGCTCGAGGCGTTCGCGCGCCGTCAGCTTGCCCTTGGCGTGCTGCGCATCGATGCGCTTCTGGCCGCCACCCAGCCGCGCGGCAGCGCGCTGGTTTTCGAGCTCGCGAATGATCTCGTGCATGCGTAGACTCCCCGATGAAAGTGTTGTGCGCTTGGACGCGGGCCCGGCCGGCGGCGAATCCGCTTCAGACGCTCCGCGCGCGGGCGAGCAGGCGCTCGGCCGCCATCGCCGGCGTGAGTTGGCCCGCGGCGACCGCGTCGAGCGTCGCCGGCAGCAGCGCGCAAACGCCTTGGTGCGCGCGGAAGTCGGCGCGCAGCCGAGCGTCGATCAACGTCCACATCCAGTCGAGCGCCTGTGCGCGACGGCGCGCGGCGAACTCGCCGGTCGATTGCATCGTGTCGCGGTAGCGCAGGACTTCGCCCCAGAATGTCGCGCTGCCGTCGCCCTTGATCCCCGACAGCGCGAGCACCGGCGGCTGCCAGTTGGGCGAGGAGGGGCGCACGATCGCGAGCGCGTTCAGAATCGTGTGCTGCGCGGTCCGGGCGAGCTGCGGATCGAGGTCGGCCTTGTTGATCACGATCAGGTCGGCGAGCTCGACGATCCCTTTCTTGATCGCCTGCAGGTCGTCGCCCGCGTTCGGCAGCTGCAGCAGCACCATCATGTCGGTCATCCGGACCACCGCGGTTTCCGATTGGCCGACGCCGACCGTCTCGACGATGATGACGTCGAACCCGGCCGCTTCGCACACCAGCAGCGCCTCGCGCGTGCGCGCCGCCACGCCGCCAAGCGAACCGCCCGTGGGGGACGGCCGGACGAATGCCTGCGGCGCGCGCGCCAGTTCCTCCATCCGCGTCTTGTCGGCGAGAATCGAACCACCCGTGACGGTGCTCGACGGGTCGACCGCGAGCACCGCAACCCGGTGCCCCTGCTTGATCAGATACAGGCCGAGGGCTTCGATGAACGTCGACTTGCCCACGCCCGGTGCACCGCTGATGCCGACGCGTATCGAGTGACCCGTGTGCGGCAGCAGCGCCTCCAGCACGGCCTGGCCGCGCGACTGGTGATCGCGGCGCGTCGATTCGATCAGCGTGATGGCCTTGGCGAGCGCACGGCGCTCGCCGCTCCGTATGCCCGCCACCAGCATTCGATCGGCGGCGCCGAGCGCGCACGCCGCACCGGGACCGTCGCCGATTTTCGAGGCCGCGCGGTTCATCGGCACGCGCCGGCGCGCGCCGTCTGCGGCACGCCGCCGCGGCACGCCGCGCGGCGCATCATGCCGCCCGCTTCGCCCGCGTCGCGCGGATCGCGGCGAGCACTTCTTTCGCCGCCGCGCTGATCACGGTGCCGGGGCCGAACACCGCGGCCACGCCCGCGGTGGCCAGAAAACCGTAGTCCTGCGCCGGAATGACGCCGCCGACGACGACCAGGACGTCCGCGGCGCCCTGCGCCCGCAGCGCCGCGATCATCTGCGGCACCAGCGTCTTGTGGCCGGCGGCGAGCGTGGAGACGCCGACGACGTGGACGTCGTTCTCGATGGCCTGGCGCGCGGCCTCCTCCGGGGTCTGGAAGAGCGGCCCGATGTCGACGTCGAACCCCAGATCGGCGAACGCGGTGGCGATCACCTTGGCGCCGCGGTCGTGGCCATCCTGCCCGAGCTTCGCCACCATCAGCCGCGGCCGGCGCCCCTCCTCCTCGGCGAACCGGGCGACGTCCCGCTGCAGATCCTTCCACGCGCCGTCGTTCTCGAACGCTGCGCCGTAGACGCCTGACACGCTCTCGGTGCGCGCCCGGTAGCGGCCATACACCTGCTCCAGCGCGTCAGAAATCTCGCCGACGGTCGCGCGCACGCGCACGGCGCTGATCGCGAGGTCGAGCAGATTGCCGGTTCCCGCGCGCGCGGCCTCGGACAGCGCGTCCAGCGCGGCCGCCACGGCCCCTGCGTCGCGACGGGCGCGCACTTCCGCCAGCCGCTTCAGCTGCGCTTCGCGCACGGCGGTGTTGTCGATCTCGCGGGTGGCGATCGGGGCCTCGGCATCGAGCCGGTACTTGTTGACCCCGACGATGACGTCCTCGCCACGATCGATGCGCGCCTGCTTCGCCGCCGCGCACTGCTCGATCCGGAGCTTCGCCCAGCCGCTCTCGACCGCCTTGGTCATGCCGCCCATCGCCTCGACTTCCTCGATGATCGCCCATGCCGCGTCGGCCATGTCCTGGGTGAGCTTTTCCATCAGGTAGGAGCCGGCCCACGGGTCGATCACGTTGCAGATGTGGGTCTCTTCCTGAATCATCAGCTGCGTGTTGCGGGCAATGCGGGCGGAGAAGTCGGTCGGCAGCGCAATCGCCTCGTCGAACGAGTTAGTGTGCAGCGACTGCGTGCCGCCGAACACCGCCGCCAGCGCCTCGATCGCGGTGCGCACGACGTTGTTGTAGGGATCCTGCTCGGTGAGCGACCAACCGGACGTCTGGCAGTGCGTGCGCAGCAGCATCGACTTCTGCTGCTTCGGCGTGAACTCCTGCATCACGCGCCACCAGAGGAGGCGCGCGGCGCGCAGCTTGGCGATCTCGAGATAGAAGTTCATGCCGATGGCGAAGAAGAACGACAGTCGGCCGGCGAACGCATCGACGTCCATGCCGGTCGCCAGGGCGGTGCGCACGTATTCCTTGCCGTCGGCGAGGGTGAGCGCCAGCTCCAGCGCCTGCGTCGCACCTGCCTCCTGCATGTGGTAGCCGGAGATCGAGATCGAGTTGAACTTCGGCATGTGCTTCGTCGTGTACCCGATGATGTCGCCGATGATCCGCATCGACGGCGCCGGCGGGTAGATGTACGTGTTGCGGACCATGAACTCCTTGAGGATATCGTTCTGGATGGTCCCGGCGAGCTGCTCCTGCCGCACGCCCTGCTCCTCGGCGGCGACGATGTAACCGGCGAGCACCGGCAGCACCGCGCCGTTCATCGTCATCGACACCGACACCCGGTCGAGCGGGATGCCGTCGAACAGGATCTTCATGTCCTCGATCGAGTCGATCGCCACGCCCGCTTTCCCGACGTCGCCCACCACGCGCGGATGGTCGGAATCGTAGCCGCGATGGGTGGCCAGATCGAAGGCCACCGAGACACCCTGGCCGCCGCCGTCGAGGTTGCGCCGGTAGAACGCGTTCGACTCCTCGGCGGTGGAAAAGCCGGCGTACTGGCGGATCGTCCACGGCCGCTGCGCGTACATCGTCGGTTGCGGGCCGCGGACGAAAGGCGCGAACCCGGGCAGCGTGTCAGCGTGGGGGAGGCTCCTGGTGTCGGCCGCGGTATAGAGCGGCTTGACCGGAATGCCTTCCGGGGTATGCCATACCAGGCTGTCGACCGGCTGGCCGCGCAGCGATTTCACGGCGGCCGCGCGCCACGCCTCGTAGTCGGCGCCTTCGCTTTTTGCCATGCTCAACCCTCCCTCTTCGGCCGCCGTCGGTCGATTGGCCGGTCGCCACGATGGCCGTTGCGGGCTTGGCGCGGACGATGGCATCAAGGGCGAATTTTACACCCGCCGGCCCATCGGCCGCCGTCCAGGCGGCGCCGTGGCCGCGCGAGACATCGCGGGGCCCGACCCGATCGCCCCACGGCGCAAAGACGCGCGCAACCATCCCCCGGCCCGGCCAAACCGCGTAAAATTGAACCCGAGAAGCACCGGAGCCGAGAGCCCGGACCCGCGAACGTCATCCGCGTTGCGGTCGCAACGTAACTTTGGAGGAATGAAATGGCAGGCAATTTTCCGGCAGGCATTGCCGTGGTTGGCTCACCGATGGCGCGGCGGCAATTCCGTTCGTCCGCAGGCGCCACCCACGGGGGAACGCTACCACTGGCGATGGCCTGCGCAATGGCGATCACTCTTGCGATCTCCGTTCCCGCCGCGGCCTGGGAGCCGACCAAACCCGTCGAGTTCGTGGTCCCGGCAGGCACCGGCGGCGGCGCCGACCAGATGGCGCGGCTGCTGCAAGGCGTCATCACCAAAAACAACCTGATGAAGCAGCCGATGATCGTCGTCAACAAGTCCGGTGGCGCCGGTGCCGAGGGATTCCTCGCGATCAAGGACGCCAAGGCGGATCCGCACAAGATCATCATCACGCTTTCGAATCTGTTCACGACGCCGCTCGCGACGGGCGTGCCCTTCAACTGGAAGGATTTGACGCCGGTCGCGATGCTGGCGCTCGACCAGTTCGTGCTGTGGGTCAACGCGGAATCCCCTTACCAGACCGCCAAGGACTACCTCGATGCCGTGAAAGCCGGCGGCGCCAACAAGTTCAAGATGGGCGGCACAGGCTCCAAGCAGGAAGACCAGATCATCACGGTGGCCATCGAGAAGGCCACGGGCACCAAGTTCACGTACATCCCCTTCAAGGGCGGTGGCGACGTGGCCGTGCAGCTCGTCGGCAAACACATTGATTCGAGCGTCAACAATCCGATCGAGGCGATGGCGCAGTGGCGCGCCGGCGCGCTGCGGCCGCTGTGCGTGTTCGACGACGAACGGATGCCGTACAAGTCCAAGGTCACGGCCACGATGTCCTGGAACGACATCGCGCCCTGCAAACAGGCCGGCATTGGAGTCGACTACCTGATGCTGCGCGGAATCTTCATGCCCGACGGCGTCACCAAGGACCAGGTCAACTACTACGTGGACCTGTTCAAGAAAGTGCGCGAAACGCCGGACTGGAAGAAGTTCATGGAGGACGGCGCGTTCAACGCGACGTTCATGACTGGCCCCGATTACGCCAAGTGGGTCGCGGGTGCCGAGAAGACGCACGTGGAATTGATGCGCGAAGCCGGTTTCCTCGCCAAGCCGTGACGCGTGTACGGGGCCGCGCAGTCCACTGCGCGGCGCCCCGTCGACGGCAACCCGTCCGGATGCCGTCGCGCCTCCCGCACGCCGCAGGAAAAACGTGAGCGACGACAAGCCATCCGGCAGCGAGGCCGGGTTATCGACGCGGGCGATGGAAATCGCCGTCGCGCTGATCCTGTTCGCGCTCGGCGCGCTCGTCGTGTTCGACAGCGTCCGGCTGGGTGCGCGCTGGGGGGACGATGGCCCGCAGTCCGGCTATTTTCCGTTCTACATCGGGCTTCTGCTGTGCCTGTCGAGCCTGGCGACGCTGGCGCAGGTGGCGCTTGTCGAATGGAAGCGGCGCGACCAGTTCCGGGGCGCGATCGCCGGGCGGCGGAGCCAGTTCGTCGCATGGCGGCGGTTGCGGCTCGTGCTGTCCGTCCTGTTGCCGGCCGTGGTCTACGTGGCCGGCATCCAGCTCATCGGGATCTATGTCGCGTCGGCGGTCTACATCACGGCGTTCATGTGCTGGCTGGGCAAGTATCCGTGGGCGAAGAGCGCGGCCGTTGGCGTGATCGTCAGCGTTACGCTCTTCCTGATGTTCGAAGTCTGGTTCAAGGTGCCCCTGTTCAAGGGCGCTTTCGACCCCCTCGCGTGGCTCGGGTACTGACCGCGGCCCGCCGCGACACCATGCCCGGCCACCCCGAGGAGCGCACGACGTGACCGAGATCAGCGCCCTGTTCCACGGCTTCGCGGTCGTGGTGACGCCGTTCAACCTGCTGCTGATGATGGTAGGCATCGTGCTCGGCGTGATCATCGGCGTGCTGCCCGGTTTGGGCGGCGCCAATGGCGTGGCGATCCTGCTGCCACTGACGTTCACGATGCCCCCGACCTCGGCGATCATCATGCTGTCTTGCATCTACTGGGGAGCGCTCTTCGGCGGAGCGATCACCTCGGTGCTGTTCAACATTCCAGGCGAGCCCTGGTCGGTCGCGACCACCTTCGACGGCTACCCGATGGCGCAGCAGGGTCGCGCAGGCGAAGCGTTGACGGCCTCGTTCACGTCGTCGTTCATCGGCGCGCTGTTCGCCGTGATCATGATCACGTTCCTCGCGCCGCTGGTCGCGAAATTCGCGCTGAAGTTCGGCCCGCCGGAGTACTTCTCCGTCTTTCTGCTGACGTTCTGCAGCTTCATCGGCATGGGCAAGGGCTCGGCGTGGAAGACGCTGGCGGCGATGATGCTGGGCTTTGCGCTCGCCGCGGTCGGGATGGACAACATCACCGGCCGCCTGCGGCTCACCTTCGGATCCACCGAGATGATGCGCGGCTTCGATTTCCTGATCGCGGTGATCGGCCTGTTCGGCATCGGCGAGATCCTGCTGTCGATGGAGGAGGGCCTGTCGTTTTCCGGCAAGTCCGCGAAGATCAATCCCAAGGTGGTCTTCGAGACCTGGAAGAAGCTGCCGGCGCACTGGCTCATTTCACTGCGCAGCTGCCTGATCGGCTGCTGGATGGGGATCACCCCCGGGGGGGCGACGCCGGCGTCGTTCATGAGCTACGGCGTGGCGAAGCGCATGTCCAAGAACGGCAGCAAGTTCGGGACCGGGCAGATCGAGGGCGTGATCGCCCCGGAAACCGCGGCCCACGCCGCGGGCACCAGCGCGCTGCTGCCGATGCTGGCACTCGGCATTCCTGGCTCGCCGACCGCCGCGGTTCTGCTGGGCGGGCTCCTGATCTGGGGGCTGCAGCCGGGACCGCTGCTCTTCGTCGAGCAAAAGGACTTCGTCTGGGGACTGATCGCCAGCATGTACCTCGGCAACCTGGCGGGCCTCGTCATCGTGCTCACCTGCGTGCCGCTGTTCGCGTCGATCCTGCGCGTGCCGTTCTCGATCATCGCGCCGGTCATCATCGTGATCTGCGCGATCGGCGCCTACACCGTGCACGGCGCCATGCTGGACATCTGGCTCATGCTGCTGTTCGGCGTGGTCGGCTACGTGTTCAAGAAGCTCGACTACCCGTTGGCGCCCCTGGTGCTGGCGCTGGTGCTGGGCGACCGCGCCGAGGACTCGTTCCGGCAGTCGATGCTGATCGCGCAGGGTGACATGGGGATCTTCTTCTCGAACGGCCTGGTCGGCGGCATTACCGGGCTTGCGCTGCTGATGCTGGTCTGGCCGCTGCTCTCGTTGCTGCGCGCGAGGTGGCGCGTACGCTAGGGGCGACCCGGCCACGCTTTCCCGGCACGCGCCCGCCGTCGCCGGTCCATCGGGTATCCTTCGCGGATGAGTTGCATGCGCCGCGCCACCACGACCGGGATGCCGCAGTGACGGAACTCAGGCGCCTCACCGCCATCGTTGCGGCCGACGTCGCCGGCTACTCGCGCCTGATGGGCCAGGACGAGGGCGGCACGCTCGCCGCGCTCAAGGACCGTCGCGCCGAATTGATCGACCCGCGGATCGCCGCGCACGGCGGGCGCATCGTCAAGACCATGGGCGACGGCCTGCTGCTCGAATTCCCGAGCGTGGTGGAAGCCGTGCGCTGCGCGGTAGGGCTCCAGGAGGAGATGACAAGAGCGAACGCCGGAGTCCCGACGGACCGGCGACTCACGTTCCGCATCGGCGTGCACGCCGGCGACGTCATCGTCGACGGCGACGACATTTTCGGCGATGGCGTCAATATCGCGGCGCGGCTGGAGGGCATCGCCGAGCCCGGAGGCATCTGCCTGTCGGACCGCGCGCACGACGAGGTGCGCGACCGGTTGGCCATCGCCTTCGCCGACGGCGGCGAGCGCACGCTGAAGAACATCGCGCGGCCGATCCGTGTCTGGCATTGGCCCGAGGCCGCCACCGAGGCGCGCCGGGCGCCGGCCGGGCTGGCATTGCCCGACAGGCCGTCGATCGCGGTGCTGCCCTTCGACAACATGACGAGCGACCCCGACCAGGAGTACTTCGCGGACGGGATCGCGGAGGATCTCATCACGGCGCTTTCGCGATTCGGCGATCTGTTCGTCATCGCGCGCAATTCGACGTTCGTGTTCAAGGGCAAGGCAACGGACATCCAGGAGGTGGGGCGCCGATTGGGCGTGCGCTACGTCGTCGAGGGCAGCCTGCGCCGGACCGGAAAGAAGGTGCGGGTGACCGCGCAGCTGCTCGAGGCGGCCACCGGACGCCATGTCTGGGCCGAGCGCTACGATCGCGAGCTCGCCGATGTCTTCGCCGCGCAGGACGAGGTGACGGAAGCGATCGTGACGGCGATCGCCCCGGCCGTGAGCCATCTGGAGCGAGAGCGGGTGCGGGCGTCGCGCTGCTCCTGCGCGAGCATGGGGGCGTGGGAGAACTATCAGCGCGGCCTCTGGCACGTCTACCGCTACAGCCCGAAGGACATTGCCGAGGCGCAGCAGCAGTTTCAGTGCGCGATCGCGGTCGACCCGAACTTCGCGCCCGCACACGCGGGCCAGGCGTACGCGCTCTACGTCGAAGCGATCTGGGGCTACGTCACCGACGTCGGCGCGAATCTGCAGAAGGCTCGGCAATCGGCCCAGCGTGCGTTGGCGCTGGACGCGCGGGACGCGTTCGCCCACGTCGTGCTGGGCCGGGTGCTGATAAACAGCGGCGAGGTCAGGGCGGCGCTGGCCGAATGCCGATTGGCGCTGGAGTTGAACCCGAACCTCGCCGCCGCCCATTTCGCGCTGGCCTACGCGCTGGGTCTCGCCGGCCGCCCTGACGAGGCGCTGTCCTGCGTCGACCGGGCCATCCGGCTGTCTCCCTACGATCCGCTGATGCACGCATTCGTCACGGTGAAAAGCGGCATGCTCATCCTCGTGGGTCGCTTTGCCGAGGCGCTCGATGCGGCCCGCGACGCGCAGCGCAAGCCCAATTGCACCGCATGGGCGCACTTGCACGAGGCCTCGGCCCTCGCCAACCTCGATCGGCTGGACGAAGCCAGGGCGGCGATGGAGAAAGCCCACGCGCTCCAGCCCGACATCTCGATGCGCTGGGTCAGGATGCTGCTGCCGGCCGAACCGGGGGCGGCGGTCGACGCGTATTTCGAAGGCATGAGAAAAGCCGGGTTGAAGGAGTGAGCACGGCAAGGTTCCCGTGCCGTGCCGGGCACCCCCGCCCGGTTCACGCCGGCGTGCGATCGCGTGGCGGACTGTAGCCGGTGGTTGCGCTCTGCGCGCCGCCCGCCGTCACGCGCACCGCGCAGTACTTGAACTCGGGGATCTTGCCGAACGGATCCAGCACCGGATTGGTGAGCAGGTTCGCCGCCGCCTCGTAGTAGCAGAACGGGATGAACACGGCGCCGCGCGGCGTGCCCTCGTCGGCTCGCGCCCGCAGCGAAATGCTGCCCCGCCGCGACGCCACGGTGATCATCCCGTCCGGCGCAACGCGAAGTTCCGCCAGATCCTGCGGATGGATCGACACCACCGGATGCGGCTCGATCGCATCCAGCACCTCGGTGCGCCGCGTCATGCTGCCGGTGTGCCAGTGCTCGAGCTGCCGTCCCGTGATGAGGACGAACGGGTACGCGGCGTCCGGCTGCTCGGCCGCGGGAATCACCTGCGCCGCAACGAACCGGCCACGCCCTGTGTCCGTGGGGAAGCTTTCCGTAAACACGACGCGCGTTCCCGGGTCGCCTTCGCGCTCGCAGGGATAAGTGACCGCGTGCTCGCGCTCGAGCCGCTCCCAGGTGATGCCCGCGATCGACGGCATCGCCTTGCGCATTTCGTCGAACACCTCGCTCGGGTGGGCATAGCGCCAATCGAGACCCAGCCGCTTGGCCATCTCGACGATGATCGCCAGATCCTGTCGCGCCTCTCCCGGCGGCGAGAGCGCCTGCCGACCCAGCTGGACGAGGCGGTCGGTGTTGGTGAACGTCCCGGTCTTCTCGGGAAAGGCCGACGCCGGCAGGATCACGTCGGCGAGGTACGCGGTCTCGGTGACGAAGATGTCCTGCACGACCAGCATTTCGAGCGCGGCGAGCGCCTGGCGCGCGTGCGCGACGTCGGGGTCGGACATTGCGGGATTCTCGCCCATGATGTACATGCCGCGAATCGTGCCCGCGTGCACGGCATCCATGATCTCGACGACAGTGAGCCCCGGCTTCGGGTCGAGCGGGCGACCCCACAGCGCCTCGAAGGAGCCGCGCGCAACGTCGTTGTCCACACGCCGGTAGTCCGGAAACATCATCGGAATCAGGCCGGCGTCACTCGCGCCCTGCACGTTGTTCTGGCCGCGCAGCGGGTGCAGGCCCGTGCCCGGCCTGCCCACCTGCCCGGTCATCAGCGCCAGCGCGATCAGGCAGCGCGCGTTGTCGGTGCCGTGAATGTGCTGGGAAATGCCCATCCCCCAGAGGATCATCGATCCGCCGGACGTCGCGTAGAGCCGCGCCACTTCACGAATGGTCTGCGCCGGAACACCGCAGACCGGCGCCATCGCCTCGGGGCTGTGCCCGGCGGCATTCGTCCGCAGTTCGTCGAAGCCGCTCGTGCGATCCGCGATGAAACGCTCGGCGGTGAGCCCCTCCTCGATGATCGTGTGGATCATCGCGTTGAGCAGCGCGACGTCGGTGTCCGGCTTGAACTGCAGGAAGTGCGTGGCGTGCCGCGCGAGCTCCGAGCGGCGCGGGTCGGCGAGGATCAGCTTGGTGCCGCGCTTGACGGCGTTCTTGATCCAGGTCGCGGCGACCGGATGGTTGACGACCGGATTGGCACCGATCAGCAGCACCACCTCCGCCTTCGTCACATCCAGCACCGGATTCGACACCGCACCCGAGCCGATGCCCTCGAGCAGGGCCGCCACGCTGGACGCGTGGCACAGCCGCGTGCAGTGATCGACGTTGTTGGTGCCGAAGCCCGTGCGCACCAGCTTCTGGAACAGGTATGCCTCCTCGTTGGACCCCTTGGCCGAGCCGAAGCCCGCAAGCGCGCCGCCGCCGTGGGCATCGCGGATCCGCGCGAGCGTGCCGCCGGCGAGCTCGAGCGCTTCATCCCAGCTCGCTTCGCGAAAGACCGCGAGCGGATTCGCCGGATCCATCACGAAGTCCCCCGTCTTCGCCATCCCGGGCTTCCGGATCAACGGCTGCGTGAGACGCTGCGGATGGCGCACGTAGTCGTGGCCGAACCGTCCCTTCACGCAGAGGCGCTCCCGGTTGGCAAGACCGTCGCGACCTTCGACGCGAACAATCGCATCGTCCTTGACATGATAGGTGAGCTGGCAACCGACGCCGCAATACGGGCAGACGGACGCCACCTTGCGTTCGGCGGTCACGAGATAAGCGTCCCTGGCCGGGGCGAGCGCGCCCGTGGGGCACGCCTGGACGCATTCGCCGCAGGCGACACAGGTCGACGCGCCCATCGGGTCGCCCAAGTCGAACACGATCTGCGAGGCTGCGCCGCGAAACGCGTAGCCTATGACGTCGTTGACCTGCTCCTCGCGGCAGGCGCGCACGCAGCGCGTGCACTGGATGCAGGCATCGAGGTTGACCGCCATCGCGGGATGCGAGTGGTCCGGCGCCGGCTGCGCCCGCGCGGCGAAGCGCGGCTTGCCGATCGATAGCCGACGACGCCAATGGGCCAGCTCCGAATCGGGCTTGTAGACGCGTTCGGGAACATCGGCCACGAGCATCTCGACGACGATCTTTTGCGCGTGCACCGCGCGCGCGGAGGTGCTCGACACGTCCATCCCCGGCGTCGCTGCGCGGCAGCACGAAGGCGCCAGCACGCGCTCGCCCTTGATCTCCACCATGCACGCCCGGCAGTTGCCGTCGGCGCGCATCCCCGGCGTGTAGCACAGGTGGGGAATGTCCACGCCGTGGCGCTGCGCCGCCTCGATGATCGTCTCGCCCGCGCGCGCCGCGATTTGCGCGCCATTCAGGCGAAAGCTCACCTCGCCGCCGCTCATTTCAGCTCCTCCGGAAAATAGCGGATCACGCAGGCAATGGGATTGGGAGCCGCCTGACCCAGGCCGCAGATCGACGCGTCGGCCATCGCCCGCGACAACTCGTCGAGCAGCTGCAGATCCCAGGTCTCCTTCTCGAGCAGCCCGACCGCCTTCTCGGTGCCGACCCGGCACGGCGTGCACTGCCCGCACGATTCGTCGGCGAAGAAGCGCATCAGGTTGAGCGCGGCGTCGCGGGCGCGGTCGTGGTGCGACAGCACGATCACGGCCGCAGAGCCGATGAACGCGCCGTGTGGCTGCAAGGCATCGAAATCGAGCGGCACGTCGCCCAGCGACGCCGGCAGGATGCCGCCGGAGGCTCCGCCCGGGAGATAACCGTAGAATTCATGGCCGGGCAGCATGCCTCCGCAGTACTCGTCGATCAGCTCCCGGACCGTGATGCCGGCCGGCGCGAGATGCACTCCGGGCCCGGCGACGCGGCCCGACACCGAAAAGGAGCGCAGGCCCTTGCGGCCGTGCCGCCCCTGACCGGAGAACCACGCCGCGCCCTTTTCCAGGATGTCGCGCACCCAGTAGAGCGTTTCCATGTTGTGCTCGAGCGTCGGGCGCCCGAAGAGCCCGACCTGCGCGACATACGGCGGACGCAGCCGCGGCATGCCGCGCTTGCCTTCGATCGACTCGATCATCGCCGACTCTTCGCCGCAGATGTAAGCGCCGGCGCCCCGGCGCAGATGGATGCGCGGCAGCGGACACGGAGGCGCAGCCACGAGCGTCGCGATCTCGTGGATCAGGATCGCCCGGCAGGCGGCGTATTCGTCGCGCAGGTAGACGTAGACATCGTCCACGCCGACGGCCCACGCCGCGATCAGCATGCCCTCGATGAAACGGTGCGGATCGCGTTCCAGGTAGTGGCGATCCTTGAACGTCCCGGGCTCGCCTTCGTCGATGTTGACCGCCATCAGGCGCGGCGCCGGCTCTGCGCGCACGATGCGCCATTTGCGGCCCGCCGGGAACCCGGCGCCACCCAGGCCGCGCAGCCCCGAGTCCTCCATCGCCGTCAGCACTTCTTCGAGCGGGCTCTCGCCGCGCACGCAGGAGGCGAGCACACGGTAGCCGCCGTCCCTGCGATAGGCCGCGAGATCGGCGTACTTCGGGATGGCGGGCTCCGTCTGGCGCCCTGCCACCGCGTCGAGCACGGCGTCTACGGTGGCACGATCGACCGGGTTGCGGCCGACGACCGCCGCCGGAGCATGCTCGCAGCGCCCGATGCACGGGGCGCCGATGACCCGCACCTGCGGACCGCACACGCTGGCAAGCCCGGCGTGCAGCGCCTCCGCTCCGGCGAGGCGGCAGGAGAGCGTCTCGCAGACACGCACCGTCAACGCGGGTGGCGGCGTTTGCCCTTCCTTCACCACGTCGAAATGATGATAGAAGGTCGCGACTTCGTAGACCTCGGTCATCGCGAGCGAGAGTTCCTGCGCCAGCGCGACGATGTGCACCGCCGAGATCGACCCGAACGTGTCCTGGATCCGGTGCAGGAACTCGACCAGCAGATCGCGGCGCCGTGGCGCATCGCCCAGCAGCGCGCGTACCTCCTCCAGGCCCTTCGGGTCCACCGGACGACCTTTGGGACGGCCCCGGGCGGCCGCACGCCCGCGCATGCCGGAAGTGTCGATGACGGCTTTCTGCTCCATGTGCGGGTCGTGTCCCGGGCGACGATGAAAGACGTCAGTCGAGAAAATCGCAATGCTTCTCGACGTGCGCCGCGAGATCGAGCGAGTGCTGGCGGACCAGTCGCTCGGCGCGTTCCGTGTCGCGGGCTTCGAGCGCCTCGATGATCCGCATGTGGTCGATGATCGAGCGCGCTGCGCGGTCGCTCTGCGAGATCGTCATCTTGCGGATCGCGCGGACGTGGATGAAGAGGTTCTCTATCGTCTTCCCCATGAGGTTGGAGCCGGAGAGCCGGATGATCGCCTGGTGGAACGCGATGTTGGCGCCGGAGTATTCGTCGATGTGGTCAGCCGGCGTGGTGGTCCGGAACTCGTCGAACATCCGCCGCAGTGCCGCTATGTCGGCGTCCGACGCGTTGTTCGTGGCCAGGCGCGCCGCCATGCTCTCGAGCGCCGCCCACATCTCGATCATTTCGATGATCTGCTTCTTGGTCTTGCGGACGATGAAGATGCCGCGGCGGGGCTCGGTGCGCAGGAAGCCTTCCTGCTCGAGGAGCGTCATCGCCTCGCGGATCGGCGTGCGGGACACGCCCAGCGCCTGCGAGAGCTGGCGCTCGTCGAGGCGGATCTCCTCTGGGTGCGAATAGATGTCCGCGTCCATGATCATCTGCTTCAGCGCGGCGTACGCCTGGTCGCGCAGGCTGACGCTGGCGCTGATCGGCGTCAGCGGCGGCAGCACGGCCTCGGAGGTGGTGTCCATGGCGCGAGCGCGGGGCTAGGAGGCCACGAAAGTGAGCGTACGGCGCGCCATTGCACCAATGTGAACGGCCCGGCGCGCACAGGGCGCTGTCGGCGGCGTTTCCGCGCAGGGCATCCGGGGAATCATCCGCACGGCGTCATCGACGGGCTGTTCGCGGTGGTTCGCATGGGGCTGTTGACAATCGCTGATATACCACATACGTTACGCCGAATATCAAAAGAAGCCAACACGGGCAAGCGGTATTCTCTGGACTGGATGCCGGCGTCCTTGAAGCCTTGGGACGCTCACATTGCGTGGCCGCGGTACGATCCACTCGCGCGCGGCGCCAACCTCGCCACCGCCGCTGCCGCCTGATCGGAGAGCTCACATGGACCACGCAGCCACCAAACCAGCGCAGCCGGCTTCGACTGCAGCCCACGATGCGTCGAAGATCGCCGGCGGCGGCGAGCTCGATCGCCCATCCCAGGAAACCGACGGCTTTCAGCTGGTCATCGACGCCCTCAAGCTGAACGGCATCGATACGATCTTCGGTCTGCCCGGCATCCCGATTACCGACCTCACGCGCAAGCTGCAGCGCGCCGGGCTGCGCGTGATCTCCTTTCGCCACGAGCAGAACGCCGGGTATGCCGCTTCCATCGCCGGCTTCATGACGGGCAAGCCCGGCATCTGCCTCACCGTGTCCGCCCCCGGTTTTCTGAACGGGCTGACGGCGCTCGCCAACGCCACCACCAACTGCTTTCCGATGATCCTCATCAGCGGCTCCTCCGAGCGCGAGATCGTCGACTTGCAGCAGGGCGACTACGAGGAGATGGACCAGCTCGCCATCGCCCGACCGCACGCCAAGGCCGCGTTCCGGGTCCTGCACGCGGGGGATATCGGCGTGGGCGTGGCGCGGGCGATCCGTGCCGCTCTCTCGGGCCGTCCGGGCGGCGTCTATCTCGACCTGCCGGCCAGGCTGTTCCCGCAGACCGTCGACGCGGAAGCGGGGAAGAGGTCGCTGATCAAGGTGGTCGATCCGGCGCCGCGCCAGATCCCGGCACCGGACGCCGTGCAGCGCGCGCTCGATCTGCTCAGAGCCGCCAGGCGTCCGCTGATCATCCTCGGCAAGGGCGCGGCATACGCACAGGCCGACGCGGGCATTCGCGCGCTGGTGGAGAGGACCGGCATCCCCTACCTGCCCATGGCCATGGCCAAGGGCCTGCTGCCCGACACGCACGAGCAATCCGCCGCTGCGGCGCGCTCGTACGTGCTGCCGGAAGCCGACGTCGTGATGGTGATCGGTGCGCGTCTCAACTGGCTGCTTTCGCACGGCAAAGGCAAGACGTGGGGCGGCAGCAACGCCAAGGACTGGGGTGGCCAGAGATTCGTCCAGATCGACATCTCGCCGCAGGAGGCGGACAGCAACGTCCGCATCGATGCGCCGGTCGTCGGCGACATCGGCTCGTGTGTTGCGGCGATGCTCGCCGCGATCGACGCAACGGCGGGGCCGAGCTGGCCAAAGCCGCCCGCCGAGTGGCTCGATGCCATCGCGGAGCGCAAGACCAGGAACGTCGCGAAGATGGCGGAAACGCTGGCGAAGAACCCGGCGCCGATGAACTACCACAGCGCGCTTTCCGTCGTGCGCGACATCGTCAAGGCGAATCCGGATGCCATCCTCGTCAACGAGGGGGCGAACGCGCTCGACTTCACGCGCAGCATCGTGGACATGTACAAACCGCGCAAGCGGCTGGACGTCGGCACCTGGGGCGTCATGGGCATCGGCATGGGCTTTTCGGTCGCGGCGGCCGTGGTCAGCGGCGAGCAGGTGATCGCGGTCGAGGGTGACAGCGCCTTCGGTTTCTCCGGCATGGAAGTGGAGACGATCTGCCGCTACGACCTGCCGGTCTGCGTCGTGATCCTGAACAACAACGGCGTCTACCGCGGCGATGAAGTGAATCCTGCCGGAGGACGCGATCCGTCGCCCCTGGTGTTCGTCAAGGGCGCGCGCTACGAGAAACTGATGGAGGCCTTCGGTGGCGTGGGTGTGCTGGCCACGACACCGGTCGAGCTTCGCAACGCGATGGAAGAAGCGGTCCGCTCGCGCAAGCCTACCCTGATCAACGCGGTCATCGACGAAACGGCGGGCACGGAAAGCGGCCGCATCACGAGTCTCAATCCCGCCGCGAAGAAGAAAACGTGATGATCATCTCAAGTCGGAACAGCGCATTCGGAACAGCAACATTGCACAGGGGAACGTGATGGGCAAGGCATTGGATGGCGTCGAGATTCTCGATTTCACGCACGTGCAATCGGGGCCGACCTGCACGCAGCTTCTGGCCTGGTTGGGCGCCGACGTGATCAAGGTGGAGCGCGCCGGCGAGGGTGACATCACGCGCGGGCAGCTGCGCGACATCCCCGGCGTGGACAGCCTCTATTTCACGATGCTGAACCACAACAAGCGCTCGATCACCGTCGATGCCAAGCACCCGAAAGGCAAGGCGATCCTCGAGGCGCTGGTCCGCAAATGCGACGTGCTGGTCGAGAATTTCGCGCCCGGGGCGCTCGACCGGATGGGCCTCACCTGGGAGCACATCCAGGAGCTGAATCCGAGGATGATCGTCGCCTCGGTCAAGGGCTTCGGTCCGGGCCCGTACGAGGACTGCAAAGTGTACGAGAACGTCGCCCAATGCGCGGGCGGCTCGGCGTCGACAACGGGATTCGACGACGGCCCGCCGGTGGTCACCGGTGCGCAGATCGGCGACTCCGGCACCGGGTTGCATCTCGCGCTCGGCATCGTCGCTGCGCTCTACCAGCGCAAGACGACCGGCCGCGGCCAGAGGGTGCTGGCCGCGATGCAGGACGGCGTGCTGAACCTCTGCCGCGTCAAGCTGCGCGACCAGCAGCGGCTCGCGCGCACCGGCGTGATGGAGGAATACCCGCAGTATCCGAACGGCAAGTTCGGCAGCGCGGTGCCCCGCGCCGGCAACGCGTCGGGAGGCGGCCAGCCGGGGTGGATCCTGAAATGCCAGGGCTGGGAGCGTGACCCCAACGCGTACATCTACTTCATCACGCAGGCGCCGGTATGGAAGGACATCTGCGAGGTGATCGGCAAGCCGGAGTGGCTGACGGATCCGCGCTACGCGACACCCAAGGCGCGGCTTCCGCACCTGATGGAGATCTTCGGCCAGATCGAGGAATGGACCAAGACCAAGACCAAGTTCGAGGCGATGGACATCCTGAACAAGCACGACATTCCCTGCGGGCCGATCCTGTCGATGGAGGAAATCGCCACGGAGCCCTCGCTGCGCAAGACGGGAACCGTGGTCGAAGTCGACCACCCCACGCGCGGCAGGTACCTGTCGGTGGGCAACCCGATCAAGATGTCCGACAGTGCGACCGAAGTCACGCGTTCGCCGCTGCTGGGCGAGCACACGGACGAGGTCCTGGCGGAGCTGGGTTTCGGCGAGGACCAGATCGCGGCGCTGCGCACCGAAAAAGTCATCTAGTCTTCTGACGACCGGGTAGCGGGCCGCCCCGGTCCCGCATGAACGCCAATCTCTACGCGCTGCTGCGCGGTCACTTTCCGGACGGCGCGGAGCAGCCGTGCCTGCTCGTCCCGGACGGCTCGGTCGTCCGCTACGACGATCTCGATGTCGCCTCGGCCCGCATGGCGCACGCGTTGCTCGATGCGGGTTGCCGGCACGGCGATCGCGTCGCGGTCCAGGTCGACAAATGCTGGGAGGCGCTCGCGCTGTATCTCGGATGCCTGCGCGCCGGGCTCGTGTTCCTGCCGCTCAATACGGGATACCAGAAAAGAGAGCTCGCGTACCTTTTCGGCGATGCGGAACCCGCCGTCATCGTCTGCCAGCCCGAGTCGGCGGAACGCGTCGCGACACTGCGGCCAGAGGCCGTGGTGCTGACCCTCGCGGCCGGCAAGGGGACGTTGCTCGAACGCGCCGGCGGGGAGCCCGATGACTTCGCGACCGTGCGCTCGCAGCCCGACGATCTCGCCGCAATCCTCTACACCTCGGGGACGACCGGCCGCCCGAAGGGAGCCATGCTCACGCACCGCAATCTCGGGAGCAACGCGCTCGCGCTGGTGGATTGCTGGGGCTTCACGCGCGGCGATGTCCTGCTCCACGCGCTCCCGATCTATCACGTTCACGGCCTCTTCGTCGCCTGCCATTGCGCGCTGCTGTCCGGATCCCGCATGCTGTGGCTCGCCAGGTTCGACGCCGGCGAGGTGCGCGCGCTGTTGCCCCGCGCGACCGTGATGATGGGCGTGCCGACGTTCTATACCCGGCTCCTCGCTCTGCCGGAGTTCGGCGCCGCGGATTGCCGCACGGTGCGCCTGTTCGTTTCGGGCTCGGCGCCGCTGCTGCCGGAGACCTTCGCGCAATTCCGCGCCCGCACAGGGTGCACGATCCTCGAGCGCTACGGAATGTCCGAGACCGGCATGAACACGTCGAATCCGCTTGCAGGCGAACGCATCGCCGGCACCGTCGGGCCGCCGCTGCCGGGCGTGGCCGTTCGCGTCGTCGATGCGAACGGCCGGCCCTGCGCCGCCGGCGAAGTCGGGAGTATCGAGGTCAAGGGCCCGAATGTGTTTGCGGGCTACTGGCGCATGCCGGACCGAACGCGCGAGGAGTTCACGGCCGACGGGCACTTCCGCACCGGCGACGTCGGCGAGATCCTGCCGAACGGTCATCTGCGCATCGTGGGCCGCGCGAAGGACTTGATCATCACCGGGGGCCTCAACGTCTACCCCAAGGAAATCGAGGAGCGCATCGATGCGCTGCCGGGCGTGGTGGAGTCCGCCGTGATCGGCCTGCCGGACGCCGATTTCGGCGAAGCGGTCGTCGCCGTCGTTGTCACCGCGCCCGGCCACGCGCTGACAGAAAGTGGCGTGGTTACCGCGCTCAAAGGCGAGATCGCGAACTTCAAGGTGCCCAAGCGCGTGCACTTCGTCGCCGACCTGCCGCGCAACGCGATGGGCAAGGTCCAGAAGAATCTGCTGCGCGACAAGTTTGGCTCGGCCGCATAGGTGCCACGCGCCGCACCGCTGATGTTGCCGGACGGCGCGCGGCTCAACGCCATGCCCGCCACAGCATGTAGGAGGCAAGCAGGTATAGCAGCAGAGCGAATGCCCGCTTGAGTTTCTTCACCGGCCAGCGGTGCGCGGCACGCGCGCCGATCGGCGCCGAGATCACGCTTGCGGCCACGATGGCAAGCAGCGCCGGCACGTAGACGTACCCGACCGTGTGCGGCGGCAGCCCGGACTGGCCGAGCCCCGCGACGACGAAGCCGACCGTGCCGGCGACGGCGATCGGCAATCCCAGCGCTGCCGAGGTCGCGACGCAGTTCCGGATGCCGATGTTGCAGGCCGTCATGAACGGGACGGACAGGAAGGCTCCGCCGGCACCGACCATGCTCGAAACGAGCCCGATGCCGCCACCGACCGCGAACAGCCCGCTCTTGCCGGGGAGTTCCCGCGTGGGCATGGGCTTGCGGTCGAGCAGCGTGTTGGTGGCCGCTGCCGCGACGAACACACCGTAGAAGGCCGACAACACGGCCGTCGACATGCCGCCGACGATCTGCGGACCGAGGAACGAGCCGATGGTGATTCCCGGTGCCAAGGCGGCAACCACCGGCCACAGGATCGCCTGATGCCGCTGGTGCTCGCGCATCGACGCGACGGAGGTGAACAGGATGGTCGCCGTCGCCGTCGCCACCGCCATGTGCACGATGTGCTCAGGCGCAAACCCCTGCCGCGTGAACACGATGGTGAGCAGCGGCACCATCGTCATCCCGCCGCCGATGCCCAGCAGCCCGGCAAGGAATCCGACCGCTCCGCCCAGCACGAGGAGCGCGCCGACCAACGCAAGATCCATTTCCCTCCCGCCCCGTCAGCGTTTGCGCCCGGCAAGCTTCAGCACGAACTTCCACTCGGCAGGATCCACCGGCGTGACCGACAGCCGGTTGCCGCGCTGCAGGATGCGCATGCGCGCGAGCTCGGGGTGCGCGCGCAGTTCGGAAAGCGGCATGAATCGCGTTTTCTCGAGCAGCGACACGTCGACGCTGAACCAACGCGGCGCATCGCGCGTCGCCTTGGGATCGTGGTAGGGGCTCCTGCCGTCGAACTGCGTGGCGTCGGGATAGGCCTGCGCGGTGACCTCGACGATGCCCGCGATCCCCGGCTCCGCGCAGCTCGAGTGGTAGAAGAACGCGCGGTCGCCCAGGCGCATCTGATCGCGCATGAAGTTGCGCGCCTGGTAGTTGCGCACGCCGAACCACGGCGTCGTGCGCCCCTTTGCCGCGGCGAGATCGTCGATCGAGAACTCGTCAGGCTCGGATTTCAGCAGCCAGTAACGCATCGCCTGCGATCCACGCGCCGTGGCCGGCGCTCTTGGAGACAATGGGGCCGGAGGTAACCGGGACCGGGCCGGCCTCGTCTTCCCGGGGCTGCATTATCCCACGCGCTGCGTCCCCCCCTGCGCCAGCGCGCAGTAAGCAAGCGTCGCCTGGAACGCGCGGGCTTTCCCCGTGTGCATGGCCGCCATGTCGAGTTTCAATCCCCGGCAGACAGCATAACCAGGGATATAATTGCGACCCTCGCACGCATGCGCGGTTTCCGGAAGATGGCGCGCCATCCAATACCGGACCTGCGTCCCCGCGTCACGCCATGGCCGAGCCCCGTCCCGACGATCTGACAGTGTGCCTGCTGACGCTCGCGGCGGAGCAGCCTTCGGCGGTTGCTTTGCTGGCACCGGGTCACGTGGCAATGAGCTTCGGGGAACTCGGGTGCCGAATTCGCGCCGTCGGCGCCCGGCTCCGGGCCTGGGGCATCGACCGTGGCGACATCGTCGCGTGGACCACCGACGCACGCGCGGAGAGTGCGGCGGCGCTGGCGATCATGCCGGTTGCCGCGACGCTCGCGCCACTGGACCCCCGCTTGACTGCGGAGGCTTACGTCGCGCTGCTGCAGCGCCTCAAGCCCAAGGCCGTGGCCGTGCCGGCGGGATCGGACCATCCCATCGGCGAGGCCGCGCGGCGTCTTGGCATCGCGGAGATCTCGGTGGTGCCGGACGCGAATGGCATGGCCGGCGCATTCGACCTGGAACTGTCCCGCCCGCGGGCCTCGCTCGAGTCCATTCCGGTCGTTGCGCCGGAAACGGTCTACGTTTCGGCAACCTCCGGCACGACCGGCCGTCCGAAGCTTGTCCCCCACCGTCAGCGCCAGCTCCTGACGACGGTGCGGGCCATGGCAGAGTGTCTCGCGCTGGGGCCGGGCGACGTAGCGGCGCACGTAGTGCCGATGCACCTCGCCAACGGGATTCGCGCGGCCTTCCTGCTTTCTCTGGTCGGAGGCGGCGCCGTCGCCTGCCTGCCGGTGGGGGATGTCGATGCCTTTCTCGCCGCGGTCGAGAGTGGTGAAGTCACATATACGAGCGCCTCGTACACGTTCATGCGCGAATTGCTGCAGCGAGTCGACGCCGGCCGCCACGTCCGGACGGGACGGTTGCGCTTGCTGCGCGTGGCATCGGGGCGCCTTGAACCCGACGAAATCGATCGGCTCGCCAAGGCGTTTGAAGTGCCCATTGTGACCGGGCTCGCGTCCACGGAATCGGGCTTTGTCGCGCACCAGCGATTGCCGCCAGCCGCGCGCAGCCGCGGCTCGGTTGGGCTGCCGCTGGCATGCGAGATCCGATTGGTGGATGAGCAGGGGCGCACGCTGGAGCCGGGCGCGATCGGCGAGATACAGGTGCGCGGGCCGCAGGTCTTCGCCGGCTACTTCGATGACCCGGAACTGACGGCCCGGGCCTTTGCCGGCGACTGGTTTCGCATGGGCGACCTCGGGCGCTTCGATGCCGACGGCGAACTGCATGTCGTCGGGCGGATCGACGACGTCATCAATCGTGGCGGCGAGAAGATCTCGCCCGTCGAGATTGATGCCGTACTGCGTACGATTCCCGGCATCGCCGACGCCGCGGCATTCGGGATCCCGCACGTCCGGCTGGGCGAGGAACTGGTCGCCGCCGTCGTGCGCACGCCCGAAAGCGGGCTCGACGCGACGAGCGCGCTGGCCCAGGCGCGGATGAAACTCGGTCCTCGCCGCGCACCGCGACACCTGTGGTTCGTCGATGCGCTCCCGCGCAATCAGGCGGGCAAGCTGCTACGCCGATCGCTGCCCGAATGGGTCCGGCGCACGTCGGCGGCGGACGGCCCGGTCGCGGGCGGCAAGTCCGCGCCGCCGCGCTCGCCGCTCGAGACGGCACTGGCGGGACTCTGGTCGAGAGCGCTCGGACTGGCATCACCGGGACGCGACGACAATTTCTTCATGCTCGGTGGAGATTCCCTGCGCGGGACGCAGTTGCTGGACGAGGTCTCGGCGGTCTTCGGCGTCGCCATTCCGGTGGCGGCGCTGTTCGACGACGCGGGCACGATCGCCGCGATGGCGCGGCGCATCGATACGGAACGCGCACGGCGCACGGCGCCTGCCGGCGTCCTGACGATACCGCGTCGGGCTGCCGGAGCAACCGTGCCGCTCTCGGGCACGCAAGCCCGCGCCTGGTTCCTGCAGCGGCTCGATCCGGGCAGCGCGGCGTACCACGAGGCGCGCTTGTGGCGCATCGATGGCCCGCTCGACGTCGGCGCGCTGCGGACGGCGCTGGCGGCGGTCGCGGTCAGGCAGCCGATGCTGCGCACCCGCTTCACCACGGTCGCCACGCTGCCTTGCCAGGTGATCGACCCCGACCCGCGGACCGAGCTGGAGATCGTCACGGTGGCGCCGGGCGAGAATGAAGAGCAGCGGCTGGAACATGCCGTGCGCGAGCGCACGCTGCGGCCCTTCGATCTTGCCGCGGCGACGCCATTGCGCTGGACGCTGTTCGAACTCGCCGATGGCCGCCATGCGCTGTTGCGCGTCTGGCATCACATCCTCGGCGACGGCATCTCGGCGCATGCGCTGCACAAGGACTTGACCGACGCCTATGCCGCGGCGCGTGCCGGCTCCGACCCCACCCTCCCGGCGTTGCCGATCGACTACGCCGATTACGCGGTATGGCAGGCGAAGGAGCAGGGTGGCGCGAAGCAGACGCGGCTGCTGGCGCTCTGGAAGGCGCGGCTTGCCGATCTGCCGGTCCTCGCGCTGCCAACCGATTTCCACCGACCGCCGACGCCGAGCTTCCACGGCGGACGGGTGACGAGCACGCTCGCGCACGAAGCGGTGGCGGCATTCCGGGCGCTCGGACGCAAGGAGGGCGCGACACCGTTCATCGCCTTCCTCGCCGCATTTGCCGCACTGCTGTCGCGTCTGTCGGGCGACGAGGATCTCGCGATCGGGACGCCGGTTGCCGGGCGGCCGGCGCCCGAGCTGGCCGAGGTCATCGGCTTCTTCGCCAACACCGTGGTGCTGCGCGCCGACCTGTCCGGCGCACCGACGGCGACGGAGCTGCTGCGACGAATGCGCGGCCGGGTTCTGGAAGCGATCGAACACCAGGACCTGCCGTTCGCGACGCTGGTGGAAGCACTGGGCGCGCCGCGCGACCCTTCGCGCAATCCGCTGTTCCAGGTGGCGTTCTCGATGGTGAATCGCGACCGGGACGATCTGCAGCTCGCGGGCGCCGAAGTGCGTCCGGTTGCGGCCTCCATCGAGCATGCGAAGTTCGATCTCACCCTCACCCTCGTCGAATCGCCGGATCGGATCGATGCGCACTGGACCTACTGCGCGGACCTCTTCGAGCGCGGGACAATCGAACGAATGAGCCGGCAGTACGCGACGCTCGTCGCGGCGATGGGAGCGCACCCGGCACGACCGGCGGCAACGCTGCCGCTGATGGACGATGCGACCCGCGCCCGAGTCGCCGCTGCGGCGCGCGGGCCCGGTTTCGAATATCCCGCAGCGACGACGATTCCGGAGCGCTTCTCCGAACGGGCGCGCGCGAATCCCGGCGCCAGGGCGGTCGAAGCGCTCGACTATGGCAGCCTCGAGGCCGCCGCCAACCGCCTGGCGCAGGAATTGCGAACGCAGGGCGTTGCCACCGGCGCCTTCGTTGCGGTCGCGCGTCGGAGGACCGCGGACATCGCGGTCGCATGGCTTGCCGTGCTGAAAGTCGGCGCGGCCTACCTGCCGATCGATCCCGAGGTTCCGCCCGGAGCGCCTCGCGTTCATGCTCGCCGACGCGACAGTGACCCACGTGATCGCCGACGACGCGCTTGCCACGATGTTCGCTGGGTCAAGCGCGTGCGTCATTCGACCCGAGCGCGATGCGGAGCGCATCGCCGCCCGCGCCGCCGACGCGCCGGAAGCCGCCGCGCACCCGGACGACGCGGCCTATGTCATCTACACGTCGGGGTCCACCGGAGCGCCGAAAGGCGTGGTGGTTCCGCATCGCGCCGTGCTGCGCCTCGTGTGCGGCACCGACTGCGCGCAGCTCGGCCCCGACGACACGGTCGCGCAGATCGCCAACCCGGCCTTCGACGCATCGACGTTCGAATTCTGGGGCGCGCTGCTGAACGGCGCGCGGATCGTGCCGATCGCGAAGACGACGGCGATCGCTCCGCGCGCGCTGGCCGCGGCGATCGCGGACGAAGGCGTGACCGCGCTGTTCCTGACGACCGCGCTGTTCAACATCGTCGCCGGCGAGGTTCCCGACGCGTTCCGGGCCTGCCGCTATGTGCTCTTCGGCGGCGAGGCCGTCGAGCCGAGCCGCGTCGCCGCCGTCATTCGCGCCGGGCCGCCGCAGCACCTGCTCCACGTCTACGGGCCGACCGAAGCGACGACGTTCGCCACGTGGCACGAGGTCCGCGACGTGGCGCCGAACGCGGCGACCATCCCGATCGGCCGCCCGCTCGCGAACACCGAGGCGTACCTGCTGCGCCCCGATTTCGAGCTGGCTGCGCCCGGCGAGCCCGGCGAGATCTGCATCGGCGGACCCGCGCTCGCGCTCGGTTACCTGAACGCGTCCGCGGGGCCGGCGGACCGCTTCGTCGAGCGCGCGATCGCAGCAGCTCCCGTCGCGGCGCCTTTACCGCAGCGGCGACCTGGGGCGCCTGCGCGACGATGGCGCGATCGAGTTCCTCGGCCGGCGCGACCGGCAGGTCAAGATCCGCGGCCACCGCATCGAGCTCGAGGAGATCGAGGCGGTCATCGCGCGCCTGCCGCAGGTGCGCGCCGCGGCCGTCGCCGTCCGCGGCGACAACTCCGAAACGCGGCAGCTCGTCGCCTATGTCGTCAGCGCGGCCGCTTCGGGTCCGCCGCCGGCGAACCTCTGGCGCGACCTGCGCCCCATCCTGCCGGAGTACATGCTGCCGGCGTCGATCGTCTGGCTGCCGTCGCTGCCGCTCAATGCGAGCGGCAAGCTGGACCGACGCGCACTCCCGGCCGTCCGCGAGCCCGGTGCTCCGCGCGCAGGCGTACGCGTGGCGCCGCGCGACATGTTCGAGCAGGTGCTGGTGCGCATCTGGGAGAAACTCCTGGACCTCCGGGAGGTCGGCGTCTTCGACCGCTTCTTCGAGATCGGCGGGCATTCGCTGCTCGCGGCGCGGCTCGTCGACGAGATCGAGCGCGAGACCGGCCTCGCGGCCCCGCTCACGGCGCTGTTCGTCGACGACACGATCGCCGGCCTCGCGCGCGTGCTCCGCGAGGGCGCGCCGGACCTCACGGCGCCCATCGTGACCATCCACGGCGAGGGCACGCTGGCCGCCGTTCGTGTTCCTGCACGGCGACTTCACCGGGGGCGGCTTCTACAGCCGGGCGCTCGCGCACGCGCTCGGGCCCGACCAGCCGATGCTGATCGTGCACCCGCACGGGCTCGTCGACGCGGCGATACCCGAGACCATCGAGGCGATGGCCGCCGATCGCATCCGCGCGCTGCGCGCGCTCCGTCCGCACGGGCCGTATGTCCTGGGTGGGCACTGCAACGGGGCGTTCGTCGCCTTCGAGATGGCGCGGCAATTGATGCAGCAGGGCGAGCAGGTCCCGGCCGTCGTGATGATCGAGGCCCGCGCGCCTAGCGGCACGGCCGCCGCGGGCGAATCGCCGGCGGGCGAAGCGTACGTGACGTTCGGTCCGGGCGGCGACGTGCGCATCCTCGCGCCGCACGATCGCCAGTCCGATGCCGAGCTGCGTTACTCGCGGGCCATGGACCGCTACGCGGGCGGCCCGTGCGCGACCCACATCGTGATCGTGCGCTCGCACACGCTCGACGACGCCAGGCGCGACCTGGGCTGGTCGCGCCTGGCGGCGAGCGCGGAGATCCACGGCCTGCCCGGCGACCACGTCACCCTCATCACCCGTCACGCGGACGAAATGGCGCAGGTCGTGCGTGCCGCGATCGTCCGCGCACGCGAGCGCGCAATCCAATGAACGATTGCGACAGAAATGGATGCGGAATGGCGGCGTCGGCAACGTCGCCGTTGCGCCGGCGTCTGGTGGCCGGAGCGCTCGCCAGCGCCGCGCTGGCCGCGCTGCCCCGTTTGGCCGCCGCCGCCACGTTCCCGACGCGCACCGTCCGCTTGATCGTCGGCCAGGCACCCGGCGGCCAGACCGACACCATGGCGCGCCTCGTCGCCCAGCAATTCGCCGCGCGGTGGAGCGAGAGCGTCGTGATCGAGAACCACGGCGGCGCCGCAGGCACGATCGCGAGCCGCATGGTGGCGCGGGCACCGGCCGATGGCCACACGCTGCTGGTCGGCTCGAACGCGAACATCGCATCGGCGGCGGCACAGACGCGACACGGCTCCGTACAATCCGTTGCGGGACTGGGCGCCGGTGGGACGCATCGCCCGCGTCGGCTATGTGCTGGCGGTGCGCGCCGGACTGGACGCCGCGACGGTCCGGGAGTTCGTGGACCTGGCCCGCGTTCGAGCGGAGGGCCTTACGCTCGCCACCGTCGGCACCGGCAGCAACGCCGCGCGCGCGCTCGGCCTGCTCGAGAGCGCGGCGGGCGTCAAGATCCTCGAAGTTCCCTACAAGGGTGGCGCGCTCAGTTTGCAGGCGGTAGTCGCAGGGCAGGTCGACGCGACGTTTTGCGACCTGGCGCTCGCGCTGCCGTTTGTCCCTGCAGGCACGGTCCGCATCCTGGCCACCGGCGGCAGCCGCCGTCTGACGCTCGCGCCCGACGTGCCGACCTTCGCCGAGGCCGGACTATCCGGCGTTGTCGTGGAACCGTGGTACGGCATCGTCGCGCCGATCGGCACGCCTGCCGCGGTGATCACCGAGCTGTCGGACGCTCTGCGCGCAGCGCTCAACGACAAGGACATCCGCCGGCGCTTCGCCAGTCTCGGATATGAGGCGATCATCGAGACACCGGAGGAGTTCGCGATCGCCATTCGCGTCGAGGCCGAACAGGCGCGCGGCGATCGGAAGCGCTGATCGGTCCGCTCGCGCGTGCGAATCGAAAGTGCGCAACATCATCGTTCGAAGCCAACGTCCGCTGCCGGGCGCGCGGACGAAAAGGGTGTTCCCCGCCTGTGCCGTATTGCCCTCATCCTGAACCTGAGGTTCAAGAGGGTCGCCTGCCGGAGCCTTCAGGCGCTTCCGCGTGGGAGCGCACACCAGCCCGCAAATGGCTCGGCAACCTCGCTGGTCAGCATTGGTTCAAAGAGTATATGGACAACTCGAACACCGCAGGGAACATGGTTTGAGCAGGTGCCGCCCCGATCCGTCAGAGCAGCTTCTCCGTGCCTGGCAGCACCTGATCGATGGCTGACTGCATGCCGGCGATTCTGCGTCGCAGCGCGGCGACGTCGATGTCTCCGGGCGCCGCCGACGCGACCGGCGGCGCGGCGCGTTCGCGCTGGAAGTCGTGCGCGAGGTTCAGCGCCGCCATTACCGCGACACGCTCGACGGAGCTCGACTTGCTGCCGTCGCGGATCGCGCGCATCCGGGTTTCGAGAAAAGCGACGGCATCCCTGAGCTCGGCCTGCTCTCCATCCCGGCAGGCGACCCTGTAGTCGCGGCCCAGCAGCGAAACGTCCAGCGTCGCCATGCGCTCGCCGGAGCCGGCCGACCGCGCGCTCACCGGAGTGCGCCCACGCTTGCGGCGGCGCTCATTGCGCGGGCTCCGGCAGGCGTGCCAGCAGCGCGTCCAGCCGGCGTTTCGCTTCGGCCACGCGCTCGGAAAGCGCCTGGTTGTGCGCCTCCGCCGCGGCAAGATCCCGGCGCAGATTGTCGTTGGTCGCACGCAACACCTTCACGTGCGAAACCAGCAGGCCGAGTCGCCGTTCCAGCGCGTCGAACTCCTCTTCGATGTCGCCGCCGGTCGCGGAGGCGGCGGGCGTGGTGGGCGCATTCATGAGAGCACTCTAGCCTCAGGACTCTCGCCGCGTCAATGGGACTGCCCGGCGCCGGTGGCGAGCGGTTCGTAGCGGACCGCGACAATCTCGATGTCCTCGACGCCGCCCGGCGTGCGCAAGGTCACGGTATCGCCTTCCCGCGCCTTGAGCAGCGCGCGCGCCATCGGCGACACCCAGCTGATGTAGCCGCGCGCCGTATCGATCTCGTCGACGCCGACGATGGCCACCGTGCGCGCCTCGCCCTGCGCATTGCAGATGGTCACCGTCGCGCCGAAGTACACCTGCCCGGCCTGCTCCTCGTCGCGCGGTGCCGCCGGATCGACGACCTCCGAGACGTCGAGCCGCTTGATCAGATAGCGGATGCGGCGGTCGATCTCGCGCAGGCGCTTCTTGCCGTAGATGTAGTCGCCGTTTTCCGAGCGATCGCCGTTGCCGGCCGCCCACGCCACGGTCACCACGAGTTCCGGCCGCTCCTTGTGGACGAGGTGCTCGAGCTCGCCGGAAAGGCGCGCGAACCCGCCGGGCGTCATGTAATTGCGCGCGCCGACCGGCAGCGGCGGGGCGACCTCGACGTCGTCGTTGTCGTCGGCGGCGTCGGATTCGCGCGTGAAAGCCTTGCTCATCGTGCTCCCGGTGGCTCCGCCGCGCTCCTGCACGGCAGGAGGATGATTATAGCCGCGCGCAGGTCGCGCCGGGCCCTGCCCCATGCCGGTGCCGCGGGCAGCCGCCTCTATAATCGGCGCTGGCGCGACCGCGACCAAGTGTCCTGCGCCTTCGCCCGTCCACCATGCCCGCACCGCCCCACTCCGGATCCGCGACCCCCGGCCGCGCGGCCGCCACCCTCGCCGTGCTGGCCGTGGCCGTGCTCTTCGCGCTGGTCTGGGCTCTGTCCGTCGGCAGCGTCGCCGTCGACGCCACCGCGATCTTCCACGCACTCACGGGGGACGCGTCCGGAACCGAGTCCGCCATCGTGCGCGAGCTGCGCCTGCCGCGCGCGCTGGCGGCCTTCGCGGTAGGCGGCCTGCTGGCGCTCGCGGGTGCGCTGATGCAGGTGCTGCTGCGCAATCCGCTGGCCGACCCCTACATCCTGGGTCTTTCGGGCGGGGCGGCCGTGGGCGCGCTGGGCGCCATGCTCGCGGGCGTCGCGGCACTGGTGACGCCGGCCGCCCTCGTCGGCGCGTTCGCCTCGACGCTCATCGTGTTCGGCCTCGCGCGCACCGGCGCCGATCGCGCGCCGTGGACCACGACGCGGCTGCTGCTCACGGGCGTGATCGTCGCTGCCGGATGGGGCGCATTGATCGCGCTGATGCTCACGCTCGCGCCTGACGCGCAGGTCAAGGGCATGCTTTTCTGGCTGATCGGCGACCTGGGTGGCGCGACCGCCGCGACGCCCGCGCTCGTGACGCTGGCCGTTGCGCTCCTCTTCTCGCTCGCGTCGGCGCGGGACCTCAATGTCCTCGCGCGCGGGGAGGATGTGGCCGCGGCCCTCGGCGTGGCGGTGGCGCGCACCACGCTCGTGCTCTGCGCCGTCGCCGCATTCGCCACCGCGGCCGCCGTCACGACCGCCGGCAGCGTCGGCTTCGTGGGCCTCGTCGTGCCGCATGGTCTGCGCATGGCGATCGGCAACGACCAGCGCGTGCTGCTCCCGGCCAGCGTCCTGATGGGTGGCGCCCTGCTGTTGCTGGCGGACACGCTCGCGCGAACGGTCGCCGCGCCGATTCAGTTGCCCGTCGGGGTGATCACCGCGCTCGTGGGAGTCCCGGTGCTCCTCGCGCTGTTGACCCGGAGCCGCTCGTGACGGGCGCCGCGCCGCGCCTGTCGTGCCGCCGGCTGGCGGTTTCGGTCGCCGGCCGCATTCTCGTTTCTGGGCTCGACCTCGACGTTCGCGCCGGCGAGTGCTGGGTCCTCATCGGACCGAACGGCGCAGGCAAGACCACGCTCATGACCACGCTGGCAGGGCTCAGGGCTGCGCAGGCCGGCGAGATCGCGTACGACGGCACGCCGCTGGCGGCCCTCGGTCCGCGCGAGCGCGCGCGGCGACGGGGGTTCCTGCCACAGGACAGCGTCGACCATTTCCCCGCGACCGTGCTGGAGACCGCGCTCGTCGGGCGCCATCCGCACCTTTCGCGCTGGCAATGGGAGTCGGCCGCCGACATCGATCGCGCGCGCGCCGCCCTGTCGACGTTCGGCCTCGCGGGACTCGACGGCCGCGACGCGCGCACGCTGTCCGGCGGCGAACGGCGACGCCTCGCGCTGGCGGCGCTGGTGGCCCAGGATTCCGGGCTCCTTCTGCTGGACGAACCGTCGTCGCACCTCGACCTCGGCGCCCAGGTCGCCGCGCTCGACACGGTCGCGGCTTTGGCGCGCAGCCATGGCAAGGCCGTCGTGATGGTGCTGCACGACCTGCACCTCGCGCTGCGCTACGCGGATCACGCGATCGCGCTCGGCGGCGGACGCGCGCGCACCGGCGCCGCCGGCGACATCCTGACGAGCGCGACGCTGTCGGAGCTCTTCGGGCATCGGCTCCTTGCAGTGGGCGAGGGCGCGACACGAACCTTCCTGCCGGTCTGACGCCGCGGGCGGGCTCGCGACGATGGCCTGCGCTCAGCGCAATCCCTCGCGCGCTTGCACGAGCGTCGCACACAGCGCCTCGACACCGTCGACGAACCGCGGTCCCGCGCGGTGCAGGAGATTCGCGTCTACGGTGTAGAGATTCCCGCGCGCGACGGCGGGGAGCGCAGGCCAGCGCTTCCAGTCGTCGAGCCACGAGGGGCGCACGGCGCCGTCGGCGCCGGCGATGATCGCCTCCGGCTTCGCTTCGATCACCGCTTCGACGCTCACGCCGGGCGCGGGCAGCGTCAGCGCCGCGAACACGTTCTCGCCGCCGCACACGCGCAGCGCCTGCGAGATCAGGTGGGCGCCGCCGATCGTGTAGAGCGGAGCGTTCCAGATCTCGTAGAACACGCGTACCGTTCGCGCCCCTGCGTAGCGAGCTTGCAGACGCGCCAGCCGCGCGCGCAGGTTTGCCGCCCGCGGCGTCGCTGTCGGCGACGTGCCGGCGAGCTTCCCCAGGCGTTCGAGATCCAGCGCGATGCCGTCGATCGTCGCCGGATTCGCGACGAAAACCGGGATGCCGCGCGCGACGAGCGCCCCGACCTGCGCCGGTGCCGCATAGGGCCAGGTGACGACCAGGTCGGGCCCGAGTGCCACGATGCGCTCGAGGTCGAGCGCGCGGGAGTCGCCCACCCTGGGCTTCCCCGCGGCTTCCGGGGGCCAATCGGACGTGGCGAGCACGCCGACGACACGCTCGCCGGCGCCTGCGGCATACAGCAACTCGGTGGCGTGCGGCGCGAGGCTGACGATCCGTGACGCAGGCACCGCCAGCCTCACCGTCGTGCCCGCGTCGTCGACCACCTGCACCGCGGCCAGCACGGCGGGCAGCCACGCGGCAAGCGCTGCCACCAGGACCTGCCCGATCGCGGCGACGCTCATCGCAGCAGTGCGCGCACGCCGGCGAACACGGTTGCGCCGCCCGTCGCGTAACCCGCGGCGAGTTCGTAATTCCTGTCGAACACGTTGTCCGCGCGTGCGAACAGCGTGACGCCGGGCGCGATCGTCCACTCCGCGGTGAGGTTGACGGTGGCATAGCCGCCCATCTTCACCAGGTTGGCCGGATCGTCGAAGCGCAGCGACGACGCGAGCAGTTCCACGCCCACGCGCGCGGAACCCAGCGGATACCCCGCCGCCAGGGTACCGTGCCGGCGCGCCCGCCGCGGCAGGAGCCTGCCCGTGACATCGTCCTCGGGCGACTGGAAATCCAGCGACACGCCGGCGGTCACGCCGCTGTCGGCACGCGCCTCGAGGCCAAGCGTCACGCCTTCGAGCGTTGCGCGATCCACGTTGCGCGGCGCGCAAATGAAGTCGGCGTCGCACTGGAAGACGATCAGCTGCGAGATGCGGTTGCGGTAGGCGACGGCGCGCGCATCGAGGCTCGCGCCGGCGACATTGCCGGTCCAGTAGACGCCCGCCTCGATGTTCTTCGACGTTTCCGGGACGAGATCGGGATTGGCGAAACCCGGGTAATACAGGTCGTTGAACGACGGTGCCTTGAAACCGGTGGCATAACCCGCGGTCACGCGCAGCGACGGCGCGAAACGATAGCCGTAGGTGATGGCACCGGTGGTCTTTGCGCCATACTGGCTCGAATCGTCGCGGCGCAGGTTCGCCTGCAGCGTGTGCGCATCGAGGCGCAACTGGTAGATGCCGAACAGCGAGTTCGTGTTGCGTTCCGTCGTCGCGAATCCGGCGTCCGTCGCCACCCGCTCCTCGCGCCGCTCGAAGCCTGCGGTCAGCGCGCCCGCGGGCAGCGTGAATTCGTTCTGCCAGGCGTACTGCCGCTGGGTCGACTTGAACGGGAAGTCGCCATACCCCGTCCGGGTCTGGCTGTCGTCGATCCCGACGCCCGCCGACAGCCTCGACACCCAGAAGGGCGCCAGGCGATTGCGGCTCGCGACTTGCCAGGTCTCGGCCACCGTGATCGTCCGGTCGTCGAAATCCGGGCCCCCGTCGAACTGGTTGTCGAGGCGGCTGCGGAAAAACTGTCCGGTGAAATCCTGTTCCGTGGCTGCGGCAAGCCCGACGTTCGCCGACAGGCTCCGGTTGTCGTACCCGTCTTTGTCGGGATTGAACAGGAAATTTGCCGGATTCGCGATCGCATTGAAGCCGCTGCTCGCCTTGGCCGCCGCCTGCAGCGCGTATTGCACCGGCCCCGCGGCGCCGGACACGCCGCCCCTGACGTCCCAGGTCCCGTACGTGCCGTAGCCCGCGCTGGCGTTGCCGGAGGGCGCGCCGACACCGCGCCGCGTGAACACCTGCACGACACCGCCGATGGCATCCGCGCCGTAGAGGCTGGACGCCGGCCCGCGCAGGATCTCGATACGGTCGATCTGGTCGAGCGGTATCGCCTCGAGCGACGTTGCCCCGGCGCTCGACGACGCGATCCTCACCCCATCGATCAGCACCAGCGTCTGGCCGCGATTCGCGCCGCGCAGGAAGACCCCCGATACGGCGCCAGGACCGCCGTTCTGGACGATTTCGACGCCGGGCTGACGGGCCAGGAGCTCGGTCACGCTCTGCGCGCCGGCGCGCGCGATCTCCTCCGCCCCGATCACCGTGATGTCGGCAAGCACGTCGGCAATCGGCTGCGAGCTTCGCGTCGCGGTGACCGCGAACGAATCGAACCGGACCGGCTTCGGGGGCAGATTCTGTTGTGCCAGTGCGACCGGCGCAACGGCGGCGAGCAGCAGCGTCGCGGCGCAGGCGGGGCGCACGGCGCACGGCGCAATGCAAGACGCTGGGGCCGACACACCGGCAAGGACGCAGCGCGGCGCGGGGGAACGAGACATGGCGATCTCCGCGAGTGCCGCGCGACCCCGCGCGGCGATGGCGCACGCCCCGTGCGGCTGCGGATTGCAACACGGCAACGCTCGTCATGTCGCCGGATCGGAAACGCCAATCGCAGCGCGTCGCGACCCGGGCGCAGGCCGGTCTCCGGGCTCGCCAGTCTTGGCCGCCCGCCTTCCCGTCGCATCGCTCCGGTCGAAGCGTCGCGACAGTGGCGCGTGGGGCGGCCCGCACTGGCTTACCGTTGCGGGGGCAGCTGCGGAGTGACGCGGGTTCACTCCGCGCGGCACCGCATTCCCGTTTCACCCGCCACGAGGGATTCGCGGCGGACACCTGCGTGGCCTGATTCTACCCCGGCCGCCGGCCCCGATCATGGGCTGGCGCCATCGTTCGACCGGCCGAGCAGGGCTCCCCGGCCGCCTGCTATAATCGTCGCCCTTTCAATGGCTTCCGCCCCCCACCGGATAACCGCCGGCCCCGGGGCGCGCATGTGACGCCCAAGCTCTACATCCGCACCTTCGGCTGCCAGATGAACGAGTACGACTCGGACAAGATCGCCGACGTGCTCGAAGCGGACGGCGGCTTCGCGCTCACCGATCGACCCGAGGACGCCGACGTCATCCTGTTCAATACCTGCTCGGTGCGCGAAAAGGCGCAGGAGCGCGTGTTCCACGATCTCGGACGCGTGCGCGAACTGAAGGCCGACCGGCCGGACCTCATCATCGGCGTTGGCGGCTGCGTCGCGAGCCAGGAGGGCGCTGGAATCGTCGGGCGCGCCCCGTACGTCGACGTCGTCTTCGGCCCGCAGACGCTGCACCGGCTGCCGGCGTTGATCCGGGAGCACCGCAGGACGGGAATGTCACAGGTCGACGTCGCGTTTCCGGCCATCGAGAAATTCGATCACCTGCCACCGCCACGGGTCGAGGGTGCCTCCGCGTTCGTGTCGATCATGGAGGGTTGCAGCAAATACTGCACTTTCTGCGTCGTCCCCTACACGCGAGGCGAGGAGGTCTCGCGGCCCTTCGACGACGTACTGACCGAGGTGGCCGACCTCGCCGACCAGGGCGTCGTCGAAATCACGCTGCTCGGGCAGAATGTGAACGCGTATCGCGGACCGATGGGCGGCGCCGGCGAGATCGCCGACCTGGCCGCATTGATCGAGTACGTCGCCGAGATTCCCGGCATCCAGCGCATCCGCTACACGACGTCGCATCCGAAGGAGATGACCCCTCGGCTCATCGCCGTCTACGGCAGGGTCGGCAAGCTGGTTTCGCACCTGCACCTGCCGGTGCAGTCGGGTTCCGACCGGATGCTGGCGGCCATGAAGCGCGGATACACGTCGCTGGAGTACAGATCGACCGTCAGGAAGCTGCGGGCAGAGCGGCCCGGGATCTCGCTCACCTCCGATTTCATCGTCGGCTTCCCCGGCGAGTCGGACTCCGACTTCGCGCAGACGATGAAGCTGGTCGCGGACGTCGACTTCGACGGCGCGTTCAGTTTCGCGTACAGCCCCCGCCCGGGCACGCCCGCGGCGGCGCTCGGCGACCCGGTGCCGGCGGCGGTGCAGCAGACACGCCTCGAGGCACTGCAGGCGCGGCTCGACGGGCAATACCGCGCGCACAGCGCGGCGATGGTCGGTACGCGACAGCGGGTGCTGGTAACGGGCCGTGCCGCGAGGAACAGGAACGAGCTCGCGGCCCGGACGGAGAACAACCGGGTCGTGAATTTTGCCGGGGACGCGTCGCGCATCGGCTCGTACGCCGGCGTCACGATCACCGCGGCGCGGGCGCACTCGCTGCGCGGCGAACTGGCCGACGCGCACTGACGCGCGGCGCGCGGCACGCAGGCGAGGGTCCAATCGCAGTTCGCGGTCAACCCCACGTTTCCAATCGCGAGGTAACCACGATGTCCCCCACTCAACCCGCACTCCGATGTTCGCGGGCCCGCCTCCTCGTTGCGCTTGCCGTCGCCGGCGCGCTGCTCGGCGGCTGCGCGAGCGTGCCTGGAGCCCCGGACGCATCCGGCGCCGGGGGTTCCGCGCAGCCGACGACCGACACCGCAACAGTCGCGGCGGCGGTGGCGGCCGGCGTGGCGGCGGGCAATGTCGCAGGTGCGCGTCCGGGCGCCTCCCCCGCCAGCGTCGCGCAGGCGGCAGGCGCGGCCGCGGCGGCGGCGTCAGGTCCGAAGCCCTTCGCGGAGGTGATCAAGGACGCGAAGGAAACGCCGGGTCTGTTCCACGTCTGGCAGAAGGACGACAAGACCTGGCTCGAGCTCGCCCCGGATCAGTTCGACACGCTCTACGTGTTATCGACCAGCCTGAGCCGCGGCCTCGGTGAAAAATGGTTCTTCGGCGGGATCATGTGGTACGACCATGTCGTGTCGTTCCGCAGGACGGGAAATACGATCCAGCTGATCGCGAAGAACCAGCGCTATTTCGCGAAGACGGGTACTCCGGAGGCACGCGCCGTCGAGGAGGCTTTCGCCGACAGCCTGCTCGCGTCGGCACCGATCGTCTCGCAACCGCATTCCGACCGGAAATCGGTGCTGATCGAGGCCACGGCGCTGCTTCTCACCGACGTTGCCGGCGCCAACGGGACACTGGAGCGGACGTTCCGGCAGCCCTACTCCTTCGACGCCCGCGGCTCGCACATCACGGGGATCCGGCAATCGGCGGAGCAGACCGGCATCAACGTATCGGCGAACTATGTGCTCGGACGCGTGATCCAGCCGCCCGCGACGCCCGGGGCAGTTCCGTTCACTCCGCCACCGTCGACCGTGCCCGACGTCCGCAGCCTGCTGCTGGGGTTCAGCCACAACTTCATCAAGCTGCCGAGCATGCCGATGCGCCCGCGCCTTGCCGACGACCGCCTCGGGTACTTCACGACGACGCGCTTCGACTACGGCAACGACACGGCATTCACGCCACGCGTCAACTACGTGAAACGCTGGCGCCTCGAAAAGAGCGACCCAGCGGCAGCCCTTTCCGAACCGAAGCAGCCGATCGTGTTCTGGCTCGACCGCAACATCCCCGATCGTTACCGCCCCACTGTGATCGCCGGCGTCCTCGAATGGAACAAGGCCTTCGAGCGGATCGGGTTCAGGAACGCGGTGGAGGCCAAGATTCAACCCGACGATGCGGACTGGGATACGACCGACGCGCGCCACGCGTCCGTCCGCTGGATGCTGTCGGCGCGGCCCGTTTTCGGCGGTGTTGGCCCGACGATCGTCGATCCCCGCACCGGCGAGATTCTCGATGCCGACGTGGGCATCGATCCGGTGCTCATCCGCAACCGGCGGATCCAGCGGGTCGAATTGGTGCCGCCCCCGGTCGGGCCGACGCAATTCGGCATGCCCCACGCACTCGTCTGCGCTCGCGCCGAGCTCGGCGCGAGCGAGACGGGATTCGCGCTGGATCTCCTCGAGGCACGGGGCCTGATCGAGCCCGACAGCCCCGAAGCCGAGGAGTTTGTGCTGGCCGCGGTCAAGGAGGTCGTGATGCACGAGATTGGGCACGCGCTCGGCCTCACGCACAACTTCCGCGCGTCGACGATCTACACGCAGGCGCAGCTCGGCGATCCCGAATTCACGCGCGCCAACGGCATCGCCGGTTCGGTGATGGAGTACAACGCGGTCAACATCGCACGCACGACGGAAAGACAGGGCGCGTTCAACATGGTCACGCTCGGACCCTACGATTACTGGGCGATCGAGTACGGCTACAAGGAGGTTCCCGCCGAGCAGGAAACCGAGCTGTTGAAGCGTATCGCCGCACGCAGCGCCGAGCCGCAGCTGGCGTTCGCCCAGGACGAAGAGACGACATCTGGCGTCGACCCTAACGCAACGCAGGGTGACCTCGGTGCCGACCCGCTCGAGTTTGCCGCCTGGCGGATCGCGCTCGCCCACGAGTTGTGGGACCGTTGGCAGGAGCGATCATTGAAGGATGGGGAATCCTATGCCTCGCTCCGGCGCAACGTCACGCGCGGACTCGAACAGGTGCGTTCCGCAAGCATCATCGCGGCAAGGCACATCGGTGGCGTTTCGGTGTTGCGCGACCACGTTGGCTCGCCGCGTGCGCCGCTCGACCCGGTCCCCACGGAAAAGCAGCGCGCGGCATTGAAGATCCTCGCGACCGGGGTCTTCGCGGCCGAAAGTTTCCGTTTCAAGCCCGAATTCCTGCGCCGCCTTTCGGTCGACTATCTCGATCGCGTGGATATCGATTTCAACGGCGGCGTCGAGACGTTGCCGCGCGGCTACGACTACTCGCTTCCCGCCCAGGTGCTCGCCGTACAGCGGGAATCGCTCAATCGCGTGATGAGTGAAAGCGTTGCCCAGCGGCTGCTCGACAGCGAAGCGAAGCTCGACGATCCCGCGCAGGCGCTGCAGCTTGCGGAACTCTACGGGACGCTGCGCCGATCGATATGGAGCGAGTTGAAATCTGGCAAGGACATTCCGCTGCTGCGGCGTAATCTGCAACGCGAGCACGCCGGCAAACTGGCCGCGGCGCTACTGCGGCCGGCGGCAACGATGCCGGCCGACGCGCGCGCGCTGTTTCGCGCCGACGCCAAGTCGCTTCGGGCCGAGCTCGGGAGCACGGCATCGCGCAAAGGCCTGTCGCCCGCCGCGCAAGCTCACATTGCCGAAATGACGACCATGCTCGACGAGGCGTTGAAGGCGCCGGTCGTCCGCCAGGGTGTCTGACGCGATGCCGGCCAGTGCCACGCGGGGCGAGGCGAGTGTGGTATCGACCACGGGGAAGGCGGTAAGCGCATGACCGGAAAGCGCGAGCGGGAGGAAATTGCGCTGACGCCGCTCGACAATCGCGCGCTGGCGAACCTCTGCGGGCCGCTCGACGCGAACCTGCGCCAGATCGAGGCGGCGCTCGATGTGGCTATCGCGCGTCGCACGGGAACGTTCACCCTGACCGGCGCCGCGCCGCAGACCCGGCTGGCCGCGGAGGCCGTGCGCCGCTTCTACGCGCTGGCCGGGAAACCGCTGTCGGTCGACGACATCCAGCTCGGGCTGATCGAGCTCACGACACAGCGCGCGGCGGATCCGGCGATGGCAATCGGCGACGACGAGGGCATGCGGCTGCGCACGCGGCGCGCCGACCTCCACGGCCGCACGCCGAACCAGACGCTCTACCTCAAGCACATCCATGACCACGACATCACATTCGGCATCGGCCCGGCCGGCACCGGCAAGACGTATCTCGCTGTCGCCTGCGCGGTCGACGCGCTCGAGCGCGATGCGGTCAAGCGGCTGGTGCTCGTCCGGCCCGCGGTCGAAGCCGGCGAGCGCCTGGGATTCCTGCCCGGCGATCTCGCGCAAAAGGTCGATCCCTACCTGCGCCCCCTCTACGACGCGCTGTACGACCTGATGGGCTTCGACAAGACCGGCAAGCTTTTCGAGCGGGGAACGATCGAGGTCGCCCCCCTCGCGTACATGCGCGGGCGCACGCTCAACCACTCGTTCATCATCCTGGACGAAGCGCAGAACACGACGCCGGAGCAGATGAAGATGTTCCTGACCCGCATCGGCTTCGGCACCAAGTCGGTCATCACCGGCGACGTCACGCAGATCGACCTCGCGCGGGGGCAGAAGAGCGGGCTGGTCGAGGCCGACCGCATCCTGGCCGACGTGCGCGGCATCGCCTTCACGCGGTTCACGAGCGCCGACGTCGTCCGCCATCCACTTGTGCAGAAGATCATCGGCGCGTACGAGCGCGACATCGAGAGCCGCAAGGGCGGGCCAGACAGGTGAGCGCGGCGGGCCGGGCCGGGGCAGGAACGCGCCCCCCCGCGCAGGGGGGGAAGCCTCGTCTCGCGCTCGCGGTCCAGTATGGCGTTGCGTCCGCGGCGCTTCCCGGGCCTGCCGCATTGCGGCGCTGGGCAAGGGCGGCGGCCGAGCGTTCCGCGAGCGTCACCGTGCGCTTCGTCGGCCAGCGTGAAGGCCGGACCTTGAACGCACTCTACCGCGACAAGGAGTACGCGACCAATGTGCTGGCCTTCGTGTACGATACTTCGACCCGCGTTGAAGGCGACATCGTGCTGTGCGCCCCCGTGCTGAGCGCGGAAGCCCGAGCACAGGGAAAGACATTCGCCGACCACTGCGCGCACCTCGTCGTCCACGGCATGCTGCACCTGCAGGGTTACGACCACGACACCGACCGCGCCGCGCGCGCCATGGAGGCGCGCGAGACCGGCATCCTCGCCGGACTGGGCGTGCCCGACCCCTACGCTTCCCCGGCGGAGACGCGTCGGATGAGCGGCTCCCACGCCCGCTCCGTTCGCCGTCCCGCGGGGAGGCACTGACCCATGAACGACGATCGCGGCGACAAGCCGGGCAAGCCCACCTTGCTGGAACGACTGTCCGCGTTCCTCACGCGCGAGCCCGAGGACCGCGACGAGCTGCTCGAGCTCCTGCACGGCGCCTTCGAGCACAAACTCCTCGACGCCGACGCGCTGTCGATGATCGAGGGCGTGCTGCAGGTGTCCGAGATGACGGTGCGCGACATCATGATCCCGCGCGCCCAGATGGACGTCGTCTCGATCGACGACGAGCCGGCCGAGTTCCTGCCGCTGGTGCTCGAGACCAAGCACTCCCGGTTCCCGGTGATCGGCGAGAACAAGGACGACGTCGTCGGAATTCTGCTCGCGAAGGAACTGCTCCTCTACTATCGGAACCCCGATGGCTTCGATCTCAAGGAGACGCTGCGGCCCGTCGTGTTCGTGCCCGAGTCGAAGCGGTTGAACGTGCTCCTGCGCGACTTTCGCGCGAACCGGAACCACATCGCCATCGTCGTCGACGAGTACGGCGGCGTGTCGGGGCTCGTCACGATCGAGGACGTGCTGGAGCAGATCGTCGGCGACATCGAGGACGAGTACGACTTCGACGAGAACGAGGACAACATCATCGCCGAGGCGAACGGGCGCTATCGCGTAAAGGCGCAGACCGAGATCGGCGATTTCAACACGCGCTTCGGCACCGACTTCGCCGACGACGAGTTCGACACGGTGGGCGGGCTCGTGCTCCAGGCCTTCGGCCGCCTGCCCAAGCGCGGCGAGACGGCGAACATCGGCGACTACCGTTTCCGGGTCGTCCGCGCGGACAGCCGCCGGATCTACACGTTGCAGATCGAGCCGCTGGCGGGCACGCCGCCAGCCATTGCCGCCGCCGCGCCGCCGTCGCGCGCGAGCTGACGGTGGCCGTCGCCTCGGCGCCGGCGGCAATCCGCCCATGATGCCCGCGCGGGCGCTGCGTTGGTCCTTCGCGCTCGCCGCCGGTGCCGCCACCGTGTTCGGATTCGCGCCGTTCGGCCTGTACGCGCTGCCAATCGTCTCGCTGTCGCTGCTTTTCGTTCTCTGGCAAGGCGCCGCGTCGGCGCGGTCCGCCGCGGCGACGGGCTTCGCGTTCGGATTGGGGCTGTTCGGCGTTGGCGCGTCGTGGGTTTTCATCGCCCTCAACACCTTCGGCGGCATGCCGCTGCCGGTCGCGGCCGTGGCCACTGCCGGTTTCTGCGCATTCCTCGCACTCTATCCGGCGGCCGCGGGGTGGTTGGCCGCGCAATGGACAGCGCCAGGGTCGTGGCAACGAGCGCTCGCCGGCGCTGCGGTATGGACGCTCGCCGAGTGGGCGCGCAGCGTCGTGTTCACGGGATTCCCGTGGCTCTCCCTCGGCTACGCGGCGCTGCCGGACGCCGGTGGCGGCGCATTGGCCGGGTACGCACCCGTCGGCGGCGTATTTCTGGTCACGCTCGCCGTCGCCGTCGTGGCTGCAGCGCTCGCGCTATTCGTCGACGCCCTCGCTGCCGCCGCACGGATGCGCGCAGCCGTCCTGCTCGCCGCGATGGCCACCGTGCTCGCGGGAGGCGCCGCGCTCGCGCGGGTCGAATGGACAACGCAGTCCGGCAGGCCCGTCGCCGTTTCGCTCGTTCAGGGCAACGTCACGCAGGAGCTTAAGTTCGACCCGGATTTCCGCCGGACCACATTCGACCTCTACCTCGGACTCGTGGACGCGAGTCGCGGGCGTCTCGTCGTGCTTCCGGAGAGCGCATTCCCGGTGTTCGCGGACGAAGTACCGGACAGCGTGCTGCGGCAGATGCGGGACATCGTGGCAGCAAGGAACGGTGACGCGCTGGTCGGCATGTTCACCGTGGACCCCCCGCTCGCCCCGGGCGGAGAGCTGCGCTATTACAACAGCGTCCTGAGCGTGGGGGCGGCGCAGACGCAGCTCTATCGAAAGCGCCACCTCGTCCCGTTCGGCGAGACGATTCCGCTGGAGCCCGTCGTCGGCTGGTTCATCCGCAGGGTCCTGTCGATTCCGCTCGCGAGCCAGGCATCGGGCGACCCGGACCCGCCGGCACTGGAGGTAGCGGGCCAGCGCGTTGCCGTCAACATATGCTACGAGGATGCATTCGGCGCCGAGATTCGGCCGCAGGCAGGCGGCGCGACGCTGCTCGTCAACGTCACCAACGATGCCTGGTACGGCCGCTCGCTCGCCGCACGCCAGCACAACCAGATCGCGGCGATGCGCGCGCTCGAGACCGGCCGCCCGCTGCTGCGCGCGACGAATACGGGGATCACGTCGGCGATCGGCCACGATGGCCACGAGATCGCGCGCCTGCCCTGGTTCACGCGCGGCGTCCTCGAGGTCGAGATCACGGGTCGCACGGGAATGACACCGTACGTGCGATGGGGCGATGCCTTGGCCAACGCCTTCGCCTTGGCGCTTTTTGCCGCCGCGATCGGCCTTTCCCGCCACGCCGGAAAGCCCGCACTTTGATTCGGCCCCCGCCCGTCGGGGCGATGCCGGTAAAATGCGCGATGCACGACCGACCCGCCCCCGCTTCGATGCCCACCTTTCAGCAGATCATCCTCAAACTCCAGGACTACTGGGACCGGCAGGGTTGCGCACTGCTGCAGCCCTACGACATGGAGGTCGGCGCCGGCACTTCGCACACGGCCACGTTCCTGCGCGCGCTGGGTCCCGAGCCGTGGCGCGCCGCCTACGTTCAGCCGTCGCGGCGCCCGAGGGACGGTCGTTACGGCGAGAATCCCAACCGGATGCAGCACTACTATCAATACCAGGTCGTGCTCAAACCCTCGCCCGCCGACATCCTCGAGCGCTACCTGGGATCGCTCGCCGCGCTTGGCTTCGATCTCGCGCAGAACGACGTCCGATTCGTCGAGGACGACTGGGAGAACCCGACCCTCGGCGCTTGGGGGCTGGGCTGGGAGGTCTGGCTGAACGGGATGGAAGTGACCCAGTTCACGTATTTCCAGCAGGCCGGCGGCATCGACTGCAATCCCATCACCGGCGAGATCACCTACGGCCTCGAGCGTCTGGCGATGTACCTGCAGGGGAAGGAGAACGTGTTCGACCTCGTGTGGGCCGAATCGGGCGACGGCGGGACGCGCCGGGAGCTCACCTACCGCGATGTTTACCACCAGAACGAGGTCGAGCAGTCCACCTACAACTTCGAGCAGTCGAATGCGCCGAAGCTGTTCGAGCTGTTCGCGTTTTTCGAGTCCGAGGCCAAGCGGCTGCTCGAGGCGAGGCTGGCGCTGCCCGGTTACGAAATGATCCTCAAGGCCGCGCACACGTTCAACCTGCTCGACGCGCGCGGCGCGATCTCGGTGACCGAGCGCGCGGCGTACATCGGCCGGATACGGACGCTTTCCCGGCTGGTCGCGCAGGCGTACGTCGAATCGCGCGAGGCGCTCGGCTTCCCCATGCTGGCGGACGAACACCGGGTTCGCGCGTGAGCGCCGCCCGGCGGTCCCAAGGCGCGAGCAGCTCGCTCCCGGAGGGAAGGCGCGCGGCACGAAGGGTGCTCCAATGAACGCGGCGACGCTGGTCGTGGAGCTGCTCACCGAGGAACTGCCGCCGAAGGCGCTGCGCCGGCTCGGCGAATCCTTTGCCGACGGCATCGTCGCGGGTCTGCGCAACCGGGGATTCCTGACTCCCGGGAGTTCGATCACCCCGTTTGCAACGCCGCGACGCCTGGCCGTGACGATCGCGCAAGTCCGCGCCGTCGCGCCGGACACGGAGGTCGTCGACAAGCTGATGCCGGTCAAGGTGGCGCGCAATGGGTCGGGCCAGCCTTCCGAAGCGCTGAAGAAGAAGCTTGCGGCGTTGGGGCGCCCCGGGCTCGCCACGGCGGCGCTCGACGCGGAGGACGGGCCGGACCGCCTCTACGTCGACTCCGACGGCAAGGCCGACTACGTGTACTTGCGCAGCCTCGCCAAGGGTCAGCCGCTGGTCCGCGGCCTGCAGGAGGCGCTCGGCGACACCCTCGAGCGTTTGCCGATTCCGAAGGTGATGAGCTATGCGGGCGCCGGCGGCTACTTCAACGACGTCAAGTTCGTCCGCCCGGCGCACCGGTTGCTCGCCTTGCACGGCGCGGACGTGGTCCCGGTGACAGCGCTTCGCCTCGCCGCAGACCGTCTCACGGGAGGACATCGCTTCCTGAGCCACGATGGCATTCGGGTTGCGACCGCAGACGCCTATGAGGAAACGTTGCGCGCCGAGGGCAAGGTGATCCCCGGTTTCGCCGAGCGCCGCGCCGAAATCGTCGCCGGACTCACCCATGCCGCCGCGGGTGCGACGGTCATCATGCCGGAGGCGCTGCTCGACGAGGTGACCGGGCTGGTCGAATGGCCCGCGGTGTACGAAGGCGCGTTCGAACGGGAGTTCCTGACGGTCCCGCAGGAGTGCCTGATCCTGACGATGCAGCAGAATCAGAAGTACTTCGCGCTGGCCGGTGCGGACGGCAAGCTCCTGCGACGTTTTCTCGTCGTCAGCAACGTGGCGACGACGGAGCCGGGCGCGATCATCCAGGGCAACGAGCGGGTGCTGCGCGCGCGGCTCGCCGATGCGCGTTTCTTCTTCGACCAGGACCGCAGGACGCGACTCGACGCGCGCTTGCCGAAGCTCGCGGCAATCGTCTATCACAACAAGCTCGGCAGCCAGCGGGATCGGGTTTCGCGGCTCGCGCGGCTGGCGGACTGGACCGCAGAACAGCTCGGCGCGGACCGCGGCCAGAGCATCCGCGCCGCCGAGCTCGCCAAGGCCGATCTCACGACCGACATGGTCGGCGAATTCCCCGAGCTGCAGGGGCTCATGGGACGCTATTACGCTCGGCACGACGGCGAGGCTGAATCGGTCGCCGCGGCGATCGAGGAGCACTACTGGCCCCGCTTCGCCGGCGACGCGCTGCCAGGCGGGCCGGTCGCGCAGGCCGTGGCACTGGCCGAAAAGCTCGAGACGCTCGCCGGCATGTTCGGCATCGGCGCGCAGCCCACCGGCGAGAAGGATCCGTTCGGGCTGCGCCGCCATGCGATCGGCGCGATCCGCATTCTCGTCGAGAAGAAGCTCGCCCTGGCGCTCCCGGAACTCGTCGCCGCCGCGTTCGGCGCGTTCAAGAGCATTCCGGCGGTCAAGGACGCCCGCGCCGATCTCGAGAGCTTCATCTTCGAGCGCCTGCGCGGGTACCTGCGCGACGCCGGCTATTCGGCGAACCAGGTCGAGGCGGTGCTCTGCCAACGTCCGGCGCGCCTCGATCTCGTGCCGGCGCAATGCGCGGCAGTCAGGGCCTTCGCCGACCTGCCCGAAGCAGGGGCGCTCGCCGCCGCCAACAAGCGCATTGTCAACATCCTGCGCAAGTCGGGCGGCGAGGCGGCCGTCGCCATCGATCGCGCCCGTCTCGCCGACGGCGCGGAGCATGACCTCTATCTCGCCTTCCAGAAGCTCCAGCCGATCGTCGAGGACCGTTGCGCAGCGGGCGATTTTGCCGGCGCGCTGCTGGCGCTGGCCGGTGCCAAGCCGGCCGTCGACCGGTTCTTCGACGACGTGCTGGTCATGGCCGACGATCCGGCCATCCGCGCGAACCGGCTCGCGCTGCTGCGCGGCGTGGCGCAGACGATGAACCGCGCCGCGGACATCTCGAAGCTGGCAAGCTGAGCTGGCCATGGTCCAGCTTGCCTCCGAAGCCGTCACGCCGACGCGGGCCGTCAAGCTGATCGTGCTCGATCGCGACGGCGTGATCAACCACGACAGCGACCGGTTCATCAGGTCGCCCGACGAGTGGCGGCCGATTCCGGGCAGCCTCGAGGCCATCGCGCGGCTCAACCACGCGGGCTTTCGCGTGGTGGTCGCGACGAACCAGTCGGGAATCGGCCGCGGGCACTTCGACATGGGAACGCTGAACGCGATCCACGACAAGATGCACAAGGCGCTGGCGCTCGCAGGCGGGCGGATCGACGCGGTGTTCTACTGCCCCCATACCGGAGACTCGCAATGCGAGTGCCGCAAGCCGAAGACCGGGATGCTGCGCGAAATCGGCGTACGCTACGGGGTCGACATGACCGGCGTTCCCTGCATCGGCGACTCGCTGCGCGACCTCATGGCCGCCGATGCCGTCGGCGCGCAGCCGATACTCGTCCTGACCGGCAAAGGCGAGAAGACATTGCGCGCGGGTGATTTTCCCAAGCATACGGTCATCTATCCCGATCTGGCGTTCGCGGCGTCGGCGCTCCTCGCGGGCGAATGAGATGAACGGCCTCCGCGCTCACTGTGTGCGGCAAAGCCGCATCCCTCTGCGCGAGACCGGCCTTCGGCCTGGTGTTCGCTGCCCCCCGCGGGGGCAGTCAGTGCCCTTCGGACGGCCGTGCGGGCACTGAGGCATGGCGGGGGTGCGCGCGCTCGTCTTCCTGCTCTTCCAGACCGTGGTCACGCCGGTCTACGCGGTGGTGATGGTGCTGACGTTCTGGCTGCCGCGTGTGCCCATGTACCGCATCGCGGCGTCGTGGTGCCGCACCAATCTGCTGGGCGCGCGCTGGATCTGCGGCATCCGGCATCGCGTCGTCGGCGCCGGCAACATCCCTTCGACGCCGCACATCGTTCTCTCCAAGCACAGTTCCACCTGGGAAACGCTTGCACTCACCCTGTTCTTGCCGCCACTCGCGTACGTCGCGAAAAAGGAGCTGCTGTCCATCCCGTTCTTCGGCTGGGGCTTCGCGCTCGCGTCTCCCATCACCATCGACCGCAACGCCGGCACCGACGCCATGCACCAGATCGCCGCTCAGGGCCGCGAGCGCTTTCGGCAGGGATTCTGGATCGTCGTCTATCCGGAAGGCACGCGGATCCGCGCGGGTACCCGGTCCAAGTACAAGACCGGCGGCGCCCGGCTCGCCATCGAGCTCGGTGTGCCGATCCTGCCGGTCGCGCACAACGCGGGCTACCTGTGGCCGAAGGGTGTTTTCGGGAAGCGTTCCGGCACTGTGACGATCTCGTTCGGCGCGCCGATTCCGCCGGAAGGCAAGGATGCGCAGGCGCTGACGCGCGAGGCCGAGTCGTGGATCGAGGCCGAAGTCGCGCGACTCGGTGACCCGGCGCTCGGCGCATGAAAGCCCTGCTGCGTCTGCGCGACATTTTCGGCGGCCCGCCCGAGGGCATAGGCGACGAGGGCGCTACGCGCCGCATCGTTCTTGCCGGCGAGAGCGTCGACTACCGCCTCGTGCGCGCGCGCCGGCGCTCGATCGGCATGCAGATCGGGCTGTCGGGCCTCACCGTCCGCGCCCCGCGCTGGGTCACGATCCGCGAGATCGACGCCACGTTGACCGAGCGCGGCGCGTGGATCCTGCGTTCGCTGGCCGAATGGCACGGGCGGCGGCGCGAGGTCCTGCCGCGCGAATGGAAGACCGGCGCGCCCATCCTTTTCCGGGGTCGCGAACTGGCGCTGGCCGTGCACACCGCGCGCAAGCGGGAAATCGCGGCCGACCTCCTCAACCTCACCGTGCTCCACCCCGCCGGTGAAGACGAACGACAAGTCGCCGCCTTCGTTGCCCGCTGGCTGCGCGAGGAAGCCCTGCGCCAACTCCTCCCGCGCGTGACCGAGTACGCGGCGCGACTCACGCCCACGATCCCCGTCGTCAAGCTGTCCAATGCCCGCTCGGAATGGGGAAGTTGCAACCAGAAGGGAGTGATCCGGCTCAACTGGCGACTGGTGCAGTTGCCGCCCGACCTTGCGCTCTACATCGTCGCGCACGAAGTCGCGCACCTCGTCGAACTCAACCATTCAGCCAGGTTCTGGAGTCTGGTCGAAGGACTGTTCCCGGGTTCCTCGGCGGCCCGGTTGGCGCTCGACGAATGGACCGCGCTGCTCGAAGCGTGAACCCCGGTCTCAGATGACGGGCGCAACAAGCGCCGACAGAGCAATCGTCAACCCCGCTTGCGCCTGCACCAGGGCCGCCAGCGCCGACCCGAGCTCGTCACCCGACCGCGTATCGCGCCACAAGCCGTCACGGGGCCTGAAATGAAATCCTCCGGACCGGGCTGCGACCCATACCTCGCGGTTCGGCACATGCCGGTTCACGATGATCTTGCTGCCGTCCTCGCATTCGATTTGGAGAATGCCGTCGTTCAGGCCCCAGTCGAGGTCGGCCTCGGAGTGGGCAACGGCCGCGTCTAGCGCCGCCCCGATGTCCGCGAGCGTGCGGTCGGCGGCGGCGATGAATTCGCTGTCGGTGATCATGGTCGCTCCAAATTGCGGACTGGGAACATTTTCCCTGTTACGATTCCGCCCCGATGTTACGTGATTTCATCGTCCGGATTCGCCGTGCCGCCATCGGGTTGGCCGTGGCGGCGGCGGTCGGCGTCGCGCCGCTCGCCGCCTGTGGCGTGAAGGGCCCCTTGAAGCTGCCGCCATCGCCTTCCGCCGCGGCCGGCGTGCCGGCATCCGAAGCGTCGAGCGCGGCGCCGGCGGCAGCGGCACAGCCGCCGGAACGCAAGCCGTGAACGTGTTTTCCGTTGTCGGCGGGGAGCTCCACGCGGAAGGGATCCCGTTGTCCGACATCGCCGAGCGCTTCGGAACGCCCTGTTACGTCTACTCGCGCGCGGCGCTCGAAGCAGGATACCGGGAATTCGACGCCGCGTTCGCGGGCGTGCCCCACCTCGTTTGCTACGCGGTCAAGGCAAATTCCAACCTCGCTGTACTGAACATACTGGCGCGCCTCGGGAGCGGCTTTGACATCGTCTCCGGCGGGGAGCTCGCGCGTGTCATCGCTGCCGGCGGCGATCCCGCGCGGATTGTTTTCTCTGGCGTCGGCAAGTCAGCGCCGGAAATGGAAGCCGCGTTGACGGCAGGCATCCGCTGCTTCAACGTCGAGTCGGCAGCCGAGCTCGAAATCCTGAACGCCGTCGCCGGCCACGTGGGCCGAGTCGCTCCCGTGTCGCTGCGAGTGAACCCCGACGTCGATCCGAAGACGCACCCCTACATCGCGACCGGGCTCAAGGAGAGCAAGTTCGGCGTCGCGTTCGACGATGCGCCCGACCTCTATCGTCGCGCATCCGGCCTGCCGTTCGTCGACGTCCGCGGGATCGACTGCCATATCGGATCCCAGATCACCGATCTTTCTGCCTGTGTCGAAGCGGCCGGGAAGATGTTCGGCCTCGTCGATCGGCTCGAAGCCGACGGGATCGAGCTGCGCCACGTAGACCTCGGTGGAGGCCTCGGCGTGCGCTACCGCGACGAGGAAACGATCGATCCGTACGCCTATGCGCTTGCCGTCCGCCGGGCACTGGGAACGCGGCGGCAGGAACTCGTGTTCGAACCGGGCCGTTTCCTGGTCGGCGCGGCGGGTGTGCTGCTGACGCGCGTCATCTACCTCAAGCCGGGCGCGGCCCACGATTTCGCGATCGTCGACGCGGCGATGAACGACCTCCTGCGACCCGCACTCTACGACGCATGGCATGCGGTCGAGCCGGTGCGCCGGCGCGAGGGACCGGCGCGCCGCTGGCAGATAGTCGGACCGGTGTGCGAGAGCGGCGATTTCCTCGCCCGCGACCGCCTGCTCGCGCTGGCCGAGGGCGATCTCCTCGCCGTGCGCGCCGCCGGAGCCTATGGGTTCGTGATGAGCTCCAATTACAATTCGCGCCCGCGCGCCTGCGAGGTCGTCGTCGATGGCGACCGCGCTCATCTCAGCCGACCGCGCGAGCGTGTCGCAGATCTTTTTGCGCACGAGTCCTTGCTGCCGTAATCGCAATTCCGCGCGACGCCGGACGGGACGCAAATGCCGATTTTTTCCATGTGCGAAATCGCAACAGTCGCGCATGCAACGCCAGGAATCGTCGGAGAAATCTTGCAATTCAACAAAATGTGGCTAGAATTCAGGCAGCAGGTAGCAGTGGGTTTGTCAAGTGGTTGCAGTTTCTACCGACAGCCCCAGCGCCGCTTGCGCCGAAGCAGAAGCACCATAACAGCTACAGCAACTCAGACAGGAGATACAAAATGGCTGACATGATGTCGATGATGACGCCGGCCGCTGCGGCCCCGGCGCCCAAGAAAGCGACCAAGAAGAAAGCGACCAAGAAGAAGGCGACCAAGAAGAAGGCGGCGCCCAAGAAGAAGGCGGCAAAGAAGGCGACGACGAAGAAGAAGGCCGCCCCCAAGAAGAAGGCGGCAAAGAAGGCGACGAAGAAGAAGGCGGCGAAGAAGACCACGAAGAAGAAGGCGGCGAAGAAGACCACGAAGAAGAAGGCCGCGAAGAAGGCCACGAAGAAGAAGGCGACGAAGAAGAAGGCGGCAAAGAAGACCACGAAGAGGAAGGCCGCTAAGAAGGCGACCAAGAAGAAGGCCGCCCCCAAGAAGAAGGCGACCAAGAAGAAGGCCGCAAAGAAGTAGGACTTCCGCGGCAGCAGGTTCGCCGCAGATTGGCGGCGATCCACAGAACAGGCGGCGCGCAAAGCGCCGCCTGTTTTCATTGGGGCGTCGGGCCGGCCCAGTCTAAGCCCGGAGCGGGCGCCGCGGCGCCCCTGGCCGTGTCAGCCGCCTGCCGCCGTCCCCGCCTTGGCGACCGGAGGATCCTTGCGCGCGGTCGCCGGCTTCACAGACTTTGCGCTCTTTCCTTTCGTCTTGCCTGCGCTATTCGACGCCCTCGTTCCCGCCGCGCGCTTGCCCTTGCCGGCGGCGGGGGCGAGATCGCTCGTGACGCGCAGCGCCTGCCCCGTCCTGATGGCGTCCCGGTTGAGACCGTTCCATCGCCGCAGGTCGGCAGGAGCCACCGCGTAGCGAGCGGCAATGCCGGTGACGGTGTCGCCGCGTTTGACCCGATAGTAGAAAGTGCGGCCCTGCGGAACCGTCGTGAACACCGCCTGCGACAGCGTGGCCGCCGCCGCCTCGGTTGGCCCCTGCGTCGGAACGAGCAACGCGTGGCCGACCGGGACCTTCGATTTCGCCCCGATGCCGTTGACCGCCTTCAATGCTTCGATCTCGAGTCCGTATCTGGCGGCCACCTGCGCCAGCGTCTCGCCGTTTCGCATCCGATAGGCCTGCCAGGACACCAGTGGCTGGTCCGTCAGTTCCAGTTTGGCGGCGAACAACTCCGCCTTGTCGATCGGCAGGAGGATCGTGTACTCGTCCGCGCCGGCGATGACCGGCCGATTGTGCTGCGGATTGAGGTACTGGAATTCGTCGACGGACATCTCGGCCAGCCTCGCCGCCATTTTCACGTCGATCTTTCGCGCCATCGTGACCACGGCGAAATACGGCGCGTCCGGAATGTCGTCGAGGTCGAGCCCGAACCTCTCGGGGTCGCGGATGATGTTCTTGATTGCCTGCAGCTTCGGCAGGTAGTTGCGTGTCTCGTCCGGCATCTTGAGATCGGCATATCCCGTCGGGAGGCGCATTTTCTGGTTCTTCGCGATGGCCCGGGAAACGTTGCCTTCACCCCAGTTGTAGCCGGCGAGCGCGAGCTGCCAGTCGTTGAAGTCGCCGTGGAGCTTCTGCAGGTACGTCAGCGCGCCTTCGGTCGCGGCGACCACGTCGCGGCGCGAGTCGAACCAGAAATTCTGCTTGAGCCCGTAGTGCGTGCCTGTGGCCGGCATGAACTGCCAGATCCCGGACGCGCGGGCCACCGACGTTGCATGCGGGTTGAACGCGCTCTCGACCATCGGCAGGAGCGCGATCTCCAGCGGCATCCCGCGTTCTTCGACCTCGACGACGATGTAGTACAGGTACCGCCGGCTGCGATCGATCATGCGCGCGACGTAGTCGGGGCGCGACGAATACCACTGCTCCCATTTGGCGACGAGGGCATCGTCGATGTCCGGCAGCGCGAAGCCGCGGCGGATGCGAGCCCAGAGATCCTCGGCCGGCGGCGGCAGCGGCTCGAGCCCGGTGGGCGCGGCGGCGGAAGGGGCGACATCGTCGGCGACGGGCGGCGCGGCAACGACGACAGCAGGCGCGGGTGGCGCGGCCGGCACGGCTGTCGCGGGAAGGGGGTCCGCAGGCGGCGGCGCCGGCGTCGCGCACGCGGCAAGCAGCAGCGCCAGCGCAGAAGGGAAAAGCCGGGAAAAGCGTGAACGCAATTCGATCCGTCGTCGGCCGGGGAAGCTGCGGCGATGGTAGACGCCGCGCAGCGGCGCGTCAACCGCAGCGGCGCGTCAGCGAAATCCGTTCTTCCATTCGCGTATTACGGCGAACGCGTCGACGGGATCCGCCAGCCGGCGGCCCGCACGGGCTTGCGCCGCGGCGAAAACGTCGGGCTCGCGCGCGCGCAGAAACGGGTTCGTCGCACACTCCTCGGCGACCGTCGACGGAACCGTGGGCAGCCCGCGGTCGCGCTTGTCCTGATCGCGCTGCAGGCGCGCCCGCAGCGCCGCGTTCCCGGGCTCGACGGCGAGCGCAAAGCGCAGGTTCGCCAGCGTGTACTCGTGCCCACAGTAGACGCGCGTGGTCCCCGGAAGGGCGGCGAGCTTCCCGAGCGAATTCGCCATCTGCGCCGGCGTGCCCTCGAACAGCCGCCCGCAGCCGCCCGCGAACAGTGTGTCGCCGACGAACGCGATCCCGGCTTCCGCGTCGCTTCCGACGTACCCGATGTGTCCCGCCGTGTGGCCCGGGATGTCCAGCACCCGGAGCGCCCAGCCCAATCCCGGCACCGTGATCTCATCCCCCTCCGCGAGCGCGTGCGTGCGGCCGGGAATCGTCTCGCGCGCGGGGCCGAACACCGGGACCGGGAACCGCGCGAGCAGCGCCGCGTTTCCGCCGACGTGATCGCCGTGGTGGTGCGTGGTGACGATGGCCGACAGCGCGAGCCCCTCGCTCTCGAGATAGGCGAGCACCGGCGTCGCGTCGCCGGGATCGACGACCGCGGCGTGCCGGCCCTCGCGCACGAGCCATATGTAGTTGTCGCTGAACGCGGGGATGGGGATAATCGCCGGCATGGACGCATCTTCCGGAGCAGCGGGTTACGTGTCAACGCCGCTCGCCGACTGGCTGCGCACGCCGCTCGGGCAGTATCTCCTCGCGCGCGAGCAGGCCTGGTTCGATCGGACCGTCGCCGACATCTTCGGCTTCCAGGCGATTCAGCTCGGCTTGCCGGCCTGCCCGTTCCTCGCGCAGAGCCGGGTCGCCTCGCACTGGACGGTCGATCTCAGCCCGCCCGCGCAGCTGCTCGCGGACCCGAACTGGTTGCCATTCCCCGACAACGCGCTCGACCTGATCGTGCTGCCGCACGCGCTCGAGTTCGCGAGCGATCCGCACCAGCTGCTGCGCGAGGTCTACCGGGCGACCCGACCCGAGGGGCAGATCGTGATCTCCGGCTTCAATCCGTTCAGCCTGTTCGGCGCGAAGCGCTATTTCGGTCGCCGCCAGACGGCGCCATGGAACGGCAGCTTCATCGCGTTGTACCGGCTGAAGGACTGGCTCGCCCTGCTGGGGTTCGAGGTGGCGGGCGGCGGTCTGGACTGCTACGTGCCGCCATTCGACAGCGAAAAGTGGCGCGCGCGATGCGGATTCTTCGAGGCGGCGGGCGACCGCTGGTGGCCCATCGGCGGCGGAGTCTACTACCTGCGGGCAACCAAGAAGGTCCTCGGCATGCGCATCCTCACTCCTGCATGGGAGCGCCGCAAGAACGGACTCGCCACCGCGCCGCGCCAGGCGCGCCAGTGCATCGAGCGCGTCGAGTGAGCAGGCGAGGCGAAATCCGGACGCGCAGCTCATGTCCGCGCGCCATTCAGGCGGCCGACGAAGTGACGGTTGCCTGCTTCCGTGAGGGACGCGGAGGCTGCGCATGACCGGCACCGTCACGATCTACACCGACGGTGCGTGCAAGGGAAACCCCGGCCCCGGCGGCTGGGGTGCGCTGCTCGTCTTTCGCGACCGGGAAAAGGAGCTCTTCGGCGGCGAGCCGGCGACCACCAACAACCGCATGGAGCTCACCGCGGTCATCCGCGCACTCGAATCCCTGAAGCGCGAGTGCGCGGTGGCGATCTATACGGATTCGCAATACGTCAAGAACGGAATCCAGAGCTGGATTCACGCGTGGAAGAAGAACGGGTGGAAGACGGCAGACCGCAAACCGGTCAAGAACGCCGAACTCTGGCGTGAACTCGACGCGCTCGCCGCAAAGCACCGTGTCGACTGGCACTGGGTCAAGGGCCACAACGGCCACCCTGGCAACGATCGCGCCGACGCGCTCGCCAATCGCGGCGTCAACTCCGGATAAGTTCGCCCGATTCGCAATCGATCCGGCGCATCGGATAGATGACCTGCCGGTCCGCGCCGCCGACCTTCCCCTCCACCGTCGCGTACAGCCAGCCTTCCGACCCGCGTCGATAGACGATCCGCTGCGGGAACTCCGCCCGGGGACTGACGAACGTGAAGATCGTGTCGCTCCGGTCTCCCGTCTTGTCCACGGTCTGTTCCTGCAGCCGGAACGCGCTCTCCGTCTTGCCCGATGGCGCGGCGACGTAATAAACGCCGTCGGGCCGCGATTCGAGGCGCAGGTACTCGTAGCCCTGCATCTTGCCGTGCATGACCGTCTGGCTCACGCCGATCAGCATCCCGCCGCGCAACGGCATCCACTGTTCGCGATACTCGCGCTGGTTGACGTCGCCACGCCAACAGCCTCCGAGCCACGCGAGGGACTCCAGCGCGGCGACTTCCTTGGCCGGCGCCATGGGCTCGAGTGCCTTGGGCTCCGGCGTCCCCGGTCCGGACGGAGGTACGTATTGCGCAGCGACAGGTGTCGCGAGAAGCCCCGCGACCAGCAACGAAAATAGTCTCATGACTTGGTTCACCATATGATTCGCCGCCGCCTCGGCGCCAGGCTTCATTGCAACCCGGCGAGCGGCAGGTTGAGCAGCAGGTTCTGCGGCTTGAGCTTCAACCGACCGTCGGCGTCCATCGCCATCGCGAGGTAGACGGGACGACCGGCGATCGCGGGCCGCATGTCGCCGGGATCCGCAAACGTCAGCTCGAACAGGCAAAGCAGCCGGCCCATCCGCGCTGGGTCGACATCGGCGCGATTGTACAGGTCGTTCAGCAGCGCGCTCGCCTCGGCGTCCAATCCGACGTGCCAGACCCAGCGCCGGTCGTCGATCTCGCTCTGCGGGCGGATGCTGACGGTGACCCCGTGAAAATGCGCGATCCACTTCTCCAGCACGCGGCAGAGCGCGTCGAGCGCCGGGCGGCCCCGGTTCAGGCTCAACGCCAGATCGTGCCGCTCGTCGCGCCCCCAGTACGCCGCGGCGTTGGCCGTGTCGAGCGTGTCGAGATCGACTGTGCGCATCGGGGTCCGGTTCTGCTGCAGCAGCTCACCCAGGCTGCCGAAGCCACCGGTCGTGGCGAGAAGCTCGACCGTGGCCAGGTCGGCGGCCATCACCCCGCCGTCATCGGTCACCGCGATCTTCTGCGGGCGGAACAGCATCTCGGCGGCGCGCGCCTCGATCGGATCGGCGTCGGCGCCAAGTATGTGCCGCAGCAGGATCGCCGTCAGCTGATGCACGAGCACAGGGGCCACGTCGACGCCGTCGCGGAAGAGCGCCACATAGGTCGCTTCGAGCGAAGGTGCGTCCATGAGCCGCTGCCGGAAACGCAACCAGACGGCGTAGTTTTCGCGCGCATCGGCGTCGGCGATCGGCGCGAGGTCGGATTCCGCGACCACCGCGCACGGCACCGCGAGCAGCCTCTCGTGCAGCACGAGTTCCGCCGCGCAGGAGTCGGGAATCGGCGCCAGTTCCGGGCGCAGCAGCAGCGCGCGCAGGAAATCGTCGGTGAACAGGAGCCGGCCTTCGACGTTTGCCGTCAGCAGGCGGTAGCCACAGGAGGGCCAGAAGTCCGGCATCGGCAGAGCGTAGCCCAAGTTCCCGCGAATTTCAGTGCCCACTGAGCCGGTGCCATAGGCCCATGTGTGGCGGCCTTAGGATGAGGCATGCGCCCGCCACACATGGGCCTACGGCACGGAGTCGGGCCAGCGCCACAGGGTCCCCCGCCAATTCGATCAGCCGCCCAGCATCGCCTTCTTGAGGTCGGCCTGCACGGGCTTGTCGCCGAGCCAGATCTTCGTCAGCGCCCTGTTGAACGGCTCGCCGGGAATCGTCCCCTTCGCGGCGCCATTGAAGCCCACCACCGTGGCGCCGTCGACGAAGTCGAGCGTGACGACGTTGCCCTCCTTCGCCTCGCCGAACGCCTTCATGATGGACGTGAGCTGGTCCTGCTGCGCCTTGACCGCCGCCATCTCGGCTGCGGTGTTGTTGTCCTTCATCCCGTCATTCAATGCATCGACGAGCTGGTCGGCGGAAAGGTCGCGCAAGAGGTTCATCTGGATGCGCCGCGGGCCCTTGGCCAGTACGCCGGCGAGATCGCCCGCCTTCGCCGGCAGGTACAGGCTGCCGACGTACACTTTGAAAATGGCCCTGGTGCGGACCGCGCCGCCGTTCAGCGCGAGCTCCTGCCCGCCGACCGTGACCTTGTCGGCGACCTTGACGCCGCCGATGTCGGCGGCGAATGCCGTCGCGGCGAAGATAGTCGCGATACCCACGACCAATTGCTTGCGAATCATTCTGTCCTCCTGTTGGAAACGTCGGGACGCGACGCGCTGTGCGTGGCGCCGCGTCAGCGAAAACCGGGCCGCCCGCGGAACGGGCGGCCCGATTGCAGCCACCAATGCGATGGAGGTGCGCCCTACGCGCGACCTACTTCCACCGGTAGTTGAACTGGCCGGAAACGATGATGACGTGGTTGTTGTACTCGCCGTTGACGAGTCCGGTGGCAAAAATGCTGGGCGGTTGGCCAAGGACCCCCGCGACGCTGTTGATCGAGGGATCCTTGACGAAGATGTAACCGGCGGCGACGTCGAAGTTGAGCGCGGACGAGTACTTGTATCGGCCTCCGATGGTCAGCCACGTGCGATCGTTGTCGGGCAGACGCGGCCCGCGGTCGACGTTGTTCACCGGCGACTGATCGTAGGCGACGCCGGCCCGCAACACTGTTTTTTCGTCGTATTGGTAGTTCACGCCTGCGGAATACCGCCACGTGTCCTTGAAGTTCTGCGGCAGCACTTGAAGCACGCTGCCGCTCGTGCGCAGGATTTGCAGTTCCTGGATGCTGCTCCAGCCCGTCCAACTCACGTCGGCAAGGAAGTCCCACTTGGCGTTGACCTTCTGATAATACGAGAGCGATGCCGAGTCCGGCAGCGTGATATCGAGCGTCACTCCGCTGTTGAAGAGTCGCGTCTGGTTGACCCCGGCGCTGACCAAGCCCACGACGGGGTTGAGCGGAGCGAGCGGTCCGGTCAGCGTCGGCGGCGTCGGATTGGTGAAGTTGACGCTGCCAACGACGTTGTACTTGAGCTTCGAGCGATAGGCGAGGCCGACTCTCGACGCCCCGGGATTGAGGTTGGGATCGCCGTTGAAGTTCAGCATTGCGCCGACGTTCCATCCCCACGCATGGTCGTCGCCGGTGATCTTGGTGAAGGTATCCAGACCCATGGTCGCCGCACTCAATGCCCCCTGCTGCGCCAGAGTGAGCCCCAGGGCGGGGTTCTGGTAGCCCTGCGCCAGAGCCGCCGAGTAGTTGGTGTTGTTGGTGAGCGTCGCCTCGAAATGCTGATAGTTCGCGCCGGCGCCGATCCAGAACTGGTCCGTCACCTTGTAGGACAGCGCCGGATTGACGTTGATCGTCTTGATTTCCGACTTGAGCGCCTGGTAGCGGCCGAGCCAGCCGTCGTCGTATTCCGTCTTGAGCCCGAAGGGCGCGTTGACGCCGATCCCGACGTGGACGCGGTCGGTGATGGCCATCGAGCCGTAGAGGTTCGGCACGAACGCGGCGCCGCCGGCGTCGCCGCCCGTACCGCCCAACGGCTGCAGTAATGCGTTCTGCGAGTTCGCGTTCTGGAACTTGGCCGACGGGATGACCACATGAATCGCGGTCTCGACCTGCGGGAAATAGAGCCGCGCGAGACCCGCGGGGTTGTGCCAAACGGTGTTCGCGTCCTCTGCGGTGGCGGCGGCGCCGGCGAAGGCATTGCCGAGCCCCATCACGTTCTGCTCGGCCAGCGCGAAGGCGGAGCCGAACGCCTGACCTCCCGCAAGGGCCAGAACTACGCCGGCTAGTGCTGCAGCAATCCTGGTACGGGAAAAGGGAGCAGTCATGACGGATCTCCTCATGGAAAGAATGCGAGGCGCGGCCTCAAGAAAGAGTAAAGGGGATGCGGGTTTGGTGCGGAATTCGGGGGGGCGGTGCGGGATGCCGGCCTTCGGGCAGGCGTGCAGAAAAATATACACCCGGCGAAGGGGCGGCGGGGGCACTCGGGGGACCGTGAGACCGGATACCGCGGCAACTGTTGTTTTTGGGCAAAGGGATCCCTTCGGAGCGTCAACCGGGGGGCAGCTCCCGGGGCCGCCGGTCGAGCCCGACCGCCACATAGGTCAGGCTCGCCTCGGTAACCTTGACGCAGATCACCTCGGTCGGATTGCGCTGCGCATAGACCTCCACGCCGACGGTGATCGAGGTCCTGCCGACCCGTTTGATTTCGGCATAGAAGCTGACGACGTCCCCGATCAGGACTGGCTCCTTGAAGACGAACGAGTTCACTGCGACCGTCGCAACCCGGCCGCGAGCGCGCCGCGCGGCCATGACCCCGCCGGCGATGTCGACCTGCGACATTACCCAGCCGCCGAAGATGTCCCCATGCTGGTTGGCGTCGGCGGGCATCGGAACCACGCGCAGCGTGGGCTCCTTGTCCGGCAGCAGGACGGCTTCGGCGGGCATCGTGGCCTGCACTTCCTTTGTTACGCTGCGGCCTTTTTCGCCTCGTCGCGAAGCTCGCGCCGGAGGATCTTGCCGACATTGGATTTCGGCAGCTCCGCCCGGAACTCGACGTCGCGCGGCATCTTGTAACCGGTCAGGTGCTCGCGGCAATGTCTGAGCACGTCGTCCGCGGTCAGGTTGGCGTCCTTCTTCACGACGAAAAGCTTCACCGCTTCGCCCGACTTCGTGTCCGGCACGCCCACCGCCGCGCATTCGAGCACGCCCGGGTGCATGGCGACGACGCCCTCGATCTCGTTCGGATACACGTTGAAGCCCGACACCAGGATCATGTCCTTCTTGCGGTCGACGATCTTCACGAAACCCCGTTCGTCCATCACGCCGATGTCCCCGGTCATGAAGTAACCGTCGGTGGTCATGACCTTTGCCGTCTCGTCCGGCCGGTTCCAGTAGCCCGCCATCACCTGCGGACCGCGAATGCAGATTTCCCCCGGCTGGCCGAGCGCGACGTCCTTGCCGGCGTCGTCGCGCAGCGTGACCTCCGTCGACGAGATCGGCAGCCCGATCGTGCCGTTGTAGGCGGGCAGGTCGAGCGGATTTATCGTGGCCGCGGGGGAAGTCTCGGTCAGGCCATAGGCCTCGATCAGCGGGGAGCCGGTGACCTCCTTCCACTTGACGGCGACCGCCTCCTGCACGGCCATGCCGCCGCCGAGCGCGATGCGCAGCGATGAAAAGTCGAGCTTGCCGAATTCGGCGTTGTTCAGCATCGCGTTGAACAGCGTGTTGACGCCGGTGATCACGGTGAACTTGTACTTGCCCATCTCCTTGACGAAGCCCGGGATGTCGCGCGGGTTCGGGATAAGGATGTTCTCGCCGCCCAGCGTCATGAAGGTAAGGCAGTTCGCGGTGAGCGAGAAGATGTGATAGAGCGGCAACGGCGTGAGGATGATCTCGCGCTCGTTGCTCAGGAACGGCTGCAGCCATGCGCGGGCCTGCAGCAGGTTGGCAACGATGTTCCGGTGCAGCAGCACCGCGCCCTTCGCCACGCCCGTCGTGCCGCCCGTGTACTGAAGGAACGCGATGTCGTCGTGGGCGAGCGGCACCCGCTCGAGGTTGCCGGTGCGGCCAACCGCGAGCGCGTCGGAGAGGTGGACGGACTCGGGAATCGACCAGGCCGGGATCATCTTCTTGACCCGTCGCAGGACCAGGTCGACGACGATGCCCTTGAACCCGAGAAGCTCGCCGATGCTGGTGACGATCACCCGCCGGACCTTGGTCCGGCCGAGCACCTCCGCCACGGTGCGCGCGAAGTTCTCGACGACGACGATCACTTCCGCCCCCGAGTCGGTGAGCTGGTGCTCGAGCTCGCGCGCCGTGTACAGCGGGTTGACGTTCACCACCGTGCAGCCGGCGCGGATGGTCCCGAACAGGCAGATCGGGTATTGCAGGATATTGGGCATCATCAGCGCGACGCGCGTGCCCTTCTTGCATCCGTTCGCCTGCAGGTAGACACCGAACGCGGCCGACAGCCGGTCGAGTTCGGCGAAAGTGATCGACTTGCCCATGCAGGTGAACGCCGGGCGGTTGGCGAATCTCGCCGCGCTATCTTCGAACACGTCGCGGATCGACTTGTACTCGTTGATATCGATGTCCGCGGGCACGCCTTTCGGATAGTGCTTCAGCCAGATTTTTTCCATGGATCTCCTCCCCCCAAAAGGATGCGCCGATGCGCTGCCACAGGGACGCCGACGATCCTGCAATTCGGCGTTGGCGCGGGCAAGACGTCGTCGTCCTCGCCGGCGCAACCCTTGTTTGTCGATGCTACACCAGAAGACGGCGGCACCGCGTCGGCGAACGGCGTGCGTACCTGCGACAGATTGTCGCCCGGCGCGAGCCGCCGGGAACGGCAGGCGGCGCTCAGGCGAGCGCTGCTCGCCCTGCGGCCGCCGCGTGGTGGAGCGGACCGCCGCGGAAGGGGGCGAATCCGGTGCCGAAGATCGCGCCGGCATCGACGAGGTCCGCGTCGGTCACGATTCCTTCGGCGAGCGCGGCCTTCGCTTCCGCGACGAACGGACCGACAAGGCGCTCGGCGAGCCCGGCCGGGACGTCGCCCGCCGCCTGCTTGGCCGGCTTGCCGCTCGCATAGTCGTAGAAGCCGCGCTTGGTCTTGCGCCCCAGGTGTCCCGCCGTCACGAGCTCCGTCAGCCTCGTCGGTGGGGTCGCGTCCGGCGTCAGCATCTTGCCGACCGCCACGCAGATGTCGAGACCCACGGTGTCCGCCAGTTCGATCGGCCCCATCGGCATCCCGAACGCGAGCGCCGCCTCGTCCACGGTTTCCGGCGCGATGCCTTCGTCCACGCAGCGCATCGCGGCCATCAGGTAAGGCGCGAGCACGCGGTTGACGAGGAAACCCGGGGCGCTCTTCACGGGCAGCGGCAGCCGGTCGATCTGGCGCACGAACGCGGCTGCGGGCGCGGTCAGGTCGGCGCGTGTCTGCCGGCCGACCACGATCTCGACCAGCATCATCTTCGCTACCGGGTTGAAGAAATGGAGGCCGATGAGCCGCGTCGGATCGGCCATCGCGGTCGCGATGTCCTCGAGCGGAATGGACGACGTGTTGGTGGCGAGGATGGCGCCCGGCTTCGCCTTCGTTTCGAGCGCGGCGAACAGGCTGCGCTTGGCGTCCACGTTCTCGAAGATCGCCTCGATGATCACGTCGGCCCGCGCGACGCCGGCGCCGGCGACATCCGGCAGCAGCCGGTCGGTCGCGTCACGGACCCGGCGCGGATCGCGCAGGCGGTCGGCAAAGAGCTTCGCCGCGCGGCCCATCGCCGGCGCGAGCCGCTCGGCGTTCTGATCCTGCAGCGTCACGGTCAGGCCGCGCAGCGCGCACCAGGCGGCGATGTCGCCGCCCATCGTTCCGGCGCCGACCACGTGGACGTGCGCCGCCGCGAAATCGCCTTCCTTGCCCAGCGCCTTCAGCCGCTCCTGCAACCCGAACACGCGGATGAGGTTGGCCGCCGTCGGCGCCTTCAGCAGCGACGGGATCGACGCCGGATCGGACGGTGGCGCCGCGAGCACGTTGCCGTCGTATTTCACCCAGAGGTCGAGGATCGCGTACGGCGCCGGATAGTGCTCGCGCCGCGCACGCTTGGCCACCTGCTTTCGTGCCTGCGCGGCGATGAGCCGGCGCACCAGCGGATTCAAGGTCAGCGACTGCGCAAAGCCGAGCCGCCGCGGCGCGGGCAGCGCGCTCAGGATGCCGCGCACGGTGTTTTCCATGATCCGCGCCGGCACGCATTCGTCGGCGATGCCGAGCCGCTTCGCGCGCCGCGCATCGATGGTGCGGCCCGTCAGCATCAGGTCGAGCGCCGCCGGCGCGCCGGCAAGCCGCGGCAGCCGTTTCATCCCGCCCCAGCCCGGCACGATGCCGAGCATGACCTCGGGGAGTCCCAGCCGCGTTCCCGGCTCGTCGACGACCACGCGGTAGCGGCACGCCAACGCCAGCTCGAGTCCCCCGCCCAGGCAAAAGCCCCGCACCAGCGCCACGGTAGGATATTTCACACCGGCAAGCCGTTCGAACGCGTCCCAGCCGCGCTTGACCAGCGCGAGCGCGCCGGCCTCGTTCGCGAGCTGGCCGAACTCGTCGATGTCGGCGCCGGCGATGAAACCGTTCGCCTTGCCCGACGCGATGACGAGACCTCGCGGCGGGTCGCGGTCGAGCTCGTCGAGCGCCGCGTTGAGTTCGGCGAGCACCGGCGCGCCAAGGGTGTTCATGGTTGCGCCTGCCCGGTCGAGCGTCAGTCGCGCGAGGCCATCGGCGTCGCGGGTCAGTGTCCAATGTTGCATCGCGTGGTCGCTTTCCTGGTGTTCTCTGGGCATTCCGGCAACTCTTTGCGGTGGTCCGGCGGGGGGATCAGACTCGTTCGACCAGCATCGCGCCGCCCAGCCCGCCGCCGATGCAGATGGCCGCCATGCCACGCCGCCCGCCGGTGCGCTTCAGCACATTCAGCACGTGCAGGACGATTCTCGCCCCCGAGGCGCCGACGGGGTGGCCCAGCGCGACGGCGCCGCCGTCGACATTGAGCCTGCCCGCATCGAGCGCCCCAAGGGCGGACGGCAAACCCAGCTCCTGCGCGCAGTATTCGGCGCTCTGCCAGGCGCGTTCGCAGCCGATCACCTGCGCGGCGAACGCCTCGTTGATCTCCCAGGCGTCGACGTCGGCAAGGGCGAGTCCGTTGCGCTTGAGTATCGGCGTCGCCGCGTGCACCGGACCGAGACCCATCTGCGCGGGGTCGAGGCCGGCCCATTCGGAGTCGACGATACGCCCGAGCGGCGTCAGCTTGTGTTTGGCGACGGCGCGCTCGGACGCGATCACGAGCCACGCAGCGCCGTCGGTGATCTGCGAGCTGTTGCCGGCGGTGACGTTGCCGTACTTGCGGTCGAAGAACGGTTTAAGCTTGGCCAGGTTCTCTACGGTCGAATCCTCGCGCATGCCGTCGTCCTGCGCATAGAGCTTGCCCGCCTTGTCGTACAGCGGCACGACCTCGCCGTCGTAGTGCCCTGCCTTTTGCGCCGCGATCACGCGCGCGTGGCTGCGCGCCGAGAATTCATCCATCTCTCGTCGCGTGATCCCGAACCGGAACGCGAGGTTCTCGGCGGTCTGGCCCATCAGGAGACCGACCATCGGATCGGTCAGGCCTTTCATGATGCCGATCACCGGCGCGAGGTAGCCGAGCCTGAACTTCGCGGCCAGTGCGGCCCGCTGGCCGAACGACTTCGCCGCATACCAGTTCGACAGCCAGAGGACCATCGCGTCGGAGAACAGCAGCGGCACGCGCGACAGCGCGTCGACCCCGCCCGCGAGCACGAGATTCGACCGGCCCGCGCGGATGTTGTTGATGGCCGAGTCGATCGCCTGCATGCCGGACGCACAGTTGCGCATTACGGTCCAGCCTGGCACCTTCATTCCGCAGCCCATGCGCAGCGCCACGACGCGGCCGATGTTGACTTCGTCGACCGCGGGGGCGGCGCAGCCGAGGATCACTTCGTCCAGCTCGGTCGGCGCAAACGGCTGGCGAACGAGCAGCGCGCGTCCGGCCGCCGTCGCGAGGTCGGACGCTGCAAAGGGGCCCGGCCGATTGCGCGACTTGAGGAACGGCGTGCGCGCGCCGTCGACGATGTAGATCGGCTCGTTCATGGGCGCACCCCCGGCGCTGCGCGCCTTGCCTCCGAGAGGGAGCCATTCGCGCGTTGCGAGGGCCCGAAGGCGCGCACTGGAGTACCTTTGCGCTTCGCGCTCCGGTATTCGCCCTCGGGACGGCCCGGCAGCCTCATGCCGCGGCCTTGTGCATCACGGCCGGCGCTGCCGGCATCTGCCGGGCGCTCGCAGCGGGCTTCATTTCCGACGCACCCAGGTCCTGCGGGAAGTCGTCGACGCGAATCACGATCGCCGTCAGGTCGCGCGCGGCGATGACGGCCGCCCCCTCCGCTGCGGTGATCGCGCCCGCCTGTTCCGCGCGCGCCACGAGGACATCGATCCCGGCGCCCGGCGGCAGTTTGGCGTCCACGCGGCCATCCTTGACGGCGGCCCGCAGCTTGGCTTCGACCGGCTCGGCGATCACGCTCGCCGCAAGCGCCCGCTCGACCTGGGCCACCGGGTTGTCCGGCGCGTTCGAGAGATAGGTGCCTGCCGTCAGGCGATCGCGCGCCGCCGAGGGCTCGATCAGGATGCGCGCCACCTCGTGACCGAGCTTATCCGACGGCACGACATAGGGCCGGCCCAGCGGGAACACAATCCGGCGCATGACCGCGGCGATGAGGCGGTTCGGGAAGTTCGAGATCACGCCTTCGAACGCACTCTGCGCCTTGAACATCGCGTCCCAGATCGCCCAGTGCATCAGCGGCGCATCGGCCTGCTGCCGGCCTTCGGCCTCGTAGCGCCGGAGCGTCGCGGAGCAAAGGTACATGAGCGAAAGGATGTCGCCGAGGCGCGCGGAGAGCTTCTCCTTGCGCTTCAGCGCTCCGCCCAGTGTCCCCATCGACACGTCGGCGAGAAACGCGAGCGCGGCCGAAAACCGCGTCAACTGCTGGTAGTAGCGGCGGGTCTCGGGCGCGACGTCGGCGGGCACGCCGACGAAGTGCGAGCCGGTCAGGCCCATCACGAGCGTACGGGCCAGATTCGAAAGCACGAAACGCAGGTGGCCGAAGAGCGCCGCATCGTACGCGATCGACGCTTGCTCGCGGTCGGCTTCCCGCGTCGCGGCGATTTCCTTCAGCACGAACGGGTGGCAGCGAATCGCTCCCTGTCCGAAGACGATGAGACTCCGGGTCAGGATGTTGGCCCCTTCGACGGTGATCGCGACCGGAACCTGCATGTACGCGGCGCCGATGAAATTGGATGGCCCCATCGAGATGCCCTTGCCGCCGACGATGTCCATCGCGTCGTTGACGACCTGCCGGCTGCGCTCGGTCAGGTGCAGCTTGGCGATGCCGGAGATCACCGCGGGCTTCTCGCCAAGGTCGATCGCCGCCGCGGTGAGCGTGCGCGTCGCATCCATCATGTACAGGTTGCCGCCCATCCGTGTCAGTGCTTCCTCGATGCCCTCGAACTTGCCGATCGGCGTCTTGAACTGCTGGCGCACGCGCGCATAGCCGCCCACTGCGCGCACCGCCAGCTTGGCCATGCCGGTGGCCGACGACGGCAGCGAGATGCCACGGCCGGCGGCCAGGCACTCCATCAGCATCCGCCAGCCGCGGCCCAGCATCGGCTGGCCGCCGATCACCCAGTCCATCGGGATGAAAACCTCCTTGCCGGACGTGGGGCCGTTCTGGAACACGGCATTGAGCGGCATGTGGCGGCGGCCGATCGAAACTCCCGGATGTGACGCCGGGATCAGCGCGCAGGTGATGCCCAGGTCTTCCCGGTCGCCCGCGAGGTGCTCGGGATCGTAGGCGCGGAACGCGAGCCCGAGCAGCGTCGACACCGGTCCGAGCGTGATGTAACGCTTGTCCCAGGTGACGGAGAGTCCCAGCACGCGCCGGCCCTCGTGCTCGCCCCAGCACACGAGGCCGAAGTCCGGAATCGACGCCGCGTCCGAACCGGCGTTCGGATTGGTCAAGGCAAAGCACGGGATCTCCAGCCCCTTGGCGAGCCGGGGCAGGTAATACCGTTTCTGCTCGTCGGTGCCGTAGTGCGCGAGCAGCTCGGCGGGTCCGAGCGAGTTCGGCACCATCACGGTCACGGCCACCGTGCCCGAATGCGTCGACAGCTTGGTCATGACCTGCGAGTGCGCGAAGGCCGAAAAGCCCAGTCCGCCATACTCTTTCGCGATGCTCATGCCAAGGAAGCCGCGATCCTTGACGAACTGCCAGACGCGCGGCGGCAGGTCACGGTAGACCTGCGTGGTTTCCCAGTCCGTCACCATGGCGCAGAGTTCCTCGACATCGTGGTCGAGAAACCGCTGCTCTTCCGCGGAGAGCGACGGATATCGCGTATCCAGAAGCCGGCGCCAATTCGGGCGGCCGGAAAAGAGTTCGCCGTCCCACCACACGCTGCCGGCTTCGATCGCGTCGCGCTCGGTCTGCGACATCGGCGGCATCAGCTTACGGAAGGCGGCAAGCACCGCATCGCTCACGAGCTTGCGCCGCAGCGCCGGCACGTTGCCGGGGATCGCGAGCACGATGAAGACAAGGGTCAGCGCGAGCGCAAGCCAGCCGGGGATCGTGTGCGCAAACCAGGCCACGCCGAGCGCGACGGCGATCGCGACAGTGAACGCCAAGCCCGAGGCATTGACGTAGGCAAGCGCCAGCGCGGCGGCAAGGACGGCAACGATCCAGATGAGAGTGAGCATCGAGGACTCCTTCAGGGCGAATGTAAAGTCGGGAGGCGTTGGCCGTCGGGTCAGTTCCGTGGGCTCGGGCCGCCGTCCACGGCACGGGCGGCGTCGGCGCCATCGGGAAGCGGCGATTGCAGTCCCGCAAGAAGGAACGGCGCGAGGCGCTGCAGCAACACCTCGTCGTTCCCCGTCTCGGCGGGCGTGAGTTCGGCGATGAGGCGCAGCGCATCCGTTCCCGCGAGGGTGTACGACAGCGCCCCCATGATGAAATGCAGGCGCCAGGAAAGCTCTTTCGCCGGAAGATCCGGCAGCGCACGTCCGAATGCCGCCTTGAACCGCGCGATCATGGTCGCGTACTGCTCCGCGAGGAACCTGCGGATGAACGGCGCGGGATCGGCGTAGGCCCGCCCGAGCAGACGGAGAAAATCCTTGCCGCCGCGCTCCGGGTCCCGGGCAAGCCGCAGCGCCGGGATGAACATCGCCGACAGGATCCGGTCGCATGGAAGCGCGGCCGGGGCGGCGTCGTGTTCGAGTCGGGTGAGAAGGTCGACGCGCTCCTGGTTCATCGGGTCGAGTCGCCGGGTAAGGACCGCCTGGAACAGTTCCTCCTTGCTCCCGAAGTGGTAGTTGACCGAAGCCAGGTTCACGCCTGCTGCGGCCGTGATTGACCGCAGACTGGTCGCCTCGAATCCGTGCTCCATGAACAGGGATTCCGCCGCATCGAGGATCTTGTCCTTGGTCACCGTGGGCCGGCGCGCTTGCGCAAGCGGGATCACACTGCCGACCATTGGCGCCACTCCATCGTCCTTGTCCCGGCGTCTTGCCCGACGCGCCCGGGACTTCAAGGTTCGTGTCGAGGGTGAATTAGCACGACGAACGGATATTTAGATTAAACGTTCGTTTGAATAATAGAGTCGCGGCTGGTCAGCTGTCAACACCGTCGTTGCGGCCGTGCGGGATGCTGGAGCAACGGCCCAGGGCATTCAACGAATCCACAGTGTGTGCGCTCACTTTGCTGTAATTCCTTTGGAGACAATGATATCGACCTGAGTCCACCGAAATGCAGCACGCTTGCGCGTGAGCTGAATCCGCCGGTTCGGATCACCCTGCAACCCAAGGGCGAGGTCGTCGGCTGCGGTCAACCCGGCTAACCGGTACAGTGGCGCCAGGATCCGCCCATGGCCCCTGCCCCGTCGATTTCCGTCCTGGCACCCGCCCCTGCGCCGAAAGATCTCCGCCGCGGTTATCTGTTTGGGTTTCTGGGCGTGGCGAGCTTCAGCCTGACCCTGCCCGCGACCCGGCTCGCAGTGGCGGCGCTCGACCCGGTGTTCGTCGGCCTGGGCCGGGCGGTCGTTGCAGCACTCCTTGCCGCGGTGGTCCTCGCGCTCAATCGCTCGCCTTGGCCAGGGTGGGCGCTGCTGCCGCGGCTCGCGCTCGTCGCCGGCGGCGTCGTGGTCGGCTTTCCCCTCTTCTCGGCCTGGGCGATGCAGTCCGTGCCCGCGGCCCACGGCGCGGTCGTGATCGGGTTGCTGCCTCTGGCGACGGCAATGGCCGGCGCATGGATCGCGCACGAACGCCCATCACGCCTGTTCTGGTGGTGCGCGACGTTTGGCAGCGCCGTTGTCGTCGGTTTCGCGCTGTGGCGGGGCGGCGGCGCACCGCAGCCCGCCGACGGGCTGCTGGTGCTCGCGGTCGCATCGGCCGCCATCGGCTACGCGGAAGGGGGTCGGCTCGCCCGCACGCTGGGGAGCCTGCAGGTCATCTGCTGGGCCCTCGTCATCGCCGCCCCGCTGGTCGCGATACCGACGGCACTCGCCATCGACGACCGCCTGTTCACGGCGCCGGTCTCGGCGTGGGCCGGGTTTGCCTATGTCAGCATTGTCAGCATGTTTCTCGGCTTCTTCGCCTGGTATCGCGGTCTCGCGCAGGGCGGGATCGCCACCGTGGGCCAGGTGCAGCTCGTTCAGCCGTTCCTGACCATATTCGCGTCGGCCTTGCTGCTGGGGGAACCGATCGACGCCGCGACGATCATTGCCGCCGGCCTCGTCATCGTGTCGATCGCCGTGGGTCGGCGCAGTCGCTGAGGGCGATTGCGTCGACCCGCCATTCGAAGCGCGTTGGCTATACTTGCGCGTCGCTCCGGAGAAACCGCATGGCACTCATCGCGATCGCAAAGAAGCACCGTCTTTCACACCAGAAGGCCAAGGCAGCCGCCGGGAAAGTCGCGCAGGACCTCAACGAGCGCTTCGACCTCGAATACGCGTGGCAGGGCGATCACATCGAGTTCAAGCGCCCCGGGCTCACCGGCGCGCTCCATGTCGGCAAGGACGCGGTGCGCCTGGATTGCGAGCTCGGCTTCATGCTGTCGCTGTTGAAGCCGAGCATCGAGGCGGAAGTGCACAAGCAGTTCGACAAGTACTTCGGCAAGGCGAAGTAGCGTCTTTGCGCTTTCAGGCCCCGCGGGTGCCAACGCGCGGCGCCACTCGTGCGCCGGATGGCGTCGACGGGAGCGGCTCCGGGAAGGGTGCCGTCGCGCCGGCGAAGATCGCTTCCATGAGCGTGCGCTCCCGCGCGTCGATGGTCGCCAGGAATTCGCCTGCACCGTGCATTTTCCGGAAGGCCACGAAGCCCCGTTCCAGAAAATCGTGCAGCACGGCAACCCCGGCCAGCCGTGCCGGGTGGCGCATCATCACCAGCGCCGAATGGATCAGCGGCTTGCGGACGTAACTATCGAGCCCGGCGCCGATTTCGCCGATGAGCCCGATCTGCCGGTCGCGCGCCGGGCGGTCGCTCGGCCAACAGTAGGCGCCGCAGTACTCGGCGACGGTGAAACTGCCGTCGCTTCGCGGCAGGCGCTGCAGCAGCGCCCGGTCGAGCTCGCGCGAAAGCGCGTTGAGCTCCATCGCCTGCGCCACCGTCGCGATCACCCGCCCGGGAAGCATCCGCGTCATGATCGGCACGACACGCGCGAGATCCGCGTCGCGCTGCGCGAAGTCGGATGCGCCGTAGAGATCCGACTGGAAGAACGCGATCGCATCGGCGTAGCGCGGCTGCGCCGCGAGATCCGCGTAGGTGCGGCCCATGCGGCCGGCCTGCCACGCGGCAAGGCGCTCGAGCGCGCGGGCGAGGCCGCGATTGTTCTGCCTTTGCGCATGCAGCTGCGCGGTGCGCTCGAGCTCGCGCAGCAGCATGGCCTGTGGGGAGCTGCCGGAATTCAACGTGTCGCCCGGAACAAGGATTAGTTCCCCCGCCTTGGGCCCGCCGACGGCAAGGGAATCACGCCGGAAAGTCTAGCAGGCCGGGCGCGGATGCGCGCCTGGCCTTTAGTGTGTTTGCTCTAGACGAAAAGGCTAGATTCGTGATTGTCGCGGCACAACGCGAATCCGACAACCAACCGAAAGGGAATCACCATGCTGAAATCATCCGTCCATCTCCAACCCACCCGCCTCAGCGAAGCGGCGATCAATGCATCGCGTCAGGTATGGCTCGCGAGCCTCGGTGCCGCCGTCGTCACCCGCGACTGGGTGCAGAGCGAAGCCGGCGACATGTTCAAGTCCCTCGTCAAGGAAGGCACCGTCGTCGAATCGCAAGCCGTGCGCTTTGTCGGCAACCGGCTCGAAACCTCCTTTTCCGCAGCGAACTCCGTATGGAAAGAGACGCGCAGGACGGTCGAATCGACGGTGAAGCAGGCGGCCGATGCGGCGGTGAGCTTCGCGCAGCAGGTTTTGCCCCGCTCGTTGCCGGCGTTCGAATTGCCGTTGGCACCGAAGGCGCGCAAGGCTGCGGTGAAGACACCGAAAAAGGCGAAGCGCGCGGTCAAGGTCGCCAAGAAGACCCGACGTACCGGCCGGGCCGCGACGAAGCGCGCGTAATACGCTAGCATTGGGGCGCCGCCAATAACCCGTCGAGGAGATTCATGCCGGATGCCACGGCACTTGGGCGTGTGCGTCGCACCCGGAAACAGGAACGAGGCCGTTCCGGCGTGGGTCTTGCGTTGGCCGGCGGCGGGCCGCTCGGCGGGATCTACGAGGTGGGCGCGCTGCTCGCGCTCACCGACTCGCTCGACGGCATCGATTTCGGCGACCTCGACGTCTACGTCGGGGTCTCTTCCGGCAGCTTTGTCGCTGCCGCGCTGGCGAACGGCATCTCGCCCGCGCAGATGTATCGTCTTTTCATCGACGACGGCGCCGACGCCGCGTTGACTCCCGAGGTCTTCCTTCGCCCTGCCTTCGCCGAGTTTGCGCATCGTGCTTCGCTGTTGCCGGGGCTCCTGGCGCGCGCAGTGTGGCAAGCACTGAGCGACCCCGTCCGCCGGGGCGTGATGGAGTCGCTGGGAACGCTGTCGCACGCAGTGCCCACGGGAATGTTCGACAACCGGTCGATCGACCGATTTCTGCAGCGGCTGTTCGCAGCCCCGGGCCGCACCAACGATTTCCGGCATTTGCGGCCCAAGCTCTTCCTTGTCGCGACGAACCTCGACACCGGTGCCTCCGTGATATTCGGCACTCCTGGTCGCGAGCGGGTGCCGATATCCAAGGCGATCGAGGCCTCGGCGGCGTTGCCCGGCCTGTTCCCGCCCGTCCAGATCGGCGGCGAGTTCTTCGTCGACGGCGCACTCAACAAGACCTTGCATGCATCGGTCGCGCTCGAGGAAGGCGTGGAGCTCCTCCTGTGCGTCAATCCGCTGGTGCCGTTTGATGCCAGCGGGGCGGCGCGCAGCGGCCGGATGACGGTCGACAAGCTGAGCCATGGCGGCCTCCCGATCGTTCTGTCGCAGACTTTCCGCGCCATCATCCATTCGCGGATGAAGGTCGGGATGGAAAAATACCTCCAGCAATATCCGCACGCCGATGTCGTCCTGTTCGAGCCTCACCGCGAGGACGCCGACATGTTCTTCGCCAGCATCTTCAGCTATGCGCAACGCAAGCGCCTTTGCGCGGCGGCGTACCAGAAGACACGGCAGAACCTGTGCGAACGGACCGCCACGCTGCTGCCACAGCTCGCGAAACATGGGATCACTCTGCGGACGGATCGAATCGCCGACCCGGCCCGCAAGATCACCGACGCGCTGACGGACCCGCGTCCACTCAACGTCGCGCGCGGGAGCGGCAACGGCCTGCGGCAATCGACGCGCGACCTCGCGCACACGCTCGATCATCTGGAGCGCTGGTTGGCCGGGGCTCGCTAGTACCGTTCGCACACCGGCGCGCCTTTCCGTTCACCGCAGCCGGCCATGGCGGAAAAAAAGCGTCCCCGCCGCACCCGCGAACGGATCCTCGAGACCAGCCTCGCGCTGTTCAACCATTCGGGCGCTCCGCGGGTCACCACCGCGGACATTGCCGACGAGATGAACATCAGTCCGGGCAACCTCTACTACCATTTCAGGAACAAGGACGAGATCGTCTTCGAGCTCTACGAAGCGTACGAGGCGCGGGTGCTGCCGCTCTACGCCGATCCCGGCGGGCGCCATCTCGACGTCGACGACCTCTGGCTCTGGCTGCACCTTCTGTTCGAGCGGATGTGGGAATACCGGTTCCTCTATCGCGACCTCGATGAGCTCGCCTCCCGCCAGCGCAAACTCGGCACGCGGATGGGCGCGCTGCTCCGAAAGGGGAGCGCCACCGTGATAGAGTTGTGCCGCGGCATGGTGCAGGCGGGAACGATGCGCGCTTCGGCCCGCGAGATCGAAGCGCTGGCCGACAACGTTCTGCTCGTCGCCACGTACTGGTCGGCGTACGACCGGATTCGCCGAGCCCCGCAAGAAGGCGCGCCGGGCGCCGACGCGGGTCGCGCGGCGTACCAGGTGCTTGCGCTCTTCGGACCCTATTTCAACGGCGACGCCCGCGCGCATCTCGACCGGCTTTCCGCCGACTACCTCTGACGGAGAAATCGCATGACAAAGAAATGGGCTGCGTTCCCGTACGCGGACAAGGCGTATGTCCACGACGCCGCGGGACTCAAGAAAGCCTGGGCGCGGCTGCACCGGGGCGACTGCGAGCCGCTGCCGAAGGACGCGGGCGCGCTCGACGCGTGGCGGCATTACCACGCAGGTGAATACGCCGCGGCGGTCGCGGCCGGGCGCAAGGCCGGCGGCTCTGCGCTCAACGCCGCGGTGAAGGCACAGATGATCTACGCGAATTACCTCGAGCCCGCGGAGAAGGCGAAGCTCGCCCTGCTCGAGGAAGCGGCCGGCTGGGCCGACGCGCGGCGGCGCGAAGCGCCGAAGGACGCCAACGCGCACTACCTGCATGCCTATTCGCTTGGCCGTTACAGCCAGGGCATCTCGATCGCCAAGGCGCTGGCGCAGGGGTACGGCGGCAGGATCAAGGAAGCGCTGACAACGGCGTTGAAGCTGGAGCCGAAGCACGCCGACGCGCACATCGCCTACGGCTCGTACCAGGCGGAGATCATCGAGAAGGTCGGCAGCCTCGTCGGCGGAATGACCTATGGGGCGAAAAAGGACTCGGCCCTGGAACATTTCCAGAAGGCCTTGAAGCTCAACCCGGATTCCGCGATCGCCCGGGTGGAATACGCGAACGGGCTCATCCTGCTGTTCGGACAGGCCCGAATGGCAGATGCGGAAAAGCTGTACCGCGAAGCCGCCGCGTGCAAGCCGGCCGACGCGATGGAACGGCTCGACATCGAACTGGCACGCTCCGAGCTCGAATAGGTGCTACGCGGCGCTCACCGCCGCCGCGGCGACCGCGGGATCGAGATCGCCGGGGCGCGGCCACGGCGAGAGCAATGTCGTCAGCAGGAGCTTTTCGAACTCCGGCCCGAACTGCGCGATGACGTGCTCCGGGTCGGGGCACAGTTTGCGATCGGTGATGAGACCGAACTGCACCTCGCCGTTGTACGACAGGATCGACACGCCCATGCCGACATTCCCGGATTGGGGTACCCAGAACATGAAGCGCTCGACCCTGGCGCCAGCCATGTAGAGCGGCTGCTGCGGCCCTGGAACGTTCGTCATCACCGCGGTCGCGTTGCGCGCGAGCACCGTGATCAGCTGGTCCTGCAGGAGCTTCGGACCCGCGCCCGCGGCGGCCAGCAGGCCCAGCGTGAGGATCGGCTGCAGGCTGCCCTTCAGTGCGCCCATGTTGGCCCGCACCGCGTACAGCCGCTCGATCGGATTGTCGATGCCGATCGGCAGGTCCAGGAAAACGACGCCGAACCGATTGCCGAGCTTGTAGGCCGTTTCGGGTGGGCGCAGATTGACCGGCACGAGCGCCCGGATCATGACACCCTCCGTGGGGTCGCCCTTGCGGACGAGGTAGCCGCGAAGGGCGCCCGCGACACAGGAGAGCAGCACGTCGTTGACCGAAGCACCGAGCGCCTTGCCGACGGCCTTAACCTCGTCGAGGGGGATGGGGTCCGCCCAGGCGACGCGCTTGCCGATGCCGGGCTCGCCCTTGAAGCGCGTGCGCGAATCCTCGCCCATCAGCGCGAGCTTCGCGATCTCCGCGGTCAGCGCACCGCCCTGCTCGGCAAGCGCGACTGCCTTCGCCGGTTCGAGCCACAACTGTGCCCCCTTCTCGATCAGCATCGAACCGGCCTTGAGCGCCATCTTCATGACGCCGGAGACCGGCCCAATCAACTCGGCGAGCGGATCGTCGCTTTCCCGACCCCTCTTCTTCGACGGCGGGGCGGGCAGCGCGGGCGGGCCGTCCGGAGCGGAGTCGGTCATCGACAGCAGCACCTGCACCAGCGCGATGCCGTCGGCATAGCAGTGGTGGACACGCGCAACCAAAGCGCTGCCGCCGCGGTAGTTGTCCACGAAGTGGTACTGCCACAGCGGACGCGCCGGATTGAGCGGGGTGCAGGCGAGCCGGCTGACGAGCCCCTGCAGCTCCCGCTTGCCGGCTCTGCCGGGCAGCGCGACTTGCACGACATGATCGTTGATGTCGAAGTCGGAGCTCGTTTCCCAGGACGCCACGCCGAGCTCCTGCACCGGGCGCTGGTAAAACCGGCCGAACCGCAGCCATCGGTTGTTCACCACCGCCTGCAAGCGCCGGAAATCGACGCGCCCGTCGAAGAGCAGCACGCCGCAGATCATCATCAGATTGCTCGGACGGTCCATCCGCAACCACGCGGTGTCGACCGACGAAATCTTCTCGCGCTTTGGGCTGGTCATGCGGAACGGGTGGAGCCTCGTGGCAAAACGGCGTGGCCGGACGGGGTCGAACGCCGACGCCGCTGCGAATTGCGCGCGCGAATCCGTTCGCGCTAAAGTAGCACAAACCCCGCGCACGGGGAAAACCACGCCCGGAGGAGGACGCACGATGGCTGCCCCCAAGAAAGAGGACCTCAAAGCGAAGTTCGAAGCCGCCGCGGCAGCCGCCAAGAAAACGAAGAAGAAGCCCGACAACGCGACGCTGCTCAAACTCTACTCGTACTTCAAGCAGGCAACCGACGGCGATGTGGCGGGCGCGCGACCGGGAGGATTCGATTTCGTCGGCGGCGCCAAGCACGACGCGTGGTCCAAGCTCAAGGGGATGAGCAAGGACGAGGCGATGCAGAATTACATCAAGCAGGTCGACAGGCTGAACCGGGAGTAGCGCCCGCAACAGCGCGTGCGTGCGCGGCATTCGCCAACGGCGTTGCGCTCACGACGGCAGGCGTCCCGCCGCGCCCCCGACCCTGCGGCGGAAGCGCCCCCGGATTCGTCGGGAGCGCCCCTCAGCGCATCGAGTCCGTCGATCGACGGCTACTTCGATGCGCGCTTGCCGGCCTTCGCGGCGCTGCCCACCCCGGCCTTCCGCCTGGGCGCGGCCTTCGCCCGCTTCGCGCCACCCGCGACCGCGGGTGCCTTCACGAGCTTGTTGACGGCAGCGGCGAGCTCGTCGACGCGCGCGGCAAGACGTTGCACGTCGTTCTGAGTGTATACCCCAAGCTTCGAAAGCGCGCGCGCAACGCGATCCTCGAACACCTGTTCCAGCTTGTCCCACGTTCCGCCCGCCATCTGCTGCATCTCCTTCGCCCTGGCCGTCGCTGCGCCCCGCGCGGCCGCTGCCGTCTCGGTGGCGACCTGTCTGGTCCGATCCTGCAGTTGCTCGCCCTGCTTGACGAGGGTCTCGAACAGTTTCGTCCCTTCCTGTTGCGCCCGCGAGAACGCGCCCAACCCCGCGAGCCAGATCTGGTGCGGCGAATTCAGCACACCCTGCGTCGCGTCCTTGGCCGCATCGGCCTCGGCTGCCTCCAGTTTCGCCTTCGCCTTCTTCAACATCTTTCGCTCTCCTCGTGCGTCCACCGGCGCGAACTGCGCCGGCTCGTCCATCTGACATTCTAGGACAGCCGATCTAGAGGGAACACACTAAGAGCAAGCGCCGCCCAGGGATTGCACCGCGGTGTGCCACCAGATGACCGCAGGCAGCGGGTTACAATCGCCGTCCGGCGAGCCCGGTCGGCCCCGGCCCCTGCCGGCCCCGGAACGCGCGCCGATGCCGCGTGTCGACACGCTTACCGCAAGGAGACTCCAGATGGCCTATTTCGTCACCGGCGCAACCGGCTTCATCGGCCGCTTTCTCGTCGAAAACCTGCTGCGCCGCGGCCAGCCCGTCTATGTGCTGATGCGCAAAGGCTCGGAGAAGAAGCTCTCGGCCATGCGCAAGCGCTGGGGGGCGGACGACAAGCAGGTCATCGGCGTCGAGGGCGATCTCGCCAAGCCGGGCCTCGGCGTGGCTGCGGCGGATCTCAGGAAGCTCAAAGGCAAGATCGACCACCTGTTCCACCTCGCCGCGATCTACGACCTCAAGGCAAGCGCCGAGGAGCAGCAGATCGCCAACGTCGACGGCACGAAGAACGCGGTGCGGTTTGCCGAGGCGGCTCAGGCTGGATGTTTCCACCACGTGAGCTCGATCGCCGCCGCGGGGCTCTACGACGGCACGTTCCGCGAGGACATGTTCGAGGAAGCCGAGGACCTGGACCATCCGTACTTCAAGACCAAGCACGACTCCGAGGGCGTAGTGCGCCGCGGCTGCAAGCGGCCATTCCGCATCTATCGTCCCGGGTTCGTCGTCGGCCACTCGAAGTCCGGAGAGATCGACAAGATCGACGGGCCGTACTATTTCTTCAAGACGCTGCAGAAACTGCGCGACATGCTGCCGCCGTGGATGCCGATGATCGGCATCGAGGGCGGCCGCCTCAACATCGTGCCCGTGGATTTCGTCGCCGACGCGCTCGACCATCTCGCGCACAAGAAGGGACTCGACGGCAAGTGCTTCCACCTGACCGACCCCGAGCCGCACCGGATTGGCGAAGTGCTCAACATCTTCGCGCGCGCCGGCCATGCCCCGCAGATGACGATGCGCGTCAACGCGAAGATGTTCGGCTTCATTCCGGCGCCGATTCTGTACGGCCTCGGATCCCTTGCTCCGGTCAAACGCGCCATCAAGGTCGTGCTGACCGACCTCGGCATCCCGCGCGACGTGTTCCAGTTCATCAACTGGCCGACGCGCTACGACAACCGCGACGCCGCGAAGGCGCTGAAGGGGTCGGGCATCGAGGTGCCGCCGCTCGAGACCTATGCGGCGAAGCTCTGGGACTACTGGGAGCGCAACCTCGACCCGGACCTGTTCGTCGACCGCTCGCTGGCGGGCCGGGTCAAGGACAAGGTCGTCGTCGTCACCGGTTCGTCGTCGGGCATCGGCAAGGCGACGGCGATCAAGCTGGCCGGCGCGGGCGCGAGGGTCATCCTCGTCGCGCGCGGCGAGGAGAAACTGCTGGAGACGAAGGGGGAGATCGAGCGCGCGGGCGGCAGGGCCTGGATCTGCGCGGCCGACATAGCCGAGCTCGCGTCCTGCGACGCGCTGGTGCAGCGTGTCCACAAGGAACACGGTGGCTGCGACTTCCTCGTCAACAACGCGGGCCGTTCGATACGGCGCGGCGTGATCAACTCGTTCGAGCGCTTCCATGATTTCGAGCGGACGATGCAGCTGAATTACTTCGGCGCCCTGCGGCTGATCATGGGCTTCCTGCCGAAGATGATCGAGCGCAGGCGCGGCCACATCATCAACATCTCGTCGATCGGCGTGCTCTCCAACGCCCCGCGCTTCTCGGCCTACGTCGCATCGAAGTCGGCCCTGGACTCGTTCTCCGCCTGCGCGGCTTCCGAGTTCCTGGACAAGGGCATCCATTTCACGACGATCAACATGCCGCTGGTGCGCACGCCGATGATCGCGCCGACGAAGATCTACGAGAGTGTGCCGACGCTTTCGCCGGAGGAGGCCGCGGACCTCGTGGTCGACGCCATCCTGCACCGGCCGGTGCGGATCGCGACGCGCCTGGGCGTCTTCGGCGCCGTGTCGCACGCGATCGCCCCCAAGCTGACTCAGGTGCTGCTCAACTCCGCGTTCAACATGTTCCCGGATTCGAGCGCGGCGATCGGGAAGAAGGGCGGCAGAACCGCAAGCCGCTCACCGCCGAGCAGATCGCGTTCGCGCAGATCACCCAGGGGATACACTGGTAGGACTTGCGCAGGGGTAGCAGGGGCCCCGCGCGCGGGTAGCGCGCGGAGATGCGACCCGGAGCAAGGCCAGGCGGCCGACAACTCAACCGTCGCGCCGCGAATGCCCGTCGCGGACGGCCGCGTGTTGCGAGGCAGCGAGCGTCAACTCCTGCGCCACGAGCGCGAAGACGCGCCGGTCGCCGAGGAGCGCGTTGTGGCCGATGCCGGAAAGCTCGATGTTCTCGGCCCCCGCGAGGCGGGAGCTCGTCTGCGGCGCCACCATCGAGTCGTGCCAGGACCACAGCGACACGACGCGGACGCCGGCCGGTGCGCCTTCGGCGCGATTGAGCTCCGCGAGCCAGGTGTTGCCGGGCCGCAGCTGCGCGAGGGAGAGGCCGGGGAAGAGCCAGGCGTGGGCGCTGCCGTGGTGCGGCGTGCCGAGCGTCATCACCATGGACAGCTTTCGCGCGCCATGCCGGCGCACATAGGCCCGCGCCACCAGCCCGCCCATGCTGTGCCCGACGATCGCGACACGCGCCGCGCCGGTCGCCTCCAGGATCGCATCCACCTTTGCCGCCACCTGGTCGGCGAACGCGTCGATCGATGCGAGCGGCGGTCCATAGGACAGCGCGTACACGGGACCCAGGCGCCGCGCGACGAGATCGGCCCGCAGTCCGGCCATTGCCCCCGCGTTGCAGAGCACGCCGTGCAACAGCAGCACGGGGGCTCCGGCGGGAGCGGGCGCCGGCTCGGGCATCAGGTAGCGGTAGAGGGCCATGCGCGGGCCCGAGCGACCAATCGCGCGCAGCTCGTCCAGGAAGAGGCGGATCGTCGCCGCGACACCGATTTGCTTGTCGGCCGGACGCGTGGAGCGGAAGATCCACGCGAGCGCGAACCAGAACAGCGTGATCGCAAGGAGTATCGCCAGGTACAGCAGCGGGAGGCCGGCGATGTACCGCCACGGGCTCGCTCCGAGCGCAATGGCGGTTGCCGCCCATCCCGCGTAGAGCGCGAGGCCTCCGCCTCCGAGCAGCCAGAGTGCGACCGCGGTCGTCATCGCGGGCGAGGATGCGCGTGGCCGGCGGCCGGCCCGCCCGTACGCAGTCGCGCACGGGGCTCGCGGGCCTCCCCGTGCCGCATTGCGGGATTCAGGGGCGCTTCAGGCCCGGCGGGCCAGCGCCAGGCCACCGGCGCCGGCCATCAGCATCGCCGTCAGCGCGAGCGTCAACGGCCCGAGTGCGGGAATTCCCGGCGCCACCAACTGCGCCATCGCCTGCTGTGCGGTCTGCGGGCACGTTCCATAGGCCCCGAAGCACCTGAGGAGAACCTCTGCGCCGGCCGGCGAGCACCTGTAGAAAATGAAGAACTCGGCCGTATTCGTGGCGTCGGGCGAGGACTCGCCGACGTAGGCGTAGGATCCGATCAACGTGTCAGCTGGCTGCGAGGAAAGGAACACTTGCGGAAAGAAGCCGTTTGACGTGCCGGGCGGGAAATTCGTGGGGCCCTCGCCTTGCGTCAGCGTCGTTCCGGCCTGGTTGGTCGCACGCCACGACTCGCGGGTCGCCCCGTTGTTCGTCAGCGTGATATCCAGTCTGCCGTTGCTGCATCCCGCTCCGGCGCCAAGCGCGACGCCGTTGGCGGTCACGGCCGCGCCGGCGAGCGCAGGCCACGCCAAGGCGAGCACGATCGCAAAAATCGGAATAATCCACGCGGACTGGGCATGTCGGCCCATTTCGCACCTTTGTTCATGTCTTCACAGGAACGAATGATGCACCGGAGGGCCGTCATGCGGCAAGCCCGACAGGCAGGAAAGTGCCACGAAAAATTGATTCCGAGACCATTTTCGTGACGGATTCGAACAACATTCACGAATTGCGCCAAATCGTCGCTGTGGCCCGACACTTTTTGGTGTTGTCGTCTCGCGACATTAGCCCGCTCCAGCGACCCGGCCGGCCGCACGGCGCAGTGCGTGCCGCGCGCTCATCGTGTCGGGTTGGGTGGCGGAAGGTGCGCCGCGGCCGGCCATTGCGTTCGCCAGGCCTTCAGCGCTGCGGGCGTCGCCGCGATGTCCGGAACGAGCACGACCCCCGGCAGCGTCTTGCGCACACGTCGCGTCATCTCGCCGCCCGCCCACACGGCAACCCCCTGCGGCAACTGTCGGCGCAACGAAGCGAGACCCTCGCCCGCCTGGCGCACCGGAAACGCGCCGGAAAAGGACAAGGCCACGACGTGCACATCGTGCGCGACAGCGGCCCGCCGGATGTCCTCGATCGGCGTCTGCACGCCGAGCGAAATGCACTGCGCTCCTTCCGGCACGAGCAACGCCTCGACCATCAGCAGCCCCATTCCGTGCTGCTCGCCGGGGAACGTGGTCAGCAACACCCTCGGCACACCGACCTGTCGCGGAAAGGCGTTGATTCCGGTGCGCAACACCACCTGCATCTGCTCCGTGTAGAGGTGCTCCTCGAACACCGCGAGCGTCCCCCGCATCCAGGCCTCGCCGACCGCGTTGTTCAGAGCGGGCAACGACTCGAGCACGAACCGTTGCAGCCCCTGGCGCATCAAGCAGGTTCGCGAACGCGTTCTGCAGCGCCGGGGCATCGTGTCGTGCCAGCAGCGCCAGAATCTCGCTCTCCACCGCGGGGGCCGCCTGCTCGCGGCGCGTCGCGATCCGCCCTTCGGCCAGCGCGTCCAGCTCTTCCTGCGTGTTGTGAATGATCTTGCCCGGACGCAGCCCGACGTCCATCAGCCGCTTGATCGCGCGCAGCTTGGCGACCTCGGCGACCGAATACCGGCGCTCGCCGTTGTCGTCGCGCAACGGCTTGGGGAAGCCGTAGCGGCGCTCCCACATCCGCAGGACGTCCTTCGACAACCCTGCCTCGCGCTCCACGGCGCTGATGTTGAGTGCAAGGCCGACGTTCTCAGTGGGCGGGTTCATCGCTTCGGCCGACGCATTCGTTGACGGGGCGCCCGGCAGGCACCCATTGTTCGCCATTATCGCTTGTCCAGGACAGTAGCGCTCCGATGGGGCGCCCGTCTTGCGAAGACGCGGCCCGCCGACTGCGCGCAATGGCGTTCCCGGCCATCACCTCACTCCGCCCGGAACACCGCCAGCGCCCGCAGCAACAGCACCGCGCCGTTTGCCACCAGCAGCGCCGCAATCAGACGGATCACTCGGCGGCGCGACAACGCATGGTGCGCGCGATTGCCCAAAAAGTATCCGGTGAGCATCGCCGGCACCAGCAGTGCGGCAAACACGAGTATCTGCGTGTGGGCGAGCAGGCCCGTCACAATGAACACGACCGCGCGGATCGACACGCTCACCATCACGACGATCGACGACGTCGCGCGAAGCCTGGATTTGTCGTGAATCCGTGCCGCCAGAAAGATCATGAAGATCGGGCCGCCGGTGCCGAAGAGCACGCTGAACACCCCGCCGGCAAAACCCAGCGGCCACGCCCAACCCGGGTGCAGTGCCTTCCACTCCCGCTCGCCCCGGAAAAGATGGACCCCGTAAACGCCCACGAAGATGCCCAGCAGCAACAGTGCCGGTCCGCGCGGCAGGTTGACGAGGATCGTCGCGCCGACCGCGATCCCGGCCAGCATCGCCGGCAGGATCCGCAGGATCTCGCCGAACTCCGCCTGCCGCCACTGCCGCTGGCCGGCGTTGGCCACCGCGGCAACGTCGAGCGCGGTGACGAGCGGCACCACGAATGTCAGCGGGAAAAAATGGGCGAGGGTGGGAACGGAGACGAGCGATGAGCCAAATCCCGTCGCGCCGAAAACGGCGTAAGCGGCAACGATGATGAACGGGACGGCGGCCAGGACGTACCACGGTGCGTCCGGTAGCAGTGCGGGCATGGCGCGGCGAAGGCGAGAAAGGGACCGGTGAGGAGGGAGTCCGGGAGCGGATTCGCGCCACTGGCGACCCCTCGCCCGAGCCTTCAGCTTTGACCCGCCGAGGCCGGATCGCCTATAATTGCGCCCCTTGGCGAACTAGCTCAGCTGGTTAGAGCAGAGGAATCATAATCCTTTGGTCCGGGGTTCGAGTCCCTGGTTCGCCACCAATATGCATGCGGGTTGCGGCGGTATTGGCGGTTGCGTTTCGTTCCGCAATTCTGTGGATTACTTGGTCGGCGTGACTTTATCGCCCGCCCGGCCGCGTAAGACGCTCGGCTGGCGGACACCAGCCGAGACGCTCGACGTGGTGCTGCGCTCCGCACAGCGAGACCATGTTGCGACGACCGGTTGAACCCGGAGTCTGTTCCAGAATCATAATTCTTCGGTCCGGGGTTCGAGTCCCTGGTTCGCCACCAATATACCCGTCACCGATGTCTCGGGCCGCTCACCGCCCGCCAACGTGCGGGCTTTTGCGCTTCCGTGGCAGGCGGCGCAGCCGGATAACAATTGGACTACCATACCAGCCGCTCTCTTGGCCTCGTCCAATGCCGAACGCAGAATTCGCCCGCGAACTCGACCCTCACCGGGGCTATCTGCTCCGCGTCGCGCGCCTGCAGCTGCGCGACGAGGCGATCGCCGAGGACGTCGTGCAGGAAACCTTGCTGGCGGCGCTGTCCGGCGGCGGTTTCTCGGGCAAATCGAGCCTGCGGACCTGGCTCACCGGCATCCTCAAGCACAAGATCGTCGACGCCATTCGCAGGAAGCAGCGCGAGCCGATAGCGGCCTCGGCGTTCGGTGACATCGAGTCCGAAATGGATGTCGAGGACCTCGACGCGATGTTCACCGGGCGTGGAAGCTGGGATGCGGAGCCCGCCGACTGGGGCGATCCCGAGGCCGCGCTCAACCAGCGGCAATTCCTCGACATCATGGAGATCTGCCTCGAGAAACTGCCCCCCAACACCGCGCGGGTGTTCATGATGCGCGAGGTCATGGAGCTCGAGACCAACGAAATCTGTAAGGAATTGTCGATCAGCGCGAATAACCTTTGGGTCATCCTCTACCGGGCCAGGATGGCACTGCGCCAATGCCTCGAGCAGAACTGGTTTGCCGGTGCGGCAAGCCCGCCTGAGCGCGGCCGGAGCCCTCGGAATCCATTCACCATGATCCGCAACGCGCTCGGCCATGTCATCTCGTGCAAGGACGCATCCCGCCTCGTGTCGAAGCGCGAGGATGCCGCATTGTCCGCGTGGCAGCGCCTACTCCTGCGCCTGCACCTGTCGGTTTGTGCGGCCTGCACGCGCTTCGAGCGGCAAGTTCGCTTTCTGCGCAGTGCAATGCAAGAATACCGGCAGTAGCGCCCGTGCCGAAGCTTTCGGCGGAGCCGCTCGCGTAATGCGACTTGATCATCAACGGAACCCCGCGCACGCTCGACCCGGCCGTCCGGACGGTGGACGAACTCGTGCGCGAGCTCGCCCTCGAGGGAAAGCGGATCGCGGTCGAAAAGAACGGCGTGATCGTACCGAAGAGCCGCTATGCCGATACCTCCGTTGCCGAGGGCGACAAGCTCGAAATCGTCGGCGCCGTCGGAGGTGGCTGACGCCCTGCTCGTGCTCGGCGTTTGACCGGGAACGGAGTAAAATCATGGCGATGAATGCTCCGCACACGCCGCAGTCCGCCTTGGTCGATCCGTTGGTCATCGCCGGCCGCGCATACCGGTCGCGCCTTCTCGTTGGCACCGGCAAGTACAGGGATTTCGCCGAGACGCGCGCGGCGGTCGTCGCCTCGGGGGCGCAGATCGTCACCGTGGCGATCCGCCGGACGAATCATCGGCCAGGATCCGCATGCGCCATCCCTTCTCGACGCGCTGCCGCCGTCGGAGTTCACCTATCTGCCCAACACCGCCGGCTGCTATACGGCCGACGATGCCGTGCGCACCCTGCAGCTTGCACGCGAGCTGCTCGACGGCCACACGCTGGTCAAGCTCGAGGTGCTGGGCGACCCGCAGACCCTGTTCCCGAACGTGCGCGCGACGATCGAGGCCGCGCAGACGCTCGTCCGCGACGGGTTCCAGGTGTTGGTCTACACCTCCGACGACCCCATCATCGCGCGCGAGCTGGAAGCGATCGGCTGCGCCGCGATCATGCCGCTCGCCTCGCTGATCGGATCGGGAATGGGCATCCTCAACCCCTGGAATCTCAAGCTCATCATTGATGCGGCGAAGGTGCCCGTGCTGGTCGATGCGGGTGTGGGCACCGCTTCGGATGCCTCGGTCGCGATGGAGCTGGGCTGCGCGGGCGTGTTGATGAATACCGCGATCGCCGCGGCGAGGGATCCGGTGCGAATGGCGGGCGCAATGAAACTCGCTGTCGAAGCCGGACGCGAAGCGTTCCTCGCTGGTCGGATGCCGCGCAAACTCTACGCGGCGAGCCCGAGTTCGCCGACTGCCGGCCTCATAGGCTGACGGCAGTGGCATGCCCGGGACACGCCCGATTCGCGGCGCGCAGCGCGCTCGCCGTTGCCGCACTGCTGGCGATGGTTGCGCATGCCGTTCCGCTTGCCGTGGAGGAGCTGACGAAGCTGTGCGCGGAAGCCGACGACGCGGCGCATTGCGGGCGCCTGGTCGAGGGCCTGCAGTTGCAGCGGCTGCCCAATCTCGCGGTGCGGGATCACTCGGCGCTCAAGGTTTCGCTCTATCCGTCCGGCACGACCACCTTCACGGACACGGAAGCGATCAACGGCGGCCGCTCGTTCAGCCTGTGGGACTTCATCAGCGAGATCAACGCCGTCGTGCTCTACGTCACGGACGGCGACGATCTCACGTTCACGCTTCTCCAGCGCACGACCGGTCGCAAGGTGGAGTTGCCCGCCGATCCGAAACTCTCGCCGGACCGGGCGCGCCTGGTGACCGCGGATTTCTGCGCGCAGCGGTGCAGCAACGAGCTCGCCTTGTGGCGGGTGACGCGCGATGGCGTGCACAAGGAGTCGACGTGGCGGCCGCGCGCGAGCTGGTCCGACGTTGTCGCGACCTGGAGGGATGCCGAAACCGTCACCATCGAATACACCGCGGCCGGGGCACCGGCGCGTTCGCGTCTTTCCCGGCGGCTCGCCGACACCGACTGGGTCCGCGCGCAGGCGCCGTGACGTGGCGGGTCCTCCGCCGCGCCGTCAGGGCGACTTGTCCGTCACCATGGAGGTTGACACGCTTTCGTCAACCCCGACACCGCGGCATCGCCCGGTGCGCAGCTTCGTGTTGCGGCAGGGACGGATGTCGCCTGCGCAGCAGCGCGCGCTCGACGAGTTGCTGCCGCGATTCGGAATTCCGTTCGCACCGGCTCCGATCGACTTCGACCGCGCGTTCGGCCGCAGCGCGCCGCGCGTGCTCGAGATCGGGTTCGGCATGGGCGAGACGACCGCCGCGATCGCGCAGGCGCGGCCAGCCGATGATTTCCTCGGCATCGAGGTGCATTCCCCGGGCGTGGGGAGCCTGCTGAAGCGGGTCGCCGAACTCGGCCTCACCAACGTCCGGGTTATCCGGCACGACGTCGTGGAGATCGTCGCGGCGATGATTCCGGCGGCGTCGCTCTCGGGAATCCACGTCTTCTTTCCGGACCCGTGGCCGAAAAAGCGCCATCACAAGCGGCGCCTGTTGACGCCGGCGTTCGTGCGCGAGCTCGCGCTGCGGCTGGTGCCCGACGGCTGCCTGCACATCGCGACGGACTGGGAGGATTACGCGCAGGAGATTCTCGCGGTGCTCACCGCGGAGCCGCTGCTATCCAACGCCGCCGCCGGCTTCGCTGCGCGGCCCGATTACCGGCCGCTGACCAAGTTCGAGGCGCGCGGGCTGAAGCTCGGCCACGGCGTCCGGGATCTCGTCTTTCGAAGGCGCCTTGGCGCGGTCAGCGAAAGCGGCGGATGAGCGGTCTCTCGAGCAGGTGCCAGGTCAGCGTCGAAAGGGCGATCACGCCGGCAAGCGCCATCCAGAGCATGTCCTCCGCACTCTGTGCCACCGCGCTCTTCTTGAGCAACAGGATCGCCGGCAGGTGCCACAGGTAGATGCCGTAGCTGAATTCCCCAAGATAATTCAGCGGCCGCTGCAGCCTTTAGCGAGTCAGGTCGGGCAGCTGTGCCGCGACGAGCACCAGCGCGCCGAGGAAGAGCCGTCGCAGGTCGACGCCGATCCAGCCGACGCGAAACGTCAAGGGCAGGCCCTCCGTCGGGAAAAACGGCCAGGGAGCGAGCTCGATGACGTGGTAGACCAGGACCAGCAGCGCGGCGAATGCCCGCAGGAAGTTGACGTTCGGGAAGTACATCGGCGCGTGAGTCCCGGATCGAAGAGGTGGTTCCCCGCTGCCGGGACGGTGGCGTCAGGCCGGGGATTGCGGGCGTCTCCGGGATTTCATTCGCATTAGCAGGACCTTGAGCTTCCCGGACCAGGGTTGGCGCAGCTCCTCGAGCTCCCGTTCCCGCTCGAAGGCGAGCGCCTCGGCGTGGCTGAGCCCCGCGCGCAGCCTGGCCATTTCCTCGTCACGCTCGACCAGCAGCTTCTCCGCCAAGGCCAACCCCTCGCGCAGTTTCGCGATCAGCGATTCCCGATCCTCCGCGTATCTTCCCGCCTCCGCAAGCTGCGCTCTGAGCAGGTTCCGCTCGGCAACACGCTCCGCCAGTACCTGCCCCGGCTCGTCCGCCCCCAAGGCGAATCGCGCGCCGTCCGCCGCCGCACGCAGTGCGCTTGCGGGATCGCGCCTGACGAACTCACGCACCTTGCGGACATAGTCGGGGTGCAGGTCCATCAGGGCTTTGCCGGCGTTCTCGGTCAGCGTCGAACGCTCCCCGGAAAAGCTCACCGACCCTTCGTGAAAGACGAATACGTCGCCGGCCAGAACGTTGCGCCATCCGGCGCTGGCCGCGCGCATGCAAAAGTCGTTCTCCTCGCCGTACCCTCGTCCGAAACGCCGCGCATCGAACAACCCGACATGCTCGAGGCATGCGCGCCGGATGTACATGCAAAACCCCACGGCCGTCGGTAGATCCACCGTGCGCCCGGCGTTAGTCGCCGCGAAGAGACGGTCCAGCCTCGCAAGCCCCAGCGTGCCGGGCAGGCCCCCCGTCCAGCCTTCAAAGGGGTAGGAGCAGATCGTGGCGTTGTTGGAGAACGGCGTCACCGTACCGACATCGGATTGCCCGTAGGCGCTGCGCCGCAGCCGGTCGAGCCAGTCGTTCGCGACCTCGGTGTCGCTGTTGAGCAGGACGACGTCCCGCTCGGGGTGCAGTTCCATGCCGCGATTGACCGAGTGGACGAACCCGAGATTGGTCTCGTTCCTCAGCAGCGTTATCCGGCCCTGGTCGGTCATCTCGCGCAGATAACGGGAGATTTCGGGGTCGGGGCTGGCATCGTCGACCGCCACGACCTCGAAGCGAGTCGTCTGCTCCGCGCGCAGCACACTGTCGATGCAGCGCCGCGTCTGCAGCAGGCCCTTGTAGACCGGAATGATGACGTCGATCAAACTCGCCTCTATCCGCGCCGTCCGTGCAACCGCTTGGCAAAGCCACCCAGCCCTTCGCTCCGGAACACGCGCGCGAACCTCGACCGCAGCGCCTTGCCGCTTCGGGGCGACAGCAGCAGCCGGAGCAGGCGCAACGTCGCCGCGAACGAAACGCCCGACCGTATCCGTGCCGCGAACGGCGGGCGCCGCGCGCCGCGCGCCGTGAACACGTCCGGGTACCTCAGCTTCCCCTCCGAATTGCACCAGCCGAGATAGCCCATCCGATCCTTCGGCACCTCGTACGGGTCCGGAAACGCCTGCTGCAAATCACGACTCTCGCGATAGAGCCAGCGGTGGCCGGCTTCGACGGGGGTCCCGTCCGAGAAGCGCCCGAACGCCCACGGCCACTCGCTGATCGGATCGCGATCCGCGACCGCGATCTCCTGTTCGTACCACGCGATCAGTTCCTGCACCGCCGGGCTCGCGGAGGCGTTCTTGATCGCCATGATCCGGTGCGCGCCGCTGTCGAAGCCGGTGAAGTGATAGAAGCCCAGAGGCTCGTCGTCGACCCTAAAGCCGCGCTCGAAGCTGCCGGTCATGCGGCGCGTCGTCAGGTTCCAGGTGGCGACGTTGTGCCGGGGCGATTTCAAGATCGCCACGTCGTCGAAGAAAACCGGGGCGAAGTTCACCCACTTCTGGTCGGTGAAAAGGCCGTTCTCCACTTCCGCGCGGCACAGATGGTAGGTTCGCTCGGCCCACCAGTCGGCGAAGCGCCGGCCTTCCGTGGTGTTCCTGACCCCGATGAATCCCAGGTTGAAGATGCCGTGCTTGAGGCTCGCGACCTCGTTGTCCACGATTGCATCCAGCGTTTCCTCGGGCTTGGTCTGATGCGGCGTCAGCGCGAGATTGCTGCGCTCCAGAGTGGACAGGATGTCATCGACACGGGAAAACAGCACCATGTCCGGATCGAAATACAGCACGGTCCGGCAATCGGGCAGATGCAACAGACGCTTCAGCGCGAACGGCTTGATCGCGGTGGACAGCTCCACGATGCTGTGGGTGAAGCTCCAGGCCTTCCAGTCGGGTATGTCGAGCGCCTCGATGCCGAGGATCGAGTCGAAGGGCTCGTCTTCCGTGCGCAGCCACTGCGGACGCTCGTCCGCCAGCGCGAGATGGACGACGGCCTCGGGGTGATATTGCCGGATCGAGCGGCAAAGAATCCGCACCTTCGGCAGATAATTCACCGCCGCGCTCGTGAAGACGTGCAGGACCTCAGCCACGGAACATTCTCGACGATGGGAGCGCGCCCATCTTACGCCACCGGGATTTCCTTCGCCGCCAGCTCCTCGTGGAAAGCGACGAGCAGCGCGAGCGCGGCAGAGGCGCTGACCTCGCTGCACAGCCTCGCCTTGCCATATTCGCGCAGGCGTTCGCCGGGAGCGCCCAGATCGAAGGCGACGATCGGAAGGTCGAGCCGGATCATTTCCTCGGTGACGTAGGAAAACGTCTCCGGGCAGATCGACGGGAAGAAACACATGTTGATCCCGTTGCTCTCGATCAGGTCGACCAGGTCCTCCTGTCGGTAGGTGCCGGTCACCCGCAGCCGATCGGATTTGAGCGCGACATCGAGCGTCCCGATCACGACGACCCTCGCCTCCGGCCGGTCGCGGGGAAGCTGCGCTACCAGCTCCCTGACCACCAGCGCTCCCTTCTGCGCGCTGATCTGACCGATGATGCCGACCACCAGCGGAGCCGCGTGATCGAGCCGGGGCGGGCGGGCCGGCCGATAGTCGACGCGATGGGGTATGACGCTGATGCGCTCCGGATCGAGGCCGGGGTAGGCTCGCTGCAGCAGCTGCCGCGTCGAATTGGAAAAGCACCGCACCTCGTCGGCGGCCTGCAGGCAGCGGCCCCACACCGCGCGCCAGGGCGGGATCTCGGTCGGCGGGGACAGATTCACGTAACTGGCCTGATGGCGCTTCATGCATGCCGAGCATTCGGCAAGGTCCGGTATGCCGCAGTAGCGCCCATCCGCGTTCAACAGCACGAACGACGGGCAAACCGCAAAGTAGTCATGCACCGCGACGGTGAGACGCAGCTTCGGATGCCTGGCGCGCATCGTGGCCAGCCATTCGGCAAAATGGAGGGGCTCGTCGAAGGAAACCGGGCTGTTCAGGAACAGCTCTTCGATACGCGGGCTGTCCAGCATCTCTTCCACGCTCAGAAACGATGCCGCCCGGAAAACTTCCTCGTCGCCCTCCGGCTGCATGAGGGTGAGCCGATAATCCAGCGTCGGCAGGTTGTACGTGCACAACAGCACGGCCGAACCGGCTGCGAGACGCTCGTCGATCAGGGCTCGGCGATACTGATTCGCGCCGCCGCCCATGTTGTGGTCGAACACGATGGACACGGCACGCCAGGCGCCCAGACGCGGCAGCACCTGCCCGGCGATGTCCCGGTCGTCGAGGTCAGGCGCAAAGTAATTCTGCGCCTTTGCCCGGCTCAGCAGGCCGTGAAGGTCGCCTCGCTTCAGCCGGCGCCAGACGGATCGTGTCAGCCACAGCACCTGCTGCAATCTGCGCCGGCGGGTCCGGCGCACTTCCAGCACATGGGTGACATCGAGTGTCACCCTCGCATCGTCGTCGAACAGGATTTCCAGTGCCAGTTTCCGGACGGGATATCCCGGGATGTATCCCGTCACCACGAAACCCGCGGAGCCCGCGTTGCGCAAGCCCGGAAATGCCTCGCGCACGTCGCCCCGGTCGAGCCCGGAATTGACCGGCAACCGCCTCTCCCAACCGTCACCCTGGGACAGGAGCGTGATCGCCGTGATCGCTCGTGCCGGATGCGCAACCCAGCCCCAACCGAAGATGCGCTTTCCGCTGGTCACCAAGCGGTCGATGCCGAACTGAAGCTCCCGCTCCGCGTGCACTTTCATGAAGGCATCAGGATTGCGTTTCGGCCATTCTCGGCGACACATTCGGGCTCGCGGCAGGACCGACATTCTACCGGAGCGGCCCTGCTTCGGAGATTGGCGCGACGACGGCCGACGCCCGCGACTCCACCGGTTCGCGCGCGCTGGCAACGGTCTTGCCAGATGCTCCGGTATCCCGCATTGTGCTGCCGTGCGTCCGTTGCGCGGGCGCCGAACCGAAGCATGGGCGACGAACTCTCATTTAATGGCGAGCGCTTCATCCCCGGCGTCCCCGGGGAGATCTGGTACGAACACTGGCATCGCTACCACTTCGCGGCGCCGATCGTCGCGCACCGCGATGTCCTCGACATCGCCTGCGGCGCGGGCTACGGCAGCGCGCTCCTCGCGCGGCACGCCGCGCGCGTCACCGGCGCCGACCTCTCCCAGCCGGCGATTGACCACGCGCGAGCCCGGTACGCGTCGGTGCCCAATCTCGAGTTCAGGCAGGCGGACTGCGCAGCATTGCCGTTCCCCGACGCCAGCTTCGACGCCGTCGTCTCGTTCGAAACGCTCGAGCATATCGCGGCGCAGGAGGCCTTCTTCGACGAAGTGCGACGCGTGCTGCGGCCCGCCGGTCTTGTCGTTCTGTCGTGCCCGAACAAGGTCGAGTACACCGACAAGCGCGGCGTGACGAACGAGTTCCACGTGCGCGAGCTCTATCGTGACGAACTCGCCGCGCTGATCGCCCCCCGCTTCCCGCACAGCGCGTGGTACGGGCAGCGGCCGAGCTTCTACTCCGTCGTGTGGCCCGAGCGCGGCGCCGCGCGCGGCGAGATCTTCGAGGTCGGCGAAGCCTCCGCCGACACGCCTTCCACTGGTCATTCGCGGCCGCTGTACTTCATCGTCCTCGCCAGCGGCGCTGCGCAGACGATCGCCGGTGTCGCCCCTGTCGTATCGGTCCTCGCTGATCGGGACGAGTGGATCTATCGCGATTACGAGAAGGTCACGCAGGGCGTCGACGCCGCGCAGCGGCAAGGCAACCTGCTGGCGGAGCAGATCGGCGAGCTCCAGCGTCAACACCACGAGGCACTCCGGCAGGCCGATGCGCCGCAGGCGGCGGAGCGGGCGCGCCTCGGCGAGCAGATCGCTGCCCAGCAGCGCGAGATCGCGCGCCGCGCGAGCTGGCGCTGGTGGCTGGCGCTGCCGCTGCGGCGGCTATGGCTCGCCCTGACGGGCAAGCCGCCCTGGGCCTAGCGAGGCCGGCGCGGCTCAGGCGAGAGTCAGAATGACCGGCTGGTGGTCGGCCGCCTGCGTATCACGGTCCACGCGCACGTCGGCGATGCGCGACCGGAGCCCGGCACTGACGAAGATGAAATCGCAGTGCAGCTCGGGTTCGCCGGGAGTCTCCTTCTCGTAGATCTTGAACGTGCTGGGGTGAGGCGCGCCCGGGTGCTTCGCTTCCCAGGCATCGGCCAGCGGCGGTGTACCGTCGCCGAAAGGCGCGGCCATACGCTCATGCAGCGGATCCTCGGGCTCGAGATTGAAGTCGCCGGTCACGATGGTCGCCGCCGGCCGCAGGAAGGTGTGGAACGGCCCCCCGCTCGTGTCGACGATCGAACCGGCGCGCGCGTGGCCGTGGCCCTCGGCGTAGATCGCGCGCAGCGCTTCGACCTGGGCGGCGCGCTGCTTGCCCGAGTAGTACTCGAGGTGCGTGGTGATCACGCGCACGTCGCCGAAGGGCGCGCCGACGCACGCCTCGACCGCGATCCGGGGCATCCCGTTCAATCCCGGGTCGATCGGCGACGGCAACAGGTGCCGGTAGGCCTGGCGCACGGGAAGCCGCGACAGGATCAGGTTGCCGAACCGCCGGCGGCGACCGCCGTCGGCCGGGTGGTCGACGGCAGCGCCCGCCACGGCCGTGTAGCCGGGCAGCCGAGCGGCCAGTGTCGCGAACTGATCTTCGCCCGCGCTGCCCGCGAGGCGGGGATCCGGGAAGTTGTCGGCGATTTCCTGCAGGCAGAGCACGTCGAAGTCGGCGAGCTTCCTCGCCTCGGCGACGATCCGCGCCGGATCGACGCGACCGTCCACACCCCGGCACCATTGCACGTTCCACGTGATCAAAATCATCGTATGCCCGCCCGCATGAAACTCTGCACGAATTGCCTCTGGAAGAGAAGGAACGCCACCAGGAGCGGCGCCGAAGTGAGCAGCGTCGCCGCGGTGATGATCGACCAGTCGATGCCCTGGTCGCCGGACGAAAACACCTGCAACCCGACCGTCAGCGGCCGCGACTCCACCGAATTCGTGATGATGAGCGGCCAGAGGAAATTGTTCCAGTGGTAGCTGACGCTGACGAGAGCGTAGGCCAGGTAGACGGGTCGGGCCAGCGGCACGTAGACCTTCCACAGCACCGCGAGAGGCCCGCAGCCCTCGATGCGCGCCGCCTCGTCGAGCTCGCGCGGGACGGTCTTGAACGTCTGCCGCAGCAGGAAGATCCCGAATGCGCTCGCCATGTACGGAAGCCCTATCGCCAGGATCGTGTCCTTCAGCCCCAGCGTGGTCATCGTCTGGTAGTTCTCGACGATCAGCACGTCCGGCATCACCATCAGCTGGACCAGAACCAGGGCAAAGAGGACGTTGCGGCCGGGGAATTCGAAGCGCGCGAATGCGTACGCAGCGAGCGTCACCAGCACGAGCTGCGCAGCCAGGATCATGGCCACGAGCGCCGTCGTATTCAGGAAGTAGCGGGCGAACGGGGCCGCAGCCCACGCTTTCTCGAAGTTCTCGAGTGTCAGCGGGGCCGTCGGGGCAAACCGCGTCGAGAACTCCGCCGGATGGAACGCCGTCCACGCCGCGTAGAGCAGCGGCAGCAGCCACAGGAGCGCGAGGACCCAGGCCCCGATCGTTTCCAGCGTGCGGGGAACGCCTCGTGTGGCGTAGACGTGCGTCACTGGTAGTGCACCTTGCGCTCGAGGAACCAGAACTGCGCGAGCGCCGCCGCCGCCAGCACCGCCAGCAGCACCATGGTCAGCGCCGCGGCGTACGCGGAGTCCCAGAAGCGGAAGCCGATCGCGTAGATGTAATAGAGCAGCAGCGCCGTCGCATTGTCAGGGCCGCCGCGCGTCATCACGACGACGTGGTCGACCAGCCGGAACGCGTTGATCACCGCGTTGACCAGAACGAACAGCGTCGTGGGCATCAGCAGCGGAAACGTGACCCGGCGGAAGAAATGCCAGCGCGAAGCCCCTTCGATCGCGGCCGCCTCGGCGAGATGCGGCGACATCGCCTGCAGCGCGGCGAGGTAGAAGATCATGAAGAACCCCGCCTCCTTCCAGACGGTGACGACCATCAGGCAGGCAAGCGCGGTGCTCTTGCTGCCGAGCCAGTTGTGCGACCCGGCGCCGAACACGGCAAGCGCACTTTCGAGGAGGCCGTACTCGGGCGTGTAGAAGAAGAGCCAGATGTTCGCCACCGCGATCATCGGCAGCACCGTGGGTGTGAAGTAGGCGAGGCGAAGAAAGCCCCGCCCCGGGAGCCGGCCGTTGACCCACACCGCCATCAGCAACGCGAGCGCGATCGACGCGGGGATCGTGCCGAGCGCGAACCAGAGGTTGTTGACGAATGCCTGCCAGAAGATCGGGTCTTCGGCGAGCTGGCGGTAATTGTCGAGTCCGACCCAAACCGCAGGGCGACTGCCCTTGGGCGTGGAGAGAAAGCTGTGCCAGAGTGTCGCTACGACCGGATAGTGCGTGAACAGCGCGAGCAGCACGGCCGCCGGCAGCAGGAGCAGCCAGCCGTAGAGCCATTGTGTCGTGCGCGCCATCCGGGTGAAACCGCGTTACCTCTTGTACGACCGCAACAGCCGTTCGGCTTCGCGCTGCGCGTCCTTCATCGCCTGCTCCGGCGTCTTGGTGCCGGTGAGCGCCGCCTGCAGCCCGTCGTTCAACGCCTGCGTCACGCGCTGGTTGTCGTGCGTCGACAACTCGGCCTTGGCGAACGGGAGCTGGTCGCGCGCAACCGCCGCGGCCGGGAACCCCGCCACGTACTGCTTCATCACCGGGGTGTCCCAGGCATCGGCGCGAACCGCGACGTACCCGGTGTCGATTCCCCACTGCGCCGCACGTTGCGGCGTTGTGATCCACTTGACGAACCTGAACGCGGCCTCGCGCTGCGCCGGCGTGCTCTTCTTGAACAGGTAGAAATTGCCGCCGCCGGTCGGGCTGCCGCGCTGCCTGCCGGCCGGCAGCATCGCGACGCCGAAGTCGAACTTGGCGTTGTTCCTGACGTTGGTCAGATTGCCCGTCGTCGTCCACATCATTGCCATCTTCCTCTCGAAGAAGTCCTTCGGCGTGGTGCCCCACTCGACGATGCCTTCCGGGTGCACCTTCTCCTTCTTCACGAGGTCGACCCAGTACTGGAGCGCCCCGACGACTTCCGGCTTGTCGTAATAGGTTTCGGTGCCGGTGGCGTTCATCAGGTTGATCCCGTTCTGGATCGCGAGCGCCTGGAACAACCAGTACGGGAAGCCTGACGACGGGATCTGGAGGCCCCACTGCGTGACCTTGCCCGACGCGTCGCGCCTGGTGAGCTTCTGCGCGTACTCGACCTGTTCCTTCCAGGTGGCCGGCGGCCGGTTCGCATCGAGGCCCGCCTCCTTGAACATCTCCTTGTTCCAGTAGAGAACGATCGTCGAGCGCTGGAACGGTATGCCCCAGGTCTTGCCCCCGGTCTGGCTGTTCTCCATGAACGCGGGATAAAAGCTCCGGAGCCAGGCCCGATCCTCCGGGGTATTGATGACCTCGTCGAAGGGCACGATCGCGTCTTCGTCGATCAGCGTGTACATGTCCGTCGACAGCAGGATCGACGTCACCGGCGGCTCACCCCCTTTGACCGCGGTGAGGGCCTTGGTGATCGTGTCCTGATAGGTGCCGGAATAGATCGGCTTGATCCTGGTCCCGGGATTCTCCTTCTCGAAGTCCGCGGCCAGGCCATCGATGATCTTCGTGATGGGGCCGCCCACCGCCACCGGGAAATAGAACGGGACCTCGACCGGGGCCTGCGCCTGGGCGGCTGGCGGCAGTGCCGCGCCGGCGAGGACGGCGGCGACGAGCGCGCACGCGCGCCGGATGGTTCGTTGCAGCATGACTTCCTCCTCTGGTGAGACCAAATCGGGGTTACGCGAACAGAGTCGCCATTTCGAGCGGCCTGGGGTCCGCGCATCGTGTGCCGCCGGGTTCGAACAGATGCTGGGCACCGGGGGCCCACGACAGGCGGACGGAGTCGCCGCGCGCGAGGCCGACGCTGCCGGGCACGCGCACCGCAAGCGATGTCGCGCCCAGCCGGCAGGTCACGAGCGAATCCGCGCCAAGGTACTCGATCGCCGCGACCGTCGAAGGAACGCCGCGCTGGAAGCCGAGCGCGATGTGCTCGGGCCGCACGCCGAGCGTGAGGCCGGCGCCACCGGCCGGGGCGACCGCCGGACCGTCCGAGCCGGCTATCACGGCCCCTTCGCCGCCGCGCTCGAGCGGCAGGAGATTCATCGGCGGCGTACCGATGAAGCGCGCGACGAACGTGTTGGCCGGACGATCGTAGAGCTCGACCGGCGTCGCATCCTGCTCGATCTGCCCCCGGTTGAGCAGCACGACGCGGTCCGCCATCGACATTGCCTCGACCTGGTCGTGCGTCACGTAGACCATCGTGATCCCGAGCTGCCGCTGCAGATGGCGGAGCTCGGCGCGCATGTCCTGCCGCAGCTGCGCATCGAGATTCGACAGCGGCTCGTCCATCAGGCAGACCGGCGCCTCATTGATGATCGCGCGGCCCAGCGCGACGCGCTGCTGCTGGCCGCCGGAAAGCTGCGACGGCTTGCGGTCGAGAAGCTCGGAAAGCCCGAGCAGGTCCGCGACGCGCTTCAGGCGGCGCGCGACGTCAGCCGGCGCGACCCTGCGCACCCTGAGCCCGAACACGATGTTCTCGGAGACCGGCAAATGCGGAAACAGCGCGTAGCTCTGGAACACCATCGCAATATTGCGCTGCGACGGCGGAAGCTTCGTGACGTCGCGCCCGGCGATGAAGATGCGGCCCCCGTCCGCCGGCTCGAGGCCGGCGATGAGGCGCAGCGTGGTCGACTTGCCGCAGCCGGACGGGCCCAGCAGCACATTGAGCGTCCCCTCGTCGAAGGCGAACGACAGCCGGTCGACGGCGCGCACTTCACCGTCGGCGGTCGTCCAGTGCTTGCTGACGTTTTCGGCGGCGATGGCCGACACTTGTGACACCCCCCGTTGTCGCGGGGCATGATAGCACCGGGGCGCGGCGTCAGTGCCCGCCGGGACGCCCGAATGGCGTTGACTGCCCCCGCGGGGGGCAGCGAACGGAGTGAGCGTGGGGGCTGTTCATCTCAGGCGAAGAGCGCCGCGAGCGCCGTGCCCGGGTCGGGTGCGCGCATGAACGCCTCGCCGACGAGGAACGCCTGCACCCCCCGCGCGCGCATCGTCGCCACATGCGCTGGCGCAAGGATTCCGCTTTCGGTCACGACGAGCTTCCCGGCGGGAATGCGCGGCAGAAGATCAAGTGTCGTCGCGAGCGACACGTCGAACGTGCGCAGATTGCGGTTGTTGATGCCGACGAGCGGCGTGGCGAGCCTCAGCGCGCGGTCGAGCTCGACGTCGTCGTGCACCTCGACCAGCACCGCCATGCCATGGTCGCGCGCGCAGACCTCGAGTGCCGCAAGCCGTGCGTCGGCAAGCGCCGCCACGATCAGCAGGATCGCATCGGCACCCATCGCTCGCGCCTCCACGACCTGATACTCGTCGACGATGAAGTCCTTGCGCAGCACCGGCAGCGCGCAGGCGGCGCGGGCCGCCGCCAGGAACTCCGGCGCGCCCTGGAAGTATTGCCGGTCGGTCAGCACGGACAGGCACGCCGCGCCGCCCTGCTCGTAGCTCGCGGCGATCGCGGGCGGGTCGAAGTCGGCGCGCAGAACGCCGCGGCTCGGACTCGACTTCTTGATCTCGGCGATGACCGCCGGGCGACCGACCGCGATCCTCGCGCGCAACGCGCCCTCGAAATCGCGGGGCGGCGCTTGCGCCCGCGCCGTGGCCGTGATTTCGCGAACGGGCCGCGCGGCTCTCGCCGCCGCGATCTCGTCGGCCTTGGTCGCGAGGATCTGCGCGAGGATATCGGCCATGGCCTGCCGCGCGGGTCAGCCGTTCGCGGCGCCGAGCTTCTGCGTCATTGTGACGAACTGCTCGAGTTTCTTCCTCGCGGCGCCCGAGGCGATCGCGGCGCGCGCCCGCTCGATGCCCTCGGCAATCGACGTCGCGACGTCGGCCGCGTACAGGGCGACGCCGGAATTCAGCACGACGATCTCGCGCGGCGTTCCTTCCACGTTGCCGAGTGCCTCCAGCAGCATCTCCTTCGATTCGGCCGCGTCGGCCACCTTGAGGCCGCGATTCGAGATCATCGAGAGTCCGAAGTCCTCCGGATGGATCTCGTACTCGCGCACTTCGCCGTCCTTCAGCTCGCCGACCATCGTCGCCGCGCCCAGCGACACTTCGTCCATTCCATCCTTGCCGTAGACGACCATCACGTGCTTGCTCCCCAGCCGCTGCAGCACGCGCACCTGGATGCCCACCAGGTCCGGGTGAAAGACGCCCAGCAGCTGATTGGCCGCCCCGGCGGGATTGGTGAGCGGCCCCAGAATGTTGAAAATCGTCCGCACGCCGAGCTCCTTCCTCACCGGCGCCGCGTGCTTCATCGCGCTGTGATGCGACGGCGCGAACATGAAGCCGATGCCCGTCTGCGCAATCGAATGCGCGACCTGTTCGGGCTTCAACATGATGTTCGCCCCGAGCGCCTCCAGCACGTCGGCGCTGCCCGACTTCGACGACACCGAACGGCCGCCGTGCTTGGCGACGCGGGCGCCAGCCGCCGCCGCGACGAACATGGATGCCGTCGAAATGTTGAACGTGTGCGACGAGTCGCCGCCGGTGCCGACGATGTCGACGAGGTGGTCCGTGTCGGGCACGTCGACCTTGGTCGCGAATTCACGCATCACCTGCGCCGCGGCGGCGATCTCGCCGATCGTCTCCTTCTTGACGCGCAAGCCGATGGTGAGCGCGGCGATCATCACTGGCGTCACCTCGCCGCTCATGATCCGCCGCATGATCGACAGCATTTCGTCGGGAAAGATCTCGCGGTGCTCGATCGCGCGCTGCAGCGCTTCCTGGACGGTGAGGGACATGGTGGCTCCTTTTTTCAGTTTTCGGATTCGTCGATCTGCTGGCGCGCGCGGCCGCTCCGGCAGGCGATCCGCACGCGGGTGGACGCAGCCAGCGCCGCGACCGGCCACCACCGCCTCATCGAACGCCCGCGAGAAAATTGCGCAGCAGCGCGTGGCCGTGCTCGGTCAGAATCGCCTCGGGGTGGAACTGGACGCCCTCGACCGGCCATTCGCGATGCCGCACCCCCATGACCTCACCGTCACCGGACGTCGCCGTGACCTCGAGGCACGCGGGCATCGTCGCGCGCTCGATCGCGAGCGAATGGTAGCGCGTCGCCGTCAATGGCGAGGGCAGGCCGGCGAAGACGCCGCGGCCGTCGTGCGCGACAAGCGAGACTTTGCCGTGCATCACCTGCGCCGCGCGCACGACATTCCCGCCGAACGCCTGTCCGATCGCCTGGTGGCCGAGGCAGACGCCGAGGATCGGGATCTTTCCGGCGAAGCGCTGTATCAGCGGCACCGAGATCCCGGCTTCGCTGGGCGTGCACGGGCCGGGCGAGATGACGATCTGCTCCGGCTCCCACGCGGCGATCTGCTCCAGAGCGAGCACGTCGTTGCGATGGACGTGCACGTCCGCGCCCAGCTCCCCGAAGTACTGGACGAGGTTGTAGGTGAAGCTGTCGTAATTGTCGATCAGCAGCAGCAAGGTCAAACCTCCGCGTCCAGGCCCTGCTGCACCATGTCGGCGGCGCGAAAGACGGCACGCGCCTTGTTCTGCGTCTCGGTCCACTCCGACTCCGGCACCGAATCGTGGACGATGCCGGCGCCCGCCTGCGCGTAGAGCGTGCCGCCCTTGACCACCGCCGTGCGGATCGCGATCGCCGTGTCCATGTCGTCCTGAAAGCTGATGTAACCCACCGCCCCGGCGTAGATGCCGCGGCCGGTCGGCTCGAGCTCGTCGATGATCTGCATCGCGCGCACCTTCGGCGCGCCGCTCACGGTGCCGGCGGGAAACGCGGCGCGCAGCACGTCGATGCTGGTGAGCCCGGGCTGCAGCACGCCTTCGACATTGGACACGATGTGCATCACGTGCGAATAGCGCTCGACGACCATGCGGTCGGTGAGCTTCACCGTGCCGGTCTGCGCGACGCGCCCGACGTCGTTGCGCCCGAGGTCCACGAGCATCACGTGCTCGGCGATCTCCTTGGGGTCGGCCAGGAGCTCGGCCGCGAGTTTCTCGTCGGCCTCTCGCGTCGCGCCGCGCGGGCGCGTGCCGGCGATCGGCCGCAGCGTGACGGCTGCGCCCTCCTTGCGGACGAGGATCTCGGGCGACGCGCCGACGACGTGGAAATCGCCGAAGTCGTAATAGAACATGTAGGGCGACGGATTGAGCGAGCGCAGCGCCCGGTACAGCGACAGGGGCGAAGCGTTGAACGGCCGGCGCATCCGCTGCGACAGCACGACCTGCATCACGTCGCCCGCGGCGATGTAGTCCTTGGCGCGCCGCACCGCGCGCTGGAATCCCTCGGCGCCGAACTCGCTCTCCGCCTGCGTGAGCGCGGTCGCGGTCTGGAACGGGATCGACACCGGTTCGCGCAGCCGGCGGCGCAGCGCCTGCAGCCGTTCCCGCGCCTTCGCGTACGCGTCCGGGTCGCCCGGATCGGCGTAGACGATGAGCGAGATCTTGCCCGCGAGGTTGTCGACGACCGCGAGCTCCTCGGTGAGGAGCAGCAGGATGTCGGGAACATCCGCGAGGCCGGCTCCCGGCGGCGGCGCGCCGCCGGCGAGCTTCGTCTCGATGTGGCGCACCGTGTCGTAGCCGAAACAGCCGGCAAGCCCGCCGCAGAATCGCGGCAACCCGGGACGCGGAGCGGCGCGATAGCGGCGCAAAAATGCGCCGACGAACGCAAGCGGATCGCCTTCGTGCCGCTCCACGATGGCGCCGCCCTCGTCGACTTCGATCGCGGTGCCCCGCGCGCGGATGCGGGTCTTCGCCGGCAGCCCGATGAACGAGTAGCGGCCGAACCGCTCGCCACCGACGACCGACTCCAGGAGGAAGCTGTAGGGCTCGTTCGCGAGCTTGACGTAGAGCGACAGCGGCGTGTCGAGGTCGGCGAACGACTCGAGCGCGAGCGGGATGCGGTTATAGCCCTGAGCGGCAAACGCACGGAATTCGGCTTCGGTCATGGTGCTGGGACGATCTCTTCGAGGCTGGCAACGGTGCAGTCTTTACAACGGTGCAGTCTTTAGACTGCGTGGCGCATCGCGCGGCACCCGCGGCCGGGGCGCGCGTGGTCAACGCCAGCGGCGGGCGGCGCTCGCGCGGCGCCAGCGGGCGAATGCCGCGGGGCGCGCTTGCAGGAGGGCGGCGAAGCTCATTCCGGTGTCGGGGCGACGTAGCGGACGCGATCGGCGACCGCATCGACCGACGGGACTATACCATCGGCGTTGAGGTCGTGCACCGGTCGGCCCTCGCGGTAGCCGTAGGGGACGACGAGCACCGGACAGCCTGCCCCCCGCGCGGCCTCCACGTCGTTGGCGGAATCGCCGACCATCAGCAGCCGGGCAGGCGATATGCGGAACACCGCCGCCGCATGCAGGAGCGGGCCCGGGTCGGGCTTCTTCGTCGGCAGATCGTCACCGCCGATCACCACCGCGAAGAAACGCTCGATCCCGGCCTGCACCAGGTGCGGCCGCACGAAGCGCGTCGCCTTGTTCGTGATCACCGCCAGCGGAAAACCCATCGCGGACAACCGCGCGAGCCCGCCGATCATGCCCGGAAACAGGCGGGTTTCACGGCCGAGCCGCGACGCGTAGTGCGCCTGGTAACGCAGCAGCGCGTCCTTCACTTCGTCGTCGTCGACGGCTTCGGGCGACCCCCCGGTCGCGAGCGCCAGCGCCCGGCGGACGAGATTCGCCATGCCCTTGCCGATCATCGTGCCGACGACCTCCGTCCCCAGTGGAGGATGACCGAGCTCCGCGAGCAGCGCGTTCACCGCGGTTGCGAGCTCGTGGACCGTGTCGAGCAGCGTGCCGTCGAGATCGAAGGCGATGGCGCTGGCATCGATGCGGGGCAGCCCGGCGGCGCTCATCGCACCGCGGCCAGCTCCGCGCGCATCCGCGCGATCGTCGCCTGGTAATCCGGCGCACCGAAGATCGCCGATCCGGCGACGAACGTGTCGGCGCCGGCCTTCGCGGCGGCGGCGATGTTGTCCACCTTGATCCCGCCATCGACCTCGAGCAGGACCCTGCGGCCCGTCCGCTGCTGCGAAGCGTCGATCCGCGCGCGCGCAAGCCGGAGCTTGGCGAGTGCCTCGGGGATGAACGACTGCCCGCCGAAGCCCGGATTGACCGACATGATCAGCACGAGGTCGAGCCGGTCGAGCGTGTGGTCGAGCCAGTCCAGCGGGGTGGCCGGATTGAAGACCAGCCCGGCCTTGCAGCCGCAATCGCGGATGACCCCGATTGTGCGGTCGACGTGCTCGGAGGCTTCGGGATGAAAACTCACGATTCCCGCGCCGGCCTCAACGAAATCCGCGACGATGCGGTCCACCGGTTTCACCATCAGGTGCACGTCGATCGGAATCGTCGCGTGCGGCTTGATCGCGGCGCAGACCAGCGGCCCCACGGTCAGATTCGGAACGTAGTGGTTGTCCATCACGTCGAAATGGAGGAGGTCGGCGCCGGCGGCGGTTACCGCGCGCACCTCGTCGCCGAGACACGCGAAATCCGCGGACAGGAGGGAGGGCGCAATCAGGAAATCGGACATGGGTTTATAATCGCTCGCGAAAATGTTGCTCGACACCAATGGCTGAATCCGGGAAGTACGACATCACGGTCGCGGTGAGGACGGCGTATCTCGCCGACCAATCCGACCCTTCGCGCAACCAGTACGTGTTCGCCTACACGATCACGATCGCCAATGTCGGTACGGTCGCGGCGCAACTCATCAGCCGGCACTGGATCATCACCGACGGCGAGCATCAGGTCCAGGAAGTGAAGGGGGCGGGCGTTGTCGGCCAGCAGCCCCTGCTTCGGCCCGGCGAGAGTTTCGAATACACGAGCGGCACCAGTCTGGCGACGGCGGTTGGGACGATGCGCGGCACGTACCAGATGGTGGCCGAGGATGGCTGCGCTTTCGACGCTCAGATCCCGCTGTTCACGCTTTCGGTGCCGCGCGTGCTGCATTAGCGAACCTTCTTGTCGTGGTCCGCGTCGCTTGCCGTGACATGCGGCGGCTTCCTGCGCTTCGGGCCCATGGTCCAGGCCACGATGCCGACGGCGATCAGCAGCGCAACCAATGCTTCGAGGAAGAACCATACCATCTTGTCCGTGTCCCTTCGTTCACTTGCCCTGCGCGCTGCCGCGGCCGCCGCGGCACTGCTGATCGTCGCGGGTTGCGCAACGGCCCCGCGCGAGCCCGGCCCGACTGCGGCGCCCGGCAAGCCGCCCGGAGCAGCACAGCCGCCACCCGCGGCACCTTCGTTGCCGGCGCGATACACGCCTGCCGTGTGGAGCGCGCTCCCGGGATGGTCCGAGGACCGGGTCGCCGAAATCTGGCCGGCCTTCCGCGTGGGTTGTGCGGCGCTGCTCGCATCGGCGCCGACCCGCGACCTCTGGCAGGCCCCCTGTTCCGACGCGAATGCCGTCGTCGCCACGGATCGCAACGCGGTACGTGCCTTCTTCGAGCGCCATTTTAGCCCCTACCAGGTCACGGCGGCGGATGGCCGCGACACCGGAACGATCACCGGCTATTACGAGCCGCTCCTGGCCGGCAGTCGCACGCGTTCGACGCGCCATCGCGTCCCGCTGTATGCGGCGCCGGACGACCTCCTGACCGTCGATCTGGCCGAGCTCTATCCGGAGCTCAAGGACAAACGGTTGCGGGGCCGGGTCGAAGGAAAACGGGTGATCCCGTACTGGCCGCGCGCCGACATCGAAACGGGCAAGGCGCGAGTTTCCGGCAAGGAGCTCGTCTTCGTCGACGACCCGGTCGAGGCGTTCTTCCTGCAGATCCAGGGTTCCGGCCGCGTCCTGCTCGCCGAGGGCGGCGTGATGCGTGTGGGCTACGCGGACCAGAACGGGCATCCCTTCCGGTCGATCGGTCGGCTCCTCGTCGAGCGCGGCGAATTGCCGCTGGAAAGGGCGTCGATGCAGGGCATCAAGGACTGGGGCCGTCGCAATCCCGACAAGCTTGTCCCGCTGCTCGACGAGAATCCGAGCTATGTCTTCTTTCGCGAAGTCCCCACGCCAGCGCCGGGAACGCCGGAGGCTGCGATCGACGGTCCGATCGGAACGCTTGGCGTGCCGCTGCTGCCCGAGCGCACGCTGGCCGTCGATCCGCGTTCGATTCCGTTGGGGGCGCCCGTGTTCCTGGCGACGACCCACCCGCTCTCGACGCGGCCCTTGCAGCGGCTGATGCTGGCGCAGGATACGGGCGGCGCGATCCGCGGCGCGGTGCGCGCCGACTTCTTCTGGGGCTTCGGCGACGACGCGGGCCGGCAGGCCGGGCGGATGAAGCAGGACGGACGGATGTGGTTACTGTGGCCCGTGACCGCCGGGCCGCCCGGAGGCTAGGACCCCAGTACCTCTTCGGCCTGCCGATCGGCGTGGTAGGACGAGCGCACCAGCGCGCCGACGGCGGCGTGCCGGAAGCCCATCGCGTACGCCTCGCGCTCGAACCGGGCGAACGTGTCCGGATGCACATAGCGCAGCACCGGCAGATGGCCCGCCGTCGGCTGCAGGTATTGGCCGAGGGTCAGCATGTCGATGTCGTGCGCGCGCATGTCGCGCATCACGGCGAGAATCTCGTCGTCGGACTCGCCCAGTCCCACCATCAGCCCCGACTTGGTCGGAATCGCAGGGAAGCGCAGCTTCCACTCCCGCAGCAGGGTGAGCGAGTTGGAATAATCCGATCCCGGCCGTGCCTGCTTGTACAGGCGCGGCACCGTTTCGAGGTTGTGGTTCATGACGTCAGGCGGCGCCTCGCCGAGGATCGCGAGCGCGCGGTCGAGCCGGCCCCGAAAATCCGGCACCAGGACCTCGATCTGCGTCACCGGGGAGAGCTCGCGCACCGCGCGTATGCACGCGACGAAATGTCCCGCGCCACCGTCGCGCAGATCGTCGCGGTCCACGCTCGTGATGACCACGTACCCGAGCTTCAACGCGGCGATCGTCCTGGCGAGGTTCGCGGGCTCGGCCGGATCGAGCGGCAGCGGCCGGCCGTGACCTACGTCGCAGAACGGGCAGCGGCGAGTGCACACGTCGCCCATGATCATGAACGTGGCGGTCCCCTTGGAGAAGCACTCGCCGATGTTCGGGCAGGACGCTTCCTCGCACACTGTGTGCAGCCGGTGCTCGCGCAGGATCTGCTTGATCTCGGCAAAGCGGGGCGACGACGCCGCGCGCACGCGGATCCAGTCGGGTTTGCGCAGACGCTCGGAGGGCACGATCTTTACCGCGTATTTGGCAAATACGCGCGCGGTCTTGGCTTCGCCCTTCTGCTTGACGCCGGCGAGGGTGGGGACCGGGTCGAATTTGTCCATGGTCACGTTCGTGTCGAAAGGCGCGCGGCGAGCATTGGCGCGAGCGCGGCTCCCGCAGCGTCGACCGTCGTCGCGACGCCGAGGTCGGCGAGCTGGGTGACTGCGAGCCCCCGGTAGCCGCAGGGATCGATGTCGGCAAAAGGCGAGAGATCCATTGCGACGTTCACCGCGAGCCCGTGATAGGTACAGCCGTTGCGCACCCGCAGTCCGAGGGCGGCGATCTTCGCCTCGACCCCGGAACGCAGCACATAGACACCCGGCGCCGCGGGTTTTCCGTAAGCGGAAATGCCCGATGAATCAAGCCATTCTACCACCGCGGCCTCGATCGACCGAACCAGCGTGCGGACGCCGAGCTTGCGTGCGGCGCAGGTCGCACAGCAGGTACATGACGAGCTGCCCGGGTCCGTGGTAGGTGATCTGCCCGCCGCGGTCGACCTTGATCACCGGTATGCCATTGCCGCGCAGCAGATGCTCGCGCCGGCCGGCGAGGCCCAGCGTGTAGACCGGAGGATGCTCGGTGCGCCAGATCTCGTCTGTCGTGGCAGGCGTGCGCGCCGCGGTGAACGCCTGCATCGCGCGCCACGTCGGCTCGTAATCGGTGGGGCCCAGCGCACGAACAATCGCGTCTGCGCGGTCCGTCATCACAACACCATCACGACCATCGGGTGCGCGGTGAGTTCGCGGTAAAGATCGTCGAGCTGCTCGCGCGAGACTGCGTTGATCGTGCAGGTAAGCGAAAGGTACTTGCCGCGGCTCGACGCGCGCATCTCGACCGTCGCCGGATCGAACTCGGGCGCGTGCTTGCGCACGACGGTGACGATCGCCTGCGCGAATCCATCCCGCGTCAACCCCATCACCTTGATCGGGAACGCGGTGGGAAACTGGAGCGGGGATTCGGCCGGCTGCGGCAACGGGGTCTCCATCGCGCGAATATGGCGGCAGGGCGCGACGAATGCAACCCGCGGGCGCGGCCCGCGTCCGGCCGGTTCAGCCGGGGCGTCGCGCGTACATGTAGTCCCGCGTCAGCGGATGCGGCAGCCGGCCGTCGGGGAGCGGCTTGCCGGCAAGGAGTTGCCACAGCGACAGCCAGCCGCGGTCGAACGCGTGCGCCGATCCGGCGAGATAGATGCGCCAGACGCGGTACTTCTCCTCGCCGACCTCCGCGCGCGCTGCATCCGCGTTGGCTTCCAGCCGCTCGCACCAGTGCCACAGCGTCTTCGCGTAATGCTCGCGCAGCGCCTCGGCGTCGATGACTTCGAGACCCTGCTCCGCCATCCCGGCGATGACGTTCGACACGTGAACGAGCTCGCCGCCCGGGAAGACATAATCCTCGACAAAGTCGCCAAGGCCGCTGCCAAGACTGTGTGCCCCGAGCGGGTTGTGCGTGATGCCATGGTTCAGCACGAGCCCGCCCGGCGTCAGGATCCGCCGGATCTTGCCGAAGTATTTCGGAAAACGCGCGACCCCGACGTGCTCGAACATGCCGACGCTGGCTATCTTGTCGTAGAGCGAGTCGTCCGGCAGATCGAGGTAGTCGCGCAGCTCGACGCGCACGCGGCCGGCGAGTCCGCGCGCGGCGATCTCGCCCGTCACGAAGTCGAACTGGTTCCTCGACAGCGTGATCCCCGTCGCGTCGACGCCGTGCACTTCGGCCGCCTGGAACAGGAGCGCGCCCCAGCCGCAGCCGATGTCGAGGAACCGCTCGCCGGGGCGAAGCTGCAGCTTGCGGCAGATGTGCTCGAGCTTGGCCGTCTGCGCATCGTCCAGCGTGGCTTCGTCCGTCGGGAAATACGCGCAGGAGTAGACCTGCTGCCGGTCGAGCCAGAGTCGATAGAACGCGTTCGAGACGTCGTAGTGATAGCCGATGTTGGCGCGGTTGCTGCGCCGTTGATGCCGCCAGACCCGCCAGCGCGTCGTGAGCGAAGCGCGGCCATGCGCGATCTCGCCGACCATGCCCTCGGCGATCGCGGCCGCGCGCCGCGCGCTGCCCGTGAAGTCGATGTCGTTCTGGACATAGGCACGCGCCAGCGCGCCCAGCGCCGGCGCCGCGAGCGCCTTCAGCCCGCGCCAGGTGCGAGCGGCGACCTCGATCTCGGGCTCGGACGACAACGGAACGCGGCCGCCGTCGGGCAGCACCAGCGTCACCGGCAGGTTGCGCCCGGTGTAACGGTTGGCGATGATCTTCTGCAACGGCTGAGCCATGATTGCGCAAGCCCCCGCTGAATGCCGCAGCCAGACAGAGCGCCCGGTTGCCGAAGCTTTTTCCCGTCACCACGGGCCTTGGCCACGGTCGGGTCAGTTTAGCAACATTGGGCCCGGGTTGGCATTCCTTTCCGGCACCTTGCCGCTGCGGCGTTTTGCCGCAGGCCCCGGCGCTGCTACCATCGGAGCTTTGTCCGTGTCGACGCATTGACTTCTTCCTCCGCCCACGGCGAGCCCGCCGGCCGCGCTCCCGCCTTCACGGACCGGGAGTTTCGCGATGCGCTCGCGCAGTTCGCCACGGGGGTCGCGATCATCTGCGCGCCGGGCCCCGATGACCGGTTCGTCGGCTTCACGGCGAACTCGTTCAACTCGGTGTCGCTCGACCCGCCCCTGGTCGTGTGGAGCCTGAACCGCCGCGCGACGAGTCTCGCCGCATTCGAGGGGGCCGCTCATTACGCCATCAACGTGCTTGCGCTGGACCAGGCCCACCTGGCGCGGCGCTTTTCGCGCTCGCACGGCGATCGCTTCGCCGGCGTCGACTATCGGCTGGGTCCCGCAGGAGTGCCGCTGATCGAGGGATGCGTTGCCTGGTTCGAATGCCGCCACTACGCCCGGCATCGAGCCGGCGATCACGTGCTCTTCATCGGTGTCGTCGAGACCTGCAGCCGGCGCAAGGGCGCCGGGCTCGTCTTCCACCACGGTCGATTCGCCACCACACGCCCGGTCGCGTAGAACCGCGGACGGCGTGGGGAGATGGACGGCGCGTGCTACCGCGGCTTGTGTGCCTGGAAGAGCGCGTGCATCTTCCGGAACACCGGCCCCGGCGTCCCGCCGGCGAACGGTGCGCCGTCCACCGTGGTGACCGCGAGCACCTCCTTGGTCGACGATGTCAGCCACATTTCGCTTGCGCCGAGCGCCTCGGCCCTTGGCACCGGGCGAATGGAGAAGGGTATTCCGGCTTCCTGCGCGAATTCGTAGGTTGCGCCGTATGTGATGCCCGGAAGGATCAGGCTGTCCTTCGGCGGCGCGACGATTCCCGCGTCGATCACGACGAGGACGTTCGACGCCGACGCCTCGGTCAGATTCCCGTCCCGGAACATCACCGTCTCGATCGCGCCGGCATCGGCGGCAAGCTGGCGCATCAGTACGTTGCCGACGAGCGATATCGTCTTTAGGTCGCACCGCCGCCAGCGGTTGTCCTCGGCGGTCACCACGGCGACGCCCCGTTCGACCTGCTCGGCCGACGGCGTGGCCAGCGGGTTGCTCATCATGAACACGGTCGGCGCGACGCCGGTCGGGAAAGCGTGGTCGCGCTTCGCCACGCCGCGCGTGACCTGAAAATAGACACCCTGATCGTCGTACGGCTGGCGGGCGACGAGCTCGCCTATGATCGACGTCCATTCGGCGTCCGTGTGCGGGTTCGCAAGGCGAATCCCGTCCAGGCTGTGCTGCAGCCGGGCAAGGTGATGCGGCAGCCTGAATGCCTGGCGGCGGTACACCGGGATGTACTCGTAGACGCCATCGCCGTAGATGAAGCCGCGGTCCAGAACCGGGATCGTGGCTTCTTCGATGGGAAGAAATGCCCCGTTGAGATAGACGATCACTGCGACCTCCGCTGGAAATTCCGGTGCCGACCCGGCATCACTTCAACCAAAGGCGCACAGTGTCCCACGCGCGGCCCAGCATGCTTGCGGCGGGCACGTCGGCGAGCGCCACCAGCGGAAACTCGGCAATCGGGGCTCCGTCGAAAGTGACCTTGACCGTGCCGACCCGCTGACCCTTGGCCACCGGCGCGACGAGCGGTTCCGTTGCGGTCATCGACAGCGCGAGCTTGTCCGTCCGGCCCTTCGGGAGCGTGACCTGCCTGTCGGCGTCAAAGCCGGTGGCGACCTCGTTGGTTTCGCCTTTCCACACGCGCAAGCTCGACACCGGCTTGCCCGGCGGATACAGCTGGACCAGGTCGAACGCCTGGAAGCCGTAGTTGAGGAGCTTCTGCGCCTCCGTGGTCCGCACCCCGTCCGAAGCGGCACCCAGCACCACCGCGAGGAGCCTCCGCTCGCCCCGCTTCGCGGACGCGATGAGGCACCATCCGGCAGCGTCCGTATGCCCGGTCTTCACGCCATCGACGTAGGGGTCGATCCACAGCAGGCGGTTGCGATTGGGCTGCGTGATGTTGTTGTAGCGATACTCGCGCAGCGAATAGAGCTGATAGTAGTCCGGAAACTCGCGTATCAGCGCCGCGGCGAGCCGAGCCAGGTCGGCGGCGGTCGAGTAGTGCTGCGGATGCGACAGCCCCGTCGCGTTGGTGAATCGCGTGTTGGGGAGCCCGAGCCTGGCCGCCTCGGCGTTCATCCTTTCGGCAAAGGCGGCTTCGCTCCCGCCGACGAGCTCGGCCAGCGCAACGGACGCGTCGTTGCCGGACTGCACGATCATCCCGCGCAGGAGCTCGTCCACCGTGACCGCCTTCCGCGGCTCGATGAACATCCGCGACCCTTCGGCCCGCCAGGCGGCCGCCGACACGGTGACCAGCTGCGCCGGTGCGATGGCCTTGTCGCGCACGGCGGCGAACGCGAGATAAGCCGTCATCAGCTTGGTCAGCGATGCCGGATCTCTGCGCTCGTCGGCATTGTCCGCCGCCAGCACCTGACCGGTGGTCACGTCGAGCAGCAGATAGGACTGCGCGGCAATGGCCGGTACGGGAACCGGCTGCGCGGTCGCGGCGCCAAGCGCGGCGAGCAGCAGCACGAGCACCGCGCCTGACCGGCAGCAGCGCAGAAGAACGCGTGTGCGCGTCACCACGGGTAGACGGGCAGGATGCCCAGGAAATCGCCGGTCTTGATGTCGACGATCACTGCCATGTCCCGATTGCGCGCCTTCATCGGCAGGTACCCCACCGCATCCTCGGCCCGGCCTGAAGTTGCGACGAAGTCGCGGATCGTCGCTGCTTCCTGCGGCTGTCGTTTGGCGAGATCGGCAAGCGGCCGCGCGCGCTTTGCGGCATTCTGCCGGAGCTCGGCGTACGGTACGTACAGATCGGCCAGATTCGCGAGATCGGGGCCGCCGCCCATCGCGGACAGCACGATGTCGGCCAGCCGCTTCGCATCGACCGGCTGACGCGCGGCGATGACCCGCGGGCCGGTCAGCGGCAGGCTTCGGAACTCCGCGCCGGCTTTCGCGCGCGACTCCGCGTCGACCGAGTTCGCGGCGACGACCTCGAACTGGTCGACGACGAAGACGTTATAGACCGGCCTTGCGTCGAACACGACGCTGACACCGTACGCCAGCGCCACCAGCTGGAGCGCCGCGATCACCGCGAGGTCGAAGCGCAGGTTCTTCTTCTTGGGATCGAAGATGATGAGCGTGATGAGCGGGCCGATGACGACATCGACGCCGATGAGAATCATCATCAACGTGTCGCCGCCCATCGCCGCGAAATATTGCTGCGGATACCAGACCACGAGCATCAGTGTGACGACAAGCGCGGCGATTGCCGCGCTTAGCGTGAGGTGCAGCGCGGAGGCTTTCCAGCGATTCAGCGAGGTCAGGGTCATGCCTCGGGCTGTCAGGCGGGAGCCGGCTGGGAGAGGGGGATGCAGCTGCAGAACAGGTGGCGGTCGCCGTAGACGTTGTCGACGCGCGCGACCGGCGGCCAGTATTTCGCGTCGCGCAGCGAGGCGACCGGATAGGCGGCGTCCTCCCGGCGATAGGCGTGGCGCCACTGGTCGGCGGTGACTGCCGCCGCGGTATGCGGCGCGTGCTTGAGGGCATTGTCTGCACGATCGGCGCGACCCTCCTCGACGGCGCGAATCTCGCCGCGGATCGCGATCATCGCATCGACAAAGCGGTCGAGCTCGGTCTTCGATTCGCTTTCCGTCGGCTCGACCATCAGCGTGCCCGCCACGGGGAAGCTCATCGTGGGCGCATGAAAGCCGTAATCGATCAGCCGCTTCGCGACGTCGTCCACCGCGATGTCGGCAACCTCCTTCAGCGGGCGCAGGTCGAGGATGCACTCGTGGGCGACGAGACCGCCCGGGCCGGAGTACAGCACCGGATAGTGCGCATGGAGTCGCTTCGCGACGTAATTCGCAGCGAGGATCGCGGACTCCGTGGCGGCGGTGAGCCCCGCGCCACCCATCATCGCGATGTACATCCACGAGATGGGAAGGATGGACGCGGAGCCGTAGGGCGCGGCCGAGACTGCGCCGATCGCGTCCGCTCGCTGCGGCAGGTATCGATGCCCGGGCAGGAAGCGCGCGAGGTGCGCGCCCACCCCGATAGGCCCCACTCCGGGACCGCCGCCCCCGTGCGGAATGCAGAACGTCTTGTGCAGGTTGAGGTGCGACACGTCGGCGCCGAACTCGCCGGGCGCGGCGAGGCCGACCAGCGCGTTCAGGTTCGCGCCATCGACGTAGACCTGGCCGCCGTGCGCGTGCACGGTGGCGCAAATGCGGCCGATGCCCTCCTCGAACACACCGTGCGTGGAGGGATAGGTGACCATGATCGCGGCCAGGTTCGCGTGGTGCTCGCGCGCCTTCGTCTCCAGGTCGGCCAGGTCGACGTTCCCTTCGCCGTCGCAGGCGACCACGACAACGCGCATGCCGGCCATCTGCGCCGACGCCGGGTTCGTGCCGTGCGCGGACGCCGGGATGAGACAGACGTTGCGATGCCCCTCGCCGCGGCTCGCGTGGTATGCCTGGATGACGAGCAGCCCCGCGTACTCGCCCTGCGAACCGGCGTTGGGCTGCAGCGACACCGCCGCGTAGCCGGTCGCGGCGCAGAGCATGCGCTCGAGCTCGGCGACGAGTTCGCCGTAGCCCGCGGCCTGATCGGCGGGAACGAAGGGGTGCAGGTCGCCGAACTCGGGCCACGTCACCGGGATCATCTCCGATGTCGCGTTGAGCTTCATCGTGCACGACCCCAGCGGGATCATCGCCCGGTCGAGCGCGATGTCGCGGTCGGCGAGCCGGCGCAGGTAGCGCAGCATCTCGGTTTCCGAGTGGTAGCGGCCGAACGTCGGATGCGTCAGGAAAGGCGACGAGCGCCGCAGCGCGTCCGGCAGTGCATCCGGCACGCTCGCGAAGAGCGCCGCGAGCGACTCGTCCGCGCCGTCGCCGGCGAACGCCTGCCAGATCGCCTCGACGTCGGCGCGCGTCGTCGTCTCGTCGAGCGACAGGCCCAGCGTGCGCGTGTCGATCCGGCGGAAATTCATCCGCTGCGCCACGCCGCGATCGACGATCCGCTCGGTGGCGTCGCCGGTCGCGACCACGATCGTGTCGAAGAACTGCGCCGTCGGCACCGTGTGGCCGAGCCGTTCCAGGCCCGCCTTCAGGATCGCGGTCAGCCGATGCACGCGCCGCGCGATCGTCGTCAGGCCCGCCGGGCCGTGGTAGACCGCGTACATGCCCGCGATCACCGCCAGCAGCACCTGCGCCGTGCAGATGTTCGACGTCGCCTTCTCGCGCCGGATGTGCTGCTCGCGCGTCTGCAGCGCGAGACGGTACGCCGGGCCGCCGTTCGCATCGACGGTGACCCCGACGAGGCGGCCGGGCATCGAGCGCTTGTGCTCGTCGCGCGTCGCGAGGTAGCCGGCATGCGGGCCACCGTAGCCCATCGGCACCCCGAACCGCTGCGCCGACCCGACGACGACGTCGGCCCCCCATTCGCCTGGCGGCGTCAGCAGCGTCAGCGCGAGGAGGTCGGCGGCGACGATGACGTGTGCGCCGCCGGCGTGCACGAGGTCCGCGAGCGCGCGGTAGTCGCGCACGTCGCCGTTCGTCCCCGGATACTGGAGCAGGACCGCGAAGGCCCCGGCCTTTGCGGCGTCGGCCGCGGGGCCGGTCACGACCTCGATCGCGAGCGGCTTGGCGCGCGTCCGCACGACGTCGATCGTCTGCGCGAAGACGTCGTCGGCCACGAAGAACCGGTTGCTTTCGCTGCGTCCGACGCGGTGGCACAGCGTCATCGCCTCGGCCGCCGCGGTCGCTTCGTCCAGCATCGACGCATTGGCGATCGCCATCGCCGTCAGGTCGCAGACCATCGTCTGGAAGTTGACGAGCGCCTCGAGCCGTCCCTGCGAGATCTCGGGCTGGTAGGGCGTGTAGGCGGTGTACCAGGCAGGATTCTCGAGGACGTTGCGCAGGATGACGCCCGGCGTGTGCGTGCCGTAGTAGCCCTGGCCGATGAACGACTTCAGCACCTTGTTCCGGCTCGCGATCGACCTCAATCGGGCCAGCGCCTGCGCCTCGGTCATGGCGCCCGGCAGTGCGAGCGGCGCCTTGCGCCGGATCGCGGCGGGCACGATCGCGTCCATCAGCGCGGCGCGCGAGGCGTAGCCCAGTACTTCGAGCATCGCCGCCTGGTCCGGCGGTGCGGTGCCGATGTGCCGCGCGACGAAGGCATCGGCCTGCTCGAGCGCCGGAGGCGTTGCCGCGGCGGAACCGGGGGCGGACGGAGAATCGTTCATGTCGTGTCTTTTCGCGTTGGCGCGCGGCGGGGCGATCCGCGCACGCGTGGAACCGGGTTCGTGGCCGTCAGGCGTCGGCGATCGTCGCTTCGTAGGCCCTCGCATCGAGGAGCTTCGCCGCCGCGCCGGCGTCCGCCGGCTTCAACCGGAAAAGCCAGGCGGCGTACGGGTCCTGATTCACCTGCTCGGGCGCGCCGGCCACCGCCGCGTTGACGGCCACGACCTCGCCCGCCACCGGCGCGTAGACGTCCGACGCGGCCTTGACCGATTCGACGACCGCGCAGGCCTCGGCGGCCCCGAGCTTGCGGCCGACGGCCGGCAGCTCGAGATAGACGAGATCGCCGAGCGCGGCCTGCGCATGATCGGTGATGCCGATCGACACGGTGCCATCGGCTTCGGTGCGCACCCACTCGTGCGACGACGTGTACCGCAGGTCTGCTGGAATGTTCATGGTTGCTCCCTGGAGCTTGTCCGTTGATGAATGGCGAAAACGAACGCGATGGGCGAGCGGGCGCTAGGGCGCGAGATCGACCAGCACTTTTCCGTTGCGCACGAACGGCAGCTTCACGACGCGCGCGGCGAGCTGGCGATCCCGGACGACCACCTTCACCGACATCGCCCGGCGCAATGCCCGCAGGCAACCGGGCGAAGGCGATCGACCGGTTGAGCGTCGGGCTGAACGTGCCGCTCGTGATCTCGCCCGTCGCCGCGGTCGGAATGCACGGTCTGATGGGCCCGCAGCACGCCGCCCTTGTCGATCAGCACGAGCCCGACGAGTTGCCGCGCGGGCGGATGCGCGACCAGCGCCGCCTTGCCGATGAAGTCGCGCGGGCTCGCGAGGTCCACGGTCCACGCGAGCCCCGACTCCAGCGGCGACACGGTCTCGTCCATGTCCTGCCCGTACAGGTTCATCCCGGCCTCGAGCCGGAGGGTGTCCCGCGCGCCGAGCCCGCAGGGGGCGACGCCTGCCGCAAGAAGGCGGGCCCACAGGCCCTCGGCGTCCCCTGCCGGACAGACGATCTCGAAACCGTCCTCGCCGGTGTAGCCGGTCCGCGCGACCATGACGTCCCCGGATGCGCCAGGCACGATGGCGGCGTTGAACGGCTTCAGCGTGGCAACGGGGCCCGCGGCACCGGGCAACGCCTTCGGCAGCGCTTCGCGCGCGCGCGGCCCCTGCACGGCGATGATCGCGAGGTCGGCGCGCGGCGTGAGCTTCGGCGCCGGCGCGCGCGCGGCGAGCTGCTCCCGAAACCACGCGATGTCCTTGTCCGCCGTGCCCGCGTTGACGACGAGCCGGAAGAAGTCCTCGCGGAAGAAATAGACGATCAGGTCGTCGATGACCGTGCCGTCCGGCTTGAGCAGGCAGGAATACAGCGCCTTTCCCGGGTGTCTGCAGCCGATCGACGTTATTGGCGAGCGCGTAGCGCAGGAAGTCGCGCGCGCCCGCGCCTTCGAGGTCGACGACGCGCATGTGCGAGACGTCGAACATGCCGGCGGCGGTGCGCACCGCGCGGTGCTCGTCGATCTGCGAGCCGTAGTTCACCGGCATGTCCCAGCCGCCGAAATCCACCATGCGCGCGCCTGCGGCGCGATGGGCGGCGTTCAGGGGTGTCTGCTTCAGCATGCGCATCTCCCGACGGAAAAAGCAAAAGGGCGAAGCGGTCGTCGCGCTTCGCCCCGTCTGTCCTTTTTACCTGAGAGATTGCGGCGCTGCCAGACGCCGCGTGCCCCTTCGGTGGGCCGCCGCCGCCACGCGGCGCGACCGCTCTCCAGATGCGAATTGCGCCCGCGCAGTCCCTGTTGCCTGAGCGATTGCGGGAGTTGCGCCTTCGGCGGCCGCGCCGGAGCATCCCGGCGCCGCACTCTCCTGCACGGACCCCGCTAGAGTACCGTCGGAGCCCGGCACCTGTCAAAGCGATCCCGCCTACGCCCAGGCGGCCGCCCGATCCTGAACCGGGCATTAACTTACTTCAGCGCGAGTATGTACGCGATCATCGTCTTCATGTCGGCGTCCGAGACCGCGGGATTCGGCGGCATCGGCACCGGGCCCCAGACGCCCTGTCCGCCCTTCTTCACCTTTTCGGCCAGCTTGGCGGCGGCGCCGGCGTCGCCCTTGTACTTCGCCGCGACATCCTTGTAGGCGGGGCCGACGACTTTCTTGTCGTTGGCGTGGCACGCCGTGCAGCCCGATTTCTTCAGCAGGTCTTCGCCGGCATCGGCGTGATACGGCGCCGGTCGCGACCAGTCCGGCGGCGGCGAGGACAACGGCGGCAATCTTCATCGGAGACTCCATCAGGGAAGGTGGGGAGAGCGGGCCGAATGGTACCGGAACGGGACCCGGGTCGCCACTCCGCATGACCGCGCCGGCCGTCGCGCGTGCGTTGACCCGCCACGTGGGCGAGCACTTCGATCAGCTCGCGATCTCGCGCTTCGAGCCGGGCGAGATCGTCGATCGCAGGCAGGCACTGCGTGCCGCGGCAGACCCACGCGCGCGCCCCATCGGCAGGTGCCGCGCCCTTGGCGAGCTCGGCCGGCAGCGCAACCCCCGCGACATTGAAAATGCGCACCGTCGGGCGCAGGCGCCGCTCGAGCGACCGCTGCCACGCGGCACAGACCGCGTGGTCGCCGGCCAGCAGCACGGACGCCGGCGGTTCCTCCAGGGCGGCGAGCGCCGCCAGCACCGACGCGTAGCCCCCGGGCGACTGCGCCAGGGCCGGCGCGAAAAGCCGCACCGCGCGCTCGCCCGCCTCGACGTAGCGCGGCGCGCCGCACAGATGCCCCAGCACGATGAGGGCGCCGGCGGCGACGCCGTTGCCCGACGGCGTCGCATTGTCGTGCCCGGGCTTGGTCCGGTGAAAGAGCCGCTCGTGGTCGTGGCTCGTGAAGAAGAATCCACCGTGCTCGGGGTCCTCGAACTCGTCCAGCAGGACGTCCGCGAGCTCCCGCGCCCATGCGTAGTCCTCGGCGCGAAACCGCGCCTGCAGGAGCTCCAGCAGCGCGCAGAGCAGGAAAGCGTAGTCGTCGAGATAGGCGTTGAGGTGCGCGCGTTCGCCCTTCCGCGTGGCGAGGAGCCGGCCATCGCGCCACGCGGTGCGCCGCAGCGCGTCGGTGGCCGCGACCGCGAGGTCGGTCCAGCGAGGCTCGTCCAGCGCGCGCGCGGCGCGCGCGAGTCCGGCAATGGCGAGCGCGTTCCACGACGTCAGGATCTTGTCGTCGAGGCCGGGTCGAACCCGGGCCGCGCGCGCGGCGAACAGCGCCGCCTTCGCCGCGGCGAGCCGCGCGTGCGGCCTCCGTCCAGCGGGATCGACAGACGCGATGCGACGTCGGCGAGCGATGCGCGCACGCGGAGATTCCACGCGTGGCCCTCGAAGTTCGGCGCGCCGTCCAGCCCGTAGTGCGGCGCCGCGACCGCGTACACTTCGGGCGCCAGCAGCGAGCGCGCCTCGTCGCGCGACCAGACGTAGAACCTGCCCTCCTCACCCTCGCTGTCGGCGTCGAGGCTCGAGAAAAAGGCGCCGTCCTCCGCGCGCATTTCCCGCGTCATCCAGCCGACGATGCCGCGCGCCACGTCGGCGAAGCGCGCATCGCCGGTCACCCGCGCGAGATCGGCGTAGAGCGCAAGCAGCGGCCCGTTGTCGTAGAGCATCTTCTCGAAATGCGGGATCGACCACTCGGCATCGACGCTGTAACGGCAGAATCCGCCGCCGAGCTGGTCGTGGATGCCGCCGTCGGCCATCCTCTCGAGCGTGACGCGCACCATCGCCAGCGCCGCGGCGTCGCCGCTGCGCGCGTGCGCGCGCAGGCAGAGCTCGAGGTCGGTCGCGTGCGGAAACTTGGGCGCGGCGCCGAACCCGCCGTGCTCCGGATCGAAACGCCGTTTGAGCTCGGCGAGCGCGGCCTGCCCCCGTGGCGGCGGGAAGCGCGCCACCTCCGGCCGGCGCGGGCTCGAGGCTCGCGAGCGCGTCCCTGAGCTGCGACCCTTGCTCGGCAATGTCGGCACCGCGCTCGCGGTAGGCCGCGGCGATGCGCGGCAGGAGATCGAGAAACCCCGGCAGTCCGTAGCGTCCTTCCCTGGGGAAATAGGTGCCGCCGAAGAACGGCGCGCCGTCCGGCGTCAGGAACATCGTCAGCGGCCAGCCGCCCGAACGCCGGGTGAGCAGCGCGTGCGCCGTCTGATAGATCTGATCGAGGTCGGGCCGCTCTTCGCGGTCGACCTTGATGTTGACGAAATCGGCGTTCATCGCCGCGGCAACCTGCGGATCCTCGAACGACTCGTGCGCCATCACGTGGCACCAGTGGCACGCGGAATAGCCGATCGACAGCAGGATCGGCCGTCCTTCGCGCCGCGCGAGCGCGAGCGCCTCGTCGTCCCACGGATGCCAGTCGACCGGATTCCCCGCGTGCTGGAGCAGATACGGGCTCGTTTCGCCCGCGAGGCGGTTCGGCATGATGCCGATCAGTCCCCCATGCCGCGACGACTGCCGCTCAGCGCGCCTCGTCGAACGCGGCGCGCTCGAAGTCGACGCCGCGCTGCAGGAGCCGCGTCAGGCGGAAGCTCCGCTCGCGTCCGGGGTCGAGCGTGCGCAGCACGCGGCTCGGATTGAACGTCCGCGGCGGTAGCACGAGGCATGCCTTGTCGTCGGGCGTCTCGTCGAGCAGCAACGCCGGCAGCGGCGAGATCCTCGGCGCCCGCCGTCGAAAGGGGCAGCAGCGTCATCGGCTCGGGCGCGCATGACCAGAGCCGCAGCGACAACCCGAGCTGCCCCTCCGCGCCGAGGGCGACGCGCGTCACGAAACCGACGCGCACCTGCCCGTCGCTCCGCGCGATGACGAGCTGGTCCAGAATCCAGCGGTGGCGCGCGTCGGAATCCCGCACGACGCGCAGCCTCGCGCCACTCGTCGTTGCCATGCCATTGCTCCCACGCCCATTCGTGGTCCGCCGCCTCGCGGCCGCGGTCGTAGTCCGCGACCGCGGCGATCGCCTGCAGCTGCTGCGCGTCGGCAAAGGACATCCGGCCCGCCAGGATCCTTGCGTTCGAAGGTGCGGCCGGCGGCGCGAAAGTAGGCGGCCGGAAGACCGCCCGCGCAGAGCTCGAGTGCCTTGGCCGGCGCGTCCGACAGCGCGGCGGGGGACCTGGTACCAGCGCGCATCGAGGTGTCCGAGCAGCGCCGTGCACTGCTCGATGCTGCAATCGTGACCAAGCTGCAGCTCCGCCGGATTGGCCCCGGATTGCAGGCGCTTCAACCGCCCGCGTACGCTGGCGTCGAGCTTGCCGGGGTAGCCGAAGCGCATGGACGCCGCCGGGTTTCCGGTAGCGCTCGCGACGAGCGTCGCACCGGCCCCGCCGTCGAGATCGATGAGGATGACGGGGCCCTCGGTTTCGCGCTGCTGCGCGTAGGGAAACACCTTGCGCGCCCACATCGCGAGCCAGCGATCCGTGAGCTCGATCTGCTTCACCGTCATCGCGCAGGGGTCGGCAAGTCCGAGCAACAGCGCGTGGCTGTACGTCGAATAGCAGGAAATGCCGACGGCGTTGGGGAGCAGGTTGTCGGAGACGGCGGTGACGGCGCAATCCAGCAATTCGGCAAGCCGGTAGTACGCATGCAGCTCGTGCCACAGCGTTCCCGGCACCGTGCGCCGCGCGAGGCCATGCGCGAGCACGAGCTGCTTGCCGACGTAAAGTCCGCGCTGAAGGATCTTGGGCTTGACCCCCTGGAGCTCGGGATCGCCCTCGAGCAGCGGTTTGAGACACGTCGAGTACTGCTCCCAGAGACCCTGCCAGAGCGCGATCGCCTGCTCGGCGGCTTCGAGCTCGCGATCCACCGCCGGCTGACCCTTGCCCGCGTAGCGGCGCGCGAGCTCCGTGTGCAGGTGCGCGACGAGATCGCGCAGCACCTCGGCAATCGTCGCGCGTTCCCGCGGCGAAAAAGTGGCGCCAGCGAGCGCCCTCAGCTGACCTTGCACCGTTTCACAGACCAAAGCGACACTGGTCAGCGGCAGCGCATGCACCCACCGCTTTGCGGTTTCCACGTCGGCGAAGGCCAGCGCGCGCGGCTGGCCGTCGGGTTCGACGGCCGAGGCTTGCATCCCCGGGCTGCCGGGTCGCGTCGGTTCGCTCATCGCGTCACGGAAATGGTCATTCCGCCAGCGTGGCGCCCAGCATCGCCGCGAGATCGCCGGCGAGCGACGCGACGAAATCCTCCGGCAGCAGATGCGGTGCCGCATCGCGCTGGCGCGGCCCCCACACCGGCTGCGGGAAATGCGTGTCGTCCGCAAAGCGGGGCACCACGTGCCAATGCAGGTGCGGTGTCGCATTCCCGAGCGCGGCCAGGTTCATCTTGGTTGGAGTGAGGCGCGCCCGCAGCGCCGATTCGACGGCGTAGACGATATGCATCAGATGCCCGCGATTCGCGGCGGAGAGGTCGGTCATCTCGCGGACGTGCGCGTTCCAGATGACCCGGCAGAACCCCGGAAACGGTTCGTCGGTCAAAACGACGCGGCAGCGCGCATCGCGCCACAACCGTCGACCGCCCTCACCGTCGCAGAAAACGCACCCGGTTGCCATCGTTTCCTAGCGTCCGCCTCCACCCGGAGCCTCGGTCGGCCCCGACGCCGCCTTATAGCACAATCCCCGGCCGCGCAGAGGCCCGCTTGCTAGACCAGCACCCGCTCGATTCCGCCCCGGTTGGCGCTGGCGACGTAGTCGGCCATCCAGTCCGGACCGAGGAGATGCCTCGCCATCTCGACCACGATGTAATCGGCGCGGGTCGACGCGTCGCCGTCGAAGCGCGCAAGCCCCTGCAGGCACGAAGGACACGACGTCAGGACCTTGACCGTATCGGCGACGTTCCCGGCGCGCAACGCGGCAGCGCCCGCCTTCATCTCCTCCTCCTTGCGGAATCGAACCTGCGTCGCGATGTCCGGCCGGCTCGTCGCCAGCATCCCCGACTCTCCGCAGCAGCGCGCATTCAGCGCCACCGGCACGCCCATCAATCCGTTGACGACGGCGAGCGGCGCATGGGTCTTCATCGGCGTGTGGCACGGGTCGTGATACATGTACCGCACGCCCGTTGCGCCCTCGAGCCGCACGCCCTTTTCGAGCAGGTACTCGTGGATGTCGAGCAGGCGACAGCCGGGAAAAATCTGGCCGAACTCGTACTTCTCGAGCTGGTCCATGCAAGTCCCGCAGGAGACGATCACGGTCCTGATGTCGAGGTAGTTGAGCGTGTTGGCAACCCGGTGGAACAGCACGCGATTGGCGGTGATGATCCGCCGCCCCCGGTCCGCATCGCCTGCCGCCGTCTGCGGATAACCGCAGCACAGATAGCCTGGCGGCAGCACCGTCTGCGCGCCGACGTGCCAGAGCATCGCCTGCGTCGCGAGTCCGACCTGCGAAAAGAGGCGCTCCGAGCCGCACCCCGGAAAATAGAACACCGCGTCGGAATCCTCGGCGCCGCGCGCGGGGTCGCGAATGATCGGGACGATCGCGTCGTCCTCGATGTCGAGCAGCGCCCGCGACGTGCGCTTGGGCAGTCCGCCCGGCATCGGCTTGTTGATGAAATGGATGATCTGCGCGGAGAGCGCCGGCGCGCCCACGGTTGCCGGCGGGCGTTTCGCCTGTCCCTGCGTGAGCCCGAGGCGCAGCGCGAAGGCGTGGGCCAGGCGCTGCGCCCGATACGCCCAGCCGATCAGCGCGCGCCTTGCCAAACGGATCGTCGCCGGGTTGGTCGAATTGAGAAAGAACATCGCCGCCGCGGTGGCCAGGCGCAATGGCCGCTTGCCTTCCTGCCGCAAAAGGTTGCGCATCGCGATCGAGACGTCGCCGAAGTCGATGTCCACCGGACAGGGGGCGGCGCATTTGTGGCATACCGTGCAGTGGTCGGCGACATCGGAAAACTCGTCGAAATGGCGCAGTGACACCCCGCGTCGCGTCTGCTCCTCGTACAGGAATGCCTCGATCAGCAGCGACGCGGCGAGAATCTTGTTGCGCGGCGAATAGTTGAGGTTCGCGCGCGGCACGTGCGTCGCGCAGACGGGTTTGCACTTGCCGCAGCGAAGGCAGTCCTTGATCGAGTCGGCGACATTGCCGATCTCGGACGCCTCGAGGATGAGGCTCTCGTGGCCGATCAGCGAAAAACTCGGCGTGTACGCCCGCGCGAGATCCGCGCCCGCCAGCAGCTTGCCCGCGTTGAATCGTCCCTCGGGGTCGACCGTGGCCTTGTAGCGGGCGAAAGGTGCGAGCTCGCCAGCAGTCAGGTACTCGAGCTTGGTGATCCCGATCCCGTGCTCACCCGAGACGACGCCGCCGAGGCTTCGCGCGAGTCCCATGATCCGCGCGACGGCGGCGTTCGCCTCCCGCAGCATCGCGTAATCATCGGAGTTGACCGGGAGGTTCGTGTGCACGTTGCCGTCGCCGGCGTGCATGTGGAGCGCGACGAAGACCCGGCTGCGCAGCACCGTGCGATGGATCGCGTTGCAGCGCGCGAGCAGCGGCTCGAAGGCGAGGCCGGCGAATATCTGTTCCAGCGGCGCCTTCAGCTCGGCCTTCCACGAGGCGACGACCGAATGATCCTGCAGCGCCGGGAACATCGCATCGAGGCGGTCGACGAGATCCTGCCACCGCGCGCGCACGGCGCCGACCTGCGCCCGCGCCTCGTCCACCTTGGCATCGATCTCTTCTTGCGCCGGTCGCGCTTCGGCCTCGGGACCCCAGGCGTGCAGAAGTGCGGATCCCCCGAGAAACGCGGCGAGCTCGTCGCACAGCCGCAACTTGTTCTCGAGCGAACGTTCGATGTTGATCCGCTCGATGCCGTCCGTATATTCGCCCAAACGTTCGAGCGGAATGACGACGTCCTCGTTGATCTTGAACGCGTTGGTGTGCCGGGCGATCGCCGCGGTGCGCGCGCGGTCCTGCCAGAACCTCTTGCGCGCCTCGCCCGACACGGCGACGAAGCCCTCCGCGCCGCGTGCGTTGGCGATCCTGATGACTTCGGAGGCGGCCTTGGCCACCGCGTCGTCCGATTCGCCTACGATGTCACCGAGCAGCACCATCTTCGGCCGGCCGTGGCGTTTCGCCTTGGTCGCGTATCCCACCGCCTTCACGTAGCGCTCGTCCAGGTGCTCGAGGCCGGCGAGGATCGCTCCCTCCGGCCGACTGTCGAGATAGCGCTTGATCTCGACGATCGCCGGCGTGGAAGCGTGCACCTGGCCGAAGAATTCGAGGCACACGGTGCGGATGGCCGGCGGCATCCGATGGAGCACGAACCGCGCCGACGTGATCAATCCGTCGCAGCCTTCCTTTTGCACGCCGGGCAGCCCGGCCAGGAACTTGTCGGTGACGTCCTTGCCCAGACCGGGCTTGCGGAACGCCGTTCCCGGAATGACGAGCGTCTCCCTGCGTTTCGGCGTCGTCCCGTCAGCACCGAACCAGGTGAGATCGAAGGTCGCGACCGCGGCATCGTGGATCCTGCCGCGGTTGTGGTCCCGCCGCGTCACCTCCAGCCATTCGGCGTCCGGGGTCACCATCCGCCACGACACGAGGTTGTCGAGCGCGGTGCCCCACAGCACCGCCTTCTTGCCGCCGGCGTTCATCGCGACGTTACCGCCGATGCACGACGCGTCGGCGGACGTCGGGTCGACGGCGAAGACGAGTTCCGCCGCTTCCGCCGCCTCCATCACGCGCCTGGTGACCACGCCGGCCCCGCAGTCGATGGTCGGGCCAGGTTCCGCCCCCGCGTGCAGCGCGACGGATTCGATCGCCGACAGGCGCAGCAGCTTCTCGGTATTGATGACCGCCGAGCGCGTCGTGAGCGGCACCGCGCCGCCGCTGTACCCGGTGCCGCCTCCACGTGGAATGATCGTGAGCTCGAGCTCGATGCAGCCGGCGACGAGCCCGCGCACTTCCTCCTCGGTGTCCGGGAACAGCACGACGAACGGATACTCGACGCGCCAGTCCGTGGCATCGGTCACGTGCGACACCCGCGCGAAACCGTCGAACGCGATGTTGTCCCGGTGCGTCGCGCGCGCCAGGACCCGCAGCGCGTTCGCGCGAAGCGTCGCGGTTTCCCGGAACGAGTGCTCGAATCGCGCGACGGCCGCATGCGCCGCCGCGACCAGCTCCGCCACGCTTCGATCGCGCTCGGATTCCGCGTCGCCGAAGTTGCGTGCGGTCTCCGTCCGGCGCTTCTCGATTTCGTGCAGCCGATGTCTGAGCGCGGCGACCAGGAGCCGCTGGCGCTTCGGGTTGTCGAGGAGGTCGTCCTGCAGGTACGGATTGCGCTCGACCACCCAGATGTCGCCCAGCACCTCGAACAGCATTCGCGCCGATCGGCCGGTGCGCCGCTCCCCCCGCAGCTGATCCAGCAGCGGCCACATCCGCTCCCCCAGGAGACGGATCACGATCTCGCGATCGGAGAACGACGTGTAGTTGTAGGGGATCTCGCGCAGCCGCGGAGCCTCGGCGTCATGCCCGGCAACATCGAGGAAGCGTTCGGTCGGCGCATTCATGGACCAAACGATTCTACCGCAGTGCAGCATTACCCCTTGAAGCAGCCATTCGGGCGAGGGGATCCCGGTGCCTGAACGTGTTGCCTCCGCTGCCCAGCCCCTTCTGGCCGTGCGGTCGCGCGCTGACCGGCGCTCTCAGGCCGCCCAGTCGAGAACGACTTTGCCGCTCGCGCCGGACAACATCGTTGCAAACGCTGCCTGAAACTCCTCGGCCGCGTAGTGATGCGTGATGATCGGCGAGAGGTCGAGCCCGCTTTGCAGCATCGCCACCATCTTGTACCAGGTCTCGAACATCTCGCGCCCGTAGATTCCCTTGATCTCCAGCCCCTTGAAGATCACCTGGTTCCAGTCGATGGCCATGTCCGGCGGCGGGATGCCGAGGAGCGCGATCTTGCCGCCGTGATTCATGTGCGCCAGCATGTCGTGAAAGGCATCCGGCACGCCGGACATCTCCATTCCGACGTCGAATCCCTCCGTCATGCGCAGGTCTTCCATCACCTCGCGCAATTGCTCGCGCCCGACGTTCACGGCACGCGTCGCACCCATCCGCTGTGCCAGGGCCAGCCGATAATCGTTGACGTCGGTGATGACGACGTGCCGCGCGCCGACATGCCGGGCGATCGCCGCCGCCATGATGCCGATCGGTCCGGCTCCCGTGATCAGCACGTCCTCGCCCACGAGGTTGAACGACAGCGCCGTGTGCGTCGCGTTGCCGAACGGATCGAAGATCGACGCCAGGTCGTCGGAGATGTCGTCGGGAATCCTGAATGCGTTGAACGCCGGGATCACGAGGAACTCGGCGAAGGCGCCCTCGCGGTTGACGCCGACGCCGACCGTGTTGCGACAGAGGTGGCGGCGTCCGGCGCGACAGTTGCGGCAGAAACCGCAGGTGATGTGTCCCTCGCCCGACACGCGATCGCCGAGTGCGAAGCCGCGCACTTCCTGCCCCATCTCGACGATCTCGCCGACATATTCGTGGCCGACGTGCATCGGCACGGGGATCGTCTTCTGCGCCCAGTCGTCCCACTTCCAGATGTGGATGTCGGTGCCGCAGATCGCCGTCTTCCGGATCCGGATCATGACGTCGTTGTGCCCCACCTCGGGCTTCTTGACGCGGGTCAGCGTCAGCCCTGGGCCCCGCTCGAGTTTTGCCAGTGCCTTCATCGTGATCTCCGACTGCGTCACCTGATCGCGCCGAGCGCCCGGCCGATTTTCGCGAACGCCGCAACCGCGGCGTCGATCTGCGCGTCCGTGTGCGCCGCGCTCATCTGCGTGCGGATGCGCGCCTTGCCCTTGGGCACCACCGGATACGAGAAGCCGATCACGTAGACACCCTCGGCCAGCAGGGCGTCGGCCATGCGCGTCGCGAGCGCTGCGTCGCCCAGCATCACCGGAATGATCGGGTGCTGCCCCGGCACGAGATCGAAGCCCAGAGCCGCCATCTCGCGCCGAAAACGATCGCCGTTCGCGCGCACGCGCCGGCGCAGCGCCGCCCCCTCGTCCCCGCGCAGCAGCTCGAGCACCTCGAGCGAGGCGGCGGCGATGCAGGGGGCGAGCGAGTTCGAGAACAGGTACGGCCGCGACCGCTGGCGCAGCAGGGAGATGATTTCGCTCGAAGCCGCCGTATAGCCGCCGGAGGCACCGCCCAGCGCCTTGCCCAGCGTCCCGGTGAGGATGTCGATCCGACCCCCGACACCACAGAACTCCGGCGTGCCGCGGCCGTGCTCGCCGACGAACCCTATGGCGTGCGAGTCGTCGACCATCGTCAATGCGCCATGGCGCTCGGCCAGATCGCAGATCGACGGCAGGTCGGCGATGATCCCGTCCATCGAGAACACGCCGTCGGTTGCGATCAGCTTGAAGCGCGCTCCGGAGGCGTCGGCTTCGTCGAGCTTCGCGGCGAGATCCGCCATGTCGTTGTTGCGATAGCGGTAGCGCTTCGCCTTGCACAGTCTGATGCCGTCGACGATGCTCGCGTGATTGAGCTCGTCGCTGATCACGGCGTCTTCCTCGGTAAGCAGCGTCTCGAACAATCCGCCATTGGCGTCGAAACAGCTCGAATACAGGATGCTGTCGTCGGTTTCGAGAAACGCGGCAAGGGCGGCTTCCAGCTCTTTGTGCACGCTTTGTGTGCCGCAGATGAAGCGCACGGACGCCATTCCGAATCCGTACCGGGCAAGGCCGTCGCGCGCCGCCGCAACGAGCCGCGGGTCGTCGGCCAGTCCCAGGTAGTTGTTCGCGCAGAAGTTCACGACCTCCGCGCCGTCCGCGAGCTCTATCGCCGACGACTGCGGCGTGCGGATCACGCGTTCGCCCTTGTGGAAGCCGTCGGCACGGATCCGGTCGAGGGTGGCGCGCAAGTGGGCGAGGTAGCGGTCGCGCATCGGGATCTTCGGATGACAGCCGGCTCGGCATTCGTCGTCCGGCGCATGTTGCCGGGCCGGGCATCCAGGGTTCCATGTTCGCATACCCCGGGCCTGACCGGGGCGGCGACGCCCACCCGCCGCGCCGCCGAGTCCCGCGGCAGGCCCGGCCGGTTGACGCTCCTCGGTCCTGCGTCAACAATGCGGGCACCTTGAGGCGCGTAAAATGCGCGATGCGGTCAAGGATGCCCATGGCCCTTCACGCCCGCGCGGGCGCCGGTGGACCCCGGCCCGCCGGCCTCTTTTCGATTTTTGCCGACAACGGCCCCGCCAGCATGCAACGACGGTTATTGCGGCGCCTTTCTCACTGGCTCATCGGCGCCATGGCAGCGGTCATCCTGGCGGCCGGTCCCGTCGCCGCGGCCGCGTATCCCGACCGGACGATCCGGCTCGTCGTCCCGTTTCCGGCCGGCGGCGGCGCGGATACGCTCGCCCGCATCATCATGCCCAGGGTCGCACAGTCGATCGGCGCGCCGATCATCATCGACAACAGGCCCGGTGCCGGCGGCAACGTCGGCGCCGAGATCGTAGCCCGCGCGCAGCCCGATGGCTACACGCTTCTCTACGGCACCAACGGCACGCATGCGATCAACCAGAGCCTCTACGCCAACCTGCGCTTCGACCCGGTCAAGGACTTCACGCCCGTCTCGCGGATGACGGCGATCGCCGCGATGCTCGTCGTGAACCCCGCCTTTCCGGCGAATTCGGTCGGGGAACTCATCCAGTATGCGAAGCTGCATCCCGGACAGGTCAACTTCGCGTCCGCCGGCAACGGCACGACCTCGCATCTGGCCGGGGAGCTCTTTCGGACGATGGCCGGCATCGACATCGTCCATGTCCCCTATCGCGGCGGCGCACTCGCGGCGGCGGATGTCGTGGGCGGGCAGGTTCAGATGATGATCGATGTTATGCCGAATGCGTATCCGCTGGCGAAAAGCGGCAGGCTGCGCGGCCTGGCGTGCACGACGGCGCAACGTTTCCCGGCCGCGCCCGGTTACCCGACCATCGCCGAGGCCGGCGTGCCCGGCTACGCCGTCAGCGCGTGGGACGGCATCTTCGCGCCGCCGGGAACGCCTGCCTCGGTCGTCGACCGGCTGAATGACGCGATCCGGCAGGCGCTGGACGACCCGCAGGTGCGTGAAACGCTGTTGGCGCATGGCGCGCAAACGGTGCCCGGCACTCCGGAAGCTCTCGCCCGCCACGTTGCGGAGGAAACGGAAAAGTGGGCGAAAGTCGTCCGACAGTCGGGCGCGAAAATAGATTGATCGGTGGAGACCATGATGGAAGCTTCGTCCCAGCCGCCCATTCCGGCATGGAGGTCCGTTTCGGGCTTTGGCGACATCGTCTACAGCAAGGCAGCCGAAGGCATCGCCAAGATCGTCATCAACCGCCCCGAGGTGCGCAACGCATTCCGGCCGGAGACGGTGCGCGAAATGCAGGCGGCCTTTGCCGACGCGCGTGATGATCCGGACATCGGCGTTGTCATACTCGCGGGCCAGGGCAGGGACGCGTTCTGCTCGGGCGGCGACCAGCGTGTGCGCGGCGACGGCGGATACGTGGACAGCGAGGGCACGCCTCGTCTGAACGTGCTCGACCTGCAACGGCAGATCCGCACCCTGCCCAAGCCCGTGGTGGCCATGGTGGCCGGCTACGCGATCGGCGGGGGGCACGTCCTGCACTTGATCTGCGATCTCACGATCGCCGCGGACAACGCCCGGTTCGGGCAAACAGGCCCCCGGGTAGGCAGCTTCGATGGCGGCTACGGCGCCGCGTACATGGCGCGCATCGTGGGACAGAAAAAGGCGCGGGAGATATGGTTCCTCTGCCGCCAGTACGACGCCCGACAGGCATTGGAAATGGGGCTCGTCAACCGCGTCGTGCCCTACGACGAGCTCGAAGCCGAGACGATCCAGTGGTGTCGCGAGATGCTGGCCAACAGCCCGCTCGCGCTGCGCTGCCTCAAGGCCGCGCTGAACGCCGATTGCGATGGGCAAGCCGGCCTGCAGGAACTCGCCGGCAACGCGACGCTGCTCTACTACCTGTCCGCCGAGGGACAGGAGGGAAGGGACGCTTACCTCGAAAAACGCGCGCCGGATTTCCGCAAGTTCCGCCGTTTGCCATGAGCGCCGCCGGGCCGTCCCAAGGCGCGAATCGCGCCCCCTCGGGGGGCAGCGCCGCGGCGCCAGCCGCAAGCGTGGGGGTCGTCCAATGTGCCGCCGGGCCGCCCCAAGGCGCGAATCGCGCCCCTTCGGGGGGCGGCGCAGCGGCGAACGCCGCCAGCGCGGGGGCACATCCGGACAACCACGACTCCCTCTCCATTCTGGCGGCGGCGCGGGACGCGGGCGAGCGACCTGGCGTTCGGATCGGGGCGCGGTCCATCACGTTCGCGGAGCTCGCGGCCTTCACCCGCAGGCGCATGGACACGCTCGCGCACGAGGTGCGCCAAGGCACCCCGCATCCGCTGGTCGGCAGCAACACACTCGAAACCCTCCTCACGCTGTACGCGTTGCTCGAGCTGAGGGTCCCGGCACTGCTGGTGCACCCGCGGCTCACCGCGACCGAGCGTGCCGGACTCATCGCTGCGGCGGCGCGCGCCGGGCGCGTCCCGCACACCGGCGCAGCGGCGATCATCCACACGTCCGGAACGACCGGCGCGGCTCGCGGCGCGGTATTGACCCGATCCGCGCTTAACGCCTCGGCGCAGTCGAGCGCGGCGAATCTCGGATGGGAGACCGACGATCGTTGGTTGCTTTGCATGCCGATCGCTCGAATCGGCGGGCTCTCGATCGTCACCCGCGCGCTCTCGGCGCGACGTTGTGTCGTTCTTGCCCGCGGATTCGACCCTGCCTCGTTTCCGGGATGGATCAGCCGGCATCGCGTCACCCTGGCTTCGCTGGTCCCGACGATGTTGGCACGCGTGCTCGACGCGCATCCGGATTGGGTGGTGCCGGCGCCGCTACGTGCCGTGCTGGTGGGCGGCGCAGGGGCTTCGCCCAATCTGCTGGCCCGGGCGACGGCTCGCGGCGTCCCGATTGTTGTTACGTACGGCCTCACCGAGACCTGTTCCCAGGTCGCCGCGACGCCGTATCAGGCCCGCTTCGCGCCGCTGCCATTCGGCGCGGGAGTGCCGCTGCCGGGGATCGACCTGCGCGTCCGCAGTGCGCATATCGAGGTTCGCGGACCCGTGCTGATGGCCGGGTACTGGAACGAGCCGCCACTTGCGCCGGGCGCGTGGTTCGACACCGGCGACTTGGGCGAGATCGATGGGCAGGGATGCCTGCACGTCCATGCCCGGCGTGTGGATCTCATCGTCACGGGCGGGGAAAACGCGTATCCGGCGGAGGTTGAGTGCGCGCTCGAAGCCTTTCCCGGCATCGCGGCCGCTGGCGTGTTCGGCGTACCGGACGAGGTGTGGGGCCACACCGTCGCCGCGGCGCTCGTGGCCGAGCAGCATCCGCCGCCCGACTCGGCCCTTGTTGACTATCTGTGGCAGCAGCTCGCGCCACACAAGCGTCCGCGTCACGTCTGCTACGTCGATCGACTTCCCCTGACCCCGGGCGGCAAGCTCGACCGACGGGCGCTGCCCGGAATGGCAAGCGCGTTGCGTCCGTTGTCGCGACGCTACGATGTCGAGGCCTGAACCGAGGCCGCTTCCTCGAGCGCCGCATTGACACGCTTCCATGTGGCGACGTGCGCCTTGAGCGCATAGTCGTAAAGCGCGAACCTCTCGGTCACGAACTCCCCGGCGATCGATGCCGGGGAGGCGGGCGGCAAGGGGAGATGCGCATCGGCATCGCCTCCCTCCGTGACGATGCTCATTCCGAATTTCCGCGCGATGTGCATGATCGCGGCATTCTCGTTGAGGCAGAACATGAAGAGTCTCCCCACGAAACGGTTCCGGGCATGCTCCGCGCCGCGCTCGAACAGCGCGCTGCCGATGCCCGTGCCGCGGCGGGCCGGCAAAACCGAGAGCCCGAGCTCGGCCCCATCGCCTCCGAAAGCCACGTGCGCGACTCCGACAAGCGCGAGGAGATCGTCATGGACGCCGAATATCGCGTCGCGATGGAAATCGATGCCGGCGCCATACGCTGCGATGCCTTCCGGGGAAAGCGACGAGCCGAACCGAAGTCGCCTGTCCTCAGGAGGCAACGCTATGAAATGCTCGATGAATGCGCCGCGCGTGCTTTCGTTGAGGCGTTGAACAGCGATAGTCATCTTGGGGCCTTTGGTTCGAGGGGAGACATCGGTGCTTGGTGACCGCAGGGGTCAGCGTTCGTACGACCCTGGTGAGGAGCACATTGGCGATCAATGTCGGCCGCCATTGGATTGTGCGTTGCAGCATTCTGGAGCGAGAGTCGTTTACCGCCAGCTTGCGGATGCGGCTCGGTCTGCTCCTGTGGGTAGCTTCGAATCCTCCGCACGGGACATCCGGCGGCTGCCGCTCCATGTCGATCGCATTCGATTAACCCATTCATACCGTTGGGTTATTAGGCATTGTGACTGGATCGGCCCGAGTCTCGGTGCCAAGTTCGCTCGTCGTGTAGAATGGAAACGTTTGATCATGATCGTTCATTAGGTACGTGATGCTGCGGTGCGGTAAAATTTTCCAATACCCGTGATCGTAAAACGAGTCCGGAACGCCTTTGGATCTCAATCAGTTGCGCTCTTTCGTTACCGTTGCACAGTTCGGCCACCTGACCCGGGCGGCCGAGACGCTGCATCTCAGCCAGCCCGCGCTTTCCGGCCACATCAAGGCGCTGGAGGAGCAGTTCGGCGTGACGCTGTTCGAGCGATCGTCGACGGGAATGGCGCTCACCCCCGCCGGACGCCGGTTGTTGACCGAGGCTGCGCGGATCATCGACGCCGTTCAGCACCTTCAGCATTCGGCACAGGAACTGCGCGGCGAGCCCACCGGGAACCTCAAGCTGGGCACGGTGCTCGATCCGTCGATTCTGCGTGTGGGCGACCTGCTCGTGCTCATGCGCGAGCGTTACCCCCAGATCGAAGTCGACTTGAACCAGGTCATGTCGAGCGAAGGACTGGCACGCATCCGCGGTGGCACGCTGGACGCGAGCTTCTACTTCGGAGCGCGGCCCGAGTCCGATCTGTCGGCCATCCCGTTGCGCGACATCGTGTACCGCGTGTCGATGCCCGCCGCCTGGTCCGGTGAACTGCTCGACGCGCCATGGGAGACCATTGCGCAGCGTCCCTGGATCGTCGCGCCGGAACCAAGCACCCACCGGCGGCTGGTGATGGCGCTTTTTCGCGAGCCCGCCTCCCGGCCGGACCGGATTGTCGAGGCGGACAGCGAGTCCGTCATCAACAATCTCGTCGAGTCCGGGGTCGGGATGAGTCTCATCCGTGACGAAATAGTCACGCAATCCGTCGACGCCGGCTACAGCGTGATCTGGCCAGGCACTCACGTCACGACCAAGCTCTGGCTCGTCCACGCGGCTGATCGCGAAACCGATCCGCTGGTCCTGGCGCTCGTCGATGTACTGCGCGAACTCTGGCGCGTCGAGACCGCATGAGGTGGCGCGGGATGGCGCGCGCCATCCCGCCCAACCATTGCCCGGCGCGTTGTGAACCCTCAGGTGCCCGCCAGCGCGCGATCGCCGTGCGGCGGGGACACTTCGGCAGCCCGCTCCGTTGCGTCCGCCGGCTTGTCGGCGTTGTCGAGGACGACGTGGCCCCGCCACCAGCTCACGGCCGCCAGCGCCCCTCCGCCGATCACCAGCGCGAGCGCCGGCAATGGCTTCATGGTGCCGTCGAGAAGCTGTGCCAGCCCGAGCGCGCCACCGCATGCGCCGACGAAACCGACGCGCAGCCAAAGGCCGCAAGCGAGGAGCGCGCGTCGGGCTCGCCTGCTCAATTCAGGGGTGGGATAGGCATTCACGATTGCGTCTTCCATGGTTTCACCTCTTGCGTTGGCGTAAATCATCCGAAATGCGAACATGCATCCAGGGTGGCGCGACCGCGGCGCCGGGTCAGTAGTGCGGACGGAAACCGTTCCGGTCGATCGCGCGGATGCGCGCCTCGAGGTCGTACAGGTCCGTCGCCTTGGCCAGATAGGCCTCGATCTCGCGCTGCTGCTGCGCCCAGAACCAGCGGTCGAGCCGTTCGAGGAGCCCGCGCCGGGGTGCCGACGCCTTCGCCGACAGGTCGCGGTCGGGCGCGTGTAGTTGCGATGGCGCGGATTGCGGCGGCGCAGGCATCAGCGCCGTCGCGATCAATGCGAAGACGCCAGAACCAGCCGAGTCGTTCATTGACAATCGATGGGTCTGCATTACAAGTCCTTTCGTCGGGTTACTCATTCATCCTGCTTTCGCAGGCAGCCATGGTGCGCCGCACAAACCAACGATAGGGACACAACAAACCGGAGTCAAATCAGTGTTTTAGATCAATGGCATCGGCGCAATCGATGATGCGGCTAACTCATTGTCGCAACGCAGCATTTGGGCAATCTGCCGAGTCCCGATGTGGCCGTTTGTGCTGGACAAAAATGGCTGATCGACCCCCGGCGAGCCGATCTTATTCGGGATCGAACAAGCAAGAGTGGGCGCTCACATCCTATCGAATCGTCGATACGCGACAGCCTCGGCAACGTGGGACGCCGCAATGGCGGGGCTGCCCGCGACGTCGGCAACCGTCCGCGCGACCTTGAGGATCCGGTGGTACGCCCGTGCCGACAGCGAGAACTGCGCCATCGCGCGGGCGAGCAGCGCCGCGCCCGCGGCGTCCGGCAGGCAGTGCGACTCGATCTCGCGCGGGGACAACCGCGCGTTCGGCCTGCCCTGCCGCGCTATCTGCCGGGCGCGTGCCGTCGCGACCGCGGCGCGCACTTGCGCGCTTGTCGCCCCGTTGACCGCAGCGCCGTTCGCCGAAGCCCCCACCACCAGCGCGTCGGCCGGCAGCGCCGGCACCTCGATGCCGAGATCGATGCGGTCGAGAAGCGGCCCGGAGACGCGGCTGCGATACTGTGCGATGCGATCCGGAGTGCAGTGACAGCGCCCACTCGCGTGGCCAAGCCAGCCGCACGGACAGGGATTCATCGCGGCGACGAACTGGAATTCGGCGGGAAACGTGCTTTGCCGTGCGGCGCGCGAGATATGAATCAGCCCGGACTCGAGTGGCTGGCGCAGCACCTCGAGCACGCGGCGATCCCATTCCGGCAGCTCGTCGAGGAAGAGGACGCCGTGGTGGGCAAGCGAGATTTCACCGGGTCGGGGATCGCTGCCGCCGCCGACAAGAGCTACCGCGCTGGCGGTATGGTGTGGCGCGCGAAAGGGTCGTGACCCCCATGCCGCCACCGTGAAGCGGCCGGCGAGCGAAGCGATCGCCGCTGCGGCAAGGGCGTCATCCTCCGACAGCGGCGGCATAATACCGGGCAACCGCTGGGCGAGCATGGACTTGCCCGTGCCCGGTGGCCCCATCATCAGCAGGCTGTGCGCGCCGGCCGCAGCGATGGTGAGTGCTCGCTTCGCCTGTTCCTGCCCACGCACGTCGGCGAGATCGGGCGCGCTCGCATCACCTGCGGGGGAACATGGCTGCGGCGCGAGCCGGGCAAGCATCGCGCGCCCGGTCAGGTGCGCGCACACGGCGAGCAGCGATGTTGCCGGGAGGATCGTGGCGCCGCGCACGAGCGCAGCCTCGGCGGCACTCGCGGCCGGCAGCACGAAGGCGCGTCCGTCGCGGCGCGCGGAGAGCGCCATCGGCAGTCCGCCGCGGATCGGACGCAGCGCGCCGCCCAACGCCAGTTCTCCGGCGAACTCGAAGCGCCCCAATCCGGCGTCCGGGATCTGACCCGTCGCCGCGAGGATGCCGATCGCTATCGGCAGGTCGTAGCGTCCCGACTCCTTGGGCAGGTCGGCCGGCGCGAGGTTGACCGTGATCTTGCGCGCCGGGAAATCGAATTGAGCGTTCTGGAGCGCGGCACGCACGCGATCGCGCGACTCCTTGACCTCGGTGTCCGGCAACCCGACGAGGTTGAAGGCAGGCAGCCCGCCCGCGAGGTGCACTTCGACGGTAACGAGAGGAGCTTCGAGCCCGGCGAGTCCGCGCGAGAGGACGACCGCGAGCGCCATCGCCAACGTCTTCCGGGGGTCGTCGCGCGCGCAACGGCGGCTGTCGCCAGGCGGCGCCGGCGATGCTGGCCGCCTAGGCCGACGGCGGCGGGAACCTCGCCTCGAACTCCGCCACACGCCTTTCCAGCGCCTCCAGCTTTTCACGCGTCTTGAGCAGGACCTGCGCCTGCACTTCGAACTCGGCGCGGGGGACGAGATCCAGGCGCGCAAGGCCGGATGCCAACATAGCTTTCACATTCTTCTCGATGTCCTTCGCCGGCGAGTTCTCGATGGCCTTGCCGATGCGCGCAGCAATTTCGTCAAAGCTCTGGGGGTTCAGCATGTCCGACTCCTTTCACAAACACGGATTGCCGATCGGAAGACAGAACGAGTCTAGCAAAGTCCGCTTGCGGTTCGCGCTCGTCCTTCCGGCGGATGCGCGATCGCGGCCCTCGTGTCGCAGCATGCCGCGCCGTGATGGTGCGGCGCAACGCAAACTAGCACCAAAATGGTGCGCTGCATCGATCGGCCTCGGTCGCCCATTGTGCAGTCCATCGTTAAGTATATGTTCTATATATAAAAAGAGGCCTGGCACGCGAAGTGCTGAGAGCATGCCGCACCCGCTCAATCCGCAGGTCAGTTCACCACCAATGAGGATCCTCATGCCGACCACTTTTCTCTCGCGTCCGACCCTCGCCGGCCTCGCAATCGCCGCACTCGTGCCGACCGCCGCGTTGGCGCAGACTCCCCTACCCGCCGCCGCGCCGGATTACTCGCTCACGGCAAACGCCGGCCTGTTCAGCAATTACATCTTCCGGGGTATCTCCCAAACCGCCGGCAAGCCCGCCGTACAAGGCGGCTTCGACTTCGCGCACTCGAGCGGCTTCTATCTCGGCACGTGGGCTTCGAACATCAGCTGGCTCGAGGACTTCGAGGTCTATACGCGTTCCAGCATGGAATGGGATTTCTACGGCGGTTACAAAGGCAGTTTCAACGACGAGTGGAACTACGACATCGGCACACTCTATTACCTCTACCCGGGCGACAAGAAGCCCGGCGTCGTGAGCGCCAACAGCTGGGAAATCTACGCCGCCCTGAACTGGAAGTGGCTCGGCGCCAAGGCTTCGTACAGCCTCGACGATTACTTCGGCGCGCGACCCGCCGGCAAGAAGACGGACGGCACGTGGTATTTCGACTTCTACGCCAACTATCCGGTCGGGGACTCGGGCGTCACGGTGCTCGGGCACTTCGGCATCCTCGACGTCAAACACGACGGAAGCGGAAATACGAAGGCCTCGTACAACGACTGGAAAGCGGGCGCTTCGTACACGGTCGGGGACGGCCCATTCAAGGGAACCGAACTCGGCGCGTACTACAGCGGCAACAACGCAAAAAAGGCGTTCTACACCGACCTCACCGGCTACAACACCGCCAAGGACGTGGTCGTCGCGTACGTCAAGAAGACGTTCTGACGCCCGGGCCACCCTTCATCCGCTAACTTCATCCGCTAACCGCTTTCGCGAGGAAATCATGAAGCTCGTCACCGCAATCATCAAGCCGTTCAAGCTCGACGAGGTCCGCGAGGCCCTGTCGGGAATCGGCGTGCAGGGCGTCACCGTCACCGAGGTCAAGGGCTTCGGCCGGCAGAAGGGCCACACGGAACTCTATCGCGGCGCCGAATACGTCGTCGATTTCCTGCCGAAGGTGAAGATCGAAGCGGCCGTCAAGAGTGATCTGCTCGACCGCGTGATCGAAGCCATAGAGAAGGCCGCCAAAACCGGCAAGATCGGCGACGGAAAGATCTTCGTCTCCGATCTCGAACAGGTCGTTCGCATCCGCACCGGGGAAACCGGCGCGGACGCGCTTTGAGGGGGGAACGAAAATGAAACGCATGCTTGCACTGCTCGCGCTCTGCGCATCATTCGCCGGGGCACTCGCACCCGCCGCGGCAACGGCCTTCGCCGACGCCAGCACCCCGACGCTCCTGGCCCAGGCACCTGACGCCAAGGCGCCGGCGGCCACGACGGCCGCTCCCGCTGCGGTGACGGCCGCGCCGGCGCCTGCGCCGGCCGAACCGGCTGCCGCCGCAACGCCACCTGCGCCCAACAAAGGCGACAACGCGTGGATGTTCGTCGCCACACTGCTCGTGATCATGATGTCGATACCCGGCCTCGCCCTGTTCTACGGCGGGCTCGTCCGTTCGAAGAACATGCTGTCCGTGCTGATGCAGGTGTTCGTGATCTTCTCGCTCATCATCGTGCTGTGGGCGGTCTACGGGTACAGCATCGCATTCACCGAGGACGGACCCTTCTTCGGCGGCGTGAGCCGGATGTTCCTGTCAGGGATCTTCACCATCAAGGACGGCGTCGGGTCGTTTTCGACCGCGGCGACATTCAGCAAGGGCGTCGTGATCCCCGAGTACCTCTTCGTCGTCTTCCAGGCAACCTTCGCGGCGATCACCGTGGCACTGATCGTGGGGGCGTTTGCCGAGCGGATGAAGTTCTCGGCCGTGCTGCTGTTCGCCGTATTGTGGTTCACGTTCGCCTATCTGCCGATCGCGCACATGGTCTGGTTCTGGCCGGGCCCGGACGGCATCAAGGATGCGGCCACGCTCGCTTCCGAATCGGCGAAGGCCGGCTGGCTGTGGCAGAAGGGCGCTCTCGATTTCGCCGGGGGCACGGTCGTCCACATCAATGCCGGCGTCGCGGGACTTGTCGGCGCGTATGTGCTCGGCAAGCGTGTCGGCTACGGCCGCGACTCGATGGCGCCGCACAACCTGACCTTCACCATGATCGGCGCATCGCTGCTGTGGGTGGGCTGGTTCGGCTTCAACGCCGGATCGGCACTCGAAGCCGGTGACTCCGCCGCCCTCGCCTTCATCAATACGCTCGTGGCCACCGCCGCCGCCGTGCTGTCCTGGATGTTCGCCGAGTGGATGTTCAAGGGCAAGCCGTCGATGCTGGGCGCCGCATCGGGCGCCGTCGCGGGCCTGGTCGCGATCACGCCGGCCTGCGGCTTCGTCGGCGTCAACGGCGCGCTGATCATAGGGTTGCTTGCCGGTGTCGTGTGCCTCTGGGGCGTCAACGGCCTCAAGCGCAGGCTGGGCGCCGACGACGCGCTGGACGTGTTCGGCGTGCATGGCATCGGCGGCGTCCTGGGAGCGATGCTGACCGCCGTGTTCGCGTCACCGAGGCTCGGCGGGCAGGGTGTCTACGACTATGTCGCCAACAGGATCGGAGCCGAGTACTCGATCTACGACCAGCTCTTCATTCAAGCGACCGGCGTGGCAACGACCATCGTCTGGTCCGGCGTGGTCGCCTTCATTTCGTACAAGATCGTCGACATCGCGATCGGCCTGCGCGTGACCGAGGAGGAAGAGCGCGAGGGTCTCGACATCAGCTCGCACGGCGAGTCCGCCTATCGCATCTGACGGGGGCCGCGTGCCGCGGAACCCGCACTGCGGGAGGGTGTGACGGCGCTCGGCACGGAAGTCTCCCTGGTGGTTGTTCGGGGCGCCTCTCGGCGCCCCACTTTTTTGCCGGAAGCGGGTTCGGCTACAATCGACTCCCGTCTCCTTCCCCCGCGCCCATGGTCCCCCATCTCACCACCGCGCTTGCCGGCCCGCTGCTCGAGCTCGAGCAGCGTTTTCTCGACCGGATGCCGGACATCGAGCGCTGGATGCGCACGCAGTGGCAGGAACATGCGGTGCCCTTCTATGCGTCGGTCGACCTGCGCAATGCCGGATTCAAGCTCGCCCCCGTCGACACCAACCTCTTTCCCGGCGGCTTCAACAACCTGAATCCGGCGTTCCTGCCCCTCTGCGTGCAGGCGATCCAGGCGGCAGTCGAGCGTGTCTGTCCCGATGCGCGCGGCGTGCTGCTCGTCCCCGAGAACCATACGCGCAACACCTTCTATCTGCAGAACGTCGAGACGTTGCAGAACATCCTGCGCCAGGCAGGGATGAGCGTGCGCCTGGGATCGCTCATCCCGGACCTCGCGACGGCAACGACAATCGACCTGCCCACCGGCGGCTCGATCACGCTCGAACCGATCGTGCGCACCGGCCGACGCGTGGGGCTCGCCGATTTCGACCCCTGCGTGGTGCTGCTCAACAACGACCTGTCGGCCGGCGCGCCGCCGGATCTCGTCGACATCGATCAGCCGATCGCGCCGCCGCTCGCCGCCGGCTGGCACAACCGCAAGAAATCGCACCACTTCGCGGTCTTTCATCGCGTCGCGAAGGAGTTCGCGGCCATGCTGGGCATCGACCCCTGGCTCATCGAGCCGTACTTCGGGGTCTGCGGCAAGATCAACTTTCAGGAGCGCGCGGGCGAGGAATGCCTGTCGTCGAACGTGTCGTTCCTGCTCGACAAGATCCGCGCCAAGTACACGCAGTACGGCATCGAGGAGAAGCCGTTCGTGATCGTCAAGGCCGACGCTGGCACCTACGGCATGGGCATCATGACCGTCCGCGACGCCTCCGAAGTCACCGGCCTCAACCGCAAGCAGCGCAACAAGATGGCCGTGGTGAAGGAAGGGCTGGAAGTCTCGTCGGTCATCGTCCAGGAAGGCGTTCCCACCTTCGAGTCGATACACGACGCGATCGCCGAACCCGTCGTCTACATGATCGACCGGTTCGTCGTCGGCGGTTTCTATCGCGTGCATGCCGCGCGGGGCAGGGACGAGAACCTGAACGCGCCGGGCGCACAGTTCGTGCCGTTGGCGTTCGAATCGCCGTGCATCCCCAATCTGGCCAAGCCCGCCGGCTGCGCACCCAACCGCTTCTACGGGTATGGTGTCGTCGCGCGCCTCGCGCAGCTGGCGGCGGCGATCGAGGTCGAGGAGCTCGCGGTCACCGAGGAAACCGTTCCCGCCTAGAAGCCTGGCCGCGCTTTTTTCGCGCACGCGACAACTCTGCGACGGCGCAGCTGCCTCCACGATGATCTCGCCCGAGTATTGCCAGCTGATGGCGCGATACAACCGCTGGATGAACGAGCGGCTGTACGCGCTCCTGGCGGAGCTCCCGGACGACGAGCGCAAGCGGGAACGCGGCGCCTTCTTCGGTTCCATGCACGGCACGCTCAACCATCTGCTGTGGGGCGACCGGACGTGGTTGGGTCGCTTCATCGACGAGCCGTGCACCGTCCCCGCGTTCGGCGCCGACATGTTCGCGGAATTTTCGGACCTTGTCCGCGAGCGAGAGGCCACCGACCGCAGGATGCTCCACTGGGCCGGCAACGTGACCGCAGCGTGGCTGGGGGCAACCCTGCGCTATGCGAGCAGCGTCGACGGCCGGACCCGCGAGCTGCCCCGCGCAGCGGCGGTGCTCCAGCTGTTCAATCACGGCACCCACCACCGCGGCCAGCTCACGACGCTTCTGCATCAGGCGGGACACGACCCCGGCGCTACCGACATTCCATGGCTGCCGGGCGTCGTCCGGATCGTCGACACCCCGTAGCGCGGGGCGCGGGCGCATGGCATCCGCCGCCCGGACCTTCCCGATCAGCCTTTCTTCCGCCTGGCGCGCGGGTGCGCGCTGTCGTAGGCTTTGGCGAGATACTGGAAGTCGAGGTGCGTGTACACCTGCGTGCTGGCGATGCTCGCGTGCCCCAGCATCTCCTGCACGGCGCGCAGGTCGCCCGAGGACTGCAGCACGTGCGACGCGAACGAATGCCGCAGCATGTGCGGATGGACGTGGCGCGTCAGCCCCTGCCGGACCGCCCAGGCCGCCAGCCGGCGCTCGATGGCGCGCGGCGTGATCCGCTTGCCGCTCTTGCCCAAGAACAACGCCTCGGGATCCGCGTTCGTCAGGCCCGCGCGCACCGGAAGCCACGCGCGGATGGCTTTGAGCGCGGCGGCACCGACCGGAACGATCCGCTCCTTCGCACCCTTGCCCCAAACGCGGACTTCTCCGGTGGCGAGATCAACGCGATCGGCATCAAGCCCGGCGAGTTCGGCCAGCCGCAATCCGGACGAATAGGCGAGCTCGAACAATGCGCGATCGCGCACGGCGAGCGAATCATCGCCGGGAATCTCGACCAGGCGCACCGCCTCGTCGGGTGAAAGCGCCGTTGGGAGTTTTTTGACCACCTTGGGCGCCTTCAGTCCCGCGCAAGGATTCTCTTTCACCGCCGCATCGCGGTCCTGCAGCAACCGGTAAAACCCTCGCCAGGACGAAAGCATTCGCGCAAGGCTGCGCCCCGACAATCCCCGGCCATGCAGCACGGCGAGAAAACGGCGAAGCTCCCGCGGGGAAAGCCCGGCCAGGTCAGCAGCGCCCGCGAGCGTGGCGAGCACATGCGCATCGCGCAGATACGCCGCGCGGGTATGCGCGGGCCGGCGAGCGAGGCCGGCAGCGAAGTCGGCGAGATGCGCGGCGTTCGTCGGCGCGATGCCTGGCGCAACCGTGCCGGATGGCGCCGTTTTTCGCATCGCGCTCGGGGCGCCGAATCCCGCGAGCGCTACGCCGGCGGCAGGTAGCGCGACGTTGCCACACTCGCCAGTTCTGCGAGGCGCGTCAGGTACACGGTACCCATTCCGGAGTGGAAACGCTCGGCGTTCTCGTCGCCGAGGCCGACGAGGCCGAAGGTGTATGCGGTGCGCAGCGGCATGAACGCGAACGACCGGCAGTCGGCGCCTTGATCGAACCAGTCCCGCGACTCGAACGGCGCGGCCGGACCGCAATAGGGCACACCGAGCTGATCGGCATACTCGCGGAGCTCCTGGCTCGTCGCGGCGAGCTCGGGCAGATAGGACTGCTCCGGCACCTTCCCCCAGAGCCGGCATGCGACGTGCGGCACGCCGAAATCCTCCTTGAGGCTATGGTAGAGCACGGCGAGCGTGGTCTCGAGGTCGGGCGCAGAGACGAGCGCCAGCGTCGAGCGATGCAGCCGTTCGCCTATCCGGTCGTTCTCGCTGCCGAAGCGCATCATTTCGTGCAGGCGGTTCTCGAACTCGCTGTTCTTCTCTCGCAGCGTGACGATCTGGCGCTCGGCGATCGGTATCGCGTGGCCGCCGTGCGGATGCGGCACGAAGATCTCGGCGATGACGTCGGCGTAATCCTCGAAGAATTTCGGGTTGTCCTTGAGAAACAGCGCGACGTCGTTCGCGTCCATCCGGGGAGTCCTGTCTTTGTCGTGTTGCGTCAGTGGCCCGCCGCGCGCATCACGTGGCCGGGATTACCCATTCGCCTTCGAACACCGTCGTCGCGGGGCCGGTCATCGCGACCGGAGCGCCCGGCCCCTGCCACGCGACCGCCAACCATCCACCGCGCGTTTCAACCCGCACCGAGGCATCGAGCAGCCCGCGCCGGATGCCGGCCACCACGGCCGCGCACGCTCCGGTACCGCAGGCCGTCGTCTCGCCGACGCCGCGCTCCCATACTCGCAGGCGAATGGTAGCGCGATCCACCACCTGCATGTAGCCCGCGTTCACCCGTTGCGGGAATCGCGCGTGGCGCTCGAGCCGGGGACCCTGCGTGGCGACAGGCGCGCTGTCGACATCGCCGACGACCTGCACCGCGTGCGGATTGCCCATCGACACGACGCTGAGCGCAACCGTTTCGCCGTCGACATCGAGCGCGTGGACCACGGCGTCCGAATCGGCAACGAACGGTATCTCGGATGGCGCGAACCGCGGGAAGCCCATGTCCACCGTCACCTCGCCGCCGGTGGTGACCTCCGGCACGATGATGCCGCCCGCGGTCTCGACGCGGATCCGGCGGGCATCGGTGTGCCCGTGGTCGCGCACGAACTGCGCGAAGCAACGCGCGCCATTGCCGCACTGCTCGACTTCGCCGCCGTCGGCGTTGAAGATCCGGTAGCGAAAATCCGCGTTGGCGCGCGTCGGGCGCTCGACGACGAGGATCTGGTCGCAGCCCACGCCGAGACGGCGATCGGCGAGCAGCCGGCGTTGTTCCCGCGTCAGATCCACCTGCTGGCGAAGGCCGTCGAGCACGACAAAATCGTTGCCGAGCCCATGCATCTTGGTGAAGCGAAGTTTGGCCATCGTCCCGACGGGGCCGTTCAGACGTTGAATCGGAAATGCATGACGTCACCGTCCTTGACCACGTACTCCTTGCCCTCGAGCCGCATCTTGCCGTGCTCCTTCGCGCCATGCTCGCCCTTGCAGGCGACGAAATCGGCAAACGCGATGACCTCGGCGCGGATGAAGCCCTTCTCGAAATCGGTGTGGATCACGCCCGCGGCCTTCGGCGCCGTGTCGCCGTGATGGATCGTCCAGGCGCGCACCTCCTTCGGCCCTGCGGTGAAATAGGTTTCGAGGCCGAGAAGCTTGTATCCGGCGTGGATCACCCGGTCGAGGCCGGGCTCGGCCAGCCCCAGGTCCGCCAGAAACGCTAGCTTGTCCTCGCCTTCGAGATCCGCGATCTCGGCCTCGAGCGCGGCGCAGACCGGCACGACAGGCGCGCCTTCGGCCGTCGCGTGCGCCTCTACGGTCGCGAGCAACGGATTGTCGTGAAAGCCGTGCTCGGCCACGTTGGCGACGTACATCGTTGGTTTCATGGTGAGCAGGAAGAAGGGGCGCAGCGCCTCCTTCTCCTCCGCGTAGAGGTCGGCGGCGCGCGCGGGGCGCCCCTTGTCGAGGACGGCCTCGACCTTTTTCAGCACCATGACGATCCGCTGCGCCTCTTTGTCGCCGGCGCGCGCGGGTTTCTCGTACTTCGCGATCTGCTTGTCGACCGTCGCGAGATCGGCGAGCGCCAGCTCCGTGTTGATCGTCTCGATGTCGGAGACCGGATTGATTGTGCCGGAAACGTGGACGACGTTGTCGTCCTCGAAGCAACGCACGACATGGGCGATGGCGTCCGTCTCGCGAATCGTGGCGAGAAACTGGTTGCCGAGCCCCTCGCCCTTCGACGCCCCGGCGACCAGCCCGGCGATGTCGACGAATTCCACCGTCGCCGGAAGCACCTTTTCCGGGCGCGCGATGGCGGCGAGCTGCGCAAGTCGTGGATCGGGCACTTCGACGATGCCGACATTGGGCTCGATCGTGCAGAACGGATAGTTCTCGGCGGCGATGCCCGCGCGCGTCAGCGCATTGAAGAGCGTCGATTTGCCGACGTTGGGCAGACCGACGATGCCGCATCTAAGGCTCATGGTTTCTCCGTCCTCGTGTGCAGCAGGAGCATCGCCCGCTCGAAGTCGCCCGCGGCGATTGCGGGCCAGGCATCGAGCGCCCGGCCGATCGCGGCCCCTATCGCGGCAAGGTCGACCTTCGACGGGGGCGCCAGCACGTAATCGGCGACGTCCTGTTGCGGGATCGCCGAGTCGCGCGGGTGGCCGATGCCGATGCGCAGCCGCCAGAAATCCGGCGTGCCAAGCTGCGCCGCGACGTCGCGCAAGCCGTTGTGCCCTGCCATGCCACCGCCGAATTTCATTTTCGCTTCGCCGGGTGCTAGGTCGAGCTCGTCGTACGCGACGAGGATGTCGCCGGGCTCGATGCCGAAGAAGCCCGCCACGCCGCCGACCGATCGCCCCGAAAGATTCATGAAGGTCCCAGGCTTCAGCAACCGCAGGCCCCCGTCGGCCTTCGCGAGCTGCCCGTGGAACCTGCCCTCGGTCCTGAAAACCGCGTCGAGCCGGGATGCCAGCCCGTCGGCAAACCAGAATCCCGCGTTGTGGCGCGTGGCGAGGTATTCGCGGCCGGGATTGCCGAGACCCGCAAGAAGACGGATGGAGGGCATCGGGTCAGTGCCGGGATTCGGCAACGGAGTTCAAGGATCTTTCCTGGGACACTTTGCCCCGCCGCCCGGGCCGAACGAAAAAGGCCCGCCGGCGCTGCCGCGGCGGGCCCTCGTGCCGGGGGCAGCGGCGATAGCGGGCGCTTACTTCTTCTTGTCGTCCTTCCCCGATTCCTTCTTCTCGCCGCCCTTTGCCTCGGCTGTTTTCGCATCCGCTGCAGGCGCGGCGCCTGGGGTCGCTGCTGCTGCCGCGGCCGCGGCCGCTTCGGCTTCCGGCGTGACTGCGGCAGTTTCCTCGACGTGCGCCTTCGGCACGACGGCTGACGCCACCACCGGGTCGGTCTTGCCACGTGTCACGACTACGACGCCGGGCGGCAGCTTGAGCGCCGACACATGGACCGAGCTGCCGACGTCGAGAGCGGAGAGGTCGACTTCGATGAACTCCGGCAGATCCTTTGGCAGACACGAGACGTCGAGCTGGGTGACGACGTGACTCACGATCGCGCCGGAAACCTTGACCGCCGGCGAATTCTCGCCGTTGGTGAAGTGCAGCGGCACCTTCATGTGGATCTTGCGGCCTTCGTCGACACGCTGGAAATCCACGTGCAGGATCTCGTTCTTGAACGGGTGCATTTGCACGTCGCGCAGCAGGACCTTTGTCACCGCGCCCCCGAGGCTCATGCTCAGAATCGACGCGTGAAAGGCTTCGTTGCGCAGCGCATGGAACAGCGCATTGTGGTCGAGCTCGATTGGCTGCGGCGCATTGGCGCCGCCATAGACGATGCCGGGCGCCTTGCCGGCGCGGCGCATCCGGCGGCTGGCACCTCGGCCTTCGGTCGTGCGGGCAAAGGCGGTGAATTCGAATTGCATGGTGCGGCTCCTGATGTCTGCGGCCTTCCGGTGCGCGGTGCGCCCAAGGGCGCTCCCGGCCGGTCGTCCGCGGTTGGCGACATCCCCGGAGTCCGCACGCGGACCAGCCGAGGAAAGCTTTGAAGTATAACCGTTTTCTGTAGGGTAGCCAAACTGGTCCGGCGCGTCGCCTACCCTGCGGCGAACGGACCGCGGCGGTCGGCACCGCGGCCTCCGCCAAGCCATGACAAATTCCCCTGCTTGCGGGATCGGCCGCTAGCGGCGATTCGCGTTTGCTCGCGTCCTTCGGGCCTCGCCGCTCACGCCGCTACTCCGTAAACAGCGAGCTCACCGACTCCTCGTTCGAAACCCGTGTAATCGTCTCGGCGAGAAGCTGCGCGCAGGAGAGCACCCGGATACGCGAGCACGCCTTGGCCTCTTCTGTGAGCGGAATCGTGTCGGAAACGACGAGCTCGTCGAGCTCGGAGTCCGCAATGCGCGGAACGGCCCCGCCGGACAACACGGGATGCGTGCAATAGGCGACGACCTTCTTCGCGCCGTGCTCCTTCAGGGCGGTGGCCGCCTTGCACAGCGTATTCGCCGTGTCGACCATGTCGTCCATGATCACGCACGTGCGCCCGTTGACGTCGCCGATGATGTGCATCACCTCGGAGACGTTCGCGCGCGGGCGCCGCTTGTCGATGATCGCGAGTTCGGAGTCGAGGCGCTTCGCGATCGCACGGGCACGGACCACGCCGCCCACGTCCGGCGAGACCACGAGCAGATCGTCGTAGTTCTGCTTCCAGAGGTCGCCCAGCAGGATCGGCGTCGCGTAGATGTTATCGACCGGGATGTTGAAAAACCCCTGGATCTGGTCGGCGTGCAGGTCCATCACCATCACGCGACTGACACCGACGGTCGTAAGCAGGTCGGCAACGACCTTCGCGGTGATCGGCACGCGCGCGGAACGCGGCCGACGATCCTGTCTCGCGTAGCCGAAGTAGGGGATCACCGCGGTGATTCGACCGGCCGATGAGCGCTTCAGGGCATCGGTCATCACCAGGATTTCCATCAGGTTGTCGTTGGTCGGGACGCAGGTCGACTGCAGAATGAAGATGTCGCGGCCACGCACGTTCTCGAGCAGCTCGACCATCACCTCGCCGTCCGAGAACCGGCCGACGACACAGCGTCCGAGGCTGGTGTTGAGATGACCACAGACCGCCTCGGCGAGCTTCGGGTTCGCGTTGCCGGCAAAGACTCTCATCCGCTCGAAGGCCATTTGCGGGCATTCTCCCACAGAAAATCACTCGCGACAGAGGCCGGACCGCCATCGGACCGGCGCCGCCGCAACGCGCGACGCCGGTCCGGACATGAGTCCCGCCGACGCTCGCTCCCGCGCCTGCCTTGCATGGAATGCCGGGGGACGGCGTCCGACGGCACAGGGGAGGCAGCTCTGTTACATTCCAGCGGCATGAGCGTCCGACCGAGCCACCGCCGCCTTTCAGTGCCGGACATGGAGGCCATCCTCGCCGTCACCAGCAAGCTCGCGGCCCCGTTCGACCTGATGACCATGCTGACGGAGGTCGTGAACGCGGCCAAACAGGTCCTCCATGCCGATCGCGGCTCGGTCTGGCTTTACGACGCGGCGGCCGATGAACTGGTCCTCGAGATCGCGACCGGCATCGCGCCGGTGCGTGTGCCCGCCAATGCGGGGATCGTCGGCGCCTGTGCGCGCGATCGCGGGATCATCAACGTCGCCGATTGCTATGCCGATGCACGTTTCAATCCCGAGGTCGACAGGGCGTCCGGCTACCGAACGCGGTGCATGCTTGCCCTGCCGTTGATCGACCACAAGAACGTCCTGGTGGGAGTGATGCAGGTCCTGAACAAGACGGGGGGGACCTTCGGCGCGGACGACGAGGTCCTCGCCAAGGCATTGGCCGCCCAATGCGCGGTCGCGCTCCAGCGGGTGCGCATGACGGAAGCGCTGATCGAGGGCGAGAAGATGCGTCAGGAGCTCGAGATGGCGCGCGTGGTGCAGATGAGCACCCTGCCCGCGGTGATGCCCTTGCTTCCGGGCTACGACCTGTACGGAACGTCGCAGCCGGCAGACCTCACCGGTGGCGACACCTTCGACCTTGCGGTTCTGGACCAGGGTCTCCTGATCGTCCTCGGCGATGCGACGGGACACGGCATCGGTCCGGCGCTCTCGGTGACGCAGATGCACGCGATGCTGCGGATGGCCTTCCGCCTGGGCGCCGACCTCGAAACCGCCTTCCTGCAGGTGAACAACCAGCTCGCCGCCACGCTGGCTGACGATCGCTTCATCACTGCCTTCATCGGGCTGCTCGACCCCGCCACCCATCGGATGCGCTTCCACAGCGGCGGCCAGGCGCCGATCCTGCACTTCCAGGCCGCCTCCGGCACCTGCGCGCGCTACAATCCGACCAGTTTCCCGCTGGCCGCGATGCCGCTCTCGACGTTGCGTCCGGCCATCGATCTTGATTTCATGCCGGGCGACCTCCTGGTCCTCCTGTCCGACGGCATTTACGAGTATCACGACCGCCACGACGAGCTGTTCGGGGAGGACCGGGTCCAGGCCGTTCTCCGCACTCATCACGGGAGGCGCATGTCCGAACTGTCCGGCATCCTGCTCGACGCGGTTCGGGCCTTCGCCCAGGGCACGCCGCAGGATGACGACATCACGCTCGTTCTGGTGAAGCGCGAGGCCCGCGCGTGACGGAGCAGCGGAGCTTTCGCCGGAGCTTCGGTTCACTCGCGGAGATCTTCGCGTTCACCGCCGATTTCTTCGCCCGCCACGGGGTCGACGCCGGGCTCCTGCCGACCGTCGACTTCACGCTGGAGGAACTGTTCACGAACATGGTCAAGTACAGCCCTTCGGGCGACGTCCACGTGCGGATCGACATGGCAACGGCGCCCGGGGGTGTCGAAGTGACGCTGACCGACTATGATGTGGAGCGCTTCGATGTCACCCAGGCGCCCGATGCGAACATCAACCTGCCGCTCGAGCAGCGCCGGCCAGGGGGATTGGGACTGCATTTGATTCGGCGCCTCGTGGATTCGATGGAGTACGAGTATTCGAGCGAGGAGCGGCGCAGCCGCATCACGTTCCGCAAGACGATCGCCGGACGGAAAGATCCCGGCACCGTCGCAGAAACAGGGGGAGGCAATGCTCGCGATTGATTACGGTGCGGACGGCACGGTCGTGATCACCGGGCGGCTGGATGCCGCCCAGTGCCCGGTGGCCCAATCGTTCCTCGACCGGGTTGCCGGCACCGTCACCCTGGACTGCGCCGGGCTCGAATACGTCTCGAGCGCCGGGCTCGGCGTCCTCCTGAAGACCCAGAAGCGTCTGCAGGCCTCGTCCGGCAAGCTGCGGCTCGTCGGCGTGAACCGTCACTTGCGGGACATCTTCCAGTATTCCGGCTTCGACCAGATCTTCGAGATCGAGCCCGCCCGATGAGCCGCGCACCAACTTTCGCGACCGCCGGGTGTAATTGTGGACAATGAGAGCGATCAAGCACTTCTGGAGCGCTACCGTAACGGCGATCGGGCGGCTTTCACCGAACTCGTCGTCCGCTACCAGAGGCCCCTCTACAACGCCGCCTTCTGGGTCTTGCGCAGCGTCGAGGACGCCAACGACATCACGCAGGTCGTGTTCCTCAAGATCGCCGAGCAACTGGACGACTACGACCCGCAATACAAGTTCTTCAGTTGGATCTACCGGATCGCGATCAACGAATCCCTCAATTTGCTGCGCCGCAACCGGCGCGAGGAAGCGCTCGACGACGAGGTCGATCTGCCCGGCTCCGAGAGCAACAACCCGGAAGCGCAATTCGGCGAGGCCGAGGTTTCCAGGCGGATTCGAAGCGCGCTCATGAACCTGCCGACGAATGACCGGATCGTTTTGTCCTTGCGGCACTTCTCCGAATGCAGCTACCAGGAGATCGGACACATTCTCGATCTCGACGAAAAAACCGTGAAGTCGCGGCTGTACGAGGCGCGGCACCGTCTCCGTGACGTGCTGAAAGACCTGCGGCCCGAATGACATGAACCCCACCCAACGCACACGATTGATGCACGCGGCGCTCGATGGCGAAGCCACTTCCGAGGAAACCCGGGACCTGGAGCGCGTGCTTGCTGCCGATCCGTCGGCGCGCAGCGAGTACGATGAACTGCGCCGCCTGTTCGACGCGCTTTCCCGTGTGCCGAAAGCCTTTCCCCCGGAAGGTCTCGTCGCCTCGGTGATGGCCCGCGTTCCGCAACCAGGCAGCGGCCAAAGCCGCCTGCGCCAACTTTTCAATCGGCCCGGTGTAATTGGGCTACGTTCCAACGAAGCCCCAGGTTCAAGCCAGGGGACATCGCCAAGGGTCCATCGGGTCTCCCCGCAAGGGCCACACTTCAGGAGTGAGAACATGAGCGAAGACAAGAACGGTTTCTTCGGCAAGCGCAAGGTGTGGATTGGCGGTGGCATCGCTGCGGCGGCCGTGATCCTCGCGGTTTCCTCCGGAGTCGAGTTTCCGCCCTTCAACAAAGACACGGTAGGCACGATCGTCCCGGCACAACGGTTCCGTGCGGACCAGCCGGCGACGAGCGGTGTCGCGGGTGGTGGTCAGTCGGGCACGGGGTCCACGCAAGGCAATGCGCCGGGGAATGTCGGCGATGTCGACGGCAGGCGACCGTCAGATCGGCAAGCAGACCGTCGATGGCCACAGGCCGCGATGCAAGGCCGGCGATGGCAAGCAGACCGTCGATGGCGAGGCCGGCATGCCAGAGGCCGTCGATGGCAGCCAGCCATGACGGACGTCGATGCCAAGGCCGACGACGTCGATGGCCAGCAGACCGTCGATGGCCGACGATGCCAGCAGCCGCGATGGCCGAGGTCGGCAAGCCAGACCGTCGATGGCAAGCAGACCGTCGATGCGCAACGCCGAGACGACGTCGATGGCAAGCAGCCGTCGATGGCCACCGTCGATGGCCAAGCCAGACGCGTCGATGGCACAGCAGACCGTCGATGGCCAGCAGACCGTCGACTGGCGACGCCAGACCGTCGATGGCAAGCGGACCAGTCGATGGCGAGCAGACCGGTCGACCAAGGCCGGCGAGCAGACCGCGGTGCCACCGGCAAGCAGACCGTGGACGGCAAGCCCAGCACGGGCGGTGAACTGAGTGACGGGCGCGGTTCGGGAAGTAGCTCACCCCCAGTCGCAATCAGAACGTAAGCCGCCGGCCTTTGCGCCGGCGGTTTTCTTTTGGGCGCGCCACCTATAATGCGGCAGAAAGCGATCCGCTGGGGGGATGACCGAATGCGTCGCCGTGTCTTATGCCTGTTGCTGGCGTTGCTCCCGGCCTCGGCCGCCGCCGACGACAGTCCGGTCAACATATCCGGTCGTCGAAACCAAGGACCTCAAGCTCTACTACTACAACTACCTGGACTTCCTCGCGCCGCTCTCGATCCGCACCTTCACCAACGCGCGCGACGTGGCAGCGCCGGATGTTCGATTGGGTGCCGTCCGAGCCAACGACGGTCCTGCTGCAGGATTTCGCCGACTACGGTAACGCGTACGCCTTTTCCGCGCCGCGCGGAATGCTCCTCATCGACGTTGCGCCGTCGTCCCGCGCGTTCGAGACGAACCCCGCCGGCGAGCGCATGTACTCGACGATGAACCACGAGCTGGTGCACGTGGTGCAAAGCGATATCGCGTCCGAGGAGGATCGGCGCTGGCGGCGATTCTTCCTCGGCAAGGTGCCTGCCCAGTCGCAGAACCCCGAATCGTTGCTCTACAGCTACCTCACGATCCCGCGCTTCACGACGCCGCGCTGGTATTCGGAGGGCGGCGCGGTGTTCCTGGAGACCTGGATGGCCGGCGGCCTGGGTCGCGCGCAGGGCGGCTACGACGAGATGGTCTTCCGGGCGATGGTGCGCGACGACGCCCACTTCTACGACCCGCTGGGACTGGTCTCGCGCGGAACCAAGGTCGATTTCCAGACCGGGGCGAACGCCTACCTCTACGGCGGCCGCTTCTTCACCTGGCTCGCGTACGCGCATTCACCCGAAAAGGTCATCGCCTGGATCAGGCGCGACGAAGGGAGCGCGCGCTACTACGCCGACCAGTTCGAGCAGGTGTTCGGGCTCCCGCTGGAACAGGCCTGGCAGGACTGGGTCGCGTTCGAGCACGAGTTCCAGCGCAAGAACCTCGCCGAGGTGCGCAAGTTCCCGGTCACGCCGCAGCGCAAGCTCGTCGCGAGCGCGCTGGGGTCGGTGTCGCGGATGTACTACGACGAAGCGACCGGCATCCTCTACGGCGCCTTCCGATATCCCGGAGTCGTCGAGCACGTCGGCGCGCTGAACACGCGGGACGGGAGCCGTCCGGCAGCTCGCAGACATCAAGGGTGCCATGCACTACATGGTTGCGTCGTTCGCCTACGACCCGGGCAGCGGCACGGCCTTCTACACCGAGGACAACGTCGCGCTGCGCGATCTTCTGGCCGTGGACGTGAAGACCGGCGAGGTCCGGACACTGCTCAAGAACGCGAGCATCGGGGAGATCGTCTTCAACCCGGTCGATCGTTCGCTGATGGGCGTCCGGCACATCTACGGCCTGGCCACGCTGGTGCGCATTCCATACCCCTATCACGATTGGAAGGAGATCCACACGTTTCCGTGGGAGCACGTGCCCTCGGATCTCGACATCTCGCCCGACGGCAAACTGCTGTCGGCGTCGATAAGCGATGACAAGGGCAACCAGTTCCTGCGCGTGTGGGAACTCGAGAAGATCCTCGCCGGGAACCTGAGGCCGCTTTCCGAGTACGGCTTCGGACAGTCCGTTCCGGAGAGCTTCGTGTTTTCCGCGGACGGACGCTACCTGTACGGCAGCAGCTACTACACGGGCGTGTCCAACATCTTCCGCTACGAAGTCGCCACCGGCGAGGTCGAGGCCGTTTCGAACGCGGAAACCGGATTTCTTCCGCCCGCTGCCGCTCGCCGACGGCCGCCTCGTGGTGCTGAACTACACGGGCGAGGGTTTCGTTCCCGTGATCATCGACCCTCGTCCGATCAAGGATGTCAGCGCGATCAGGTTCCTGGGCACCGAGGTTGCGGAGAAGTACCCGGTGGTCAAGACGTGGCAGGTGCCCGGTCCGAACACGGTCGACGACGAAAAACTGGTCACCGCGAAGGGTCCGTATGTTCCATGGCGCAATCTCACGCTGGCGAACGCCTATCCGGTGCTCCAGGGTTACAAGAATGCGGCCGGGATCGGGTACCGTTTCAACTTCGACGATCCGCTCAGTTTCGCGAGTCTGGTAATCACCGCGGCATTCACGCCGAGCAGCGATCTGCCCGCCAACGAGCGCGGCCACGTCGACATCGCCGGCCGCTACCAATTCTGGCGCGCCGGGTTGTCCTGGAACCGGTCCGACTTCTACGACCTTTTCGGCCCCACCAAGCGCAGCCGCAAGGGCTATGCGGCCACGCTGGGTTACGACTGGTCGCTGATCTACGACTTGCCGCGAACGCTGGACCTCATCTTCGATGTCGCCTACTACGACCAGATCGATACGCTGCCGAACGCCCAGAACGTCGGCACCGACTTCACTCGCCTCGTCACCAGCCGAGGTCGCGCTCCGCTACACCGACGTGCGGCGCTCGATCGGTGCGGTCGACGACGAGAAGGGCGTCAATGGGGTGCTGGTCTACAAGGGCAGCTACGTGAACGGCCACGTTGACGCCACAGGTCGCCGGCGGAATTCGATGTCGGCTTCGCGCTCCCGCTGGCGCACTCGTCCATCTGGCTGCGGACCGCGGGCGGCTTCGCGAACGGCGACCGCAACAGCACCGTCGCCAATTTCTACTTTGGCGGATTCGGGAACAACTACGTCGACGACAAGTCCATCAAGCGCTATCGCGAGTACTCTTCTTTCCCCGGATTCGAGATCGACGAGATCAGCGCATTGAGCTTCGTGCGCGAGCTGGCTGGAACTGAATCTTCCTCCCTATGTGTTCGAGTCGGCGGGCACGCCAAGCTTCTACCTCCAGCATCTGCGACCCTCGGTGTTCGTCGCGGGGCTTCGGTCGGATCCCGGCAACTCGGCGCTGCGCACGGACTACGCGAGCGTCGGGGGACAGGTCGACCTCCATTTCAGCATTCTTCACCGGTACGACATGACGCTGTCGGCCGGCTACGCTGTCGGTTACCAGGGATCGCAGCGCGCAGGCTCCGAGTGGATGATCTCGCTCAAGATCATGTAGACGTGGGGGCGCAGGGCGAGGGCCCGGCCCGAAGGGCGCGTCAGCGGCTGATTGTCGTGGCCGGGGTACGTCATGGCGCTTGATTTCGTGGTGCCCGCCCTGGTCGGGCTGCTGCCGGTAGGAAGCTTCCTGGCGGCCTTGCTCTATCTCGACAGCTACAAGCTCGTGAAGCTCAACGCTGTCATCGCGATCGTCGGCTGCGGCGCCGTGGTGGCGGGCGCCTGTTACCTGGTGAACGCCTGGGCACTGGGCCTCCTCGGCATCGACCTGATCCCTTTCTCCCGCTATGTCGCGCCGATCACCGAGGAGACGCTGAAGGGCCTTGTCATCGTCGGACTGATCCGGGCCCACCGGATCGGCTTCCTCGTGGACGCGGCGATTTTCGGTTTCGCCGTCGGCACCGGATTCGCGCTGGTCGAGAACATCTACTTCCTGGAAGTTGTCGGCGACGCCGGAATCGGGACGTGGATCGTGCGCGGCTTCGGCACGGCCATCATGCACGGTGGCGCGACCGCCATTTTCGCCGTGATGGGTCTCGCGCTCCTGGAACGGGCACCCGGCGCGGACGATGCGCGTGCGCGCGCTCCTTCCCGGGCTGGGCGTCGCCATGGTGCTGCACTCGGCGTACAACCACCTGCTGACATCGCCGCGCGTCGCCACGCTGACCACCCTCCTCGCGGTTCCGCTGCTGCTCTACGCGGTCTTCCAGCGCAGCGAGAAGGCGGTCGGCGAATGGCTCGGGCAGGGCTTCGATGCCGACGCCGAAATGCTCGAGCTGATCAACTCCGGACGCCTGTCGGATTCGCCGGTGGGCAAGTACCTGCACACGATGAAAGCGAAATTCCGCGGCCCCGTGGTCGCGGACCTGCTCTGCTACCTGCGGCTCTACACGGAACTCGCGCTGCGCGCCAAGGGCATCCTGATGATGCGCGAAAGCGGATTCGAGGTCCCGGTCGACGAGGCGACCCGGGCGAAATTCGCCGAGCTCTCCTATCTCGAGACGAGCATCGGAAGAACAGGGCTCCTCGCCATCCAGCCCATGTGCCACATGAGCCACAAGGACCTGTGGCAGCTCTACATGCTGGGCAAGTAGGGCTCGCTCGCTCGACGCGCCCATGGACGGCCTGCCTCCGCGCGGCAGCGTGCCGGTGTGATGTGGCTGGGGAGGAAGGATTCGAACCCTCGAATGCCGGAATCAAAATCCGGTGCCTTAACCAACTTGGCGACTCCCCAGCGGAGAAAACCTTGCGCGCGAGCCGCACACTCGTCGTGTCCGGAATCCGCCTCGGGCATCATGCGAACGCCGCCAGCGGATGCCGCGCGAGCGTCCTTGCGACAAAACCCTGCGTGGTAGCCGGACGCGCATCAACCGCGGCCTGCGCTTCGGCTTCGCAGCCAAAGGGCGCGAACACGCAGCCGCCCGAACCCGTCATCCGCGCGAGCCGCGAGCGCTCGCCCAATCTCCCGAGCGCAACGGCCACCTCCGGAAATCGTGCAACCGCAGCCTGCTGCAGGTCGTTCCGGCCATAACCCTCGGAAAAGACGTCCATTTTCGCCGACGCCGTGTTTCGTGTCAATTCCGGTGCCGCGAAGATCGATGCCGTCGACACGGCAACGGCGGGCACGATCACCGCTATCCAAAGCGCCGGCAGCGATACGGGTATCAGTTGCTCGCCGATGCCGCGCGCGAGTGCGGGCCCTCCACCGAGAAAGAAGGGAACGTCGGCGCCCAGCGCGAGACCGATCCGCACGAGGTCCGCGTGCGACAGACGCAGGCCCCAGAGGCGGTTGAGGGCGAGCAGCACCGACGCGGCGTCGGAACTGCCGCCACCCAGCCCGCCACCCAATGGAATGCGCTTGGCGACGGCGATGTCGACGCCGAAGGAAGCACACGTCACTTGCTTGAGGGCAGCCGCCGCGCGAACCGCCAGATCGTCCTGCGGCGCCACCCCGGGCAGTTCGGTCGTGCGCTCGATCGTGCCGTCGTCGCGGCAGGTCAGCGTGACCGTGTCGCCCGCGTCGATCGCGACGAGCAGCGTCTCGAGCAGGTGGTAGCCGTCGTCGCGGCGGCCTGTCACGTGCAAAAACAGGTTGAGCTTCGCCGGCGCGGGAACGGTCAGCCTGCGCATCGCATCATCCCGGCCACAGTGGTTTCGGTTCACCCATGGATCACGCCGCACGCCAACGATCGATGACGATGCGCAACTCGAGATCTTGGCAAAGGAGGCGCAGCCGCGAAGGCAGCCGCGTCGAACTGTCCGCGTACGCGTAGACGATCTCGCAGCCGTCCTGGCGCAACACGTCCACGCGGCCGGCGCGGTCGATTTCCACGGTATGCGGCGCATCCGCGCGCGGCGCACCCCGCGCCCAGAAGGCAAGCGCCGCCACCGGCAGGGGGAAACCGACTATGCGCTCGGTCAGAGTGGCCCAGTCGCTCGCCGCATCGTGCCGACCATCCGCGGTGCGCACCTCGATGCGCTGGATCGATGCGTCGCCGGAGAGTTCGGCGAGTGCCCCGCCAAGTGGCGTGGTGACGACGAACTCGTCGCGCGGCGCGGCGTGCGTCCACGCGAACGAAACCGAAATGGCTTCGTTGCCGCGGCGCGCCGACAGCCGGCCATCGATGGCGAACGGCGCGTCGGCCGCCGTCGGCAATGCCGGCTGCGGGGCGAACGGCGTGCTCGCGCAGCCAGCGATGACCAGTGCCAGCACCGCGACGCAGGCATGCGATGCCGCCCGCGGCATGGAAAGGCTCAGCGGGTCAACCGGCGAACGGTTTCGAGCAGCACCGCATTGTCGGGGGTGCTCTTCAATTGCGACTGCCAGACATCCTGCGCCTGTGCGCGATCGCCCTTTGCCCACAATACCTCGCCCAGATGTGCGGCGATCTCGGGATCCGGCCGCTGCTCCATCGCGCGCCGCAGGTGCTTCTCCGCGTCGTCGAGCCGACCCATCCGATAATGCGCCCAGCCGACGCTGTCGAGAATGAACGGATCGTCGGGGGAGAGCACCAGTGCGCGCTCGATGAGCGCCAGCCCCTCGGCGACGCGCGGCGTGCGGTCGACGAGCGTGTACCCCAGAGCGTTCAGCGCGTGCGCATTGGCCGGTTTGAGCTCGATGAGCCGCGTGAGATTCGCTTCGACGACGTCGATCTTGTCGAGCTTCTCGGCGACCATCGCGACGTCGTAGAGCAGATCGGGGTCGTCGGGGAACTGGACGAGCGCGCCGGTGAGCACCGCGTAGGCAGTTGCAAAATTGCCGGCATCGCGCAGCACCTGCGCATCGGCCTGCTGCACCTGGACGCGCTGCTCCCGCGTCACCGCCGGCAGGTCCGCGAGATGTCGGCGCGCCTCGTCGACCCGCCCGAGCTTGCCCAGCATCGCAGCAACCCGCAGTTGCGCTATCCATCCCCGCTCGCCCTCCGGGACGGCACGGAAACGCTCCAGCGCCACGTCGAAGCGGCCGGTCTCCTCGGCGATCTGCGCGAGATAGGTCTCGACGAGGCCGTCGTCGCCGTACTCGACGCGCTGGAGCTCCACGAACAGGCGCTCCGCCTTTGCCCAGTCCTTCATCTGCATCGCGAGCATCGCCATGCCGAACTGGTATTCGTGATTGCCTCGATCCTTCTCCCACAGGCTCTGCAGAATCGCGGCCGCATCCGCATACCTCTTCTGCTGAATGCGAACCTGCGCGAGGGCCGAATTCGCCACCTTCGAATCGGGCTCGGTGCGGATCACCTCGACGAGATAGTCGGCGGCCCGGTCCGCGGACTGCTTCACCAGAATCTCCGTCTTGAGCAGTATCGCCTGCTCCCATCCGGGCTTCTGGACGAGCGCGCGGTCGATTGCCTGGAGTGCGACGGTCGCCGTGTCGAAATCCTTGAGCCCCGTGTTGTATGCGGCGAGCGCGACGGCGAACTGTGCCTCGGGACTGCTCGGATAGGGTTGCGCGAGGGCCTGCACCAGCTTGAACGTCGCCGCCTTGTCCGGCTCGCCGGCCAGCGCGCGGTTGAGCTGCAGGAAGGCCTCGCCCAGCCGCGGTCCGGTCGTCGCAGCCTCCGCCAGCGCGCGCTCGAGATCTGCCTTGAGATCCGCGCGGAGATCGCCGGCTCCCGCTCCGCCCGCCGCCAGCCCGGCGATCACCTGTTTCGGACGCTCCGCCGCGGGATCGAGTTCGGCCCACAATCTGGCCGTGTCGAGCGCCAGGCTGCGTTGCCTGGCGGCAAGCGCGATTTCGGTGGCCCGACGGGCAAGCCGGGCGTCCTTGGCGTCCTTCGCCGCCTCGAAGTATGCGCGGGCGGCAAGCGCGGGATCACCGCGCTGCAACGCGATGTCACCCACGAGCAGTCGATACATGAGCTCGGCGGAAATGTCCTCGGTAGTCCCTGGCTTGTCGGCGCTTGAAGGGGGGGATTGCTCGGCCTCAGGCGCCGAGCGGGACTGCGCCGCAACGCAAGGCGGCGCGAGCGCAAGCGACGCCGCCAAAGCCGAAGCGGCCACGCGGGAGAAAAGGGAGGATCGAGCCATCGTATGCGTCCGCCAGTTTCGGGGTTGCGCCGCGGTGCGGGGCGTCACTTGGTGCCAGGGGACGGCAACTCAGTGCCCGTCCGGCCACCGGAAGCACAATGCGCGCCCCGATGGGGGGCAGCAAACGAAGTGAGTTTGGGGACCGTTCGTCATCTTAGGGTATATTCGGCGGGCCACCAACCCGGCGCGCTGGTTTCCTTCGGGCGCCGGTCATCCGAATCCCGCGCCGGGCCTAATGCCGGAACTACCTGAAGTCGAAACCACGCTCCGCGGGATCGCCCCGCTCGTCATCGGCCGGCGCGTGGCGGTCATGCGGGTGTACGACCGCCGACTGCGATGGTCGGTTCCCCGCTGGCTCCCGGCACGGATAGCCGGGCGCACCGTCGATGCCGTCGATCGTCGCAGCAAGTACCTGTTGTTTCGATGCTCCGGCGACACGCTGCTCGTTCATTTCGGCATGACCGGAAGCCTGCGTGCCTTTCGCGATCCGCCGCCGCGCCGGCCGCATGACCATGTCGACATCGTCCTCGATTCCGGAGTGACGCTCCGCTACCACGATCCGCGCCGCTTTGGCGCGATGCTCTGGCTGCCCCCGCCGGCCGAGGCACACCCGCTGCTGTCCGGACTCGGCCCCGAGCCATTCGACCCGGCGTGCGACGCGGACTATCTCTGGCGGGCAACGCGCCGCCGCTCCGCGGCGATCAAGCTTGCGCTGATGGACAACCACCTTGTCGTGGGCATTGGCAACATCTACGCCAACGAGTCGCTGTTCCGGGCCGGCATCCGTCCGACTACTCCGGTGAACAGACTATCGCGATCCCGCCTGGCGCGCCTTCTCGAAGCGGTCCGTGCCACGCTGACCGAAGCCATCGCCAAGGGTGGATCGACGCTGCGGGACTACGTGGATAGTCGGGGCGAGCGCGGTTGCTTCCAGCTCGATTACGCCGTCTATGGCAGGAAGGGATTGCCATGCCGGAGTTGCGGCGCCGCCGTTTGCGAGATCCGGCAGGGCGGACGCGCCACCTCGTATTGCCCCCGCTGCCAACGATGAGCTTCCACGCTGCCGCCGTGATAGATTGTCCGGCCGGAATCGACCTCAGGGACACGACACCGAAGCCCGCAGCCAACCCCATGCCTCAACCACGTGAACTCGCGGCCCGCTTCGAGGCCTATGGCGATTGGCGCAACCGGCTGACGCGCAGCGTCTGCGCGATGCACGAGTGGATGCGCGAACGGGACCTCGCCGACGCGCAGGTCGATCTCAAGATCCGGCAATTGCTCGAGCGCCTGCGCGAGGACAGGCTCGTCGTCGCATTCGTCGCCGAGTTCTCCCGCGGCAAATCGGAGCTCATCAACGCGATCTTCTTTGCCGACTTCGGTGCGCGCCTGCTACCCGCGACGGCGGGCCGCACGACGATGTGCCCCACCGAGCTTCTCTGCGACAACGCGCAACCGCCATCGATCCGGTTGCTGCCGATCGAGACGCGGCTCAAGGATGCGACCATCGACGAGCTTCGCAACTACGCCAGCGAATGGGTGACGTTCCCGCTCGATCTCGCGGACGCCGGCAAGCTGAGCCAAGCCCTTGCAAGGGTCTCCGACGTAAAGGAGGTGTCGATCGCGCTCGCGCGGGCGCTCGGTCTGGATGATGACGAATCTGGCCCGGCGAACGAGCTCGCGGGCGGGGGCGCCCGGGTCGCCGTCCCCTGCTGGCGGCACGCGATCCTCAACTTCCCGCATCCGCTGCTGCAGCAGGGTCTGGTGATCATCGATACACCGGGACTGAATGCGATCGGGGCGGAACCCGAGCTCACGCTGAGCGTGCTGCCCGGCGCGCACGTCGTACTGTTCGTGCTCGCCGCCGACACAGGTGTCAACCGGTCCGATCTGGGCATATGGAAACGCGGCCTGGCCGGGAATGGCACGCCGCCCAAGGCGGCGCGAATCGTGGTCCTGAACAAGATCGACAGCCTTTGGGACGACCTGAAATCGGAGGCCGCCGTCGCCGCCGACATCGATCGTCAGGTGCAGGCATCGGCGGCCGCGCTCGAACTCTCGGCGGCGCAGGTCTTCCCCGTGTCGGCGCACAAAGCGCTGCTCGCCAAGGTCAACGGCGACGACGCGCTGCTCGAACGAAGCCGGCTGCCGGCGCTCGAGGACGCGCTGGCGCGCACGCTCATTCCCGCCAAGCGCGACATCGTGGGCGGGGCGACGCGGGCCGAGGTTCGCGGACTCGCGAACGGGGTCTGCGCGCGGCTGGAGGCGCAACAGGCGAGCATCGCCGAGCAGCTGGCCGAGCTGCGCGAGCTGCGCGGCCGGAACCAGGATGTGATCCAGCACATGATGGACCGCGGCACCACGGAAAAGGAGCTCTTCGACAATGGCTTGCAGCGCTTCACCGCGCTGCGCACGGTGTTCACTCAGCAGACCAACGCGCTCTTCGACATCATCGGCCTCGAGGCGTTGCGCGCGAATGCCGGTCGCACCCGCCGCGGCATCGAGCGCAGCCCGTTCACGAAGGGCGTGCGCGCCGCCATGGCGGAGTTCTTCACCTCGATCCGCCGGGATTTTGGCGCGGCCGCGGACCGGGCGGGCGAGATCCACGAGATGATGCAGGCGATGTACACCCGATTCGCGACGGAGCTGGGGACCGAACCGTTCGCGCCGCCGCCGTTCTCGATGCTGAAATATCAGAAGGAGATCGACCGGCTCGAGCGTGCGTACAACCAGCACTTCAATACGCTCTGGAACATGCTCAGCAAGGCGAAATTCACGCTGACGCGAGGATTTTTCGAGACCGTGGCCTCGCGCGTCAAGCACGTCTACGAGATCGCGAACCGCGACGTCGAGAGTTGGCTGCGGGCCGTGATGTCGCCGCTCGAAACCCATATCCGCGAACACCATCGCCAGCTGCAGCGCCGCCTGGAGAGCGTCGAGCGCATTCACGCCGCGAGCGGCGAGCTCGAGGCGCGCATCCGCGAGCTCGACCAGCAGCATGAAGGTCTCGCCGTGCAGATCGCCGAGCTGATGCGGGCCGTCGACGCCGTCGACGCCGTCGCCCTGCAGCCCGAGGCCCTGCCCGCCGCCGCGAACGCGTAGGCGAAGCGGCGCGCGCGGGCGGGTCGGGCCCCGCCTACCGGGAGTGCTCCGCGGCCCGCCCCGCCGCCATCAATCCTTCGTACTTCGCCTCGAGCTCGTCGCGCGTCTCGGCGAAGTCCGGGTTGACCGGAATGCAGTCGACCGGGCAGACCTCGACGCATTGTGGCGTGTCGAAGTGTCCGATGCACTCGGTGCATTTCGCCGGATCGATGACGTAGATCTCCGGTCCCGGCGCGATCGCGCCGTTCGGGCACTCGGGCTCGCAGACGTCGCAGTTGATGCATTCGTCGGTGATCATCAACGCCATTGCGCCGCCCCTACTTTCTGCCTTGCGCCACTTTCGCCTTCAGCCGCGAGAAGACCGCCGGATGCACGAATGACGATACGTCACCGCCGAATTTCGCGATCTCGCGCACGATGGTCGCCGATACGAACATGTACTGTTCCGACGGCGTCAGGAACAGGGTTTCGACCTCCGGAAAGAGGTTCCGGTTCATGCCCGCCATCTGGAACTCGTACTCGAAATCCGACACCGCGCGCAGACCGCGCAGGATGACCCGCGCGCCCTGCTCGTGGACGAAATCCATCAACAACCCGGAAAACGCCACGACTTCCACGTTCCGATAGGGCGCGAGCACCTCGCGCGCCATCGCGACACGCTCGGCGGTCGCGAAGTACGGGTTCTTCGCCGCGCTGTCGGCCACGCCGACGACGACCTTGCCGAACAGGCTCGCCGCCCGGCGCACGAGGTCCTCGTGGCCGCGGGTGAAGGGATCGAAGGTCCCGGGGTAAACGACGGTGAGCATGGCTTGCCGGCCTGGTCGACGGCCGAACGCGGAACGCGCTCAGGCCGGCGCGACATCCGCGCGGACGAAAAGATGATAATGCACCTGCCCCGCCTTGTCGCGGCGCCAGGCGACGAATCCCGGCGGCGGTGGCGGCGGGTGCGCCGCCTCGGCATAGATGAAGCCGCCGGGAAGCAGGCGCCCGGCACAAGCGGGCAGGAGCCATGGCCACGGATCCTCGACAAACGGGGGGTCGAGGAAGATCACGTCGAAATCCCGTCGTTCCCGCTCGATGAACGATCGCGCGTCGGCGACGTGGGTCTCGAGCGCGCTCGCGCCAAGCGCGGCTGCGCTCACGCGCAGCGCGTCGATCAATACCCGGCTGCGGTCGACAGCGACGGCGAGGGCGGCGCCACGCGACGCTGCCTCGAGCGTCAGCGCACCGGATCCCGCGTACAGATCGAGGCAGCGCCGGCCGGCCAGGGTCTGCCCCAGCCAGTTGAATAGCGTTTCGCGAACGCGATCCGGCGTGGGGCGCAGGCCTTCCGCCGGCGGGAACCGGATCACCCTTCGGCGCCACGCGCCACCGATGATGCGAACTTGATTTGCGGCGTGTCGCGGCACTGCAGAGTCCAATCGACATCGGCTCACGATTGTCCATTATGATCCGCCGCTCCAACGGAGAAAGGTAAACTGTGTTCGTTGCCGATGGCGCGATCGGCGTTGTGCGCCTCCAATCCCCATGTTCGACGTCTTCAAGCGAAAATCCGGTGGCGAGGACAACCGTCCGTGGGCGGAGCGTCTCGCCGCGGGCCTCGCGCGGTCGCGTGAGAAGCTTGCCGGAGCGCTTGGCGGTGTGTTCGCCCGGCGCAAGCTCGACGCCGAGACGCTGGACGAGCTCGAAACGGCGCTCATCACCGCCGACGTCGGAATCGCCGCCACGCAGCATCTGCTGGACGATCTGTCCGGGCGGTGGAAAGCCGCCGGCACAGAGGGCGACGCGAAGGCATTGCTCAAGGCAGCGCTGGTCGATCTGCTCCGCCCGCTGGAGCGCCCGCTCGTCGTCGGACCGGCGCGACCGTTCGTGATCATGCTGGCCGGGGTCAACGGCGCCGGCAAGACCACGTCGATCGGCAAGCTCGCCAGGCACTTTCAGCTTCAGGGGCTGACGGTGCTGCTCGCGGCCGGCGACACGTTCCGCGCCGCCGCGCGCGAGCAGCTTGCCGTGTGGGGCGAACGTAATGGCGTCACCATGATCTCGCAAGCGGGTGGGGACCCCGGCGCGGTGATGTTCGATGCCATCGCCGCCGCGAAGGCGCGCGGGGTCGACGTCGTGCTGGCGGACACCGCCGGGAGGCTGCCCACGCAATTGCAGCTGATGGAAGAAATCCGCAAGGTCCAGCGCGTCATCCGCAAGGTCGACCCGGCCGCCCCGCACGAGACGCTGCTGGTGCTGGACGCGAACACCGGTCAGAACGCTCTGGCGCAGGTGAAGGCGTTCGACGACGCGCTAGGCCTCACCGGCCTGGTGCTGACCAAGCTTGACGGCACGGCCAAGGGCGGCGTGGTTGCCGCAATCGCCAAGGAACGGCCGATCCCTCTGCGCTTCATCGGCGTCGGTGAAGGCCTGGACGATCTGAAGCCCTTTGTCGCCGCCGAGTTCGTCGACGCGCTCGTCGGCTGAAGTCGGCGCAGGCCCGCGCGGGCAACCGCCTCGACACGTTAAGTTCCGGAAGCGGTTGCGGCAAAACCGGTCGACTCGAGGCTTCAAGGCGGACAGGGCGCCGCGCGAGTGTGTGCTTACATGCGGTTTTGCGGCAGGCGTTCGGCGGCACTGGATTGCGCCGGCGGCCGTCCCCGGGGCGGGTGCCGATCCCGGCCAAGATCCACTCAAGCAAGGACGGCACCTGCCCCGCGGTAACCCGACTAGATTGCTCAGGAACTTTTTTCGCCCTTAGCACTCTCACGCAGCGAGTGCTAAAATCGAGCCTGGAGTGAGTGAAGTTGCAGATCCTTCAGCCGCCGCAACGGAGGGAGCAGACGATGACCGGAACCGCGTTGGTTTTCCCGAGCCCAGTCTCGCTGGGCAACCTGGATCACTACATCCAGGCGGTGAACCGCTTCCCGCTGCTTTCTGCCGAACAGGAACTCTCGCTGGGCCGCAGTCTCGTCCGCGACAACGACCTCGATGCGGCCCAGCAGCTCGTCCTCTCGCACCTGCGACTGGTGGTCGCCGTCAGCCGCAAGTACATGGGCTACGGTCTCCCGCAGGCCGACCTGATCCAGGAAGGAAACATCGGACTGATGAAGGCGGTGCGCCGTTTCGATCCGGAGCGCGGCGTGCGCCTGGTTTCGTTCGCCCTGCACTGGATCCGGGCGGAGATCCACGAGTACGTCCTGCGCAACTGGCGGCTGGTGAAGGTCGCGACGACGAAGGCGCAACGCAAGCTCTTCTTCAACCTGCGCCGCTTGAAGACCCGTTCCGCCGCGCTGTCAACCACGGAAGCGCACGCGATCGCGAAGGACCTCGGCGTCAAGCCCGAAGAAGTCTTCGAGATGGAAACGCGCCTGACGGGACGCGACATTGCGCTCGACCCGCAGCCGGACGAGGAAAGCGGCGCCATCACGCCGATCGCGTATCTCACCGACACTGAGAACGAACCGGTGCAGCTGCTCGTGCGCGCACAGACCGAGCGCGACCAGGCCGCCGGTTTGAAGCGGGCGCTCGCCACGCTCGACGATCGCAGTCGCCGCATCATCGAGGCGCGCTGGCTCGTCGAAAAGGAGCCGGCGACGCTGCAGAAGCTCGCGGCAGAATACGGCGTTTCGGCCGAGCGCATTCGCCAGATCGAGGGCAAGGCGCTGAAGTCGATGCGCGCGCAGATGAGCGCGGCTTGACCGGGGGCGGTCCTACAGTTCGACTTGCGTCCCCAGCTCCACGACGCGGTTGGTCGGGATGTGGAAGAAGTCGGTCGCCTTGACCGCCATCTTCGACATCGAAACAAACAGCCGCTCGCGCCACAACGCCATCCCCGGCGCCACGCTCGGGATCAGCGTCTCGCGGGAAACGAAGAACGACGTGTCCATCATGTCGAACCCGAATCCCTGCTCGCCGATCGACTCCAGCAGCTCGGGCACGTCGGGATCCTCGGCAAAACCGTAATAGGCGTCCATCCGCAAGAACGCGCAGCCGAGCTCGGCGATGCGCACGCGCTCGGCCGCCGCGACGCGCGGAAAATCCTGCGTATGAATGGTCAGGAACACCACGCGATCGTGCAGCACCTTGTTGTGCTTCAGGTTATGGAGCAGCGCGTGCGGCACGCGATCGGCCGTCGAGGTAAGGAACACTGCCGTGCCCGGGACGCGGGGCGGCGGGCTCATCGCAATGCTTTCGATGAAGAGGCCGAGCGGCATCGAGTCCCCGGCGAGGCGTTCCATCAGCAACGCACGGCCGCGTTTCCACGTGGTGAGCACCGTGAAAGCGGCTCCGCCGATCAGCAGGGGGAACCAGCCGCCCGCCGGCACCTTGAGCGAATTCGAAGCGAGAAATGACAGGTCGATCAGGAATAGCGGCACGGCGATGGCAAAAGCGACGAGCCGGCTCCAGCCCCAGATGCGACGCATGACCACGAAGATCAGCACGGAGTCGATCAGCATCGCGAGCGTCACGGCGATGCCGTAGGCGCCGCCGAGGTTGTCGGAGCTCCTGAAGCCCGCCACGAGCAGAACCACTGCGATCAGCAGCGTCCAGTTGATGAACGGGACATAGATCTGGCCGATCTGGCGGTCCGACGTGTGCTGGATCTTTAGCCGCGGGCAGTATCCCATCTGGATCGCCGCGCGCGTCAGCGAGAACGCCCCCGAGATCACGGCCTGCGACGCGATCACCGCGGCGCACGTCGCGAGCACGACCAGCGGGATCAGCGCCCACTGCGGGGCGAGCAGATAGAAGGGATTCTTGATCGCCGCCGGGTCGGCGAGCAGCAGGGCGCCTTGCCCGAAATAATTGAGCACCAGTGCCGGCATCACGAACCAGAGCCACGCGCGGCGGATCGGCGTGGCGCCGAAATGGCCCATGTCGGCGTAGAGCGCCTCGGTGCCAGTGACCGCGAGCACGACGGCACCCAGCGCCAGGAAGGCGAGGTGCGGATTGGCGGCAATGAAGGCGAGTGCGCGGGCGGGATTGATCGCGCCCAGCACCTGCGGGTGCTCGATAACCTGCAACAGCCCGAGGATCGCCAGCACGATGAACCACGCGCACATGACCGGGCCGAACAGCCGGCCCACGGTCGCGGTACCGCGCTTCTGGATCGCGAACAGCGCCAGCACGATCGCGACCGTCACCGGGACGATGAAGGGATGCAGCTCCGGGGCGATGATCTCGAGGCCCTCGACGGCGCCCAGCACCGATATCGCCGGCGTGATCATCCCATCGCCATAGAACATGGCGGCGCCGAAGATGCCGAATCCGACGAGCCACCACCGGCGACGGCCGTGATTGCCCAGTCCGCGCGAGACCAGCGCCGTCAACGCCAGGATGCCGCCCTCGCCGCGGTTGTCGGCGCGCATGATCAGGGTGACGTACTTTGCCGTGACGATGATGATCAGCGCCCAGAAGATGATCGACAGGATGCCCAGCACGTTCGCCGGGGTCAGCGGCACCGGATGCTCGCCGCCGAAACATTGCCGCAGCGTGTAGAGCGGCGAGGTGCCGATGTCGCCGTAGACCACGCCGATCGCACCGATGACGAGCGGCGACATGCGCTTCGATGAGCCGGCGGTTTCGCTCATGCACGGACTTGAGGCAGGTGCCTGGCGCAGCGCGGTCGCGTCAGCCGCCGCCATTGCCGTCGTCGCCGCGTCGGGCGAAACGGATGGACAGCTGCTTCAGCTTGCGGTAGAGGTGCGTGCGCTCGAGCCCCGCCCGTTCCGCCACGCGGCTCATGTTGCTTTGTTCGCGTCCCAGCAATTGCTCGAAGTAGATCCGCTCGAACGCCTCGCGCGCCTCGCGCAGGGGCAGCTCGAAGAAGCGGGCCGTGATCTCCGGGGCAACCGCCTGATTTGCCGCGGCCGCCTCGCCCAGGAGCCGCTTCACGTGATCGCCGGTGATTTCGCCGCTGCCGGCGAAGAGGGCGAGATTGGCGACGACGCTCTGCAGATGGTCGAGATTGCCGGGCCAGTACGCTCCGGCCAGCAGGTTCATCGCAGCCTGAGGCAAGGTCGCGAGCGCGCGCACGGGGGCGGTGGGGGCGTTCTGCGCGTTGCGTTCCTGCGTGAGGACTTCGTGCCAGAACCGCTCGATCAGCGCCGGGATGTCCTCGCGCCGCGCGCGAAGCGGCGGGAGCAGCACGGCGCCGACGGAAAGCGCCGCGAGCAGCGCCGCATCGAACTTGCCCTCGGCGGCCATGTTCCCCAGCGGCTCGGTGCTGGTGCAGACAAGCGTCACGTTCGCCTTGTCGAGCTTCGGCAGCAGGAAGGCGAGCCCGCGCTGCTCTCCCTTCGCGTATTGGCCGATCTCGGAACAATGCAGCGTGCCGTCGCGGGCCTCTTCGAGCAGTGCGAGCGGATTCGCTGCAAGCCGCGCACCGGCGGGAAGCGCAACCCGGGGCGTGTCGGCCGCGTGCACCGCGCGTGCCGCCACCTCGTGTCCCGCGCCGGGCTCGCCGAGAACAAGCATCGGCTTGCGGGCAGCGAGCACCTGTTCCATCTGGCGCTCGACGTCGCGCATGGCCGCGCTCGTGCCGATGGCGGCGAGGGACACGCGGCGCGGCTCGCGGGCCAGCGCGACCTTGAGCGCACGCGCCACCGTGCCCAGCAGTTTCTGCAGGCCGATCGGCTTCTCCAGGAAGTCGAAGGCGCCGATCTTGGTTGCCTCGACGGCTGTTTCGATCGTGCCGTGGCCGGACATCATGATGACGGGCATCGTGAGCTGACCGGATGCTCCCCACTCCCGCAACAGCGTCACCCCGTCGGTGTCCGGCATCCAGATATCGAGGAGCACCAGCGCCGGTCGTTCCCGGACGCGGTACGCGCGCGCCGCCGTCGCGTTCTCCGCGAGGCTCACGCGGTAGCCCTCGTCCTGCAGGATCTCGGACAGCAGCTCGCGAATGCCGACTTCGTCGTCGACAACCAGAATTTCCTTGGTGGGCATCATCAGGTGCGTATCCTACGCCGGCGCGGCACCGCGCGGGAAAATCAGCGTGACCCGGGCGCCTCGCGGCGAGGCATTGGCGAGCTCGACGCGGCCATGGTGCTCTTCCACGATCTTCTTCACGATGGCGAGGCCGAGGCCGGTGCCCTTTGCCTTCGTCGTCACGTAGGGCTCGAACGCACGGTGCAGCACGGCATCGGGGAAGCCGGCGCCGGCATCGGAAAACGCGAGCGCGAGTTCGTCACCCCTCGCCTCCAGCACGATGTCGTAGCGCGGCTCGGCCAACTCGCTCTGGGCGTCGATGGCGTTCTGCAGGAGATTGTGGAACACCTGGCGCAGGCGGGTCGGCTCGCCCTGCACGACGACCGGCTCGGGTGGAAGCGACACGGTGACGTGGGGGCGAAGATTGTCGTACAGCGCGAGCACGTCGAGCAAGAGGGTGCCGACGTTCACGGGCTGCATGGTGCCCGGGCGCGCCTGCCGTGCATAGACCGCGAAGTCGTCAACCATGTGTTTCATCGCGGCCACCTGCGCGATGATCGTCTGCGCGCCGCGCGCCAGGGTTTCCTGGTCGGGCCCGTCGAGCTTGGGCGCCAGCTTTCGCTCCAGTCGCTCCGCCGAAAGCTGGATCGGTGTCAGCGGGTTCTTGATCTCGTGCGCCAGCCGGCGCGCGACCTCGCCCCACGCGGCGTCGCGCTGCGCCTGCGCAAGATCGGTGACGTCGTCGAAGACCACGACGTAGCCGGCCACCGGGCTCACCGGCAACCGCGAACCGCGCATCAGCAGCGTGCGCATCAGGCTGGACACCGAGAGTTCGGATTGTTTCTGCCAATGCGCGTCCCCGCTCGCGCGAAAGCCGCCCGCGACAAGTTCGGCAAACGGGGCGACGGCCGGTAGCACGCGCCCCCAGTCGGCCAGCGGCACGTCGGTCAATTCGGCCAACGGCTGCTGCAGGATCACCGTCGCGCTGGCATTTGCCGTGCGCAGACGATACTCATCGTCGAACGCGAGCACTCCGGCCGACAGGTTTCCCAGAATGCTTTCGAGGTAGGCGCGCGTGGTCTCCGTCGCGCGGCGCGACTCCTCGGTCTTTCGTTGCGCCTCGAGCAATTGCGCCGTCATCGTGTTGAAGGACTCCGTCAGCACGCCCAGTTCGTCGCGCGAGGTCACCGGTTGCCGCCGCGTGAAATCGCCCTGCGCGACCGCGCGCGTGCCCTCCGCCAGCAGCCCCAGCGGCGCGGAGAATCGCTCCGACAGCACCACGGCGAGACCCAGCGCCGACGTGAGAGCGAGCAGCAACGTCAACGTCAGCGTCACCGCGTAGAGCCGCTTCAGCGACTGCCGCGAGAACGAGATCTCCTGGTAATCGCGCGCGCCGGCCTGCACCTTTTCGACCTCCTGACCCAGCCCTTTCGGCACGGGCTCGATGACCTGCAGCACCTTCAACGGTTCGAGCCGGTCGTCGCTGTTGACCGGCGTCACGACGCGCAGCACGAGCCCGCCATCGGCGCGCTGTTCGATCGCCGACGTCGTTTGCTGCAGACGTGCGCGCCGCAGCGCCTGTGCCGGGGGCGTTTCGGGAGGGGCGGTCGAATCCCCGATGCCGCCGACCGCGAGCACCTGGCCCGTCGACGAAAACAGGACCGCTTCGAACACCCCGGCCTGCTCGGCTGCGCGGTTGAGCCGCGCCGGGGCGCTGCCCGGCGCGGCCTCGCCCAGCATCACCGCGATCTGCGTGGCCTTGTTGCCTGTCTCCTTCAGCAGATAATCGAGTGCGTTGCGCCCGAGATTCAACCCGCCGTCGAGCGCGCGGTCCACCCGCACGTCGAACCAGCTTTCGATGCTCTTGCCCAGGAACTGGACCGACACCGCGTAGACGACGGCGCCGGGCAGCACCGCGACCACCGCGAAAAACAGGACAAGGCGCACTGCGAGGCGCGAACCGAAGATGCCCGCCTTGAGGTTGCGCGAAAGCCGCCAGAGCTGATAGCCGACCAGCAGCATCAGCAGCACGACCATCGAGCCGTTCAGCAGGAGCAGGAGGTCGTAGCGCCGCGCGAAGAGCTCCGTGTTCGCCGACGCCGTCGCGAGCAGGAACAGCGATATCGCGCCGAGGCACACGAGCACGAGCAGAAGCCACCGCATCCCGCGCGATGGCAGGAGGCCGCTCACGGCGTGAAGCTCCAGCGGTACCATTCGGACTGAAGCGACCACTCGCGCGAGGCGAGGGCACTCACCTGGAACGGCTTGGGCAGCGCATTGACGTCGAGCCGCAGCCGTACGGCCGCGTCAAAGCGCGTGCCCTTCGCCAGCTGATCGAGTGTGGCGACCTGCCGCGAGGCGACGCGGGACAGGAAACGCTCGACCTCGTCCAGCGATTCGAAGGTCTGGCCGAGTAGACCCGTCGCGACACGATACTGCCGGGTCAGCGCGTTGTACGAAACACGGTACTGCGTCGAGAGCGCGAGCACCTTCTCGTCCAGCCAGTACCAGCGCGGCCGCAGCAACTCGAACTCGAACACGAAGTACAGAGGAAGGCCTTTCTGCAGCGCCTCCTCCAGCGTCGGGTTCATCGTGAGCTCGAACTCTGCATTGAGCACGTAGGCGTCCTCATCGGCGCGCAGTTCCGCCGTCTTGACGGCAATCGTGTCGGCCTGCGCCACCGGGGAAAGCGCGCACAGGGCGATGCCGAGCAGCACCGAGATGCCGACGAGCCATCGTGTCAGCGCCAGGCCCGGGCGCCGGTCCGACCTGCTTGCCCATGCATGCGGGCAGGTTCGGCCGGCGCCCGGGTCGAGCAGGACTGAGCAGGAGCGAAGCACTGGGGGCATGCCGGCGGGCGGGGCGTCGAACACGGGGCCGAGGATCCGTCGGCGTCGGGGCGGGCGGGGTCCGCGTTGCCGCCACCCCCTCAGGGCTTGCGCAGCAGCGCGTAGAAGAATGCGTCCTGATTGTGGCTCGCGCCGGGGAGCGAAGGCAAGAGTTGCGCGCCACGACATGCCACCGCGGGGGGGAAAATGAGGGTTTCGCGCAACGCCTCGGGGTGCCGCGCGACGAAGGCGGCCACCTGCCCTTCGTTTTCCATGTCGAAGATCGAGCAGGTCACGTACAACAAGCGTCCGCCGGGTGCGAGGCACACCCACAGCGCGTCGAGGAGCCTTGCCTGCTGGCGCGAGAAGCTATCGATGTCCGCTTCACGCCGAAGCCATTTGACATCGGGATGGCGGCGAACCACGCCACTGGCGGTGCAGGGCACGTCCACCAGGATGCGGTCGAACGGCCGCCCATCCCACCATTGCGCGGGCACCCCGGCATCGCCGGCGACGACACGCATCCGCGGTCCCCCAAGATGCAGCCGGTTGAGATTCTCGCGCACTCGCGTCAGGCGCTCTGCATCCGCATCGAGTGCGACGAGATCGACGTCGGCAAGCTCCAGGATGTGCGTGGTCTTGCCCCCGGGCGCTGCGCAGGCGTCGAGGACCCGCTGACCCGGCAGAACCTGCAGCAGCGGCACCGCGAGCTGGGCCCCAAGGTCCTGCACCGAGAAAGCCCCCTCGGCGAACCCCGGCATCGCGCGGAGGGATCCCGCCGGCTCCACGATAATTCCGTGCTCCCCCGCCGGCATCACGGCGAGGCCGGCGGCACCGAGCGCCGCCAGCAGCGACTCCCGCGTGGCAACGCGGCGGTTCACGCGCAGCGCAAGCGGTGCGCGCGCATTCCCGGCCGCGAGGATGTCCTGCCAGTGCTCCGGGTATTCGCGTTGCACCCGCTCGATCCACCAGCGCGGATGCGACCAGCGCGCAACCGGATCCGAACGCATCGCCTCGTTGAGCGTGTCGCGCTCGCGCAGGAAGCGGCGCAGCAGCGCATTGACGAGCGCCTTGGCGGCGGGACGCGTCAACGTGGCCGCCGCGTTCACGGCGTGGTCGACGATGGCGAAGGGCGGCGCGCGTGTGTGTTCCAGCTGGTAGATCGCGACGGCAACCAGGCATTGCAGCACCGGATCGGCGATGGGCTTCGTCGCCAGCATGCGTACCAGCGCATCGAGCGCGCCCCAATGCCGCAGCGTGCCGTATGCAAGTTCCTGCACCAGGGCGCGGCGGCGACCCTGTGCTTCCCGCTCCGCCGGCGCAAACGTGGCGAGCGCGACCGGCAGCGTCGAACCATCGAGTACCCGGCGGACCGAAAGGGCGGCTAAACGCTGCGCTTCGCGCATGCGCGATCCCCGGTCGAGGCGCCAAGGCCGGTTCGGCGAACGGGCACCGGAGTCGCGGCGGCCATGGCCCGTGGTACGGCTCGGGCGCCGGAACCCGCGCCGCCGGTCACCGTGCGTCCACGCCGAAACGGACCCCTGGGGCAAGCCGGCGCCCCGCAACGAAAGCGGCCGCGCTCATCCGTCGCCCCCCCGCGGGCTGCAGCTCCGCGATCCCCAGCGCCCCGGCGCCGCAGGCCACGACGATGGTGTCGCCCTCCATCGCGAGTACGGTGCCGGGCGCTACACCCGTCGCGACGAGCTGCGCTGGGTGTGTGCGCCACAGCTTGATTCTTTCGCCAGCCAGCACCGTAGAGGCGCCCGGCGCCGGGTCGAACGCGCGCACTCGGCGGTCGACGTCGACCGCGGACGCATTCCAGTCAATGGCGGCTTCCGACTTGTGGATCTTCGCCGCATAGGTGGCACCTTCCGCAGGCTGCGCGACCGGTGGCCCGGCCGTCCCCGCCGCAAGGCGATGCAAATGAGCGACCAGGCAGTCTGCGCCCTGCACCGCCAGTTTGTGCTCGAGCGTGGCGGCCGTGTCGCGCGGGCCGATCGGAACGCGGACGGCATCGAGCATCGGGCCCGTGTCCAGTCCCGCATCCATCTGCATCAGGGTGACGCCGGTCTGCGCGTCCCCCGCCAGCAAAGCGCGCTGGATCGGCGCGGCGCCGCGCCAACGGGGCAGGAGCGAAGCGTGGACGTTGACGCAGCCATGGCGCGGCCACGCCAGGACCGCCGGAGGCAGGATCAGTCCATACGCCGCGACGGCGAGCACATCGACCCGGTTGGCGAGGATAGGTGCGCGCGCCGCGTCCGGCGCGAGCGTCGCGGGTTCGTAGACCGGAATGCCGGCGTCCAGCGCAATCTGTTTGACCGGCGAGGCAACGAGGTTCAACCCGCGCCCGCGCGGTCGGTTCGGCTGCGTGAGGACGAGCGCTATCGCGAAACCCGCGTCCCGCAGCGATCCGAGCACCGCTGCCGCGAACGCCGGCGTGCCGGCGAACCCGATTCTCATCCCAAGCCGCTCGGTCTCAGCGCCCGCCCGGCCCGAGGGGCACTGTCTGCCCCCGCGCGGGGCAGCGAGCGCCGTGGGCGTGGCGGGCGTTCATCAGCCCGCGAGCCGCTGCTTCTTGCGCAGCCGCGCGGCGAGCCGCGCCTGTTTCAGTGGCGAAAGGTGGTCAACGAATACCATGCCCAGCAGATGCTCCATCTCGTGCTGTATGCACACGGCGAGCATGCCCTCGGCGTCGAGCTCGAACGCTGCCCCGCGCGCGTCGAGCGCGCGCACGCGAACCCTGGCGGCGCGCCTGACCTTGTCGTAATACCCCGGCACCGAGAGACAGCCTTCCTCACACTCGGCTTCTCCCTCGGCCGTGACGATCTCGGGATTGACGAAGACGCGAAGTTCGTCGCGCGTTTCGGACGTGTCGATCACCACGATGCGCCTGTGCACATCCACCTGCGTGGCCGCGAGCCCGACGCCGGGGGCCGCGTACATGGTGTCGGCCATGTCGCGAATGAGTTTCTGGACGTCCGGGGTGACCGCTGACACGGGCGCCGCGATCTTTCGTAGCCGCGGGTCAGGGTAGGTAAGGATCTGCAATACGGCCATGGGTTCGGGGGGCCGCCGGGGCCGAACCGAGGGTTTCGGTCACAGCTTGGCGACACACTAGGTCATCCGCCGGGGTCTTTTGGCATCCTTAGCTTGCAAAATGCAGACTGGGGATGCAGAATCCTCCGTAAGCCCTTATTTTGCGGCGCTTTAGGACGTTAGCAAGCCCCACCCCACATGGAAGAGGCTTTATGCGTCAGAAGTCTAGCATAGCGAAATTCATCCTTGCCGCGGTCGTGGCGCTCGCCGCATGGGGCGCGCTGTCCGCGCGCGCTGCTGAGGTCGAGGTCAAGGACCAGGTTCCCGACCGCTACACGGTGCAGAAGGGGGACACCCTGTGGGGAATCTCGGGGAAGTTTCTCAAGGAGCCCTGGCGCTGGCCGGAAATCTGGCGGATGAATCGCGAGCAGATCCGGAACCCGCACCTGATATATCCGGGGGACGTCGTCGTTCTGGACAAGATGGACGGGCAATGGCGCCTCTCGCTCGAGCGTCCGGCGACCCGCCTGTCGCCGAGGGTGCGCAGCACGCCGCTGGACGTCGAGGCCATTCCTTCGATACCTGCCGGCGAGATCGAGCCCTACCTCACGCGCCCCCTCGTCACTGGGCCCGAGGGCCTGGACGCTGCCGCGCAGATCATCGCCAGCCGCGATGCCCGGAGCATCCGTGCGGAAGGGGATCTCGTCTATGTCGTCGGTCTCGACCCCAAAGCCGGCGACCAGTGGTACCTGTATCGACGCGGCCGCGATCTCATGTCGGCGGATGGCACCGAGTTGCTTGGCGTCGAGCAGCGCTATCTCGGCAGCGCCAAGGTCGAGCGCTTCGCCGAAGTCTCGACGCTGCGCCTCACCTCGGCGATCGAAGAGGTCGTCGACGGGGATCGCCTGATTCCCGCCCCACGCGGACAGCTGATGAGCTATGCCCCGCATGCACCGACCCGCCCCGTCCAGGGTCAGGTCATCGCCACGAACCGCGACGCGATCGAAGCGGGGCGCGGCTGGGTCGTGACGCTCGACCGAGGGTCGAGCGACGGGCTCGATGTTGGCACGGTCCTCGCCATTCATCGAGTCGTTGCGCCGATCCCGGATCCGCGGCCCGTGATCCTCCCGCCTTACGAGCCCAGGGTGTTCCAGCCGGAGCGCTGGCTCAACGTACCTGACGAACGCATCGGGCTGCTCTTCGTGTTCCGCGTTTTCGCCCGGGTCTCCTACGCCCTCGTGCTCAACACGACGGACCCCGTCGTCGTCGGCAATATCGTTCGCAATCCGTAGCACGCTGTTTGCCCCAACTCCGCCATGCGGAGGGGCGACGGCAAAGCCGCCATGAACGTCGACCCGCGCGCCGAAGCCTGGGCGCGCCTCCAGCTGTCGGGACTGGCACCTCGGCCGCTGGTCGATCTGCTGCGCGCGTTCGGAAGCCCCGAAGCCGTGCTGGCCGCGAGCGCCGCCCAGCGCCGACGTCACGTCCCCGCCGCCGCCGCGGCGCGCCTCGACGCACCGCCCGACGAGGAGCGCCTGGCAGCGACGCTGTCCTGGTTGCGCGAGCCACGGCACGATCTGGTCGCCTGGGGCGACCCCGACTATCCCCCAGCGCTCCTCGAAATCGGCGATCCGCCACCGGTCTTCTATTGCATGGGCCGTCGCGAGCTTCTCGCAGGGCCTGCCTTCGCGATCGTCGGCAGCCGCAATGCGACGCCACAGGGTTGCGCCGATGCCGAAGCGTTCGGCGCGGCGCTTTCCGCGGCCGGGTTCACCATCGTCAGCGGGCTTGCGACCGGCATCGATGCCGCTGCGCATCGCGGCGGTCTGCGCGGCGCCGGCAGCAGCATCGCCATCATCGGCACCGGTCCCGACCGCGTATACCCTGCGCGCAATCGCGGCCTGGCGCACGACCTCGCCGCGCGCGGTCTCGTGATCTCCGAATTCGCGGTCGGCACGCCTCCGCAGAAGCAGAATTTCCCGCGGCGCAACCGACTCGTGAGTGGCCTCTCCCGTGGCGTGCTCGTGGTCGAGGCAACCCTCTCGTCCGGCTCGCTCATCACCGCGCGACTCGCCGGTGAACAGGGCCGCGAAGTGTTCGCGCTGCCGGGTTCGATCCATTCCCCGTTCTCGAAAGGCGGCCACAAGCTGATCCGCGAGGGCGCGAAACTCGTCGAAACCGCGCAGGACATACTCGACGAGCTCGGTGTCTCCGGGAGCACGCCGGCGGGCGCGAACGCGAGCGCGAGCGCGAACCCCGACGCCGACATGCGCGCCGTCCTGGATGCGCTCGGGCATGACCCAGCCGATGTCGACACGCTCGCCGCGCGCACCGCGCTTTCGATCGCCGCCACGGTTGGAGCATTGACGGCGCTCGAGCTCGACCAACAGGTCGCCCCGCTGCCGGGCGGGCTCTGGCAGCGACTCGGCTGAGGGGAAGCGGCCCTCACACCGGCTTCGCCCGCCCCCGCGGGCGCGCAAAGCCCTCCGGCTGCCCGTACGATCCCCTCGCACGCGGGCACCTGCGCGCGAGGGCGCGCGCTCGCGCCTTGGGCCGTTCGCTGCAAACCAGTCCTTGCTCCGCCTGCTTGACCTTCGGTACTATCTGCGGCTCTTCGCACCGCGCCCCCATGTCGAAAACACTGATCATTGCCGAGAAGCCCTCCGTCGCCGCCGATGTCGCGCGCGCACTAGGCGGGTTTACGCGCCACGACGACTACTTCGAAAGCGCCGCCTACGTGCTGTCGTCGGCGGTCGGGCATCTGCTCGAGATCGGCATGCCCGAAGAAGAAGAGGTCAAGCGCGGCAAGTGGACGTTCGGACACCTGCCGGCGATCCCGTCGAAGTTCGCCTTGAAGCCGATCGAGAAGAACGAAAATCGGCTGAAAACGCTGCTGCGTCTCATCAAGCGCAAAGACGTCGGCGATCTGATCAACGCCTGCGACGCCGGCCGGGAAGGCGAGCTCATCTTCCGCTACATCGTGCAATTCGCGAAAGCGGCGAAACCGATCCGGCGGCTTTGGCTGCAATCGATGACGACTGCCGCGATTCGCGAGGGGTTCGACCAGTTGCGCACCGACGTGCAGATGCGCCCGCTCGCCGACGCCGCGGTATGCCGATCCGAGGCCGATTGGCTTGTCGGAATCAATGGCACGCGCGCGATGACGGCGTTCAACTCCAAATCGGGCGGCTTTCAGCTGACGACCGTCGGCCGCGTGCAGACGCCGACGCTCGCCATCATGGTCGAGCGGGAGCAGAAGATCCGCGCGTTTCGCCCGCGCGCCTATTGGGAAGTCCTCGGCACGTTCCGCGCCCGCGCCGGGGAGTACGCGGGACGCTGGTTCGACGAGAAGTGGACGAAGACCGAGGACGACCCCGACGCCCGCGCCGAGCGACTGTGGGACGAGGCGAAGGCAAATGCGATCGCCGCGAAATGCACGGGCAAGCCAGGGGAGGTCACCGAGGAAGCGAAGCCGACCACGCAGGGCGCCCCGCTGCTCTACGATCTCACCTCGCTGCAGCGCGAGGCCAATGGCCGGTTCGGCCTCTCCGCACGCACGACCCTGTCCCTCGCGCAGTCGCTCTACGAGAAACACAAGGTGCTCACCTACCCGCGCACGGATTCACGCGCGCTGCCGGAGGACTACCTCGGCACGGTGAAGGCGACGATGGAGGCGCTCAACTTGTCGAACGCTTACGGTGCCTTCGCCGGCGAAGTGCTGAAGAAGAAGTGGGTAAAGCCCAACAAGCGGATCTTCGACAATGCGAAGGTCTCGGATCACTTCGCGATCATCCCCACGCTCGTTGCCCCGAAGCACTTGAACGAACTCGAAGCGAAGCTCTACGACTTCGTCGTCAAGCGCTTCCTCGCGGCCTTCTATCCCGCTGCCGAGTTCCTCGTCACCACCCGCATCACGCGAGTGGCGGGCGAGCCGTTCAAGTCCGAGGGCAAGGTGCTGGTCGTGCCGGGGTGGCTCGCCGTCTACGGCAAAGAGGCGCCGGCCGACGACCGCCTGGCCGGCCCGGCGAAAGCCGGAGAGAAGGCCACGCTGGCCGCGGTCACCCCGGGCGAGACCGTCGCCACGGCGAGAATCGACGTCGCCGCCAATACGACGCGGCCGCCGGCGCGCCTGACCGAGGCGACGCTGCTCTCGGCCATGGAGGGGGCCGGCAAGCTCATCGACGACGAAGACCTGCGCGAGGCGATGCGGGAAAAAGGCCTCGGCACGCCGGCGACGCGCGCGCAGATCATCGAGGGGCTCATCGCCGAACGGTACGTGCATCGCGAAGGCCGCGAACTCATTCCCACGGCCAAGGCGTTCTCGCTGATGACGCTGCTCCACGGACTGGGCGTGCCGGAGCTCTTTTCCCCGGAGCTCACCGCGGAGTGGGAGTTCAAGCTCGCGCAGATGGAGCACGGGAAGCTCAAGCGCGACACGTTCATGCGCGAGATCGTCGCCATGACCCAGCACATCGTGGGCCAGGCCAAGGGCTACGAAAGCGACACCATCCCCGGCGACTTCGGCACGCTGAGCGCGCGGTGCCCGAACTGCAACGGCGAGGTGCACGAGAACTACAAGAAGTTCCAGTGCCAGTCCTGCGCGTTCGGATTCTGGAAGATCATGGGTGGGCGCCAGATCGACGTGGCCGAGGCAAATACTCTGCTGCGCGAGCGGCAGCTCGGCCCGCTCGAGGGCTTCCGCAGTCGCTTGGGCAGGCCCTTCAGCGCATCGCTCCGCCTGAACGACGCCAACGAAGTCGGCTTCGATTTCGGCGATGGCCGTGGGGATGACTCCACCGAGGCCCCCGACTTCTCGGCGCAGGAGCCGCTCGGGCCGTGCCCGAAGTGCAGCGCCCGCGTGTTCGAGACGACGCAGGCCTACGTTTGCGAAAAGGCCGTCGGGCCGGAGAAATCCTGCGATTTTCGCTCGGGACGCGTGATCCTGCAGCGGCCGGTCGAGCGCGCGCAGATGCAGAAGCTCCTCGCCGCCGGCAAGACCGATCTGCTGCAGTTCGTGTCGGCGCGCACCAAGCGGGGGTTCTCCGCCTTCCTCGTGCGGCAACCCGACGGCAAGATCGGGTTCGAATTCGAGGTGCGCGACGCAACCAAGGCCGGCGCGCGCCGCGGGCGTGGCCCGGCTTCGGCGTTGCGCGTGCTGGGGCCGCACCCGCGGGACAGGAAGCCCGTCGAGCTCCATGCCGGGCGCTACGGCCCGTACGTCAAGCACAGCGACGTCAATGCCACGCTGCCCGACCGCGACAAGGTCGATTCGTTGACGCTTGCGGAAGCGGTGGTGCTGCTCGACGAAAAGGCGGCGAAGCAGGGACCCGCCGCAGCGCCCAAGACCAAGCGCAGGACGCCAGCCAAGACTGCGGCCGAGCCGCACGCCGCTTACGCGCGCGGCAGCCAAGACCCGCAAGCCGCGGCCGCAAGAACGCCCGTGCCGACGCCGAAGGTCAAGCGCAGGCGGCAATCCTTGCCAAGACGGCGCCCAAGCCGGGGCGCAAGCCGGCCGCCAAACCGCGGCGCGTCCCGGCGAAGTAGCGCCGCGCGTTGCGCCTGCGCGAGCAACTTTGGCACCGTGCAACAGCGCTGCAATGCGCCGAATCAACGCGCGCGGATTCTTCTGGGGCTTCCACGGCATAGGCACGGGAAGGTGCCTCGCGGCGGCAGGGCTTCTTTTCCCGGCTGTCCCCGATGGGCGTCAGCCGGGATCGACGAGGCCGAGCTTCGACGCCTCGATGGCTGCCTGGGTTCTGCTGCTCACCTTGAGTGCGCGAAAGACTGCCGTCACGTGAGCCTTGACCGTGCGTTCGGCAAGTCCGAGTTCGCGGCAGATCACCTTGTTCGACGCGCCTCTGGCGATCAACTTCAGCACCTGCGCCTGGCGGTCGGTCAAGCCAAGCGTTTCCACACGCAATGCCGCTGCCCGAGGCATACGCGCCGGAGTGCCTTCTTCGTTGCGCGAGAACTGCAACATCTCCGGCGGAACGTACTTGCCGCCGCCGAGCACCAGGCGCAGCGCGTTGAGCATTACTTCGTTCGACGATGACTTGGGAATGAAGCCGGCCGCGCCCGCGCCGATGGCGGCGAGCACCGTCTGCTGATCGGTCGCGGCCGACACGATCACGACCGGTACTCCCGGATATCGCGTTCGCCAGGCTTTCAACGCGGCGATTCCCGACAGGCCCTGCAGATTGAGGTCGAGCAGGACAAGATCCGGCTCCGGACCATGCCCCGCAAGCTCGAGGCCGTGCCCGCAGTCAGGGGTCACCTCGATGGCGGCGTCGGGCTCCAACTGCCGCAACAGGTGACTCACCGCCTGCTGAATCAAGGGGTGGTCGTCGATCACGACCGCGCGCATGGCGAGACCTCCGGGCCGGCCCGAAAGGGCCATCTGGCTAACTCTTGGGGTGGTTGAAATGTACAGCGAATCAGCATTCTAGACGCTGACGGCTCGGGTGCCGGAGTCGCTCGCTGCCGTTCCAACGGCATCGCGACCGGCCCGGGAAGGCAATTTTCCCCTTTGCAAACTGCGCGCAGTGTTCGCGCCGTACGGCCAATCCCGGCCGATCACGGAGGAGTGGACCATGAACCAGCACCGGAACGGACTCATGCTCGCGGTCGTTGTCGCCGGCCTCATGTTGTCGGCAGCCCAGAATCCTGCGTTCGCCCATGACCCGAAGGGAAAGGCGTGCAGCAATGCAACGCTTCACGGCACCTATGGCATCCAGATGCAGGGAACGCGGCCTGCCCCGGGAGGGACCGAGACGGTCATCGGCGTCGTGGTCCGGCACTACGACGGCGCGGGCGGTGTCACCCAGGTCGACAACATCAAGGGTTCGATCACGGGGATCGTTCCCGACCGACCAGGTACCGGCACCTACCAAGTGTTCGAGGACTGCTCGGCCGTCGTCGATTTCCAGCCCGCGCCCGGCGTCCCCATCCAGGAGCGGCTGGTGATCGTCGACAAAGGACACGAGTTGCGCAGCATCACGGTTCTTCCGGCGCCATTCATGGTCACGAGCGTTCAGATCAAGATGTGACGCGCGGTCCATCCCATCACGGACCCGAGGGCCGGCCCGGGCGCTGTCGCCGGCGTGACCGAGGGACAGCGCCACGCGGCCTTGGGGCTGCTTCGGATCCACGAGACGGTCAGGGCGGCTTGCAAGGGTCGTTCACAACCGGATATCGTCTCGATATTACGACGATTGGCGCCGCCGCTGTTCTACGGTGGTTCGTCCGCGTACGGTCCGAACACAAGCTCGCGGGGAGCGGCCGATCGCATCGGCGAAGAGGTTGATCGGAGTCGGAATGCATCGACGGGCCTTTCTCGGAGCGATCGGCTTGGGCGCTTACGCGGCCGCGCGCGGGGTGAGCTCGGCGCCGACGGCAGGAGTGCGACGGCTCGGCTTTCTGCGCGAGGGCGCCCCATCAACAACTAATCCGCTGCTGGAAGCCCTGCGCGCGCAGGGCTGGATCGAGAACCAGAACTTCACGCTGGAGCGGCGCTTTGCCCGGAATCGAGGGGAACTGTCTCCATTTGCCGCCGATCTCGTTCGGCTGAAGATCGACCTTATCATCACGGCCGGCACGCCGGCGACCGTTGCCGCCCAGCAGGCAACGACCGCCATCCCGATCGTGTTCAGCATCGGCGGCGATCCGGTGGCACGGGGGCTCGTCGCCAGCATGGCCCACCCCGGCGGGAACTCTGACAGGCTATACACTGGGTCTCTACAACCCAAAGCAGTTGCAGATCCTCAGAGCAGCGATCCCGGGACTATCGAGAGTTGCCTACGCGATACTGCCGGTGGCCGATCCTCGGTCCCGATGGTCTCGACGCCATGACGGCCGTCGGCGTGGAGATTCAGGGCATCGCCCTTCGGGCTTTGGACGACTTCGCGTGGTTCTTCGCCGCGGCAAGGAAGGCCGGCGCCGAGGCCGCCCTGATTCACGACGTCGCCCTGCTGAATCCTCGCCTCAAGCCCAATCGGCATCGGAGGCGGCGAAGAGTCGCATACCGGCGATGGGCTATCTGCGGGATTTCGTCGAAGCCGGCGGTCTCATGTCCTACGCGCCGACGCAGTCGGAGGCCGCCGTGCGCACCGCCATACAGATCGACAGGATACTGCGCGGCGCCAAGCCCGCAACCCTCCCGGTCGAGCAGCCGACCCGGTTCGAGCTCGTCATCAACCTGCGCGAGGCCAAGCGGCTCGGTCTGTCGATTCCGCCGCTGGTGCGGCTCGCAGCCGACGAGCTGATCCAATGATGTCGCATCGAGGCCTGCGATCGGATTAGCCCGGTCGCGCAGACCCCCGGGGCGTCCTCGCAACCATGCCGAGCCCGGCACGACGCTCGCTGTTCTGGAAGTACGCCGCCTACGTTTCGGGCCTGGTCAGCGCACTGCTCATGCTGAGCGGCGCCATCGGCGCCTATTTCGCCTATCGCGAATCGACCGCAGCGGTGCAAGCACTGCAAGGCGCGACGGCGCAGGCCGTCGCGAGCGAGATCGCTAATTTCATCGGCCGCCTGGAAGACGACCTGCGGTCGACCGTCACCAAGTTCAACGTGAGTGGCGCGGTCGACGACGAGGACCTTCGTGCCGGGCTCATCGTGCTGTTGCGGCATCAGCCTGCGATCGCCGAGTTGCGCTGGATCGCCGCGGACGGCCGCGAGAAGCTGGCGCTTTCGCGCGTGGCGCCCGACGTCGAGGACGGCGGACAGGACTGGTCGGAGGATGCACGGTTTCGCGCCACGCGCGACGAGGCGCGATACGTCGGGCCGGTCTATCTTCGCCGCGAGTCGGAGCCTCACCTGTCGCTTGCCGTGACGCGCAAGCCGGGCGGCGCCGTGCTCGCCGCCGAAGTGAACCTCAAGTTCGTCTGGGACGCGATCTCGCGCATTCGCGTCGGCGCGGCAGGGACCACGTATGTCGTCGACGGGACGGGGCAACTCGTCTCTCATCCCGACATCAGCCTGGTGCTTCGGAACAGCAATCTTTCGATGCTGCCGCAGGTGCGCAGCGCGCTCGCGCGTGACAATCCGCGAACATTGCCCGAGGGCGAGGCCCGCAATGTCGACGGCCTGCCGGTCTTTGCCGTCTCGGTGCCTGTCGAGACGCTTGGCTGGACCGTATTCACCGAGCAACCGCGGGACGAGGCGCTTGGTCCCGTCTACGCGTCGCTGGCGCGGTCGGCCCTGCTGGTGATCCTGGGCGTCATTCTTTCCGTCGCGGCGAGCCTGTTGTTCGCGCACGGCATGGTGCGGCCGATCCGGGAGCTGGGGACTCGCGCTCGGGAGATCGGCGAAGGCAAGCTCGACCAGCGCATCGCACTCGCAACGGGCGACGAGCTCGAGCAGCTCGGCGCGCAGTTCAATCGCATGGCGGAGAAACTGCAGGAGATCTACGCCACGCAGGAGACGCGTATCGCGGAGCGCACGTGCGCGCTCGCTGCCGCCAACGAGGCGAAGACGCGCTTCCTCGCCGCGGCGAGCCACGACCTGCGCCAGCCGATCCATGCGCTGGCGCTGTTCGTCGGACAGTTGCGCGCCGATCCCCGGTCCGCCGAGGCACCTTCGTTGCTGGAAAGGATCGAGCAGTCGGTGGACGCACTGGGGGAACTGCTCGAAGCCCTGCTCGATCTTTCCAAGCTGGACGTCGGTGCGGTCACTGCGCAGCCGAGGTCGTTCGCGGTCCAGTCCCTTCTCGCGCGGCTGGTCGCCGATTTCGCGCCCGCTGCGGAAGCCAAGGGACTCGCCCTGACTCACGTTCCGACGAAGCTCTGGGCACGCTCGGACCCATTGCTGCTCGAGCGCATCCTCCGCAACCTGATCGCCAACGCCATTCGCTACACGGCGAACGGCCGCATTCTGATCGGCTGCCGCAGGCGTGGCGCGGACATGGAGCTCGTGGTCGCCGATACCGGTGTCGGGATCGACCCTTCGGATCTGCCCTATGTCTTCGAGGAGTTCTATCAGGCCGGGCCGGCGCAGGGCGGCTCGAACAAGGGCTTGGGCTTGGGCCTCGCCATCGTCAAGCGCCTCGGCGCGTTGCTCGATCATCGCATTGCCCTCGATTCAGTGCCCGGGAAGGGAACGGTGTTTCGCATTCGAGTCCCTCGCGCGGTGCCCGAGCCACACGCGGACGCGCCTCTGGCGGCGCCGATGCCGGTGCTGCGCGGCACGCGCGTGCTGGTCGTCGACGACGAGGCGCCCGCACGCGACTCGATCCGCGGGCTGCTCGCGCAGTGGGGCTGCGAGGTAACGGCCGTCGAAGGGTGCGAGCAGGCGATCACGCAGGCGCGCATCCTGGATCCGGATCTCGTCCTTTGTGACCTGCGTCTGGGCAACGGCGAGAGCGGCATCCACGTCGTCGATCGCTTGCGGTGCGAGCACGGCGCAGGGCTGGCATGCGCCTTCATCACCGGAGAGTCGTCGCCCGAACGCCTCGCAGAGGCCCGTGCGACGGGATATCCGATCGCGTTGAAACCCACGAAGCCTGCGAAGCTGCGCGCGCTGATCGAGCACCTGCTGCCGCGCGATGGCCGCCGGCACGAAGCGCGAACGCGGCAGGTATCGACCGAGCGGCCGCCGACGCCATCAGGCGGCGGATAGCCGCTGCGAAGTCCGATTCCCGTTCCGTTCGCCGGCGATCCTGGCGGTATCTGCCGGAAGCCCCGCTTGAAGCCGCCGTCGCCCGCGACGTCGTTATGCCGGAACGCCCTCAGACGTCGAGATTGCGCACGCCCAGCGCATTCGATTCGATGAACGCGCGCCGCGGCTCGACCTGCTCGCCCATCAGCGTCGAGAAGATTTCTTCCGACGAGATCGCGTCCTCGATCTGCACTCGCAGGAGCCGCCGCACGGCCGGATCCATCGTCGTTTCCCAGAGTTGCCCCGGGTTCATCTCGCCCAACCCCTTGTAGCGCTGCAGCGTGACGCCGGCCCGGGCTTCCGCGAGCAGCCAGTCGAGCGCGTCCTTGAAGGACTTCACCGCCTGCTGCTTTTCCCCGCGCCGAACGACCGCGCCCGGCAGGATCAAGCCCAGCAACACCGCGGCCGCGGCGTGAATCTGCACGAAGTCGCCCGAGGCGATGAGGTCGCTGTCGATGGCTGTGACGTGCGGCGTGCCGTGGTGTGTGCGCACGACGACGAGCCGTCGCGTCTCGCTGATGGCATCGTAACGCGACTCGACCCTGACGTCCGGATCGGCGATCGCCGCCTGCAGCGCAGCGGCGCTCGCGGCGGCCGCGGTGTCGCTCGCAAGGTCGATGCGCGCCCCGGCGAGCACCGCATACAACGCCGCCGGATCGATGATCCGCGCCAGCCGCTCGATCACCGCTTCGGCGAGCAGATACTCGCGGGCAACGCTCGCGAAGGCCTCCGGCGCCAGCGGCGGCTTGCCGGTTCCCGGCGTGAGCTCGGCGCCCTTGAGCGCCACCTTGAGGAGGTGCTGCTTCAACTCGTGGTCGTCCTTCAGGTAGTTCTCCTCCCGGCCCTGCTTGACCTTGTAGAGCGGCGGCTGCGCGATGTAGATGTGGCCGCGCTCGACCAATTCCGGCATCTGCCGGTAGAAGAAGGTCAGCAGCAGCGTCCTGATGTGCGAGCCGTCGACGTCCGCGTCGGTCATGATGATGATGCGGTGGTAGCGCAGCTTGTCGGCGTTGTATTCCTCCTTGCCAAAACCGGTGCCGAGCGCCGTGATGAGCGTGACGATCTCCTGCGAGCTGACGAGCTTCTCGAAGCGCGCGCGTTCGACGTTGAGAATCTTGCCGCGCAGCGGCAGGATCGCCTGGAACTTGCGGTCGCGCCCCTGTTTGGCGGACCCGCCGGCGGAATCTCCCTCGACCAGGTACAGCTCGCACAGCGCCGGATCGCGCTCCTGGCAATCCGCGAGCTTGCCCGGCAGGCCCATCGAATCCAGCACGCCTTTGCGTCGCGTGAGTTCGCGTGCCTTGCGCGCCGCCTCGCGCGCGCGCGCGGCGTCGACGATCTTGGTGCAGATTATCTTGGCGTCGGCCGGGCATTCAAGCAGGAACTCGGCGAGCTTCGCCGACACGATTTCCTGCACGATCGGCTGCACCTCGGAGGAAACGAGCTTGTCCTTGGTCTGCGACGAGAACTTCGGCTCGGGCACCTTCACCGAGAGCACGCAGCAGAGGCCTTCGCGCATGTCGTCGCCGGTCGTCTCGACCTTCGCCTTCTTGGCGATCTCCTCCTTCTCGATGTAGTTGTTGAGCGTGCGAGTCATGGCCTGCCGCAGGCCGGTCAGGTGCGACCCCCCGTCGCGCTGGGGGATGTTGTTGGTGAAGCACTGCACATTCTCGGCGTACGAGTCGTTCCACTGCATCGCAACCTCGACCGTCGTTCCATCCTTCTCGCCGACGGCATGGAAGATCTTCGGATGCAAAACCGATTTGCTGCGGTTCATGTATTCGACGAAACCGCGGATGCCGCCGGAGTAGGCGAAATTCTCGCTCTTGCCGTCTCGCTGGTCGATGAGCTCGATCTTGGTGCCGTTGTTGAGGAACGACAGCTCGCGGATCCTCTTCGCCAGGATGTCGTAGTGATACTCGATGCGACTGAACGTCTCGGCGGACGCCATGAAGTGCACTTCGGTACCACGGCGATCCGTGGCGCCGGTCACCGCCAGCGGCGCCACGGGGATGCCATGGCGGAACTCCATCTGGTGCGCCTTGCCGTTGCGCCATATGCGCAGGCGCAGCCAGACCGACAGTGCGTTGACGACCGACACGCCCACGCCATGCAGACCGCCCGAGACCTTGTAGCTGTTCTGGTCGAACTTGCCGCCGGCGTGAAGTTCGGTCATGACGATCTCGGCGGCGGAGCGCTTCAATTCGTCGTCGTCCTTGGTGTCGATCGGTATGCCGCGACCGTTGTCCAGGACCGACACCGAATTGTCGGCGTGGATGACGACCTTGATGTCGTCGCAGTAACCGGCAAGCGCTTCGTCGATCGCATTGTCGAGCACCTCGAACACCATGTGGTGCAGGCCCGTACCGTCCGACGTGTCGCCGATGTACATGCCCGGGCGCTTGCGCACCGCATCGAGGCCTTTGAGCACCTGGATGCTGGTCGAGTCGTAGTCTTCGCCGTTGTTCGTCGGCTTCGGCATGGCTGGCGTCATCGTGGCTTTCGGTGTGTTGGGGTGCCGCTCAAAGCACCGGCGCCGACCCGCGGTCGGCGCCTGCGTGGTGGCCCGGCGGGCGGCCGTTCGTCAAATGCGCATCGGCATCACGACGTACTTGTAGTCGTCGCGATCCGGGAGCGTGACGAGCGCGCTGGAATTGGCATCGCCGAACGCGAGCTGCACACGGTCGGCCGCCATGTTCTGCAGCACGTCGACGAGATAGGTGATGTTGAAACCGACGTCGAGGGCGTCGCCCTTGTACGCGACTTCGAGCTCCTCTTCGGCCTCTTCCTGCTCGCTGTTGGTGCAGATGATCTTCAACTGGTCACTGCCGAGCACAAGGCGCACCCCGCGGAACTTCTCGTTCGAGAGGATGGCGGCCCGCTGCAAAGCCGCCAGCAATTCGGTTCGTGCGAACTCGATACGCTTGCTGTTGCCCGCCGGGATGACCCGGTTGTAATCCGGAAACTTGCCGTCGACCACCTTGCTCACCAATTCGATGTTGGCGAAACGGAACCGCACCTGATTCGCCAGCACATCGAGCGTCAGCGGCTCATCGGCATCGGCGAGCAGCTTGCTGAGCTCCAGAACGGTCTTGCGCGGCAGGATCACTTCCTGCCGCTGGTAGTTGCCGGCGATGGCAATGCTCGCCCACGACAGGCGGTGGCCATCGGTGGCCACTGCTTGCAGCGACCCGTTGTCGATGACGAGCAGCATGCCGTTGAGGTAGTACCGGATGTCCTGCTGCGCCATGGCGAACTCGGCGGACTTCAGCAACCCACGGAACTCGCGCTGCGGCAACGTGAGCGTTTGTACCTGGTCCTGGCCGACACTGATGCGCGGGTAGTCCGCTGCCGGCAGCGCCTGGAGGTTGAAGCGCGAGCGCCCTGCACGAAGCGTCATCCGGTTCGGGGATCCATCGACCGTCAACTGGGCGTCTTCCGGAAGCGCACGCAGCAGATCCTGCAACTTGCGGGCGGCAACCGTCGTGGCCTGTGCTTCCTTGCCCGCAAGATCGCTGTGCGCCGTGATCTGCATCTCGAGATCGGTGGCAGTCACGTAGAGCTTGCCGTCTCTGTGCTCGAGCAGCACATTCGCAAGGATCGGCAAGGTATGCCGGCGTTCGACGATGCCGGACACCGCTTGAAGTGGTTTCAGCAGAGCGTCGCGAGGGATTTGTTTTAGTTGCATTGTTTAAACAGTAGAACAGCTAATAGGAGGAGGAGCGGTCCCGGGACAACCCTGAATAGGTCATTTGTATCAATTACTTGATAAACAGAAATGGTTGTGGACAAGTTGGGTATCGGGTGTGGATCGATTGGGGAGTTTTCTGGAATTATCGATCCGGCGCATCTAATCCACTAATTATAGCCTTGAAATCCGCAGTTATCCAGCGAAGAATTGTGCTTGTGACGCCTGGAAAAGGCACTGCTGCGCGATCGTCACTATCCGTTGCGGGGAGTTGTCAGCTGCGCAGGACCTGAAGCAGGAAGTTGACGTCGTGATTGAGTTCGGGGATCGTCTCGCGCAGCTTGGCGATCTGGCGACAGGCATGCAGCACGGTGGTGTGGTCGCGCCCGCCGAAATTGCTGCCGATCTCGGGCAGCGAGAGTTGAGTGAGTTCCTTCGCCAGCGCCATGGCGACTTGCCGCGGGCGCGCCACGGCCCGCGAGCGCTTCTTGGAATGCATGTCCGAGATCCGCAGTTTGTAGTAATCGGCGACCGTCTTCTGGATGTTCTCGACCGAAACCTGCCGGTTCTGGACGGCGAGCAGATCGCGCAGCGCCTCCTTCGCGACGGTCAGCGTGATTTCCTGCCCGTGGAAGCTCGAGTATGCGATGACACGCTTCAGCGCGCCTTCGAGTTCGCGGACATTCGAGCGGATGTGCTTGGCGATGAAAAACGCCACCTGTTCGTCGAGCGCGTGGCCCGTCGTGGCGGCCTTGGCGAGCAGGATGGCCACCCGCATCTCGAGTTCCGGCGGCTCGAGCGCAACCGTGAGACCCCAGCCGAAGCGCGAAATGAGTCGCTCTTCGATCCCGGTGATTTCTTTCGGATAGGTGTCGCAGGTGATGACGACTTGCTTGTGCGCTTCGATCAGGGTGTTGAACAGATAGAAGAATTCTTCCTGCGTTCGATTCTTGCCGCTGAAGAACTGTATGTCGTCGATCAGCAGGAGGTCGAGCGACCGGTAATGGCGCTTGAAGTCGTCGAAAGCCTTGTGCTGGTACGCGCGCACGACGTCCGATACGTAGGTTTCGGCGTGGATGTAGCGGATTTTCGCGCCCTCGTCGCGCTGCAGGATGTGATTGCCCAGCGCCTGGATCAGGTGCGTCTTGCCAAGGCCCACGCCGCCGTAGACAAAAAGCGGGTTGTAGGACGTCGGGTGCTCGGCAACCTGCATTGCCGCTGCGCGAGCGAGTTGGTTCGCCTTGCCTGCGACGAACGCGGCGAAAGTGAAAGCGGGGTTGAGGCTCGTCTGCTCGTGCCGGCGCGGCAATGCGGGCGGAGTGGACATGCCCGAGGGCGCCGCCGCCGGGGGGGCCAGTGCGCGGACCGGCGCGATGGCTGGCAGACCGGGCGATGCGACGTCGGTCGAGCCGTCCGTGATCGCGAGGGTGATCGGAACGGGCCGCCCTTCGGCCTCCGCGGCGATGTCGCAGATGCGGGCAAGGAAACGCTCCTTCACCCATTGCAGAACGAAGCGATTCTGCGCGAGCAGGCGATACCCGTCGGCGGCGCTTTCGAGGGCCAGAGGCCGGATCCAGGTGTTGAACTGCTGGGGCGTCAATTCCCCGCGGAAGGCGTCAAGGCAGCGTTGCCAGAAAAGAGGGTCGGCGGACATGCTTGGATAGAGGTGCCCGGGGGTCGCGTGGCGGACAGCCTGCGGGCGGGGAAGCGTAGAGCCCGCAGGCCACTGGAGCGCTTGCCAGGCGAGAACCTCGAATCCTGCCTTCGCGCCAGGACCCAAATGGTCCCTTTGCTCGCAGCGGCGCGTTCCGCCCGACGTCGCTTGGAGTGTAACGCATGACCGGAGAGTTATCCACAGGAGGCGCCTTGCCCCTGCAACTGCACTTGCAATCCGCATGGCGTCGGCGAACCGGATCGCCATGCCGGCGTGATTGACAGCGGCGGTGTTAACGCGCTCTAATGTAAGGCTTTTTCACTTCGAGGCCGATCACCATGAAACGCACGTTCCAACCTTCCGTCGTCAAGCGCAAGCGCACGCACGGTTTCCGCGCCCGGATGAAGAGCGTGGGCGGCCGCAAAGTTCTTTCGGCACGGCGCGCCAAGGGCCGTGCCCGGCTCGCGCCCTGATTGACCGTCGCGCCACGGCGATGCTCCGTGGTAGCCGCCGCTATCGGCTCACCGGAACCGGCGCGTTCGACACGGTCTTCCGCACCGGACGCCGGCGCGAAGGCGAATTCTTGCAGATGATTTGCGTGGCTGCGGCGCGGGAAAATGGCCGCATCGGCATCGTGATCGGGAAGAAGGCCCTTCCCCTCGCGGTCGATCGCAACCGTGTGCGCCGGATGCTGCGTGTTTGCGTGCGCAACGCGCGCCCCGGGATCGACCGCTACGATCTCGTTGTCCGGTTGAAGAAAGGCGCGCCCCGCACGGAGTTCCGCGCGATCGCGACGGAAGCGGCGCGGTTGCTCGCCGCCATTGGCCCGACCCCGAAACTGCCATGAAAGCGATCCTGCTCGCACTGATTCGCGGTTACCAGTATCTGTTGCGGCCGATGCTGGGCGCGAACTGCCGGTTCGCGCCGAGTTGTTCGGACTACGCCGCGGAAGCCGTGATGAAACGCGGCGCGCTGAAGGGAACGCTGCTTGCCGTCAGGCGCATCCTGCGCTGTCACCCTTACCATCCGGGCGGATACGACCCGGTCCCCTGAACGGATTTCCGTTTTCATCCTCCGCCCGGCTAGCCGCCGCGCGCGGTTACCCAGGCTGTCATGGATACCCAACGTCTCATCCTGTTTGTCGTCTTTTCATTCTCCGCGCTCATGCTGTGGGAAGCGTGGCAAAAGGAGTCGCGGCCGCCGCCGCCCGCGACCACCGCGGCGCCGGCGAAAGCGACAGCCGCGAACGACTTGCCGCCGGCGCCGACGTCCGCCCCGCCAACCCTTCCCGGCGGGCCGACGGCGCCGCCCTCGGGCGCTGGCGCCGCGAGCGGGACCCCCGCGAACACCATCGCCGTTGTGACCGATCTCTATCGCGCCGAAATCGACACGACCGGTGGCGCCATCACGCAGGTCGCCCTGCTGAAGCATCGCGACTCGGTCGACGAGGCCAAGCCCTACCTGGCGCTGCTGAAGACGCCCGAGCGCACCGCCGTTGCGCAAGCGGGTCTGCTGGGCGAAGGCTTGCCGAACCATCGCACCGTCTACACGCCGCTGCCAGGCCCGCGGGAGCTCCCGCCGGGCGCCGACCGCATCGAACTGCGGTTGCAGGCCGTCGCTCCGGGTGGCGACAGGATCGTGCAGGTGCTCACGTTCCATCGCGGCAGTTACCTGATCGACGTGGCCTTCGATATCACGAACAGCGGCGCCGCGCCGATCGCGCCGTTTGCGTATTTCCAGCTGACGCGCGACGTCAAGACGCAGGGCGCACAAAGCGCCTATTCGATGGCGCCGGTTTCCTACACTGGGCCGGTCATCTACAACGAGACGGACAAGTTCAAGAAGATAGAGTTTGCCGAACTCGACAAGCTGGCCGCGGACCCGACCCGCAAGCTCCCGTATACCAAGAACACCGACAACGGCTGGGTGGCGATGGTGGAGCAGTATTTCGTTGCCGCCTGGTTGCCGGGGGACGAGAAGAAGACCGCACGGGAGTTCTACGCGCGGAAGCTCGACGGCGGCCTGTACTCGGCCGGGATCATCATGCCGGTCGGCACGATCGCTCCGGGCGCGACGGGCGAGGTCCGTGTGCCGCTCTACGCCGGGCCGCAGGAGCAGGACGAGCTCGCGCGGCTCGCCAAGGGTCTGGATCTCGTTGTCGACTACGGTATTTTCACGGTGATATCCGCGCCGCTCTTCTGGTTGCTGAAGTGGCTGTACGGACTCGTCCACAACTGGGGTTGGGCGATCGTGCTGCTCACGATCATCATCAAGAGCGTCTTCTATCCGCTCAACCACGCGAGCGCCCGCTCGATGGCCAAGATGAAGGTGATCGGGCCGAAACTGAAAGCGCTGCAGGAGCAGTACGCGAACGACAAGCAGCAGCTGCAGATCAAGATGATGGAGATGTACAAACAGGAAAAGATCAACCCGCTGGGCGGCTGCCTGCCGATCCTGGTGCAGATCCCGGTATTCATCGCGCTCTACTGGGTGCTGCTCGCGGCGGTCGAGTTGCGCAATGCGCCGTGGATCCTCTGGATCAAGGACCTCTCGGCGCCGGATCCGTACTTCGTGCTGCCGGTGGTCTACGCCATCACGGCCTATCTGCAGGTGAAGCTCTCGCCGACTCCGATCACCGATCCCATGCAGGCGAAGATCATGCAGATCATGCCGATCGCGTTCTCGGTGATGTTCGTGTTCTTTCCGTCCGGTCTCGTGCTCTACTGGCTCATCAACAATTCGCTGCAGATCTTTCAGCAGTGGCACATGAACCGCGTGCTGGAGAAGGAAGCGGTGCTTGCCGCGGCCAAGCGCCGCTAGTCGCGGCGGCACCGGACCGGCGGGCAGGACGCAGGGCAGACGAATGCGTGGCACCGCCGGTGATTCCGTTGGCGCTTCCGCGCCCGACACGATCGTGGCCATCGCGACGCCCGCGGGCCGCGGCGGAGTGGGGGTGGTTCGCGTGTCCGGCGCCGGGGTAGCCGCGGTCATCGCCGGGATTGTCCGACGGCAACTCGTGGCGCGCAGCGCGACATTGGCCGCATTCAAAGGCGCCCGCGACGAGGTGCTCGACCAGGGCATCGCGCTCCATTTTCCGGGTCCGCGCTCCTATACCGGCGAGGATGTGCTGGAGTTGCACGGACACGGCGGCCCGATGGTGCTGGGGCTGCTTCTCGGACGGTGCATCGAGCTTGGCGCGCGACTTGCACAGCCGGGGGAGTTCACGCAGCGGGCCTTTCTCAACGGCAAGCTCGACCTCGCGCAGGCCGAAGGCGTCGCGGATCTCATCGCCGCGGCCACCGCTACCGCGGCGCGCGCCGCGGCGCGCAGTCTTTCCGGCGCCTTTTCACGCGAGATACACATGCTGGTCGACGCCCTGATCGAACTGCGGATGTACACCGAAGCGGCGCTCGATTTCCCGGACGAGGATGTCGAGTTCCTGCGTGCGGCCGACGTGCGCGGCAGGGTGGCGGGGATCCTGGCACAGGTGACCGGAGTACTGGCCCGGGCGAAGCAGGGCGCGCTGTTGCGCGAGGGTCTCGCCATCGTCCTCGTCGGGCGGCCCAACGTCGGCAAGTCGAGCCTCCTGAATCAATTGGCGGGGGACGCAGTGGCGATCGTCACCCCGATTGCCGGAACAACGCGCGACGCAGTGCAGTCGCAGATCGAGATCCGGGGCATTCCGCTGACGATCGTCGATACCGCCGGGCTTCGCCCGACGGACGACCCCATCGAAACGCTCGGCATCGAGCGCACCTGGGCGGCCGTAGCGCGCGCGGACCTCGCGCTCGTGCTGGTCGATGCCAATGCCGGCGGGGGCATCGCCGAAGAAGACGCCGCGATCCTTGCCCAGATGCCCGCCGCGCTGCCGCGGCTCGTCGTTCACAACAAGATCGATCTGACCGTGCTGGCACCGAGGGCGGACGCGCGTGCCGCGCCGGCACGCGGTAGCGAATCGGAGCGTACGGAGCGGCAGGTCTTCCTGTCCGCGAAGACGGGTGCGGGCGTCGAGCTCCTGCGGCAGGAGATCCTCGGACTTGCCGGAGCGCACGAGGACATGGAGGGAGCATTCCTTGCGCGCGCGCGCCATCTCGGCGCCTTGCGCGACGCGGTCGCGCAACTTGAGGCAGCGGCAGGGCATGCCGCTGCCGCGAAGCCGCCGCTGGAGTTGCTGGCCGAGGATCTGCGCGCGGCACACACAGTGCTGGCCACAATCACCGGAGAATTCACGTCGGATGATCTTCTGGGCGCCATTTTTTCGCGGTTCTGCATCGGCAAATGAAGTCGGGAGCAGGCGCCACCTGCCTTTCGTACGGGAATCCGGAATCCCCGCGCGCTCGGCGCGCGGGAAACAGGGGAGCGCAACGATGAGCTGGGATCCGGCGCAGTACCTCAAGTATGCGAACGAACGACTGCGCCCGGCGCTCGACCTGATCGCACGCCTGCCGGTCGAGGCGCCGCACACCGTGGTGGATCTGGGCTGCGGCACGGGGAATGTCGCGCAGATTCTCGCCGCGCGGTGGCCGCGGTCGCGCATCATCGGGGTCGACAGTTCAGTAGAGATGCTGGCGCTGGCGAGGGCGTCGACCGTTGGCGGGACGCAACACGAGTGGATCCACGCCGATCTCGGGACCTGGGCGCCGCATACCCCGGCGGACGTCGTCTTCAGCAACGCGGCGCTGCATTGGCACGACGACCATGCGACGCTGTTTCCGCGGATCTTCGCCTGGGTTGCGCCAGGCGGCATGCTCGCTGTCCAGATGCCCGACCAGTATGCCGCGCCGTCGCATGTCGCGCTGGCGGCCGTCGTGGCCTCCGAACGCTGGCGCGATCGGCTCGAGCCGTTGCTGCGGCGTTCGCCGGTCGCGCCGGCGGCCACCTATTTCGGGCTGCTTGCCGCCAAGGCTGCCGCAGTGGACGCGTGGACGACGGAGTATCTACATGTGTTGCCGCCGGCTCGCGATGGCGTTCATCCGGTCGTCGCCTGGACGAAGGGCACCGCACTGACGCCGTTCCTGGCGGCCCTCGACAGCCAGGCGCAGCAGGCGTTCGTCGCCGACTATTCCGCACGCATCGGCGTTGCCTATCCGGCGCTTCCCGACGGGCGCGTGCTCTTCGCGTTCCGGCGCGTTTTCGTCGTCGCGTCGCGAGCCATGCGGTAAGGCCACTCGACCAATGCGCGCGGCGCGCGCGGGTTACGAAGCGCGGCCTCGCAGGTGTAAAATTCGCGCTAGGTGCCATGCGGCGGGCGACCGATCCGCTCGCGGCACACACCGCACTCCACTCCTCGCAGGTCTGCCGATGACCCCCCCTGATTGCCTACCCGTCCTCGACGCGCCGTTGTACGTTCGTCATCCCGGCCTGCTGGCGTGGGTTCGCGATGTCGCGACCCTGACCAAGCCGGACCGGATCGTCTGGTGCGACGGAAGCGACAGTGAGTACAACCGCCTCTGCGGGGAAATGGTTGCGAGCGGGACGATGAAGAAGCTCAATCCTGCCAAGCGGCCGAACAGCTACTGGGCGGCGTCGGATCCATCCGACGTTGCGCGGGTCGAGGACCGCACGTTCATTTGCAGCGAGAAGGCGGAAGACGCCGGCCCGACCAACAACTGGGTCGCGCCGGCGGAGATGCGCCAGACTATGCGCCGCCTCTTCGATGGCTGCATGCGCGGCCGTACGATGTACGTGGTGCCGTTCTCGATGGGGCCGCTGGGCAGCCACATCGCGCACATCGGGATCGAGATCTCCGACAGCCCGTACGTCGTCGTCAACATGAACCTGATGACGCGCATGGGGCGCGCCGTATACGACGTGCTGGGCAGCGACGGCGTCTTCGTGCCCTGCGTGCACTCGGTGGGGATGCCGCTCGCGGCGGGGCAGTCCGACGTGCCGTGGCCATGCAACAAGGACCTCAAGTACATCGTCCACTTTCCCGAGACACGCGAGGTCTGGAGCTATGGCTCCGGTTACGGTGGCAATGCGTTGCTCGGCAAGAAGTGCTTTGCGCTGCGCATCGCCTCGGTGATGGGACGCGACCAAGGCTGGCTCGCCGAGCACATGCTCATTCTCGGGGTGACTGCGCCGTCCGGGGAGAAGACCTACGTTGCGGCGGCTTTCCCGAGTGCCTGCGGCAAGACCAATCTGGCGATGCTGATCCCGCCCGAAGGCTTCGATGGCTGGCAGGTGTCGACGGTCGGCGACGACATCGCCTGGATCAAGCCGCACGACGACGGGAAGTTCTACGCGATCAACCCCGAAGCCGGCTACTTCGGCGTCGCACCAGGGACCTCGCACGAGTCGAACCCCAATGCGATGCGCATGCTGCACGCCAACGTGATTTTCACCAATGTCGCGCTGACGGATGACGGCGATGTCTGGTGGGAGGGAATGACCAAGGAGCCGCCCGTCCATCTCACCGACTGGCAAAGGCAGTCATGGACGCCGGGGTGCGGCCGCAAGGCGGCGCACCCGAATTCCCGGTTCACGGTTTCGGCGGTCCAGTGCCCGTCCCTCGACCCGCATTGGGACAGCCCGGACGGTGTGCCCATCGATGCGTTCGTGTTCGGGGCGCGGCGCAGCGACACGATTCCGCTCGTCGTGCAGGCGAAGACCTGGGAGGAAGGGGTGTACAAGGCGGCGACGATGGGTTCCGAGACCACGGCTGCCGCGACGGGTACGGTCGGCGAAGTGCGGCGCGACCCGTTTGCGATGCTGCCGTTCTGTGGCTATCACGTCGGCGACTACTTCAATCACTGGCTGAAGATGGGCAAGGCCGTGGCGCATCCGCCCAAGATCTTCAGCGTCAACTGGTTTCGCACGGACGACCGAGGCAAGTTCGTGTGGCCGGGTTTTGGCCAGAACATGCGGGTGCTGGCCTGGATCGTGGACCGGTCCCATGGCCGTGCCGGCGCGCAGGAAACCGCGCTGGGATACGAGCCCGATTATCGCGACGTCAATTGGACCGGGCTCGACTTTGCACCGGAGCGCTTTGCGCAGGTCATGCGGGTCGACGTTGCGCGGTGGACGCGCGAGCTCGAGGCGCATGACGAGCTCTTCGCCAGGGTGGGCTCGAAGCAGCCACGCGAGCTCATCGCAGAACGTGCGAAGTTGGGGCTGCGCCTGTCGGAGTAAGTATTTACACTCGAATCGATGTCCGACTCGGCAGTTCGGACTATCCGCAGGACAATGCGTGAATAAATCATAAGTCACTGATTTATAGTATACTTGTCGCCATCATCCGCAATTCACCATTCGGCGGCCAGTAGCTTCATCACTTCACCACGGCTTGGTGCGCCAATCCGTCCCCCCGCGCGGGAGCATTTGATTGCCGCCGCGGCGATGGTAAAACGGCCTGCGTCAGCGACGTCCCGCCCTTCAACCAAGGCGAGTGTGAACGCGCCACGCCAGTCGTCGCCGGCGGCAAGGGTGTCGATTGCGACCACCTTCGGCGCCGGAATCCGGCGCTCGCACGAGCCTTCGCGCCGGAGAAATACGTCCGGTCCCAACGTTACGCCAACGAGGCCCGGGACCGCGCGCGATCGCTTCGAGTCCGTGGCCCGGTTCGGTCCTTCCCGTGGTCTGCGCCAGTCCCGGCGCCGAAAAGACGGCATGGGTTGCCCGACCCGCGAGGTCGGGAAGCATTTCGGGTGGGCCGACATCGCCGTCGGGTACCGTGATGAGGCCTGCCGTGCGGCCGCGTCGAACGCCGCGGTGGGTCGGGCGGGCCAACGCACGTCGGCCAGCAATGCGTGGCAATTTGCGATCTGTCCAAACGGAAGCCAGGATGGATCGGGGTCGAGGTTGGGATCGTTGTAGGCACAGACCAGGCGCTCGCCATGGGTGTCGGCCAGGATGGCGGCGGAAGGGGAGACGCACCCCGGGATCCGGCGCGCTGCGGCGACATCGACGCTCTCCGCAGTCAGTTGATCGAGAATCCGGGTGCCAAGATCATCGTCGCCGACGCATCCCCAGTAACACGCCCGCCCAGGCGCGCCACGGCCACGCTCGCATTGGCGGCCATGCGGCCGCCGCATTCGGTGAAACCGGTCGCGAGGATTTTGGTCGACATCGAGGGAATGACGGCCGCCTGATGTATCGCATCGAGGGCCGACATGCCAAAACAGTGGATTCGGGGCATCGTGTCGAGGGGCAAGCGGGAGGGCCTGGTGGGGATCGCTGGCGGAGATTGCAAGCGGATAGGGCCGGCAGGTCACGAGCGTTCCACGTGGAACACTTACGTGGCGGGCGAAGCTACGGCGGCTGCGATTGTTCCACGTGAAACAGGGACGGGCGGCTCGTTGCCGCCGGCGCGATGGCGTCGCCGACGTCGTCGAGGGCTGAACGCTGTTCCGCCAGGCGTCATCGCAGGTCGTAGCGGGCGCGCCACCGCAGCTCGGCCGGGTGGCCGCTTTTCGCGGCTTCGGCTTTGCCGTATGATCACGCTCCGGACAGGATCGCTACCGCGCCGCAACTAACACGTAAAATGTCAATGAAATCATGATATTCAGAACTAGATATGAGGTCATTGTGGTCGGCGGCGGGCACGCCGGGACCGAGGCTGCGCTCGCGTCTGCGCGCATGGGCCGCAGGACGTTACTGCTCACGCACAACATCGAAACGCTGGGACAGATGTCGTGCAACCCGTCCATCGGGGGTGTCGGCAAAGGGCATCTCGTCAAGGAGGTCGACGCGCTGGGCGGCGCGATGGCGATCGCAACGGACGAGGCGGGGATCCAGTTTCGCACCCTCAATTCGAGCAAGGGGCCGGCCGTGCGGGCGACACGCGCGCAGGCGGACCGGGTTCTCTACAGGGCGGCGATCCGCGCGCGCCTCGAGAACCAGCCAAACCTCACGCTGTTCCAGCAGGGCGTCGACGACCTCGCGGTCGACGATGGGGGTTCCGGTCCCGGCGTGACCGGCGTGATCACGCAAATGGGCGTGACGTTCGAAGCCGATGCCGTGATTCTGACGACCGGTACCTTCCTGTCCGGGCTCATTCACGTCGGGTTGGAACACTTCGAAGCCGGGCGCGCGGGGGATCCGCCGGCGAAGACCCTGGGCGCCCGGCTGCGCGAGCTGGCGCTGCCGGCCGGTCGCCTGAAGACAGGCACGCCGCCGCGGCTTGACGGGCGCACCGTGGATTTCTCCCTTCTGGAACGGCAGCCCGGCGACGATCCGGCGCCCGTGATGAGTTTCGTCGGTACGCGCGCGATGCACCCGCCGCAGATCGCGTGCTGGATCACACACACCAACGCGCGCACGCACGAGATCATCCGCGGCGGTCTCGATCGTTCGCCACTCTTCACGGGTGTCATCAAAGGAGTCGGACCGCGCTACTGTCCGTCCATCGAAGACAAGGTCGTGCGCTTCGCCGATAGAAACAGCCACCAGATCTTCCTCGAGCCCGAGGGGCTCGCGACCAACGAGATCTATCCGAACGGCATCTCGACGTCGTTGCCGTTCGACGTGCAGCTGGCGCTGGTCAACTCGATCAAAGGCTGCGAACGGGCGCACATCCTGCGGCCCGGCTACTCGATCGAATACGATTATTTCGATCCATGCGCGCTCAAGGCCACGCTCGAGACCAAGGCGATCCGCGGCCTCTTCTTCGCCGGCCAGATCAACGGCACGACGGGCTACGAAGAAGCCGCGGCCCAGGGTCTGCTCGCCGGCATCAACGCCGCGCTCTTCGTGCGCGGCGACGGCGGCTGGGCGCCGCGCCGGGACGAGGCGTATCTCGGCGTCCTCGTCGACGACCTGATCACGCGGGGCGTGACCGAGCCTTACCGCATGTTCACCTCGCGCGCCGAGTATCGGCTGCAACTGCGCGAGGACAACGCGGATCTCCGGTTGACCGAGCGTGGCCGTGCGCTGGGTGTCGTCGATGACGCGCGCTGGGACGCCTTTGCCCGCAAGCGCGACGCCGTCGCGCGCGAGCGCGAGCGGCTCAAGTCCACGTTCGTCAATCCGGCGCTGGTGACGGCGCTCGACGCGCAGCGGGTGCTCGGGCAAACCATCGAACGGGAGTATTCGCTCCAGGAGTTGCTGCGCCGGCCGGGCGTGAGCTACGCGTCGCTGATGACGCTTCCTGGGGCGGGGATCGTGGCTGTCGATCCCGTCGTTGCCGAGCAGGTGGAAGTTGCGATCAAGTACGCGGGGTACATCGACCGGCAGCAGGATGAGATCGCGCGGCATCGGGCACAGGAGAGCCTGCGGCTTCCGGCGGATCTCGATTACCGCACCGTGCGCGGCCTGTCGACCGAAGTGCAGCACAACCTCAACGCGCACAAGCCGGAAACGCTCGGCCAGGCCGCGCGCATTTCCGGCATCACCCCGGCCGCGATCTCTCTTTTGCTCGTGCACCTGAAGCGAGGGCTGGGGTTGCCGGCGCCGGCGGACGACCGGCGATCGGCATGAGCCCGCCGGGCCGCCCCAACGGCGAATACGGGAGCGCGGAGCGCGAAGGTCCTCCAGGCGCCGCGCCGCTTGATCTCGATGCCGGCCTCGCGCAGTTGAGCGCGCTTGGCGGCGCTGCGGCAGCGCTGCCGCGCGGCGCGCGCGAGAAGCTTGGCGCGTACATCGAGTTGCTCGCGAAGTGGAACCGTACCTACAACCTCACCGCGATCCGTGAACCGGAACGCATGGTGACGCACCATGTGCTCGATGCGCTTGCCGTTCTGCCGCATCTTTGCCTCGCCGGCGCACGGCCGGATTTGAGCTTGCTGGACGTCGGCAGCGGTGGCGGCGTGCCGGCGCTTCCGCTCGCGGTCGCGCGGCCGTCCTGGCACGTCGTCGCGCTGGACAGCAGCCACAAGAAGGGGGCATTCCTGCAACAGGCGGTGATCGAGCTTGCGTTGTCGAACGCCGAAGCAGTGATCGCGAGGGTGGAGGACTACGCCCCGTCGGCGCCTTTCGATGTCGTGATCTCGCGCGCGTTCTCCGATCTCGCGACCTTCGCGCAGTCGGGTGCGCGGCATCTGGCCCCGGGAGGACGGCTCGTCGCGATGAAAGGCGTTTTTCCGGATGAGGAAATCGCGCTGCTTCCGTCGGCGTTTCGCGTCGTCGCGTCACCCGCGCTGGCCGTGCCGGGCCTCGGCGCCGAACGCCATCTCATCGTGATGGAGCGCACTTGAGCAGAATTCTCGCGGTCGTCAACCAGAAGGGCGGCGTCGGCAAGACAACGACCGCCGTCAATCTCGCCGCGAGCCTGACCGCGATGAAGCGGCGGGTGCTGCTGATCGACCTCGATCCGCAGGGCAACGCCACGACCGGCGCGGGGGTCGACAAGCGCGCGCTGGCGGCGACGGTCTACCATGTCCTGCTCGGCGAGAAAGGAATCGCCGATGTGCGGGTCATCTCGCCGACCGGCGGCTTCGACCTCGTGCCCGCGAATCGCGAGCTCGCCGGCGCGGAAGTCGAGCTGGTCGACCTGCCCGAGCGCGAAACGCGGTTGAAGGCGGCCCTCGCCGAAGCGATGCAGCAGATGCGCGCGGCGCTCTCGAACGTCGCGCCGGACTACGATTTCATCATTCTCGATTGCCCGCCATCGCTGTCGCTCCTGACGTTGAACGGGCTTTGCGCGGCGGACGCGGTGCTCATTCCGATGCAATGCGAGTACTACGCGCTGGAGGGACTGTCCGACCTCGTGCAGACGGTGAAGAAGGTCCGCGCGCATCTCAACCCCAGGCTCGAAATCGACGGGCTCCTGCGTACGATGTACGACCCGCGAAACACGCTCGCGCTCAACGTCGGCGCGGAGCTGGAGAAGCATTTCGGCGAGAAGCTCTATCGCACCGTGATCCCGCGCAACGTCCGCCTCGCCGAGGCCCCGTCGCACGGCGTCCCGGCGCTTCATCTCGACAGGAACTCCAAGGGGGCGCAGGCGTATCTCGCACTCGCCGGAGAGATGCTGCGCCGAATGGAAGCGCAAGCGGCGACGCGCACGGAACAGCCGGCCGCGCCGATCGCCTGACACCGCCTGTCCACGGAGAGCGCAACGATGATTCGACCCAAAGGACTCGGCCGCGGCCTCGATGCGCTGCTTGCCGGCCCCGACGAGGAAAGTGCGACCGATGCGCTGCAGTCGCTGCCGATCGACCGGATGCAGCCGGGCAGGTACCAGCCGCGCACGCAGATGGATGACAGTGCGCTGGACGAGCTCGCGGCGTCGATACGCGAGCACGGCGTGATGCAGCCGGTGCTGGTGCGGCCGATCGAAGGCGGGCGATTCGAGATCGTCGCCGGCGAACGGCGCTGGCGCGCCGCGAAGCGCGCGGGCCTGGCCGTGGTGCCCGCGTTGGTGAAAGCGGTGCCCGACCAATCAGCGCTGGCGCTCGCCTTGATCGAGAACATCCAGCGCGAGGACCTCAATCCGCTCGAGCAGGCCAACGGCATCCATCGCCTCATCGACGAATTCGGCCTCACGCACGAGGCGGCGGCGAAGGCGGTCGGCCGCTCGCGCAGCGCCGTCAGCAATCTATTGCGCTTGCGCGAACTCGCCAAGCCGGTACAGGCCTACCTCATGGGTGGGCAGCTCGACATGGGCCACGCGCGCGCGCTCCTCGCCTTGGCGCAGGGCCAGCAGACGGCGGCGGCCGCGCGAGTGGTCGCCCAGGGTCTCTCGGTGCGCGAGACCGAGCGACTGGTCCACCAGTTCGCGCATCCGGGGCGTCGCGGCGGCAGGCGCTCCGCGCGTGTGGCCGACCCCGACCTCGCGCGGCTGCAGGAAGAGCTCGCGGAATCCATGGGCGCCAAGGTGACGATCGAGCCCAAAGCCAACGGCGCCGGCAAGTTGGTCATCGGGTACTCGAGCTTGGAGCAGCTCGACGGGATCCTCGCCAAGCTGCGCTGACGGGTTTCACGGGGCGGCACGTGTCGCTGCGCAATAATGGCGGGCGGAGCGTGCGTCGCGTGCGGGCAACGGTTCCAACTACCCTTGGGAGGCGACATGGCCGGGATGGGCGAATGGGAGGACGCGGAAGCGGGCGTCCGGCGGCGGATCCTGCAGGCGCAGGGCCGGCTGATGCTGATGGAAGTCCGGTTCACCGCGGGTGCGGCGGGTTACGAGCACAGCCACGTTCACGAGCAGATCAGCTACTGCGTCGCAGGACGCTTCGAGTATTCGCTGGAGGGGCGCATCCATCTGCTGGCGGCAGGCGAGTCGATCTACGTGCCGAGCAATGCCCGGCACGGCGCGAAGGCGCTGGAGCCGGGCACGCTGATCGACGTGTTCACGCCGGTGCGCGAGGACTTGCTGGGCGCGCGTTGAGCCGGTGGCGCAGGGCGACGCCTGCGACCTGCCGCGAAGGCGAAACCCGGGCCGGACACGGGACCGACGCACGCCAACTCAGATGGCACGTGTTCGTTCGTGCACAATGACCGCCGCAGGCGGCCATGGGGTGACCCCGGGAGCCGCGCGGCCACGACGAGCCGAGGGCATCCGCGGCTTTGCACCGCTGTTTGGCGCGATGGATGCCACTGTTCCCCATTTCCGCCAGGAGGCTCCATGCAAGAACGTGAACTGCGCCATCTGATCGAAGAAGTCCGCGCCGGCGCGCTGCCGCGCCGCAGCTTCATCCAGCAGATGGTCGGCCTCGGCCTGACGGCGCCGATGGCGTCGATGCTGCTCATGCATGCCGGCGTGGCCAGCGCCCAGCACGGCGCCGGTCGTACAAGCCGACCAAGCGCGGCGGCGGCGGCGCGCTGAAGGTGCTGTGGTGGCAGGGCGCGACGCTGCTGAACCCGCACTTCGCCATCGGCACCAAGGACCAGGAAGGCTCGCGCATCTTCTACGAGCCGCTGGCCGGCTGGGACGGCGACGGCAACCTGGTCCCGGTCCTGGCCGCCGAGATCCCCAGCCGGGAGAACGGCGGCCTGGCGGCCGACGGCAAGTCGGTCACCTGGAAGCTGAAGCACGGCGTCAACTGGCACGACGGCCAGCCCTTCACGGCCGACGACGTGCGTCTTCAACTGGGAATACGCGCAGGGACCCGGCCACCGCCGCGGTCACCACGGCGTCTACAAGGACGTCAACGTCGACAAGATCGACGCGCACACGGTGCGCGTCGCGTTCGCCAAGCCGACGCCGTTCTGGGCCGACGCCTTCGTCGCGGCCGAGGGCATGATCATCCCGAAGCACCTGTTCGAGGCCTACGCCGGCGCCAAGTCGCGCGAGGCGCCGACCAACCTCAAGCCGGTCGGCACCGGCCCCTACAAGTTCGTCGACTTCAAGCCGGGCGACATGGTGCGCGGCGAGATCAACACCAACTACCACATGGCCAACCGGCCGTACTTCGACACGCATCGAGATGAAGGGCGGCGGCGACGCGGTCTCGGCCGCGCGCGCGGTGCTGCAGACCGGCGAGTACGACTACGCCTGGAACCTGCAGGTCGAGGACGAGATCCTCAAGCGCCTGGAAGCCGGCGGCAAGGGCAAGGTCAACATCGTGCCCAGCGGCGACATCGAGTTCATCCAGCTCAACCCGACCGACCCGTGCACCGAGGTCGACGGCGAGCGCGCCAGCATCAAGACCAAGCACCCCGCCTTCAGCGACCCGGCGGTGCGCCAGGCGATGGCGCTGCTGGTCGACCGCAAGGGCATCCAGGACTTCATCTACGGCCGCACCGGCGTGGCCACGGCCAACTTCCTGAACAACCCGCCGCGCTTCCGCTCGCCGAACACGAAGTTCGAGTTCAACGTCGACAAGGCCAACGAGATCCTCGACGCCGCCGGCTGGAAGAGGGGCGCCGACGGCATCCGCGAGAAGGGCGGCAAGAAGCTGAAGTTCGTCTACCAGACCTCGGTCAACGCGCCGCGCCAGAAGGAGCAGGCGATCGTCAAGCAGGCGGCGCAGAAGGCCGGCATCGACCTGGAGCTGAAGTCGGTGACGGCGTCGGTGTTCTTCTCGTCCGACGTCGCCAACCCCGACACCTACACCAAGTTCTGCTGCGACATGCAGATGTACACGACCACCATGACGCAGCCCGACCCGGAGCGGTTCATGAACCAGTACGCTGTCGTGGGAGGTCTCGACCAAGGCGAACAAGTGGCAGGGCCGCAACATCGGCCGCTGGCGCAACGACGAGTACGACAAGACCTACCGCGCGGCCGAGGGCGAGCTCGACCCGGTCAAGCGCGCGGCGCTGTTCATCCGCATGAACGACCTGCTGGTGCAGGACAACGTCATCATCCCGCTGATCGCCGGCCGCGCGTGCGCGGCGCCAACCTCAAGCTGGTGGCGCATGCTCATCGGGCTGGGACCTCGACTTCTCGGCGCTGCAGAACTGGTACCGCGAGGCCTGACGGCCTGGCGCCGGCGCCGTCGCAGCACTGAGCCGGCGCGACGAGCCGCTTGGGCCCCTACCTCCTCCGCCGCCTGCTGATCGCGATCCCCAGCCTGCTCGGCATCAGCGTCGTGCTGTTCACCGTGCTGGCGCTGGCGCCGGGCGACCCGTTCGAGGAACTGGCGACCAACCCCAACGTCCCGCCCGAGGTGCGGCAGATGCTGCGCGCCAAGTTCGGCCTCGACGACCCGGTCTGGCAGCGCTACTTCCGCTGGCTCGCGGCCATGCTGCAGGGCGACTGGGGCTTCTCCTTCGTCAGCCGCATCGACGTCGACCAGCTGATCCTGCAGCGCGTGCCGGTCACGCTGGCCGTGATCGGCGCCTCGCAGATGCTGGCGCTGCTGATCGCGCTGCCGGTCGGCATCTACGCGGCGACGCGGCCCTACTCGGTGTTCGACCGATCGCCAACACGCTGGCCTTCGTCGGCTTCTCGCTGCCGACCTTCTTCACCGGCCTGCTGCTGATCCTGCTGTTCTCGATCACGCTCGACTGGCTGCCCTTCGTCTACCGCGCCGACATCGCCGGCCACCGGCTGGCGCTGGTGGTGGGAGCACATCCAGCAGTCGATCATGCCGGTGATGGTGCTGGGCCTGTTCCAGGGCGCGAGCTGGATGCGCTACGTGCGCTCCGCCGTGCTCGACGTGATCCGGCTCGACTACGTGACCACCGCGCGCAGCAAGGGCCTGGCCGAGCGCGTGGTGATCGATCAAGCACGTGGTGCGCAACGCGCTGATCCCGGTGGTCACGCTGGTGGCGCTGCAGATGCCGGCGGTCTTCGGCGGCGCCATCGTCACCGAGCAGATCTTCCGCATCCCCGGCATCGGCTCGCTGCTGATCGACGCCATCCTGCGCAACGACACGCCGGTGATCATGGCCGTGACCTTCGTCTTCGCGCTGCCTCGTCATCCTCTTCAACCTGATCGCCGACCTGCTGTATGGCTGGCTCGACCCCCGCATCAGCTACCGCTGAGCGCGCGCCGCGCCACGCGCCGCGCGCAGCCGCACTCGCCGTGGCGCGAGGCCTGGCGGCGCTTCCGCCGCCACAGGCTGGCGGTGGTCGAGCCTCGTTCGTGCTGGCGCTGATGGTGGCGGCTGGTGCTCGTCGGCCCGCTGGTCTGGCGCGTGCCGATCAACGACATCGACTTCACCGCGCGCCTGCAGGGCCCGTCGCTGGCGCACCCGATGGGCACCGACGACCTCGGGCAGGACCTGCTGGCGCGCATGCTCTATGGCGGGCGCATCTCGCTCGCGGTCGGCCTGGCGGCGATGGTGATGGCGATCGTCGTCGGCGTGCTCATCGGCGCCATCGCCGGCATGTCGCGCGGCTGGGTCGACGCCGCGCTGATGTGGCTGACCGACCTGTTCCTGTCGCTGCCGCAGCTGCCGCTGCTGCTGCTGGTGATCTACCTGTTCCGCGACACGCTGAAGGCCGTGTTCGGCCCCGAGGTGGGCGTCTTCATCCTGATCGTGGTGGTGATCGGCGGCTTCCGCTGGATGCCGGTGGCGCGGCTGGTGCGGGCGCAGTTCTTCTCCCTGCGCGAGAAGGAATTCGTCGAGGCCGCGCGCGCGCTCGGCGCCAGCGTGCCGCGCCAGGTGGTGCGGCACATCCTGCCCAACGCGCTGGGCCCGGTGATCGTCGCCGGCACCATCGACGTCGCCGCGGCGATCATCGCCGAGAGCACGCTGTCCTTCCTCGGCCTCGGCTTCCCGCCCGACATCCCGACCTGGGGCCGCATCCTGTTCGACGGCAAGGACTACCTCGACATCGCGCCGCACTGGGCGCTGTTCCCGGGCGCTGGCGATCTTCCTGACCGTGCTGACGATCAACTTCATCGGCGACGGGCTGCGCGACGCGCTCGACCCGCGCAGGGTGCATGTATGATGCCGAGCGCTTGCTCGAGATCCGGGCCTGAAGACCCACTTCAAGACCGACGACGGCTGGCTGCACGCGGTCGACGGCGTCGACCTCGCCATCGACGCGCGGCGAGACGCGTCGGCGTGGTCGGCGAATCGGGCTGCGGCAAGAGCGTCACCGCGCATGACGGTGCTGAAGCTGATCGCCATGCCGCCGGGCAGGATCGTCGCCGGCCAGGTCCTGTGGCAGGGCCGCGACCTGGTGCCGCTGCGCGACCGACGAGATGCGCACGATCCGCGCCAAGGAGATCGCCATCGTCTTCCAGGAGCCGATGACCTCGCTGAACCCGGTCTACACGGTGGGCGAGCAGATCGCCGAGAGCGTGCGCCTGCACGAGGGCCTGTCGCCGCAAGGCCGCGATGGACCGCGCGGTCGAGATGCTGCGGCTGGTGCACATCCCCACGCCCGAGCGGCGCGTGCACGACTACCCGCACCAGTTCTCCGGCGGCATGCGCCAGCGCGTGATGATCGCCATGGCGCTGGCCTGCAACCCGAAGCTGCTGATCGCCGACGAGCCGACCACCGCGCTCGACGTCACCATCCAGGCGCAGATCCTCGACCTGCTGGCCGAGCTGAAGGAGCGGCTGGGCATGGCGGTGATGCTGATCACGCACGCCATGGGCGTCGTGGCCGAGACGGCGCAGCGCGTGGTCGTGATGTACGCCGGCAAGGTGGTCGAGGAAGCGCCGGTGGGCGAGCTGTTCGCGCACCCGCGCCACCCCTACACGCAGGGGCTGATCCGCTCGATCCCGCGCATCGACATCGCGGCCACGCACAAGGTGCGGCTGGAGGCGATCGCCGGGCACCGTGCCCAAGCTGATCGACCCGGCCGAGGGCTGCCGCTTCGCCGCGCGCTGCCGCGTTCGCGCGCGCCGCAGTGCACCGCAGCGCCACGCCGCCGCTGCGCGAGGTGGCGCCCGGGCACAAGGTGGCCTGCATCCTGGAGAGCGCCGCGTGACGCGCATGACCGACGCCGCTGCTGCGCGGTGCGAGAACCTGGTCAAGCACTTCCCGGTCAAGGGCGGCCTGCTCGGCGCGCGAGGTCGACCACGTGCACGCGGTCGACGGCGTCAGCTTCGAGCTGGCCGCCGGCGAGACGCTGGGCCTGGTCGGCGAATCGGGCTGCGGCAAGAGCACCACCGGGCGCTGCATCCTGCGCCTGATCGAGCCGACCTCGGGCGAGGTCTGGTTCGAGGGCCGCGAGCGTCACCGCGCGCCGGCAAGGACGAGCTGCGCGCGCTGGCGCGCGACATGCAGATCATCTTCCAGGACCCGTACGCGTCGCTCAACCCGCGCATGACGGTGGGCGCCATCATCGGCGAGGCGCTGACCATCCACAAGCTGGCGAAGACACGCGCGCGAGTGCGAGGACCGCATCGTCGAGCTGCTGGAGACCGTGGGCCTCGCGGCCGACCACATGCGCCGCTACCCGCACGAATTCTCCGGCGGCCAGCGCCAGCGCATCGGCATCGCGCGCGCGCTCGCGGTGACCCCCAAGCTGATCGTCTGCGACGAGCCGGTCTCGGCGCTCGACGTCTCGATCCAGGCGCAGGTCATCAACCTGCTGGAGGACCTGCAGGAGACAGTTCGGCCTGACCTACATCTTCATCGCGCACGACCTGTCGGTGGTCGAGCACATCAGCGACCGCGTGGCGGTGATGTACCTCGGCCGCATCGTCGAGATCGCGCCGCGCGCGAGGCGCTCTACACGAACCCGCTGCACCCCTACACCGAGGCGCTGCTGTCGGCGGTGCCGATCCCCGACCCGCAGGTCAAGCGCAAGCGCATCCCGCTGCAGGGCGACGTGCCGAGCCCGATCCGCCCGCCCCCGGGCTGCCACTTCCACACCCGCTGCCCGATCGCGCAGCAGCCGCTGTGCAGCACCGAGAAGCCGCAGCTGAAGCAGACCGGCGAAGGGCACTGGGTGGCCTGCCACCTGCGCGGGTTGAGCGCGCGGCCGCTCCGGCCGCCGCGCCGCTCAACCCATCTGCTTGAGCAGCGTCTCGGCGTCGGATACTTCGTACTTGCCCGGCGCCTCGATGTTGAGCACCTTGACGACTCCGTCGTCGACCAGCATCGAAAAGCGCTGGCAGCGCATCCCCAGACCCTTGGCCGTGAGATCGAATTCGAGACCGAGCGCCTTTGTGTAATTGGCGCTGCCGTCGCCCATCATCCGGACCTTGCCCGCGGACTTCTGGTCGCGCGCCCAGGCGCCCATCACGAACGCATCGTTGACGGACATGCAGATCACGTCGGCAACGCCCTTCGCTTTCAGCTTGTCGATGTTCTGCAGGTAGCTCGGCACGTGCTTCGCCGAGCACGTCGGCGTGAAAGCGCCCGGCAACCCGAAGATCGCCACCTTCTTGCCGCGCGTCAGGTCGTCCACCTTGAACTCGTTCGGCCCGAGCGTGCAGCCGGCGGCCTCGACTTCGATGAATTCGGAAAGCGTGCCCGCGGGCAGCTTGTCGCCTACTTTGATCGTCATGACATCTCCTGTGGGGGAACGGCCGCTACGAGATTTGCGGCCGGCGGTCGCAGTTCCGTCCCGCGACGGATTTATCCGTTTCGGGCGGGGACTGTGCGGGAAACAACATGAAAGCATTGCAGGCCTTGCACTGAATTACAACCCCACCGCGTGGCAGGTCTCCGGCGCCGATGGTTGCCGTAATCCTCCGGTCGCGGTAGCGTTGCGGCACAAGGAGGGGGCCATGGCCACGACCAGAAAAACGACTGCTGTTGCAACACCGCGCCGAACCACACTGTTGCTCGCCACGCGCAAGGGACTGTGGACGCTGAACGGCGATGCCACGCGCCGCGCGTGGAAACTTTCGGGCCCGCACTTCCTCGGGCACATCGTCCACCACGCGGTGACCGACCCGCGCGACGGAAAGACGACGCTCGTTGCCGCGCGCACCGGCCACCTCGGGCCCACCGTCTTTCGTTCGACCGACCGCGGACGGACGTGGAAGGAGGCCGCGCAACCACCGGCCTTCAAAGAGGGAAGCGGGCGCACCGTCGATCACACGTTCTGGCTCACGCCGGGCCACCCGACCGAGCCGGGTGTCTGGTACGCGGGCACGTCACCGCAGGGGTTGTTCCGCTCCGCCGACGGCGGCGTCACGTGGGCGGGGGTCGACGGCTTCAACGATCACCCCCAGCGCAAAGCCTGGTGCGGCGGGGACCAGGATGGCACGCCGGACGGCCCGAAGCTGCACTCGATCAACGTGGACCCGCGGGATGCACGCCATATGTACATCGGGATGTCGAGCGGAGGCATCTTCGAGTCGACCGACGGCGGCGCCGACTGGCGGCCGCTGAATCGCGGCGTCAAGGCGCTGTTCCTGCCGGAGCCGGACCCGGAATTCGGACACGACCCGCATTGCATGCGGCTCCATCCGCGGGAACCCGACCGACTCTACCAGCAGAACCATTGCGGAATCTATCGGTTGGACCGGCCGGGGGATCGGTGGGCCGACATCGGCGCGGCGATGCCGAAATCGGTAGGCGCTATCGGTTTCCCGGTTGTCCTGCATCCGCGCGATCCGGAGACCCTGTGGGTGTTTCCGATGGATGGCTCGGACGTCTGGCCCCGCATCTCGCCTTCGGGGAAGCCGGCCGCCTATCGTTCGGTCAATGGCGGGAAGACCTGGCAGCGGCAGGCGACGGGCCTGCCGAAAGCCCAAGCCTGGTGGACCGTCAAGCGACAGGCAATGACGGTAGATCAGGCGGCGACAGTGGGCGTTTACTTCGGCACGACGAGCGGCGAGGTGTGGGGGAGCCGCGACGAAGGGCGCAGCTGGAAATGCCTGGCGCGCCACCTGCCGCACATCTACGCCATCGAATGCGCGTGACGGGCAAGGTCGCGTTCGGCGTCGCGCCGATTCCCCTGCCTCCCGGCGTGCCGCCGACCGGGCGCAGATGATCGTCCGCATCCCCGGCCTCCTCCGGTCGTACACCCAAGGGGTCGAGACCGTCGAAGTTGCTGCGGCCGCCACCCTCGCCGACGCCCTGAGCGTGCTGGACGCGCGCTTCCCCGGGTTGCGATTCCGGATCGTCGACGAACAGGGCGCCATCCGTCCGCACATCAAACTGTTCGTCGACGGCGTACTCGCCCGGAGCCTGTCCCTGCCGCTGGCCTCGGCCGGGGAATTGATGATCGTCGGCGCGCTGTCCGGAGGTTGATCCCGCGCAAAAGGAGACGCCGCAGCACAGCACACTCGTTGCGGCGCGGCGCACGGAGCCGCTATAATTCCACGGTTCGTTGGCGTCGGAAGCGCCTGCAAGCGCCGAGCACCACGCGCGAGTGATCTCCCCGCTCAAGACCAAACCCATCCGCACCGTCCTCCTGTGGCAGTTCTTCGCCACGCTGGCGATGGCGGCGATCGCGGGGGTGTGGGCCGGTGGACATGGCGCGTTGTCGGCGCTGCTGGGAGGCAGCGTCAATCTCGCGGCGGGCGTGGTCTATGCGTTCCTGCTCGGAGTCGGGCTCGGCACCAGGCCGATCCCGGATGTCGGGGCATCGCTGGTCGCGATGCTGCGGGCGGAAGCGGCCAAGATACTGGTGATCGTTGGCGGCCTCTGGCTGGCGCTGACGACGTACCCGGATCTTGTTCTGGCGGCATTCTTCACGGCGTTCGTGGTCACCGTGATCGTGTTCAGCATGGCGATATTCGTGCGCGAATAGATCGAATCGATAGTGGGGTGGGGCTTGTGGCTGCCGAATCCGAACTGAATCCGACGACCTATATCCAGCATCACCTCACGTTCCTGACGAAACCCGTCGGCGAGGCGGGCGGCTTCTGGTCGGTGAACTGGGACACGCTCGTCACCACCGGCGTCATCGGCGTCCTCGTCTTCGGCTTTCTCTGGCTCGTCACGCGCAAGGCCACGGCCGGGATTCCGTCGAAGAGGCAGGCTTTCGTCGAGCTGACCGTCGACTTCGTCAACGACCAGGTCAAGGGCATCTACTCCGGTGACAACAAGCTGGTCGCGCCGATCGCGCTCACCACCTTCGTGCTCGTGCTGTTCCTGAACGCGATGGATTTCCTGCCTGTCGACATCATGTCCTGGATCTACGCGCACGTCTTCCAGCAGCACACCTGGCGCGGGGTGCCCACCGCCGACGTCAACACGACGTTCGCGCTGTCGCTGTCGGTGTTCGCGCTGATGATCTACTACAGCATCAAGGTCAAGGGGTTGGGCGGCTGGATCCACGAGCTCTTCTGCTCGCCGTTCGGCGGCAATCCGCTGCTGTGGCCCTTCAATCTGCTGTTCAACGCCGTCGAGTACGTGTCGAAGCCGCTGTCGCACTCGCTGCGGCTTTACGGCAACATGTATGCGGGCGAGATCATCTTCATGCTGCTGGGCCTGTGGGCGGCCACGGGCGTCGCCGGCGTGGTCATCGGCGGCGTGCTGAACCTGGGCTGGTCGATCTTCCACATCCTGATCGTCGTGTTGCAGGCGTACATCTTCATGATGCTCACCATCGTCTACATCGCGATGGCGCACGAACACCACTGAAATCCCCCGTTTGTCTTAACCGTCCAACCCCACGTTCAGAAAGGAACAACAATGGACAAGCTCGCACTGGTTGCGCAGATCCAGGCCTACACGGGCATCGGCATCGGTCTCATCATCGGACTCGGTGCGCTCGGCGCCTGCGTCGGCGTGGGCATCATGTGCTCGCGGTTTCTCGAAGGCGCGGCCCGCCAGCCGGAATTGATGCCGCAGCTGCAAGCCAAGGTGTTCCTGCTGCTCGGCCTGATCGACGCGTCGTTCATCATCGGCGTCGGCCTCGCGATGCTGTTCGCTTTCGGCAATCCGCTGATCCCGCCCGGGCTCAAGTAAGGACCCCAGCGAACCCCATCGAACGGCCGGAGGGCAGCCATGAACATCAACCTTACGCTGCTGATGCAGGCCGCGGCCTTCGCCGCGTTCATCTGGTTCACCGCGAAGTTCGTGTGGCCGCCGCTGATGCGCGCCATCGACACCCGCCAGAAGCAGATCGCGGACGGACTCGCCGCGGGCGAGCAGGGCCGCCAGAGCCTCGCCAGCACCGAGAAGCGGATCGCGGACATGATGTCCGAGGCCAAGGTCAGGAGCTCCGAGATCATCGCGCAGGGCGACAAGCTCAAGATCGAGACGATCGACGCGGCCAAGGCCCAGGCCAAGGAGGAAGCCGCCCGCATCCTCGCCGGCGCCAAGGCGGAGATCGAGCAGGAGATCATGCGGGCCAGGGAGGCGCTGCGCAACCAGGTCGCGGACCTCGCGGTCGCCGGCGCGGCGAAAATCCTGAAGCGCGAAGTCGACGCCAAGGCGCACGCCGATCTCCTCGCGGCGATCCGGCAGCAACTCTGACGGACACGCGATGGCCGAGCTGACGACGATTGCCCGACCCTACGCGGAGGCCGCGTTCCGGATCGCGCGCGACACGAACGCGCTGCCGGTGTGGTCGGAGCTGCTGCGCTTCCTCTGCGCAGTCGCGGCCGATCCGCAGGCGGCGCGCGCGCTGGACAACCCGAAGCTCACCGCCGCGGACAAGGCAGCGCTGCTGCTCTCCATCGGGGGCGAGCGTCTCGACGCGACGGGCCGCAGCTTCGTCAAGGTGCTGGTCGACGCCGATCGCGTGGCGGTGTTGCCGCAGATCCGGGAGTTGTTCGAGGCGCTGAAGGACGACGCCGACGGCGTGGCGAAGGCCCGGATCGACAGCGCGTTTCCGCTATCCGACGCGCAGACGGCCGAGCTCAAGGCGGCACTGGAGAAACGGTTCGGCAGAAAGATCGAGGCGACCGTCACCGTGGACCCGGCGTTGGGCGGTGGCGCGCGGATCACCGTTGGCGACACGGTGATCGACGGCACCATCGAAGCGCAGCTTGCGGCGATGGCCACCCAGTTACGGGGCTAATTTCGAAACAACCGCGTGCCGGCGGCGGCAAGACCGGTGCGACGCGAGGACACCATGCAGTTGAATCCTTCTGAAATCAGCGAACTGATCAAGAGCAAGATCCAGAACCTGGACACCGGCGCCACCGTGCGCACGCAGGGGACGGTCGTCTCGATCTCCGACGGCATCGCACGCGTCCACGGGCTCTCCGACGCGATGGCGGGCGAGATGCTCGAGTTCCCCGACAACACGTTCGGCCTTGCCTTGAACCTCGAGCGCGACTCGGTCGGCGTCGTGATTCTCGGTGCGTACGAGCACATTTCCGAGGGCGACACGGTCAAGTGCACGGGTCGCATCCTGTCGGTGCCCGTCGGGCCGGAATTGATCGGGCGCGTGGTGAATTCGCTCGGCCAGCCGATCGACGGCAAAGGCCCGGTCACGGCCAAGGAATCGGACGTCATCGAGAAGGTCGCGCCAGGTGTGATCTGGCGCAAGTCCGTGTCGCAGCCGGTGCAGACGGGCCTGAAGTCGATCGACGCCATGGTGCCGATCGGCCGCGGCCAGCGCGAGCTCATCATCGGCGACCGCCAGACGGGCAAGACCGCGGTGGCGATCGACACGATCATCAACCAGAAGGGCAAGGACCTCATCTGCATCTACGTCGCGATCGGGCAGAAGGCCTCCTCGGTGAAGAGCGTCATCCGCAAGCTCGAGGAGTACGGCGCGATGGACTACACCATCGTCCTCGTGGCCACCGCCTCCGAGTCGGCGGCGATGCAGTACATCGCGCCCTATTCCGGGTGCACGATGGGCGAATACTTCCGCGACCGCGGGCAGGACGCGCTCATCATTTACGACGACCTGACCAAGCAGGCCTGGGCCTACCGCCAGGTGTCGCTGCTGCTGCGCCGCCCCCCGGGTCGCGAAGCCTATCCCGGCGACGTGTTCTACCTTCACTCGCGGCTGCTCGAGCGCGCCGCGCGCGTCTCCGAGGAGTACGTCGAGGCCTTCACCAAGGGCGCGGTCAAGGGCAAGACCGGTTCGCTGACGGCACTGCCCATCATCGAGACGCAGGCGGGCGACGTGACGGCGTTCGTGCCGACCAACGTGATCTCGATCACCGACGGCCAGATCTTCCTGGAAACGGATCTGTTCAACGCCGGTGTCCGTCCGGCGATCAACGCGGGCATCTCCGTGTCGCGGGTCGGCGGCAACGCACAGACCAAGATCATCAAGAAGCTGGGCGGCGGCGTGCGCCTGTCCCTCGCGCAGTTCCGCGAGCTCGCTGCGTTCGCGCAGTTCGCCTCCGACCTCGACGAAGCGACCCGCAAGCAGCTGGACCGCGGGCGGCTGGTCACCGAGCTGATGAAGCAGCCGCAGTACGAGCCGCTGCAGGTCAACGAGATGGCGGTGACGCTGTTCGCGGTGAACACCGGCTACTACGACGACGTTCCGGTCGAGAAGGCGCTGGCGTTCGAGGCGGCGCTGCGCGCCTTCCTGAAGAGCAAGTACGCGGCGCTGATGGCGAACATCGAGAAGACCAAGGAGCTATCGGCCGACGACGAGAAGGCGCTCACCGCCGCGGTCGAGGATTTCAAGAAGAACGGCGCGTATTGACCACGCGAGGAAGCCGAAGGCACGGAGCGCGCAGCAGCTTTGCCGCGACCTGCGATAAGGGCGAAAGATGGCCGGGTTCAAGGAAATAAAGAACAAGATCAAGAGCGTGCAGAGCACGCGCAAGATCACCAAGGCGATGGAGATGGTCTCGGCCTCGAAGATGAAGAAGGCCCAGGACCGGATGCGCGCGTCGCGGCCGTATGTCGAGCGCGCGTTGCAGATCGCCTTGCACGTCGCCAAGGCGAACACCGAGTACAAGCATCCGTTCCTCGCCAAACGCGAGACGGTGAAGCGCGTCGGCGTGATCGTCGTCACCACCGACAAGGGCCTGTGCGGCGGTCTCAACACCAACATCCTCCGGCTGCTCCTCAATGCGCACAAGGAGTGGCGCGGCAAGGGGCTCGAGGTCGACTATTGCGCGATCGGCGCCAAGGGGCTCGGGTTCCTCAACCGCCTCGGCGCCAACGTCGTCTCGCAGGTGGTGCAGCTCGGCGACCGCCCGCACCTCGACCGGATGGTCGGGCCGGTCAAGGTCCTCCTCGACAAGTATGTCGACGGCACCATCGACGAGGTGCACGTGTTCTTCACCACGTTCATCAACACGATGAAGCAGGAAGCCCGGCACGGACACATGCTGCCGATTCCCGAGGAATTCCGGGCGCCGGGCACCGGCGAGGTGCGCAAGGCGGAGGCCGCGGCAGGGTCGTGGGACTACATCTACGAGCCGGATGCGAAGGAGCTCCTGGACAACGTGCTGCGACGCTTCGTCGAAGCACTGGTCTTCCAGATGGTGAACGAGAACATGGGCTCCGAGCAGTCGGCGCGGATGGTCGCGATGCGGGCAGCGTCCGACAACGCCGGCACAATCATCGACGAATTGCAGCTCATCTACAACAAGACCCGCCAGGCCGCGATCACCAAGGAGCTCGCCGAAATCGTCGGCGGTGCGGCGGCGGTCTGAGCGCATGCGCCGGGCACATCGATTCTGCAGGTTTTGAAGTCACGCAAACTGAGGATGCGAACATGAATCAAGGAACCATCGTCCAGTGCATCGGCGCGGTCGTCGACGTGGAATTCGCGCGCAACGAAATGCCGAAAATCTACGACGCCCTCAAGATGGACGAGATCGGGCTGACCCTCGAGGTCCAGCAGCAGCTGGGCGACGGCATCGTGCGCACGATCGCGCTCGGCAGCTCCGACGGGCTGCGCCGCGGAATGACCGTCGTCAACACCGGCAACCCGATCACGGTGCCGGTCGGCGGCAAGACGCTCGGCCGCATCATGGACGTGCTCGGCCGTCCGATCGACGAGCGGGGACCGGTCGATGCGGAGAAGTCGATGTCCATCCACCGCAGTGCCCCGACATTCGAGGAGCTGTCGCCGTCGCAGGAGCTGCTCGAGACCGGCATCAAGGTGATCGACCTCTGCTGCCCGTTCGCCAAGGGCGGCAAGGTGGGCCTGTTCGGCGGCGCCGGCGTGGGCAAGACCGTCACGATGATGGAGCTCATCAACAACATCGCGACGGCGCACTCGGGCCTGTCGGTGTTCGCCGGCGTGGGCGAGCGCACGCGCGAGGGCAACGACTTCTACCACGAGATGATCGATTCGGGCGTCGTCGACAAGGACGATCTCGGGAAGTCGAAGGTGTCGATGGTCTACGGCCAGATGAACGAGCCGCCGGGCAATCGGCTGCGCGTCGCGCTGACGGGCCTCACGATCGCCGAATCGTTCCGCGACGAAGGCCGTGACGTGCTGCTGTTCATCGACAACATCTACCGCTTCACGCTCGCCGGCACCGAATGCTCGGCGCTGCTCGGCCGGATGCCCTCCGCCGTGGGCTACCAGCCGACGCTGGCCGAGGAGATGGGGCGGCTGCAGGAGCGGATCACTTCGACCAAATCCGGGTCCATCACGTCGATCCAGGCCGTCTACGTGCCGGCGGACGACCTGACCGACCCGTCGCCGGCGACGACCTTCGGCCACCTCGACGCAACCGTCGTGCTCTCGCGCGACATCGCATCTCTCGGCATCTATCCTTCGGTCGACCCGCTCGACTCGACCTCGCGCCAGATCGACCCGCACGTGATCGGCGAGGAACACTACAACACCACGCGCGGCGTGCAATCGGTGCTGCAGAAGTACAAGGAGCTGCGCGACATCATCGCCATCCTCGGCATGGACGAGCTCTCGCCCGAGGACAAGCTGGCCGTGGCGCGGGCGCGCAAGATCCAGCGCTTCCTGTCGCAACCGTTCACGGTGGCCGAGGTTTTCACCGGGTCGCCCGGCCAGTACGTGTCGCTGAAGGACACGATCAAGGGTTTCAAGATGATCGTCGACGGCGAGTGCGACGCGCTGCCCGAGCAGGCGTTCTACATGGTCGGCACGATCGAGCAGGCGTTCGAGAAAGCCAAGACGCTGCAATGACGAGCCCCGCGAGGGCGTGAGGGAAGCCCATGGCCAATACCATCCAGGTCGACGTCGTCAGCGCCGAAGAGCAGATCTACTCCGGCGAGGCGGAGTTTGTCGTGCTGCCCGGCGTCATGGGCGAGCTCGGCATCTATCCGCGCCACACGCCGCTGCTCACGCAGATCAAGCCTGGCGCCGTGCGCATCAAGATCCCCGGGCAGTCCGAAGAGGAGCTCGTGTTCGTGCAGGGCGGGTTCCTCGAGGTGCAGCCGCACCGCGTGACGGTTCTCGCCGACACGGCGATCCGCGCGAAGGATCTCGACGAAGCGTCGGCGCTGGAATCGAGAAAGGCCGCGCTGGAGAGGATGCAGAACAAGACGTCGAAGGAGGAGATCGCAACCGCCGAGGCCGAGCTCTCGATCGCCGTTGCGCAGCTCGCGGCGATCCGCAAGATGCGGCACCGCGCCTGACAGGTCCCTAGCGCGCCGGGAGCTGCTGCCGCGCCAGCGTCACCCAGTAGCTCGCGCCGATCGGCAGCGCGTCGTCGTTGAAGTCGTAGCGCGGGTTGTGCACGTTGGGGGTTTCCGGACCGCGCCCGGCCCCGAGCCAGACATAGCACCCCGGCTTCGCCTGCAGCATGAACGCGAAGTCCTCGCTGCCCATGTTCGGCATCGGGTCGGTGTCGACCCCGGCGGCGCCGACGACCGCCGTCGCGGCGGCGATCGCGTGCTTCGTCTCCGCGGCGGCATTGACCGTCGCCGGATAGCGGCGCTCGTAGCGGACGGTCGCGCTCATTTCGAACATCGCCGCGGCGCCGGTGACGATTGTGCGCAACCTCTGCTCGATCAGATCCTGGACCGCAGGATCGAAGCTGCGCACGGTGCCGCGCAGCACGACCTCCTGCGGAATCACGTTCCAGGTGTCGCCACCGTGCACCTGGGTGACGCTGACCACACCCGCTTCGAGCGGATGCAGGTTGCGCGCGACGATCGTCTGCAACGCGCTGATCGTGTGCGCGACGAACAGCATCGGGTCCTTGCCGGTGTTCGGCATCGCGGCGTGCGCGCCCTTGCCGGTGGCGACGATCTCGAAGATGTCGAAGGCGCCCATGAGCGGCCCGGCACGCGTCGCGATCGTGCCGAGCGGCAGCAACGGCCAGTTGTGCATGCCGTAGACCGCGCGCATCGGAAAGCGCTCGAACAGGCCCTCCTCGACCATCACTCGGCCGCCGCCCTCGTTCTCCTCGGCGGGCTGGAAGACGAAGTAGACGGTGCCGTCGAACTCCGGCTTCCGCGCGAGCACGGACGCCGCGCCGAGCAGCATGGCCGTGTGGCCGTCGTGGCCGCACGCATGCATCTTGCCCGCGGTCTTCGACGTGTGCGCGACGCCGGATTGCTCGTGAATATGCAGCGCGTCGAGATCGGCGCGCAGGCCGATTGCGTCGCCTCCGCTGCCTCCGTGCAGGACCCCGATGACGCCCGTCTTCGCGAGCCCCGTGTGCACCTCGAGTCCGAACGAACGCAGTTTGGTGGCGACGAAGGCGCTGGTGGCCGTCTCCTCGAACGCGGTCTCGGGGTGCGCGTGAATGTGATGCCGCCAGGCTTTGAGCTCGGGCACGAGTGCCGCGACTTCGGGAATGAGCTTCATGGACCCTCGCTTGATTCCGGTTCGACGAAGCCGGATGGTAGCGCAAGGGCCGGAATCCGTCGGGGACCTGCGCTAGAATCGGGGGAGAACGCGAACGAAAAACGACCGTACACGAACAAGAAACGACTCATGTCCACGCCCTCCCCGCAGTTCGATCTCCTCGTCGTCGGCGCCGGCATCAACGGCGCGGGCATCGCGCGCGACGCCGCCGGTCGCGGCCTCAAGGTGCTCCTGGTCGAGCAGGGCGACATCGCGGCGGCCACTTCGCAGTGGAGCACGAAGCTCATTCACGGCGGATTGCGCTATCTCGAGCAGTACGAGTTCCGCCTGGTCCGCGAGTCGCTCGCCGAGCGCGAAGTCGTGTTGCACCAGGCGCCGCACATCGTGGCGCCGTTGTCTTTCGTCCTGCCGCACGAGCCCCACCTGCGTCCGGCGTGGATGCTGCGCGCGGGCCTCTTCCTGTACGACCATCTCGGCCGGCGCGAGACGCTGCCGGCCTCGTTCGGTGTCGACCTGGCGCGAACGCCGTGGGGCGCGGGGCTCAAGCCCACGTTCAGCAAGGGGTTCGTCTATGCCGATGCGCGTGTCGACGACGCGCGGCTCGCCGTGTTCAACGTGATGGACGCGCGCCTGCGCGGCGCCGACGTCCGCGTCCGGACGCGGCTCGTCGCCGCGCGGCGGGAGCGCGATGCCGGCGGCCCCTACTGGCGAGCGACGCTCGGCGTGACTTCGCAGGCGACGACCGAGGTGACCGCGAAAGTGCTCGTCAACGTCGCCGGGCCGTGGGTCAAGCGCGTGCGCGATGCGATCAACGGCACGCCGTCGAAAGAGAACGTGCGCCACGTCAAGGGCAGCCACATCGTCGTGCCGCGCGTGCACGACGGCGAGCACGCGTACATCCTGCAGAATGCCGACAAGCGGATCGTCTTCGTGATTCCGTATCAGGACCGCTACACGCTGATCGGGACGACGGACGTGCCGGTGGAGGCGTTCGAGCGGCCCGAGATCTCGCGCGAGGAAATCGACTACCTGCTCGCACTCGCCAACACCTACCTCGCGCAGCCGCTCACGCGCAAGGATGTCCTGTGGACCTTCAGCGGCATCCGCCCTCTCTACGACGACGGCGCGTCGGACCCCTCGTCGATCACCCGCGACTACGTGTTCAAGCTCGACACCGGCGGACGGCGGCGGCGCCGCGGCACTGTCGATCTACGGCGGCAAGATCACCACGTACCGGAAGCTTGCCGAGCACGCGCTCGACGAGCTGAAGTCGTTCCTGCCGCCGATGCAGCCCCAGTGGACGAGACAGGCGGTGCTCCCCGGCGGCGACCTGCCCCCCGGCGGGCTTCCGGCGTGGATCGCGGAGCTCGCCCGACGCTTTCCGGCGCTGCCGGCCGATCTGCTGCGCGATCTGGCGCGTCGGCACGGCACGCGCGCGCTTGCGGTTCTCGGTGCCGCCGGCAAATCCGCGGATCTCGGCGAGGACTTCGGCCACGGGCTCACCGCGGCCGAGATCGACTACCTCGTGCGCGAGGAATGGGCGCGCAGCGGCGACGACGTGCTCTGGCGCAGAACCAAGTGCGGCATCGGCATGACCGACCGGGAGCGCGAGCGCGTCGCGGCGTACGTAACCAAGGCTGTGGCGGCGGCCGATGCGCTGGCGGCATAGAGGGGCCGCGTGACCGGCACGGCCATGCGGCCGCTGGCGACGATGCCGGACGGCGTCCGGCGCGCGATTCGCTTTGTCCTCACCGACATCGACGACACGCTGTCGACGCACGGCCGGCTGACCGCGGAAGCCTATGCGGCGATGGAGCGCCTGCGCGCCGCAGGGAGGCTCGTGATCCCCATCACCGGCCGGCCCGCGGGCTGGTGCGACCACATCGCGCGGATGTGGCCGGTGGACGCCGTCGTCGGCGAGAACGGCGCGCTCTACATGCGCTACGATGCCGCGGCGCGCAAGCTCGTCCGTCGCTTCGTCGACGACGAAGCGACGCGACGCGCGCACCGCGAGAGGCTCGCGGGGATCGCGCAGAAGATCCTCGCCGCGGTGCCGGGTTGCGCGGTGGCGTCCGATCAGCTCTATCGCGAGACCGACCTGGCGATCGACTTCCGCGAGGATGTGCCGGCGCTGCCGCGCGCGGCCGTCGACCGCATCGTCGCGCTGATGCAGGCCGAGGGCATGACGGCCAAGGTGAGCTCGATCCACGTCAACGGCTGGTTCGGCAGCTACGACAAGCTGGCGATGACGCGCTTGCTGCTGGCGGAGGCTTTCGGGACGGATCTCGACGCGGAGCGCGAGCGTTTCGTCTTTGCCGGCGACTCGCCGAACGACGCGCCGATGTTCGCCTACTTTCCGAATGCCGTCGGCGTGGCGAACGTGCGTGAATTTATCGACCGCATCACGACGCTGCCGGCGTACGTCACGCGGGCCGAAGCCGGGGCGGGATTCGCCGAGCTCGCGGACTTTCTGCTGGCGTAGCCGCTGCGCGCGAGGCCGCGTTCGACGCGTCTTTCGCGGCCTGCGCTCCGGTTACCCGCAGCCGAACCGCGCGAGCGCCGAGCGACCCGCAAACCGCGCCGCCGCACCCAGGTTCTCTTCGATCCGCAGCGCCTCGTTCCACTTCGCCATGCGCTCGGAGCGCGCGAACGAGCCGACCTTGAGTTGGCCGGCGTTCCAGCCGACCGCAAGGTGAACGATCGACGTGTCCTCGGTTTCGCCCGAGCGCGCGGAAACGATCGTGGCGAAGCCCGCCGCCTTGCCCGCGGCGAGCGCTGCATGCGTCTCGGTGAGCGTGCCCGCCTGGTTCGGCTTGATCAGCACGGCGTTGCAGGCGCTGTCCGCGGCGGCCTGCACCACGCGTTCGGCGCTCGTGGTGAGGTAATCGTCGCCGACGATCTGGACGCGCGTACCGGCGGCCCGCGCGAAGGCGATCCAGCCCTCGCGATCGTCCTCGGCCAGCGGATCCTCGATCGATGCGATCGGATACCGGTCGAGCCAGCCGAGCAGGAGCTCGATCATCCCGTCGCGGTCGAGCTCGCGGCGCTCGAGCCCCAGCCGGTAGCGGCCGTCGCGGCCGAACTCCGACGCAGCGATGTCGAGCGAGATCGCAAGGTCCTTCCCGGGCACGAAGCCGGCGCGCTCGATTGCGCGCACCAGCATCGCGAGCGCCTCCTCGTTGCTGTCGAACACCGGCCACCATCCACCCTCGTCGGCCACGCCGGCCAGCTTGCCGGCGTCGCGCATCAGGTCGCCCGCGGCGCGGTACACCTCGGCCGTCATTTCGAGCGCCTGCGCGAACGACGTCGCGGCGAGGGGCATCACCATCAGATCCTGGATGTCGATGCGCCTGCCTGCATGTGCGCCACCTCCGAAAATCTGGATCTCGGGGAGCGGCAGCGAGACCGGGTTGGCGCCGGCGAGATGGCGCCACAAGGGCCACCCGTGCGCGGCCGCCGCCGCGTGGGCGACGGCCAGCGACACGGCGACCGTGGCGTTGCCGCCCAGCTTCGCCTTGTTCGGCGTCCCGTCCAGCGCGATCAGCGCGGCATCGATGCCGGCCTGGTCCGACGGGTCGCGGCCGACGAGCGCGCGCCGCACGAGCCCGTCGACACTCGCGATTGCCTGCGTGACGTCCATTCCGCCGAAACGCGCGCCGCCGTCGCGCAGATCGATCGCCTCGCGCGAGCCGCGCGAGGCGCCCGCGGGCGCGATCGCGCGGCCGACAGCGCCGCTGGCGAGAACGACTTCCGCCTCCAGCGTCGGCCGCCCGCGAGAATCCCAGACTCGCCGGGCGCGCACGTTGGCGATGTCGTCGCTCACGGCGTTCCCCCGGCCAGCCAGCGCCGGGCGATTTCGCCGAGATCGGCGACCGGGTCAACAAGGAGCGATCGCGCGAACCTTCGGACCGCATCCTTCTGCGGCTCGCCCGTCAGGTACTCGACCGGCGATTTGCCGTCGATGCGCGCGAGCATGAGCCCGGGCAGCAGCGCCGCCACCCGCCGCGCGCAGCGCGCGGGCGCCTCCCAGGCGACATGCGCGAGGTAGGCATCGGCCAACGTCTTGTACGCGTCCAGATAGTGCGCGCGCCACTGCGGCCGCCACGCCCCCTTGAGCAGCAGGTGGTTCAGCACGAAGGCGAGGTCGAACGCAGGGTCGCCGTACCACGCGCATTCGGCATCGAGGATTACCGGGCCCGCTGGCCCGATCAACAGATTCTTCGGGCTGAAATCGCCATGGACCAGCACGCGCTTCGTGGTGCGCGTGGTCTCGACGAGCGTGTCCAGGCGAGCCGCGAGATCCGGATGCGCGCGCGCCGTGGCGACGAGATAGGGCTCGAGACGGATGGCGTGAAAGATGTCGTCCGTCGGAAACCGCGCGGCGATCTCGGGCCGGTCCGCTGTCGCGTTGTGAATCCGGCCAAGCACGTCGCCGATGACGGCCGCCGTCGCTGCTTCGATGGTGCCGGCCTGAAGCAGATCCTTCCAGACGGGGTGAGTGTCCGGCGCGAGATACGCCATCGCGAAACAGCCAGTCGCGCGATCCTCGCCCAAGATCGCGGGCACGGCCTCCGGGGCAATGCCGCCGGCGATGCGCATCCATTCGACTTCCCACCGGTTGCGCTCGACCGGCGCGCGCCAATCGGCGGCGACTTTCAGCTTGGCCAGCGCGCGCTTGATGCAGACGGGTCCCTGCGCAAGATCGATGCGGTAGATCTCGGAGGACACGCCGCCGGTCAACGGCACGAACCTGGCATGTGTGTCAGCGCTTACTATCGACATACGCGCCAGGGCACGGGCTAGCACAGAATCGGTGCTCTCGCTTGCGGGCGATTCGGGTGCAGCGGTGTGTCGATCCATCGTCAGAAAAACATCGTCGATCAGTGAATTTGCGCGAGAAACCTGATCTATCATAACAACCATCGACGCTAAATCCCTGACGCAATGCAGTTGGCGGTGATTGGGGGAGGCAGCACATGCGAAGGGAGGCGTTTAGGATGATCCGCTACGGCTTCAACATACGCACCAAAACCGGCCAACGGGTGGACAACATCCAGATCATGGCCGCGAACCTGGACGATGCCGAGCGCCGCCTTCGGCAGATGTACATACTCTGCGAGATCACGGAAATCCGCCAGCAAGCCGCGCCGCCCCGGGTAGACTCGCTCGACGTCGAGGGTGTGATCGAAATGATCAGCTCGGCACCGTCAGCTCACAAACCCGGCACTCACTAGTTCGTCGCCGAGGGCCTGGTAATCCTCCGCACCCTTGCTGTCGGGCGCATGCCGGAAAACATCGAGTTCCAGATCCGGGCTCTCGGCCAGCCTGACGCTTTCGCGGATCTTCGTTGTGCAGACCTCGTCCGGCCGAAAGGCGGAGCTCATGCGCGCGAGGACTTCCTCGCTCATTTTGCGGCGCACGTCGAAGCGGGTCAGCACGTAGCGCCGCTGCAGCCGCCGCTTGAAGACCGGCTCGAGTGCGTCCAACGCCCGCTCGACCTGCATTGCGCTGCGCAGCGAAAGAAAGTCGCAGGACACCGGCACCAGCAGGACGTCGCAGGCAAACACGGCATTGAGCGACAGCACGTTGAGCAGCGGGCAACAATCGATGACGACCGGTCCCGGACATGCGTTCGGCTCCTGCAGCGCTCGCCGCAGCTTGGTGACGACGTTGACGCTCTTGCCAAGCACGGAGTCGACCTTCGCGAGCTCGAGGTGCGCCGGGCACAGCACGACGCCGCTGCGCGTGATCCGCCCGATGTCGCCGAGCGGCCGCTGGCGCACGAAAAAACTGTAGACCGAGTCGTCCGCGAGCCTTGGCTGAACGCCGAAGATGTGCGACAGGTGCGCCTGCGGGTCGAGGTCGATGCCCATCGGGCGCTGACCTCGTCGGGCGATCGTGGCGAGCAGATTGAGCGCCGTTGTCGTCTTGCCGACGCCGCCTTTCTGGTTGAACACCGCGAGGATGGCCATCGCCGAGAATACTCCATGCTTCGCGTCCTCGCGCCGGGACCACACCCGTCGCGGCGTTGCGGACTCGGACCTTGCCGCCACCGTGGCGCTCGGCCGCGGCCCGGATAGGGCACGGCAGGCGAATCGCGTAAAATCCGGCCCTCATGGTAACCACCCCGCCCTCGCCCCTCAATATCGCGATCCTCGCTGCCGGCCAGGGCAAACGGATGCGTTCCGGCCTGCCGAAGGTCCTGCATCCTCTCGGCGGCCGGCCGCTGCTCGCCCACGTGCTCGACACCGCCCGCATGCTCGCGGCCAATCGCATCTGTGTCGTCTACGGCCACGGCGGCGAAGCCGTGCGCGGCCGCTTTCCCGAGCCGGACCTCGCGTGGGCGCTGCAGGATCCTCCACAGGGGACGAGTCATGCGCTGGCGCAGGCGCTCCCGCAACTCGCGGCGGATGGCGTCACGCTCGTGCTGTTCGGTGCCGATCCGCTGGCGCGCGCATCGACGCTGGAATCGGTGGTCCGTCATGCCCGGCAGGGTGCCCTCTCGCTGCTGACGATCGAGCTCGACGACCCCACCGGCTATGGCCGGATCGTGCGCGACCCGGATGGCGCCGTGACGGCCGTCGTCGAGGAAAAGGACGCGACCCCCGCGCAGCGCGCGATCCGCGAGATCAACACCGGCGTGATGGCCGCGCCCACCGCGTATTTCGCGCGGTGGCTTAAAGCTGTCGACAACCGCAACGCCAGCGGCGAGTATTACCTGACCGCCGTCATTGCGCTGGCCAGGAAAGAGGGAGTGGCGATCGAGACGTCGCGCGCCGCCAGCCTGATCGAAACGCTGGGCGTGAATACGATGCGCGAGCTGGCGCAGCTCGAGCGGCTCTACCAGCGCTCGCAGGCGAACGCGCTGCTCGACGCCGGCGTGACGCTCGCCGACCCCGATCGCATCGACATCCGCGGCAAGCTTGCCTGCGGCGCCGACGTGACGATCGACGTGGGCTGCGTGTTCGAGGGCACGGTGAGCCTGGCCGATGGTGTGGCCATCGGCGCGCATTGCGTGCTGAAGGATGTGACGGTCGAAGCGGGATCGCAGGTCCTGCCTTTCTCGCACCTGGAAGGTGCCGCGATCGGCACGAATTGCCGCGTCGGCCCCTACGCGCGGCTGCGGCCCGGCACGAAGCTCTCCGCCGACGTCCACATCGGGAATTTCGTCGAGGTGAAGGCGAGCATCATCGGGCGCGGCTCGAAGGCCAACCATCTCGCCTACGTCGGTGATACGGCGATGGGCGCCGGTGTGAATTTCGGCGCCGGGTCGATTACGGCGAACTACGACGGCGCGAACAAGCATCGCACCGTGATCGGGGACGACGCCAGCATCGGGTCGAACTGCGTGCTGGTCGCGCCGGTCACGATCGGCCGCGGGGCGACCATTGGCGGCGGCAGCACGATTGCCAAGGAAGCGCCCGCCGAGACGCTGACCGTGTCCCGCGCGCGCCAGATGAGCCTGCCGGGATGGAAGCGGCCGGTCAAGAAGCCGAAACCACCGAAAGGCTGACGCCATGTGCGGCATTGTCGGCGCGGTCTCCCCGCGCAACGTCGTTCCGGTGCTGATCGACGGCATCCGCCGCCTCGAATACCGCGGCTACGATTCGAGCGGACTTGCGATCATCGGCGGCGGCGAGCCGCGGCTGGAGCGGCTCGTGTCCACCGCCCGTGTGGCCGACCTGGCGGCGCGTGCCGAGGCGACACAGCTCGCCGGCCACACGGGCATTTCGCACACCCGTTGGGCGACGCACGGCGCGCCGACGCCCATCAACGCGCATCCGCACGTCTCCGGCGGCGAGATCGCCGTCGTGCACAACGGCATCATCGAGAACTTCGAGGCGCTGCGCGAAAAGCTGATCGCGCAGGGCTATGTGTTCGCGACGCAGACCGACACCGAAGTGATCGCGCACCTCGTCCACGCCCACTGGCACGCCGCCGGCGGCGGCGACCTCAAGCGCGCGGTTCAGGCGGCCGCAGCCGAGTTTCACGGGGCCTTCGCGATCGCGGTGATGTCGACGCGGGAGCCGGGGCGCATCGTCGGCGCGCGGGCCGGCAGCCCGCTGGTCGTGGGCATCGGCCAGGACGATCACTTTCTCGCGTCGGATGCCGCTGCGCTGCTGTCGGTGACGCGGCGCATCGTCTATCTCGAGGAAGGCGATGTCGCCGATGTGAGGCGCGAATCGTACGCGCTCTTCGATGCGCGCGGTGAGCGCGTCGAGCGCGCGATAGTCACCGTCGAGGCATCGGGCGATACGGTCGAGCTGGGTCCCTATCGCCACTTCATGCAGAAGGAGATCTTCGAGCAGCCGCGCGCCGTGGCCGATACGCTCGAAGGCGTCGCGGCGATCGACGCGCGCCTGTTCGGCGCCGGCGCGGAGACGATCCTCGCGCGCGTGGACAGCGTGCTCGTGCTGGCCTGCGGCACCAGTTACTACTCGAGCCTCGTGGCGAAGCAGTGGATCGAGTCGCTCGCGAAAATCCCGTGTCAGGTGGAGATCGCCAGCGAATACCGCTACCGCGACAGCGTGCCCAACCCGAACACGCTGGTGGTGGTGGTCTCGCAGTCCGGGGAAACCGCCGACACGCTCGCTGCGCTGAAGCACGCGCAGGAGCTCGGCCACGCGCACACGCTCGCGATCTGCAACGTCGCGACGAGCTCGATGGTGCGCCAGACCGCGCTCACCTACTTGACGCGCGCCGGCGCCGAAATCGGCGTCGCTTCGACCAAGGCGTTCACGACCCAGCTCGTCGCGCACTTCCTGCTCGCGCTGACGCTCGCGAAGCTGCGCGGGCGCCTCTCCGCCAAGGAAGAGGCGCACTGGCTGCGCGGCTTGCGCCACCTGCCCGCAGCGCTGCAGGCGGCGCTGGCACTGGAGCCGCAACTGATCGCGTGGGCGGGGCTCTTCGCCAAGAAGCAGCACGCGCTATTCCTCGGCCGCGGCCCGCACTATCCGATCGCGCTCGAGGGTGCGCTGAAGCTCAAGGAGATTTCGTACATCCACGCCGAGGCCTATCCGGCAGGCGAGCTGAAGCACGGGCCGCTGGCACTCGTCGACGCCGACATGCCCGTGGTCGCGATCGCGCCGAACGACGCGCTGCTGGAGAAGCTCAAGTCCAACCTGCAGGAAGTGCGTGCCCGCGGCGGCGAGCTCTACGTCGTCGCCGATCTCGACAGCCACCTGCGCGCGAGCGAGGGCGTCCACGTGATCCGGCTGCCCGAGCACGCGGGCCACCTGTCGCCGATCGTGCACACGATCCCGCTGCAGCTCCTCGCGTACCACGCCGCCGTGCTGCGCGGCACCGATGTGGACAAGCCGCGGAATCTGGCGAAATCGGTGACGGTGGAATAGGAGAGGGTGGGATGGGGACGGCTGTGATCGTATAGGGAAAGACCGTCATCCGAAAATGAAGACGGTCAGGAAAGTCGTCCTGCTGCATTGACTCGCAGAAGGCGGAACCAAGCTCCACGCCGCGCGAACGGAGTTCCCGCGGAAGCCGCGCGCCTGCAGTGCGCGCCGGACTGCCAACTCCGGCCCCTTATCCCGGCTTCAAACAGCCGACATCAATGCTTGGATGGCATCCGTGTACACCATTTGCGTGGCGCGACAGTGCGCCCGTCTGAGGCTCGCGAACTGATTCGCGAGCGGGACCGAGTGGCCACTTACAGGAAGCCGTTTTGCCTGGAGTCGGCCAAAACCGGCCGTTCAACCCGAAGCCGCCAGCACCGTGCGCGAACTCTCCAGTTCCCGGGCGGACAAGCCTGTCGGCTAATAAGGCTCACGATCGCGAGGCGGTTTGTACGGATCTTTGTCCAAGTCTTCGAGACCGCTCGCAGCCGAAGGCGGCAACTTCGCGATGATGTCTCTGAGCATTTGAGCGTGCTCGGCTTCCTCTTTTCGCAGTTCCGCGAATAGCGCCTTGACATCCGGCTGAGTCACCCAGCGGAGAGCCCGGTCGTAGAACGCGTAGGCCTTTTCCTCGGACATCAATGCGATCTGGTAGGCTCGCAGCTGCGATATGTTCCAGCTGGGCGCAGTGACATCGGGGGCTTCGACGTCGAAGATGTCGTCGCGCTTGACTTTCGGGGGGGCTTCGCCAAACAGGGCGAACCGGCGTTTGGCGAGTTCTTCACCGTGCTTGTCTTCGTTTGCCACCATCGACTCGAATACGGTACCCGCGTCGTCACCACTGCGGGTTCCGAGCTGTTCGGCAAAAAGTGCGTACCGCTTGGACGCTTCGATCTCGATCAGGAAGGCAAGATCCAGCGCGTCCATCAGCGTCAGCTTGGAGAAATCGATCTTTGTTGACGACATATGACCTCTGGTTGCCGCGAAGCTCGCTCCGTCACCTCGGGGCGAATCAGCTCAATGAATCGGAATCCCGAGTGACTGTTCTATTGATCGAGACGGTATCACCACGTCCACCATCCAGTCAAAACAAGCGCTGGCCGTTGCCAGGGCGGGATCAGGAGGAAGGGCTGTGAATGTACCGGCGCTGCTCTCGAAAACCTTTTCCACTGCGGTGAACGGCAGCTTAGGGTCGGCCCCCCGCAGTTGGCGAACGGCCGCCTGGTCGATCTGGACCTGCAAGACCGAATTCGATCCTGGGCGTCTCACGAATCCCTTGACTTGAACCATAGAATCTTTGGGGACGCGAGACATGAAGGGCGACGGTCTCTGGAGGGCCAGTTGCAGACTGTGAGTCTCGCCTTACAATCTGCCAAACAACGGCCATCCGCCCTTGGTCTTTCGCCGGTCTCACCGTTCGCCTGACTTGTGAGTAATTCAATGTCAACCAAACCATGGCCTCCGCGGTGGCCTGCGGTGCGCGGCGGCCTGTTGGCATTGACTGCGGCGGTGCTTTTCGGCATCAGCACGCCGCTCGTGCAGTGGTTCGGGGCCGGAGCGGGGGCATTTGCGACGGCGTCTTTGCTTTACGCGGGAGCGGCAGTAGCAGGTGCGCTATTGCGCCAGCGTGTCGAGAGCGAGGCCGGCGTGGTGCCCGGTGACTTCCCGCGCCTGCTGGCGATGGCCGCCGCCGGTGCAGTCATCGGCCCGGTAGCTCTGGCTTGGGGCCTACAGCGCACCAGTGGAACCAGCGCGTCGCTGATGCTGACACTGGAAGCGTTGTTTACTGCGGCGCTGGCTTGGTGGCTCTACCGCGAGACGATGGACCGGCGGGTATGGGCGGCGCTGTTGTTGCTGCTTTCCGGCGGGATCTTGCTGGTGATCGACCAAGGGCGCGACGGAGGTGCTCGAATGTGGGGGTTGCTCGCCGTGCTGGTCGCAACGGCTGCTTGGGGTCTCGACAACACCCTGTCGCGCACGCTCGCGGAGCGCGATCCGGGTCAGGTCGTCCTCGCCAAGGCCGGGCTGGGCTCTATCGCCACCGCACTGTTGGCGTTGAGTTTCGGTGAGTACGTTCCGGCGCCGGGTGTGGCGCTCGGTCTGTTCGCAGTGGGCGCCGCCGGCTACGGTCTGAGCCTGCGTTTCTACCTGCTGGCACAGCGGGCCTTCGGAGCTGCACGCACGGGTTCGGTCTTCGCGTTTGCCCCGTTCATCGGAGCGGCGCTTGCGGTGTCTATGGGCGACCATTCCACGAGCTGGCTGATGGCGGCGGGCAGCTTACTGATGCTCGCCGGTGTGGTCTTGCATCTGGCAGAGTCACACGGACACGAGCATGAACACGAAGTGACGGAGCACGAACACGCGCACCGCCACGACGACGAACACCACCAGCATGTGCATGACCCGATGCCAACCGGTGCGCATAGCCACCGACATCGTCACGAGCGGGTTTTGCACGTGCATCCGCATGTGCCGGATGCGCACCATGCGCATCCTCATTGAGGCGAAGCGTCACCCAAGCTCTGCCTGATTGGATCGGCCGCTCACGTCTGTTTCTATGGCCGGTTTGGAGGACTTGGGTCGACGGCGTTGACGGTGCTCGCTCAGTTGAATCGGGCGCGACCAGAGGAGTAGACTTCTCTTGTCTCACGCCCGTGGCGAAAGGAGGAAATCATGGCACCGATCACAACTCCATTCGAACAGCGACCGTCCCCCGGGCTGGATCGCCACTTCATCTTGCCGACGATTCGTCATGTGCCTGCGAGTCAGCCACTGGTGTGGCTCCGCAGGGGCTGGCAGGACCTGCGTCGCAATGCCTCGTTGAGCGCCACCTATGGATTTGTCTTCACGGTCGCAGGCTGGTTGCTGCTGTTCTTTGCAGAGTCACGTCCATATCTCTTTACTGCGGCGGTCTCGGGCTTCATGCTGGTCGCGCCTTTGCTTGCAGCGAACGTCTACGAGATCAGCCGACGGCAAGACAAGGCACTGGCGACCACCTTCCATGACTCGCTCGGTTGCTGGGCGCGCAACGGCGGCTCGATGGCTCTCTTCGGCCTGGTGCTCGCTCTGATCGCAATCGCCTGGGAGCGTCTCTCGGCCATCCTCTTCGCGCTCTTCTACGGTGGGGAACTACCGAGCGTCCAATCCTTCCTTGGTACCGTGTCGCTGTCCGGCAATTACTGGGGCCTGGTGATCGCCTACGTCGCGCTCGGCGCGCTGCTGGCGACGGTGGTGTTCGCGATGAGTGCGATTTCGGCTCCCATGCTGGTGGATCGAGAGGTCGATGTCGTCACCGCCATCGCTACGAGCATTAAGGCGGTCCGGCAGAACCCGGCGGCGATGGCCCTGTGGGCGGCGCTACTGGTCGCGCTGATGGCGCTTGGCTTCGCCACGCTGCTGCTGGGCATGATCATTCTGTTGCCGTGGGCCGCTCACGCGAGTTGGCACGCCTACCGAGACTTGGCGCAATCGTAGATCGTTGGTGCAAGCCAATGCGTCGTCGCAGCTTATGGACTGGCGAAACCCGTGACGAGGTCGCTCGTCGGCCAGCCGCGCCCGGTGCCCTGGCGGCGCGCAGACGCTCACGACGGGCAAAGCAACCGCGCCTGCGTCCGTCGAAGCGACATTTGCGCCGAACGCGCCGCTACTCCGTTCCCTAACCATGTCGTCCGCCGAGGGCCGAGAGAAACTCAACGACCGCTGGGTCGCGTGTTGAACGGCAGCTTCGTGGAATTTCGTGTGGCCGACAAGGGTCGCCTTCTGCCGAATGCGGGCGTCGGCCTGTCGGCGGCACCCGGCCAGGACCGGCCGTAGCGCCTCGACGTTCGAAGCGGACGTTGGCAGCTCCACCGATCTGCCGGCGCTGCCCCATTTACGCGCCAGCGTGGCAATGTTCAAATTCGAGCGTCAACCCTGAAGGAGATTCCGATGATCGGCTACGTCACTCTGGGCACCAACGACTTGCCACGCGCCCAGTCGTTCTATGACGCTCTGTTGGCTGAGATGGGCGTCACACGCATGATGGAATTGGGCGACCGCGGCTCAGCCTGGGCCGCATCAATGGACAAGCCGATGCTCTGCATCATGAAGCCCTACGACGGGCGGCCGGCCACGGTGGGCAATGGCGTGATGGCAGGCATCGGGGTCGATTCGCGCGACACGGTCGATCGAATCTACAAGAAGGCACTCGAACTCGGGGGCACCGACGAAGGCCCTCCCGGACCGCGCGCCGAGGGGGGCGACGGCTTCTACGCCGCCTACTTCCGTGACTTGGATGGCAACAAACTCGACGTATTCTGCTACGGCTGAGCCATCGAGCAGCTGCAGGCGCAGGTGCGCTACCGCTTGTTGCGCGTGGTCGTGCGCCGCAAGTGGGCTACGCGAAGTCGGAGGCGTGCGCAGCAGCCGAGCTTCAGGCCGAACGCGCTGTCCCCGTCCGGCAGCAGAGCCGGGCCCGGCGCGGTATGGCAAACTGAACGATCGCCCCAACCTGCCAGCCGATGGATTCCGTCGCCGCGTTCCGTTTCGACAATTCGTTCGCGCGTGAGCTCGAGGGGCTCTACGTGCCGTGGCGGCCCGCCGCCGTGCCTGCGCCAAGGCTGCTGTTCCTCAATCATTCGCTGGCGGCAGAGCTTGGTCTCGACGTCGCGATGCTCGACGGCCCTGCGGGGGCAGCGACGTTCACCGGAAACGCGCTGCCCGCCGGCGCCGAACCGCTGGCGCAGGCCTATGCGGGCCATCAGTTCGGCGGGTTCTCGTCGCAACTCGGCGATGGCCGCGCACTGCTGCTCGGCGAGGTGATCGACCGGCAGGGATGCCGTCGCGACATCGCCTTCAAGGGCTCGGGCCGCACGCCGTTCGCCCGCGGGGGCGATGGCAAGGCCGCCGTCGGGCCGATGCTGCGCGAAGTGCTGCTCGGCGAGGCCATGCACGCGCTGGGCATCCCCACCACCCGCGCCCTCGCGGTCGCCGCGACGGGCGAGCCGGTCTACCGCGAGCACGCGCTGCCCGGCGCCGTGCTTACACGCGTGGCGGCGAGCCACATCCGGGTCGGGACCTTCGAATTCTTCGCCTCGCGCGGCGATCTGGAACGGCTGCGCAAACTGGCGGAGTACACGATCGCGCGGCACGACCCTTCACACGCGGGCGCAGCGCAACCGTTCCTGGCGCTGTTGCAGGCCGTGGCCGAGCGCCAGGCTGCCCTTGTCGCGCAGTGGATGAACGTGGGCTTCATCCATGGCGTGATGAACACCGACAACATGGCGATATCGGGCGAGACGATCGATTACGGGCCGTGCGCCTTCATGGAGGCCTACGACCCCGCCACGGTGTTCAGCTCCATCGATCGGCACGGACGCTACGCCTTCGGCAACCAGCCCGACATCGCGTGCTGGAACCTGACGCGCCTGGCCGAAACGCTTCTGCCCCTGCTGTCCGACGACCCTGGGCAGGCTGTCGCGATGGCCACCGAGGTCATTGCTGCGTTCCCGGCGCAGTATCGCCGGCACCTGCTCCGCGGACAGCGCGCCAAGCTCGGGCTGCGTCGAGGCGAACCGGACGATGACAGCGCCGATGCCGCGCTGGCCGCGGACTGGTTGACCCTGCTTCATGCCGAGCGGGTGGATTTCACCCTCGGGTGGCGCCGGCTGGCCGATGCTGCGGCCGGTGACGAAACGCCGCTCTCCGCGCTGTTCGCCGGCACGCGCGCCCCCGACGCCTGGCTCTCGCGATGGCGGGCGCGCTGCGCCAGCGAGGACAGCCGCGCCCAACATGGCTCGGCGATCGCCGGAATCGAGCGCGCCCGGGCGATGCGCGGCGTCAATCCCAGGGTGATTGCCCGCAACCACCGTGTCGAGGAGGCGCTGGCGGCCGCGTCGGACGAGGGCGACCTTGCCCCCTTCGAACGGCTGCTCGACGCGCTCAGGCAACCGTGCGACGAGACCGGCGAACTCGCCCCGTACGCCGAGCCGGCGCCCGCCGCCGTGACCGCCTGCTACCGCACCTTCTGCGGAACCTGATCCGGAGCTGCGCGGGTAGCGGGCATGGACATGACCGTTCTCATTCATAGGGTCGGCCGGCCCGGACCCGCGCGTCGCGCATCCGCTTGACAATAGTCCAGAACTGGACTAAATATCTAGGTTCCTCCAGTACTGGACCAAAGGTCGACGAATGGTGTCCGCGGCTGCACGCAAGGAAGCACCGACACCCCCGCGCACGTGGTCGGCGGCGGAGCTCAGCGGCCCGGCCTTGCGGACGTTCTTTCGCATCGCCGAGGCGTGGCAGCTCGGCCCCGACGAAGCGCGCCGGATGCTGGGGGACCCGCCGCGCTCCACCTATTTTCTCTGGAAACGAAACGGCGAAGGCCGGCTGTCGCGCGACACGCTCGAGCGGGTGTCCTATGTGCTGGGCATCTACAAGGCGCTGCAGATTCTGCTTCCGCAGAAGGATGCCGCCGACGCGTGGATTCGCCGGCCCAACTCGGCCCCGCTGTTCGGCGGCAAGCCGGCGCTCGAGCGCATGCTCTCGGGCAACGTCGCCGATCTGTACGTCGTGAGGCAATACCTCGATGCCCAGCGCGGCGGCTGGAGCTAGGGCGCTTCGCACGCTGCACACGGTCTGGCGGCCGAGTCATCGGCTGGTGCCGAGCCGTTTCCCTCCGGTCGGGCTGTTCGATCATGTCGCCGACGCGAAGGACCTCGAGGCCGTCTACGCCCTCGAGGCCATGACCAACGACCGGCTGCGCGAGGAGGCAGGCGACCTGCACCTCGTTCCGGTGAAAGACCGCATCGCGGGCCCGGGAACCACGCCCATCATGGCGGCGTTCACGCATCTCAATGCCGAGGGCAGCCGCTTTTCGGACGGCAGCTACGGCGTCTACTACTGTGCCCGGACGCTGGACACGGCGTTGGCGGAGGTCCGCTATCACCAGGAGCGATTCCTGCGCCGGACCAGCGAAGACCCCATTCGTCTGGAGCTGCGCTTGTACTTGAGCAATCTTGATGCGAAGCTCGTCGACGTGCGAAAACGCCCCGAATGCCATTTCCCGGATGACTACGCACCAGGCCAGCGACTGGGGCGCGTCTGGCGCGAAGCCGGCAAGGACGGTGTCCTGTATCGCAGCGTGCGCCACGAGGGCGGGCTTTGCGCCGCGGTCTTCCGGCCCCCGGTTCTCGGCGCATGCACCCAGTCCTCGCACTACGCATTCCATTTCGACGGCACCCGCATCGTGGCCATCGACGAACTGTCCACGGCCTGGATGGCGCGACCATGACGGCGTCGCATCCGTCAACGACCCTCGACCTCGCCGGCTTCGCCGAGTGGATCGTCGATCGGGGGCTGCGCGGCTTGCCGCTCGAAGAACAGGTCGACGGATTCTGCCGGCGCGTGGTGGACGCCGGCTTTCCCGCGCGTCGGTTCAACATGCTGATGGGGACCCTGCATCCTCGACATGGCGCGCGCAGCTACCTGTGGCGGCCCGACGGCCTGACGACCGACGCGTTTCCCCGCCGGCGCAGCGAGGAGGAGAGCGAGGGCTACCTGAAGAGCCCGATCTACCTGCTGCGCCGGACCGGCGAGGTGAGGCTGCGCCGCCGCCTCGACACCGGCGCGCCGGACGACTTTCCGGTGCTCACGGACTTGCGCGCCGAGGGCATGACCGATTACGTCGCGCGGCTGATCCGCTTCGACGGCGGCGACACGCGGCTGCCGCGCGGCGACGTCGGCGTCGAGGATCCGGCGCGCCCGGACCCGCTGCAGGGCATCTTCTTCTCCGCCGCGACCGACGTGCCGGGAGGCTTCGACGACGGGCACCTGGAGCAGGTGGCCGGCGCGCTGCCGTACCTCGCGCTGGCGGTGAAGTCGCGTTCGACGCTCGACGTCGCCCGCACGCTGCTGGAAACCTATCTCGGCGCCGACGCCGGCGGGCAAGTGCTCACCGGCAAGATCGACCGGCACTCGGTGCAACGGATCCGGGCGGTCATCTGGTTCTGCGATTTGCGCGGCTTCTCGAGCGTGGCGAGCCGGGTGCCCCAGGAAGAGCTGGTCGAGATTCTCGACGCGTACCTGGAGGCCATGGCGCGCCCGGTGCTCGATAATCGCGGCCAGATCCTGAAGTTTCTCGGCGACGGATTCCTGGCGACCTTCGACCTCGCGCAGCGCAGCCGAGAATCCGTGTGCGTCGACGCGCTGGCCGCTGCCTCGCAGCTGCTCGAGTTCTTCCCGCGCTTGAACGCCGAGCGCCGCGCCGTCGGCAGGAAGACGCTGGACTTCGGCGTCGCGCTGCACCTGGGCGAGGTGCTCTACGGGAACATCGGCGCCAGCGAGCGGCTCGATTTCACGGTCGTGGGATCGGCGGTGAACGAGGCGAGCCGCATCGAAGGGATGTGCCGGCCGCTGCAGCGAAAGGTGCTGGTGTCGCAGAGCTTCCGCGAGGCGGCGGTGACCTGCGGCGGCCTCCTCACCTCGGTGGGCTTTCACGCGCTGCGCGGCATCCGCGAGCCGCAGGAGCTGTTCACGATCGCGGGCGGCTAGCGCCGGCGCCGAGCCCGCCGCGCAACGGGCCGGCGGGCCTCACCGTCGATGAGGTGCCGACCTACGCCGATTTGCCGAGCAGCGTGAAGTGCTCGACGTGCGGGGGCGCCGCGAAAAAGGGCCCGACGATCGCGCGCCATTCGGCGAACAGCGGCCCCTGGCGGAAGGCCACGGTGTGATCTTCCAGCGTGTCCCAGAAGATCATCAGCAGGTAGCGCTCCGGGCTTTCGATGCCCTTGTTCACCTTCCAGCCCCTGAAGCCCCGGGCGCGGCTGATCACGCTGGCGATGCCGCGCTGGATGGCCTCGTCGAACGCGGCCTGCTGGCCGGGCGCGATGCGGATGTCGGCGACTTCGAGAATCATGGAGGCTCCTTGAGCAGGGGTCGTCGCTCGCCGGTTCTACAGCCCGTAGAGCGCGCCGTACTTGGTATTGAGGTAGGCGAGATACGGCGCGATCGACAGCGGCGCTCCGGTGGCGCGCTGCACGATCTCCGGTGCCGTGAATTTGCGGCCGTGGCGGTAGATCCGGTCGGTCAGCCACGCGCGCAGCGGCGCGTACCGGCCGGCGCCGATCTGGCCATCGAGATCGCCGAGGTCGCACCGCGCCGCGTCGAAGAACTGCGCGCTCATGATATTGCCGAGCGTGTAGCTCTGGAACGCACCGCCGACGATGCCGCCGTACCAGTGCACGTCCTGCAGCGCCCCGTCGCGGTCGTCCGGGGGACTCACCCCCAGGTCGGCCTGCACGCGGGCACGCCAGGCTTCCGGCAGATCGGCCACCTCGAGGGTTCCCTCCAGCAGCGCGAGCTCGAGGTCGAAGCGGAGCATGACGTGCAGGTTGTAGGTGACTTCGTCGGCTTCGGTGCGGACCAGCGACGGGCGCACCTTGTTGATCGCGCGATAAAAGGTATCCACGTCCACGTCGTCCAGCACGCCGGGGAACGCGGCCTGCAGCGGTCCGAACCAATGCCGCCAGAACGGCAGGCTGCGGCCCACCAGGTTCTCCCATAGCCGCGACTGGCTTTCGTGAACCCCCGACGTCGTGCCGGTGTAGAGCGGCGTGCCGTCGAGCCCGTCGTCGATCCCCTGTTCGTACATCGCGTGTCCGGCTTCGTGCAGCGTGGAGAACAGGCCGTCGGACAGGTTGTCGGTGCGGTACCGCGTGGTGATCCGCACGTCGCCGCGGCCGAGCTTGGTCATGAACGGGTGCGCCGTCTTGTCCTGGCGGCCGCGCGTGTAGTCGTAGCCGAAGGCGCGGATCGCCGTTTCGCCGAACGCCCGCTGCGCACCTTCCGGGAAATCGCCGGCAAGACAGCGGTCGTCGGTTTCCGGGCGAGCGCGTATGGCCTCGATCAGCGGGACCAGGCCGGTGCGCAGTTCGGTGAAGAGCGAGCGCACCGCCGCCACGGTCATGCCGTCCTCCGCGAGGTCGATGAGCGCGTCGAACGGATGCGCGTAGCCGGTGTAATACGCGGCGAGCTCCCGGCTCAATTCGACCGTGGTCTCGAGCAGCGGGCGCACCGCGGCGAAGTCGTTGGCTGGCCGGGCGCGCTCCCATGCGTGGTAGCTGGCCGCCGTGTGCTCGCTAAGGCGCTGGATGAATGCGGACGGCAACCGCGTCGCGCGATCGTAGTCGCGGCGCGTCACCCGCACGAGCGCCGCGGCGTCCGAGTCGGCGCCCTGCGCCTCTGCCCACGGCGCGAGAGAATCGAGAAGCCGGCCGACCGCCGGATCCGCGAGCCGCTCGTGTCCCATGCGGCTTAAGAGCGCCAGCTGACGGCCGCGCGCTTCCGCCCCGCCCGGCGGCATGTAGGTGGCCTGGTCCCAACCCAGCACCGCCTCGGCGCCGCGCAGGTCGTTGATTTCCCGGAGGCGCTGCTTGAGTTCGACGAGTTCGGCACTTGGGGTCATCAACGGCGGCCTTCTGTGGTGTGTGGACGCAGGGTTCGGGCAGGCGGCGTGAATCGGCGCCGACCTCGGCGCGATTGATATCCGCCGGGAGGCCGGCAGTCCGGCACGCGATTCTATAGGTTCCGTCGCCCGATGCCCAACGTTGTACGTCGGCGCGTCGGCGCCGGCTAGACGAACGCGCTCTCGTTGCGCCCCGACACCCAGTACACCGCGTAGACCGCGGCCCCGGAGGCCACCAGCAGGATCGTGGACAGCGCCGCCGCCGTGCCGAACTCGCCGTCGAGCACGGACAGGTAGATGCGCACCGGCATCGTCATCGTCCTGCCGACGTAGAGGATGAGCGAGCTCGACAGCTCGTTGATCGCGGTGATGAAGCTCATCAGCGCGCCCGCCACGATGCCCGGGAGCATCAGCGGCAGCGTGATCTTCATGAAGGCGCGCGCGGGAGAGGCGCCGAGCGATACGGCGGCCTCCTCGATGCTGCCCCGGATCTGTTTCAGGATCGACGCGCTGGAGCGTACGGAGTACGGCAGCCGGCGGATGAACAGCATCAGCACGATGATCGTCGCGGTACCGGTGATCTCGATGGGCTTCACATTGAACGTGACCACGAAGGCCAGGCCCAGCACCACGCCCGGCACGATGTAGGGAATGAACAAGGCGCTGTCGAGGAAACCCGCGACCCGGGATTCGCTCCGGGCGACGAGATAGCCGATCAGCGAGCCGAGGACGACGATCAGAGCGACCGAGATGAGCGAATACGTCGCACTGTTGCCGATGACCTGCGGCACTTCGCGCAGGATGCGCTCGTAGCTGTCCAACCCGTAGCCGGGCTTGAACACCGGACCGCTGGTCTTGCGAAACGACGTGTACATGACGACGAGCGAGGGCAGGCTGCTCGCCAGCACGATCGCGTAGCAGACGACGTGCGCGGCGACCGACGCCAGCGGCCCGAGTTGCTTCGGCGCGGATTTGCGGATCAAATTGCCGGCAACGTTGCGCCGGCGCACCGAAGCGCGCTGCAGCACGACGACGACCAGCGACAGCGCGATCAGCACGATGCTGGTGGCGGAAGCGAGGCCCGGATTGCCGGTCATTTCGCTGGTGAACAGGTTGTAGGCCGTGGTCGCCAGCACGCGCACCTTCCCGCCGACGATCGCGGGCGTGCCGAAGTCGGCGAGGGATAGCACGAAGGTCAGCAGCGCCCCTGCGCTTACCGCCGGAAACACCAGCGGCAGCGTCACGCCGAAGAACCGCCGCCAGGGACCGGCGCCGAGCCCTTCCGCCGCCTCCTCGACCGACGGATTGATGGTGCGCAGGCTGCTCGACGCGAGCAGGAACACGAACGGGTAGAACTTGAGGCTGAAGACCAGAATGATTCCGAAATATCCGTAGATCGACGGCACCTCGATGCCGATCTCCTCCAGCGGCAGGCGCACGAAGCCGTTGCGGCCGAGCATCATGATCCAGGCGTAGGCGCCGATGAACGGCGGCGACACCAGCGCGAGCACGGCCAGGGTCGCCAGGAAGTCGCGCCCGACGATCACGTAGCGCGCCGTGAGCGCGGCCAGCGGCACGCCGAGCAGCATCGCGCCCAGCATGCCGCCCACGCCCACGATGAGGCTGTTGGCGAGCGCCGCCTGGAAGTACGGCTGGCCGAGAACCCGCGCGTAATTGCCGAGCGTGGGTTCGCGCGTCGAGTTGTCGATGAAGCTCGCGGTGAAGATCGAGGACAGCGGCCAGATCAGCAGCACGCCGAGCACGGTGATCGCCAGGACCATGACCAGCGTCCAGAAATCGAAGCGCAGTCGGGCGATCAAAGGCGCTCCCTTGGCGCTACGCGCCGTCCCTCCGGGAACGACGAATTCGCGCCTTGGGACGGCCCGACGGCGCTCATCGCCGTATTTCGACACGCCGGCCGTCGGCGGGATCGAACGCGTGCAGCCGGACGAGCGGCAGCACCATGCCCAGCCGCTCGCCGACGGAGGCGAGCCGGCCCTGATCGGGCCGGGAAACGTGCGCGAGAATCCCGAGCCCGTCGGCGCAGGTCAGCCGGTAGAAGGCTTCGCGCCCGGCATAGGTCATCTTGTCCACGGCGCCGTCGAGCGGGATACCGTCGCCGGCATCCTCTCCGACTGCGGAGAGGACGACATCCTCCGGCCGCATCGCGAGGGTGATCTCGGCACGGCCCGTCAATGCCGGCAGCGTCCGCGTCACGGCTCCGATCGTCACTTCGCCGCCGGGTCCGACGGGGAGGCGCTCGAACACATTCATCGAACCCACGAACGAGGCGACGAACAGCGTAGCGGGACGGCTGTAGACCTCGAGCGGCGGCGCGACCTGATGGACGCGGCCACCCTGCATGATGCAGATGCGATCCGAGATCACCAGCGCCTCTTCCTGGTCGTGCGTCACGTAGATCGTCGTGATGCCGAGCGAGCGTTGCAGGTCGCGTATGTCGTCACGCAGCTCGATGCGCAGCTTCGCGTCGAGATTCGAGAGCGGCTCGTCCATCAGCAGGATCTGCGGGTTGATGACCATCGCGCGGGCGAGCGCCACGCGCTGCTGCTGTCCGCCCGACAGCTCGTGCGGCATCCGCGTCGCGAGCCCGCCGAGCTGCACGACGTCGAGCGCGCGCGACACGCGCGACTCGATCTCCGAGCGCGCCACGTGACGCATCGCGAGGCCGAAGGCGACGTTGTCAGCCACGCTCTTGTGCGGAAAGATCGCGTAGTCCTGGTACACCATGCCGATGTTGCGCAGATGCGCAGGCATGGTGTCGATGCGCGTGCCGTCGAACAGGATCTCGCCGCTGTCCTGCCGGTTGAAACCGGCGATCGTGCGCAGGAGCGTGGTCTTGCCGCAGCCGGACGGACCGAGCAGCGTGAAGAACTCGCCGGGCTCCACCGCAAGCTCGACGTTGTCGAGTGCGGTGACGCCCGGATAGCTCTTGCAGATCCGCCTGAGGTCTACGCGGGCCATTGCAGGCTCGCCGGCCGCGTCGCGCGCATGAGCGGGGGCGCCGGCGGGAGGGCGCCGATCACGCGCGAGCGGGGGCCCTCACCGCGACTGGACAAGGCCCTGCCACTTGTCCATGTATTCCTTGCGTTTGTCGGCGGCGTTCTTGATGTCGTACTTGACGAGCTTTATCTGGTCGAACGGCTTCAACGCGCCCAGCGGCTGCGCGTCCTTGCGGATCGGCCGCCGGCCGAGCTCCTGGACCACGAGCTTTTGCGTGGCCGCGGAGAGCGCCCAGTCGATGAAGGCTTTGCCCGCCGCCGCGTTGGGCGCGCGCTTCACCAGCGCCATGCCGTCGGCGATCGCCGACGTCCCGTCTTCCGGGTATACGATCGCCACCGGTCCGCCGTTCTTGAGGTAGAGATACGCGTTGTCTTCGAGCGTGATCCCCACCGCCGCCTCGCCGTCGTTGACGAACCGCGGCACCGCGCCCGAGCTCCCGGAGACATTCAGGTTCTTGAACACCTCCTTGAACTTGTCCCAGCCGGGCTGCTTGTCGCCGTAGATGGTCAGGAAGGTGTTGAGCTGCATGTAGGCCGATCCGGACTTTTCGGCATCCGCCATCGACACCAGGTTCTTGAACCGGGGCTGCGCGAGGTCCATCCAGGTCTTCGGATACTCCTCCGGCTTGAGCTTCTTCGTGTTGACCACGAAGACGTTCAGGATCCCGGTGTACGGAAGCCATGGCCCGGTCGTCTTGAACGCGTCCGCGATCATGGCGTGCTCCTTGGGCTGGTACGCTTCCAGCAGGTCCATGTTGGCCTCGAGCAGTTCCGCGCCGATGCTCCAGATCACGTCGGCCTTCGGATTGGCGGACTCCGCGCGCACCCGGTTGATGATGTCGCCCGAGCCCGCCTTCACGACGTCGGCCTTGATGCCGGTCGCCTTCTCGAACTCCGGAATCAGCCGCTCGACGATGTTGGCCGTGTGCGCCGTGTAGATGCTGACGCGCTGCTGCGCGAGCGCCGGAGCGGCCAGGGCGGCGCCGAGCGCAACGCCCCATACGACCGCAGACAACCGACTCTTCCTCATGGCTCCCCCTGGTTCGGTGAACGGGCGCGCTTGGCGCCATCGCTACTGCCTCGCCACGTTATAGCATCCGTTGCCGCCGTACAACCTTCGCGGCCGGCGCCCGCGAATCGGGGCGCCCGCGGACCGGGATCTCGGCCGGCCGGCGGATGCGGTAGCATGGAGGCGCCCCGGTCTCGCGCGCGCCCATGGACTACGCCTTCATCCTCGATCCGCTGCCCGGCCTCAAGGCCTACAAGGACTCGAGCGTCGCGATGATGCGTTCGCTCGCGGCGCGCGGCCACGCGCTGTTCGCGCTGGAGCAGGCCGACATCTTCTGGGATGCGCGCGGGACGCAGGCGCGCGTGGTGCCGCTGGCACTCAAGCCCGGCGACGATGACTGGTACACGGCTGGCGAGCCCGAGGACCGCCTGCTCAAGGATTTCGCGGCCGTGCTGATGCGCAAGGACCCGCCGTTCGACATGGAGTACGTATACTCGACCTACCTGCTTGAAGCCGCCGGGCGCGAGGGCGCCCGGGTCTTCAACCGGCCGCGCGCGATCCGCGACCACAACGAGAAATTCGCGATCGCCCGTTTCGGCGAGTTCCTCGCCCCCACGCTCGTGACCCGCGATGCGCGGCGGATCGGCGCCTTCATCGACGCCCATCGCGATACGATAGTGAAACCGCTCGACGGGATGGGCGGGACCTCCGTCTTCCGCGTGCGCGCCGATGATCCGAATCGCAACGTGATCGTCGAGACCGTCGGAGCGCAGGGCGCGCGGACCGTGATGGCGCAGCGCTTCATTCCGGAAATCGCCGAGGGCGACAAGCGCGTCCTCCTGATCGCCGGCGAGCCGGTCCCGTTTGCGCTGGCGCGCATCCCGAAGGCCGGCGAGACGCGCGGCAACCTCGCGGCGGGCGGCCGAGGCGTCGCGCGTCCGCTCACCGGGCGCGACCGCGAGATCGCCGCAGCGCTGGGGCCGGGGCTCTGGGCCGAGGGCCTGCTCGTCGTGGGGCTGGACGTCATCGGCGAGTGCCTCACCGAAGTCAACGTGACCAGTCCGACGTGCTTCGTCGAGATCACGCAGCAGACGGGATTCGATGTTGGCGCGATGTTCGCCGGCGCGCTCGAGCTGGCGTCGGCCTGACGAGCCGGTCGCGGGCAATTCGCGTGCTACCATTACCGACGGCCATTCCGATGAGCGCGAGCGCGCCGCCGCAGACGCCGGTCGATGCGATGGCGCCAACACGGGACCTACGATGATCGGCATCCTGATCATTGCGCACGCCAGCCTCGCCGAAGGCCTTGCGGGCGCCGTCACGCATGTGCTCGGCAGCCGCCCGCCGCAGTTCGAGGTGCTGTCCGTCGCCTCGACCGACGACCCCCATGCGCTGCTGCCCGCCGCGCGCGAGCTCGTCAAGCAGCTCGACACCGGCCACGGCGTGCTGATCTTTTCCGACATCTATGGCGCGACGCCGTGCAATCTCGCGGGCAGGCTGCTGAAGCGGGGCCGCGTCGAAGGCATTGCCGGCGTCAACCTGCCGATGCTGGTGCGCGCGTTCACCTACCGCACGCGCGACCTCGAGACGATGGTGAAGCGGGCGGTTTCCGGCGGCTGCGAAGGCGTGCTGCACATGAACGTGGATCCGGTCTATGCCGCTACGCGAGATTGAGATCGTCAACAAGCTGGGACTGCATGCACGCGCCTCGGCGAAGCTCACGCAGCTCGCGGCGAAATACCAGAGCGACGTCGCTCTGTCGCGCAACAACCGGAAGGTGAACGCGAAAAGCATCATGGGCGTCATGATGCTGGCCGCGGGCAGGGGGGCGAAGGTGACTCTGGAGATCAACGGCCCGGACGAGGCCGAGGCGATGGAAGCGATCGTGGCGCTGATCAACGACTCCTTCGGCGAGGGCCAGTAGCACCGTGCCGAGTTTCGCGCTCCAGGGGCTCGGGGTCTCGGGCGGGATTGCCATCGGACGGGCACAGCTCGTCTCGCACGCGACGTTCGAAGTCGCCCACTATTCGATTCCGGCAGGGCGCGTCGACGGAGAAATCGCGCGCCTGGACCACGCGCTGACGGAGGTCAGGGCCGAGCTCCTGGGCCTGCACGGGGCCATGACGGCGGGCGATGCCCCGGCGGAGTTCGGCGCCTTTCTCGATGTCCACACGATGATCCTCTCCGATCCGACGATCTCGGAGGCGCCCAAGCGGATCATCGCCGAGCAACACTGCAATGCCGAGTGGGCGCTGACGCAGCAGATGAACGTGCTGGTCGAGCAGTTCGAGGAGATCGAGGACGCCTACCTGCGCGAGCGCAAGGCCGACGTCGTGCAGGTGGTCGAACGGGTCCTGAAGCGCCTCCTCGGCAAACCGGGCGCGCTCGTGCCGGCCGGCGCCGAGCAGCAGACGATCCTGGTCGCGCACGACCTCTCGCCTGCCGACGTGATCCAGTTCAAGACCCACCGTTACGCCGGATTCATCACCGACCTGGGCGGCGTGACGTCGCACACGACGATCGTCGCGCGCAGCCTCGCAGTGCCGGCGGTCACGGCCACGCACAACGCGCGGGCGCTGATCCGGGAGAACGAGCTCCTGATCCTCGACGGGACGAACCACGTCGTCATCGTCAACCCGGACAGGGCGGTGCTCGCCGAGTACCGGGCGAAACAGGGCGCGCTCGACGTCGCGCGCACGAAGCTGCGCCGGCTCAAGACCAAGCCGGCCACGACCCGCGACGGGCACGCGATCGAGCTCCAGGCGAACATCGAGCTGCCGGACGACCTCGCACAGGCGCTGGACAACGGCGCCACCGGCATCGGGCTTTTCCGTTCCGAGTTCCTGTTCCTGAACCGCGACGGGCTGCCGTCCGAGGACGAGCAGTTCGAGGCGTACCGCAGCGTCGCCGCCGGGATGGACGGCAAGCCGGTGACGATCCGCACGTTCGACCTGGGCGCCGACAAGCAGAAGGAGGGCCTCGACGGCCTCGCGCGCGTCGCGCCCAATCCGGCGCTCGGCCTGCGCGCGGTGCGCTTCTGCCTTGCCGAGCCGAGGCTCTTCCTGACGCAGCTCCGTGCGATCCTGCGCGCGTCGCACTACGGCTGCGTGAAGATCCTGGTGCCCATGCTGGCCTCGGTCAGCGAGATCGACCAGACGCTCGTGCTGATCGCGCAGGCGAAGGACTCGCTCGCCGAGCGGGGCGTTCCGTTCGATCCATGCGTCGAGGTCGGCGGCATGATCGAGATTCCGGCGGCGGTGCTCGCCATCTCCGCGTTTCTGGAGAAGCTCGACTTTCTTTCGATCGGCACCAACGACCTCATCCAGTACACGCTGGCGGTGGACCGCTCCGACGACGCCGTGGCGCACCTGTACGATCCGTTGCATCCCGCGGTGCTGAAGTTGATCGCGATGGCGATCGCGGGCGCCGCCCGGGCCCGGGTGCCCATAGCCGTGTGCGGGGAGATGGCCGGCGACCCGCAGCTGACCCGGCTGCTGCTCGGCCTCGGCTTGCGCAACCTGTCGATGCACCCGGCGCAGCTGCTGACCATCAAGCAGCAGGTCCTCGCGACCGATATCGCCGCGTTGACGCCGATCGTTGCGCGCATGCGCCGCCTGGACGACCCCGCGAAGCTCGTTGCCCAGCTCGACAAGCTCAACGAGTAGGAATCCGATGCCTTCGTTTGCCGCGACGACCGGCGGGAGTGCCGCGCGAGCGGGGCCGGGCCGGTCGGCGGGTGCCGTCGTCGCGCAACGGGCGCGCTTCGAACGGCCGCTGCCGCTGGCCTGTGGCCGGACGCTGCCGCAATTCGAGCTCGCCTACGAGACCTACGGCAAGCTCGATGCCGACGGTTCCAATGCGGTGCTCGTCTGCCACGCGCTCAATGCCTCGCATCACGTCGCCGGCTACTACGCGGACGAACCCGAGAACGTCGGCTGGTGGGACAACATGGTCGGCCCCGGCAAGCCGCTGGACACCGACCGCTTCTTCGTCGTCGGAGTCAACAATCTCGGGAGCTGCTTCGGCTCGACCGGGCCGCTGTCGTCCAACCCGGCGACGGGAAGTCCCTGGGGCGCGGACTTTCCGCTTGTCACGGTCGAGGACTGGGTCGACTCGCAGGCGCGCCTCGCCGACCTCCTGGGCATTCGCCAATGGGCCGCCGTCATGGGCGGGAGCCTCGGCGGCATGCAGGCACTCGCCTGGGCGACGCGCTACCCCGAGCGCATCCGGCACGCGCTGGTGATCGCCGCCGCGCCGAACCTGTCCGCGCAGAACATCGCGTTCAACGAAGTCGCGCGGCAGGCGATTCTCACCGACCCGGACTTTCACGACGGCCATTTCGAGGCGCACGGCACGAAGCCGCGGCGCGGTCTCGTCGTGGCGCGGATGCTCGGCCACATCACCTACCTCTCCGACGAGCAGATGGAGGAGAAGTTCGGCCGCGCGCTGCGCGATGGACTGAAGTACTCGTTCGCGCCGGAGTTCCAGATCGAATCGTACCTGCGCCACCAGGGCCAGAAGTTCGCCGAGTATTTCGACGCGAACACCTACCTGCGCATCACGAAGGCGCTCGACTATTTCGACCCGGCGCTCGCGACAGGCGGAGACCTGGCGCAGGCGCTCGCGCCGGCGAAGTGCCGCTTTCTGGTCGTTGCCTTCACCACGGACTGGCGCTTCGCCCCCGCGCGCTCGCGCGAGATCGTCAAGGCGCTGGTCGACGACGATCGCAGTGTGTCGTACGCGGAGATCGTCGCGGCGCACGGCCACGACGCATTCCTGCTCGACGATCCGCAGTACATGGCCGTCGTGCGCGCGTATTTCGAACGCATTGCCGCGGAGCGGTCGGCCAGACTCGACTATGCGGATGCCGCGGATTCGCCCGCTTCGATGGCGCGAATGGTCGAGTCGGACGGCGCTTTCCCTGGCGAACCGACGCCGATGAAAGACTCGTACAACCCCGATTTTCGACAACCCGCGCCGGCACCCTACGTTCCCTCCGCCGCCGCCGCCGCCGGCCGCGCGGACTTCGCGACGATCGCCGCGTGGATCGCGCCGCAATCGCATGTGCTCGACCTGGGTTGTGGCGACGGCAGCCTGCTCGCATACCTCGCGCGCGAGCGCGGCGCGACGGGCTACGGCATCGAGATCGACGACGCCGGCGTGCTCGCGAGCATCGCCGGCGGAGTCAACGTGCTGCAGAGCGACCTCGAATCGGGCCTCGCGGGTTTCGACGACGCATCTTTCGACTGCGTGATCCTGTCGCAGACGCTGCAGGCGATGCGGCACGCCGAGGACATCGTCGTCGAGATGCTGCGTGTCGGGCGCGAGGCCATCGTCACGTTCCCGAATTTTGGCCACTGGTCGCATCGCTGGCAGATCGTGAAAGGCCGCATGCCGGTCTCGACGTCGTTGCCTTACCAGTGGTACGACACGCCCAATATCCACCTGTGCACGGTTGCCGACTTCGACGCGTTTCTGGCCGAGAGGGGACTGCCTGTAATGAACCGGGTCGTGCTCGCCGGCGGCCGGCCGGTGGCGTTCCTGCCCAATCTCACGGGAGAGCTCGCCATCTACCGCTTCCGGCGCGGATGACCCGGTCGGGCGGGCTCAACGCGGCTACGCTCGCAGCGTTATCCGTTTAGAATCGCGCGATGCCCGCTCACGACCGCGCGCGCGAATCGCTCTCCGCGAACGGGCCGCTCCTTTCGAACAAGCTGTTCTGGGTCGGCTTGCTGTACTTCTCGGAAGGGTATCCGCTCGGCGTCTTCTACGAGATCTTTCCGGTCTACTTCCGCCAGCAGGGCGTCGAGCTGCGCCAGATCGGCGTGCTCTCGCTCCTGGGACTCGCGTGGACACTCAAGTTTCTCTGGGCGCCGGCGATCGACTACTGGCGGCATCATCGCCGCTGGATGGCCGCCGTGGACGTCGCGATGGGGTGCGCCATGCTGTATTTCGCGACGCTGGCCGGTTTCGGTCCGATGGTATGGCTCGCCATCGGCGTGTTCACCGCGCTGTCGGCCACGAACGACATCGCGATCGACGGCTATACGATCGAGTACCTCGACAAGGACGAGCTCGGGCTTGCCAACGGCATACGGATCGGCCTTTATCGCGTCGGCATGCTCGCGTCGGGCTTCGTGCTGATGGCCTCGGACTGGCTGGGCTGGCCCGGCGCGTTCGTGCTGTCGGCCGGCGTGTTCTTCGCCCTGGCGGCCGCCTGCGTGTTTGCGCCGCGCGAGCGTGCACGGACGAGCCCCCGCGGCAGCGTCCGCGCGGAGCTTGCGGCGCTCGCGCGCTCGCCGTTCGCGCTCGCCGTGGTCGCCGCCTTCGTGCTGGGCGTGCTGTGGCTGATCGACGGCACGACGAAGATGGTCGGCGCGCATCGCGGAATTCTGGGTGTACGCCGCCGCCGGCGCCGCGCTGGTCGTGGCGATGGTGGCCGTGATCGGCCGGATGCGCGGCCGCAACGCCGTTGCGCCGAGCGCCGCGTCGGCGTCGGCCCCTCCAACGGAAGCGCTGGTCAGCGGACCTCTGTTCGGCGCACTGATGGAGCTCCTGCGCCGGCCCGGGATTCTGCCGGTGCTGCTGTTCATCCTGGTCTTCAAGCTGCCCGATGCCGCGATGGGCTTCATGGTCAAGCCGTTCTGGGTCGACGCGGGCTTCTCGGCCGCGCAGATCGGGCTCGTCTCCGTCAACATCGGCCTCGCACTGTCGATCGCGGGCGGAATCGCCGGCGGCTGGATCACGGATCGGATCGGCATCTTCAAGAGCCTCTGGATCCTCGGCCTTACGCAGGCAGTGTCGAACCTCGGCTACTGGCTGGCGGCGGGGGTCATTCCGCTCGCGGCGCCGGGCGCGAGCATTCCGTTCGAACATATGGCGATCCTCTACGCCGCGAGCGCGACGGAGTCGTTCACCGGCGGCCTCGGCACCGCCGCCTTTCTCGCTTTCCTGATGGCGATCGTGGAAAAGGAACGTGCCGCCACCGAGTACGCCTTGCTGTCGTCGGTGTTCGCGCTGTCGCGCTCGGTCGCGGGCTGGCTGGGCGGGCTGGGGGCGCAGTCGATGGGCTACGGAAACTGGTTCCTGCTCACCTTCTTCCTGGCCGCTCCGGCCTATCTGCTCCTGCCGTGGGTGCGGCGCATGCTCGATCGTGGCGAGGCGGCGCGGGAGCCGGTAACGGAGAGCGAAGGCAAGCCGACTACTGGCTCGCCGTGACGCCGCCGTCGATGTAGAGCACCTGTCCCGTGACGAAGCCGCCGGTCGGCGCGCAGAACAGGAGCGCGGGGCCGTTGACCGTGATGCCGTGGCGCGCCAGCTCCATCGCGTGCTGCTTCACCAGCATGACGAGCCCGCCCTTGGTGCTGCAATAGGCGGAGTAGCCGCGATCGCGCAGACCGAGCTGCGCCCGCACGCTCAGCAGATGCACGTGCCGCCCGCGCACCTCCGCGGCGACCTGGTGCCGCGCGACGGCCTGGCCCACAGGAACATCGCGGCCTTGAGGTTGACCTCGTAGACCTCGTCGTAGGCTTCTTCGGTCACCTCGAGCAGCGCCTGCTCGCGCTGGATGCCGATGCAGTTCATCAGGATGTCGAGATGGCCGCGCCGGCCGACGGCGGCGTCTACCGCGGTCCGGATGGACGCAACCGAGTGCGCGTCCATCGCGATGCCCGCCGCCGCCAGTCCATGTGTGCGCATCTCGTTCGCCAGCGCTTCGGCCCTGCGCGCTCATGCGTCGAGCACGCTCTTGCGGCCGAAGAGACCGCGCGCGCGGAACGTGACGACCGCGATGAAGAGCAGGTACATGGACAGGAGCGACCACTCCGACGCGTAGGCGCCGGACAACCCTACCACCATGCCGACCATGAGGCCCGCGACGACGGCGCCCCACAGGCTGCCCACGCCGCCCAGCACGATGATGAGGAACGCGGGTACGACCGCATCGACACCGACCTGCGGGCGCACGCCCCAGATCGGCGCCATCACGACCCCGGCGATCGCCGCGAGCCCCACCCCGAGCGCGAACACGAAGAGGCGCAGCCGCGGCAGGTTGATGCCGAGCGCCCGCACCATCTCGCTGTCGTGCGCGCCCGCCTTGATCATCGCGCCATAGGGCGTCTTTTCCAGGAACAGCCAGAGGAGCGCGATCATCACGATCGCGAAACCGCTCGCGAAGAGCCGGTAGCGCGCGTAGACGAGATCGCCCAGCATGAACGCGCCGGAGATCGCGTCGGGCAAGGGCAGCTGCTTCTCGTTGGAGCCCCAGACCACGCGAATCAGCTCCTCGATGACGAGCGCCGCGCCGAACGTGAGCAGCAGGCCGTACAGCGGGTCACGGCCGTACGTGCGGCGCATGCACAGCTCGAGCAGCATCCCGAAAATGCCGACGAAGACGGGCGCGAGCAGCAGGGCGACGAAATAGCGCGTGCCGAGGGGAAGCGCGCCGTACCACTCGGTGAGCCCGGGAAACGCGCCGACCTTCGGCGCGATGACGAACAGCGCCACGTACATCCCCAGCGCAAAGAGCGACCCGTGCGCGAGGTTGATCGTCTCCATCACGCCGACGATCAGCATGAAGCCGAGAGCGATCAGGGCGAACAGCAGCCCGAGCGAGATCCCGTTGACGAGATGCGGCAGGAGGTTGGTCAGGAATTCCACGGGCCAGCCTCCCACCGCCGTTTACATTTCGTACGTCGGCGTCGCGTCGTACGATTCGAGCTTGCAGGCTGCGGGCGCCTCGGGATCCTCGACCTCCTTCGGGGGCACCTTGGACAGGATCTTGAAGATGTCGTCCTTGTCTGCCGGCGCGTCGTTGTAGGTCGCCATGTAGATCGTCTGCTGCAACTGGTGCGTCACCGGGTTCATGTAGGCGTCGAAGTCCTGCATCCGGTCGCGGGCGGAGACCTTGAGTGCCTCGAGCTCCTTGATCACCCTGATGTTGTTCGTCGTGCCGGCGCGCTCGACCGCGCGCAGGAGCTCGCGCGTGGCCATGTAGCCGTTGTAGTAGGTGTTGCCCGGCACGCGGATCTGCACGCCGGGGTAGGTCTTCTGATAGTCGGCGACGAACTCCTTGACGCCAGGCAGATCGAGCCGGTAGTACCAGTTGGTGCCGAACACGCCGAAGATCGCGTCCGGCCCGAGGCCGTAGACATCCGGCCAGTCCTGCTGGTTGTTGATCCACGCCGGGCTCTTGTTGAGCTTGACCTGCACGACCTGCTGGCGCAGCGACTTGATGTCGTCGCCGCCGATCGCCGCGGCGACGACGTTCGGCCTGATCTGCTGGATCTTGAGGAGGTACGACGAGAAGTCCCGCGTGTTCTGCGGCACCATCAGCTCCTCGACGATCCTGCCGCCGTTAGCCTCGACGATGGTCCGCGTCGCCTTGGACGTGTTGTGCCCCCACACGTAGTCGTTGGTCAGGAGCACCCAGTTCTTGCCGTTGACCGCCATCGCGTTCTTCACGATCGCAAGCGCGAAGTTGGTGCCGTTGCCGTCCCAGACGAACTTGACGCGGTGGCAGTCCTTGCCGGCCTCGGTCGGCGAGCTCGAGTTGGTGTTGAGGAAGATGCAGCCGTACTTCTGCGCGACCTGCGAGATCGCGTTGGCCACGCCCGAGTGGAGGGCGCCGATCAGGAACGCGGCCTCGTTGCGCGTGATGAGCCGCTCGGCGACGCGCGAGCCGGTGGCCGGCGTGGTCTCGGAGTCCATGTGGATCGCCTCGATCGGCCGGCCCAGCACGCCGCCCTTCGCGTTGATCTCCTTGATCGCCATCATCGCGCCCAGGCGCTCGTCCATGCCGCTCGCGGCGTACTGGCCGCTCGCGTCCATCGTGAGGCCGAGGACCAGCGGCTTCTTCTGCGCCGCTCTGCGCCCAAGCGTGGTTGTGCTTCCAGGGACCGAAGAACGGTGCCGCCCCGTAGGTGCCCGCGGTGGCCAGCGCCAGCGCCGAGGCCCTGAGGACGCGGCGGCGCGATGTGTTGATCGGGGTTTCGTTGTCCCTCTCGATATCGCTCATGGACTCCTCCTTGCGCGTCGCGTGACGCGGGATTGCGGTTGAACGATCTTGGCGTCGTCTGCTACGAAACTGCGCGAGCGGGCGCGCGCTGCGCGCCTGAGCGCACGAACTGCAAAAGAACAGACATTCCAGAAATGCCTGGAACGAGAGTATTCATTCCCGCCCGCCGCGTCAATGGCCGGCGCGGGCCGGCCGGGCCTCCTGGGTTCCCGCCACATGATGCCCGGTGCTGACGACGAGCGCCTGGGCGAGACACAGCGGTCCGACCAAAGACCGGAACGGACGACGCGAGTCGTCCCCGAGCTCGAACGCGATCCGGGCGTAGGGCTTCAACGGCGACAACGCGCTGTCCGTCATGGCGATGACCGGGATGCCGCGGCCGTGGCATGCCGCCGCGACCTCGATCACGTCCGGCGAATAGTTGCGGAAGCTCACCGCCAGCAGGACTTCCTTCGGCTGGATCCCGCGCACGAGCTCGCGCAGCATGCCGCCGACGCCGTCGAGCAGATTGGTCGTGAGCTCGAGCTGATTCAAGGCGTACGCGAAATAGAACGCGACGGGGAACGCCCGGCGCTGCGCCACCACGTGGATGCGCCGGGCGCCGGCGAGCAGGCGCACCGCCGCCCGGAACTGGGGCGCCGCCACGGCCTCCTCGAGGTGGCCGAGCTCGTCGATCGACTCGCTGACGAACTGGTGCAGCACGCCGGTCGCCGCATCGCCGTTGCCGCCGTTGCCGCGGTTGCGCCGCATCTCGGCGATGCGCTCGCGGTAGCTCGCCGAGCGCGCCACGAGGTGGCCGCGGAAGATCTGCTGCATCTCCGTGAAGCCGGAGAAGCCCAGCGCGTTCGCAAAGCGGATCATCGACGACGGCTGCACGTGCGCCGCCTTGGCGATGGCGGCGACGGTGTCGAGGGCGAGCGGGTCGGGCCGCTCCAGGACGAAGCGGGCGATCCGCTGGAGCTGCTTCGACATCTCGGGATACTCGCGTCCGATCGCCTCCTTCAGCTCCTCGTAGTTGGTGGCGGGGGTGCGGTCGATCGGGGGGGACATGCCGGCATTAGAACAAATGTTCTTGCTTGTTTCAAGCGTGGAACGTATATTTTCGGCAGACACGCTGCCCGCGCCCGCCCCGTCTTCCATGCCGACCGTCCGCCGCCCTGCGCCGCTCCTGCCGGTGCCGATGCTCGTGCTGTTCGCGGCGCTCGTCACCACGCCGCTCTGGCTCACCAAGGTCGGGCTCTACCAGTACCTGGCGCTCGAGATCATGATCTGGATGCTCTTCGCGCTGGGCTACAACCTGCTGCTGGGCTACACCGGCCTGCCGTCGTTCGGCCACGGCGCCTATTTCGGCATCGGGGCCTACGCGTTCGGGCTGCTCCAGCTAAGGGTGTGGCCGAATCTCTGGTTCGATCTCGCCGGCGCCGCGCTGATCGCCGCGGCGCTGGGCGCGCTGGTCGCGGTCTTCATCTCCCATCGGCGCGGCATCTACTATGCGTTGCTCACGATCGCGTTCGGCCAGGTGTTCTGGTTCGTCGCGGTCAAGTGGCACTCGGTCACCGGCGGCGAGGACGGGCTGCTCAACCTGCGCCGGCTGCCCGCCGATTTCGGCTTCGTCGCCTTCGACCTGAAGAGCAACGCCGCGATCTTCTACTTCGCCTTCGGCGTGTTCGCGGTGATCGTCGTCGCGCTGTGGCGGCTGGTGCACTCGCCGCTGGGACGCATCCTCTCCGCGATCAAGCAGAACGAGACGCGCGCCGCCTTCGTCGGCTACAACGTCTGGCTCTACAAGTGGCTCGCGTTCACGCTGTCGGCGGGAGTGGCCGGAATCGCGGGCGCCTTGTTCGCGCTCGCGCAGCAGTCCGCCTATCCCAACGTGATGAGCCTCCATTCGTCGGGCTTCGTCGTGATGATGGTGCTGATCGGCGGCGGACTCGTGAGCTTCTGGGGCCCCGTGCTGGGCGCCCTCTTCTTCATCCTCGCCCGCGATCTCCTCGGCGCGTACACCGAGACGTGGCTGCTCTGGTACGGCCTGCTGTTCATGGCGATGGTGCTGTGGAAGCCCGACGGTATCGCCGGCCTGTGGCAGGACTGGCGGCAGCGGCGGCGACGCGGGGATGCGCTCGCGGCACCGGCACCGGCGAAAGCGACCTGACGATGGCGCTCTTCGAGGCGAGACACCTGCACAAGCGGTTCGGCCGCCAGGTCGTGCTGGAGGACATTTCGCTCGCGTTCGAGGCGGGCCGCCTGTCCGGGATCATGGGCCCCAACGGCGCGGGCAAGACGACGTGCTTCAACGTGCTGACCGGCCGTTATGCGCCGGATCGCGGCGACGTGATCTTCGCCGGCGAGGCGATCACCGGATTCGCGCCGCGGCAGATCGCGCGCCGCGGCATCTCGCGCTCGTTCCAGATCATGAACCTGTTCAACGACTACGTGGCGCTCGACAACGTGCTGGTCGCGCTGCCCGAGGTTCGCCGCCGCGGGTTCGACGGCTGGAGCGATCTCGACGCGGATTCGGCGGCGCAGGACAAGGCGGCGGAGGTGCTCGCGCGGGTGGGCCTCGCGGGCAAGGAAGCGACGCCGGCGAAGAGCCTGTCCTACGGCGAGCGGCGCGCGCTGGAGATCGCCGTGGCGCTCGCCGCGGGACCGCGCCTGCTGTTCCTCGACGAGCCGACGGCGGGCCTCGGCAGCGAAGGCACGGCCCGCCTTGCGGGCCTCATCGGCGAGCTGAAGGAGTCCCTCACGATCGTCGTGATCGAGCACGACATGAAATTCCTCTTCGGCCTCGCGGACCGGATCTCGGTGATCCACTGGGGGCAGGTGATCGCCGAGGGCACGCCGGCCGAACTGCGCGAGAATCCGTGGGTGCGGCGTTCGAGCCTCGGTGGGGCAGCGTGATGCTCGAAGTCGACGGCATCGAGACCTTCTACGGCGAGACGCAGGCGCTCTTCGGCGTGTCGCTCGCCGTGGGGGCCGGCGAGGTGGTCGCGCTGCTCGGTCCGAACGGCGCCGGCAAGACGACGACGCTGCGCTCGATCCTGGGCCTCACGCCCGCCCGGACGGGCAGCATCCGCTTCGACGGGCACGACGTCACGCGGGCGCCGACGCACGAGATCGCCCGGCGCGGCTTGGCCTGGGTGCCCGACGACCGGCGCATCTTTCCGACGCTCACGGTGGCGCGCAACCTGTCCATCGCGCGGAAGAAGACGCGCTTTCGCGGCTGGACCGAAAAGGAGTGCTTCGAGATCTTCTCGGCGCTCGAGTACCTCATGCACCGCGAGTGCGAGAACCTGTCCGGCGGCGAGATGCAGATGGTCGCGATCTCGCGCGCGCTCGTCGGCGCGCCGGGCCTCGTGCTGTTCGACGAGCCGAGCCAGGGGCTGGCGCCCAAGGTCGTGCAGGACGTCATGAAGACGATCCTGCGCCTGAAGAGCGAAGGGCGTCGCCGTGCTGGTCGTCGAGCAGAACGTCGAGAGCGCGCTCGCGGTCGCGGATCGCGCCTACGTCATGAACCTCGGCGTGATCGTGCATCACGGCCCGGCGCGCGCCCTCGCGGACAACGCGGCGGAGCGCGAGCGCCTGCTCGGCGTCTGAGGCGATGGCCGCACCGCTGCTGCACGTCGACGCGCTCGCCAAGCGCTACACCCGCGGCGCGTTCGACCGCAAGGTGACCTTTTCGCTCGAGGCGGATTTCGTCGTCGAGGCGCCCACCATCGTCGGCGTCCTGGGTCCGAACGGCTCCGGCAAGACGACGCTGTTCGAGCTCATCACCGGCAGCAACCTCCCGTCGTCCGGCCGGGTGAGCGTCATGGGCCAGGACATCCACCGCGTGCGCTACCGCGAGCGCGACCGGCTGGCGATCCACTACCACCAGTCGTATCAGGTCCGCGCGTTCAAGCGCACGCGGCCCTCGTTCATGCTCGAACGGGCGGCGAGCAAGTCTCCGCACGTGCATCTCTTCGACGAGCCGCAGTTCAACACGCAGGACGGCTACATCGGATTCATGCTCGATTTCTTCCGGCGGCTGCGCGGCGACGGGCGGCTCGTGTTTCTCTGCCTGCATCCGAACGAGAGCTGGCAGCTCGACATCCTGCGGGAGACCTGCGAGCGCTTCATCTTCGTCGAGCGCGGCCGGCTCCTGCACGCCCCTGATTTCGCCGGCCTCGTGCGCGAGCCGTCGGTGCGCGCGTATCTCGGGCGGCTCGCGCCGAACTAGGAATCCGACGCCGCCTCGCTCGAGCGCTTCGGAGATCTCCAGCCACTCCGTTTCCAATCGGGCGAGCTGCCACGCGAGATCGCCCTGGCGCGCAATGCGCTCCTTCAGCGTCTGCCGTCCCGCCTCGTCGTACGCGGCGGGCGAGGCGAGCCATTCCTCGACGCTCTTCCGCTCGGCGTTGAGCGCGGCCATCTCGCGCTCCAGTTTCGCGAGCCTGTCGGCGAACGGTTTGCGCTGCGCGTATTCGCGCTGGCGCGCCTGCGCCTCGGCGCGCTTCTGGGCCTTGCGGTTGCCGGCCGCGCCTGCGTCGGCGGACTCCGCGGCGGTTGCGCGGCGGCTCCGCGCCAGCACCCAGTCGCGGTAGTCGTCGAGATCGCCGTCGAACGGCGCGACGCGGCCGTCGGCGACGAGCCACAGCACGTCGGTGGTCGCGCGCAGCAGGTGGCGGTCGTGCGCGACCACCACGAGCGCGCCGTCGTAATCCTGCAGCGCCTCGGCCAGCGCTTCGCGCATTTCGATGTCGAGGTGGTTGGTGGGCTCGTCCAGGAGCAGCAGATTGGGTTTCTGGCGCACGAGCAGCGCCAGCGTCAACCGGGCCTTCTCGCCGCCGGAGAAGCGGCCGACCGGATGCGTGACCATGTCGCCGCGAAAGTCGAAACCGCCGAGGAAGTCGCGCAGCTCCTGCTCGCGCGCCGCGGGATCGATTTTCGCGAGGTGCCACAGCGGCGATTCGTCGGCGCGCAGCTGCTCCACCTGGTGCTGCGCGAAATAGCCGAGCGAGAGCGTCTGCGCGACGTGCCGTTCGCCCGCGAGCGGAGGCAATGCGCCGGCGATCGCCTTGAGAAGCGTCGACTTGCCGGCGCCGTTCGGGCCGAGGAGCCCGATGCGCTCGCCGTTGAGGAGGCCCCAGTCGAGGCCTTCGAGCACGGGCGCCCGGCCCGCGTAGCCCAGCGTGACGTGCTCGAGCTGCACGAGCCGCTGCGTGACGGTCGTCACCGGCGCGAACGCGAACTCGAACGGACTGTCGGCGTGCGCCGCCGCGATCTTCTCCATCCGCTCGAGCGCCTTGATGCGGCTCTGCGCCTGCTTCGCCTTCGTCGCCTTGGCGCGGAAGCGGTCGACGAACGCCTGCAGGTGCGCGATCTGCCGCTGCTGCTTCACGTAGGTCGCCTGCTGCAGCGCGAGCTGCTGTGCGCGCTCGCGCTCGAACTGCGAATAGTTGCCGGTGTAGGACTTGAGCTTCCGCGCGTCGAAATGGACGATGCCGTCGACCACGCCGTCGAGGAAATCGCGGTCGTGCGTGATGAGGAGGAGCGTTCCGGGATAGCGCGTGAGCCAGTCCTCGAGCCACAGCACGGCGTCGAGGTCGAGGTGGTTGGTGGGCTCGTCGAGGAGCAGGAGGTCCGAGCGGCACATCAGCGCCTGCGCGAGATTGAGCCGCATCCGCCAGCCGCCCGAGAATCCCGCGACCGGATCGCCGTGGCTCGCCGCCGGGAATCCCGAGGCCGGACAGGAGTGTCGCGGCCCGGGCGCGGGCCGAATAGCCGCCGACTTCGTCGTACCGATGATGAAGGTGCGCGAGCGTTTCGCCCTGGGTCGCGGCATCGGTGGCGACGGCCGTCTCGGCGGCGACGAGGGCCCGTTCGATCTCGCGCAGCTCGCGGTCGCCGTCCTGGACGAAATCGATCGCGGGCGCCGTCGTCGCGAGCGCCTCCTGCGCGACATGCGCGGTCGTCCACGAGGGCGGGAATTCGACGTTGCCGGCGTCCTGGTGGGCCTCCCCCAGGATCAATGCGAAGAAGCTCGACTTGCCGCAGCCGTTCGGCCCGACGAGACCGACCTTGTGTCCCGGATGAACTGTGAGGTTCGCGCCGTCGAGCAGGCGCTTCGTGCCGCGGGCGAGGATGAGGTCGGTGACGCGCAGCATTCGGCATTCACCGGAGTGCGTAGTCGTAATCGATCACCAGGGGCGCGTGATCGGAAAACCGCCGGTTCGTGTAGATCGCCGCCGCCTTCGCCCTGGCGGCGATGCCGGGTGTTGCGATCTGGTAGTCGATCCTCCAGCCGACATTCTTCGCCCAGGCCTCACCGCGGTTCGACCACCAGGTGTACCGGTCGGGCCGCGGATCGATGCGGCGGAACACGTCGACGAAGCCCAGGTCGTCGAACACGCGGGTGAGCCACTCCCGCTCCTCGGGCAGGAAGCCGGAGTTCTTGCCGGTTGGCGCGCCAGTTCTTCAGGTCGATCTCGCGGTGCGCGATGTTCCAGTCGCCGCAGAGCACGATCTCGCGCTTTCGCTTGCGCAGCTGCGCGAGGTGCGGCAGGAACGCCTCCAGAAAGCGGAACTTCGACGCCTGCCGGTGCGGCCCGCTGGAGCCCGACGGCAGGTAGACGCTCACGACCGTCAGCTCGGCGAAGTGGGCTTCGAGATAGCGTCCCTCGGCGTCGAACTCGCGGCAGCCGAACCCGGCGACGATCCGGGGCGCAGCGTTTGGCGTAGATCGCGACGCCGCTGTAGCCCTTGCGCTCCGCCGGCAGGAACGCCGCGTGCGACGCGCGGGGCGCCTTGAGCGAACGCGGAATGTCGTCCTGCGTCGCCTTTATCTCCTGCAGGCATACGACGTCCCAGGGTTCCGCGCGGGCGAGCCAGCGGGAGAAGCCGCGGCGCTCGGACGAGCGAATGCCGTTGACGTTGACGGTGATGATGCGCACGGTGACCGGAGCGAAGCGCACGCCCCGCATTTTGCGAAAGCGGCGAGTTTACACGGCCGTGGAAGCGCCCCGACCGCTCACGGCCTGCCGTGCTCGCGAACGGGTGGCCACGCCTCGGGCGCGAGGTGTGCCGGCGTATAATCGTCGGCATGGCGCCGTCAGAGTCCGCCTTGACCGACTTTCGCCAGGATTTCCTCGCCTTCGCGCTGGCACGTGACGTGCTCCGGTTCGGTGAATTCATCACCAAGGCCGGACGCCGGACCCCCTACTTTTTCAACGCGGGCTTGTTCAACGACGGCGAGAGTCTGCGCCGGCTCGGGCGCTTCTACGCCGAGGCGGCGCTGGCCTCGGGCGTGGCCTTCGACCAGCTTTTCGGACCAGCGTACAAGGGGATCACGCTGGCGGCGGCGGCGGCGATCGCACTTGCCGAAAAAGGGCACAATTTGCCATTCAGCTTCAACCGCAAGGAGACCAAGGACCACGGCGAAGGCGGCGATGTCGTCGGTGCGGCGCTGGCGCGGGCGCGTGCTGATCGTCGACGACGTCATCTCGGCCGGGACCTCGGTGCGCGAATCGGTGGACCTGATCCGCGCTCACGGGGCCGAGCCGGCGGGCGTGCTGATTGCGCTGGACCGGATGGAACGCGGGACGGGCGAGAAGTCCGGCGTGCAGGAAGTGCGTGACGCCTATGGAATACCCGTGGTGGCCATAGCGACGCTCGACGATCTGATGCGCTTCATCGCGGGGCGGCCTGCGTTGACGGCCGCCGGGCCGGCCGTGGCGGATTACCGTGCGCGATATGGCGTGAGCTGAGATCGCACCGGCGCGGCGTGCGGCCGGGACATGCGGAACCCGCGATGGCGGCAGGCGTCCAAACAGCAAAAGGAGACGGCCTTGTTGGCAGTGTGCGAAATGCAGGCGGCGACGGTACCGCGGTGGATTGGCCGGGGCGACGAGCCTCGCGCGGGATCCGCCCTGACGGTCGCTATGCTCGCCATCGCGATGCTCCTGGCCGGCGCAGGCGAGGCGCACGCCGCGATGTACAAGTGGGTCGATGAAAAGGGCGTCGTCCACTATACGGACAAGATGCCGCCGGACGCCGTGGACAAGGCCAGCGTCGAGCTCAACAAGCAAGGTGTCTCGGTCAAGAAGACCGACAAGGCGCTCACGCCGGACCAGCGCCAGGCGCTGGAGCAGGAGGCCGAGCGCAAACGGGAGGCGGCGCGAGCCCAGGAAGAAATCGCCCGCCGCGATCGTGCGCTCGTTTCCTCGTACACCAGCGAGGCCGAGATCGACCTCGCGCGCAGCCGCTCGCTGCAGACCATCAACAACGTCATCCTGTCGGCGCAGGCGTTCAGCGAACAGCTCAACAGGCGCAAGGTCGACATCGAGGCCATGAAGGCCGAGTCCGAGGGCAAGCCGGTGGTTGCCGTACTCAACCGCGAGCTCGAGAGCATCGAGCTCGAATTGGCGCGCCAGGCGGACGTGATCGCCCAGAAAAAGCGCGAGACGGCGATGATCACTGCCAAGTACGACGCCGACAAGCAACGCTGGCGGGAGCTCGTCGCTGCCAAGGCTCCGACCAAGCCCGCGTCCACCGCAAACGCAGGCGCCGCCGCGGTCGTCCCGGTGCCGGGCACGGGCAAGAAATAGCGGGGCGCTACCGGCAACTGCGCCGTCGGCCCGCAGGCCGGCTCCGGCGTCCTCTCGCGGAGAGCGATTCCGCATTCGCAGCGTCGGGCGTGCGCCCGGGCGCGAAATGGAACCGCCCTGGTTCTCCGCCTGCGATAATGCGGCCCACACTTCTGCGGACCGCGTCGGCAAACCATGGCTCAATACGTTTACACGATGAATCGCGTGGGGAAGATCGTCCCCCCCAAGCGTGTCATCCTCAAGGACATCTCGCTTTCGTTCTTCCCGGGAGCCAAGATCGGCGTGCTCGGGCTGAACGGCTCCGGCAAGTCGAGCCTGCTGCGCATCATGGCCGGGGAGGACAAGGAATTCGACGGCGAAGCGGTGCCGATGCCGAACATGCGCATCGGCTTCCTGCCGCAGGAGCCGCAGCTCGACCCGGCGCAAACCGTGCGCGCGACGGTCGAAGAGGGGTTGTCCGAGATTTTCGGCGCGAAGGCGCGACTCGACGAGATCTACGCCGCGTACGCCGAGCCCGACGCCGACTTCGACCGGCTCGCGGCCGAGCAGGCCAAATACGAAGCCATCATCGCCACCTCCGGCGCGGACACGGAGCTGCAGATGGAAATCGCGGCCGATGCGTTGCGCCTTCCGCCGTGGGACGCCAAGGTCGCCAATCTCTCGGGCGGAGAGAAACGGCGCGTGGCGCTGTGCCGACTGCTGCTTTCGAAGCCGGACATGCTGCTGCTGGACGAGCCCACGAACCATCTCGACGCCGAGAGCGTCGAGTGGCTCGAGCAATTCCTGCTGCGCTTCCCGGGCACCGTGATCGCCGTGACGCACGACCGGTACTTCCTGGACAACGCGGCGGAGTGGATACTCGAGCTCGACCGCGGCTATGGCATCCCGTGGAAGGGCAACTACAGCTCGTGGCTGGAGCAGAAGGAAGCCCGACTGCAAGCCGAGGCGAAGCAGGAGGCCGCCCGCATCAGGGCGATGCAGAAGGAGCTGGAGTGGGTGCGGCAAAATGCCAAAGGGCGGCAGGCGAAGGGCAAGGCGCGCATCGCCCGCTTCGAGGAGCTTTCGTCCTATGAGCACCAGCAGCGCAACGAGACGCAGGAGATCTTCATTCCCGTCGCCGAGCGTCTGGGGGACGCGGTCATCGAGTTCAAGGACGTGAGCAAGGGCTACGGCAAGCGCCTGCTCATCGACCACCTGTCGTTCAGCGTGCCGGCCGGGGCGATCGTCGGGATCATCGGGCCCAACGGCGCCGGCAAGTCGACGCTGTTCCGGATGATCACGGGCCAGGACAAGCCCGACCAGGGCACGATTGCGATCGGGTCGACGGTGCGGCTCGCGGTCGTCGACCAGACGCGCGAATCGCTGCCCAACGACAAGACGGTGTGGGAGGCGATCTCCGGCGGACAGGACATCCTCACGGTCGGCCGCTTCGAGATGCCGTCGCGCGCCTATCTCGGCCGATTCAATTTCAAGGGCGGAGACCAGCAGAAGATTGTCGGGGCGCTGTCCGGCGGCGAGCGTGGCAGGCTGCATCTCGCCGCGACGCTGCTCAAGGGCGGCAATGTGCTGCTGCTCGACGAGCCGTCGAACGATCTCGACGTCGAGACGCTGCGCGCGCTCGAGGACGCGCTGGCCGAATTCGCCGGCAGCGTGCTCGTGATCTCGCACGATCGCTGGTTCCTCGACCGGATCGCGACGCACATTCTCGCCGCCGAGGGCGACTCGCAGTGGTCGTTCTTCGAGGGCAACTACCAGGAATACGAAGCGGACAAGAAGCGGCGCCTGGGCGAGGAGGGCGCGCGGCCGCACCGGATCAGGTACAAGGCGCTGATGCAGTGACCGAGCGCCATTCCCGCCCCAAGAGACATGCCCGACCCCCAAGGCGAAGATCGTCGCCGGTGGCCCACGCGGAGGGGGTGGACTTCCTCATGGAGGGCGCGAAGACCGGCAACAACCAGGAGTTTGCCGCGCTGGTCAGCGACCTTTCGGCGCGCGGCGTGGCGTTCGAGATCTGCGAGATCACCCTCAGGAACCGCAGCCTGAAGAAGGAGCAGTTCATTCTCGGACCGACCTTCACGCCGTCCGGTGTCGTGCGCATCGCCAACCTGCAGGCAAGGGAGCAGTTCGCCTACATCAAGCCCTGACCGCGGCGCGCACCCCGACTGCGGCCGGGGTCCGGTCAGCTCGCGAGCTTCCGCCTCAGCGTCGCGTTGACCTTCGCCGGGTCGGCCTTGCCCTTGGTGGCGGCCATCGCCTTGCCGACGAGCGAATGGAAGGCCTTCTCCTTGCCGGCGCGGAACTCGGCGACGATTCCCGCGTTGGCGGCCAGCACGTCGTCGACGATCTTCTCGATGGCACCGCCATCGGAAATCTGCACCAGTCCTTTGGCGGCGATGATCGCATCGGCGTCCCCGCCGTGCTCGCCTGCCCACATCGCGTCGAAGACGTCCTTGGCGATCTTGCCGGAGATCGTGCCGTCGCCGATGCGGCGCAACAACGCGGCGAGCCGGTTCGCGCCGACCGGTGCCTGTCCGATGTCCTGTTCGCTCTTATTGAGCGCCGCGGCCACTTCACCGAGCATCCAATTGGCGACGAGCTTGCCGCCCTTGTCTGCGGGTCCCGCGAGCGCGGCCACGGTCGCCTCGAAATAGCCGGCGGTCTCGCGGTCGGCGGTGAGCGCGGCGGCGTCCTGCGCGGGAAGCGCATACTGCGCGGCGAAGCGCCCCTGCATCGCGGCTGGCAGCTCGGGCATCCCGGCGCGCACGCGCTCGATCCACGCGTCGTCGATCGCAAGCGGCGGCAGGTCGGGATCCGGAAAGTAGCGGTAGTCCTGCGCGTCTTCCTTGCTCCGCATCGTCCGCGTCTCGCCGCGTTCGGGGTCGAACAGCCGCGTCTCCTGGACGACGGTGCCGCCTTCGCCGATCAGCTCGATCTGGCGGCGCACCTCGAAGTCGATCGCCTGCTGCATGAAGCGGAAGCTGTTGAGGTTCTTGATCTCGCAGCGGGTGCCGAGCTTCGTTTCTCCTTCCGGCCGCACCGAGACGTTGGCGTCGCAACGAAAGCTGCCTTCCTGCATGTTGCCGTCGCAGATGCCGATCCACTTGACCAGCGTGTGCAGCGCCTTGGCATAGGCCACCGCCTCGGCGGCACCGCGCAGGTCGGGTTCCGTGACGATCTCGAGCAGCGGCGTCCCGGCGCGGTTGAGGTCGATGCCCGTCATGCCGTGGTAGTCCTCGTGCAGGCTCTTGCCGGCGTCTTCCTCGAGGTGCGCGCGGGTGAGCCGGATGGTCTTCTCGCCCTGCGCCGTCACAATGGCCAGCGACCCGCCTTGCACGACGGGAATTTCGTATTGCGAGATCTGGTAGCCCTTCGGCAAATCGGGGTAGAAGTAGTTCTTGCGCGCGAACACGCTCCGCCGGTTGATCGTCGCGCCGACGGCCAGCCCGAACCGTATGGCGCGCTCGACGGCGCCGCGATTGAGGACCGGGAGCACGCCGGGCAGCGCGATGTCCACGGCGCAGGCCTGCGTGTTCGGGGCCGCGCCGAACGCGGTCGACGCGCCGGAAAAGATCTTCGACGCCGTCGAGAGCTGGGCGTGGGTTTCGAGCCCGATGACGATTTCCCACTTCATGCCGTCGCCATCGCGGGAACGCGCTTGTGCCAGTCCGTCGCCTGCTGGAACCGGTGCGCGATGTCGAGCAGCTTCGCCTCCGTGAAGGCGGGCCCCTGGAGCTGCAGCCCGATCGGCAGGCCGTGCCCGGTCGAAGCCGCAGGGAATCGACAACGCCGGTGCTCCCGTCAGGTTCGCGGCAATCGTGAAGATGTCGTTGAGATACATTTTCACCGGGTCGTCGCTGTTGGCGCCGATCCGGAACGCGGACGTGGGCGCGGTCGGGCCGGCGATCAGGTCGCATTTCTCGTAAGCGCGACGAAAATCATCGGCAATGAGCCGCCGCACCTGCTGTGCCTTGAGGTAATAGGCGTCGTAGTAGCCATGCGACAGCACGTAGGTGCCGACGAGGATCCGGCGCTTGACCTCGGCACCGAAGCCTTCGGCCCGGGTCTTCTCGTACATCTCCGTCAGGTCGGCGTACGCGGCCGCGCGGTGGCCGTACCGGACGCCGTCGAAGCGCGACAGATTCGACGACGCTTCGGCCGGGGCGATCACGTAGTACACCGGGATGGACAGCTTCACGTTCGGCAGCGCGAGATCGACGGTCGCGGCGCCGAGCTTGCGCAGTTCGACGAGCGCGTCGTTGATCGCCATCACGACGTCCGGGTCGATTCCGGCGCCGAAGTATTCGCCGGGGAGGCCGATCGTGATTCCGGCCAGCGGTCTGCTGCCAGCCTCCCGGGCCAGCGGGCGCGTGTAATCCTCGGCCGGGCGGGGCAGCGACGTCGAGTCGCGCGGGTCGTGCCCGGCCATCGTGTTCAGCAGCAGAGCCAGGTCCTGCGCCGTGCGGGCGAAAGGTCCGGCCTGGTCGAGGCTCGAGGCGAAGGCGACGAGCCCGTAGCGCGAGCACACGCCGTAGGTCGGTTTCAGTCCGCAGACGCCGGACAGGGCCGCCGGCTGACGGATCGAACCGCCGGTATCGGTGCCGGTCCCCCCCGGCACCAGTCGCGCTGCCACGGCGGCCGCCGTGCCGCCGGAGCTGCCGCCGGGAACGTAGTCGAGATGCCACGGGTTCTTCACCGGGCCGAAATGGGACGTCTCGCTCGACGACCCCATCGCGAACTCGTCCATGTTGGTCTTGCCGACCAGCACGGTGCCGGCGCGCGCGAGAGCCGCGACGACGTGCGCGTCGAACGGCGACGTGTAGTTCGCGAGCATCCGCGACGCGCAGGTGGTGCGCATGCCCGCGGTGACCAGGACGTCCTTGTGCGCGATGGGGATGCCGGTCAGCGGACCGGCGTTCCCGGCGGCGATGGCTGCGTCGGCCGAGCGCGCGTCGGCGAGCGCCCGGTCCGGGTCGACGGTGATGAAGGCATTGAGCGCCGGGTTGAGGGCGGCGATCCGGTCGAGCGAGGCCTGCGTCAGCTCGACGCTGGACAAGCGCCTCGCGTGGAGCGCGGACGCAAGCTCGGCAATGGAGGCGTCGATCACGGTCATGCCCTCATGCAAGCACCTATTCGAGCACCTTCGGCACCAGGTACAACCCGTCCTCCACCGCCGGCGCGACGCTCTGGTAGCGCACAGAGAGGTCCGGCTCGTCGGCGGCGTCGGGGCGCAGCGGGAGTGCCAAGTCCTGCGCGTGCGCCATCGGCAGGACGCCCGCGGTGTCCACGGCCGCGAGCTGGTCGATCAAGCCGAAGATCGCGGTGAGCTTCGTGCGCACTTCTTCGGCATGCGCGGCGTCGATCCGGACGCGCGCGAGGTGCGCGATCCGGTAGACGTCAGTGAGCGAGATGGTCATGGTGGACGGCGGGCATCGGGACGGGGCGCTTCCTGGCCGGTCGGGCGGCGCCAAATTCCCGACGAACGGACGGTGAGGTTCGGACTCGCGGCGCACCCCAAAACAGGCGAATTACCACGCAAAATCAGTGCTGGAGCAATGCACAATAGGTTATCATATTGTCATATTTTCGAGCAGCGGCTGCTGCTCGTTGACCATCGGGCCGTCGCTTCGTCCGCGCGTTCCGCACCGCCGCAGGCCATCGCTTACATGTTCGCGTCTTTCAAGGGCTATTTCTCCAGCGATCTCGCGATCGACCTCGGCACCGCGAACACGCTGATCTACGTCCGCGGCAAGGGCATCGTCCTGAACGAGCCGTCGGTCGTCGCGATCCGTCAGGAAGGCGGACCCAACGGCAAGAGGGTGATCCAGGAAGTCGGTCTCGCCGCGAAGCAGATGCTGGGGCGCACGCCGGGCAACATCACGGCGATCCGGCCGATGAAGGACGGCGTGATCGCCGACTTCACCGTGACCGAGCAGATGCTGAAGCAGTTCATCAAGCGAGTGCTCGAGTCGCGACTATTTTCGCCGTCCCCGCGGATCATCATCTGCGTGCCCTGCGGCTCGACGCAGGTCGAGCGCCGCGCCATTCGCGAGTCCGCGCTGGGCGCCGGCGCATCCAAGGTGTACCTGATCGAGGAGCCGATGGCCGCGGCGATCGGCGCCGATCTGCCGATCTCCGACGCGACGGGATCGATGGTCGTCGACATCGGGGGCGGCACGACGGAAGTCGGCGTGATCTCGCTGGGTGGCATGGTGTACTCCGGCAGCGTGCGGGTGGGCGGCGACAAGTTCGACGAAGCGATCGTCAATTACATCCGTCGCAACTACGGCATGCTGATCGGCGAACCGACGGCCGAGCTGATCAAGAAGACCATCGGTTCCGGTTTTCCCGGCTCCGAGGTGAAGGAGATGGAGGTCAAGGGGCGCAATCTTGCCGAGGGCATTCCGCGCAGTTTCACGGTGTCTTCCAACGAGATCCTCGAAGCCCTCACCGACCCCCTGAACAGCATCGTCTCCGCGGTGAAGAGCGCGCTCGAGCGCACGCCGCCGGAGCTCGGCGCGGACATCGCGGAACGCGGCATGGTGCTCACCGGCGGCGGTGCGCTGCTGCGGGATGTCGACCGCCTGCTGATGGAAGAGACGGGGCTTCCGGTGATCGTCGCCGACGATCCGCTCACGTGCGTCGTGCGCGGCTGCGGACGGGCGCTCGAGAACATGGACAAGCTCGCGACGATCTTCACGTCGGACTGATCCGGCCACTTGATCGCCGGCGTCGAAGCCCGTCGGTTTCGCGATGCGCTACATCCCCGTCGAGCCGCCACCGTTTTTCCGCCGCGGCCCATCGCCGCTCGCCCGGCTCGCCTTCTTCGGACTGATTTCCATCGTGCTGCTGTTCGTCGACACGCGTTACCGCTACCTGGAGGGCATGCGCATGGTGGCGGCGACGATCCTCTACCCGCTCCAACGCGCGGCGCAGTTGCCCGGCGAAGCGCTGGCCGGGATCGGCGACTACTTCACTTCGCTGCGGGCGCTTTCCGAGGACAACGCCCGGCTTGCGCTGCGGTCGGCCGAGCACGCCGCCGCCGCCCAGGCGTTTGCCTCGACGCAGCAGGAAAATGCCCGCCTGCGCGCGTTGCTCGACGCCCGCACGCGCTATGCGTCGGCGGCCAAGGCCGTCGAGGTTCTCTACACCGGCCGTGATCCGTTCGCGCAGAAGCTGTTCGTCGACAAGGGCGCGGATGCCGATATCCGGCCCGGCGAGGCCGTGATCGATGCGGACGGCGTCGTCGGACAGGTCACGCGCGTGTATCCCAACATGGCGGAGGTGACGCTGGTCACGGACAAGGACCACGCGGTGCCCGTGAAGGTGGAACGCAGCGGCGTTCGCTCGGTGCTCTTCGGCGCCGGCGCTGGGCGCGCGCTCGAACTCCGTTTCATGGCGCCGAGCGCGGACATCCAGGTCGGCGACGTGCTGGTGACTTCGGGGCTCGACGGCACCTATCCGCCAGGCCTCGCCGTGGCTCGCGTTGCGACGCTCGAGCGCGAGACCGGTCAGATTTTCGCGCGCATCGCCTGCATTCCGCTTGCCGGAGTCGACCGGAGCGTGCATCTGCTCGTTCTCGGCCAGGCGGCGGCGTTGCCCCGGCCCGAGGAGCCCGCGCTTTCCGACACGACGAAACGGGCGGGCAAGGGCAAACGCAGGGTCAGTCCATGATGGTGCTGCCGAACATCGCGCATCAATCAACCGCCGGGCCCGAGGAGATCCTGCGCCCGGTGCGCCCGTGGTTCATCGCGGTCACGGTCGGTGCCGCGCTGGCCGCCAATCTGCTGCCGCTCTCCGGCGTGGCGCTCGCGCTTCGCCCCGACTTCATCGCGCTCGTGTTGTTGTACTGGTGCATTCAGGAGCCGCGTTACGTGGGCGTCGGCGTAGCCTGGGGAGTCGGTCTCCTGATGGACGTCGGCGATGCCACGCTGTTCGGGCAGCACGCGCTGGCCTACGCGTTTCTCGCCTACGCGGCCGAATACTTCCGCCGGCGTGTGTTGCGTTTTTCGCTGTGGCAACAGGCGGCACAGGTTGCCGCGCTGCTGGGCCTGTGCGCGGGGCTGGTGCTGCTGGTTCGCTTTGTCGGAGGTGCCCCGCTGCCCCGCTGGACGTATGCGGTGCCGCCGCTCGTCGGCGCGCTCCTTTGGCCGGGACTCACGGTCGCGCTGCAGTGGACGCAGCGGCCACAGCGTTCGTCGGCCGAGTTGTGATGCCTCCGCAACGTTCAAACAGATGAAGAGCCCCCACGCTCACTGTGTGCGGCAAAGCCGCAACCCGCTGCGCGGGACCAGCCTTTGGCTGTCCTGCGTCCTTCGTCCTGGTGCTCGCTGCCACCCGCCAGGGCGCGCCATGCCCTTCGGGCGGCCGGGCGGGCACTGATCCGACGATGGCACGCTTCCTCTTCACTTCCCGCGAACGCAACCACGGCGGTGCGCCAGGCTCGCCCGAACTCAAGAATCCGGGACGCGAAGCCTACTATTTTCGCCGCCGCCTGACGATCGCGGGAGCGCTGGTGGCGCTGGCGATGGTCGGTCTTTTCGTTCGCTTTTTCTACCTGCAGGTCGTCCAGCACTACCATTATCAGACGCTGGCCGAGACGAACCGGATAGCGATCATTCCCATCGTCCCCAACCGAGGCGTGATTCGCGACCGCAATGGTCTGGTAGTGGCGCAGAGCTATTCCGCCTACACGCTGGAGATCCAGCCAGCGCGGGTGAAAGACCTCGAGCAGACGATCGATGCGCTGGCCGAGATCGTCGAAGTCCAGCCGCGCGACCGGAAGCGCTTCAGGAAGCTCATCGACGAATCGAAGAACTTCGAGAGCCTGCCCCTGCGCACCCGCCTCACCGACCAGGAGGTCGCGCGCTTCGCGGTCAACCGGTACCGCTTTCCCGGCGTCGAAATCAAGGCGCGACTCTTTCGCCAGTATCCGTACGGCGAGCTGGCGTCGCACGTTGTTGGCTACATCGGCCGCATCAACGACCGCGACCTGACGCGCATCGACGAATGGGGCGAGAGCGCGAACTACAAGGGCTCCGACTACATCGGCAAGGTCGGGCTCGAGCTCTCGTACGAGCGCGAATTGCACGGCACGACGGGCGTCGAAGAGGTCGAGGTCGATGCCGGAGGGCGGGCGGTGCGCACGCTGTCACGCGTGGCGCCGGCGTCGGGCAACGACCTCACGCTTTCGCTCGACATCAAGCTGCAGGAAGTCGCCGAGACCGCGTTCGGCTCCCGTCGCGGCGCGCTGGTGGCGCTGGACCCGGCTACGGGCGACGTGCTCGCGATGGTGTCGAAGCCCGGCTACGATCCCAACCTGTTCGTCGACGGCATCGACGTCGCCAATTGGGAGCTCTTGAACGAGTCGCCGGACAAGCCGCTGCTCAACCGCCCGCTGCGCGGCGCCTATCCGCCCGGCTCGACGATCAAGCCGTTCCTCGCGCTCTCCGCGCTCTCGTCCGGCCGGCGCACGCCGGCGCAGGCGATTTCGGATCCCGGGTATTTCCAGCTGCCGGGGGCCGCGCACCGATTTCGCGACGACAAGCCCGGCGGTCACGGCACCGTCGACATGCACAAGTCGATCGTCGTTTCCTGCGACACCTATTACTACGTCCTGGCGAGCGAGACCGACATCGACGATACCCACCGCTTCATGTCGCAGCTGGGGTTCGGCCGCAAGACGGGCATTGACATCGAAGGCGAGTTGCCCGGCGTGCTGCCGTCGCGGGACTGGAAGCGGCAGCGCTTCTCGGGCAATGAGTACCGCGAGGAGCATCGCAAATGGTATCTCGGTGACAGCATCTCCGCGGGCATCGGGCAGGGCTACAACGCGTTCACGCCCATCCAGCTCGCGCACGCGATCGCAATGATCGCCAACGACGGCGTCGGGTACTCGCCGCGCCTCGTGCGCTCGATCCGGGACGCCGGCGCCCGGGAGCTGCGTGCCGGCGAGCCGCAGCCGACACACGCCCTGCCGGTCAAACCCGAGCATCTTGCGGTGATCAAGGACGCGCTCGTCGGAGTCGGCCGCGAAGGCACCGGTGCCCGCGCGTTCGCCAAGGCCGCTTATGTGAGCGCCGGCAAGACCGGCACCGCGCAGGTCTACTCGTTGAAAGGGGAGAAGTACGTCGCCGGCCGGGTCGACGAGCGGTTGCGCGATCACGCGTGGTACATCGCCTACGCGCCGGCGGACAAGCCGCGGATCGCACTTGCGGTGCTGGTCGAGAACGGCGGCTTCGGCGCGCAGGCGGCGGCACCGATTGCGCGTCAGGTAATCGACTATTACCTGACGGGCGAGACAACGGCGGGACCGGCTCCGACCGCGACGGTCCCCGATCCGGAAGATCAGAGCGATTGATGGGCCAGTTGCTTGCGCGCTCGTGGGAGATCCTGTCGCGACGCGTCGACAGTTTTCTGTTCGGGGTTGCGCTGACGATCGTGGGCGTCGGGCTCATCACGCTGTTCTCGGCCTCCGACCAGAGTTTCGCGCGCGTCTCGAGCCAGCTGTGGAGTCTCGCGCTCGCACTGGTGGCGATGTGGATCGTGGCCAACATACCGCCGCAGACCATCGCGCGCGCCGCGGTGCCGCTCTATGCGCTGGCGATCGTGTTGCTGGTGGGCGTGGCGCTCTGGGGCGTCACCGTAAACGGCTCCCGACGCTGGCTGAATCTCGGCTTCGGACGGTTCCAGCCCTCGGAGCTCATGAAGATCGCGTTGCCGCTCATGCTGGCGTGGTATTTCCAGAAGTTCGAAGGCCGCATCGGCTGGAAGGACTTCGCGCTCGCTGCGGTGCTGATCGTAGTGCCCGTGGTTCTGGTCAAGCGCCAGCCGGACCTCGGCACCTCGCTCATGATCGGCGCGTCCGGGTTCTACGCGCTCTACCTGGCCGGACTGTCGTGGAAGGTCATCGTCGGCCTCGGCACCACCGCCGTTGCCGCCGGCCCGTTCGTCTGGCCGCAGCTGCGCGAGTATCAGCGCGAACGGATCCTGACGTTTCTCGATCCGACGCGCGACCCGCTGGGCGCCGGCTATCACTCGTCGCAGGCGTCGATCGCGCTGGGTTCCGGCGGGGTGGTCGGCAAGGGATGGCTGAACGGTACGCAGACGCACCTCGATTTCCTGCCCGAGCGCCATACGGACTTCATCTTCGCCGTTTTCGGCGAGGAATTCGGACTGATCGGCAACGTCGTCCTGCTGTTCCTCTATCTGCTGCTGATCGGGCGCGGCTTGATGATCACGGCGAACGCGTCGACGCTGTTTGCGCGCCTCATCGCCGGCGCGATCACGCTGATGTTTTTCACCTACGCGTTCGTCAACATGGGGATGGTGAGCGGCATCCTGCCCGTCGTGGGCGTGCCGTTGCCGCTGGTGTCCTACGGCGGCACCGCGCTCAGCTCGCTGTTCGTCGGGCTGGGCATCCTGATGAGCGTGCAGGCCCACCGGAAACTGGTGAACACGTAGTTGCCGCGTCGGGGGAGCGTGCGCCCGACGCACGGACGTCCCGCAAAGTCCTAGGGAATCTCGGCGAGCTTCGCCGCCGCAAGGCCGGCGGCGGACCGGTCGGGCGGCTGTTTGCTCGCGATCAGTTCCCGCACACGCTCGAGCGCGGTCTGCGTGCACGGGGGAAGCTCGATGTCCGACGTCCCGATCGGCGTCGTGCGTTCGCCCCAGCGCACGAGATGGGAGCACCAGGTGAGCCCGGCGCCGAACGCCGGCATCAGGATCAGCGCGCCGGGCTTGACGCGGCCCTCCTCCAGCGCGTCGACGAGCGCGACCGGTACGGTCGCCGACGACATGTTGCCGTAGCGATGCACGGTGACGTAGACGCGGTCCATGGGCGCGCCGACGCGTTTGGCGACCGACTCGATGATGCGCAGGTTTGCCTGGTGCGGGACGACGAGGTCGATTTCGTCGACCGTGTGGCCTGCCTTCGCCAGCACGTCCTGCGAGGCATGCGTCATCGCCATCACCGCGCGCTTGAAGATCTCCTGGCCGTCGAAGTTCCACGCGGTGTCGCCAAACACGACACCCCGATTGGCATATGTCGTCCCCATGCCGCGCACGCGCAGGATGCCACGCACGTCGGCACTGCAGCCGAGCTTTTCGCCGATCAGGCCTTCGTCGCGGTCGGTCGCCTGCAGGACCACGGCGGCCGCGCCGTCGCCGAAGAGCACGGCGACACCGCGGTTGGACCAATCCATGAATTGCGAGATCAGCTCGACGCCGATCACCACTGCGTTCTTCACCACGCCGGTGCGAATCATCGCGGTCGCAGTCGAAAGCCCGTACAGAAAGCTGGTGCAGGCGGTATTCACGTCCATCGCTGCTGCGTGCATGGCGCCCAGTTTGAACTGGACCCCGGAGGCCGAGTTCGGCACCGTCTCGTCGTTGGAGCAGCTGCCGTAGACGACGAGTTCGACGCCCTCGGCGGGAAGCCCCGCGCAGGCGAGCGCCCGGGCCGCCGCGACGTGTGCGAGCTCGATTCCCGTGACGTGCGAGACGCGCCGCTCCTTGATCCCCGTGCGCGAGATGATCCACTCGTCGTCGGTCTCCATGAGCGACGCGAGATCGGCATTGGTGAGAACGGCGGGGGGCATGCACTTGCCCCAGCCGGTGATGGCTGCGTTGGTCATGGGAATCGTCGCTGCGAATCGAAACCGTGAGTGTGCCGGAACTCCCCGACGTTATCCCGGGCCGCGGGTGCCCGGCGCCGCTACTTGCGCCGCTTCGGTGCGGCCTTGGCCTTGTCCGGCGCGGCTTGCGTCGGCGCGGGGTCTTCCTTCTTGTAGTCGCCGATCACGCCTTTGACCGGGCAGACGGCAAAGATCGGGCATTTCTTGCAGCCAACAGCGATGGCAATCGGACAAACGGTCATGCGGTATCTCCTTGAGAGGGCTGCGGGAGCCCCGGGGCCCGTGGAACGGCCCTCCTGCCGACATTGACCATGGTCGCGGCAGGATCGAATCCCGAGGCCGCAAGCGTACGCTCTTGTTCGTCGCACGTCATGTGGCTTGCCCGGGCGTTCACTCGTGCGGTCCTCCGTGCCGCCAGCGCCGCCAGACGAATGCGTACGCCACGAGGTTGACCGCGATTACCGTGAGTCCCAGCACGACCTGCAGGCGCGCCGTCAGGGCGTCCGGGTAGATCAGCGGGATGACGTAGTGTTCGATGAAGCCGCCGGCGTAACCGGCGTCGCCCGCGCTCCGCCGCAGCGAGTTTTCCAATGGCGTGAGCGGGCATAGCGTGCCGGTGAGCTCGGCGAATGCGCCCCATGCGACGGCGGGAAGGTGCAACGCGGCCCAGCCGCGACGGCGCAGCACGAGCAAGCCTCCCGCGACCACGAAAACGATGAACGCGAGGTGCGTGGCCACCAGGACATCGGCGAGCAGGCGGGCGGTCACCGGCGAGAGCCATTCGCGCCTGCGCGCAGCAGGCCGGGCGGCGCGCCGCCGCGACACACCGGGTTCGGGCAGGGACCGTCATGCATCGGGATCGCCGCCCCGCTTGAGCAATTTCGCCAGATCGGCAAACGGCCGGTGGGTGGCGCTTGGCGTCGTGTCCCCGTCCACGGATCCCCGGCTTGCGGCGGCCTCGAGCTCGCGCGAGTGCTCGTTGTCGTGGCAGTACACGCACAGGAGCTCCCAGTTGCTCCCGTCGGGAGGGTTGTTGTCGTGGTTGTGGTCCTTGTGGTGGACCGTCAATTGATGGACGCTGGCGCGATCGAATTCGCGCGTGCAACGCCCGCAGATCCACGGGAACAGCTTCAGTGCCTGCTCGCGGTAGCTGCTCGCGCGCGCGTCACGTGTGCGGCGCGCGTCGGCGACGATCCGGTCGAGCCGGGCGGGATCCGGCGGTCCGCGCTTGGTGGGCATGCGCGAAGGCGGCTAAGCGTCGACTGGCGAGTGCGTGATCACGTGGTGCGCGACGGGCACCATCAGCTCAGCGGCTGCATCACGATTTTTCGGTAGGACGGTCGCTGTCCCAGCGTTGCGAACCACCGTTCCACGTTGGGCAGGGCGGGGCGTTCGATCGGCAGCGCCATCCAGCGCCAGATCCCGCAGCCCAACGCGATGTCGCCGGTGGTGAAGTCGCTTCCGGCCAGGTATTGGCGCGACCCGAGGTGGGCATCCACGATGACCAGCGCCTCGGCGGTCTTGCTGCGCGAATCCTCGAGGGCGCGTGCGTCACGCTGCTCCGGCGCCATCCGGATCAGTCCCATGAACAGGGAGCGGATGGCCGGCCAGAACGTCGTCTGGCTCCAGTCCATCCACTGGTCGGCTTCCGCGCGCATCCTGCGCTCCTCGGGCCAGAAACCTGCGGCGTGCTTGGCGGCGAGATAGCGAACGATCGCATGGGATTCCCACAGCACGAAGCCGTCGTCGTCGATCGTCGGTACCAGGCCGTTGGGATTGAGGCACCGGTACTCGGGCGTGTCGACGATGCCGAAGGCGCCACCGGCGTCGATGCGCTCGTACCCGACGGCCATTTCCTCGCAGCACCACAACACCTTCTGGACGTTGACCGAATTGGTCCTTCCCCAGATCTTCAGCATGCCGAGTCTCCCAATGCCGCGCCACAACGTCCCGTGTGGCATCACGGCTTGGCGCAATCGCAGACGGTGTTGCCTTTGTCGAAGATGATGCGCCAGGTTCCCGGCGCCTCCCAGCGCCAGATGGAGTAGAACGTGGCGAAGACCTTGCCCTGCGGATCCCGCACGGGGCCGGTGGAAAGCGCGAGCGTGCCGGAGTCCAGCACCTCGACGACTTCGGGCTGCCAGGAGAACGGTGCCGCCGGTTCGGTGTAGAACCGCTTCCAGGCGTCGATGACCTGCTGCTTGCCGCGCAGGGGCGTTGCGCCGGCAAAGAATATCGTCTCGTCGGACAGAAACGTGGCAAACGCCGAGTGATCGCGATCCGCCATGGTCTTGGCGAACGCCCGCTCCGCGTCGGCCACCTGCCGCTGCAGATCGGCGGCCGGCGGACGCGGTGTCACGGCAGCGCATCCCAGGAGCATCGCCACGC
>CAVPUM010000009.1:0-485917 GCA_963708855.1 uncultured beta proteobacterium | reverse complement strand
GCCCCGGCGGTCGCGGCACATCGGCCGTGGCCGCGTGTCGAGAGTGTCCGGGGAAAGCTGGGAACATGCGATCAGCCTGCTTCGGAGCGGACATTGCACGCTGCTCGGGCTCTGGGGCGAGAAAGGGTTCGCGCACATGGCGCTGCATGACGCCGAGCTCGACGATTGGGGGATTTTCAGCCTCGCGTGCGAAGGGAATCGCTTCCCGGCCGCGGGACGGTTGCACGCGCCCGCCATCCGACTGGAACGCGCCATCCGCGACCTGGTGGGGCTCACGCCCGAGGGTCTTCCCGACCCGCGCGCGTGGCTCGACCACGGCAAATGGCCGCTGCGACGCCCGCTCGGCGAGGCGGACCACGCTACCTCTGCGCCGAGCCCCTACGCGTTTCTGCCCGTCACCGGCGAAGGCCTGCATCAGATTCCGGTCGGCCCGGTTCACGCAGGGATCATCGAACCCGGCCACTTTCGCTTCACCGCGAACGGCGAGACGATCGTGCGCCTCGAGGCGCGACTCGGCTATGTGCACAAAGGGATCGAATCGCTTATAGCGCGGTTGCCGATCGACCGTGCCGGAATGCTCGCCGGCCGCGTTTCCGGGGATAGCACAGTGGCGTACGCGTGGGCCTTTTCGCGGGCGATCGAATCAGCGCTTGGACGGGATGTTCCGCTCCGCGCGGTCTGGCTGCGTGCGCTCATGGCCGAGCTGGAGCGCCTGGCCAATCACTTTGGAGATATCGGCGCCATTTGCAACGATGCCGCGTTCGCCATGATGCACGCACAGTGCGGGCTCCTGCGCGAATACGTGCTGCGCGCGGCGGACACCTGTTTCGGCCATCGGCTCATGATGGATCGTATCGTTCCGGGCGGAGTGGCTCGCGACGTTGCCGACGACGGGCGACAGGCGATTGCGAATGTCATCGAGTATGTTCGCGCGCACTTTCCCGAGCTCGTCGAACTCTACGACAACACCGCATCCCTCCAGGACCGCACGGTCGGCACCGGAATCCTGTCGCCGGCGCTGGCGCGACAGTTCGGCGCGGGAGGCTATGTTGGCCGGGCTTCCGGGCGGGGCTTCGACGCCGACGCTCGCCGGGTTACCCGCCGTACGATGAATTGCAATTCGACGTGCCGGTGCTCGACGACGGCGACGTGAATGCCCGCGTCTGGATCCGCATCCTCGAGATCTGGCAGAGCGTGTCGATCATCGCCCAGATTCTCGAGCGGCTCCCGCTCGGGCCAATTCGGAATTCACCCGAGGCGCCGCCGGCAACGGCCAGGCGCGAAGGCGTGGCGCTGGTCGAGGGCTTTCGCGGCGATGTGCTGATCTGGGTACGCGTCGGACCCGACGGGAACATCGAGCGCTGCCATCTGCGCGACCCTTCCTGGTTCCAATGGCCGCTGCTCGAAGCCGTCATCGAGGGCAACATCGTCGCCGACTTTCCCCTGTGCAACAAGTCGTTCAATTGCTCGTACTCGGGCCACGACACCTAAGGTAGACGCGAATGCGCAGACTTCTCTTCAAGAGCCTTGTGCACGGTCCGCTCACCGAGGCCGCACCGCTCAGGGACGATGCCGCGTTGGTCGAGCTTGCGGCCCAGGTCAACCGTGCAGCCCACTGGCGACTGGGTCGAACGCTCTCCATTCGCGAAGTCGACGCGGGGTCCTGCAATGGTTGCGAGCTGGAAATCCACGCTCTCAACAACGTTCTCTACGACCTCGAACGATTCGGACTTCGTTTTGTCGCTTCGCCGCGCCATGCCGATGTATTGCTCGTGACCGGCCCCGTCACCACCAACATGCGCGAAGCTCTCGAGCGGACCTACCGCGCAACGCCCGACCCGAAATGGGTGGTCGCCGTGGGGGATTGTGGACGGGACGGCGGAATTTTCTCGGGCAGCTACGCCTGTGTTGGCGGCGTTGGCGCCGTCCTGCCCGTCGACCTGCACATCGGCGGCTGCCCACCGTCCCCCATCAGTCTGCTAAAAGGTCTGCTGGCACTCCTGGAGCGCGTCGACACCGAGATGGCCACTAGCGTTGCCGAGGAAACGAGCGTGCAGACAGGACCCGCTGCACCATGATCGCCAAGTCGTTGTGATAAGTCGGGCAAGAGCCGCCCGATCGCTGGTTCACGGCAGCCATGCTGCGCGACCCCGCCGATTGAATTTGGCTCCCCGATCCGGGCTCGAACCAGAGCCCCGCGGATTAGAATTGCGTTGGTAGACAACTTGCCTGCTCTTACGGGCCCCTTCGAAAATGCTCCTCCACCCACAGGAGGAGCTCATGGCCACAACTCGCACACCAGGCATCACTGTCCTCGCGGACGGCCGACGATTCATCGATAAGAGATATCTCGGGGTTCGGATCGGCCTGCGCGTCGGCGCGGTAACCCAGGAACAAGCTGAGGAACGACTCCACATCGAAATTGCTCGAGTTCAATGCGATCTCGCGCGAAAGGCGCATGCGCGCCCGACCTTTACCGATTGCGCCGCGCGTTATCTCGCGCAGTCCCGCGGTAAGCGGAGCATCGACGTCATCAAGTGGCACGTCACGCTGCTCCAGGCGTGCCTCGGAGATCTCGAACCGCAGCAAATTCATGATCAGACGTTGGAACCCTTCGTGAAGGCGCGACTTGCCCACGGCGCGAGTGCGACCACCATCAACCGCAGCCTGGAAGTCGTGCGCACGATCTTGAATCGCGCGGCCCGTTCATACCGAGATGTTGACGGTCGTCCGTGGCTCGAAGCGGTGCCGCCGCTCATCACGATGTTGCCCGAAAGCCCGCGCTCACCCTATCCGATCACTTGGAAGGAGCAAGACAGCGCTGTTTCGTAAGCTACCAGTCCACCTCGGCCGCATGGCCCTCTTTGCTGTGAATACAGGGCTACGCGACAGTAACGTGTGCGGCTTGCAGTGGATGTGGGAGGTCGCCGTACCGGAGCTCGGACGGAGCGTGTTCGTGATTCCTCCGGAAGCCTTCAAGACCAAACGACCCCATGTTGTAATTCTGAATGATGTCGCCTGGTCGATTGTAGAAGCACAGCGATCGCTTCATCCGATCTGGGTCTTCCCGTTCCGCGGCGGGCGTATCAACACGATGAACAACACCGGTTGGCAGTGCGCCCGACGCGACGTGGGATTGCCGTTGGTTCGCGTCCATGACCTTCGCCACTCGTTCGCATGCTCGCCTGCGCGCGGCCGGCGTTTCCGCCGAAGATCGCGAAGCACTCCTTGGTCATGCCAATCATTCGATGGCCGGTCATTACGCGAGTGCCGATGTTGGCCGCCTACTGAAGCAGGCGAATTTGTTGCTCGACCGGAGCGGCACACGGACGGTGTTACGCGTCGGTTCCGCTGGTGCGGACCTGCGGATAGGGAGGTCCCACACGGTCCCACAGCAAGTAAGGAGGACCTGGTTTTGCAGGCCAAGTGCTTGAATTCAGTCTAAGTCGCGCGGACCGGTGGATAACAGGTCCCACAAGGGTCCCACAGCAGACAGGAAGACCTGGTTTTCGCTGCCAAGTCCTTGAATTATTGGCGCGCCCGGCAGGAATCGAACCCACGACCCCCTGGTTCGTAGCCAGGTACTCTATCCAGCTGAGCTACGGGCGCGCGACGGGCGATTATATCAAGCTAGGCCCCGCCGCCGCCACCTTCGTCGGGCGGCGCGGCCGGTAGAGGCGCCGCGGCGGTCTGCGGACCCTGCCTGCGCAGCGCCAGCGCCTTGGCGAGCCATGCCAGGCCCATCCAGGCTGCAAGCACGGCGAGCGGCCACGCCACCACCTCCGGCCATAGCGCGGCAACGATCGCAAATCCGATCGTGCCCACGCTCACCTTGGCCAGCAATCCGGCCTCGGCGGCGCCGAGTGCGCGACGATTCGTGAGAGCCGCGCTCAACGCGCTGCCGACGCTCACGGCGCCGGCGGCGACTCGCGCGGCACTACCCGACCGCGCACGCCGCACGGCCGCGCCGCTCCGAGCCTCGGTCGGCGCCACCCGGTTGCGCCCGGTGAGCACGATTTCGGTGGCGCCGGCGAGATCGAGCTCGTACTGCGCGGCCATGATCTCGCCGAACCGGCGGTTCTCGACGGCGACATCGAGCTCGTAGTTTCCCATCCAGCTCGCAATGTTGAGATTGGTCGAACCAATCCGTGCCCAGAGTCCGTCGGCGACGGCGGTCTTGGCGTGCAGCATCGTGCCGTTCCACTCGAAGACACGAACGCCCGCTTCGAGCAACGCGCGGTAGCCGGCGCGCGACAGTGGAGACAGCATCGGAATGTCGCTCGCGCCCGGCACCAGCAGCCGGACGTCGACGCCGTCTCGCGCGGCGGCCGCGAGCGCCTGGACGTAGGCGGTCGTACCGACGAAGTACGCATCGCGAGATCCACAGTCGATGGCGGGCAAGCGATGCGATCACGAGATCGAGGCGATACGTGCCGGTCGCATTGGGCGCTCCGGCCACCACGCGCAGACGCACGTCGCCGGCCGGTGCGCACACGTCCGCCGCGTCGACGCGGTAAGCCTGCGGCGGCTCGCCGCCACAGGCATGCCAGACCGTCTCGAATGCGCGCGTGAGCTCGGCCACGGCCGGCCCGCGGATCTCGATGCCCGTGTCGCGCCAGGGCTCCATCCGCCGCGCTGCGTCGCCCAGCCATTTCGCGCTGACGCACAACCCCGAAACGTAACCGATCCCGCCGTCGATCACGATGGTCTTGCGGTGATCGCGCGACAGCCAGCCGAGCGGACTGTCCAGCCGCGGTCGATTGAACGCCAGCACGCGTGCGCCGGCAGACGTCAGCCGCGACCACAGCGCCCCGGCGCCATACGAGCCCAGCCAGTCGTAGACGATCCGGACATCGACTCCGGCGCGCGCTTTCGCGGCCAGCGCGTCGGCGAATTCGCGTCCGACTTCGTCATCCGCGACGATGTAATTCTCGAACAGGATCGAATATTCGGCGGCCCGGATCGCGGCGAGCCATGCAGGATAGTTTTCCCCGGCGTCCTGCAGCAGCCGCACCGCATTGCCGTCGATCGGGGGGGAGCCCGCCGCACGGGCGAACGCGCGGTCGGCGAGCGCCAGGTCGGGCAGCGCCTCGCCCTCCGGACGTGCGTTCAGGACCTGCTCCGGACACCGCCATCGGGCCACGCGGGATGAGGGGCGGGTGACATTGGCTTCCATCGAGGCCTAGTCTACCGAGTCCGCAGCGCCATGGATAACAACGCGGATGCAATCGCCCAAGCGCCATCGCCGCGTCCCGCGCGCGGACCGGATTGCGATTCGGCCGTTGCGGCCTAGCTCGATGCCCTCGTTCTGTCGCGCGATCAGGATTAGCGAGATCAGCAGCATGCCTGAATAGCCGCCGATGACAAAAGCCCAAAGAAGCCACCAGACCGAGACCATGATTGCCAAGATACTTTGACGCGCTTGCGCGCGCTCGTTACCCAGCGCGATAAATGCAAGACTCATGCCTCAGGTGATTTCCAATTGCAACTCTTTGTTTCGTATGTAAAGTTACAGCCACTCCCCTGATGTGTCGCCCGTGGTATCACATCGGTGTAAATGAATCCGACACGGATTTCCGAAGCGGTGACGCACGAACCGGACCGATAGGCTGGGGACCGAGGTGCCCACGGCCATCGCCATTGCTGGTGGGTCGCGTTACCATTGCCGACAACGAGAGACGGCGTCCGATCAGCAGTCACCGCTGTAATTCGAAGTCAATGGGGTGCCCATGGAAAGCTTGCTGCTGTGGACAGGGCGAATCGCCGGGATCGTTGGCGTGGCGATCAGCGCCTGGGCTGCGTATCAGCGTTTGACGGGCGCGTTCTTTGCCGGTGGCTTTCAGGTTGGAACGCTCCTTCTGGCCGGGATCACGGGCATGCTCATCGCCTGCTTTTGCCTTCTGCTTGTGCTGACGCAACGCTCGCGACGATAGCGTCCGGACGACGGGCAGCTGCGGGCGCGGGCCATCCGCCGCCACGCTGTGGCCCGACCCCTTGGGTACGGTCGGCGCCACCGTCCAGTTTGACCGGCGCCAGTCGTCAGCACCATTGCCATTCACGCTGCCGCAGCGACCCTTGCCTCAAGATCGTTGAGCGGTATCGGCATCACTCGATGGCGCGTCTCCGACTTCGCCCTCGCCTTCGCCTTCTTCGCCTTCCCAGGAATAGCGAACCCGCGGTGGATTGTCCCGATGGCGCAGCATGATTGCCATCAATAGACCGATCAGCGCAGCCACCAGGTGGGTTTCCCAGGAGACCCCGGTCCTGATCGGCAGTACCCCCCAGATCAGGGTGCCGTACATGAACGCGACAAGCAGGGACGCGGCGATGGCGCGCCGGTCGCGCCGGATCAGGCCGGCCACGAAGATGTAGCTGACCAGGCCATAGACGAGGCCACTGGCGCCGACGTGGACACCCTCCTTGGCGAAGAGCCACACCGCAATTCCCGGCCCCAGGTAGACCGCCGGCAACACCCGAAAGGCCGCCGTCGGATAGAGCTGCAACATGGTTGTGCCAAGCACCAGCAATGGAAGCGAATTGGCGATCAGGTGGACGAAGCCGGCGTGCAGCATCGGTGCCACCAGAATGCCGGGGAGACCGATCCATTGCCGGGGACGCACGCCGAAACGCTCCAGCTCGAGTCCCCAACCCAGTGTCGGGATGAGCCAGAGCACGGCGACGAAGCCCAGCGAGAGTTTTACCGCCAGCCGGAAGTTGTCCTGCGCGCGTTCGGAACCGGTGAAGGCTGGGTCGGGCGAATGTATCTGCATGCCGACACAGAATACCAGCCGGTGCTGTTGGAGACTCGAGGGCTGCGGTCACACCTGCCGTGCACCGATGCGCGGATTGACGCATCGTGGCGGAGACGCAGGGATTCGAACCCGCCCTGCCCAAGGGCACCAAGGGCAACCGCAGAGGGAAATGATCCCCTACGCACCCCTCAAACCCCACGATTTGGCCACGGATTTGGCCACGCTACGCGACATTGAGGCGATCGCGGTCCGAGCAAGGATCGATCTCGACGACGATTTTCTTGACGGTGACGGTCGGGGCCTTGCGGCGGCCGACCGCCTTCATCGCATAGGTCGTTCCAGCAAGCGGCCTTTCGCACACATCACTGGATCACCTCGACAGCGCGCACAAGCAGCGCCTGCGGGATCGGGAGCCCAAGTGCCTTGGCAGTTCTCAGGTTGATCACCAGATCCAGTTTCGTGGATCGCTGTACCGCTAGGTTCGCGGCCATTTCGCCTTTGAGAATACGATTGACGTAGCCGGCAGCGCGCCAGTACTGATCGACCACATCCGGCCCGTAGGATAGCAAGCCTCCGTCGTTGGCGAAGAGTCGGAAGGGATAGATTGTCGGCAGCCGATGCTGAGCGGCCAGCTTGATGATAAGGTCGCGATGAACGAGCGCAAATGATGCGGGCGTCACGATGAGACCGCCGTTTTCCAAGCGGGCGAAGGCGGCAACGCCGCGCTCGATCTCGCCGGTGTCACGCAGGCCCACGGGGGAACTCACCTCCACGCCGAGGGACGGCGCTACGGCCTGGATCGCCCCCATTAGGCCGGTCCCGCTGGGGTTCGTTGGATCCCGCAAGACCGCGACTCGCTTCACGCGCGGTGCGATTTCCTTCAGCAGCTCCAACCATTTCGCACCGATATCAAACTCGAAAACCGTGAACCCTGTGGTATTGCCACCCGGTCGCGCCAGGCTTTCCACGAATCCTCCTCCGACCGGGTCTGCGGTTTGAATGAACACGATAGGCACGGTACGAGTTGCCTGTTGCAATGGCCCTACGTGCGAACCGCCTGTGGTCAGAATGACGTCCGGTGCAAGCGCGACAATTTCCGCTGCGTACTTGCGAACACGATCGGCATTCCCTTCGGTCCAGCGGTAATCGATTACCACGTTGCGGCCGACAGTCCAACCCAATTCCTGTAGCCCGCGCACAAATGCCGCGACCTGGATCTTCGATTCTTGGTCACCCTCCGCAAGGTTTATTAGCGCACCGATGCGCCGCATGCGCTCGGGTTGTTGTGCAATGGATGTAAGGGGCGAAGCAAGCGCACTCGCGCCAAGCGCAATAACAAGTTTACGGCGATTATTCATTCGACTCCCTCTTGGTTCGGCGCTCATTATGCCAAGAAGCACACAAAGGGCACCGGGCTGGCGAGTCCCTGCCCGCGGGAGGGTGGCTCATTCGGCAACATATTTCCCAACTGGCGACCGCCGCCGAATGGCCGGTGATGGCCGGTTGCCGCAATTCCGCCGATTCCATTGATCGACCGCTGAAAAAGATACAGCAGTCATCGAAGCGTGAAGGTCCGCGGTGGATTGACGAGCAGCCATTTAGCGAAACGAATCGTTCGACCGTGGTCGACCCTTTGCCGACTTTTCGCCTTGGGAAGACCGGACGTTGCCGGTATCCCGCGGGTGCTGTGCAGAAACCGCCTTGTTGACCGGCGACAACGACGTCTCTTCCTTCTATGATAGATTGGTCGTAGAGTGTCTCGGCTTCGAGACCACGGCTGCCGCAGACATTTTTGGGGTGGTTTCGTGGTCGAAGGAGGCGACTATGAAGAGTGCGTGCCGGCAGGCAGCCAGGGTGGCTGCCTTTTTTCTTGCCCTATCGGTAGCAGTGCCGGTGTTCGCGGCGCCAACCCTCAGTTGGACCGTCGATTGCAACCGTGGTCAGTCCATCAACTGAGTGATCGAGCATGCACCGCCAGCACGGAAGCTGATGCTGATTGTTCGCGGGACCTGCAACGAGTCTGTGCTGATCGATCGCGATGACGTTGTGCTGCAGGGCGATTCCAACGTCGGTGGGACGGTCTGGGGTCCGAATCCCAAGCTCGACACAATCCTCGTATCGGGTAGTCGGATCACCATCAGCGGCCTCTCGATCACCGGCGGGCAAAACGGTATCACCGCTTTTGGGGCCAGCAACGTCTCCATTCTCGGCAGCGCGATCCGGGATACCGCAGCCAGCGGCGTCAAGGTGGTGGGCAGCCAGAATGTCTATCTTGAGGGGAACCGGATCGAGCGCAACGCTGATGCGGGAATCAACCTCGAACGAGCAGCGGACGCGATGGTCAACAACACCGAAATTCGAGACAACGCGGGTGCCGGGCTGCATGTCGGCGAGAAGTCGAACGTATCGGCTGCTCGCAACACGATCAGCTCCAACGGCTCCAATGGGGTTGAGTCGTTCGACGGCGGCCATGCCTCGCTCTGGGACAACACGATCGCTGGGAACGGCACGAACGACGCGAACAACGTCAACTTCCGGAACGGTATCGTGGTTTTCGCTACAAGTCTGATCATCGGCGGAAACCGGATCACCAATCATCCGGCATCCGGTGTTCGCGCGTCCGCCTCGGCGCTCAGCATCGCCGATAACACGATCACCGGGAACGGGGAAGGCGTCACCATGTGGCTCGCCTCCCAGTTGGTCAGCGGCGGAAACACAATCAGCAACAACAAGAGTTTCGGAGTGTTGATCAACGAGAACTCCACCGTGCGCTCTTCCGGAGAGACAATCCAGTTCAATAGCGGCGACGGCCTTTTGGTTCAATGGGGTTCGAAACTGATACTGGTAGAACCTTCGAGTACAGTCGGCGGAAATGTTGGGGTCGGACTCCGGTGCTCGGACGCCGAAGCGAGCGTCGTCGGCATGCACTTGATCAATGCGGTGCCGCCCAATGGGCAAGGCGAGGTGAGAGCGCATGCACCTCTCGCAACACGGAACGTCCGCAATTGAACGGAACACCCTATGACTGCGGCTGGCCGGTCAGCGACCGTCGAGTCCGAACGCGAGCGGTTTAATCGTCGACGGTCGCAGTAGGACCCAAACCTGCCGGTCAAGCCATCGGAAAGCGGACGTTGGCGCTCGCGGGGCGGGCGATGTAGCGGCACAGCCGTTCGAGTTCCATCAGCACGCAGTTCCCGCGTGACGACTGCTGACGCCGTCCTGTAACGATCCAGAATACCCGCAATACTTGCGGAAGGGGCGTTGGATCTCCTATCCTCAGACTAACGTTTAGTCACGCCTATCCTGACGTCGCGCCACGCCAGCTACGCTCACTGGCGTGAGTGGGCGCCCGACCTCGGCTTCGGCCGTCGGGATCACACTGTGGACCCCGGGGATCGCCAACCGCCCGCCGATCTCGGATCCGCCAACGACGATGATTCCGACAATTACGAAGAAAGCGAGTCGTTTCAACATGATCATTTGGATTCTCCAATCTTAAAATGCGCGGGCAAGTCATCTGTGCCCTCAAGCTTCCCTAGCTCGACCTCTTTCGCCTTGGTTCTGTTCTTGAAGCTGAAATCAGTGGCTGCAACCTCATTTCCAGTTTTCCAATCCCTGATCTGAATGATGTATTGAGGTTGGCCGGCAAGGTCCTTCGTGGCGATGCTATACCGACAAGGATAGGGACGTTTCCCTTGTGCGATCCAGATCTGCCAATCAACTTCCTTTTTTCGAAGAGCCAGGTAATCGCACTCAACGCCGCCGATGACGCCACTGCCAAGGTCCTTTACGTCGACGACATCACGCATCAGCGCGTCGTAGGAATTCGACAACAGCAGGTTCGCGGCAGGGAGGTGCCGGTGATATGTCGTCCGCAACACATCGATCAGGTTATCAATCGTGCCCGGTATATCCTGTTGTGCGTACATGTTCAGGTTCTTGCCCAGCAAGGTCAGTGTTTTCCCGTCAAAAGAAGTCTCGACATCGGCAAACCCGCCGGCACGCACGGCACGGATCTTATCAGGCCGGTTAAGTGTCACGGCCCCTGAACTCACCAGTGCGAGTTTTTGTTCATCTTTGGTGACGACCTCGAGGGTGGCGTCGTATTTGAACGAGATCGCCTTCTGCGCCGCCAGATAATCGGACATGGCCTTGAGGATCTTCTTGGCATCTGCCTCATCGGCTCTCGCGTCCACGGACGTCCCCAACATAACCGTCAAGGACAATGCCAACGCGGACATGCCGCGCAAAGCATTTTTCACTGCTTTTCCTGCCGTCTTCTTCATCTAGGCGTACCCCGTGAAATGGAGCGCCGAACTCGGCCCTCCGGAATGCTTGAACTTGGCGCAACATCCAGGGGATAGGAATTTGAAACCACCTTTTCCCCGTCCGACGACTATATCGCCGGCCCGACGTAGCGGTCAATGGCGCGGTGTTTTGTGAAAATTTCCCTCTCGCGGTGATTATTTGAGCCCTGTATCGGCCCGAATCGCTTCGACACAGTCTGACCGCTACACGCGAGCGCGGGCCGCGCGGGATCGTCAGGGCATTGCAGTACCGCTTTTGCCTTGAGGATCAGGCCCGCCTGGAACAGCGCCAGCGGCCGCGCCGGTGAACGCGGTGGCGCGCATAGGCAAGCCCAGGTGCGTGAGTATCCCTGACAATCACCGCGGGCTCTTAGATGGCGGCGATGATCTTCAGGTCGCCGCGACAATGCGGGTAGCGCTAAGATCGCTTTGAATCGAAACGCGCCGGATACAGATCGCGACGGTCTGCTTTGGGGAAATATCGCCACTGACCGGTTGTGGCCGGTCGCCGGCATTGACGCGATTCGACCGAGCGACCGTTGAATTGCGTACAACAGCCATCGAGGCGTGACGGGCTGGTGTAGTTCGTATAGCCGCCGGCCAGCACCGGCGAGCGGATGAGCGTGAACGACCCATTCCGGCCGGTCAGCCATGCGGAAAGCGGACGCTCGCCAGATATCGCGCACTCGCGCTCACTCTAAGTTCCACCGACAAATGCGCCAAGACTGGAACTTGGCCTTGGGTTCCGCTGAGCGTCGTACACCGCTAGCGTCTCGTCATTCGTTTCCGTGACAATGCGGCTTGTGAGGGGTGGGAGGCCGAAGCATCCCACCCCGCGCGTTTCTAGCGACGCGCCGATTTCAGCCCTGCAGATGCACATCCTTGCCGAGTATCTGCGCGGGCGTATCCCTACGTTCGATCGAGGCGATGCGTTTCTGCGCTACGGCAGAAGAGCGCCGGCGAAGCCACGGATAAAATTCTGCACATCCTGGCGGTCGACACGGAACACGCCGCCCGTGCCGGCGCAGTTGCCGTTCAGGCCGAACGAAGTTACCCCGCCGACCACGTTGGTCTCAGTGCTGTCCGAACCAACGAAGTTCGGACCGCCCGAGTCGCCGAAGCAGGTCCCCCCGGTATTGGCGTTGTTCGAGAGCAGCAGCGAGAAAGTGCCGGCGATACCCCCGTTTATCTGGATCAGGCGGGGCGTCGCCTCGTAACGCGCCCTGGTATTGCTTGCCAGGAACGACGCGGGCGTGGGGAAGCTCTTCTGGAGTCCGTATCCAACCGCCGTGAACGTGACGTCCTGGTGGCCGCGTTTCGTCTTCAGCGAGTCGAGTTGGTTTATCACCGGAAGCACACCATAGTCAGTAGGGTCGGCTAGGACGACGCCGGGGTCCGCGAGGATGACAACTCCGACATCATGAAGGGAGAACTGAGCCTCGGTAAACAACGGATGGGACGCCCATGCCGTGGCTTCCACGCTGTTGGGGCCGGCGAACGGGTAGTTGTTGGTGGTACCAATTCCAGCTTGGACATCCGATTCGGTAAACACACGCATTCCGCTGAATTCACCCGGCGCGCCGGCGCAATGCCCGGCTGTCAAGAACACCCGCGGAGCGAGAAGGGTCCCGCTGCAACGAAATGCCGGGGCTCCGTTGACTTCCATGAGAAGCAGGAGGACCGCTGGATGGACGTTCCCATCGAGCTCGCCGTCGGTTACGGCGAAGGCGGGGGCGACAGGGACGGCCAGCAGGGCGATTGCGCCGAACACCATCAAAACTATTTTGCGCACGATGTCTCCTTGGCAGATATGATTTCGCCGGCGGTTGGGTGTGCTGGGTGCCCGGCCGGCGTCGCGGAATTGCAACTGGGGCTTCCCTGCCTAGCGGGTGGTCAATCAACACCCCGCACTCGAGGGACTTGCACCAGCCTACGTATCCAGTCTAGACCCAACCACGGACGACGTGCAAGGTACGCTCATCTGAAATTCATTAAGCAACCTCTTGCTTTGCCGGAAGGCGCGACCCCGGAGCCAGTTCCTCGTGCGGCCGATCGCCTCGGATTCGACACATGCGTGTGGATACGCAAACAGTTGAACCGGACAAATTGAATGGCGAACCTGACCGTCTGGAGTTGGCCGGTTCAAGCCCGCCAATTTCGACCTTGCTGTGCCTGGTAAGGGAAGTACAGCGGCAGTTGGGCGTGTGCAGTTCTACGCCCGGCCTCGACCCACAGCAGCCGGTCGGACTTCTCCAAAGCAGTCGTTCGACGAATCTACGTCAATCGGCGACGACGGCGAGCCCCGTGAACCCTGCGATCAATGCACAACGAGTCATCACTGTATCAACTCAGCCTGCGCCAGTAGCGACTGCGGAATCGTGAGGCCGAGCGCCTTCGCCGTCTTGAGGTTGATGACCAGGTCGATCTTCGTCGGCTGCTCGATCGCCAGATCGCCGGGTTTCGCACCTTTGAGGATGCGGTCGACGTAGCTGGCGGCGCGCCGCGACAACTCCACGAAGTCCGGTCCGTACGACATCAGCCCACCGGCCTCCGCTTGCGTGCGCAAGAAGTAGATCGCCGGGAGGCCCGTGCGCGCCACGATTTGCGGCATCCGCTCAGGCGGGTTGTTGAACACCGGATCACCCTGGATGTAAAAGGCCTCGGCCCCTTTGCCGACCGCATCCTTGATCGCGGGCTCGATCTCGTCTGCCGTGCGCGCTTCGACGGTAACTACCTGGACGCCCAGTTGCCGCGCCGCCTCCGGAATCTCCAACGGGACACGGGTTCGATGGATTTCGTTGGTCGGATTGACCAGCATTCCGATGCGAGTCGCCTTCGGCGCGACCTGATGCAACAGCTCCAGAGACTTCGCCATGATGCCGCCCGCAACGACGGTGGTCACGCCGGTCAGGTTACCGCCGGGCCGGGCGAGGCTCGCGGCGAGCCCCGCTCCGACCGGGTCGGCAACGGCAATCATCACGATTGGAATCGTCGACGTAGCATCCTTGACGGCGCGGTTAGGTTGCGGCCCGGACGCGACGATCAGGTCAGGCCGAAGCGCGACCAGCTCCCTGGCGAGCGCCGGCAACTGGTCAGGTTGACGGTTTGCGTTGCGGCGCTCGACGATCAGGTTCTGGCCCTCGACGTAGCCGCGCTGACGCAGTTCCTCGTAGAAGGCCATCTGACTTGGCGAGCGAAGGTCGGGTGGCGACGTTTCAAGCACGCCGATCCGATAGACCTTCGCCGACGGTTGCGCCGATGCGTCAAGTGGCATCAGAAGAATGCCGGCGACAAGGGCGAGAAGGATCCGCGGTAGGTGGCGCCTCATCGCAACTCCTCGCATGACGCCTTCGCACACTGCATCACTGAATCACCTCGTCGAAAAGAGGAAGCTGAGGCATCGTACGCCTAAAGTGGGAATTGAGTGCCGCCATCGAGTGGCCGCTCATGGCCGGGTGCCGCAATTCAGCTGATTCCATTGAGCGGCCGCTGAAGGAGATACAGCAGTCATCGAAGCGTTAACGTCCGCGGTGGATTGGCGAGCAGCCAATCAGTGAAACGAATCGTTCGGCCGTAGGCGACCCGTTGCAGCCCGTCGATTTTCCACAAAGCAGTCGATCAACGAATCAGGTTACCCAGCAACGGCGGCGAACAGCGTGAACCTGCCTGGCACGCCCTTCAGCGTGTGCGTGCCACGAGGCTCGAAGCGAATAGCCGATCCTGCGACGAGATCCTTGACCATCCTCGAAACCAGCACCTCTCCGGCGCTGGCCTTGGCCGCTACGCGGGCCGCGACATGCACGGCAATGCCGCCAATGTCCTGCGCCAACAACTCGCACTCGCCCGTGTGCAGCCCCCCGCGCACTTCGATACCCAGTTTGTGAGCCGCTTCGGCAATCGCCTGTGCGCATTGAATGGCTCGTCCAGGGCCGTCGAACGTGGCGAGGAAACCGTCGCCGGTGGTCTTCACCTCGCGCCCCCGGAACCGCGCCAGTTCTCGTCGTACAGCGTCGTTATGGCGCTCCAGCAGGTCCTTCCACTTGCGGTCGCCCATTGCAGCGACTCGTTTGGTCGAACCGACGATATCTGTGAGCATGACCGTGGCCAGCATCCGATCTGGCTCGGGCATCGACCGCATGCCGGTCAGAAATTGCTGGACTTCCGATGTGATGTCTTCGCCTCCGCCAACCCAGGGAATGTGGTCCACGCCGGGTGACTCGACCAGTTTCGCATGGGCGATGTGCTCGGCCAGATAGCGGCCGTGCTCAACGGAAATCAACCGGTCGTCGCTGCGATGCAGAACGAGCGTCGGGACGTGGATCGCCGCGAGCGCGGGCCGGACGTCCGTCTCCTCGTTCATCCGGAGCAGCGCAAGTCCCGCAGCCGGGCTTGCGCCAGTACGCAGGAACCCGCCCCACATCTGCTGCATCTGGGGATCCTCCTTCAGGCTGGGCGCATACCAGTCGAGCCCGGCCGGCCCACCCCATCCTCCTTCCAGCTCCGCAAGCATCGCATGCCACTCTTGCCACGACATTCCGATGGGGTTGTCGTCGGATTGAAGCCAACGAGCGTACGTGCCGTACAGGATCAGCGCCTGTGTTCGCTCCGGGTAGGTGGCCGCGAACAGAAGGCACAACGGCCCGCCTTCCGAGATCCCGAGCAAAGTGGCCTTGCGCGAACCAACTGCGTCCATGACAGCCCGCACGTCGTCCATACGCTCCTCGAGCGTCGGAAGTTCCTTGACGGATACCGGATCGGAAAGGCCTGTGCCACGCTTGTCGAACCGGATGAGTCGGGAAAACGAGGCGAGGCGTTTGAAGAGTTGCGCCTGCAGTGGGTTGTTCCAGGCACCCTCGACGTTGGAAATGAACCCCGGTACGACCACCAGGTCGATCAATCCACTGCCCACGACCTGATAGGCGATATGGTAGGGACCACTCTTGGCATAGCGAGTTTCGGGGATCACGGCGACCATGATCGTTTGCCGCGCAGCCCTTTGCAAGCCGCATGCTCCGAGTGGGCGCAGAACCGAGCCGGGAACATTCGCGCCCGATCACGGCCGTCGATGCACGATAGGGCGGAAGTCTGGGACAGATTCGGTTACGCCAGTCGACCACTTTTAGTGGAGTCGAATAGCAGTAGGTAGCAGGCTGCTGCCTGACGACGGTGTACCACGGGACCCGACCCATTGCGGCCGGTCGGTCCTCTGCAACGCAGACGGTGAACGAATCAGGTCAACCATCGACCGCGGCGAGCCACGCTTAGGCGGCGGACAGCCGGTACGGTTCGATCATTAGATGAGTTCGCCCCCGCGCTCCAGCATCGACTTCGGGATCGTGAGGCCGAGTGCCTTGGCGGTCCTCGGATTGATCAGCAGCTCGAACTTGATCGGTTGCTCGACGGGAAGGTCGGCCGGCTTGGCCCCCTTGAGAATCTTGTCGACGTACGTCGCCGCGCGCCGGAACATGTCGTTGAAACTCGGTCCATAGGACAAGAGCCCGCCAGACTCTATCCATGGCCTATCCTCGTAAATGTCGGGAAGCCGGCTCTTCGCGGCAAAGTCCACAATGAGCTGTCGGAACTTGGAGTTGACCGGATTGGCGAAGGCATACAAGGCATCGGCACGACCATCGGTCACGGTCGTGAAGGCCGCGGCGTAGTCGTCCGGTGTGCCCACCCCGATCGACCGGATCTCCAGGCCGGTCGCAGCCCCTGCCGCCTGCACGGCCTGGAACCCATTTGGCTCGACTGGGCTCGCCGGATTCCAAAGTACGGCCAAGCGGGAGACCTTTGGAGCGATTTCCTTGAGAAGTTCAAAACGTTTGCCCATCAGGTCTGGCGAGACGTTGCTCAAGCCTGTGACGTTACCGCCGGGGCGAGCGAGGCTTTGCACGAGGCCAATCTTGTCGGGATAAGCCGAGGTAGCCATCACAATCGGAATCGTGCCCGTCGCAACCTTGGCGGCCCGGATCGCCTGCGTGCCCGACGCGACGATGATCTCCACCTTCAATTGGACAAGTTCGAGCGCAAGGGCGGGAAACCGGTCAGTCCTCCCCTCCGCCCATCGCGACTCCATCGTGACATTGCGGCCGTCGACATAGCCAAGGTCGCGCATGCCTTGGCGAAAGCCTTCCCAAGGTGTCCCTGCTGACTCGTTGCCTAGAATTCCGATCCGCGAGAGCTTCGTGGGCTGTTGCGCAACCGTAGTGAAGGAGGTGGCGAGAAGGCCACCTGCGAGCGTGCCGATGAAATTGCGCCTGTCAATCACTGAATCACCTCGCTGACGAGGGAAGGTCCAGTCATCGTACGCCTATGGCGGGAATTGAGCGCCACCAATGAGCGGCTGCTCCTGGCCGGTCAGCAATCTTCAAGCAGGGGCGCCGGCGCGGCCAGTGGCCAGCCATTCGAAAAGCTGCAGGGGCGAGTGTTGGTTTTTCGGTGGACAGCGCGTCAAGCCCCGGCACGTGCAGATGCTCGTCGCGCGCTGGCTCGGCGAGAAGCTCGCCCCGGGAACGATCAAGAACCGGATGAGCCAGCTGCGCTGGCTGGCGCAGAAGATCGGCAAGGACAACATCGTCGAGCGCACCAACGCCGCCTACGGCATCCCGGAGCGGGTGTACGTCACCAACTTCTCAAAGGCAAAGGAGCTTGGCAGGGAACAACTCGAGAGTACTCGCACCCCCTGTGCCCGGATGTCGCTGCGCCTGTAGGCGGCCTTCGGGCTGAGCCGGGAAGCCTCGATCAAGATCGTCCCGGCGTGGGCCGATCGGGGCGACACGCTGGTGCTCAAGGCTTCCTGGAACAAGGAACAAGGGCGGACGCGGGATCCGGATTCCCATCCTTATCTGGCGGAGACGCAGGGATTCGAACCCTGGATACAGGTTTTGGCCCGTATGCTCCCTTAGCAGGGGAGTGCCTTCGACCGCTCGGCCACGTCTCCGGAATACTCTTGGATTGTATCGGCGTGTGTACGGTCCCGTCAAACGGAGGCCCTGCAAAATTCGAGAAAAAACCGGCAGTTACGCTTCCTTGGGCGGAGCGTCCAACTCGAACGCGCGATGCAGCACGCGCACGGCGAGCTCTAGGTATTTTTCGTTGATCACCACCGAGATCTTGATCTCCGACGTGGAGATCATCTGGATGTTGATGCCCTCGTCGGCCAGTGCCTTGAACATCTTGCTCGCCACACCTACGTGCGAGCGCATGCCGATGCCAACGACGGAAACCTTGCAGATCCGGTTGTCGCCGATGATTTCGCGCGCCTTGAACGACGTGCCGCGCTGCACGGCAAGGACATCCAGCGCCTTCTGATACTCGCTTCGATTCACGGTGAACGAGAAATCCGTGTGCCCCGACGCGCCGATATTCTGGACGATCATGTCGACGTCGACATTGGCGGCGGCGATCGAGCCCACGATGCTGTAGGCGATGCCGGGCCGGTCCTCGACACCCATCACCGAGATCTTGGCCTCGTCGCGATTGAAAGCGATGCCCGAAATGATTGCCTGCTCCATGGTCTCGTCTTCCTCGAACGTGATGAGCGTGCCCTGCGACGTGATCTCCGGGTCCTCGAACGACGACAGCACGCGCAGCTTGACGTTGTACTTGCCGGCGAACTCGACCGAGCGGATCTGCAATACCTTCGAACCCAGGCTCGCCATCTCGAGCATTTCCTCGAACGTCACGGTGTCGAGGCGGCGTGCCTCGGGCACGATGCGCGGGTCCGTCGTATAGACACCGTCGACGTCCGTGTAGATCTGGCACTCGTCGGCCCTGAGCGCCGCCGCCAGCGCGACGCCGGAGGTGTCCGAACCGCCGCGACCGAGCGTCGTGATGTTGCCCTCGGCATCCACCCCCTGGAATCCGGCCACCACGACGATCGTCCCGGCGGCGAGGTCGGCGCGCATGTTGTGCTCGTCGATCGACAGGATGCGCGCCTTGGTGAACGCGCTGTCGGTCAGCAGGCGCACCTGGCCGCCCGTGTAGCTCCTGGCCTTGAGGCCCATCGCCTCGAGCGCGATGGCGAGCAGCCCGATCGTCACCTGCTCGCCGGTAGCGGCGACGACGTCGAGCTCGCGCGGATTCGGGCTCGGCGACAGCTCCTTGGCGAGCGCCAGCAGCCGGTTCGTCTCGCCGCTCATCGCCGACACGACGACGACGAGCTGGTGTCCTTCGCGATGATAGCGCGCGACGCGGCGCGCGACGTTCCTGATGCGGTCGATGCTGCCGACCGAGGTGCCGCCGTACTTCTGGACGATCAGTGCCATGGCGTCGTGTGCCCGTTGCCCGCGGGATCAGAGCAGTCGGAACGCCAGCGTGGCGTTGGTGCCGCCGAATCCGAACGAATTGGACAGCGCCGCACGGATCCGCATGTCCGCGCGCAACGCGCGGCACGAAATCGAGGTCGCAGGCTGGATCCTGATGGAAGAGATTCGCCGTTGGCGGCGCCAGCTGATCGCGCAAGGCGAGCACCGTGAAGACGGCCTCGACGCCGCCCGCAGCGCCGAGCAGGTGGCCGGTCATCGACTTGGTCGAGCTGACGGCAAGCCGTCGCGCGCGATCGCCGAACGCGCGCTTGATCGCGATGCACTCGGCGACGTCGCCCAGCGGCGTCGACGTCCCGTGAGCGTTGATGTAGTCGATGTCGTCGACGTTCAGGCGTGCGTTGCGCATCGCATTCTGCATGCTGCGCTCGCCGCCATGGCCGTCGTCCGGCGGCGCCGTGATGTGATGGGCGTCCGCGCTCATCCCGTAGCCGGCGAGCTCGCAATAGACCCGGGCCCCGCGCGCCTTCGCGTGCTCGTATTCCTCGAGCACCAGAATGCCCGCGCCCTCCCCCTGCACGAAGCCGTCGCGGTCCGCGTCCCACGGGCGGCTCGCCGTATGGGGGTCGTCGTTGCGCGTCGACAACGCGCGTGCCGCGCAGAATCCGCCTATGCCGAGCGCGCTGACCGTCGCCTCGGTGCCGCCGGCGATCATCACGTCGGCGTCGCCATACTCGATCAGCCGACCGGCCTCGCCGATGCTGTGGTTCGCCGTGGAGCACGCCGAGACGATTGCGAGGTTCGGGCCCTGGTAGCCGTAGTGGATCGACGCCAGGCCGGCGACCATGTTGACGATCGAGCCAGGCACGAAGAACGGGGTGATCTTGCGCCAGCCACCGGCCATGTACGCGGCCTTCGTCTCCTCGATCAGCGGGAGGCCGCCGATGCCCGAGCCGATGCAGACGCCGACGCGCTCCTTGTCGCCGGCGTAGTCGGCGAGCCCGGCGTCCGCGACCGCGTCCATCGTCGCCGCGAGGCCGTAGTGGACGAAGGTGTCGTAGCGCCGTGCTTCCTTCGCCGAAAGATACTTGCCGACGTCGAAATCCTTCACCTCGGCCGCGATGCGCGTCGGAAACGCCGCGCAATCGAAACGCGTGATGGGTCCGACGCCCGAACGCGCGTTGCGGATCGAGTCCCAGGCGGCGGAAAGTCCGATGCCGACCGGCGAAACGATCCCCATTCCGGTGACGACGACGCGGCGGCGGCTCATGGCAGGGGTCGGTGATTGGGACGGCCGGCGCAAGCAGGCCGCCCTCGATACGGTACGGCGCTGGCGGGCTCGGCGTCGGGTCGCACGGAAACGTTCGGGGATCGCCACGCCGGCGGCGCCACCGGCTGCGGCAGGCCCCTCACGGCATCGGCGCGCAGCGCGCCGAACGTCACTTCTTTACGTGTGATCCGATGTAATCGATCGCCTGCTGGACCGTGGTGATCTTCTCGGCCTCTTCGTCCGGGATCTCGGTCTCGAACTCCTCCTCGAGTGCCATCACGAGCTCGACCGTGTCCAGCGAGTCGGCGCCCAGATCCTCTACAAACGACGACTCGTTCTTGATCTCGGCCTCGTTCACGCCCAGCTGTTCTGCCACGATCTTCTTCACTCGCTGTTCGACGTTTTCCATGTTTCTCTCTCCCGTTGCGGGGGTGTCGGATTGAAACTGCGCGATTTTACCAGATGGCGCATAGGCGCGGGAACCACGTTCTCACGACCCTTCAGGCCATGTACATGCCGCCATTGACGTGCAACGTCGCACCGGTGATGTACCCCGCCCGGGGCGATGCCAGGAACGCGACCGCGTGCGCGATGTCTTCGGGCGATCCCAACCGGCCGAGGGGAATTCTTTCCAGCAGCTTCGCGCGCTGCCCCTCGGGCAGCGCCCTGGTCATGTCGGTGTCGATGAAGCCCGGGGCAATGCAATTGATCGTGATGTTGCGACTGCCGACTTCCTGGGCCAGGGATTTCGTGAACCCGACGAGCGCCGCCTTCGCCGCGGCGTAGTTGGCCTGGCCCGGGTTGCCGCTGGTGCCGACGACCGACCCGATCTGGATGATTCGCCCGTGGCGCGCCTTCATCATTCCGCGCAACACGCCCTTGGCCAGCCGGAACGCGGGCTTGAGATTGGTGGCCATCACGGCGTCCCACTCGTCGTCCTTCATGCGCAGCAGCAGATTGTCGCGCGTGATCCCGGCGTTGTTGACCAGAATCGCGATCGCCCCGAAGCGCGCGTCGATGTCCGCCAGCGCGGCCTCGACCGCCGCGCCATCCGCGACGTCGAGCCTGATGCCGGTTCCGGCACGGCCGCCCGCGGCAAGGTACTGCGGCGATCTTCGCTGCGCCGTCGTCCGTCGTCGCCGTGCCGATCACCGTTGCACCGGCCCCGGCGAGCTCGAGCGCGATCGCGCGGCCGATGCCGCGGGTCGCTCCCGTCACCAGCGCCACCTGCCCGTCCAGCCCTGTATCGGCCATCGTGCGCCCCCTGTCCCTTCAATCCGCGAGCGCCGTTCGCGCGGCGTCGAGATCGGCGCCATCCGTGAGCGCAAACGATTTCAGCTCGCGGGCGATCCGCTTGTTGAGCCCTGTCAGCACCCTGCCCGGACCGCATTCGACCACGTGCGTGACGCCCCGGGCTGCGAACGCCTGGATGGTCTCGACCCACCGCACCGGGCTCGCGGCCTGTTCCGCCAGCGCGGCACGGATCGCGTCCGCCGAGCGCCGTTCCCCGACGTCGACGTTGTGCAGCACCGGGATCGCCGGCGCGTTGAACGTCACGTTCGCGAGCCGGGTCTGCAGCGCTCAGGGCAGCGGGCTTCAGCAGCGAGCTGTGGAAAGGCGCGGAGACCGGCAGCAGAACACCCTTTTTCGCCCCGCGTTCCGCCGCAATGGCGATGCGCGCGCTCGACCGCGTCCTTGTGCCCGGCTATCACGATCTGCTCCGGCCCGTTGAAATTGACCGGCTCCACGATGCGCGCGTTGGCAGGATCGCCCGCAGCCTCGGCGCAGACGGCCGCGACGGCCAGCGGCGTCGAGGCCGAGGATCGCAGCCATCGCGCCGACACCGGCCGGCACGGCCTCCTGCATCGCTTGCGCACGGTATCGAACCAGCGGCAGCGCGTCGCGAAAATCGAGCGCACCCGCCGCGACGAGCGCGCTGTACTCGCCGAGACTGTGGCCCGCGACGATGACGGGCGCCGCCCCGCCCGCCGCCCGCCACGCGCGCCACACCGCGACCCCGACGGTCAGCATCGCCGGCTGGGTATTGATCGTCTGGTTCAGGTCGGATTCCGGACCGGATGTCACCAGCGCCCACAGATCCTGGCCGAGCACCGACGATGCCTCGTCGAACGTCGCCCGGATCGCCGGATGCGCGTCGAACCCGGCCATCATCCCGACCGCTTGCGATCCCTGTCCCGGAAACACGATGGCGAGCGTCATTACAGTTCCCTCACCAGGTCAGATAGACCGAGCCCCAGGCGAACCCGCCGCCGACGCCGATCAGCAGCAGCCGATGGCCAACCGCGACGCGGCCGTCGCGCACCGCTTCGTCGAGCGCGAGCGGGATCGACGCGGCCGACGTGTTGGCGTGGCGATCCACGGTGGCGATGATCCGTTCGGGGGGCACGCCGAGCTTTTTCGCGGTCGCGTCCATGATCCGGATGTTGGCCTGATGCGGAATGAACCAGTCCACCGCGCTCGCATCGACCCCGTTGGCCGCGAGCGCCTCGGTGCCCGACTTCCGCCATCACCTTGACCGCGAACTTGAACACGGCGGGGCCGTCCATGCGCACGAACGGCGTGCCTCTGATCTCACCTCCGGCAAGCGAGCCCGGAACGCAGAGGATGTCCCGATAACGGCCGTCCGCGTGCAGGTGCGCGGATCCGATCCCCGGCACCCGCGAAGGCACCAGCACGACCGCGCCTGCGCCGTCACCGAACAGCACGCAGGATCCGCGGTCACTCCAGTCGAGGATGCGCGAATAGATCTCCGCGCCGACGACGAGCGCGTTGCGCGCCATTCCCGACGCGACCATGCGATCGGCCAGAGCGAGCGCATAGACGAATCCGCTGCACACGGCCTGGACGTCGAAGGCCGGTCCGCCCGCCGCGCCGAGCTTGGCCTGGAGGATGCACGCCGTAGAGGGAAAGACCATGTCCGGGGTGGTCGTCGCGACGACGATGAGATCGACGTCGGCAGGCGCAATCCCCGCGGCGCCGAGGGCGGCCCGCGCCGCATGCTCGGCGAGGTCGCTGGTCATCTCCGCGGGCGCCGCGATCCGGCGCTCGCGGATGCCGGTGCGCGCGCGGATCCACGCGTCGCTGGTGTCGACGCGCTTCGCGAGATCGTGGTTGGTGAGGACGTGCGCAGGCAGATAACTGCCGGTCCCGACGATGCGACTATGCATCGCTGACGACCGCTTCGGTCGCGGCGGCGGGCGCGGGCGTCAACGCGGGCATCACGGCCATTCGCTGCGCGATCTTGTCGAGCATGCCGTGCGCGGCTTCCGTGTAGGCCTTGCGCAGCGCATGCTGGAACGCCAGCGCATCGGCCGAGCCGTGGCTCTTGACGACGACACCCCTCAAGCCGATGAGCGTCGCGCCGTTGTGCCGGCGCGGATCCACGCGGTGCTTGAACGCGCGCAACACCGGATAGGCGAAGAGCGCCATGGCCCGCGTCAGCAGATTGCGCGTGAACTCGGCCTTCAGCATCTCGTAGAGCATCGTGGCCAGGCCTTCCGAGGCCTTCAGCGTGACGTTGCCGACGAAACCATCGCAGACGACGACGTCGGTCGTTCCCTTGTAGATGTCGTTGCCCTCGACATTGCCGTGGAAGTTGAGGCCGGACGCCCGCAGCAGCTCGGCCGTCTGCTTCGCGAGCTCGTTGCCCTTGATTTCCTCCTCGCCGACGTTGAGAAGCCCGATCGAGGGCCGCTCGATGCCGTCCATCGCAGCGACCAGCGCCGTGCCCATGACCGCGAACTGGACGAGCTGCTCGGGCGAGCAGTTGACGTTGGCGCCGAGGTCGAGCACCGTGACCACGCCGCCCCGGCGCGTCGGCAGCTGCCCCGCGATCGCCGGACGGTCGATGCCGGGCAGCGTCTTCAGCACGAAGCGCGAGATCGCCATCAGCGCGCCGGTGTTCCCGGCGGAAACGCAGGCCTGCGCGACTTCGTCCTTGACGAGATTGATCGCGACGCGCATCGACGAATCCTTTTTCTTCCGCAACGCGTCGGCGGGCGGCTCGTGCATCGCGACGACTTCGCTCGCCGCATGCAGGGTAAGCCGGTCCAGCGCCGGCGAGCGGAGCCGTGCGAGCGCCGCCTTGAGCGGCGCCTCCTGCCCGACGGCGATCACCCGCGCCTCCGGCGTTTCCTCGAGGAACTGCAGCGCCGCCGGCAGCGTGACCGAGGGACCGTGGTCGCCTCCCATCGCGTCGACGGCTACCGTGACCGGCATGGCGACCGGCGCGACGTCTATTCGTCGGCCTTGGTCTTGACGACCTTCTTGCCGCGGTAGAAGCCGTTGGGGCTGATGTGGTGGCGCAGATGCGCCTCGCCGGTGACCGGCTCCACCGCCAGCGGCGGGCTGGTCAGCGCATTGTGCGCGCGGTGCATCCCGCGCTTCGACGGCGACTTCTTGTTCTGCTGGACTGCCATGCGATTCTCCTAGGTGTGGTTCATGCCCTGCGCGTCGTTCCGACGCGCATTCAATGCTTCGCCTTCTTGGCGGCGACGTTCTTCAATCCTGCCAGCGCCGCAAACGCGGACTGCCCGCGGCGGCGCCTGGCCCGGCGCCGCGAGCGGCGCTGTCCGCGCACGCCGCGCGCTCGCAGCGCGGCGCGAACGGCAGGACCAGCAACACCTCGTCCTCGATCAGCGTCATCGCATCCTGCGGCGCGTCTGCCAGCAGCACCTCGTGCTCGTCGTCCTCGGCGTCGAGCACCGCGAGCTCACGTTCGTCGCGCGCCAGCAGCAGCGTCCGTGCACTGCGCCACCGGCCATGCGAACGGCTGCAGGCAGCGCTGACACTCGAGCGGCACACTCCCGTCCAGACGGATCTCGAGGGCGGGGCGGCCCATTGCGTCGGTGGTCCCGGTGATGCGCCATGACACGTCGGAGGCACCGCCTTCCGGGGCCAGCCGATCGACCGCCCGCTCCATCGAGGCCACATCCACGGTGCCGGCAAGCGTCCCTGCCGGAGCGCAAGGTCGAAAGCGTCGAATGCTCCCCGGCGCCGTCCCGACGATCGCTGCTGCCCGGCCATGCCTGCCTCCATCCTGCCCACATCCGCCGACAGCCCGGCTTGGCGCATGCACGCAACTGGGCCAGCCGAGCAAAAACGTTGGATAATAGCGCGAATCGCCGAATCCTGTCAAAAATGCCCGCAAAAACAACAATCAAGCCGATGCCCTGCGCCATCGGTTGCGCCGGCGCGGCGGCGCCTCGTGCTCGCATCGACGTCGCGCTACCGGCGCATGCTGCTCGAGCGCCTCGGCATTCCGTTCATCGCCGTCGCGCCGGGCACCGACGAAGCGGCGCTCGCGGACGAGGCGCCGGCGGCCACCGCGTTCCGGCTTGCCGAAGCAAAGGCCCGCAGCGTCGCCGGCGCGCATCCGGATGCGCTCATCATCGGCTCGGACCAGGTCGCCGATTGCGGCGGGCGGCCGATCGGCAAGCCGGGCACGCACGAGCGCGCGGTGGCGCAACTCACGGAACTGTCCGGCCAGACGGTCGTCTTCCACACCGGGCTGGCGCTGCTGGATGCGGCGTCGGGACATTGCCAGACCGCGCTCGTCGACGTGCGGAGCACCTTCCGGTTTCTTTCCGCCGCCGAGATCGAGGCCTACCTGCGGCGCGAGCGTCCCTACGACTGCGCCGGCAGCGTCCGCTCCGAGGCGCTCGGCATCGCGCTCTTCGAAAGCATCGAGAGCGACGATCCGACGGCGTTGATCGGCCTTCCTCTCATCCGGCTCACGAGCATGCTGCGCGCGGCCGGCGTCGCGGTGCTGGCGCGTTCGACATGAGCACCGCCGGGCCAAGGTGCGGGTGCGCTCCCTCGGAGGGAAGCGCAGCGGCGACAACCGCAAGGGTGGGGGCACTCGCTTGACGGCGGCCGCCTTTTCGTCGTGCCGAATCTGCTCGGCATCGTCGCGCCCGAGCACGTGCTGCCGGCGCACACGATGGCCGTGGCCCGCGGCCTCGCCCACTACGTCGTGGAGAACGCCAAGCCCGCGCGCGCCTTCCTGCAATCGTTGGCGCCGGCATTGCCGATCCGGCAGATCGACATCGTGGAACTGGGCGACGCCCCCGAACCCGCCCGCTGCGCCGAACTGCTGGCGCCGGCCCGCGACGGCCACGATCTCGGGCTCCTGTCCGACGCCGGTTGCCCGGGCATCGCGGATCCCGGCGCCCTCATCGTGGCGCAGGCGCATCGCGAGGGGATCGGCGTCGTGCCGCTGGTCGGCCCGTCGTCCGTCACGCTCGCGCTGATGGCGTCCGGCATGAACGGGCAGGGCTTTTCGTTTCACGGCTACCTGCCCGTGAAGGCCGACGCGCGCACCGCCGCCATCCATCAGCTCGAGGCGGACTCCCGGCGCACCGGATACGCGCAGATCTTCATCGAGACGCCCTATCGCAACGGCGCGTTGCTTGCGGCGCTGGCCGCGTCCTGCAAGCCGGCCACGCGCCTGTGCGTGGCGGCCGACCTGACGCTGGCAACGGAGTCCGTGGTGTCGCAGACGATGAGCGCCTGGCGCGCCACCGACGGCGCGCGCTACGCGAAGCGGCCTGCGATCTTCGTGCTGCAGGCCTGAATTGAACCGCCCGCCACGCACTCTGCGTTCGCTGCGTCCCGGGGCGGCAGTCAGCGCCCTTCGAGCGCCCGGGCGGGCACCGAGCTACGCCGGCGAATCCTGGATGTAGCTCTTGAGCATCTGGTTCTCGAAACTCTGCTCCTCGTACACCGCCTTCGCCACGTCGTGGAACGACACGACGCCCAGCAGCGTGCTGCCGTCCATCACCGGCACGTAACGGGCATGGCGCTCGAGCATCGCGCGCCGCAGTTCCATGACATCGAGCGCCGGCGCCGCGGTCAGCGGCTCGCGCTCGTGATCGCGCTGACCTTGAGCTCGCCGAGCGTGCCATCGCGATCGGCCAGCGCGCGCAGCACCTCGGCGAACGTGACGAGCCCGGCCATCCGGCCGTGGTCCATCACGACCAGCGAACCGATGTCGAGCTGCGCCATGACCTTGACCGCTTCCTGCACCGGCGCGTCCGGCGTCGTCGTGTACAGCGTCGTGCCCTTGATGCGCAGGATTTCGCTGACCAGCATGGCATCCTCCCCGGGGTGCTCCGCGAGCGGTTGCGGGACCGGTCAGGTTACTCCCGGCGCCCCGCACGCAACGATTGCAGGGCCGATGGCACTGCGGCATCGTCGGGGCCGCACCGCAAGCGCGCCTGGCGGATGCGATTCAGCCCGGGCGCGGCAACCTTCCCGTCCATCGGCCGGCGCTTACCTGTAGAGCACCTGCGGCAGCCAGAGGCCGATTTCGGGGAACACGTACAGCAGGACCAGCGCGATCACCTGGATGCCCATGAACGGCAGCATCCCGGCGAAGATCGCGTTCAGCGTCACGTGCGGCGGCGACACGCCCTTGAGGTAGAACGCGGCCATCGCCACCGGCGGCGACAGGAACGCCGTCTGCAGGTTGAGCGCCACCAGCAGTCCGAAGAACAGCGGGTCGATGTTGAAGTGCGGCAGCAGCGGAATGAAGATCGGCATGAAGATGACGATGATCTCGGTCCACTCGAGCGGCCAGCCGAGCAGGAAGATGATGATCTGCGCCAGGATCATGAACTGCACCGGCGTCATGTCGAGCGACAGCACCCAGTGTCTCGATGATCCTCCTGCCCGCCGAGCAGCGCGAACGCCGCCGAGAAGATCGACGAGCCGACGAACAGCCAGCACACCATCGCGCTCGTCTTGGCGGTGAGGAACGCCGATTCCTTGACGATGGTGCCGAGCTCTCTCACGGTCGTCCACGTGGCCGCTGCCGACTCGCGCCTCCGGCGACGCGCCGCGCGCCGAGTGGGCGACGAAGCGATAGGCCGCCGCGAGCACGAATCCGCCGAAGCGCGCCGACCGCGGCCGCTTCGGTCGGCGTGGCCAAGCCCGAACACGATCGAGCCGAGCACGGCGAGGATCATCAGCGCCAGCGGGAAGAACGAGCGTCAACAGCATCTTGAAGACCTCGAGCCGCTCCCAGTTCCAGAGCCGGTAAAGAACGGCGAGCGCGGCGATGCGCATGCCGAAAACGATCCAGAGCCACAGGCCGGCACCGGCAGGCGCTCGCCTGCGCCTGCGGTGGCGGCCGGCGGCTGCTGCTTCGACCGCCTTCGGCTTCGCGCCGGCCGCTTCCTGCGCGCCCGTCTCGGTCGCCGCCTCCGGCCGGGCGGCGGCGCCAGCGCCTCCGGTGCTTCGGCCGTGGCGTTCTTCGGCGCCCGTATCCGTCTTCCTCGGGTTCCGCCGCGCCGATCAGGCCCGTCGACGCCTCCTTTCCTGCGTCGGCGCCGCCACGAGCGCCGCCGGCCTCGATCAGCCCGGCCGTGCTGGCCTCGACCGCCGGCGCGGTCGCCCGCTGGTAGACGACGCCCAGCACCGCGGCGACGAACAGCGCCGGCAACAGCGTGACGACCAGCTGCCCGAGCGCGGTGCGCTTGGCGAGACCCCCGCGCCGACGCCGCCGACAAGCGCGCGCCACAGCCCGGTCAGCGCGTTGCTGCCATGCCGCGCCAGCGCCTGCGCGAGCGGCGGCAGCGTCGACGCCGCCGTTCGCTCGCGGCGCAGCGGCGGCATGAGGTGCGGGCTTCCACCATCGCGAGCAGGATGACGTACCCGATGTAGAGCCCCGCGAGCATGATCCCGGGAAAGAAGGCGCCGGCGTAGAGCTGCACCACCGACACGCCGGCGACGGCGCCGTAGACGATCAGCAGCACCGAGGGCGGGATCAGGATGCCGAGGCAGCCTCCCGCGCGTGACCGCGCCGGCCGCGACCTTGATGTTGTAGCCGGCCTTGAGCATCGCCGGAAACGCGAGCAGCCCCATCAGCGTGACCACCGCGCCGACGATGCCGGTGGCCGTGGCGAAGATCGCGCAGGTGACGATGGTGGCCACCGCGAGCGCCCCGGGGACGCGCGCCGTCGCCAGATGCAGGCTCCTGAACAGCCGGTCGATCAGTGCCGCCCGCTCGACCAGATAGCCCATGAACACGAACAGCGGAATGGCGATCAGCACGTCGTTCGACATCACGCGAATAGGTGCGCTGCACCATGAGGTCGAGCACCTGCCGGACGGCGAGTCGTCGGATCGACGCTGCGGTACGACAAGCCAGCCGAAGAACATGCCCATGCCCATCAGCGTGAACGCCGTGGGGAACCCGAGCATGATGCCCACGACGATCAGCGCGAGCATCAGCAGGCCGAGGTGGCCGTTGGTCATCTGCGACGGCGCCGGCATCAGCACGAACACCAGGATCACGACCAGCGCCATGATCGAAAGCCCGAACCAGACTTCCCTTCTCATTGGCGGGCCTCTTCGTGCTCCGCTCGACCACGAATTTGTCGAGCTGCGCGATGTCCGAGTCCTTGACGTGCACCATCTCCTTCAGCTTGTCGACGTCAACTTCCTCGCACGTCCTCCTCGCGCGACGGCCAGTCGCCCTGCTTCAGGCAGATGATGCAGCGGACGATCTCGACGATGCCCTGCAGCAGCAGGAACGCCCCGGCGATCGGAATGACCGTCTTGAACGGATAGATCGGCGGACCCTCGGCGGTGATGTTCGAATGCTCGTTGATCGCCCAGGACTCGCCGGCATAGGTGTAGCCGGCCCAGACGAACGCGACGACGCCGGGAATGAAGAACACGAAGTACAGCGTGAGGTCGAGACCGGCCTGCAGCCGCGGCGGGAAGAACCCGTAGAGCACGTCGCCGCGCACGTGGCCGTTCTTGGCGAGCGTATAGGCACCGGCCATCATGAACAGCGTTCCGTACAGCATGATCATCGACGTCGAAGGCCCACGGGTGCGGGTTGTCGAGCGCGTAGCGCGAGAACACTTCCCACGAGATGAGCAAGGTGAGGCCGACGATGAGCCAGGAGAACGCCTGGCCGACCCAGGTGCTCATCTTGTCGACGAACAGCAGCAGCTTTTGCATGGTCGAAACCCCCTCCGGATGGACGCCCGAGCCCCGGACGTCAGTTTGCCACTTCGGCCGCCGGCTGGCGGCGGCACCCCCAAAAAAAACACCATCCGGGGTCACCGGATGGTGTCTGTCGGCGAACACCGCGAGCCGCGTCAGCCCTTCTTGGCAGCCGGCTTGGCGCCGAAGTAATGGTTGTAGGCCATGCGGCGGTTGACGTTGGTGTCGAGGTCCCAGCGCACCGCGCGCTCCGCGAACGCGCGCTGCGAATTCGCGATCTCCTTGAACAGCGGATTGTCCGCCGCCTTCTTCGTCGCCGCCGCGTCATAGGCGGTGAGCTGCGTTTGCAGGACCGCGTCCGGCGTCTTGTAGAACTTGACCTTGTCCTTGGTCTGCAGCTCGACGTAGTCCTTCGAATAGCGGTCGACCGCCTTCCACGACATGTCGGCGGACGCCGCTTCCACGGCATTGGCGATGATCGCGCGCATCTTCTCCGGCAGCGCGTCGTACTTCGTCTTGTTGAACGTGATCTCGAACTGCTCGGCGTTCTGGTGGAAGCTTTGCAGCATGCACACCTTGGACACGTCGGCGAAGCCGAGCAGGCGGTCGGACGACGCGTTGTTGAACTCCGCCGCGTCCAGCAGGCCGCGGTCCATCGCCGGGACGATCTCGCCGCCGGGCAGCGCGTTGACCGCCGCGCCGAGGCCGGTGAACACGTCGATGGAGATGCCGACGGTGCGGAACTTGAGTCCCTTGAAATCCTCGTTCTTGGTGATCGGCTTCTTGAACCAGCCGAGCGGCTGCGTCGGCATCGGCCCGTAGGGGAACGACACGACATTGGCGCCGATGGACGCGTAGAGCTTGTTGAGCAGCTCCCTGCCGCCGCCGTACTTGTGCCAGGAGAGCAGCATGTTGGCGTCCATGCCGTACGCGGGCCCCGATCCCCACAGCGCCAGCGCGTTCTGCTTGCCGTAGTGGTAGACGAGCACGCCGTGGCCGCCGTCGAGCGTCCCCTTCGACACCGCGTCGAGCAGGCCGAAGGCGGGCACCACGGCGCCGGCGGGCAGCACCTCGATCTTGAGATCGCCGCCGGTCATGTCGTTGACCTTCTTGGCGAAATCGAGCGCGTACTCGTGGAAGATGTCCTTCGACGGCCAGGTGCTCTGCCAGCGCATGCTGATCGGGCCCGCCTGCCCCTTGGCGATCATCGGGAATCCGAGCGTGGCACCCGTGGCGGCCACGCCGGTGGCGGCCTTCAGGAAACTGCGGCGAGAGCCTTGCGGGCGAACTTCCGGCAGTGCCGGGACGAGCGGTTTGCGTGTCATGCTTCCTCCAAAGAAATGGCGTTTGGACGCCGTGCCGGGGATGGATGCGGTGATGCGACCCCGAATCGCTTGCCGGCGCCGGGCACCGGGGATCCGGTGCGGCGCCGCCACTTATCCCTTGGGAGTTTATACCCGCATGACCGTCGAAGTCCACGGCTTGCCACGGGAACCAGCCGGCAAGGGCGGCGCCCTCCCGGGCGCGGAGCCGGGACGCCCGGTCTTACGATCCCAGGTTGCGCCGCTCCCGCAACGCCTGCGCCAGCGTTCCGCTGTCGACGAACTCGAGCTCCCCGCCGACCGGAACGCCCCGCGCGAGGCGGCTGACCTTGAGTCCGCGCGCCGTCAGCAGCTCGCCGATGTAGTGCGCGGTAGCCTCGCCCTCGTTGGTGAAATTGGTGGCGAGCACCACCTCCTTCACGACGTTGTCCGTCGCGCGTTTGATCAGCCGCTCGAGCCGGATCTCCTTCGGTCCGATGCCGTCGAGCGGGGACAGCCGTCCCATCAGCACGTAGTAGAGGCCGGCGTAGGCCTGCGTCTGCTCGACCATCATCAGGTCGGACGGGGTCTCGACGACGCACAAGCAGCGTCGCATCGCGCTTGCCCGACCGGCAGAGCGCGCACAGGGTGTCTTCCGTGAACGTGTTGCACCGCTCGCAGTGGCGAACGGCCTGCGCCGCATGCTGGAGCGCGCCGGCGAGGCGCACGGCACCGTCGCGGTCGTGCTGCAGCAGGTGCAGCGCCATCCGTTGCGCGGCCTTGGGCCCGACGCCGGGCAGGATGCGCAGCGCGCGCGCCAGCTCGTCCATGCCCGAGAGCGACTCCCCGGCAGGAGGAGGTCGCGCCGCGGGCGAGCGCTCGTCAGCCGGGTTCATCGCCTGCGCCGCTGCAGTCCGGCTTCCCGCGAGCCTGCGTCAAAACGGCAGCTTGAAACCCGGCGGCATCGGCATCCCCATCGTGAGGCCCGACATCTTCTCCTGCGTCGTGGTCTCGACGCGACGCACGGCATCGTTGACGGCGGCGGCGAGCAGGTCCTCCAGCATGTCCTTGTCCTCGGAGAGCAGCGACGGATCGATGGTCACCCGCTTCACGTCGTGCCGGCAGGTCATCACGACCTTGACGAGGCCCGCGCCCGACTGCCCTTCGACTTCGGTCTGGGCGAGCTCCTCCTGCGCCTTCTTCATGTTGTCCTGCATCTGCTGCGCCTGCTTCATGAGGCCGGCGAGTTGATTCTTCATCATCGGACAGTCTTCCTGGTGAATTTGCGGGCGGGTGCGGGCGCTTGCGGCCGGCGCAACGGGAACTACGACACGGGCTTGATCGAATCGGGCCGTATTTTCGCATCAAACCGGGCCAGCGCGTCCTGCACGAAGGGCTCGCTCCGAAACGCTGCCTCGGTCCGGGCCTTCTGCTCGGCCTGCTCCCGGCTCCGCTGCGCGGCCAGCGAAGCATCGGCCGCGGAACCCACCTCGAAGGCAAGCATCCATTTGCGGCCGGTGGCCTGGTCGAGCGCCGCCTTGAGCTTGTCGGCGTAGGCCTTGTCCGCGAGGTGCTTGTGCGCCGCCGGCAGCGCCAGCGTGAGCACGTTACCCTCGATCGACTTCAACTCCGTCTGCGCGGCGAGCTGCGCCGCCATGGGGGCCAGGCGCAGGACGGTCAACGAATGCCGGCCAGGCCGCGGGATCCGTCGGCATCGCGACACGCGCGGGAGTCTCCGCCCCCACCGGCTCCATCGCGGGTGCGCTCACCGGTGTGGTCGTGGGCGCGCTCGCCGCGCCGATCACCGGCGCTCTCACCGGCGTCGTGGCTGCGGGCGCGTTGCCCGCCGGCCCGCCGGCAGTGGCCGCGGGACCGGCATCGACGCTTGCCGCCGGAGCGCCCGCCACGACGTCGCGCCGGCCCGGGTTTCGCAGCGGGGCTTCCTTCACGTCGCCCGCCTTGGGCACGCCGCCGGGCTCGAACGCGAGCAGCCGCAGGAGGGTCATCGAAAATCCCGTCGCCTCGTCCGGCGCCAGCGGGAGATCCGCGCGGCCCTGCACGCATATCTGGTAGGCGAGCTGGACCATCTCGGGCGTGAGTCGCGCGGCAAGAGCGCCCACGCGCCCGGCGTCGTCCATCGCCGCCGCCGCCTGCGGCACCGTCTGCGCCACGGCGATGCGATGGAACAGCGACGCGAGATCCTCCAGCGCCGAAGCGAACGCGATGCTGCGGCTCGCCATGGCATCGACTTCGGCGAGCAGCGCCGGCCCGTCGTCGGCGACGAGCGCGTCGACGATCCGGTACACGTATTCGGTATCGACCGCGCCCAGCATCGTGCGCACGACGCGCCTCCCGCACGTCGCCGCCGCCGTAGGCGATGGCCTGGTCGAGCAGCGACAGCGCATCGCGCATGGAACCGTGCGCGGCACGCGCGATCAGGGCGAGCGCAGGCGGGTCGCCGGCGATGCCCTCCGCCTTGAGGATGACCGCCATCAGGTCGGCGATCAGCGCCGGCGCCAGCTGCTTCAGATTGAACTGCAGGCAGCGCGACAGCACCGTGACGGGAATCTTCTGCGGGTCGGTCGTCGCCAGCACGAACTTGACGTGCTCGGGCGGCTCCTCGAGCGTCTTCAGCATCGAATTGAACGCGGCCTTCGACAGCATGTGCACTTCGTCGATCAGGTAGACCTTGAAGCGCCCGACGGTCGGCATGTAGCGCGCGTTGTCGAGCACCTCGCGCATGTTGTCGATGCCGGTGTTCGACGCGGCGTCGAGCTCGAGCAGGTCGACGAAGCGGCCGGCGTCGATGTCCATGCAGGCGGGGCAGCTGCCGCAGGGCGTCGCGGTGACGCCGTTGGTGATGCAATTGAGGCTCTTCGCCAGGATCCGCGCGATCGTCGTCTTGCCGACGCCGCGCGTCCCCGTGAGGAGGTAGGCATGATGCAGGCGGTTGCGCGTCAGCGCGTTGGTCAGCGCGGTGACCACGTGCTCCTGGCCGACGAGCTCCGAGAACGTCTTCGGTCGCCACTTGCGGGCGAGTGCCTGGTAGCTCATGGGTCGGACAATTCGCGCATCGGTTGGCCGGACGGAGCGCAGCAATTTGCCGCCATTTCGGCGTCAGGCGAGGCGCGACGAAGGTTGCGGACGCGCCGTGTACATAATACGTACACAAGCGGCCGCAACCGAGGAGTAACGAAGCATCACGCCGAAATGGCGAGCAAATTGGGTGGCGAGCCGTTCCCCCGGCACTTGCAGTTGATCGCTGTGGCTGCTTCCTTCCGGACCTGACCAGGTTCACGACGCTGCAATGCGGGGCGACCCGCCGTTGATCGGTTGCGCATGCTGCGCAGACTGGGGATTATCGGCTATCGGCGGCGTTGCGGCAAGGCGGCTGCAAGTTGCCGGCTGCAAGTTGCCCGGCGCCACGGGCCGCTATAATCCAGCGCATCGCCGTCCGCCGCGCCCGTGCCGCCATCGCCATCCGACCGACAGTGCGTCCGTTACACCGCGCCCTACTGCTCCTGGCGGGCCTCGCCATCGCGATTGCCATTGCATTGTTCCCGAACGTTCAAGGTCCCCGGCCCCTGCCGACGCCGGAAGAGGCGCAGGAGCTGATCGTCCTCGTCCGCCCGGTACCCGCCTTCCACTTTCCCGGGCCCGACGGCAACCTGACCGGACTTCGACGTCGACCTCGCCCGCCGTTTCGCTGCCGAGAAGAAATTGCCGCTCCGATTCGCGCTTGCCGATTCCGCGGCGCAGGTGATGGCCGCCATCGCCAACGGCGAAGCGCACATCGGCGCCGGCGGATTGTATCGGCCGCCAGCCTCGACCGAGAGGGCAGCGACGACGGCGCCCGCGAAGACAGCCGATACGACCCCCGGTGAGACGACGGCGGAAGTGCTGTGGACGACCGGAGTCGTGTCCGCCCAACCGGTGCTGATCTACAACCGCGACGGCTACAAGCCGGCGAACTGGGACGATCTCGACGGCGAGACCGTCGCCTTCGTCGCGGATGCGGGCTTCGAGTCGGACATCGCCGCCACGCGCGACACGCATCCGGGCATCCGCTGGGAAGCGCTTGCATTGCCGTCCATCGCCGCGCTCATCTCCCAGGTTTCGGACGGAACCGTCGGTTACGCGATCGTCGGCTCGCTCGCCGCCTCGCTCGCGCGAAACGTCTACCTCGACTACGAGGTCGCGTTTCCCGCCGGCAGAGAACGCGAGGTCGCCTGGGTCGTACCGTCGCGTTTCGGCGATCTGCGGCAGGAGCTCGACCGCTTCCTCGCACGGCTGCGACGCGACGGTACGCTCGCCCGCCTCAACGACCGCTATCTGCCGGACCCGCGCCAGATCCAGCGCCTCGACGCCAGCGTGCTGCAGGAACGGATGCGCACCGTGCTGCCGCAGTACCTGCACCTGTTCCATGACGCCCAGGAGAAAAGCGGGATCGAATGGCGGCTGCTCGCGGCGATAGCCTATCAGGAGTCGCAGTGGGACCCGGCGGCGACCAGCCCCACCGGCGTGCGCGGGATCATGCAGATCACCGAGGACACGGCCAGGCACCTCGGGATCAGCGACCTGCTCGACCCCGCGCAGAACGTCGTCGCGGCGGCGCGCTATCTGCGCGATCTCAAGGCCAAGCTCCCCCCGCGCATTCACGAGCCCGACCGCACGTGGCTGGCACTTGCCGCGTTCAACATCGGCCTCGGTCACCTCGAGGATGCCCGCATCCTCGCGCAGAAGCAGAAGCTCGATCCGGACCTCTGGAGCGACGTCAAGAAGGTGCTGCCGTTGCTCGCGCTTCCCGAGTACTACCAGCAGGCGAAACTGGGCTACGCCCGGGGCGGGATGCCGGTGGCCTTCGTCGACCGCGTGCGCGGGTACTACGACGTACTGCTCGCGCACGCGCCGCCGCATCGGCCGCGTCTCGGGATGTTCGCCGACCACCGCCGGGCCGGATGCGCCGGATTCCACAGTCCGGAAGCAATAACAACCGCAAATGGAGTCGTCATGGATTGGCTAGCTTCCCCCGAGGCGTGGATCGCCCTCCTCACCCTGACCGCGCTCGAGATCGTGCTCGGCGTGGACAACATCATCTTCATCTCGATCCTGGTCGGCCGCCTGCCGCCGGAACAGCGGGCGCGGGCGCGCATCATCGGCCTCGGGCTCGCCATGGTGATGCGCATCGCCCTGCTGCTGTCGCTCGCGTGGATGATGCGCCTGACCGATCCGCTGTTCGCGGTCTTCGCCAGGGCTTTTCCGGACGCGACCTGATCCTGGTGGTCGGCGGGTTGTTCCTGCTGGCGAAGTCGGTGATGGAGATCCACAACTGCCCTCGAGGGCGAGGCCGAGGACGGGCACGGCACGCCGCGACATGCCGCTTTCTTCGGCACCCTGATCCAGATCGCCATCATCGACATCGTGTTCTCGCTGGACTCGGTGATCACCGCGGTCGGAATGGTCGACGACATCCCGGTCATGGTGCTCGCCATCGTCATCGCCGTCGCCGTCATGATGTTCGCCGCCAAGCCGATCGGCGACTTCGTCGATGCGCATCCCACGATCAAGATGCTGGCGCTGTCGTTCCTGATCCTGATCGGCGTCGCACTGATCGGCGAAGGTTTCGAGTTGCACATACCCAAGGGCTACATCTACTTCGCCATGGCCTTCGCGGTGGTAGTGGAGACCATCAATCTCCGCCTGCGCAAGAGGGGGGAGCCGATCAGGCTGCACAAGGATCTGGAGGCGAACGGGACGCCGCGCGACGCGCGGGGACCGTGACCCGGGTGCGCGTTCCCGGTTTCACGGCCGCGGCCCCATAATGCACGGTTATGATTCGTGCAGCGCCGTGGCTCGGCGCCCTACTCCTGCTGGCGGCGGCAACCGGTGTGCTCGCCGTCGCGCCCGCGACCGTGTTCATCGACGAGCTTACGTGGCCCGAGCTGCGGGACCAGGTTCGCGCCGGGAGCACGACCGTCATCATCCCGATCGGCGGCACCGAGCAGAACGGATCGCACATGGTGCTGGGCAAGCACAACGCCCGGGTCAAGGCACTCGCCGGAAAGATCGCGCAGGCGCTCGGCAATGCGCTGGTGGCGCCCGTCCTCGCCTACGTGCCCGAGGGAAGCATAGAGCCGCCGACGGCGCACATGCGCTTTCCCGGAACCATCACCGTGCCCGAGGCCGCGTTCGAGCAGGTCGTCGCGTCGGCGGCAGCGCAGCTTCCAGCCTGCACGGCTTTCGCGACATCGTGCTGCTCGGCGATCACGGCGGCTATCAAAAGAGCCTGCGGGCTGTAGCGAATCGACTGAACAAGGAGTGGAGCGCCTCGACCGTCCGCGTGCACGCGATCGAGGAGTATTACCGGGTCGCGGAGACCACGTACGCGCAGGCGCTGCGCAGCCGCGGTTACCGCGACGAGGAGATCGGCACCCACGCCGGTCTGGCCGACACTTCGCTCGCACTGGCGGTCGATCCCCGACTCGTCCGGACGGAGCGCCTGCAGCCCGGTGCAAAGCCTGGGGCCGCCGACGGCGTCTACGGCGATCCGCGCCGCTCGTCTGCCGAGCTCGGGCAGTTGGGCGTGGATGCGATCGTGGCGGCGACGGTCGATGCGATCAACAGCGCCACGGCTCGCCACCACGATTCCGCCCGGCGGTGAGCCGGGTGCTGCGCCTGCCCCCCTTTTCTTTCGTCACCGCCAATCTCGAGGGTCCTCCATGCCGATTCGGACGTTGTACCGCCCGCTCAATGTCGTCTTCTGTCTCGGCCTGGGCGTCGGCGCTCTCGTCTGGGCACAGGCGCCAGCGGCACCGCCCGCAACGGGCACGACGCCTCCGATAGCGACGGTTCCCGGCATGCCGGCCGTCGTCGACCCGGCCAATCTCTACAGCGAGACGACGCCGGAAAACTGAGCGCGGTCGTCGCCCGTGACTTGCCGCGCGTTTACGTCCCGCACGTTCAGTCGAACGACGTCTACGTGATCGATCCGGCGACGTACAAAGTCGTCGACCGTTTGAAGGTCGGCATCAACCCGCAGCACGTTGTCCCGTCGTGGGACCTTCGGACGTTGTGGGTGGCCAACAACGCGGAAGGGCGCAAGGACGGCAGCCTCACACCGATAGATCCCCTGACCGGCAAGCTTGGCGCACCAATCAAAGTCGACGATCCGTACAACATGTATTTCACGCCGGACGGAAAATCGGCGATCGTCGTTGCCGAAGCCTACAAGCGGCTCGATTTCCGCGACCCGCACACGATGGTGATGCAATCTTCACTCGAAGTGCCGCAATGCAAAGGCATCAACCATGCCGATTTCTCGATCGACGGCCGGTACGCGATCTTCACCTGCGAATTCACGGGCACCGTGGCCAAGATCGACCTCGTCAACCGGAAGGTGCTGGGATACACGCAGGTGATTCAGCCCGGCCGGCCGACCACCATCGTAAAGGGGCCGGACGGCAAGGACGAGGTGATTTGCACGACCTGGAAGGGCATGCCGCAGGACATTCGCGCCTCGCCCGACGGCAAGCTCTTCTTCGTCGCCGACATGATGGCCGACGGCGTGCACGTCGTCGACGGCGACACGTTCAAGCAGGTCGGCTTCATCGAGACCGGCAAGGGGACGCACGGCCTCTATCCGAGCCGCGACGGCAAGAAGCTCTACGTCGCCAATCGCGGCTCGAACAAGATCCACGGACCGCCGAAAGGCAAGGGCAGCGTGTCGGTCGATCGACTTCGCGACGCGCAAGGTCGACGCGAACTGGCCGATTCCGGGCGGCGGCAGCCCCGACATGGGCAACGTGAGCGCGGACGGAAGAACCCTCTGGCTCTCGGGCCGCTACGACAACGTCGTCTACGTGTTCGACACGACATCGGGCGACGTGCGCACCATCGCAGTCGGCAAGGAGCCGCACGGACTCACCGTGTGGCCGCAGCCGGGCCGCTACTCGCTGGGCCACACCGGAAACCTGCGCACCTGCCCTGGGAAAACGGGATCAGCGCGCGCGGAGCCAACGACCTTCGTCCCGCCCATGTACGGTTGCAGGGCCGCGGGCACGTCGATGCCGCCGTCGGCCCGCTGATGGTTTTCCATCACCGCGACGAGCGCGCGACCGACCGCGAGCCCCGAGCCGTTCAGCGTGTGCACCAGCTCCGGCTTGCCCTGCGCGTTGCGGAATCGCGCCTGCATCCGCCGCGCCTGGAAGTCCTCGCAATTCGAGCACGACGAGATCTCGCGATAGGTGTTCTGCGCGGGCAGCCACACTTCGAGGTCGTAGGTCTTGGCGGCGGCGAAACCGATGTCGCCGGTGCACAGCGTGACCACGCGGTAAGGCAACTCCAGCCGCTGCAACACGGCTTCGGCGTGGCCGGTCATCTCTTCGAGCGCAGCGTACGAGCGGTCGGGATGGACGATCTGCACCATCTCGACCTTGTCGAACTGATGCTGGCGAATCATGCCGCGCGTGTCCTTGCCGTAGCTTCCGGCCTCGGAGCGGAAGCACGGCGAATGCGCGGTGAGCCTGAGTCGGGAGTGCCTCGGCCGGCAGGATCTCGCCGCGCACGGAATTGGTGAGCGTGATCTCGGCCGTCGAGATGAGGTAGAGCCGTTCGCCGCCGCGGGATCGTCGGCGTCGACCCCGCCTCTCTTCACCGCGAACATGTCGGCTTCGAATTTCGGCAGCTGCGTCGTGCCGATCAGCGTCTCGGCATTGACGATGTAGGGCGTGTAGCACTCGGTGTAGCCGTGCTCGGCAGTCTGCGTGTCGAGCATGAACTGCGCGAGCGCGCGGTGCAGCCGCGCGAGCCCGCCGCGCAGGAACATGAATCGCGCGCCGGAAAGCTTGGCCGCCGTGGGGAAATCGAGCAGGCCCAGACCTTCGCCGATGTCGGTGTGATCGCGCGACGGGAAGTCGAACGCCCGCGGCGTGCCCCATCGGCGCACCTCGACATTGTCGTCGGACGACTTCCCGACCGGCACGCTCGAATGCGTGAGGTTCGGCAGATCGAGCAGGAAGTCGCGCAACCCGGCCTGCACGCGATCGAGCTCGCCTTCGAGGCGCTTCGTCTCCGCGCCGATACCCGGCCACCTCGGCGAGCAGCGCCGACGCGTCCTCGCCCTTGCCCTTGGCGGCGCCGATCTGCTTCGACAAGGCGTTGCGCCTCGCCTGCATGTCCTGCGTGCGAGTCTGGATGTCCTTGCGCTCGCGCTCGAGCGCCTCGAAGCGCGCGGCGTCGAGCGTCAGGCCCCGCTTGGCGAGTCCGGCTGCGACAGCCGGCAGATCGTCGCGAAAAAGATTGATGTCGAGCATGCCGCGATTCTAGCAAATGAGCGGCGGCGCAGTTCCCTGACTCGCGTGGCGACGCGTCACTGCTCGTCGCCGCGCGCCTTCCGGTCCTGTGCGCGCAGCCATTCCAGCTTCTCGCGGATCTTCGCCTCGAGGCCGCGATCGGTCGGCTCGTACCACGACACTTCCGGCATGTTGTCCGGGAAATAGCGCTCGCCCGCGGCGAAGGCGCCATCCTCGTCGTGGGCGTAGCGGTAGCCCTTGCCGTAGCCCAGGCCCTTCATCATCTTCGTCGGCGCGTTGCGCAGCCGCAGCGGCACCGGCCGCGAGCCGTCCTCGGCGATGAACGCGCGCGCCGCGTTGTAGGCGGTGTACACCGCGTTCGACTTGGCGGCGCAGGCGAGATAGATCACGGCCTCGGCCAGCGCCAGCTCGCCCTCCGGCGTGCCGAGCCGCTCGTAGGTCTCGACGGCGGCGGTGGTCAGCGACAGCGCGCGGGGGTCGGCGAGCCCGATGTCCTCGGTCGCCATCCGGATCAGTCGCCGGCCGACGTAGAGCGGATCGGCGCCGCCGTCGAGCATCCGGCACATCCAGTAGAGCGCCGCATCCGGATTCGACCCGCGCACCGACTTGTGCAGCGCGGAGATCTGGTCGTAGAACGCCTCGCCGCCCTTGTCGAAGCGGCGCAGACTGCGCGCGATCGTCGCTTCGATGAATGCGACATCGACGGGCGCCTGTGCGCCCCGCCGCCAGCGGCCGTCGCCAGGTACTCGACCAGATTGACGAGCCGTCGGCCGTCGCCGTCGGCATAGGCGATCAGCGTCTCGCGCGCCTGCGGATCCAGCGTCGAGTCCCGGCGCCCCGACCGCGAGCGCGCGCATCGAGCAGGTGCGCGAGCTCCTCCGCCGACAGCGGTTCCAGCACGTAGACGGCCGCGCGGGACAACAGCGCGCTGTTGACCTCGAACGAGGGATTCTCGGTCGTCGCGCCGATGAACGTGACGAGCCCCGGCTTCGACGTACGGCAGGAACGCGTCCTGCTGCGCCTTGTTGAACCGGTGCACCTCGTCGACGAAGAGGATGGTGTGCCGACCCGACTGCGCGAGCGTCGCTTCCGCGCGCGCGACGGCGTCGCGGATGTCCTTGACGCCCGCCAGCACCGCCGACAGCGCGATGAACTCGGCATTGAAGGCGCGCGCCATCAAGCGCGCCAGCGTGGTCTTGCCCACGCCGGGCGGGCCCCACAGGAGCATCGAGTGCGGCTTGCCGGACGCGAACGCGACCGCCAGCGGCTTGCCCGGCGCGAGCAGATGGCGCTGCCCGATCACCTCGTCGATGGTCGTCGGGCGCAGCCGGTCCGCAAGCGGCGCCGCGGGATTGGCGGTGGCGAAGAGATCGGTCACGAATGCACGGATTGGCGTGAAGCGCGGCCGCTGCCCTCGATCCGGAGGTCGGCGCAGCCACGGGCACGCCGCCGCGCCGTCTCGCGTTGACCCCGTCCTTTGCAGCAGCGTAGAGTCCGCATTATCGGCCATTTCCGCCGCGCGCATGAAAACGACTTTCATTCCTCTCGGCCTCGCCCTGCTGGCTGCCACGCTGCTCGTCGCGTCAGGCTACGGTGCGCGGTTCGGCGCCTGGGACTACCGCTTCGGGTTCCAGCTCGTGCGCTGGAGCCTCTATGCGGGCCTTGCGATCGCCGCGCTGGCGCTGGTCTTCCTGCTGATCCCGCGTTTTCGCGCCGGCGGGATCGCCGTCCTGGCGGCGGCGATCGCGATCGGTGCCGGCGTGGCCTTCGTCCCGTCGCACTGGCTGCAGACCGCGCGCGCCGCGGCAGCGATCAACGACGTCACGACCGACACCGAGCATCCGCCCGCGTTCGTCGCCATCCTGCCATTGCGCGCCACCGCCCCTGTGCCCGCCATCCATCCAGGAGGCGAGACGGCGAAGGCGCAGCGGCGCGCCTATCCCGACATCGTTCCGCTGGTGCTCCCGGTGCCGCCGGCCGCGGCCTTTGCGCGCGCATTGGACACGGCAAAGGCGATGGGGTGGGAGGTCGCGACGGCCGACGCGGTCGCAGGACGCATCGAGGCGACGGCCACAACCCCGTGGTTCGGGTTCCGGGACGACGTCGTGGTACGCGTTGCGCCCGTGCCGACGGGAAGCAGGATCGACGTGCGTTCCGTCTCGCGCGTGGGCAAGAGCGACCTCGGCGCCAACGCGAAGCGCATTCGCGCCTATCTCGCGCAGCTCGGCCATGCGTGACAATCCGGTCAAGGCCACCCTCGCGGCGGGCGGTTGCGCGTTCGGCGCAATGGTCTTCGAGTTCTTCTCGCCGGGGGTTCCGCAGCTTTGCCGGAACGCCGGCGCCGATTTCGTGCTCTACGACATGGAGCACACCGGGCTTGGCTTCGAAACGCTGAAGACGCAGTTCGCGCTGTGCCGAGGCCTTCCGCTGGTGCCGATGGTCCGGGTGCCGCGTGGCGAATACCACTTCATCGCCCGGGCGCTCGACGTCGGCGCCATGGGCGTGATGGTGCCGATGGTGGGCACGCCGGAGGAGGCCGCGCACATCGTCTCCTGCACCCGCTACCCGCCGCAGGGCCGACGCGGCGCGGCGTTCGGCTTCGCGCACGACGACTACGAGGGCGGCGAAATCGAGGCGAAGATCGCGGCGCTGAATGCGCGCACGATGGTGATACCTCAGATCGAGACCCGGGAGGGCCTCGCCAATGTCGAGGCCATCGCCGCCGTGCCGGGCGTCGACGCGCTGTGGGTCGGACACTTCGACCTCACGAATTTCATGGGCATCCCCGGCCAGTTCAGGCACCCCGCCTACCTCGCGGCGATCGATCGCATCGTCGCCGCATGCGAGGCGCACGGCAAGACGGCCGCGTTCATCGCGACCGACGACGACTGGGCGCGCGAATACGCCGCGAAGGGCTTCCGCCTGATGGCCTATGGCGTCGATCAGCTGATGCTGCAGTACGCGTTGGGCCACGGCATCGACCTGCTGCGGGGCGCCGCCCGGCCGCGAGGCAGCGTCCCGTGACCGAGCCCCTGAAGGTCGGGCTGACGCGCGACATCCTCGATTCGCGTGGCGAGCCCGCGTTCGGCGCCGCGGCGCTCGCCATCCTCGATCGCGCACCCGGCATCGAATGGGAGTACCTGCCCGCGATTGTCGACGAGATTTCCGCCGACCACGCGGCGCGCTACGACGCGTTGTACGTGAACCTGCCGCGGGTCCCCGCTGCCGCCGTCGCGCGCGCCGATTGTCGGTTGCGCGTCGTGGCGCGGCACGGCGTGGGCTACGACTCGGTCGATGTCGCGGCGATGACACGCGCCGGCGTCATCGTCACGCATACACCGAGCTCGATGCCGCGCCCCGTGGCGACCATCGCGCTTTCGTTCGTCCTGGCTCTGGCCGGCCGGCTGATGCTGAAGGATCGGCTCACGCGCACGGGCCGCTGGCACGAGCGGATGGACAACATGGGCATGGGCCTCACCGGACGCACGCTGGGTGTGGTCGGGGCCGGCCGCATCGGCAAGGAGCTGCTGCGCATGGCGCGCGCCTTCGACCTGAAACTCCTCGCTGCCGATCCCTATGTCAACGCCATCGAACTCGGGTATCTCGGTGCGCGCAAGGTCGACCTCGACACGCTGCTTACCGAATCGGACTTCGTCGTCGTCTGCTGCCTGCTGAACGACGAAACCCGTCACCTCGTCGGAGCGCCGCAGTTTGCGCGTATGCGGCCTACGGCGCATTTCATCAACGTGGCGCGCGGGCCGATCGTCGACGAGGCGGCGCTGATCGAAGCGCTGCGTGCGCGGCGGATCGGCGGGGCGGCGCTCGACGTGTTCGAGCGGGAGCCGATCGCGCCCGACAATCCGCTTCTGGCGATGGACCAGGTGATCGTCACGCCGCACTCGCTATGCTGGACCGACGAATGCTTTCACAACATGGCGTCCACGGGCCTCGCGAGCATCGTCGATGCGCTGGCCGGACGCAGGATCGAATTCGTCGTCGACCCGGACGTCCTTGCGCACCCCCGCGTGCGCGCCTGGACCACGCGTTGACCGGGGCCTTCGCGGCGCGACGGCGATCCGCTACCTGCTTTCGCCGACGATGTCGGCGCCCTTGGGCGGGACGAAGCGAAATTGCCCCGCGTCCGGCGCCGAATTCCGGTCGAACGGGCCGAAGGTGAGCGTGGTGACGTTGCCGAACGTGTCCTTGAGCTCCATCGCGCGCGGCACGTTGTTGGCGAAACCGATGCGCACGCGCTCGAATCCCGTGTCCGCCGTCCGGGGTTGCGCCTCCACGAATTCGACGCCATCGCGGCTGCCCGCGTCATTCAGATCGAAATTGGCCTCGAGCGCGCTGTCCCCGGCGAGGAGCGCCGCAGGCGTCGAGCCGAGTGCCCGGTCGAGCTTGCGCACGATAACCTGGTTGAGATCGCGGTCGTAGATCCAGAGATGTTCGCCGTCGCCGACGATCAGCTGCGCGTAGGGCGTTTCGTAGGTCCAGCGGAACTTCCCCGGTCGCTGGAACGAAAACGTGCCGGTCGACTCCCGCATCTCCTGCTGCCCCTTGGCAGCGACGACCTGCCGGAACGTGACCTTCCCGCTTTTCGTCGTCGCGTGGAAGGCCTTGAGCTGCGCGAGACCGTCCGCCTGCGCGGTCGCCGTCGCGGCGAGGGTGACCGCGATCAAGGATGCCCTCAGCGTGCGCTTCATGCCCCCTCGCCCCTCTTTGCCGGGACCAGCACTTCGCGATTGCCGTTGGTCTGCATCGGCGACACCAGGCCCGAGCGCTCCATCTGCTCGATGAGTCGCGCGGCGCGGTTGTAGCCGATGCGCAGATGGCGCTGCACGAGCGATATCGACGGCCGGCGCGTCTGCAGCACCAGCGCCACGGCCTGGTCGTACATCGGGTCGGATTCCGCATCGGCGCCTTCCACGGCTACGCTCTCGTCGCCGTCGCCGCCGGCGCTGCCCTCGAGAATGCCGTCGAGGTACTGCGGCCCCCCCTGCGCCTTCAGGTGCTCGACCACCTTGTGCACTTCGGCGTCCGACACGAACGCGCCGTGCACGCGCAGCGGATAGCCCACGCCGGGCGGCTGATAGAGCATGTCGCCCTGTCCGAGCAGCGCCTCCGCTCCCATGTGGTCGAGGATCGTGCGCGAGTCGACCTTGCTCGCCACCTGGAACGCGATGCGGGACGGTATGTTGGCCTTGATGAGCCCCGTGATCACGTCCACGGACGGGCGCTGCGTGGCCAGGATCAGATGGATGCCCGCCGCACGCGCCTTTTGCGCGATGCGCGCGATGAGCTCCTCGATCTTCTTGCCGGTCACCATCATCATGTCGGCCAGCTCGTCGATCACGACGATGATGAACGGCATTTCCTCGATCGGCTCCGGGGCCTCCGGCGTCAGCGAGAACGGATTGGTCAGCGGCTTGCCCGACTTCCTCGCCTCGCCGACCTTCGCGTTGTACCCGCCGAGGTTGCGCACGCCGAGCGTCGACATCAGCCGGTAGCGGCGCTCCATCTCGCCGACACACCAGTTGAGCGCGTTGCCGGCGAGCTTCATGTCGGTGACGACCGGCGCCAGCAGGTGCGGAATGCCCTCGTAGACCGAGAGCTCGAGCATCTTCGGATCGACCAGGATCATGCGCACCTGCCTGCGGCTCGGCCTTGTACAGCAGGGACAGGATCATCGCGTTGACCGCGACCGACTTGCCCGACCCGGTCGTTCCGGCGACGAGCAGGTGCGGCATCCGGGCGAGGTCGGCGATCACCGCCTTGCCGGCGATGTCCTTCCCCAGCGCCAGCGTCAGCCGGCTCGCGTTGTCGTTGTACGTCGCCGACGACAGGATCTCGATGAGCTTCACGATCTGCCGCTTCGGGTTGGGCAGCTCGAGCCCCATGCACGACTTGCCCGGAATCGTTTCGACGACGCGGATCGAGACCACCGACAGCGCGCGCGCGAGGTCCTTCACCAGATTCACGATCTGCGCGCCCTTGACGCCGACCGCCGGCTCGACCTCGTAGCGGGTGATCACCGGCCCGGGATAGGCCGCCAGCACCCTCACGGCGACGCCGAAATCGGCGAGTTTCCGCTCGATCAGTCGCGACGTGAATTCGAGCGTGTCGGCGCTCACCGTTTCCTGCGCCGCCAGGCGCGTCGTCGAGCAGCGCCAGCGGCGGCAGCGGGGAATCCGGCAGGTCGATGAAGAGCGGCCGCTGCTTTTCCTTCACCACGCGATCGGATTTCGGCACCTCGACGACCTGCGGCACGACGAGCACCGGCTCGCGCAGGACGACTTCGTGCTTTGCCTGCACGACCGCCTCGCGCACCGCGAGCGCCTGCGCCCCGAGCGCGCGATCCTTGCGCTCCTCCGCGCGGCGCCTTAGCCACAGGACTGCCCTCTCGAGCCAGGTGCCGATGCGCTCCATCAGCTTCAGCCACGACAGCCCGAAGAACAGCGACGAGCCCGCCGCGAACAGCGCCAGCAGCAGCAGCGTCGCGCCGTTGAATCCCAGCAGCTTCGACAGTCCCCGGCCGATGATTTCGCCCAGCGCGCCGCCGGCCGCCTGCGGCAGCGTCACCGGCAGGTTGTAGAGCCGCAGCGCCTCCAGCGCGGCGCTCGACAGCAACACGAGGCCGAATCCCAGCACGCCGAGCGAAAGCGGGTGATCCGTTTCGAGCTCGGGATGTCCGATGCGGCGATATCCGGCGACGACCAGGACCACGCCCGCGACGACCCACCACCAGGCCGAGATGCCGAAGAGATAGAGCAGCAGGTCGGCGAGCCAGGCACCCGCCAGGCCGCCACGATTCGCGATCGGAGCGCCGACACCCGAGAACGACCAGCCTGGATCGGTCTTCGCATAAGTCGCCAGAATCAGCGCCAGCCAGACGAATGCCGCAACGACGACGAGCCACCAGGATTCGCGGACGAGCCGCGCGAAGCGCGGCGACAACGACGGGGCCGACCGGTCGCGGCGCGGCGCCGGGACGTTCGTTTCTTTCTTATTGAAAAACATGGATTTGCCGCGCTGACTTCACGTGGCGAATTATACACCAGCGGCGCGGACGACTGCGGGCATCGTGACGCGATGCCCCGCGGTTGGAGCGACCGGCATCGCCCCCACGTTGGCGGTGTCTGCCCGCCGGTCTCGGTCCTGCGACGAAATCGGCGCGACGTCGCGGCGGTTCGGGACGCGCTCCGGTTAAACTCGAACAATTTGCGAAGCGAGATACGCATGTCGACACAACACGCCCGCCTCCTCATTCTCGGCTCCGGCCCGGCCGGTTACACCGCCGCAGTATACGCGGCACGCGCCAACCTGAAGCCGGTCCTCATCACCGGGCTCGCCCAGGGCGGACAGCTGACGACGACCACCGACGTCGACAACTGGCCGGCCGATGCCGAAGGCGTGCAGGGCCCGGAGCTGATGGCCCGCTTCCAGAAGCACGCGGAGCGCTTCGACACGAAGATGATCTTCGACCAGATCCACACGGCGAAGCTCGACGCCAGGCCCATCCGGCTGATCGGCGACAACGGCGAGTACACCTGCGATGCGCTGATCATCGCGACCGGCGCCTCCGCGCGCTACCTCGGTTTGCCGTCGGAGCAGGCCTTCATGGGCAAGGGGGTCTCGGCCTGCGCGACCTGCGACGGCTTCTTCTACAAGGCGCAGGACGTCGTGGTGATCGGCGGCGGCAATACCGCGGTCGAGGAGGCGCTCTATCTGTCCAATATCGCGCGCACGGTCACGCTGGTGCATCGACGCGACCGGTTCCGCGCCGAGGCGATCCTGGTCGACAAGCTGATGGCCAAGACGCGCGACGGCGGCAACGTCCGCGTGCTGTGGCATCAGACGCTGGACGAAGTCCTGGGCGACGGCACGCGGCGTCACGGGGGCGCGGATCAAGGACGTCAAGACCGGCGCGACGCAGGATCTCCCGGTGATGGGCGTGTTCATCGCCATCGGGCACACGCCGAACACCGGCATCTTCGAGGGCCAGCTCACGATGGCCGGCGGCTACATCAAGGTCAGGAGCGGGACCGATGGCGGCGCGACGGCGACGAGCGTGCCCGGCGTGTTCGCCGCCGGGGACGTCGCCGACCACGTGTATCGGCAGGCGGTGACCTCGGCGGGCACCGGGTGCATGGCGGCGCTCGACGCCGAGGCCTACCTCGAATCGCACGGCTGACCATTGCGCCCGACGCGCAGGCGGTGAATGACGCCATGGCAAAACTGGCGGACCTGAAGAAGCTCGTCGACGCGGCGCGCGGTGCCGCGGCGTCCTCGAAGCCCGGGACCGGCCGCGAGATCGACGGTGGCCGCACGCGCGGCGAAACATCTCGCCGGTGGCGGTCCCGCGGGCAACCGGCGACGTCGATCTCGCGCAAGCCTTCGCCGACGTGCAGAGACTGGCGCCCAGCACCCGTGCCCGCAACGCGCCGCCGCGGCCCGCGCCGATTCCGCTGCAGCGCATCGCCGACGATGCCGATGCGCTGACGGCATCCAAGTACGGCGCCGAGCGGGCTCCCGAGGCCTGGGATGTCGGACAGGAACACGAGGCCGAGCAGACCTTCCTGCGACGCGGCCTCCCCAGCGACATCCTGAGGAAGCTGCGTCGTGGCGAATGGTCGGTGCAGGCCGAGATCGACCTGCACGGCCACCGGATCGACGAAGCCCACGACGCGCTTTCCGACTTCATCGTCGACGCGCGGGCGCGCGGGCATCGCTGCGTGCGGGCGATCCACGGCAAGGGGCTCACGTCGCCGAACCGGGAGCCGGTCCTCAAGGGCCGCGTGCGCCGGTGGCTCGCGCATTGGGACGAGGTGCTCGCGTACTGCGAGACGCCGCCCAACGCGGGCGGCGGCGGCGCGGTGCTGATTCTGCTGCGCGGCAAGTGACCGGCCGCGGGCACCCCCGTCAGCCGGCCGCGCCCGGAACGCGGCACAGGAACAGATTCATCGCGATCATGCTCATGACGACGGCGTCGTCCTGATTCAACGCCTCGATGCGAGTCCGCACGAGCCCGCGATCGGGCTTCGATCGCGAACGACGCGCTTCGAGCACGGTCACCCGCACCCGCAGCACGTCGCCCGGACGCACGGGCTGCAGCCAGCGCAGCTCGTCGACGCCCGGCGATGCCAGCGCGGCGCCGCGCGCAAGGTAATGCTCGACCAGGATCCGCATGACGAGGCTCGCCGTATGCCAGCCGCTCGCGATCAGTCCGCCGAACGGGCCCGCCGTCGCCGCGTCCCGGTCGACGTGGACCGGTTGCGGATCGTAGCGCTGCGCGAACGCGATGACGTCCGCCTCGTCGATGGTGATCGGGCCGAAATCCGACACCTGCGCCCGGCACGAAATCCTCGAAATGGCGATCCGCGACCGGAGCACCCGAGTCGGTGGCGCTCACTCGCGGTCCATACGCTACAGCACGCGGTGCGCGAGCGCCGGGAGCGCAGCGCGCACGGCTTCGAGCCGCGCCGGATCGACATCGCCGACGACGATGCCGGGGCCCTGATCCAGTTCGGCGACGACGCATCCCCAGGGATCGATCAGCATCGAGTGGCCATACGTGCGCCGCCCGCCCGGATGCTCGCCGCCCTGCGCAGCCGCGAGCACGTAGCACTGATTCTCGACGGCGCGCGCGCGCAGGAGCAGGTGCCAGTGCGCCGCGCCGGTCGTCGCGGTGAATGCCGCCGGCACCAGGATCAGCGCGAGTGTCCCCATGCCGCGATAGAGCTCGGGAAAGCGCAGGTCGTAGCAAACGGACAGTCCGACGGGCCGCACGGCAGGTCGATGGTCACGGCTTGCGTGCCCGGCTCGATGGTCTTGCCTTCGTCGTAGCACTCTTCCCCGCGCGTGAACGCGAACAGATGGATCTTGTCGTAGCGGGCGACACGCCGCCCGTCGGGGCCGTACACCAGGCATGCGCTGCGCACGCGCGCCGGATCGGCGCTCGCCAGCGGCACGGTGCCGCCGACCAGCCAGATGCCGTGGATCCTTGCGAGTCGCGCCAGGAAAGCCTGCTGCACGCCGCTGCCGTCGGTCTCCCGGACCGCCAGCTTGTCGGTAGCCCGCGCGCCGAAAATGCCGAAGTACTCGGGCAGAACCACGAGTCGCGCACCCTCGGCCGCCGCCTGGCCGATCAGCGGCTCCGCCTGCGCCAGATTCGCCTCGACGTCGCCGCCGGCAACGGTCTGCACCGCCGCCACGCGCAGGCGCTCGCCGGATTCCGTCATCGCATCGCTCCGGGAATCGTCGGCGCGCCCGACGCTCGGCGCGGCGCTCGCATTCCCTCCGACATTCTTGGTGACGATCGGGTCCGACCAGCTGCCTGTCACCGTGTACTCGTAGCGGAACATCTTTTCGACCGGATCCTGGAGGATGGCCTGCGCGAACAGCGAGCCGGCGCCCACCGCCGCGCCGACCAGCGGGTTGGCGAGGAACAGCAACGCCGCCCCGGCCGAAAGGCTGGACGACAGCGCCGGCTGCACGCGCACGTTGAGGCGCTGCGTTTCCTTCGCCAGGTCGGCGTCACCCGAAATTTCGACCTTGGCCGACGGACCGACGAGCTTGAGGTCGGAGGTGCTCATGATTCCGGTCGCGATCCGCACATTGCCGGTGATTTCGTCGAACGCAAGCCCTTCGCTGAAGACATCGCTGTAGTCGAGCGTAACGCGCCGCGGCAGCGCCTGCAGCGAAAGCACGCCCAGAAGCTTGCCGGGGCCCGGCTCGAGCTTGGTGAACCGGCCCGGGCCCACGCGTATGCCGAGCGTCCCGGAGAGCGTCGCGAAATCGAACTCGTGCGGCGCACCCGACCAGGAAAGCTGGCCATCGATCTTCGTCGGCGCGCCGTGCAATGCCTCGGGATAGCCGTACCGCGCGAGAAAGGCGCCGGAATCCTTTGCGTCGAGCGCCACGTCGAGCCTGGTCTGCTGCTGCCGGCCGGCCGCGCGCCACGCTCCGCTGGCATCCAGGCGTCCGGAATCGTTCGCGAGCTTGAGGCGGTCGATCTGCCATTCCGCTCCGCGCGGCTTCGCGACGAACTCGAGCCGGCCGAGATCGCGATCCTTCGACACCAGCGTGTCCGCCGCGAGATCGATTTCCGGCCATGGACGGGTCGCCGGCGCACCCGGCTGCTGCGCACCCGCACTCTCGCCGGCATCGACAACCCGGCCGGTCGCGGGGCTGCCGCGCCCCGGCATCGCGAGCCGGGACAACCGCGCCACGAGCCGCCCGTTCGGCGATCCGGCGTCGGCGGCGGACCACGTCGCGGTCCCGGCGACTTCCGCTCCGTCGAGGTCGATTGCCCATCCGCGCGGGGATTCGCGCAGCTTCACCTTCAGGTCCGTGAACTTGGCGCCCAGGGCATCGAACTCGCGGACGTCGAAGTCCGCCCCGGCGAGGACGAGCCCGGGATCCGGGCGTCCGGTCCCCGCTGCGGCTTCCCGCGGCAGCAAAGCGATCCATGCATCGGCCTTGAGCACCGGCAACTCGCCGCGCACCCATAGCCCGGGGCGTTCGGCGCGGGCCGCGTCCGGCCGCTCGATCGCCCGGCCCAGCGAGAGCAGCGCGCGATCGATGATCGTCCCGGTCGCCTCTTGCCGGCGATGCGCGGCAAATTGCGCGACGCGTCCATACGACGCGATGATGAAATCCGTTCCTGCCGGGCTGGCTTCGTCGCGCCCCTCGATGCGCAGCGGTATCTCCTCGTCTGCAGTCTTGCCGAGCGGTGCGGGCAAATCGACGGCAGCGCCTTTCAACGTGCTCTCGAACACCCACCCCAGCGTGCCCGGAGCAAGCGCGTTCACGTTGATCGACCAGTCGATGCGGCCCGAAACCCGATCGAGGTACGCGTTGCCGTACTCGCGTTGCAGCGCGGCCAAACCCGCCGTTCCGCTGCCGGTCACGCGCGTCTGTCCTTCGGCGCTCGCGAAGGCGAGCTTCGCGGGTCCGCCCAGGATCTCCGCGGCGACGTCGCGCGCGCCGACGTCGCGTTCGCTGAATGACAGCTTGCCGTTGACCTTGGCGAGGGGAGGCACACCGCCGATGCGCAACTGCACGTCCGACAGCGTGCACTCGCCGGCGAACCGTATATCATCGGGTCGCCCGAGCGGGAGCTCGATCGTCAAGGCCAGCCGTCCGCCGCCCGATGCTTCGACAGCGCTCGTGATCGTGCCTGTCCGCGCGCCAACCGGGCTGTCCTTGACGTAGCGTAGGAATCCCGCAATCGGTCCCGCTGCTTCGCCGTCGATCCGCAGCAGCGGGTGATCCCGAGCGAGGTCGGATATCTCGGCGCGCGTCCTGCCGATTTCGACGCCGTGGACGCGGCCCCGCGCAGCGTCGACCGTCAGGCGCGTTCCTTCGATCCGCACGTCGGCATCGATGGCATCGATCGGCGGCCAACCGTCCGCGTAGGCGAGCGTCACGGCTTTCGCCTTCGTGTCGAGCACCAGCTTGCCGCCCTTGCCGTTCGGGAACGGAAATTCGGCGAGGTCGCCGGTGAGCGTGAAGCGCGTTTCGGCAGCCGTGCCGTCCGCGAGCGCCACGCGCAGCCATTCGCGTGTGTCAGGATCGATCGTCCGCGGCAGATAGCGGTGAATCTGCCGGGCATCGCCGCGGGAAGCACGCGCGACCATGTCGACTTCGCCCGGCCCGTGCGCAAGCGTGCGGTAGGTTCCCGTCACCTCGCCCGCCACGTCGGCATTGGCGATGTCGAGCTGCTCCAGGCGCACCGTCGTCCTGCCGTCGCGGCGCTCCCATTTCACGAGACTCTGCAGCGTGTCGAACGCGACGGGGGCGAGCAGGATGCGCGGCAGATCCACCGTGGCATTCGCGCTGGCGAGCCTGAGCTCGCCGCCCTCGTGCGTTGCGGCGAATCGGCCCGTGAGTCCGGTTGCCCCCGGAAAGGCATCCTGGGCGGTGAGCCCCAGTTGCGCGAACTCCGCCGCCGCCTCGTAGGACGCGGGCGACTCGGCGGGACCCTCCCAGCGCAGGCGACCCCGCGTCAGCGTTCCGCGCGGCGCGAAGCGGGCGAGGTCGGCCCGAATCCGCTCCGGCAGCGGCAGATGCGCCGCCAGGGCAACGAGCGGCGCGAGCTGCAGCTGGTCGAAGTCGAGCTCTCCGGAGGCCGGCCGGTCACGCGTGCCTTCCCGCGCGACGAACTTGAACTGGACGGGATCGAGCCGCTCGCCCGTCGTCGTCGTGAACGCGAGAGCGCGGGCAAAGACCTCGCGCTGTGCGCCGGACTTCCGCGTGCCGACGCGTCCCGACAGGTGCGCGAGCTCGATTCCGGGCAGGTCGTCCGCCAGCTTCGCCTTCACGTCGGCCAGTTCGACGTCGGCGACGATCTCGCGCAATTCCCCGTGCGCGAACTGGAACCAGATGCGCAATGCCCCGGTTCCGGACTCGATCTGCTCGGGCAGCGGCAGCCATTCGCGCCACGCCGCGACATCGGCATAATCGAGGCGCACGAACAGCCGGCCCTGCGCGCTCTGCCAGTCCTTCATCGACTCGAACGCGAGATCGCCGCGCAGATCCAGCGGCGCCGCGAGCTCCGGCGGCGGCGTGCCCTTCAATCCGAAGCGATGGTGCCCGAAGCTGTTTTCCAGGCGGAACTGGACCCGGTCGAGCACGAGCTGCGGCGCATTGCGCAGATCGTCGTCCCACAGGATCAGCGCGTCGCGGATGACGATTTCGCGCTGGCGGAGCATCCAGTCGGTGAGCGGCAAGGTCGCCGTCCACCTGCGCCGGATCGATCTCGATTCCGGCGACCTGCAGCACGCCGGAGCGATCGCGGCGAATTGCCAGCCGCGGGCCCTCGATGCTCAGCTCCTTGAGCGTGAGCTCGAGCAGCGGCAGCGACGTCCAGGAAACGATCAACTCGACCTTGGGCAGGGAAAGGAGGGGTGTCGCCGCCGCGCGGGCGCGATCGAGCACGTGCAGACCTTCGACCACGAGCTTCGGGTTCCAGCCGTCCCAGCCGGTGGCGAGCACGGCGATTTCGACGGGGTGCCCGAGCTGCCGCGACAGCATGCCCGCGAGCGCGTCCCGATGGGATTCGATCTGCGGAAAGACGACGAAGCGGATAGCGAGCAGAACCAGCGCGAACGCCGCGAATCCGACGACCAGGGCCGTCCGGACGAAGCCGAACAACGCAAGGAAGACCGCGCTGGGAACGCGGAGAAAGGCGCGCGGTGAAGGCATAATGGAGGCGCAGCACCATTGTAACGGTTGTAACGGAAGTACGCCGCGAACTTGTCGCAGCCCGTTCCCCGCCGACCCGGCCATTGCCAGGGTCAACTCGCCGCACCCGCCCGTTCCCATGTCCATCGCGCCCGATCTCGACGCCGCTCTCGCCTACAGCCGATACGCGACCGCGGCGCTGGCCGCGCACCCGGAAGAACTCGACGAGCTCGTCGCGACGCTCGACGCGCCATTCGACTGGGCCGGCGCGAAAGCGGCGCTGGGCGCCGCCGCGGAGGCCGGAGAACCGCGCGCGCTGGCGGCGGCGCTGCGCCGGCTGCGCCGCCGCGTCTTCGTTCACACGCTGGCCCGCGACCTGACCGCGCGCGCCGATCTGGCCGAGGTCTGCGCCAACATGACGACGCTGGCAGAGACCGCGCTGCGCGCCGCCGTCGCGTTGCACCACGGCGCGCTCGCGGCCGAGCACGGCGAGCCGCGCGATGAGAACGGCGAAGCGCAGGACCTCGTGGTGATCGGCATGGGCAAGCTCGGCGGACGCGAGCTCAACGTATCCTCCGACGTCGATCTCGTCTTCGTCTATCCGGAAGACGGCGAGACGGATGGCGCGAGGACGCTGTCGAACCGGGAATTCTTCGAGCGGCTCGGCCGGCGCGTCATCGGCGCGCTCCACGAGATCACGCCGGACGGCTATGTGTTCCGCGTCGACATGCGACTGCGGCCCTACGGCGAGAGCGGGCCCCTCGCCGTGCCCTACTCGGCGCTCGAACAGTACCTGATCACGCAGGGCCGCGCGTGGGAGCGCTATGCGTGGCTGAAGGCGCGCGCGCTGACCGGCACGCGGCACGACGAGCTCTACGCGCTGGTCACGCCGTTCGTCTTTCGCAAGTACCTCGACTACGATGCCTACGAAGGCCTGCGCGACGATCCACCGCCAGATCGCGGAGCAAGGCAAGCGCCGCGACTACGCGCCGAACATCAAGCTCGGCCCGGGGGGCATCCGCGAGATCGAGTTCATCGTGCAGGCGCTGCAGATCGTTCGTGGCGGGCGCGAGCCCGAGTTGCGCGCCCGCGGCACCTTGCCCGCGCTGGCCGCCATTGCCGCAGCGCGGCTTGCTGCCCGGCGGGGCCGTCGCCGCGCTGCGCCGACGCCTACGTCTTCCTGCGCAACGTCGAGCACCGGCTGCAGTATCGCGACGACCGGCAGACGCAGACGCTGCCTGCGGAGGTCGCGGAATGCGATGCGCTCGCGCGCGCGATGGGTTGCGCGGACGACGCCGCCTTCGACCGAGCGCTCGCCGCGCATCGGGCGGCGGTCTCCGCGCAATTCGCGGGACTCTTCGGCACCGCCGCGGCCCGCGACCCGCCGGACGCGACGGCATCCTCGTCACGCGACCGGAGCGGGACCCGGCGTTGCCGGCGCTCGCCGCGCTCTGGGCCGACGATGTCTCCGCGGATACCGCGCGCCAGACGCTGGCGGCGGCCGGATTCGCGGATCCCGAGGGACTTCTCGCGAACCTCACACGCGTTCGCGCCAGCCCGCGATATGTCCAGCTGCCGGCGCTGTCGCGACAGCGCCTCGACGCGCTGGTGCCTCAGCTGCTCGCCACCGCCGCGGCGATGTCCGCCGACGGCGCGGACGCGCAGTCCGTGTTCCATCGCCTGTTCGAGTTGCTGGAAGCCATCAGCCGGCGCAGCGCCTATCTCGCGCTGCTGACCGAGCACCCGACCATGCTGCCGCGCCTGGCGCAGTTGATGGGCGCATCGCAATGGGCGGCGGACTATCTGACGCGCCACCCGATCCTCCTCGACGAGCTGCTCGACCCGCGCGTCCTGCTCGCCGAACCCGACTGGGAGGCGTGGCGCCACGAGCTCGCGCGCCTGCTCGCCATTCAGGCGGGCGACGTCGAGGAGCAGATGGACGTACTGCGACAATTCAAGCACGCGCAGTCGTTCCGCCTGCTCGCGCAGGACCTCGCCGGAACGCTGACCGTCGAGCGCCTCGCCGATCACCTTTCCGCGCTCGCCGATGTCATCCTCGCGGCCACCCTGGCCGAGGTTTGGGCACAGATGCAGGGTCGCGCAGGCGCCGCCGCCGAAGTTCGCGATCATCGGTTTCGGCAAGCTCGGCGGCAAGGAGCTGGGTTACGCCTCCGACCTCGATCTCGTCCTCCTCTACGACGACGCGGACGACGCCGGACAGGAGCGCTACCTGCGACTCGCGCGGCGCCTCGTCACCTGGCTCACCAGCATGACGCCCGCCGGCACAGCTCTACGACATCGATCTGCGGCTGCGTCCCGACGGCGCCAAGGGCCTGATGTCGTCGTCGCTGGCCGGGTTCCGCCGCTACGAGCGCGAGCAGGCGTGGACGTGGGAGCATCAGGCGCTCACCCGCGCGCGGTTCGTGGCCGGCGACGCCGCGATCGGCGCGGCCTTCGAGGCGGAGCGCAATGCGATTCTGTGCCTGCCGCGCGATCGCGGCAAGCTCGCGGTCGACGTCGTCGACATGCGGCGCAGGATGCTCGCGGGCCACCCGAACCCGACGCCGCTGTTCGACCTGAAGCACGACATGGGCGGGATGGTCGACGTCGAGTTCGCGGTCCAGTACCTCGTCCTCGCGCACGCGCACGACCACGAGATGCTGACGCGCAACCTGGGCAACATCGCGCTGCTCCGGATCGCGGGCGAGCTCGGCCTCGTTCCCGTACCGACGGCCGCGGCCGCGGCAAACTCCTATCGCGACTATCGGCGGCTGCAACATCAGATCCGGCTGACCGGCGCGCCGCACGCGCGCGTCGATCCGGCGTTGCAGGCCGACCGGCGCGCTGCCGTAGCCGCGCTGTGGACGCACGTTTTCGGCATGCCGTGGAGCTGACCGCGGCACCGGAAGCGGCGGCGATCGCATCGCGATCGGGTCCTGACGCAGGCGGCCCGCCGATGAAGTTTTGTGCGGACAAAGCGCCGAAGCCCGGTCGGGAATCGGCTAAAATCACTCTTTTGGCCGCAAGGGGATAGCGCCATGTCGATGGCCGACCGCGACGGATGGATCTGGTACGACGGCAAGATGGTGCCATGGCGCGATGCCACGACCCACGTGCTCACGCACACGCTGCACTACGGCATGGGCGTGTTCGAAGGCGTGCGCGCCTACAAGACGCCGGAGGGACCGGCCATCTTCCGCCTGCGCGACCACACCGACCGCCTCTTCCGCTCGGCGCAGATCTTCGGAATGAAGATTCCGTACTCGAAGGAAACGATCGACGCCGCGCAGCTCGCGTGCGTGCGCGACAACAAGCTCGAATCCTGCTATCTCCGCCCACTCGTGTTCTACGGGTCGGAGGCGATGGGCGTGGCGGCCAAGTCGAATCCGGTGCGGGTCGCCGTGGCCGTCTGGCCGTGGGGCGCCTACCTGGGCGCCGAGGCGCTCGAGCGCGGCATCCGCGTCAGGACCTCGTCCTTCACGCACCACCACCCGAACATCACGATGTGCAACGCCAAGGCCGTGTGCAACTACGCGGTATCGATCCTCGCCAACCAGGAGGCGGCGCACGACGGGTACGAAGAAGCGATGCTGCTCGACCCGCAGGGGTACATCTGCCAGGGGTCCGGCGAGAATGTGTTCATCGTGCGCGACGGCAAGCTGCACACGCCCGACCTGTCCGGCGGCGCGCTGAACGGCATCACGCGCGGCACGATCATCACGTTCGCGCACGAGCTCGGCATTCCGGTCGTCGAACGGCGCATCACCCGCGACGAGATCTACATCGCCGACGAAGCCTTCTTCACCGGCACGGCGGCCGAGGTCACGCCGATCCGCGAATTCGACAACCGCACGATCGGAGAAGGCGGGCGCGGGCCGATCACGACCCGTTTGCAGGCGCTGTTCTTCGATACCGTCAACGGCCGCAACGCGGCGAAGAAGGCGTGGCTGACCAAGGTGTGACGATGGCCGAGACGCCCGATCAGGCCGCGATCGATGTGGATCCCAGGAACCTGCCGGTGTTCTGCCCGAACCCGCAGATGCCGCTCTGGTCCAGTCATCCGCGCGTGTTCCTCGACATCGACGAGCTGGGCGAGGCACGCTGCCCGTATTGCGGCACGCGATATCGGCTCGAGGGCGGACCGCGCAAGGGCGCCGGGCATTAGGATGATCGGCCCCCACGCTCACTTCGTGCGGCATTGCCGCATCACGCCACGCCGGACTCGTTGACGACGACGGGCCGCGTCCTCGTCGTTGCGCCTTCGTGGGTCGGCGACGCGATTCTTTCCGAGCCGCTGGTGGCGCGCGTGAAGGCCGCGCGGCCGGAGGTCCGCATCGACGTCCTGGCGCCCGCGTGGTGCGCTCCGGTCTATGCGCGCATGCAAGGTGTCGGCCGGATCTTCGACACGTCGCTGCGCCACGGACGGGTGGATTGGGCGCGGCGCAAGGCACTGGCGCGCACACTGGGCACGGAGCGCTACGCGCAGGCGATCGTCCTGCCCAATTCGTGGAAGTCCGCCCTCGTGCCGTGGCTCGCCCGCATCCCCCGCCGCACGGGTTACCTGGGAGAGATGCGCTGGGGGATCGTCAACGATCTGCGACGACTCGACCGCAACGCCCTGCCGCGGCTCGTCGAACGTTACGCGGCACTCGCGGGAAGTGCCGGCGAGGCGGCGGCCGCGGCGACCGCACCGATTCTCGTGCCCGATCCGGTGAACCGTGACGCGGCCGTCCACGCGCTGCATCTGCGCGTGGACGGCGGCATCGCGATCCTCTGCCCGGGTGCCGAGTTCGGTCCCGCCAAGCGCTGGCCGCCGGTTCACTTTGCCGAACTCGCGCACAAGTTCCTCGCCGACGGCCACGAGGTGTGGGTGCTCGGCTCGCCGAACGACAAGACCGCGACCGAAGCGGTGCTGGCCGCCTGCGGGGACGCCCGCGGCGTGATCCGTGACCTCTGCCGGGCGCACGGACCTGGGTACCGCGATCGACTTGCTGTCGCTGGCCTCGATCGTCGTCAGCAACGATTCCGGACTGATGCACGCCGCGGCGGCCGTTGGCGCTCCGCTGGTCGCGCTGTTCGGGTCGTCGTCCCCGGCCTATACGCCGCCGATGTCGGCCACGGCGAAGATCGCGCGCATCGACATCGCCTGCAGCCCCTGCTTCAAGCGCGAGTGCCCGCTCGGACACTTCAAGTGCATGCGCGATCTCGCCCCGCCGGCGGTGTATGATCTTGCGCGCGCGACACTGCGTCCGCGCAGCCCGGTCGCGCATGTGCGACCGGGGCGATGAATATCCGCTGCCACCCCATCATGGCCAAGGTCCGCACTCCACCGATCTACACGACGCCCGCCGACGCCGCGCTGGCGTTCTACCAGGCATTCGAGGCCAAGGACGTCGACGCGATGATGACGACCTGGGCCGAAGATGAGGAGATCGTCTGCGTCCATCCCGGCGGCACGCGCCTCGTCGGCTACGACGCCGTGCGCGTCGGCTGGGAGCAGCTCTTCGCCAGGGATGCGCGCCTCGCCTTCCGCCTCGATCAGGTCGTGATGATCGAGACCGTCGGGCTCGCGATGCAGAGCGCGGTCGAGCACGTGTCCCTCGGCACCGACGGCACGCCGCGCGGCGCGGCGATCTGCACCAACGTCTTCCTGCGCACGCCGTCAGGCTGGCGGATGGTGATGCATCACGCCTCCCCCGCCCCCGTGACCGCGTCGACAGAGCCGAAGGGTCCGCTGCACTAGCGTGTGCCTCTAGCCGGTCCCGCCGACGGTCAGGCCGTCGATCTTGAGCGTCGGCTGCCCGACGCCCACCGGCACGCTCTGGCCGTCCTTGCCGCAGGTGCCGATGCCGCTGTCCATTTCCATGTCGGTGCCCACCATCGACACGCGCGTCAGCGCATCGGGACCGTTGCCGATCAGCGTTGCGCCCTTGACCGGGTAGGCGAGCTTGCCGTTTTCGATCTTCCACGCTTCCGCCGCCGAGAACACGAATTTGCCGCTGGTGATGTCGACCTGCCCGCCGCCGAAGTTCGCCGCATAGAGGCCGTCGTTCACGGACGCGATGATCTCCGCCGGATCGTGGCTGCCGGCCAGCATGATTGTATTGGTCATGCGCGGCATCGGCAGGTGGGCGAACGATTCGCGGCGGCCGTTGCCCGTCGGCGTCACCCCCATCAGGCTGGCGTTCAACCGGTCCTGCATGTAGCCCTTGAGGATGCCGTCGTCGATCAGCACGGTGCGTCGTGTCGGGTTGCCCTCGTCGTCGACATTGAGCGAGCCGCGCCGCCGGTCGATCGTTCCGTCGTCGACGACGGTGATCCCCTTGGCCGCGACGCGCTGCCCGACCCGGCCCGAAAACGCGCTCGTGCCCTTGCGGTTGAAGTCGCCTTCGAGACCGTGGCCGATCGCCTCGTGCAGCAGGATGCCGGGCCAGCCGTGCCCGAGCACCACGGTCATCGTGCCGGCCGGCGCGGCGCGCGCGCCAAGGTTGAGCAGCGCCTGGCCGACGGCCTGCGCCGCGTACGACTCGAGCATTGCGTCGGTGAAATAGCCGTAGTCGAAGCGCCCCCCGCCGCCCGAGTAGCCCTGTTCCCGGTTTCCACCCTCCTCGACGATCACCGTCAGCGACACGCGCACGAGCGGGCGCACATCGGCCGCGATGAGTCCGTCACTCCGCACTATGAGGACCGCCTCGTACTCGCCGGCGATCGAGGCCATCACTTGCGATACGCGAGGGTCGCGCGCTCTGGCCATTCGCTCGAGCCGTTCCAGCAGCGCCACCTTGGCTTCCTCCGGCAGCGATGCGACGGGGTCCTCGGGCGCGTAGAGCGAGTGCGCCGCCCCGACCCGGCCGAGCGCGGCGACGGCAGAGTGTCCCTGGCGCCCGATTGCGCGCGCGGCAACCGCCGCCTCGTTCAAAGCGAGCAGCGATATGTCGTCGGAGTACGCGAACGCCTGCTTCTCGCCGTGAACCGCACGGATGCCGACGCCGCGATCGATATTGAACGAGCCCGCCTTGACGATGCCTTCCTCGAGGCTCCAGCTTTCCATCCGCGAATACTGGAAGTAGAGGTCGGCGAAGTCGACTTCGTGCGTGTGGATCGACGCCAGCACGGACGACAGCGCGGCGGTGTCGAGACCGGCGGGTTCGAGCAACAGGCGACGCGCCTCGGCAAGCAATCCACTGCTGACAGGAGGTACGGAGAGATCGGTCAAGGTGTTCCTTCCAATGCGGATCCGCCTGCTGCAAGCGGTCGACCAGGATGGCCACGGCTGCGGGGACGGTGCCGACCCTGCGGGGGCGGCCGTGGCGCCATTGTCGGCGGATCCGCCCTGTCGCGGCAAGCGCAATTGTCCCTGGGTAGCGCAGGGACTCAATACGCGTACGCTTACACTGCGTTGGCGACCTTCTTGCCCAGATAGGTAGCGGCGACGCGCGGATTCGCGGCAAGCTCCGCGCTCGGCCCTTCGAGGGCGAGTTCGCCCGTCTCGAGCACGTAGCCGTAATCCGAAACCTGCAGCGCGGCCCGCGCGTTCTGCTCGACCAGCAGGATGGAAACCCCGGTCGAGCGCAATCCCGCGACGATGCTGAAGATTTCGCGGACCATGAGGGGCGCCAGGCCGAGCGACGGCTCGTCCAGCATCAGCAGCTTCGGCTTTCCCATCAACGCACGGCCCATGGCGAGCATCTGCCGCTCGCCGCCGGACAGCGTGCCGGCAAGCTGGTCGCGGCGTTCCTCGAGGCGCGGAAAGCGCTGGTAGACCTCGTCCAGCGTGCCGCGCCAGCCGCGCTCGCCGCTGCGCGCACGCTGAAATCCTCCGAGCTCGAGGTTGTCGGCGACGCTCATCGCCGCGAACAGCTCGCGCCGCTCGGGCACGAGGATGAGCCCACGCCCCACGCGCTGCTCGACGGTGAGCGCATTGGCGCGCGCGCCGAGGTACGTGAGGTCCCCGGTGGCCGGCAGGAGCCCCATCAGTGCCGCCAGCAACGTCGTCTTGCCGGCACCGTTCGGCCCGATGACCGATACGATCGTCCCGCGCCCGACCTTGAGCGAGATGTCGCGCACCGCCTCGACCTTGCCGTAGGCGACGTGCAGCTTTTTCGCCTCGAGCAGGGCATCGCCCGCGCCCGCCGCCATCACGCCACCCCGCCAAGATACGCTTCGAGCACGGCCGGATTCCGCTGAATGTCGCCCGGCAGTCCCTCCGCGAGTTTCTGGCCGAACTCCATGACCACGAGCCGGTCGGTCAGGCCCATGACGAAGTCCATGTCGTGCTCGACCAGGAGGATCGTCATTCCCTCGCCCTTCAATTGGCGCAACAGCGCCGCCAGCTCCTGCTTTTCCAGGTAGCGCAACCCCGCGGCGGGCTCGTCCAGCAGCAGCAGCGCGGGATCGGCCGCGAGCACGCGGGCGATCTCGACGATCCGCTGCTTGCCGAGCGGCAGGCTGCCCGCCGGGTCGTGGAGGTGCGGCAGCAGGCCCGTGCGACCGATCGCACGCGCGGCCTCGGCCCGGGTGCGCGTCTCCTCGGCTCGATCGAGCCTCAGCGCGGCGGCGAACACGCCTGCGTTGCCGCGCAGGTAAGCGCCCAGCGCGACGTTGTCGAGCACGGACATGCGCGGCACCAGCTTCACGTGCTGGAAGGTGCGGCCGATGCCGCGCCGTGCGATCTCGAACGGCAGGCAGCCGACGATCGATTCGCCGCGGAGGACGACGTCCCCGGCGGTGACCGCGAGCGCGCCCGAAATCAGGTTGAACATCGTCGTCTTGCCGGCGCCGTTCGGTCCGATGAGCCCGAGGATCTCTCCGGGGTGGATCGCGAAGGAGAGGTCGTTGACGGCGACCAGACCGCCGAACTGCTTGCGCGCCGCCCGGACTTCGAGCAGCGGCCCCGCCGATGCCTGCTTGGCCCGCGCCGGCAACGGCTGCGCATCGGGCACCGGGGACGGCGCGGACTCCGGCAGCAGATGCGCAATCCACGGCCAGACACCCTCGCGCGCCCGCTGCAGCAGGATGACCATCAGTATGCCGAACACGACGATCTCGAAGTTGCCGCTCTTGCCGAGCAACGTGGGCAGCAGGTCCTGCAGCAGCTGTTTCGCCAGCGTGATCACCGTCGCGCCGACCACCGCGCCCCACACGCTGCCCGCGCCGCCGACCACCGCCATGAACAGGTACTCGATGCCCTGATTGATGCCGAACGGCGTCGGATTCACGAATCGCTGCAGGTGCGCATACAGCCAGCCCGAGATCGCGGCCAACAGCGCCGCGTAGACGAACACGACGATCTTGAGCCGCGCGCCGTCGACGCCGAAGGCTTCCGCCATTTCGATCTGGCCGCGCAACGCGCGGACCGCGCGGCCCGGCCGCGAATCGAGCAGGTTGCTCGTCGCCCAGAGCGCAACCAGCGCGATGCCCCAGATCAGAAAGTAGAAGTAGCGCTCGTTGCGCAGCTCGATTCCGAACAGATTGAGTGCGGGGATGCCGGTGAGCCCGGTGTGGCCGCCGAGAAATTCGAGATTGCCGAACAGGAAATACAGGCTGATGCCCCAGGCGATGGTCGCGAGCGGAAGGTAGTGCCCCTTCATTCGCAGCGTGATGAAGCCGAGGCACAGCGCCAGCGCCAGCGTGAGCGCCAGCCCGGCGCAGAGGCCGAACCATGGCGACAGCGCGAATTGTGCCGAAAGGATCGCCGTCGTGTAGGCGCCGATGCCGACGAAGGCCGCCTGCCCGAACGAGGTCTGCCCGGCCACGCCGGTGAGCAGCACCAGACCCAGCGCCACGATGCTGTAGAGCCCGATGTAGTTGCCGAGCGTCACCCAGAATTGGGGCGCGACGAGGGGCACGCCGACCAGCACCGCGACGAAGAGGATGACGCCGAGCCGGCCGAAGGCGGAGCTTGCGTCGGAGGGTCACTCCTCCTCCTCGTGGTGATGCGTGGTCAGGCTGCGCCACAGCAGCACGGGGATGATCAGCGTGAAGACGATCACCTCCTTGAACCCGCTCGCCCAGTACGAGGAGAACGCCTCGAGCAGGCCGACGAGCAGCGCGCCCGCGGCGGCGAGCGGGTAGCTGACGAGGCCGCCGATGATCGCCCCGACGAAGCCCTTGAGGCTCACGAGGAAGCCGGAATCGTAGTAGACCGTCGTGAACGGCCCGATCAGCACGCCGGAGAACGCGCAAAGCAGCGCCGCCAGCGCGAACGTCAGCGAGCCCGCGAGATTGGGGGCGATCCCGACCAGGCGCGCGCCGACGCGATTCAATGCCGTCGCGCGGAGTGCCTTGCCGTACAGCGTGCGGCCGAAGAAGAGGTAGAGCGCGGCGATCAGCGCTAGGCTCGTGAACACGACGAGCAGGCTCTGCACGCTGACGTTGACGCCACCCAGCACGAGCGATTCGGACGAGAACGCCGGCGTGCGCGACCCCTCCGCCCCGAAGAACCACAATCCGAGCCCGGTGAGCGTGAAGTGAACCGCCACGGAAACGATAAGCAACACCAGAACGCTCGCTTCGGCCAGCGGCTGGTAGGCGATCCGGTAGAGCAACGGACCGAGCGGTGTCACCAGCGCCAGCGTCACCAGTATCTGCGCCCAGAACGGCAGCTCCGGTGTCGCCAGCCACCAGGCGATGCCGGCGAGCACGAGCGGAATGCCCGTCCACGTCGCAAGCCGGCGCGGTATGCGGCCCGGCTCGCGGTTTCTGGCGCAGGCCACGACTTCCATGACGCCCGCAAACAGGGCCATGCCGACCAGAAGCCCGATCGTCGCCGGCGGCTTGCCCAGCTGCAGACCGGCGAGCGTCAGCGTGCCGTAGGCGACGAACTCGCCGGACGGCACCCAGATCACGCGCGTGACGGCAAAAACCAGCACCAACGCCAACGCCAGCAACGCGTAGACGGCACCGTTGGTGATGCCGTCCTGCGTCAGCAGCGCGAAGATCGGAAGATCCATCGATGGCGGTACCGGAGGCGGGGCTGGGCAACAAAAAAGCCGGCTGCGGGGGCACCCGAGCCGGCCCTGCGTCAGTTTCGGGTCACTTCGCCAGAACCCACTTGCCGTTGTCGATCTTGATCATCGTCCGCGCGCGGTTGTCGAGCCCGTTGTGCTCGTTCGGCGTCATCGTATAGACGCCGTGCACGGCCACGAGCTCCTTGGTGTTTTCGAGCGCGTCGCGCAGCGCCATCCGGAATTCCTTGGAGCCCGGCTTTGCCTTCTTCTGTGCGTCGGGAATCGCCATCGCCAGCAGCAGATACGCGTCCCAGGCATGGCCGCCGAACGTCGACCGGGAGTCCTTGCCGTACTTTGCCTCGTACTTGCCGATGTACTCGGCCGCCGACTTCTTCAGCGGATTCGAGTCGGGCAGCTGCTCGTAGACGAGCATTGGACCGATGGGCAGGATCGTGCCGTTGCCGTCCTTGCCGACGACCCGCAGGAAGTCCGGATTCGCGACACCGTGGGTCTGGTAGATCTTGCCCTTGAAGTTGCGCGCCACCAGCTCCTTCTGCGGCGTCGCGCCAGGCGTCCCCGCCGCAGCGATCAGTATGGCGTCCGGATTGGCGGCGACGAGCTTCAGCACCTGCCCGGTGACCGACGCGTCGGTGCGGTTGTACTTCTCCTCGCCGACGATCTTTATGCCGGCGGTCTGCGCCGAGCGCCGCATTTCCGCGAGCCAGCCGTCGCCGTAGCCGTCGGCGAAGCCGATGTAACCCATCGTCTTCACGCCGTTCGCCTTCATGTGGATGGCGATCGCATCCGCCATCAGCGAGTCGCTCTGGGGCGTCTTGAACACCCATCGCGTCTTGGGATTGGCCGGATCGACGATTCGCGCCGATGCCGCCATCGAGATCATCGGCGTCTCGGCATCGGCAACCACATCGACCATGGCGAGCGAGTTAGGCGTGATCGTCGAGCCCACGATGACGTCGACCTTGTTCTCGGTCAGAAGCTTCCGCGTGTTGGTGACTGCCTTGGTGGTGTCGGAGCCGTCGTCGAGGACGATCCAGTTGACCTTCTCGCCGCCGATCGTGGTCGGCAGCAGCTCGAACGTGTTCTTCTCCGGGATGCCGAGCGATGCAGCGGGGCCGGTCGCCGACAATGTCACCCCGACGTTGATGTCGGCCTGCGCGGTGAGAGTAAACCCGGCCATGACGATGGCGAGAGCCCCGATGAGCTTCGGCAGCAGTTTGCGGTCGTTCATTTCGATTCCTCCAGAGCCTCGTTGAATTTTCGGGATGCTTCGCGCCTTTGGCATGGGCCGCAGCCATCCCGGCCGTGCCGGTCAGGGGTGCGGGTCGCCAGTGGCGAAAGCCGTTCGATTCTTGCAAGCGCCCCGCGGGCGGTCAATGCTTGCCCTTGATCTCCGACAAGGAAAGCTGCCGCCCGTCCCGAGGCTGCCGACCGGCGGCGTCAGGGCGCCCGCGGGCGCCCCCTATTTGCGCAGCGCATCCCGGATCTCGCGCAGCAGGACCACGTCTTCGGGCGTGGGAGCCGGCGCCGCAGGTGGCGCGTCCTTTTTAATCCGGTTCACCTGCTTCACCATGAGAAAGATCACGAACGCGAGGATCACGAAGTTGATGGCGATCGTGATGAAATTGCCGTAGGCGAACAGCGGCACGCCCGCCTTGGTCAGCGCCTCGTAGGTCATCGGGCCGCCGTAGCCCGCGGGAGGACTGCCCAGCATGATGAACCAGTTCGAGAAATCGAGGCCGCCGAAGATCCGGCCGACGATCGGCATGATCAGGTCCTTCACCAGCGAATCGACGATCTTGCCGAACGCCGCGCCGATGATGACGCCGACGGCCAGATCCATCACGTTGCCCTTGACCGCGAACTCGCGAAACTCGGTTGCGAAAGACATGGCGCATTCTCCCTCGATGATGACGACCGGTCACAGACTACGGTCCGGACCGACCGGCGCCGCCGCCGCGGACCCGGTCAGTGCCCGCACGGCCGCCCGAAGGGCACCGTGTGCCCCCTCGCGGGGCAGCGAACGGAGTGAGCGTGGGGGCCGTTCATCCTAGACCGCGGCTTCGCCGCTCTCGCCCGTGCGAATTCGAACGACCTGCTCGACCGCGGTCACGAAGATCTTGCCGTCGCCGATCTTGCCGGTGCGCGCGGCCTTGACGATCGCCTCGATGGCCCGTTCGACGTCGCGATCCGCGATGATCAGTTCGAGCTTGACCTTCGGCAGGAAATCGACGACATACTCGGCGCCGCGATAGAGCTCGGTGTGACCCTTCTGGCGGCCGAAACCCTTCACTTCCGTCACCGTGAGGCCGGTCACTCCCATTTCGGAGAGCGCTTCGCGCACCTCGTCCAGCTTGAACGGCTTGATGATGGCTTCGACTTTTTTCATGGTAGTGGGGCTCGGGGACCGATCGCGCGGCGACCCGTGTAGCTTACACGACGTCTTCCCATTCGTGCCACGCCGACGTGATCGGATAGCGCCAGTCCCGGCCGAATCCGCGTGGCGTGATCCGGATGCCCACCGCCGCCTGCCGCCGCTTGTATTCGTTGATCTTGATGAGCCGGACGACGCGCCGCACGTGCTCGGGCACGAAGCCCATGGCCACGATGTCGGCCGGGCTCCGGTCCTGCTCGACGTAGGCTTCCAGGATACCGTCGAGGGCGTCGTAGGGCGGCAGCGTGTCCTGGTCGACCTGGTCGGGGCGCAGCTCCGCCGACGGCGCGCGGGTGATGATCCGCTCCGGGATGACGCGGCCCAGCGCATTCCGATAGGCGCAGAGCCGGTAGACCAGCGTCTTGCTGATGTCCTTCAGCACGCCGAAGCCCCCCGCCATGTCGCCGTAGAGCGTGGCGTAGCCGACCGCCATCTCCGACTTGTTGCCGGTCGTGAGGACGATGGAGCCGAACTTGTTGGACAGCGCCATCAGCAGGGTCCCGCGGATGCGCGCCTGGATGTTCTCCTCGGCGGCGTCGGGAGCGAGATCCCTGAACTCGCCGGCCAGCACGTCGCGAAAGGCCTCGAACATCGGCTCGATGGGAAGCTCGGTGTAGCGGACGCCGACGATCCCGGCCATCGCCCGCGCATCTTCGAGACTGATCGCCCGCGTGAACGGCGACGGCATCATCACGGCGCGCACGCGCTCCGGCCCGAGCGCATCGACGGCGACGGCAAGCACGAGCGCCGAATCCACTCCGCCGGACAGGCCCAGCAACACGCCGGGGAACCCGTTCTTCGTGACGTAATCGCGCACCCCCATCACCAGCGCCTCGTAGACGTGGCACTCCAGCCGCGGATCGAGCGAGCCGCGCACGGGTTTCGGCGCGCCGTGGTCGAACGTCACGAGCGCAACGGTTTCGTGCCAGCCCGGCAGCTGCTGCACGACGGCCCCCCGCGCATCCATGACGAAGGACGCGCCGTCGAACACCAGCTCGTCCTGTCCTCCGACGCGGTTGGCATAGACGAATGGCAGACCCGTCTCGCGCGCCCGGGCGCCGACCTGCTCGCTGCCGGGCATCGTGCTGCCGCGTGTGGTACGGCGATCCGTTGGCCACAACCATCACCTGCGCGCCCGCGTCCTTCGCCTGCCGCGCCGGGCCGGCGTACCAGACATCCTCGCAGATCAGGAGCCCGACCGCCGTGCCGTCGACGTCGACGACGCACGGGGCGCGGCCCGGCTCGAAATAGCGCTCCTCGTCGAACACCGTGTAGTTCGGCAACTGCTGCTTGCGGTAAACGCGCTGCACCCGACCGTCGGCAAGCAGCGCGAGCGCGTTGTAGCAGCTGCCGCCCTCCCGTTCGGGAAATCCGACGATGACCGGTGTGCGCCGCACGCCGGCGGCCAATGCGCCGAGCTCGCGGGCGCAGGCGTCGAGAAACGCCGGTCGCAACAGCAGATCTTCGGGCGGATACCCGCAAAGCGACAACTCGGGCGTCACGACGAGTCGTGCGCCCGCGCGCTCGGCCTCGGCCGTCGCGGCCAGTATCGCCGCACCGTTGGCGCGAAGATCCCCCAGGACCTGGTTCAGTTGCGCGATCGCGATCTGCATGGCCGGCCTGTGTGCACGGCGAAAATACTAGCACGCACGGCGTGCGCTCCGTCGGGCCGCCCGCGCTCCGGCGCTCGCATTCGCGACACCGTCCTTGCCGCCGCGGCCCATGCACGCGAGAATTCACGCCTGCATGGATGCCGACCGTCCCACCGTTTCCGGCACGACTCCCGCCACCGCGTTGACCATTCGCGACGACGTCGGCATCGCGTCGATCGCCGCCTCCGTCTGGGACGCCGCTGGCCGGCGGGAAGCCGCTCGTCTCGCACGCGTTCCTTCGCGCGTTGCACGATACCGGCTGCGCCGTGCAGAGCCTCGGGCTGGTCGCCATGCTATCTGACCGCCTGGCGCGCCGACACGCTCGTCGGGGCAATGCCGCTCTACGCCAAGGCGCATTCGTACGGCGAGTACGTGTTCGACTGGGCGTGGGCCGATGCGTACCGCCGTCACGGGCACCGCTACTATCCGAAGCTGGTGGCCGCGATCCCGTTTACCCCGGCGCCAGGGCATCGGCTGTTCGCCGCCGAGGATGCGGCGGTCGCCGCACTGCTTCAGGCCGCGCTCCGACGCCTGCAGCCGGCGCCGGGCGGCGGCGAACCACGGTTCTCGTCGTTGCATGTCCTGTTTCCCACCGCGGCCGAGGCCCGGGCGTGCGAAGCGGCCGGCATGGTCGTCCGGCACGGCGTACAGTTCCGCTGGGAGAATCCGGGCTATCGCGACTTCGCCGATTTCCTCGCGACGTTCAACCACGACAAGCGCAAGAAGGTGAAGCAGGAACGGCGCAGGGTTGCCGCCGCCGGCATCGCGTTCACGCGCAAGGTCGGCACCGAGATCACCGCCGCGGACTGGGCGTTCTTCCATCGCTGCTACGAAAACACGTACCGCGACCACCATTCGACGCCGTACCTGAACCTTGCGTTCTTCGAGCGCATCGGCGCCGCGATGCCCGGCAACGTCATGCTGGCACTCGGTCACCGCGGCGCCGCGGCGGTCTGCGCCGCGCTCGACATCTTCGACCGGGACACGCTCTGGGGTCGGTACTGGGGGACCACCGAGCACCTGTCCGGCCTGCATTTCGAAGCCTGCTACTACCAGGCGATCGACTTCTGCATAGAACGGAAGATCGCGCGCTTCGAAGGCGGGGCACAGGGCGTGCACAAGCTCGCCCGCGGCCTCGTCCCCGTGCCGACCTGGTCGGCGCATGCGATCGCGAATGCCGAATTCGCGCGCGCGATCGCCGCGTTCTGTGCGCGCGAACGCGTCGACGTCGCGCACGCCGTCCACGAGCTCGAGGCGGCGAGCCCGTTCCGGAATCCGCCGTCCGCGAACGACCGGCGCGCGGAGCCTGCGTAAGAAAACGCGTGCTAACATTGGCACCTTGTCGCGCAATTCCCCTGCGGCGCGCGCACGCGGCCCCCAGGGGGCACATCCGCGTCCGATCTTTCGTCAGCATCCGATGAACGACACCGTACTGCTCGCCCGCGACGGTTCCGTGGCGACGCTGACGCTCAATCGTCCGGATGCTCTCAACACGCTCGATCAGCCGATGATCGACGCGCTGGTCACCCACACCACGGCCCTCGCGGCTGACGACCGCCTGCGTGTGGTCGTGTTGCGCGGCGCCGGCCGGCATTTCATGGCCGGCGGCGACATCCGGACTTTCGCCGCCCGCCTCGGCGAACCGCCCGCGCCGCGCCGCGCGGCATTCGAACGCATGGTCGAGCGCTTGCATGCCGCGATAGAGAATCTGCACCGGATGCCGCACCCGGTCGTCGGCTGCGTCCAGGGTGCCGTCGCCGGCTTCGGTTTGTCGCTGATGAATGCCTGCGACCTCGTGGTCGCCGCAGACGACGCCTACTTCGCGTCCGCGTATCGTCAGATAGGATTGACGCCGGACGGCGGCGGGTCGTGGTCCCTGCCGCGCCTCGTGGGCATGCGCCGCGCAATGGAGATCTTTCTGCTGGGCGAGCGCTTCGGGGCGGCCGAAGCGCTCGCGCTCGGCATCGTCAATCGCGTCGTGCCCGCCGCCGAACTGGACGCCGCTGCCGATGCGCTGGTCCGCACCTTGGCCGCCGGACCGGTCCTCGCCACGCGCAACGCCAAGCGTCTCGTGCGCGAGTCGATGGCGCGCACGCTGTCGGAGCAGCTGCAGGCCGAGACCGCGAGTTTCGGCGCCTGCACGGCGACGGCCGATTTCGCCGAAGGCGTGACGGCATTCCTCGCCAAACGGCCGCCGCGCTTCGGGCGCGAGTGAAGCCCGCGCACGGCATGCCCGCGCGTGCGGACATACGTGTCCGGCGCCGTCCCCGCGATCAGCGGTTGCCGATGTCGTCGTCGACGATGACCGGCCGGACAGCGCGCGGGGCCTCGTTGCCCGCGTTCGATTCGAGTTTCGGTTCGCGTGCCTTGCGATTGCCGAGGTCATCGTCGACGCTGGCAGGAACCGCGACGCGCGGCGCATCGAGGCGCGGCGTCGGGTCGCTCCTCGGCGTACGCGGCTGGCGATTGCCGATATCGTCTTCGATGTCCGCCGGCCGCTCCACTCGCGGCGCACTGTTCCCCGGCAGCGCTTCGGAATTCGGTCCGCGCCGATTGCGATTGCCGCGGCCCCGCTTCTTGCCCTGACCTCCGACCGGGCCGTTGGGCCCGCTGGCGCTGCCTGGTGCGCCGGGTCCCTTGCCCCGACCCGGTCCGCCGGGTCCGTGCCCGCGACCCGGCCCGTGGGGTCCATTGCCACGGACTGGCCCATTGGGTCCCTGGCCGCGACCCGCTCCCTGCGGTCGCGGGGCTGCCGTTCCCGGCAGACCCTCAGGTACGGCACCCGGAACCGTGAGCGTCGTCATCACATAGGGCGAGGCCGAACCAGATCCGCCCCGCGCGTCGGCGTGCCGGGGTTTGCCGCCTTGCGGCCGTCCATGTTGTCCGAACGGGCGCGCGCCGTGCCCCTGACCAGGGCCGCCGCGCCGTGGGCCGCCCTGCCCCGGCGGCCGTCCGTGCGGCTTGCCGTGGGTCTTGCTGAAAAACTTGCCGACGGGTGTATTGCCGTGCGTGGGCAACCCATGCACGCTGTTGCCCGGTTCGATCCCTTCGAAATCGGCGGACGAATCGGGGTCCGCCGACAACTCTGCCGGCACACCGGGCTCGCGTCTCGAACCGTCGCCCTGGCGCTGCCCCTGACCCGGTGGTCGCGGACCCTTGCCCGGCCCGCGCCCGCCCTGCCCGTGAACGCGCCCACCCTGCCCCTGCTTCTGCGGCGAGGGACCGGTGAACCGCATGCCGGCCGCCACCAGCACGGCACCCGACCTCGTCCGGCGTCAGTTCGAGCACCTGTCCGCGCTTCACGCGCGACGGCATCGCCACGGGTCCGTACCGCGTGCGAATGAGGCGGCTCACCGTGAGGCCGAGCGCCTCGAACAGCCGCCGCACCTCGCGATTGCGACCTTCCTTCAGCACCACGTGATACCAGTGGTTGGAGCCCTCGCCGCCGCCGTCGTCGATCTTCTCGACCTTTCCCGGCCCGTCCTCGAGCTCGATGCCTGTCAGCAGCGCCTGCTGCTGCTCGGGCGTCACGAGACCCATCACGCGGACCGCGTACTCGCGCTCGACCTCGTAGCGCGGATGCATCATCTTGTTCGCGAGATCGCCGGAATTCGTGAACAGCAGCAGCCCCTCGGTGTTGAAGTCGAGGCGTCCGATCGCGATCCACTTGCCGTGGCCGATGTTCGGCAGCTTTTCGAACACCGTCGGCCGGCCCTCGGGATCGTCGCGGGTGACGATCTCGCCGGCGGTCTTGTGATACATCAGGATCCGCGTGCGCGGCTCGGCGAAGCGCACCTTCACGAGCTCGCCGTTGATCCGCACCTCGTCGCCCGGGCCGACCTTCTGGCCGACGTCGGCGGGCTCGCGGTTCACCGTGATGCGACCGGCGAGGATCATTTCCTCCATCGCGCGGCGCGAGCCGAAACCGCACGACGCCAGCACTTTGTGCAGGCGCTGCGGCTCGTTGAAGATGTCGTCAGTGGAGGAGCGGTGACGCGGGGGCGTCATGCTCTCCGTGATCTGCTGCAGCGCCAGGCTCGGCTGGTGCATCGGGCCGGTCGGCGGGCGGTGCCACGATCGGGATCGCGAGCGCGAGTTGCGCTTCGGCGGCTTGGGTGGTTGCATCGGGGTTCTCCAGCAGGTGGGAAGCGTCGAGCTCGGCCAGCGAGGGCAGCTCCGACAAAGCGGAGAGGCCGAGATCGTCGAGGAAGGTCTTGGTGGTCGCGTAGAGCGCCGGGCGGCCCGGCGTCTCGCGGTGGCCGACCACTTCGACCCATTGGCGGTCCTCCAGCGTCTTGACGATGTTGGTGGACACGGCGACGCCGCGGATGGCTTCGATGTCGCCGCGGGTCACGGGTTGCTGATAGGCGATGATCGCCAGCGTTTCCATCACCGCGCGCGAGTAGCGCGGCGGCTTCTCCGGCGCGAGCCGGTCGAGGTAGGACTGGACGGCGGGCTTGCACTGGAACCGCCAGCCCGGTTGCGACCTGCACGAGCTCGACGCTCCTTCCCGTCCAGCTTCGGGCGAGCTCGTCCAGCAGCTCGTGCACCGTCTCCGGTATCGAGCGCGGGATCGAACAGCTTCGCGAGCGTCCCCGCCGCGACCGGTTCCCCGGCCGCGAGCAGCGCCGCCTCGACGATGTTCCTCTTCTGCTGCAAGTCGTCCATCGTGAAACCGTGGTGTCAGGTTCGGGTCAGGATGCCAGCGCGAAGGCCGGGCCGCCGGTCAGCTGCGCGTAGATCGGCGCGTACGGCTCCGCCTGCGCGATCGTCACGAGCTGCTCCCGCGCGAGCTCGAGCAGCGCGAGAAACGTCACGATGAGGTGCGGCACGTCCGCGTGCTGCGCAAACAGCGTCGTGAACTCGGCGAAGCGCGCGGGCTCCAGCGCCTTCAGGATGCGGCTCATCTCCGCCCGCACCGAGAGCCGCTCGCGGCTGACGAGATGATGCCGGTTGATGCGCGCCCGCGCAAGGAGTCCCGCCCAGGCGGCGCGCAGATCCTCGGGGCAGACGTCCGGCAGGCGTGCCGAGGCGGCGCGGTCGAACCAGACCCGCACCAGCGCGAAATCCCGGTCGGCGAGCGGCAGCGCGTCGATCTCGCGCGCGGCCTTTTTCATCCGCTCGTACTCGAGCAGGCGGCGGACCAGCTCGGCGCGTGGATCTTCCGGCTCGGCGCCGGGCGGCGCCGGGGGCTTCGGCAGCAGCAGCCGCGACTTGATCTCGATCAGGACGGCGGCCATCAGCAGGTACTCGGCGGCGAGCTCGAGCTGGGTCCGCCGCATCATCTCGACGTAGCCCAGATACTGCCGCGTGAGCTCCGCCATCGGGATCTCGAGCACGTTGATGTTCTGCTTGCGGATCAGGTAGAGCAGCAGGTCGAGCGGGCCCTCGAACGTGTCGAGGAAGATCTCGAGCGCCTCCGGCGGAATGTAGAGGTCGTGCGGCAGCTCGAGCATCGGCTCGCCGTAGACCTTGGCCACGGCTCCGCCGCCCTGCGCGACGAGGTCGACGGGCCCGGCGCGCTCACGACGCGGCCTCGTTGCGAAAACCGGCATTCATGTGTAATCGAGTCCCATCGCGCCGCGGACGTCGCGCATCGTCTCCTCGGCCAGCTTGCGCGCGCGCTCGCAGCCGTCGGCGACGATGTTGCGCACGAGCTGCGGATCGTCGAGATAGCGCTGCGCGCGCTCGCGGATCGGCTCCTGCTCCCGGATGATCGCGTCGATCACCGGCTGCTTGCAGTCGAGGCAGCCGATGCCCGCCGTCGTGCAGCCCTTGACCACCCAGTCGCGGGTGGCGGCATCCGAGTAGATCTCGTGCAGCGGCCACACCGGGCAGCGGCTCGGATCGCCCTTGTCGGAGCGGCGCACCCGCGCCGGATCGGTCTGCATCGTGCGGATCTTCTTCGTGACCTCCGCGGGCTCCTCGCGCATCAGGATCGCGTTGCCGATGCGACTTCGACATCTTCTGGCCGTCGAGACCCGGCACCTTCGGCGTCGCGGTCAGCAGCGGATCCGGCTCGGGCAGGATCACGCGCCGGGCCCCTTCGAGATAGCCGAACAGCCGCTCGCGGTCGCCGAGCGAGAGGTTCTGCGTCTCGTTCAGCAGGTCCTTCGCCGCCTCGAGCGCGGCGTCGTCGCCCTTTTCCTGGAACGCCGTGCGCAACTCGCCGTAGCGGCGCGCCTTCTTCGCGCCGAGCTTCTTGACCGCCGCCTTGGCCTTGTCCTCGAATCCCGCCTCGCGGCCGTAGATGAAGTTGAAGCGGCGCGCGAGCTCGCGCACGAGCTCGATGTGCGACACCTGGTCCTCGCCCACCGGCACCATGTTCGCGCGGTAGATCAGGATGTCGGCGCCCTGCATCACCGGGTAGCCGAGGAACCCGTAGTTGGACAGGTCGCGGTCGGCGAGCTTCTGCTGCTGGTCCTTGTAGGTCGGCACGCGCTCGAGCCAGCCGACCGGCGTGATCATGCCGAGCAGCAGCGTGAGCTCGGCGTGCTCGGGCACGCGCGACTGGATGAAGATCGTGGCCCGCGACGGGTTGATGCCGGCGGCGAGCCAGTCGACGAACATCTCCCAGACGGTCTCGGAGATCGATCTCGGTGCTGTCGTAGTGCGTCGTCAGCGCGTGCCAGTCCGCGGCGAAGTACAGGCACTCGTACTCCTCCTGCAGCTTGACCCAGTTCTTGAGCGCGCCGTGGTAATGGCCGATGTGCAGCCGGCCGGTGGGGCGCATGCCCGAAAGGACGCGATCGACGAACATGCTCATCGCCACGGGGTCGGCGCGGGTCACAGGCCGAGTATCGCGCCGAGAACGCATCTCGGCGACCCGGAGTATCGGCTGCATCAGATACATCAGAATCCCGGTCGCCAGCAGCACGATGACGATCATGAAGCCGTAGGGCTCCAGCCGCGCGTAGCTCGAGGCGATCGAGTGCGGCAGCAGGCTGACCGCGATGCGGCCGCCGTCGAGCGGAAGAATCGGCAAGCAGGTTCAATGCCATCAGCATCAGATTGACCTTTATGCCCGCGACGCGCCATCTCCATCAGGCCGTCGCTGGCGAGAAGGCCGCCCGGCGCGGCCGCCTTGAACAGGAATCCCCAGGCGATGGCCATCGCGAAATTGGCGGCCGGGCCCGCGCCGGCGACCCAGAACATGTCGCGCTTCGGGTTGCGCAGGTTGCCGAAATTCACGGGCACCGGCTTCGCCCAGCCGAAGATGAATGCCGGGCTGCCGAACTTGGCGAGCAGCAGCAGCATCCCCGGAACCAGAATCGTCCCCACGAAATCGATGTGCTTGATCGGATTGGCCGTCACGCGGCCCAGCATCCAGGCCGTCTGGTCGCCGAACAGCTTGGCGACGTAGCCATGCGCGGCTTCGTGCAACGTGATCGCGAAGACCACCGGCACCGCCCAGAGCACGATGGTCGCGACCGAAAAATCCATTGGCCGCCTATTTTACCCGAGTCCGGCCCGGTCCGCCCGGCAACCGGGGCCGGGGCATCGTCCGGCGAGCATTCCGGCCCGGCCTGCCGCCGCCGGAAAGCCCGATTCGACCCGGGAAGCGCGTCCGACCCCGCTCACGCCAGGCCGAGCCGCGCCGGATCGCCGGCGCCCAGCCGCACGATGACCGCCGGCTCCTGCGCGAGATCGACGACGGTCGTGGGCGCCGCCGTGCAGGCCCCGGCGTCGATGATGAGATCGAGCACCCGGCCCAGCGCGTCCTGGATCGCCTCGGCGTCGTTGAGCGGCTCGACGGCGCCCGGAAGGATCAGCGTGGACGACAGGATCGGCTCGCCCAGCTCCGCGAGCAGCGCCTGCACGACGGCGTGATCCGGCACCCGCACCCCGACCGTGCTGCGCTTCGGGTGCTGCAGCCGCCGCGGCACCTCGCGCGTCGCCGGCAGCAGGAACGTGTAGGTGCCCGGCGTGCCCTGCCGGACGATCCGGAACTGCCGGTTGTCGAGCTTGGCGAAATGGCCGATCTCCGAGAGATCGCGCAGCACGAGCGTGAGGTGGTGTCCGTCGTCGACGCCGCGAATCTGGCGGATGCGCCTGGCGGCGGCCGCGTCGCCGATGTGGCAGCCGAGCGCATAGCTCGAATCGGTGGGATAGGCGATCACGCCCCCGGTCCGCAGAATCGCCGCCGCCTGCCGGATGAGGCGCGGCTGCGGATTGGCGGGATGCACCTGGAAGAACTGGGCCATGATGGACGCCGCAAGCCGCGGTTCGCCGGGGCGGACCGCGGCGCGGCTCTATAATTGCCGCGAATTCTAACCCGCCCGCGCACCCGTCCCTTGAACCTCCAGCAATTGCGCTACCTGTGCGCCATCGTCGACCACGGCCTCAACGTGTCGGACGCCGCGGCCGCGCTGTTCACGTCGCAACCCGGCGTGAGCAAGCAGGTGCGCCAGCTCGAGGACGAGCTCGGCGTCCGGGTCTTCGTGCGGGCGGGCAAGCGCATCGCGTCGGTGACGCCCGCCGGCGAGGCCGTGATCGCGGCCGCGCGCCGCGCGCTGCGCGAGATCGAGAACGTGAAGCGCGTCGGGGCCGAGTACCAGAACGAGAACGAAGGCACGCTCGCCATCGCGACCACGCACACGCAGGCGCGCTACGTGCTGCCCCGCGTCGTGCGCGACTTCGCCGCGCGCTTCCCGCGCGTCAAGCTCGAGCTGCACCAGGGCAATCCGCTCCAGGTGGCCGAGCACACCGCGCGCGGCGACGCCGACGTCGGGATCGCCACCGAGGCGCTGGCGTCCTTCCCGGACCTCGTCACGCTGCCGTGCTACCAATGGAACCGCTGCGTGCTCGTGTTCCGCGCGGGCACCCGCTCGCGAAGGTGGGCGTGCTGACGCTGGCGGCGCTCGCGCGCTATCCCGATCGTCACCTACGACTTCGCCTTCACCGGCCGCTCGCAGATCAACGCCGCGTTCGACGCCGAGGGGCTCGCGCCCAACGTCGTGCTCACCGCGCTCGACTCCGACGTGATCAAGACCTACGTCGAGCTCGGCATGGGCGTGGGCATCGTCGCGCAGATGGCCTACGACCCGGACCGCGACCGCGGCTTCGAGAAGCTCGACGCCGGGCACCTGTTCGCGCCGTCGACGACGCGGCTCGCCGTTCGCCGCGGCGCCTTCCTGCGCGGCTACATCTACGAGTTCATCCGCCTCTTCGCCCCGGCGCTCGATCGCGCGACGGTCGACGCGGCACTGGCGGGCACCGAGCCCCGCCTCCCCCACGCCAAGGCTCGCACGCATGATCCGCCTGCCTGCAACTGGTTCGCCTTCGCGCTGGCCGCCGCCGTGATCGCGCCGGGCGCCGCGGCGACCGACGCGCTGCCGACGGTCACGCTGTCGATCAACGGCCACAAGATCACCGCCGAAGTCGCGGCGACTCCCGAGCATCGCGCCACGGGGCTCATGCACCGGTTCAGCCTGCAGGCCCGACCACGGGATGATATTCGTGTCCCAGCGCGCGGAGCCCCAGGCGTTCTGGATGAAGAACACGTTCATCCCGCTGTCGATCGCCTTCATCGCGCCGGACGGCCGCATCATCAACATCGATGACATGGCGCCGCAGGACGAGAGTCTGCACTGGTCGAAGGGACCGGCGCTCTACGCGCTCGAAATGCGCAAGGGCTGGTTCGCCGAGCGCGGGATCCGGGCCGGCGACGTCGTCAAGAGCCTGCCGGAGCCGAAGCGTTGAGAGCGTTCCGGTCCTGCGCCCGCGTGAACCGGAGCCCGCTGTGCTGACCCCATTGCGCCTGACCCCGATCCAGGTCGATCGGTCGAAGTACCTGCCGCCGCTGCTGCTCGAACTGATCGAGGCGGCGGAGCGCGGCGGCGATCTGGTGCCCGCCGCTGGTCGACGACCGTCCGCAAGCTGGGGTTCGACGGATTCCTGTACGCGACCGCGAGCTACCACCTGCGGCCCAACAACGACGAGCGCATCTACTATTTCACGACGCTGTCGCGCGGAATGGGTGGCCCGCTACGACCAGCAGGCCTACGTCGAGTGCGATCCCCGGGTCCTGTACTCGTTCGAAAGCGCGCTTCCGCTCGTGTGGGACCAGGTGAGCGAGCGCGGCCGGAACCCGAAGACCGACGCCTTCCTGCTGGATGCCGCGGCGCACGGCGTCGCGAGCGGGGTCGCGTTTCCCGTCTATGCCGGCTTTCCGGCGCGGACCCTCGTCTCGCTGAGCTCCGCGAACCCGGTCATCGACGCCGCCCGCCGCGCGCAGATCGCGGCCAACCTCGGCGACATCATGATCCTGGGCCAATACTTTCACGAGCTGTTCGTGCGGGGCGTGATCGAGAAAGGGATCGCGCCGCAGTTCGAGGGCACGCCGTTGAGCCCCCGCGAACGGCAGTGCCTGCAGATGGCCGCGCACGGGATGACCGGCGCCGAGATCGGCTTCAAGCTCGGCATCACCGAGCGCGGTGTCACCTTTCACTTCGCCAACATCGTCACCAAGCTCGGCGTGCTGAACCGCCACGAGGCGATCGCGAAGGGCATCGCGCAGGGGATCGTCCGGATGGAAGTCTGACCGTCTTGCCGTTGTCCGCGGCAGCAAACCACTGGCCGATCGGCGGCAGGCGCATTCAGGCGTTGCCGCGCAGCCACGCGCGAAGCTCCGGGACCGAATGCAGGGTCGCGAGCGGCCGCTGTTCCGCGAGCTCTGCCGGCGCATGCGCGCCGTAGGCGACCGCGAGCGGCGGCCACGCCCGCATTGCGCGCGAGCAGCAGATCGTGCGTGGTGTCGCCGATCATCAGCGTCTCGCCGGGTTCGGCGCCGACCCGCTCCATCAGCCGCAGCAGCATGTCCGGGTGCGGCTTCGAGAATCCCTCGTCGGCGCAGCGCGTGGCCACGAACATGTCGCCGATGCCGTGCTGGGCCAGCGCGTGATCGAGACCCGCCCGCGACTTGCCGGTGGCGACGCCGAGCACGAAGCCGGCCGCGTCCAGTTCCGCGAGCATCTCGCGCACGCCGGCAAACAGCGGAATGGACGAATCGCGCGCGAAGTAGTGGTGGCGATAGCGCGCGACGAGGTCGGGCTCGCGTTCCCGCGGCAGGCCGGGCGCGACGTGCCGGAGCGCGTCGGCGAGCCCGAGCCCGATCACGTAGCGCGCGTCGACGTCGCCGGGCACCGGCACGCCGATGTCGCGGCACGCCTGCTGCAGCGCCTCGGCGATGATCGCCGTCGAATCGGCCAGCGTGCCGTCCCAGTCGAAGACGACGAACCGGAACCGGCGCGGCGCGAAAGCGGCCGCGTCAGCCATCGGCGGCATCCAGACGCGCGACGAACGCCGCGAGGTCCGGCGCAAGCGGCGCCGTCGACGACGACTTCGCGGCCGTCGACCGGGTGCGCGAAGCGGATCCGGTGCGCGTGCAGGAACATCCGTTTCAGCCCCTGCCGCGCCAGTGCCTTGTTCCACGCGAAATCGCCGTACTTGTCGTCGCCGGCCAGCGGGAATCCGAGATGCGTGAGGTGGACGCGGATCTGGTGCGTGCGCCCGGTCTCGAGTTCGGCTTCGAGCAGCGCGACCGGCGGGTCGGCCTGCGGCCACACCTTCACCCGCCGGAAGATCGTGCGCGCGAGCCGGCCGGCCGGGTCCACGCGAACGCGCCGTTCGCCGTCGCCGGTCACGTAGCTCGTGAGCGACAGCTCGACCGCGCGCAGCGCGTCGCGCCACTTGCCGCGGACCAGGACGTAATACCGCTTGTCGATCGCCCCGTCGCGCAGCTGCGCGTGCAACCCGGTCAACGCGCTCCGCTTCTTGGCGACGACGAGCGCGCCCGACGTGTCGCGGTCGAGCCGGTGCACGAGCTCGAGAAACGCGGCCTCCGGGCGGGCGTGGCGCAGCTGCTCGATGACGCCGAACGAAATGCCGCTTCCGCCATGGACGGCGAGACCGGCGGGCTTGTCGAGCACGATCAGCGCGTCGTCCTCGAACAGGATCGGCGGCAGCGCGACACGGCCCGATCGCTTCGGTGCCGGGCTTGCGCGCGGGAGCCGACGCCCGGATGGGGGGTATCCGCAGCTGGTCGCCGGCCGTCAGGCGAGCCTCCGGCCCGACCTTGCGGCGGTTCACCCGGACCTCGCCGCTGCGCAGGATCCGGTAGATGTGGCTCTTGGGCACGCCCTTGAGGATCTTGACCAGGTAATTGTCGATGCGCTGACCCTCGCCCGTCCTCGCCCACTGCAAGCCAGTTCACAGCATCCTTGCTTAAATCATTCATATGCCTAATAATTATGCCCTGCAGCACGCTTGGCCCCAGGCAGCGATCGTACGATCGCTGCCGAACGGCGGCGCTCTCGATCATCGGAGGATGGCGAGGATCCTGCCGGCCAGGCGACAGCCCCGCGCTGTGGGGCAAAGACGGCCGTGGCATGTTGCGTAAACCGGCCGCCGGTTAAATCCACTGACCGTCCGGGCGTTGCGCCCCGGAAAAGTAGGGATGTTAAAGGAAGAGCGCAGTCTCCGCACCCGGCTTGCGGCCGGTTCGAAGCGGCGCATTGCGCGGCGCACCTAGCGACTATTTCTGCCTCAGGTTGTCCCCTCGCCCGCGATTCGCGATTCTTCGCGATCGTTCGTTCCGGCGGCCGACAGCCGTGAGCCTGACCGCTTGAACGCAACCACGAAGCCCACCGCACCGATGAGACCGCACCGCCTCGCCACTGTCGAGGCCGACGCCATGCATGCACCAGGAAGCGTCCACCCCGCTCTCGTCCACCCGCAGCCACCGCTGCGGGTGCGGTTGACTTCGCCCGCGTCCGCCGCTCGATAGCGTCACGCCGCGCAGCGCGCGGCCACCGTTTCGCCCCGCCTCACGCCCGGCCGGATCCGCGCCGGGAAAATGCTATGAAACGCATGCTGTTCAACGCCACCCAGGCGGAGGAGCTCCGGGTGGCGATCGTCGACGGCCAGAAGCTGGTCGATCTCGACATCGAGTCCGCGAGCAAGGAACAACGCAAGAGCAACATCTACAAGGCCGTCATCACCCGCGTCGAGCCCAGCCTCGAGGCGTGCTTCGTCGATTACGGCACCGAGCGCCACGGCTTCCTGCCGTTCAAGGAGATCGCGCGCCAGTATCTGAAGGGCCGCGGCCGCGCCAACGGCGAGGACGACGGCGAAGGCGACGGCGGCACCCGCGGGCGCATCCAGGACCAGCTCAGGGAAGGCATGGAGCTGATCGTCCAGGTCGACAAGGACGAGCGCGGCAACAAGGGCGCGGCGCTCACGACCTACATTTCGCTCGCCGGCCGCTACCTCGTGCTGATGCCCAACAATCCGCGCGGCGGCGGCGTGTCGCGGCGGGTCGAGGGCGAGGAGCGCAACGAGCTGCGCGACGCGATCAGCGGGCTCGACGTTCCCCAGGGCATGAGCGTCATCGCGCGCACCGCCGGCATCGGCCGGGGCACCGAAGAGCTGCAGTGGGACCTGAACTACCTGATGCAGCTGTGGCGCGCGATCGAGGACGCGTCGAAGCTGCAATCCGGCGCGTTCCTGATCTACCAGGAATCGAGCCTCGTCATCCGCGCGATCCGCGACTACTTCCATCCGGACATCGGCGAGCTCCTGATCGACACCGAGGCGATCTTCGAGCAGGCGCAGCAGTTCATGAGCCACGTGATGCCGGCCACCGTGCATCGCGTCAAGCTCTACAAGGACGACGTGCCGCTGTTCTCGCGGTTCCAGATCGAGCACCAGATCGAGACCGCGTACGCGCGGCAGGTGCCGCTGCCGTCCGGCGGCGCCATCGTCATCGACCACACCGAAGCGCTCGTGTCGGTCGACGTCAACTCGGCCCGCGCGACCAAGGCCGGCGACATCGAGACGACGGCGTTCAACACCAATCTCGAAGCCGCCGACGAGATCGCCCGCCAGCTGCGCCTGCGCGACCTGGGCGGGCTCATCGTCATCGACTTCATCGACATGGAGAACGCGAAGAACCAGCGCGAAGTCGAGAATCGGCTCAAGGAAGCGCTGCGCTACGACCGCGCCCGCGTCCAGCTGGGCAAGATCTCGCGCTTCGGGCTGATGGAGCTGTCGCGGCAGCGCCTGCGCCCGGCGCTCGCCGAGTCGGCCTACATCCCCTGCCCGCGCTGCCACGGCATCGGGCACATCCGCGGCACCGAATCGAGCGCGCTGCACATCCTGCGCATCCTGCAGGAAGAGGCGATGAAGGAGAACACCGCGCAGGTCGTCGCGCAGGTGCCGGTCGACGTCGCGACGTTCCTGCTCAACGAAAAGCGGACCGAAGTGCTGTCGATCGAGACGCGGTTCAAGGTCAACGTGCTGCTCGTGCCGAACCGTCATCTCGAAACGCCGAACTACACGATCGAGCGGCTGCGCCACGACGACCTCAACCAGAGCGAGCCGCTGCCGCTGAGCTTCAACCTCGTCACGCAGCCCGAGGAACCCGATCGCGTCGCAGCAGATGAAGGAAGAAGCGAAGGAGCCGCGGCAGGAAGCGGCCGTCAAGGGCATCACGCCCGCGGAGCCGGCGCCCATTCCCGTGGAGGCACCACCGCCCGCGCCCGCGCTCCGCCGCCCGAGGCGCCACGGGCCGCGACGCGGCTGGCTCGCCGAAGATGCTGAGCTGGTTCCGCAGCAAGCCGGCCATTCCGGCGCCCGCGCCACGCGCCGAGACGCCGCGCGAAGCCGCGAGCCACGCCGCGAAGCGCGCGATGGACGCGGCGAGCGCGACCGCGATCGCGGCCAGGAGCGGCGCGACGGCCGGCGCGACGAGCGCCGAGGCGACGGTCGCGACAACCGCGGGGGCCGCGGCGACGCGCGCCCGCAGCAGGGTGCGCAGGGTCAGCGCAGGGACGGTCAGGCGCCGCGCGAGGGCCAGCCGCCGCGCGAAGGCCACGCCGCCGCGCGAGCGCGCGTCCGCCGCGCGAGCCGCGGCCGCCGCGCGAGGGCCAACCGCCGCGCGAAGGCCAGCCGCCGCGCGAACCGCGTCCGCCGCGCGAGCCGCGTGAAGGTCAGCCGCCGCGCGAGCCCCGTCCGCCGCGCGAGCCGCGTGAAGGTCAGCCGCCGCGCGAGCCCCGTCCGCCGCGTGAACCGCGGCCGCAGGTGCCCGTCAGCGCGGATGAGGCACTGCCCGCCATCGAGGCGGCAGAGCCGGGAATGGGGCGTCCGATGGATCAGGCGGCCGGCCCGCGCGAAGGCGGCGAAGGCAACCGCCGCCGCCGCGACCGTCACCGCCGCGGCGAGCGCGGCGATCGTCCGGAGCGAACCGAGACGCCGGTCGCCGAAGCCGGCGTCGCGACGACGCCGGGACGCCGGTCGCGCTGCCGACGCCGCACTGCGCCGATGGCCGAGGCCGCCGCACGCTGCGAGTCGACCCACGACATCGCGCCGCCGATGATTCCGGCGCCAGCCGATGATTCCGACGCCGCCGACGATTCGCCGAGCCGCCGATGATCTGCGCCGCCGGCCCGGACGATCGAACCGCCCCGCGTCGTCGCGCCGGTCGAAGTCGAACGCGTCGTCGCGCCCGTCGCACGCCGGCGCCTGTCGCGCCGGAGCCCGTGCCGAGACCCAGGCCAGCGGCGCCGCCGCCGCGTCCGGTCGAGGCGTTGCCGCCGGTCGTCGATGGCGCTGCCCGCCGATTCGGGCCTCGAGCTCGTCGAAACGCGCTCGAAAGCGCACGCGATGCCCGAGCCCGAACCGGCGCCACCGGCAGGACCGCGTCGCGTGCGGCCGCCGCGCGTGGTCATCCCCGACGAGCCGCTGCAGATCGTCGAGACGCACAAGGAGGGCAACCGCCGGCGGGCTGAACGTCGCGCCGTTGCCGGCAACGGACGAAGGCGGGCTGCGTGCCCGCCTTCGCTTTTTGCGGGTGCTACGATCGACGGTGATGAAGCGACTGCTGATCGTCTACCACACGCAGTTCGGCGGCACGGCGCAGATGGCCGAGGCCGCCTTCGACGGCGCGCGATCGATCGAAGATGTCGACACGGTGCTCCTGCGCGCCGGCCGATGCGGGCGTCGCGGATCTCGTCGCCGCGGACGCGCTGCTCGTCGCCACGTCCGAGAATTTCGGCGGGATGGCCGGCATGGTCAAGGACTTCCTGGAGCGCGTGTACTACCCCTGCGAGGGCAGGCTCGAAGGCCGGCCCTATGCGGTGCTCGTCTGCGCCGGAACCGACGGCACCGGCGCGATGCGCGACGTCGACCGCGTGGCGACCGGTCTGCGGCTGCACAAGGTGCATCCGGGTCTCATCCACAAGAGCGGGCTCACCGCGCAGCCGGTGACCATTCCCGACGACGTGCTGGCCCGGTGCCGCGAAATCGGCGCGACGCTCGCGGCCGGACTCGCGGCCGGCATCTACTGACGCCGGGAACGGCGCCGGTCAGGCGCGCGTCAGCGCATCGGCTGCAGGTGCGCGATCAGGCCGGCCGCCGACGCCTCGATGAGATCGAGCACGCGCTCGAAGCCCGTCCGGCCCGCCGTAATAGGGATCCGGCACTTCGCGCAAGCCGGTCTCCGGCGCGAAATCGAGCAGCAGCCCGAGGTGACCGCCGAAATCCGGAGGCTTCATCGCGGTGAGCGCGCGCAGATTCGAGTCGTCCATGCCGAGGATCCAGCCGAACCGCGTGAAGTCGGCCGGCTCGACCTGCCGTCCGCGCAACGCCGTGAGGTCGTACCCGCGCCGGCGCGCCGCCTGGATCGCGCGCCGGTCGGGCGGCGCGCCGACGTGCCAGTCGCCGAGTCCCGGCGGATGCGGTCCGCACGCGACCGGCAAGGCCCGCTCGCTCCACGCGACCCGGAATACGCCCTCCGCGTCGGCGATCGACAGATGTTGCCGAGGCAGACGAACAGGACGGCGCGGTCGGGGAGCGGCATATGTTCCCGAGGCAGACGAAAAGGACGGCGGCGGCAGGCTCGACAGCGCGATCGGCGTTCATGACGGCATGAGTATCATCGGCGAGCGCGCGATCGCGCAACCGCGCACTTCAATCCCCCGGCAGGGCCACGCCGAACATCGCCTCCTTCAGCTCGATGAGACGGTCGCGCAGCTCCGCCGCCTTCTCGAATTCGAGGTTCCTGGCGGCATCGAGCATGTCCCGCTCGAGGTGCTTCAGCTCCCTCTCCATGTCCTTCTCGGGCATCGACTCGTACTTCGCCCGCGTCTGCGCCGCCCGCAGCTGCTTCTTCCCCGCGTCGGCGATCGTAGACGCCGTCGATCAGGTCCTTGATCCGCTTCTGGACGCCGATCGGCGTGATGCCCATCTTCTCGTTCCAGGCGAGCTGCCTGTTGCGCCGCCGCGTGGTCTCGCCGATGGCCGCCTGTCATCGAATCCGTCATCGTGTCGGCGTAGAGGATCGCCATGCCGTTGATGTGCCGCGCCGCGCGGCCGATGGTCTGGATCAGCGAGCGCCCGGAGCGCAGGAAGCCTTCCTTGTCGGCGTCGAGGATCGCGACCAGCGACACCTCGGGGATGTCGAGCCCTTCCCGCAGCAGGTTGATCCCGACCAGCACGTCGAACTCGCCCAGGCGCAGGTCGCGGATGATCTCGACCCGCTCGACGGTGTCGATGTCGGAGTGCAGATACCGGACGCGGACGCCGTGCTCGTTGAGATAGTCGGTGAGGTCCTCCGCCATCCGCTTGGTCAGCGTCGTCACCAGCACGCGCTCGTGCTTTTCGGCGCGCAGGCTGATCTCGGAGAGCAGGTCGTCGACCTGCGTCTGCGCCGGGCGAACCTCGAGCGTCGGATCCACCAGCCCCGTCGGGCGCACGAGCTGCTCGACCACCTGTCCCGCGTGCTTCTGCTCGTAGTCGGCCGGGGTGGCGGAGACGAAGAGCGTCTGCGGCAGCAGGCGCTCGAACTCGTCGAAGCGCAGCGGCCGGTTGTCGAGCGCCGACGGCAGCCGGAACCCGTAGTTGACGAGATTCTCCTTGCGCGCCCGGTCGCCCTTGTACATGCCGCCGACCTGCGGGATCGTCACGTGGCTCTCGTCGATGAAGACGAGCGAGCGCGACGGCAGGTAGTCGATCAGCGTCGGCGGCGGCTCCCCCGCGCCGCGTCCCGACAGGTGGCGCGAGTAGTTCTCGATGCCCTTGCAGAAGCCGATCTCGGTCATCATCTCGAGATCGAAGCGCGTCCGCTGCTCGATGCGCTGCGCCTCGATCAGCTTCATCTGCGCGACGAAGGCATCCTTCGTCTGCACGAGCTCCGCCTTGATCTTCTCGATCGCGTCGAGCACCTTCTGCCGCCCCGTCACGTAGTGGCTCGACGGAAACACGGTGAAGCGGCCGATGCGCTGCCGGATGTGGCCGGTGAGCGGATCGAACAGCTGCAGCGATTCGATCTCGTCGTCGAACAGCGCGATGCGCACCGCGTTCTCGGCGTGCTCGGCGGGAAAGACGTCGATCACGTCGCCGCGCACGCGAAACGTGCCGCGCCGGAAATCGGCCTCGTTCCGCGCGTACTGCATCTCGGTCAGCCGGCGGATCGCGTCGCGCTGCGTCAGCGCGTCGCCTTCCTTCACGTGCAGGATCATGCTGTGGTACTCGGACGGGATCGCCGATGCCGTAGATCGCCGACACCGTCGCCACGATCACGCAATCCGGCCGCTCGAGGATCGCCTTCGTCGCCGACAGGCGCATCTGCTCGATGTGCTCGTTGATCGAGCTGTCCTTCTCGATGTAGAGGTCGCGCGACGGGACGTACGCCTCCGGCTGGTAGTAGTCGTAGTACGACACGAAGTACTCGACCGCGTTGTGCGGAAAGAACTCGCGGAACTCGGAGTAGAGCTGCGCCGCGAGCGTCTTGTTGGGCGCGAGCACCAGCGCCGGCCGGCCCGTCTGCGCGATCACGTTGGCCATCGTGAACGTCTTGCCCGAGCCCGTCACGCCCAGCAGCGTCTGGAACGCGAGGCCGTCGGCCAGGCCCTCGACCAGCTGCGCGATCGCCTCCGGCTGGTCGCCGGCGGGCTCGAACGGCTTGAAGAGCTGGTAGGGACTGTTCGGAAAGGTGACGAGCATGGCGAGGGGTCCGGGGACGCGCAGGGCAACCGTGTATTTTACTGCGATTCGTGCCGCTCGCTCCAGCCTTCTCCCGCGAACTGCAGCGCGGCAAGCCGCGCATAGAGCGGACTCGTGGGCCAGCAGCTCGTCGTGCGTGCCCACGGCCACGATGCGGCCGCGCTCCATCACGGCGATCCGGTCCGCGTGCCGCACCGTGGCGAGCCGATGCGCGATGATCAGCACGGTGCGCCCGGCCATCAGCCGCTCGAGCGCGAGCTGGACCACGCGTTCGCTCTCGGCGTCGAGCGCGCTCGTCGCCTCGTCGAGCAGCAGGATCGGGACGGTCCGCCAGGATCGCGCGCGCGATCGCGAGCCGCTGCCGCTGCCCGCCGGACAGCCGCACGCCGCGCTCGCCGAGATTGCTGGCGTACCCCTCCGGCAGCTGCGCGATGAATTCGGCGGCGAAGGCGGCCTCGCAGGCGGCGCGCACCTCGGCTTCGCTGGCTTGCGGCCGCCCGTAGCGGACGTTTTCGAGGACGCTCGTCGCGAAGATGACGGGATCCTGCGGCACGACCGCGAGGCGGGCGCGCACGTCGCGCGGATCCGCATCGCGCACGTCGACGCCGTCGATGCGCACCGCGCCCGCCTGCGGATCGTAGAAGCGCAGCAGCAGCTGGAACACCGTCGTCTTGCCGGCGCCCGACGGGCCCGACCAGCGCGACGTTCTCGCCGGCGGCCACCTCCAGCGTGAAGTCGTCGAGCGCCGCGGTGTCGGGCCGCGACGGATAGCGGAAGACCACGCGGTCGAACGCGACCGTCCCTGCGGCGGGCACCGGCAGCGCGACCGGATGCTCCGGCGCGCGGATCGCGGGAGCGACGGCCAGCAGCTCGAACAGCCGCTCGGTGGCCCCGGCCGCGCGCTGCAGGTCGCCGATCACTTCGCTGATCGTGCCGACCGCGCCGGCGACGATCGCCGCGTAGAACACGAACGCCGAGAGCTGGCCCGCGCTGAGCTTGCCGGCGACGACGTCGTGCCCGCCGATCCAGAGGATGACGCCGACCGCGCCGAAGACGAGCAGGATCACCGACGCGACCAGCAGCGCGCGCTGCCGGATCCGCGCCACGCCGGCGGCGAACGCCGCCTCGACGCGCGCGCCGAAGCGCCGCCGGTCCTCCGGCTCGTGGCCATAGGCCTGGACCGTGCGCACCTCGTGCAGCGCCTCGTCCACGTACGCGCCGACGTCGCCGACGCGGTCCTGGCTCGCCCGCGCGAGCCGGCGCACGCGACGTCCGAAGAGGATGATCGGGACGACCACCACCGGCACCCCCGCGAGCACGAGCAGCGTCAGCTTCGCGCTCGTGATCGCCAGCATCGTGAGCCCGCCGGCCAGCAGCAGCACGTTGCGGATCGCCATCGACGCGCTGGAGCCGATGACGGTCTCCAGCATCGCGGTGTCGTTGATCAGCCGCGAGATCACGTCGCCGGTGCGCATCTGCTCGTAGAATCCGGGAGGCAGCCCGAGCAGATGGTCGAACACCGCGCGCCGCAGATCGGCGGTGACGCGCTCGCCGATCCAGGACACGAAGTAGAACCGCGTGTACGTCGCGACCGCCATCACGACGACGACGCCGAGCATCAGCGCCAGCGTGCGGTCGAGCTCGCCCGCATCGCCGGTGCCAAACCCGCGGTCGACCACGCCCTTCAGGCCCTGCCCGACCGCGAGCACCGCGGCCGCCGCGACGACGAGCGCGATCGCCGCGTAGATCACCTGCCGCCGGTACGGCCGCACGAACACGGCGACACGGGCGAGCGTCTTCAGCGCGGTGACGGGTGGAATCGGCGGAGCGGCTGTCCGGGGTCATGGCAGCGGGTCGGATCGATGCGCGCGGCGCGTGCCGCGCGACGTGGGGCGAGGCCGCACGTTAGCCGCCCGCGCCCGCGTTGTCGAGTGCGCGGCCTCGCGCCGGCGCAAGGTACAATACGCGTCACTTCCGCCGCCAGCGCCCGCTCATGAACGCACCTGCCCCCGTTTCGCTCCTGTCCGCGGTCGAGCTCGCGCCGCGCGACCCCATTCTCGGCATCACCGAGGCGTACAACGCCGACCCGAGCCCGCGCAAGGTCAACCTCGGCGTGGGCGTCTACTGCGACGAGAACGGCAAGGTGCCGCTGCTCGAGTGCGTGAAGCGGGCGGAACGCGAGATGACCGACGCCGCGGCGCCGCGCTCGTACCTGCCGATCGACGGCATTCCCGCGTACGACCGCGAGGCGCGCGCGCTGCTCTTCGGCGCCAATGCCGAGGCGATCACGACCGGCCGCGCGGTGACCGTGCAGACGCTGGGCGGCACCGGCGCGCTCAAGGTCGGCGCCGATTTCCTGCGCCGCTTCGCGCCCGGCGGCCGAGGTCTGGATCAGCGACCCCAGCTGGGAGAACCATCGCGCGCTGTTCGAAGGCGCCGGGTTCACGGTCAATACCTATCCCTACTACGACGCGGCCACGCGCGGCCTCGACTTCGCCGGCATGACCGCGGCGCTGGAGCGGCTCGCGCCGGGATCCGTCGTCGTGCTGCACGCGTGCTGCCACAACCCGACGGGCGTCGACCCGACGCCCGCGCAGTGGCCGCGGATCATCGACGTCGTCCGCGCCCGCGGACTCGTGCCGATCCTGGACCTCGCCTACCAGGGCTTCGGCGACGGCATCGACGCCGACGGGGCCGTCGTGCGCAGCTTCGCGGCGACACCCGGCCCGCTCCTCGTGACCAGCTCGTTCTCGAAGTCCTTTTCCCTTTACGGCGAGCGCGTCGGGGCGCTGTCCGTGGTCGCGGCCGACAAGGACGAGGCGGCGCGCGTGCTGTCGCAGCTGAAGCGGCTCATCCGCGCCAATTACTCGAACCCGCCGACGCACGGCGGGCAGATCATCACCACCGTGCTGTGCTCGCCGGAGCTGCGCGCGCTATGGGAGGCGGAGCTCGCGACGATGCGCAACCGCATCAAGCTGATGCGCGCGATGCTCGTCGAACGGCTGCACGAGCGCCTCCCCGGCGCCGACTTCCGCTTCATCCTCGCCCAGCGCGGCATGTTCTCCTATTCCGGCCTGACCAAGGCGCAGGTGCAGGCGCTGCGCGAGGAGTTCTCGATCTACGCGATCGACACCGGCCGGATCTGCGTCGCGGCGCTCAACTCGCGCAATGTCGACGAGGTGGCCGCGGCGATCGCGAACGTCATCCGCTGACGACGGCGGCGCGCCGGTTGCCGCGTGGACGTGCCGGTGCGGCCACTCCCTGCGCGTCGATCGATCGCCGCAGCGCGCGTTTTGACAGCAAGGCGCTTTCCGCTATAATTATCAATTACCCAGCGCGGGAATAGCTCAGTTGGTAGAGCGCAACCTTGCCAAGGTTGAGGTCGGGAGTTCGAGACTCCTTTCCCGCTCCAGTTTCCCGAGGGAGAGCGCCAGGCTCTCCCTTTTCGTTTGCCCGACCCGGCGCGATGGCGCGGGTCGCTCCCCCGGGCGGGGTGGCAGAGTGGTCATGCAGCGGCCTGCAAAGCCGTCTACGCCGGTTCGATTCCGACCCCCGCCTCCAATTTGCCTGACATCAGGAGTCGAACAACGAAAAAGCCCCGCGGATCAGGGAAGAGATTCCTTCCGAGTCGTTCTGGCAATCCCGGCGGCCGTCCCAAGCGCACGCCGGAAGAACTGGACTTGATCGCTGCGTGCAAGAGCAAGTCACCTGAGGCGCTCGCCGTTATCGAGGATCTGATGGCGACGTCGAGGAACGACCGGGTCCGCATGGACGCGGCCCTTGCCATCATCGAACGCGCCCACGGCAGACCGACCCAGCCGACAACGCTTGCCGGCGGGGCTGGCGGGCCAGTTCAGGTGGAGGCCGTACAGACCGACTACTCCGCGTTGCGTGCGGCGCTGGCAGAGCGCTCCTAGCAGTTTACGCAATGCCGGCGGGGAATCGCCAGCAGGTGGCCGTCGAGCCCGCTCGTTTTGGGGCACTGAGTACAGGGTGCCGACGGATGCCGACGTAACGCGACGCGGGCGCTCAGGTGCGGAAGGCGAATGTCGCCAACAGCGCAAGCAGGGCAACCACCTGAAGGACGACTCGGTATCGCATCCAGTGCTCGCTGTCGAACGGGCCATCTTCGCCGTGGTAAATCATCGAGGCGATCCCGAGGGCGAGCGTGGCAAACGTGGCAAGGGTCGCCACGATGACCAGTAACGTAACAAAAAAAGTCATGGCAGCCTCCTTTCGCGCTATGCAAGATCAACTGCTTCTGGCACTGGACAGTATTGAAGGAATCAACGATTGGCGCAACTGATGGAGTTGTGCGCTGCAGCACTGCAGGCGCCACACGGAACGCGAGCGCGCGATGCCAGATGCGGTCCCGTAAGTGGGGCGGCTCAGGGCAATCACAACGCCCTACGGCACGGGTTCTACGCCGCGAAGACGCGTACTTGCTAACATCACGATCCCTAACACCGGGGGATCCCTAACACCGGGGAAAAAAAACGGAGAGATAAATGATCAAGATTGCAGGTTTGCTTCTCGTCGCCGCGATTGCCACGTATGGTCTGCACGCCTTCGGTCAGATCCGAGCGGATGTACGCCCGTCAATGACGCCAATCAGCAGCTCTTCGTCCAACGGATTTTCGTATGCGTGGTTTTACGACAGCACCGAGCGAACGGTCTTCGCGTGCCGAATTGGTCAGGCGTCCGGAGATACAGTGGAATGCAAGGCCAAGGCAAATCTTCCGTAGCGTCGAGGAGTGGCGCCGCGCAGCCGCTACAGGCCGGACAACATCGCTTTGCGCGCGATGCTCGCGGAGCGCGGCACGCAGGGCGCGTGATGCAGGCGGCTGCCCGTTAGAGTGGAGACTGGCCCCCTGACCGCACGACGGCCTCTACAGCGTCCGCAATCGATGTTGGACACACCGGAACACTTCGCAGCCGACTTGAATGCCCTGTACCGCCGCTCACGACCGGAGACGGTGATAGTGATCATGCGGACTGAGAAGTCGGGTCAGGCCTGTTAGAATACTGGCCCTCTCCACCGGTGCTCGCCTTGACCCAAATCCTGAATTGCCTGACGAAATACGGTCAACGACTCGACTCGGAACTCGCCAAGGAGACCGGCATGCCGCTCACGAAGGTGCGACAGCGTCTCGCGGAATTGGCGGCCACGGGCGCCATCGTCACCTGCAATCTGACGCGTTTCGAGCATGGCAAGCGGATCGACGCGTTGGTGTGTCGCCTCTCGGGCTGGGCCCCGCCTCCAGCGCCCGGTCGAAAGGCCAAGCTGCCCGCGTAGGCAACCGTAGGAATCCTGCTGCTGGCCCGCTGCTGGCCTAGGTGATGCCGGTGGTGCGCCCGGAAGTGGTGGAACGTCACACCGCGGAGGCGCAGCTACTTGATCGGCGGGTGGCCCGGCGCGCTGCTCGCGTGACCTGCCCCCCGTAGTAGTGCCGGGGCGGTGTTAGCAAAGTCCGGGTTGAAAGATTGGCTGATTTCCTTCGTTGATGACGACCGCGGACCCTTTCGGCGATGCGTTGCGGCGAACTCGGCTGGGGTCCGGTAGCAGCGGCCACGCCGATCCCACGGAGTCCCCCGCACACGGAGCAAAAACGGCCCCACGGTAACGCTCCACCACCCTGTCTCCCCGCCAGCCGCCTCACGGCGACCCGTGATAGCCTGACCTTGGCTGCGTTGTATCGCGCATCCGTCGGGTCATAGGATCATCTACCACACCTGCGGCGGGACGATGCTGATCCTAAAATCCCCGCTCATCGCGATTTTCGCCGTTGCGGCGAGTGGCTGTTCGCATCAATATTTCTCTTGGGAGTAGGCAATGAGTATCGACCTGTCCGCGATGTTCGGCTTGCAGGGGAGGACGGCCGTCATTACCGGCGGCGGTGGCGACCTGTGCTCGGCGCTAGTGCTCGCGATCAGCGGCGCCGGGGCGAAGGTCGCGATCCTGGACATCAGGCTCGGAAAGGCGCAGGCAGTCGCCGATGCAGTGACGCGCGCCGGAGGAACGGCGGTGGCCTACGCCTGCGACGTCCTCGATGAGAAGAGCCTGCGCTCCGTCTACGACGCGATCTGCGCGTCCTGGGGAAAGCCGGACATTCTGCTGAACGGAGCGGGCGGGAACGTCCCGAGCGGCAGCACGAAGCTGGAGTTCCTGGACCGGGCGCTGCTATGCGAGGCGGCCGAGCGCGACTTCTTCGATCTCGACTTCGAGGGCGTCAGGAACACCCTCGACCTCAACTTCCTTGGCAGCTTCCTGCCGACCCGGGTCTTCGCCCGCGGCATGGTCGAGCGCGGCTCGGGCTGCGTCCTGAACATCGCCTCGATGAGCGCCCTCACCCCGCTGACCCAGGTCGGGGCCTACTCGGCGGCGAAGGCCGCGGTGGCCAATTTCACGGCCTGGCTCGCCGTCCATTTCGCCCGCGCGGGCGTGCGCGTGAACGCAATCGCCCCGGGCTTCTTCATGACGGAGCAGCTCAGGTTCCTCCACATCGACCAGGCCACGGGCCAGCCCACGCCGAGGTCGAGGAAGGTCTTGGCGCATACGCCCATGGGCCGTTACGGAGATCCCCGCGAACTGGCCGGCGCCGTGCTCTATCTTCTCTCCGACGCCTCCAGCTTCGTCACGGGCGTCGTGCTCCCGATCGACGGCGGCTTCTCGTCCTATAGCATCTGAGGTGTGCATCGATGCGGCGATTGTGCCGCGCGACCATTCAGAACGCATAGCTGACGCTCACCGCCAGGTAATCGCGGTCGCGCAACGGATTCGAGCCGCTGGCATAGCTTGCCGCCTGGCCCGGCGGCAGCGGGCCGGAAGTCGCGTCGGGCATGTCGGTGCCCGAGTAGGTCCTGCCGCCGAAGTACGCGGTATAGGCGATGTCGGCCTGCCAATTCTTCAAATAGACGACGCCCAGACCGATGGTCGTTGCCTTGAACCCCGCATTGAACGTCGGACCGACGCCGCTGACGTCCTGCGCAAATGCGATGCGCGGGGTTACCGTGCCGCCGTCGATCACGTTGTCGAGGTCGATCCGGCCCGCGAGGCGGTAGCCCCACGAATTTCGGGTCGCGAAGCAGCCGGTGGACGTGGAGTTATAGGCGCTCGAGGCATCCGAACCGGGCTGCGGCAGGTGACATCCGGGCCCGGCAAACTTCAGGTTGCCCGGCAGGTCGAGGTGCGTGTAGCCGACTTCCGCGATCGCCACCACCTGGCTCGCGCCCAGGATCGGGCCGAACGCCTTGGTCACGGTCGCCAGCACCTGGTGCATGGCGACCCTGCGGTAGCCGGTGATCTCGGTGCCGTAGGGCACCTGGCTGGCGGTGTCGGGGCCGGTGCCCGTCAGCTGGTTGCCGGAGCCTTCCACGGCGAGGAGCACCTCCGCTGCGGGCAGCTGCAGCGGCTGGTTGCCGCGGTACGAGTATTCGCCCTGAAGTAACACGCCACCCGGAAATCCCGCACTTGCGCCGATGCCCCAGAGCTTGATGTGTTTCGGGTAGTCGACGAACGCGGTGCCGGTGCGGCCCGCCGCCGTGGCGCACGCGGCATTCGTTGCGTTTTGCGCCGACAGCGCTGTCGCCTGCGCAACCCCGCCGACGATCGGCGCGAGGCGAGCGATGTTGGCAGGCGTCTGCAACCGGTCGAATGCGGGCAGGTCGACGACCGTGCATGCAGGATCGCCGGCGGCCGCGGCCGGAATGTCGGCGGCTTCCAGCGCCGCGACCTCGGCCGGCAGCAGATTGCCCGATATTGTCGCCGCCGCCGTGAGTCCCCCCCGAACCCCCGACACGATGGGCGAGCGGCTGTGGTAGTTGATGTGGTAGACGCTGATTTCGGCATTGCGGTGCCGCGGAACGAGGTAGCGCAGCGCAACGCCATACTGGCTGCCCTTGTCCTCGCGCGTGCTGCCGCGTGGCACGTAAAGCTGTCCGGCGCTGCTGTCCGGATAGACACCGGCAGCGCCGTGCGAATCGTTGCGGCGGCCGAATCCGGCGTAGGCGATCTTGCCGTCGTCGACGGCGAAATCATCGGTGCTGAAGAACATGCCGCGCGGCTCCAGTCTGTCGTGTGTGTCCGGAAAATGCTCGTCCCACCGCGGCATCCACGTCGCTTCGACCGACAAGCGGTCGGTGACCTCCTGCAACAGCCACAGCATCGGCGTAGGGCTCAGGGCTTGCTTCAACTCGGCGCCGGGCGTGCGCAGCCTCTCCACGTCGACCGGATTGAGGACGTTGATCCCGTTCCGGATGAACGTGCTCTCGCCCCAGTTCACGACCTGGTCGCCGACGCGCACGAAGAGCGCGCGGCCAGCGAAGTCGAACTTCCCGAACACGTAGGCATCGAGCAGGCGCGCGTAGCTCGCCATGTGGTCATGCGCCTTGGGACCGAGCTCGTCCTTGTCGCTCGCGGCCTTGTCGTAGACATAGGTTCCGCGCGCGAACACGCCGAAATCGCGGTACTTGAGCGAGAAGTCGGCCGTGGCGTTCAACGCCAGCGAGGCGAGATCGCCCTTGTGATAATTGAGATTGCCGTCGTCGGCATTGGGGTCGCGCGAGGTGCCACCGTTGGAGATGGCGATCAGTCCCGGGTTGCGACCTTGCATCCGCCAGAGCGAGCCGACGGAGAGCGTGGTGTCGAGGTACCCGGTCACCTCGCCGCCCGCCAAATCGAACTCGAACGCATGCGCCGGCGCCGCCACCGCTAGCGCCAGTGCCGCCGCAAGCGCGGCAGCGTCCGCGGGCCGTCGCGCGGCAATCATCGATAGGCGCCGCGGGTGACTGAAAAGGTCCGCCAGGCGCGCGCATGCTCCCGCGCCGCGCTCGTGCCGTCCTTGAGCCAGGAATCGAGCGGCTGGCCCGACCGCCAGCGGACTCCGGCCGCATAGAGCAGCCGCAGGAACAGAATGGCGCTGCTCGCAAGCGTCCAGACGACCACGCCGACGAACGCGACGTCGGGGCGCCCCGCGGCCGTGCCGAGCGTCAGGATGACGAGGCAGGGATTGCGCCGCGCGGTGATCAGCCTGAACCAGGCGTCGAACGGACGCCACGCGAAGATGCCGCAATGCCCGAGCTGGTGGAACGCGGCCTCGATCAGGCGTCCGGCAGCGTAGCCGCCGGCGACGAGCCAGCACAGGATGGCGACCGACATCCCCTCGGGCTGCGCCGTGCCCAGCCCGAGCCCCCAGGCCAGGGTCCGGAACAGCGGATCGTTCGCCTCCAGCGCGCCGAGGCCGAGCCCCCAGGCGACATACCAGAACGGCGGATGCACGACGTCGATGCCATGATCGAGAAAGTGCCCGAAGCGGCTGCTCGCCACGGTAACCCGGGCGAGCTTGCCGTCGACGGTGTCGAGCAGCGTCATCACCCAGCCACAGGCGAGGCCGACCGCATACGCGCCCTGATAGAACGCGTACGTCGCCGCGAGCACCAGCAGGACTCCGAGCAGTGTGACGCTGTTCGGCGTGATTCCGAGGCGTGCGCACCAGCCCACCAGCACCCGCGCCGGTCGCGGCCACCACCATTTGGTGACGAAATCGGTGACGCCCTTGTAGGCGTTGCCATAGAGCAGCGCCTCGAGCGCGGCGCGCTTGTCCGGCGTCACCGCCTCGAGCAGCGGCGGCGCGGTCTTGCGCAGGTTGCGATCGTAGCCGGCGAGATCGAGCGCGGTGAGCACGCGCAGGGCGGGCGGCCTGGCGGCACCATCACGGACGCAGGCGACGACGGCGTCCAGGCGTTCGCGCGCCACCGACGCGGCGGCGACACGACCGTCGTCCGGCTGGACCAGCAGTGCATCTGCGTGCGCGACGACCCCGCGCAGCGTGAGCAGCCCGAACAGGAAGCCGGCATCGACGACCAGGACCCGCTGCGCATCACCGAGATCCGCAGGATCCGTCGCGATCGCCCGTACGCCGACCTCCCGCAACTGGCGGCGCAGGCGTTCGTGCGCATCGAGCCCCCACAGACGGCAGGGCGAGGCCCCGACGATGAGCGCGGCCATGTTCATTGGTCCACCCTTGGCGCTGCGCACCTTCCCTCGGCGAGGGAGCTATTCGCGCCTTGGGACGGCCCGGCGGTGCTCATGCCGAACGCGCGAGCAGGTGATCGCCGAGCCGATGCGCGAGGGCCAGGATGGTCAGCGTCGGATTGGCCCAGCCCGCGGTCGGGAAGACCGAGCTGCCGGCAACGTAGAGGTTGGCGTACCCGTGCACGCGACAATCGCGGTCGACCACGCCCTGCGCCGGGCTGTTGCTCATCCGCGTCGTGCCCATGTGATGGTAGCCCCCGATCGGATGGCTGCTGACGGTCGGGTCGACCGGCCACGCGGTGCCGCCGTCGTAGAGCCACGGCGCGGGCTCGAGCCTGCCCAGGCCGCGCCGCGCCAGCTCGGCGCCCAGGCGCTCGGCCATCAACCGCACCGTGCGCTTGTCGAGCTCCGCGAGGCGCCACTCGAGCGCCGCGTGCGGTACCCCGAGAGCGTCGCGCGTCGGCGCCAGCGTCACCCGGCTCGCCGGATTCGGCGCGTGCTCGGCACGCACGATCACCTGCACGCGGGTCAGACCACGTGCGAAGCGCGCGCGTGCGATGCGCTCGCGCACGGTGCGCTGGACGAACCTGCGCAGGCTGCGGTAGGCATGCCAGAGCTGGCGCTTGCTGCGGGTTGGCGACAGCTCTTCCCGCAGGTCATTGTAGATCCGCTTCTGCAGCGGCAGTCCGCGCAACGGATCGCGCTGCAGCTTGAACGTGAACGCCGAATTCAGGATCCGCGCCTCGCGCTGGAACGCGGGTGCCGGCAGCAGCACCGGCGCGATCCGCGTGCCGTCCGGACGCGAGCGCGGCTGGAACGCCGCCCAGAGCTCGAACCCGGCGTGCGCCTCGAGAACGCCAGCGCGCCCGTGCGCATGCTCCATGAAGCAACGTCCGATCTGGTCGTGCGCATTGCCTATGCCGTGGGGCTCGACGTCGCAGGACGCGAGCAGCAGGCGTGCATTCTCGACGCCGCCGCAGGCCAGCACGAAGTGCCGCGCGCGAATCTGCGCGCGGCGGCCGTCGAGCGTCGCGAGCTCGAGCGCAGTCACCGCGGTCGCGCTGGCCGCGGCCTGCACGCGAACGACAGTGGCGTGCAGCAGCACGCGCACGTCGCGTGCACCCAGGATGTCCGCCGCGCGCGGCGCGGCGAAGCGTTCGGTGACGTCGTCGAAGTGCCACAGGCGGGTCACGAAGGCCGCGGGGTCCACGCCGAGGCGCGCGGCCTGATCGCCGTTCCACCCGTCAGGGCCGGCCGCGTCGGGGCCAAGCTCCACGTCCGACGCGGCGACCGCGTACCAGCGCTCGATCTCGTCCAGGGCGAATGGCCAGCCGGAGAGCGGGACCCAGTCGCGCTGCGCGAAATCGATCGCCTCGAGGCGCGCGCAGCGCCCGCCCCAGACGTTGGTCGTCCCACCGAAGAAACGCAGTCGGGAATGAACCAGCGGATAGTAGGCGTCACCGAGGTTGGGGCCGTCGGCGAGCCCTTGGGTTGCCGCGTCGAAGTCGAGCCCGCCGCTCTCAACGACGACGATGTCACGGCCGCGTCCGGCGAGGTGCCGGGCCAGCGTGAGTCCTGCCGCACCGGCTCCGACGATGGCAATGTCGCAATCAAAGCTGGCAGCAGCGGCGTGTTTGCGCAGATCGACCAGCATGTTCGCGTGCGGCGGGCGAAACTGAGGAATGCAATGTAGCACAAGTCGCCGTGTGTTGCCGATGTCAGGCCGGCGTGCGGGTCACTGCTCGGCCAGCGCCTTCAACCGCGCGTCGTCGGGACGTTCCGCAGCCGTTTCCTTCCAGTACCTGCGCGCCTCGTCCTTCAACTCGGCTCCGTTGAGCCACGCCGCGTACGCGATTCGCGTCGACAGCGGTGCGTTTGCCGGCGGGCGCAGGGATTCGGCTTGCGCGCGAAGGTCGGCGCCCGCGATGGCGAAATCGGCGGAGCTCGCGTACTTCCTGCCGTCGGGCAGGTGGGCCGTGACCTCCCACGTGTACGGCACGCCCTCCTTGATCTGCACGCTGGCGGGCAGCCGCAACGACGTCACGTCCACCTTCGTTTCGAACACCGTGCGACCCGTCTCGTCGCTCAACTCGAACCCGTACTTCAGTCCGGACTGCAGCGCCGACCAGCGAAACTCCGGGGAACTGTCGAGCGTGCGCGTCTTGTTGAGGGTGAGGAGCTGGATCCGCGCAACCGGTCGCACGCTGCGCATGACCATCGCCCCCTGCGCGATGCCGACCGGCTTGATGCGGACGTCCTTGCCGCCCTTGCCGAGCGACAGGCTGCGCTTTTCCGGCTTGGCGCCGCTCGAGACCTCCGGCGCTCCCGGCTTGAACTCGATCGTGGACGGTCCCTTGAAGACGTACTCGTCACCGGCATCGAGATAGAGCACGACGAGCGTGGCGCCGGCGGCGAGCTGCACCTTGGCAGCGATGTCGAGCTCGGCGCAGATCGTGAGATCGCGGGTCGTCCCGCCGCTCGACAGCGTGGCCTTGCCTTGCAGGTCGGTCACCATCGCCGCGCCGACCGCGTGTGCCGCCGTCGACAGCGCGCCGATGGCGCACAGCAGCAGCAGCAGCGACACCGCCCGCCGCAACAGCATCACGATCTCGCCTGTCGCTCTCATGTCGTCTCCGTCCTCGAATCGTGCTCGCTCGGCCGCCACCCGTACACGACAACGGGCTGGTGCCCCTTGATCGGCCGGGGGCCCAGCTTAACAAATCCCGAGCGGTCCTCGAGTTTTTCGAAGACCGCCTCGGAACACACCAGCGGAAAGTCGACGTCCTTGGTCAGCCCCTCGAGCCGGGACGCGACGTTGACCGAGTCGCCGATCGCCGTGTAGTTGTGCCGGGTTTCGGACCCCATGTTTCCGACCACGGCGTCCCCTGCGTGCAGGCCGATGCCGATGGCGACGGGCGCTTCTCCCTCCCTGCTGAGCTCGGCGTTCAGGTGCGGCAGGCGCTCCAGCATTTCGCGCGCCGCGGTCATCGCCGGCAGGCAGGGATTGTCGAGTCGCTGGGGCGCGCCGAAAAACGCCATCACCCCGTCGCCGATGAACTTGTCCAGCGTGCCGCCGGCGCCGTGAATGCACTCGGTCACCTCCGAGAAGTATCGGTTGAGCAGGCGGATCGTCGCTTCCGGCGTCGCGGTCTCGCTGCGCGCCGTGAAACCGCGGATGTCCGCGAACAGCACGCAAAGCCAGTAGCGCTCGCCGCCGATGCCGGGAGGCGGGTCGCTGCGCAGGATGTCGCGCATGATGGCGGGGCTGACATACGCGCCGAAGGCGCGCCGCAACCGCCGGCGCTCACGCAATTGCAGCGACGCCTCGTGCAGCATGCGGGCGCCGACGGCGGCGAGCAGCGTGAACAGGATCGCCGCCGTCGGCAGGTACGCGCCGCGCGCGAGCAGCCAGGTCGACGCGGCCATCAGCACCGCGCCGGCCGCGAACGCGAGCAGTGCCGCGACGGTGTAGTTGCCGGCGACCCAGAAGGCGCTGGCCGCGAGCAGAGCGAGCACCGGCACTACCCAGGCCGGGACGTGCGCGATCAGCCCGCCGTTGAGGAGGTTGCGCAACACCTGAGCGTGCAGCACCACCCCCGGTGCGTTGACCGCCTCGGCATCCCAGGCCACCAGATTGACCGGCGCCACCAACCGGTCCTCGAACCGGAAGACCCCGCCCAGAAGAACCGCCTTCCCGCCGAAGGTGCTCCGCAGCTTCGCCGCGTCTCCGGCGTCCTGCCACTCCAGCACCCGGTGCAGCGGCACGTAATCGAAGGCATTGCCCGCGGCATAGTCGATGAGGCCGTGCCCGACGGGACGGCCGAGCCGAGCCGCCATCTGGCCCGCCAGCGTCGGCACCGTGCCGCCGCCCACCTTGATGCGCTCGTCGAAGCGGCGCACCACGCCGTCGCTGTCGACCGGCAGCAGCGCGTAGCCGGTCGCGTCCCAACCGCCCGCGGCAAAGACGAACCTCTCGTGGACCGGCCGGGTCTCGCCGGTCGGATCGACGGTCAGCGAGAGCACCAGCGGCATGGCGCTGCGCGCCGCCACGATTCCCCTCAGCAATTGCAGATCGTAGCCGGGAACGATCGCCTCGAAGCTGCGGTCGGGCAGCACGACGTCGAGTCCCACGGCGGCCGCGCCGGAACCCGCCATCGCCTGCAGGAACTTGCCGAGGTGCGGGTGCCACAGCGTGAGCGGCTCGCGCAGTGCGCGCGTGGACTCGTCGTCGATGCCGACGATCACGACGTCGTTTTGCACCGGGCGCGCCGCGTGCGTGCGCAGCAAGCGAAACTGGGCGTCGAGAATCTGCTGGTCCACCGGGCGAACCCACGGAAAGAACGTGAGTCCCGCCCCGAGCAGCAGAATGATGGCGAAAAGGCCGGACCGCATCACACGCAGGAGTCTAGCAGGTCGGCGGGGTTGCGAATCTGCCGCAATCCTTGTAAGCTAGTATTTGATTACTTACTTACAAACACCCATCTGAACCCCATGAACACCGCGAGCACTCCCCGCGCTACGCCCCGCCTTCGCCTCAAAACGGACGAGCGGCAGCGCGAAATCGTTGCCGCCGTGCTGTCGCTCGCCCGCGAGCGCGGCCCCGATTCGATCACCACGCAGGCGATCGCCGACCGGATCGGTGTCACGCAAGGCGCGCTCTTCCGGCACTTCCCGGACAAGGAGGCGATCTGGCTCGCCGTCTTTGCCTGGGTGCGCGAATCGCTCGGCGCAGTGCTCGATGGGGCGGTGGCGAAAACCGATTCGCCGCTCGGCAAGATCGAGCGCGCCTTCCTCGGACATGTGGCGTTCGTCGCCGCTAACCCCGGCGTTCCCCGCGTCCTGTTCCACGAGCTCCAGTACCCGGGAGAATCGCCGGTGCGTGCCGAAGTGGGGTCGATGATCGCGGCCTACAGCAAGCGCCTGGCATTGCTCTTCACCCAGGCCAAGGCGGCGGGCGAGCTTCCCGCCGATCTCGATGCCGCCCTCGCCCCGGTTCTGTTCATCGGCGCCGTGCAGGGCCTGGTCATCCAGTCCGCGCTCGCCGGCGACGAGACGGCGATGATGAAACGCGCCCGGAAGCTGTTCCCGCTGCTCCTCCACGGGTATCGCGGGCGGAGGAAGCCGTGACGCCGCGCCTTGGCCGCAAGGCCGTACTCATCACTGCCGGCATCGCCGGCGCGCTGCTGCTCGGCTGGCTGGCGACGAGCCAGGGGCCGCTCGCGCCGGCCAAGGTCACGCTGGCCAAGGTCGAACAGGGTCCGCTGGTCGCGAGCACGTTCGGCATCGGCACGGTCGAGGCGCGCCGCAGCTATGCTCTCGGGCCGACGGTGGCGAGCCGCGTCGCGCGCGTGCTCGTCGACCAGGGCGATGGCGTCAAGGCCGGACAGTTGCTCGCCGAACTCGATCCGGTCGATCTGGGGGATCGCGTCGCCAGCGGGCAACTCGCCGCAGAACGCGCCGCCAGCCTCGTCCGCGCGGCCGAAGCAGGGCTCGCCGAGGCGCAGAGCCGTGCGCAGCTCGCGCTCGCGAGCGCGCGTCGCTCCAACGAACTGCGCGCGCAGGGGTTCGTCAGCCAGGAAGCCACCGACGCCAAAGGACACGAAGCGAATGCCGCGAAGGCGGCCGTCGATGCGGCGGCAGCCCAACTGGCAGCCGCGCGGCGCGACCACGACCGGGCGTTGTCCGATGTCGCGGGGGTCGGCAAGCTGCGGGCACAGGCGCGGCTCGTCAGTCCCGTCGACGGCGTGGTCAGCGCGCGGCTGGTCGAGCCGGGAACCACGATCGTCGCCGGGCAGGCGGTGCTGCAGGTCATCGACCCGGCGACCCTGTGGATCAAGGCACGCATCGACCAGGGACAGGCCGGCGGCGTGCGCGTGGGACAGCCCGCGGAGATCGTGCTGCGTTCGGACGCGAAGCGCGCCTATCGCGGCCAGGTCGAGCGCGTCGACTGGGTCAGCGATGCGGTGACCGAAGAACGGATCGTCAACGTCGGCTTTACGGCACGGCCGGAAGGGATTTCGGTAGGCGAGCTGGTCGAGGTGACGATCCGCACCGCCGAACTCGCCAACGTACGCTTTGTACCGGCCGCGGCATTGAAGCGGCTGGATCGGCAGGACGGCGTCTGGCAATTCGCCGACGGCCGCGTTGCGTTCCGCCCGGTGAAGGTGGGCATCACGACGCTCGACGGACGCAGCCAGATTCTCGACGGCCTGAACGTGGGCGACGAGGTCGTCGTGCACAGCGAACAGGTGTTGAAGCCGGACACCAACGTCAAGGTCGTCCCCGCGATCGTCCGCGCCAATCCATGATCAACCTCGCCGGTCGCGACATCCTCCATGGCTGGGGCAAGTTCATCTTCACCGGGCTCGGGCTCGGCTTGCTCGTCGGTCTGACGCTGTCGATGGCCGGGATCTATCGCGGACTGGTGGACGACGGGAAGGTGCTGCTGCAGAACGGCGGCGCCGATCTCTGGGTCGTCCAGCGCGACACGCTCGGTCCCTACGCCGAGCCGTCGAACGTGCGCGACGACGCGTACCGGACGCTGCTCGGCGTGCGGGGTGTCGCGGAGGCCGGCAACGTCACCTATCTGACCATGCAGATCCAGCATGAAGGCAGTGATGTCCGCGTGATGCTTGTCGGGTTCGAGCCCGGGCGTCCCGGCGAGCCCGGCTACCTCGTGGCCGGGCGCCCGATCACGCGCTCGCACTACGAGGCGATCGCCGATGTCAGGACGGGGTTCCAGCTCGAACAACGCATCCGCATCCGCCGGCACGAGTACACGGTGGTCGGCTTGACCCGGCGCATGGTGTCCTCGGGGGGCGACCCCATGGTGTTCGTGCCGCTGCAGGACGCGCAGGAAGTGCAGTTCCTCAAGGACAACGACGCGCTGGTCAACGAGCGCGCGCGCACCGCCGCCAATCCGGCGTTCAACCGCCCCGGCGTGCCGGGACTGCTCGAGGCCGTGCAGGCGAGCCAGGCCAGCAGCCGGACGGTGAACGTCGTCATGCTTCGCCTCGCCCCGGGCGCCGACGAAACGGTGGTGGCACGCGAGATCCGGCGCTGGAAGCATCTCGAAGCGTACACGCGGGCCGACATGGACGAGATACTCGTCGCCAAGCTGATCGCCACGTCGGCGAAGCAGATCTTCATGTTTCTCGTCATCCTCGCCGTGGTCAGTGCCGCCATCGTCGCCTTCATCATCTACACGATGACGCTCGCCAAGGTGCGCGAGATCGCGGTGCTCAAGTTGATCGGCGCGCGCAACCGCACCATCGCCGGGATGATCCTGCAGCAGGCGCTGGGCCTGGGTGCCATCGCCTTCGTCGTCGGCAAGACCGTGGCCACGCTGTGGGCGCCGATCTTCCCCAAGTACGTGTTGCTGCTGCCCGGGGACGCCGTGTTGGGCGCCGTGCTCGTGCTGGTGATCTGCGCCTTCTCGAGCATCGTCGCCATCCGCGCCGCGCTCGCCGTCGATCCGGCGACCGCCATCGGGGGATAGCGGCGTGGTCCATCCGGCAATCGAGATCAGCGGTCTGACCAAGCGCTATGGCGTGGGCGACGCGGCCGTCGACGCGCTGAAAGGCGTGGACATGATCGTCCAGCCCGGCGAGGTCGTGGGACTGATCGGTCCCAGCGGCTCGGGCAAGAGCACGCTGTTGAAGTGCCTGGGAGCCGTGATCGAGCCCACTTCCGGCCGCATGGCGCTCGCCGGGGAGACGATCTACGACAACGGCTGGAAGGTCGCCGATCTGCGGGCACTCAGGCGCGACCGCATCGGCTTCGTGTTCCAGGCGCCCTATCTCATTCCCTTCCTCGACGTCACCGACAATGTCGCGCTGCTGCCGATGCTGGCCGGCATGTCAAACGGCAAGGCGCGCGACCGGGCGCGGGCGATGCTTGTCGCGCTGGATGTCGGTCATCGTGCGCAGGCGCAGGTGCCGCAACTCTCGGGCGGCGAGCAGCAGCGCGTCGCGATCGCCCGCGCGCTGGTCAACCAGCCGCCGATAATCCTCGCCGACGAGCCCACGGCGCCGCTCGACAGCGAGCGGGCGCTGACCGTGGTGCGCATCCTGAACGAAATGGCGCAGCGATTCGGAACGGCGATCATCGTCGTGACTCACGACGAAAAGATCATTCCGACCTTCCGCCGGATCTACCACATCCGCGACGGGCGCACCTACGAGCAAGCGGGCGAGGCGCGGGCCGCCTGACCGGACAGCGCAGCCTCGACTTGCAGGCCCATTGCATCAACGCGCGCCATCCGGGATAGCGCGCCGCGGTCAACGCAAACTTGCTGGCGTGCTCGCCCAGCGGCCCGCCGCCGTTCAGCGCCACAATGAACGCCTCCCGGTGGTTGACCCAGGTTCCCCCAACGAGGGTCACGCCGCGCGCGAACAACGCATCGGGCAGGCATCCGGCGCTGGGTTCGACCATCGCGAACCACCGGGCCCCGTGGCAGCAGGCCACCATGCGATCAAGCGTATCGTTCAGCAGCAGCGTGCTGGTGGATATCACCTTGGGGCAATCCACAAGCGCCGCGCGATCGAGTGTCACGCTGTAGCCGTCGCTGTTGCCAACCAACTCCGCCTTCAATTCAACCACCGTGAGCCGGGCACCGGTCGCCGGGATCCGGCCGATCCGGGGCGTGAAGAGCCCGATCATCCCCTGTCCATGGCAATGCAAACCGCGAGTCAAATGGTCGGCTCACTTCCGTGCGGGCCGAGGAGGGTTGCCGCCGCAACGTCGCCCGAGACCGGCGCATGGCGGTTCTCCTTGTTGCGCAGCGCCCCGGGGAAGTACATCGCGGTAAGGCGATGCGAGGGTATCGGGGGATCGGCGTTTAATCCGCCGTAGCGCCGCCAGTCGCGGACCGGAAAGATGCTGTCGGCAACTTCCAGAAAACCGACGGTCTCCCGGTCGCCTATGAGCACACCCTGCACGCGCAGCCCCAGGTCGCGTTTGACGGCATCGAGGCGGGCGGCCAGTGCCGGCGTAGCGCCGAATTCGCCGTCGGACGCGATCAGAAGGTCGGCCAACTGCCAATGCTGGTCCTCGAGTTTGGCGATCACCCGTTCCAGGGGGCCGCAGATGTCGGTGCCGCCACGAAACGCCTGCCCGAGAAATCGCACGAGAGCATCGATGCCGCCGCTGTCCACGGCCAGTTCCATTTCGATCAACTCGTCCGGACCGCCAAAGGCAAAGACATGACAGCGACGATGCTGGGCGTGGGCAGTGCGCATGGCCTCCAGAACGACGGCCTTGGCCACGTCTTCGGCGCCCCCCTGCATGGAGCCCGACGTATCGACGCAGATCAGCATCGGCCCCATTTCCGGTCGTTGTCCGGGTTGCGAGCTGGGACGGGGGCGCAAGACCCTGGATCGATGCAGCCGCACCTCGTCCATGCGATCGTCGTCCTCGTAACTCAAGAGCGTGCGTTCGGCCCGGCGGGCATGCCACACGAGGCGCAGGCGCGGATGGCCGAGGAGCATGGCTTCGGCAGGCAGCATGCGGGCGATCCGATCCGATCGGTAAATGCCCCGCGTCTCTCCCGGCATGTCCGGGATGTGCACTGTCCTGCTCTCCGGACGTCGAGCGAGCGCATCGTCCATGACAGCGACGGTGATCGGGCTCCGGGCGTCGTTTTCCTCCGACTGACGGCACCGCCCAAGTCCGCGAATGACCCGCGCCAATTCCGGCAGCCGCTCGAGCAGCCGGCGAATACGCAACACCTCCTGCCATCCCGCGGACCGCAGCAGGCCGTGAATCCGGTCCCAGCGGGTGTTCTTGCCGTCATCCGGCAACTGACCAAAAACCTCGATCAGCTCGCTGATCTCGCCGCAGCGCTCCGACCAATCCTCCACAAACGCCTCGATGACCATGCGCACGGCCTCGGGCTCACTGGCACCCCGATCCTGATAGTCGACGATGAAATCGAGATGAAACAGCAGGCTCATCGCAACGGTATCCGCGAGCTCCGCCTGTCCATGGCAAAACCCGGCAATGCCGAGGCGTGAGATCGCCTCGTGCAATGGCTGGGCGATTCCACATGGTGGCCAGCACCATGTCTCCAACGAAGGTATGGCCCCCGCCAGGAGCGCTTCACGCAACGCAGCAAGCGTTTGCAGGCGCGGCTCCAGAGTGCCTTGAGAATTGGTCAGTCCGCCGAGCCAGAGTGACGGCGCGAGCCTGTCGAGTGCCTCGAGGCGCCCTTCCTTGGCTTCGAACAGCAGCGGATGCTGATGCGATGTACTCAAACTTCGTCAAGCGATTCGTACGCAACCGGTTCCGGACGCACGCTGCTGTCTTCCGTCAGCCTGGGCAGTCCCATGAAACCTGCGCGCACGGATCCAGCCCGCCCGGCGAGGTTGTCGATGGCTGCCGCGGTAGCGTCCAGGCTCGCTGCAGCCCGATCCGTCAGGCTTTCGTCGAGCCATAGGGTCTGCGCCCGGTATGCCGCGAGACTTTCCCTGTGGGCGGCGATCTCGCTGGCATAGTCCGCAATGCGCACGATCAGCGCATCAATCTGTGAGACACGGGCCCCGATGTGCGTATCACCGTAGCGGCGAGGGCCACTGTATTTCATGCGCGGAGCCGCGGCGCCTCCTTTTGCATCGCCGATGATGGCGGCCAGATCGGTGCTGGAGAATTGCAGGCGGCCCGATTCGTCATAGTCCAGATCGTTGGCCTTCAGTTCCGCATCGAGCTGGGCCTCGAACGCCTCGATCACCCGCGTGAGGCGGCTTGGCGAGAACGCTTCCCGCACGCCGAGCCGGGTTGCCAGCCAGTCGGCCACTTTCGTCTGCCGCGCAGCGTCGAACACGGTAAGCCACGGCAGCAGCAGGAGATCCCAAAGCGCGACCGCTGCGCGACCCTCACTGGCTGCGGCAACGCGCAACAGCCAGACGATCTTTACCCAACGACGGTCGGATACGTAGAACTGCTCCGCGGCGAGGTGCGGGCGCAATTCACCAAGCACGGCGACCACGGCGGCAGGAACATCCACCGCCTGTGCGTCATTCGTCAGCGCGAGAAGATCGCCCTCGCCCAATCCCGATCCGGGAGAAGGCGGTGCCCAACCGCAGTGGGGGCCTGACCGAAGCAGCTCACCGAAGCCGGCGGCGCTCACGGGCGCAACCGGCAGGCGCGCCAGAAAGCGGTCAAAGAATGCGTCGGCCACCTCGCCTTCCGGAACGTCGTTGGTCGCGCCGATGACGCTGATGAGGGGGCATCTCTGCCGTCCGGCACCGTTGTCGAATTGACGCTCGTTGAGCAGAGTGAGAAGTGCATTGAGAATGGCGCTGTTCGCCTTGAACACTTCGTCGATGAAGGCGATCGAGGCCTCGGGCAGGAAGCCGGCGGTGTGCCGCTCATAGCGATCCTCTTCCAGTGCCTTTATAGACAGTGGCCCGAAGATCTCCTCGGGCACGGAAAAGCGGGTCAACAGCCGCTCGAAGTAGCTCGCATCGCGGAAGGCCGTGTGCAGGCGTCGGGCCAGTTCGCTCTTCGCGGTGCCTGGCGGACCTATGAGCAGGGTGTGCTCGCCGGCCAGGGCACAGAGAAAACAAAGCCGGACAGTCTGGCGGCGCTCCACCAAACCGTGCTCGAGTGCCTCGATCGTCGCCTTCAGCAACGCCCGGCGGCCTCGTTGGATGGCGAGGTTATCCTTCTGCATTCTGGAATGTTAGCGTGGGATCGCGAGCCGGACGAAGCCTGGCTGGCCGCCCCACTGACTCCTCAGAGTACGTGAAACTATCCAGGCTTGCCATCGAGCCGTGGCCGCGACAACACCGCCCAATAGCGTACTGCGTAAAGCGCAAACGCGGCGGACCAGCAAATGCCCGAGGCGACGACCGTCGCCCTATACGCGTCGGGCAACAGCATGCCGCCGAAGACGCGAAGCGTGGCGGCGAGCACAACGAGGACGTAGCAGGCCACTTCGAAATGGTCCGCCACCAGCGGGCGACCGGTGTGACCGCGCGCCGTGCGCGTCATCATGCCGATCGTCATGCCGCCGATCGCCCCAACCGTCAGCGCATGCACCGCGAGCAGTTCGCCCACGAATCCGAATGCCGACAATCCGCGCAGCAAAAGATACACGACTACCCAGCCGTAGGCCACGTGCAGGACCCAAACGATCGGTGTGCCGAACGTCCGCCACGGCTGCCAGAGGTAGAGCCGTGCGGCGTGGGCCGTCGCAACGAGCAACGCGACCACGGCAATGACTCCCGGAGCGGCCTGCAACAGGTCCGCCGCAAGCATGACGAGCACGCCACCCAGCGCGAGCTTTTCGACCACCGGGTGCCGCGTGGCTTTCGCACCCGGAATGCCGTTGTTGGTGAACATCGGGATCACCCGCCCGCCCATCACGGCCATGATGAACAGAACGACATCGAGTCCAACCTGCAGGCTCGCGCGTTCCGGCCAGGGCAACCTGCCCAGATGTGCCAGATGGAACGCAAGCACGGCGAGGCCGAGCAGCAACAGCAGCGCGATGAAGAAGTAGTTGCGCCGGTTCCGGCTCTGCACGATGGGGATGCCTATCCCGATGGCGACGGCCACCGGAAACGCCGCGTTGACGACTGCGGCCGTGGTGGCGAAGGGCGTCAGTACCAGCACGCGGCCGGCCACCCAAAGCGCTGCGAGTGCCATCAGCGGCAGGCCCGCGGGTGTCGGCTTCCCGGTCCAGGTGCGCACGGCCGTGAGGAGGAACCCCGCCACCACCGCCAGCGTGTAGCCGTACAGCATTTCGTGGCCATGCCACGACGGGCTTCGCACATACATGGCGGGAAGATGGCCCGTGTACTGGCAGACCCAGAGCAGAATCGACAACGCTGCAAAGCTGCTGGCGAGCAGGTAGAACGGTCGAAAGCCCAGGTTCCAGAGCGCGAACCCGGTCGAAGCGGGGCTCTGCTGCGGTTGGGGGTCTTCAATCTTCAGCATCGGCTGCCCTGGCATTGCGACTCCACCGCCGTGAAACCCCTCCCCCTTGGCATCCGAACGCGGAGCGCGCCCCGACACCGGTCAGGTAGGCAAGGAACCAATTTCCTTTCAGTTCTTCACGAAGTCGATCACGATCGCGCCCGGTTCACGTTGGACGTACCGGATAGTGACTGTTTCACCGTATCGCGTCACGAGTTGGTCGAGCAGCGGAAGGGGATCGTGATCGTTGACGAAGCGCATGGTCTCACCGTGATTCAGGGCGTCGAGCGCCCCGAAAATGGCGGCATGCCGGAAGCGCTTGGCGACACCGCGCGCGTCGAAAGGATAGATCGCATCGGGGAAAGGTGAACGTGTGCGGGTTGGGGCATGGCTCTAACTCCTGTTGTGGTTGAAGGATTGGGACTGCATGGGTCCTGGGTCATGCTGGCGTTCCTTGCCAGTAGTTTTCGAACGCGAGCTGCCCCGGCGTGGCGCGCCGATTGACGTGGAAGTCCCGCGCGGTGAGTTGCCGGCGCAGCGCGTGCCCCAATTCGGGATTGCCGCACACCATGATCCTGGACCGCCGCGGATCGAGGCTTATCCCCGCTGCGGACTCGAGACGGCCGTCCTCGATAAGCTGCGGAATTCGGGCGTTCAAGGCACCTGGGCAGGATTCCCGCGTGACAACGGGCACGTACTGCAATCGCTCCGGTTCGATCGCTGTCGATTCCTCGTGCGGAATGGCCGCGATCTCGTCGCGGTAAGCGAGTTCACACGCATGGCGGACACTGTGCACGACGACGACTGTCCGGAAGGCGGCCCAGGTCGCCGGATCGCGCAGGATCGAAACGAAGGGGCCGAGCCCTGTGCCGCTCGCCAGGAGCCAGAGATCCTCGCCCGGCGCGAAATGGTCGATCGTGAGAAAGCCGTAGCTGGACTTGTCCACGCGCATTGGGGCGCCCGCGCGGATGCCCGCCAGGAGATCGGAGAATTGCCCGCCGGGCACGAGCACGGCGACGAACTCGAGATACGGGTCGTAGGCCGCGGACACGACCGAAAACGGCCGCCAGACCAGATTGCCGTCCGCACCACCGAGGCCAACCCTCGTGTAGTGCCCGGGCGTGAACCGGAAACCAGGGGCTCGGCTCGTCTGGAACGACACCAACTTCGGCGTCCAGTGACGCACCGCGATGACGTTCTCGATCGTGAGTCGGGTAGCAGCGGCCGGCGGCGGCTTCGGCAATTCGACAGGGACTCCCGATTCCAGCATCGTCTCGATGGTTGCTCTCCCTTGAATCGTGGTAAAGCTGTATAATTAATACAGCTTCATCGTACGCCGACCCGACTCTAAAAGCAATATTCTCCATACCGCTTTAAGAACCGATGCGGCTCACCGTCTTTTCCGACTACACGCTGCGAGTGCTGATGTACCTGGCGCTCGACCGAACGCGGCTGGCGACGATCCCGGAAATCGCGACCGCCTACGGCATTTCCGAAAACCACCTGAAGAAGGTCGTCCACCAGCTGGCGCGCGCCGGCATCGTGGAGTCCGTACGGGGCAAAGGCGGTGGCATTTGCCTCGCGCGAGCCCCGGAGGAGATTCGCCTCGGAGAAATCGTGCGTGCGAGCGAAGGCGACGCGCCGATTGTCGAGTGCCTATCGGGCGACCCGCAGGCGTGCCGAATCACATCCTCCTGCAGGCTGAAGGGCGTCCTGGTCAATGCCTTCGAGGCACTCTACGATTCGCTGGACGAGCACACACTTGCCGACTTGATGGAGAGGCCGCGTGAGCTGAGACAAGCCCTCATTCGCAGCTGATGCGGAAGGAGATTCGGCGGCTGCCGGGCACGCCAGGCACACGCGGCGGCGAAACAGGTCAGCCGCGCGCGGGCGGCGCCGAACGCCGCCGTTCGTCCGCGATTGCCGGCCCTAAGCCTTACCGTCCCGCGGTCCGAGGAAGAACCACAGGATCAATCCCAGCACGGGCAACACCACCACCACGAGGGTCCAGATCAATTTCTTCTCATTGGACGCCGAGCTCTGGAAAATATTGATGATCGCCCAGATATCTCCAGCGAGTATCAGCACGCCCAGGATGCTGTTGTATCCGAAGTTCATCATTGCTGAATCCTTCCGTTTTATGTCGAGGTCGCGTCAATCCCAAAATACCCGACGCGCCAGTCATTCTACGCATGACGCCCTTTACGTTTCAGCGTCGGCATGAAGACATTGGAAAAACAGGCGGCGGGTCGCGTTAAGGAAAGTCGTCGCGGCCCCGGCCTTGCCCGAGTGCGACGGCGTGATCGATCGGCAAGCGGCGAATCCATGTACTACGGCGAGAAGCTCAATGCTCTGACCCACGTGGTCGGGGCTGTCCTTGCGCTTGCGGGCGCCATCGTGCTCGTCGTGCTGGCATCGTTGGGCGGCGACCCGTGGAAGGTGGTCAGCGTTGCCGTTTACGGCGTGACCCTCGTATCGCTCTACAGCATCTCCGGGCTCTACCACAGCCTGCGCGGGCGCTCCAAGAACATCCTGCGCAAGCTGGACCACCAGAGCATCTACCTGCTCATCGCCGGCAGTTACACCCCGTTCTGCCTGGTGACGCTGCGCGGCCCGTGGGGCTGGTCGCTGCTCGGTGTCGTGTGGGGCCTTGCGGTGCTCGGGGGACTGCAGGATCTGCGACCGCGGAGCGGAGCACGCATCCTCTCCGTGGCGATCTACCTCCTGATGGGCTGGGCGGCCGCGGTGGCGGTGGGTCCCCTTCTGCGCGCGCTGGGTCCGGCCGGATTCGCCTGGCTCGCGGCGGGCGGACTGTTCTACACCGTCGGCATCGTCTTCTTTGCGCTCGACACCCGGCTCAGACATGCGCACGGCGTCTGGCACCTGTTCGTGCTCGCCGGCAGCGCCTGCCATTACTACGCGATCCTGCGCTACGTGCTGTGATTCGCCGGTTTCGCAGCCATCCCGCGCGGTGGCTCAGACCGAAAGCCGCATTCCGACGATAGTCCCGCCCGCGACACCCGGACGGTCCTTGCCGACGCTATCGGTAGCCGGCGGCCTGCAGTTCGAACAATTCGGCGTAGCGCCCTCTCTGCTCCAGCAATTCGGCATGGGTACCCGTCGCCTCGACCGCGCCGTCGGTCAGCACGACGATGCGATCGGCCATGCGGACGGTGGAGAAGCGGTGCGAAATCAGCACCGCGGTCTTGCCCTGGCTCAATTCCTTGAAACGCCTGAACACCTCGAATTCCGAGCGTGCGTCGAGCGCGGCCGTGGGCTCGTCGAGGATCAGGAGCTGCGCATCGCGCATGTAGGCACGTGCGATCGCGATCTTCTGCCACTCACCGCCGGAGAGGTCGATGCCGGTTCGAAAGCGCTTGCCAATGACCTGATCGTATCCTTGCGGAAGCTTGGCGATCACCTCGTCCGCGAGGCTCCGTTCGGCGGCGGCGACGATGCGCGCGTGGTCATCGCGCGCCTCGATGCGTCCCACGGCGATATTGTCGGCGGCGGTGAAGTGGTAACGAACGAAATCCTGGAAGATGACGCCGATGTTGGCACGAAGCGCGAAGAGGTCGTACTCGCGCAGATCGTGACCGTCAAGCAGAATGCGGCCCTCGTCCGGATCGTAGAGCCGGGCCAGCAGCTTGACCAGGGTGGTCTTGCCGGCACCGTTTTCGCCGACCAGCGCCAGGATCTCGCCGGCCCGCAGCTCGAAGGTCAGCCCGCGCACCGCCCAGCGCTCGGCGCCGGGGTAGCGAAAGCCTACGTTCTCGAACGCGAATCCATCCCGTATCTGGACCGGAAATGGACTCGGATCCGGCGGGGATACGATTTCCGGCTGGATTTCGAAAAACGAGAACAGATCGTCGAGATAGAGCGCCTGGCCCGCGACTTGCGAGAATCCCATCAGCAGATTTTCCAGCAGGTTCCGCAGGCGTCGGAAGGAACCGGCAAGAAACGTCAGATCGCCGATGGAAAAGTCGCCGTGGAGCGTGCGCCACACGATGTAGGCGTACGCGACGTAGTAGGCGACGGTCCCGATCGCCGAGAGCAGGCTGCCCCAGCCGGCGCGGCGCAGCGCGATTCGGCGATTGGCCTCGAAGAAGCTCGTCGCCAGCGTGCGGTAGCGCTCGATCAGGAAGGCATTCAGGCCGAAGATCTTCACTTCCTTCGCCGTCTCCGCGCTCGCGCCGGTCTGCCGGACGTAGTCGAGCTCGCGCCGCTCCGGCGTGCGCGCATAGTTGAGCGAATAGCTCTGGGCGTTGAAATAGGCCTCGCCGACGAATGCCGGCAGCAGGGCAATGGCGAGCAGCGCGATGAGCCAGGGCGCGTACACGACGAGCCCCGCGGCGAAGCTCGCGACGGTGACCACGTCCTGCGCCTGGCTGAAGAGCTGCCCGATCAGGCTCGTGCGTCCGGCTGCCTGCCGCCGGGCACGTTCCAGCCGATCCTGCAATTCGCTGTCCTCGAAATCCTCGAGATCGAGCGTGGCGGCGTGCTCCATCAGCCGAAGGCTGGTCTCGTTGCTGAACCGCTCCGACAGCAGCGAGTCGAGCAGAGACACGGCGCGACCGAGCACGTCGGAGAGAACCGCCAGTCCGAATTCCAGCACGAGCAGCCATCCGATGCGGTCGAGCAGTCCGCTCGCGATCCACTGCCGCGGATCGTCGGCGGCGCGCGGAGCCTGCACGAGCACCACGACCTCATCGATGATCAGCTTGCCGACGAAGAGCGTCGCGACCGGCAACAGCGCGCGCACGACGCGGAGCAGGGATTGACTGAGGGTGAGCGCCGGGCTGGTCCGCCACACCAGCTTCAGGAACGGCGGGAGGTTGCGCAATGCGCCCAGACGCTCACGCCACGACTGGCTTCCTGGCGCCGGCGATGCGTCACCGGGCGGGCGCGAGGAAGTTCGCCCACCCATCGTGTAGTTTCTTGGCATTCGTCATTGTGCCGAATCGGGACGGGACCGGGCGTCATCCGGTGCCGCACTCGGCAGGCGATTCGCGCCCCCGGAGAGTACGCTGCTGCCGCTTCGGCCCGGACGCCTCGGCTTCGGGCGCATCGGTCCTCGCCCCCTTGACATGCCCATTATTTCGATTACCATAGAAATATGGAAAGACCCCTGTCCCAAAAGGACCGCGATGGCTGGCAGAGACCGATCGGACGACGTGCCCCGCTACGCCGACATGCTGTCGGCGATGGGGACCGAGCCGCGCCTGCGCATCATGCGCCTGCTGCTCTCGGCGCATCCGGCGGGCATGATCGTCGGCGACATCGGCACCGAGCTTGAAATCCCGAACTCGACGCTCTCGCACCACCTGGAAAAGCTCAGGAACGAGGATCTGGTGAACGTGCGCCGCGATGGCACCTTCCTCTGGTATTCGGCCAATGCCGAAGCGCTGCAGGCGCTGCTTCGTTTTCTCTATGCGGAATGCTGCACCCGCAACCGGGCGATCGAGCCGCGGAACATCGTGGCCGCCCACTGACGAAAGGATCCGGACATGTCTGCCCCCAGCGATGTGAAGGAAGTCGTGCGCGAGAAGTACGGGCTGGCGGCCCTGCGCGTCAAGGCCGGCCAGAGCGGTTGCTGCGGCACCGCGCCCAGCGCGGCGAGCTGTTGCGATCCCATCACGTCCAACCTGTACGACGCCGGACAGACGGGCGAGGTGCCCGCTGCGGCCCTCGAGGCATCGCTGGGCTGCGGCAACCCGACCGCGCTCGCCGAGCTGAAGCCGGGCGAGACCGTCCTCGACCTCGGATCGGGCGGCGGCATCGACGTGTTGCTCTCGGCGAAGCGCGTCGGCCCGACCGGCAAGGCGTACGGTCTCGACATGACCGACGAGATGCTCGCGCTCGCCGACGAGAATCGGCGCAAGAGCGGATTGACCAACGTCGAGTTCCTGAAAGGAGAGATCGAGCACATCCCGTTGCCCGACAACTCGGTGGACGTGATCATCTCGAACTGCGTCATCAATCTTTCCGGCGACAAGGACCAGGTGCTCCGGGAAGCCTTCCGGGTGCTGAAGCCCGGCGGGCGCTTCGCGGTCTCCGACGTGGTCGTTCGCGGCGAGGTGCCGGCGGCCATTCGCAAGAGCATGGAGCTGTGGGTCGGCTGCGTGGCGGGCGCCCTCTCGGAGGCCGACTACCGGAGCAAGCTCGCCCGGGCGGGATTCGGGAACATCGACGTCGAGGTCACGCGCGTGTACGGCAGTGACGACGCGCGCGCTTTCCTGGCGGCCGAGGGGTTCGACGGCGAGTCGATCGCGCAGGAGGTGGACGGCAAATTCGTCAGCGCCTTCGTCCGCGCCGTGAAGCCGCAATCGTGCTGCGCACCCGGGTGCTGCGCGAGCTAGACGCGCACGGCAGGCACGGAGCACGCATCGGGGGGCGGTACGTCACCCGGTGATCGAGCAGGATCCACGCCGTTCCGACCACGAGGAACACGGCGAGGAAGAAGAGCGTCATCAGCAATCCGAGCCGGTAGAGCTCGCGCTGCGTGAGATAGCCGCTGCCGACGAAGATGACGTTCTGGCTGCCGCCCTGCGGCGTGATGACCGAGAAGTAGCTGCTCGCGAACAGCAGCGCGAACGCCATCAGCGGCGCGGGGACGCCGCCGCGGATGCCCACGTCGAGGAACACGCCCAGCAGCGCCAGCACCTGCGACGACTGGCTCACGAACATGTAGTGGATCGCGACGTAGAGCACGACCAGCGTCACGTACGTCACCGGCCACGACAGGCCGCCCAGGTGCGACGCCAGGCGCTGGCCCGCGTAGCCCATGAACCCCAGCTCGTTCAACTGCCCGCTCAGCGCGAACAGCACCGCGAGCCAGAGGAACGTCGCGAGCGTGTCGCCCTGCGCCGCGATGTCGTCGAGCGTCAGCACGTTGGTCATCAGCAGCACGCCGAGCCCGGCGAAGGCGATGCTGGTCACGTTGAGCTGCAAGCGCGTCGGCGAAGATCCAGCCGGAGACCATCAGCGCGAACGCCACCGCGGTGATCCGCTCGTCGCGCGACAGCGGCCCCAGCGCCGCGAGCGCCTTGCGCGCGGCCACCGGGGCCTCCGGCGTCTCGCCCACGCCGGGCGGGAAGATCCGCGCGACGACCCACGGCAGCAGCAGGATCGCGGTCAGCGCCGGCACCGAGGCCGCGATGAGCCACTTGCCGAAGCCGATCTCCAGTCCGAACTCCCGCGCCACCTGGATGCCGATCGGATTGGCCGACGTGGCCGTCATCCAGAGCGCGGACGAGACCGCAAGGCTCGCCATCGCGCAGAACATCAGGTAGCCGCCGAGCCGGCGGCCCTCGGGATCGTCGGGCCGCGAACCGGATCCCTGCGCCACCGACAGCACGACCGGGAAGAGCACGCCGCCGCGCGCGGTGTTGCTCGGGAACGCCGGCGCGATCACCGCGTCCGTGAGCACGATGCTGTAGGCGAGCCCCAGCGACGAGCGGCCGAAGCGGCTCACCATGAACAGGCTGATGCGCTGGCCCAGGCCCGACTTCACGACCGCCTGCGCGACGAGGAACGCGATCACCACCAGCAGCACGCTCGCGTTGGCGAAGCCGCCGAACGCCTTGCGCCGGGCGAGATCGTGCCGGTGAGGACGACCGCCGCCACCGCCAGCATCGTCGACGTGAGCAGCGGGAACGCGCCCGACCAGCACCGCCGCGATCGCCGCGACGAACACCGCGAACAGGTGCCAGGCGGGCGCCGTGAGCCCGGCCGGGACCGGCGCGAACCAGATGCCGATGCGCCAGCGCGAACGGCAGCGCGCGCTTGCACGAGCAGGGCGGGGGCGATCATGGCCGCGGAGCTCCCGCGCCGGGCGCGGCCGGCGGCGAGCCGACGCGCACCCGGCCCTTGAGGCCCATCGGATTGGCCCTGCACGGTCCCGTCCTCGGACTCGAGCACGAATCGCCACGAGAACTCGTAGCTGCCCGTCGCGCCCGCGTAGCGTCCGGTACCGCCGACGAAGGTGCCGACGATCCGGTTGCCCGTCGCCGTGCCTTCGCCGCGCAGTTCGCTGTAGGCCTGGTCGCCGTGCTCGTCCGTCCAGACGGCACGGCCGACCATGCCGGTGGCGCTGTCGTTGAGCACGATCGCCTCGGCGCGGAAGCCCACGCCCGGGCGCGCGGCGCCTGCGAGCAGCAGCGAGCCGTTCAGATTCGCGATCGAGGCCCGCCGCTCGTCACCGAGGCGAATCGCGTGGCGGCTGCCGGCCGCCGTCCACGTGCCCTGGAACTCGTGCCAGGCGCCACCGGCGGGAAGCGCCCCGGCGGCGGCGGCGCGGGACCGCACGCCGCCAGGACCAGCAGCCCCGCCCAGGCGACGGCGACGAGCCGCCACGCGCGTGGCCGCAATCCGGATCGTGCGCAGCGACCGCGATCCCTTCATCACCGAGCGATCCCGTCGCGCGATTCGCCGGGCGGCGTCACTTCATTCGCGATGGCAGCTTGAGTGTCCGGCCCGCGACCGTGAACACGCCGCGGCCGCGATGGTGAATCGTGCGCACTTCCGTCCTGCCCGGCTCGATCCATGCGTGCACCACCTCGAGGACGAAGAAATTGTACTTGTTGACCATTCGCCTGTCGACGACCTTGCACTCGAGGTTGGCAAAGCACTCGGCGACGAGCGGCGCGCCGACGAGCGTGGCCGGCACCGGCGTGAGCCCGATGGTGGCGAACTTGTCGACAGAGCGCCCGCTGACATTGCCGCAACGCACGACCTTGGGCGCGAGCTCGGCCGTCGGGATGGCAATCACGCACTCCTTCGTCGTGCGCAGCGCTTCGAACGAGTGATTGCGATTGCTGACGACACAGCCGACGAGCGGCGGCTCGAATTCCAGCATGGTGTGCCATGACATGGCCATGACATTGGCGCGACCCTTGCGCGCGGTCGTGAGCAGCACGACGGGACCGGGCTCGAGCAGCCCGTAGACCCGCGCCAACGGCAGCGTTCGCTTGCGCATGCGGACCCTCCTCCGGCGTCCATCGTACCGCGATGCGACCGCACCGACCAATCCCGCGAACCGGACCAGGGGCCGCGCATCGTGCGTGCGCCCGACGTCCGCGCCCCGCCGCGCCGCCGCGCCGCCGCGACCGGATTGACATTCGACGGCGCGATGCGCCAGCATCCGCGGGATGCGCGCCACCCTGCTCGCGCTCGCCGCCTGTCTGCTGGCCGCCTGCACGTCGCCGTCGACCTCCCCACCCACGGCATCGCCGACCGGTCGCCGGCCGGCGCCGACCGAAGCGACGTTCAAGCTGAGCGATCTCGTCAAGTCCGACATCGACGCCGTCGCCGAGGTGCACCTGCGCGAGAGCATCGCGTCGGCCAGACTGCTGATGGAAAAGCTCTACCGGCGCAACCCGCGCGAGCTCCGCAAGAGCGGACTCCCGACGCCGGAGGCCGGCGTGGCCCGCGCGTTCGATCCGCGCTACGCGTGGCGCTTCGCGGAGTTGTCGAACCAGCGGGGCGTCGATGCCCTGCAGACCGCGTTCCGGCCGGACTTCACGGGCGACCGCGTCCTGGCTTTCGGCGTCGGCCTGGGCAGCATGATCGCCACGGCCTACGGCGACAAGACGCAGTTCTACCTGACCGACAGCCTGGACGCCCAGCGTCTGTACAACGCCGCGCGCAACATCGAGATCGCCGCGTGGAAGCTCGCCAGCGCGCGCGGTCCCAATGGCGAACTGCTGCTGCTCAGCAACGAGATGTCGGCCAGCGCGCCCAACCTGTCGTTCGAGCGCGAGATCGGCAAGCTCGTCGCCTATCAGGACACGCTGTCCCTGGTGATGGCGCAACGCACGAACCGCACGATCCGGCGCTTCAGTCAGGGGCTCGCGACCGCCGTGTTCCTGCCGCTGTGACGGCGTCCGCGCCTGCGTCGCTTGAGCGTGGGGGCCGTTCGGCTCACGCCTCCTTGGCGAGCATCAGGTCGTAACCGTAGTAGTGGTCGCGCAGCGCCAGGAGCTCGACCAGACGTCCGGCGGGAACCCCTCGCGATTTCCGCGATTGTCGTACACAAGATCCTCGAAGTCCCTGCGGCAGGCGCTCGGCTCCTTCCACTCCTGCGCAATCCGGTTGGCGACCCGAGGGTACTGCGTCGCCAGCGCCAGCGGCCGCACCGGAGCGGCAAGCTCGCGAGCCAATCGATCGTCGAGGACAGCAGCCGGTTGACCTCGAGCGACTTGCGCCGTCGCAATTTCGCTTCGGGAGGCGCTTCCGCGTCATGGGGACGCCGTTTCCGGGGAAGCCCGCTTGTCGGCGACCAGCCGGGTCTGTTGCAGGTTGTACCTTCTGCGGCGCCTCGCGCCGGGAGTGTGGATCGACATATTGCCTCGCTGGGGAACCCGGTCGGGAACAAGACCACGAATGAGATCCGGCCTCGGTGAGGATCCGCGAGCAAACGGCGTGCCAGGCGGAGTTTGCTAACATGCGCGAGCGTTGCCCGCCGTTTTCGCGCGCTGACCGACGGTTGCTCGGCGCGGCGCGGGGCTCGAGCAAGCATGCCCGGGTGGTGAAACTGGTAGACACAGCGGACTTAAAATCCGCGGGCGCTTGACCGCGCCGTGCCGGTTCGAGTCCGGCCCTGGGCACCACTCGCTGGTTTTCCACGCGAGACGGGACCAGACCAGGAACGGATTGGCGAAGGACGGAGTTCTGCTACGTTTCATTCTTGTCTCCCAACACTGATTTGGAATGCAAGAAGACACCGTCCCCGATGATCCTCGAATGTCGGGATTCGCTCTGCGCGACGGATGACTGCGGGCGCGGCAGCCACATCCAGCGCGCCGGGTCGCCCGTCGACTTCCTAGCCGCCTTTGTTCTTGTCGACGGCGGTAGTCGAATGGTCGTTGGCCTGACCGGGCAACGGCATCGCCTTCGACTCCTCGGTTTTGGTCATCTTGTCCTGAGGCGCCGGCTTCTGCTGCAGCGCGGTGGCGTCCTGCAGCGCCTTGGTCTTATCTGCGGCATCCTGTGCTGCCAACGCAGTGGCCGCGTCAGGCAGCGAAGGGTCGCCCTTTGGCATCTGCGGGACGGGCGATGCGTTCGTCGTCACAGATTCCGGTGGCGCGCCGCTTGAGGTGCTGGCCGGCGCGTCACTTTTTTGACAACCGGCCAACACCATTGCCAGTGCCGCGCCGGCGAAAATGGATCGGGATGCCCTGTTCATCAATCACTCCTCAAAGGTTGACCAACAGAAACAGCTGCACACGAGGACCGGTTTGCAGACGAAGATCAATCGAAAACGGGCGCCGTCGCCTCTCGCCACTCGGAGGCGCACATAGTGCTGCAATCGGGGACGCCCCAATCGACGGCTTCGTCCCACGCACTCGCGTCCCGCTTCGACCGCGCGTCCGCCCTGGCATTGAGAGCCGAAAGTTCCTCTTTTCCAAATCTGATAGCGGTCGACTGGCTCACAATTGTCCTCCGTCAGGTTATTGCAACCACCCCCGCTCGTCGCGGGCGCAGCAACATGACGTGAATTTCAGCACCCGTACGCGGCACCGTCTGTGCGCCAGGACACACACTGAAAGTGCAGTCGCGCCACGGCTTGCGCCCGACCGCTGACGATGGAGGACCTTGGTCCGCAGTGCCATGCAAGCCCTCCCGCGCGTCCCGTCGCGATTGCGCGGCCTCGTCTCGACCGCACCGAATCGGTGCTGTATGACGCTGAGTATAATGATGACCCCGAGACGCAATCCGAGCGATGTGGTCCACATCGCGAGCGCGACCGCGACTGCGACCAACAGACCGATCGAGAAAATGTGGAAACTGATTTGCAGAAGACTTTCCAGTTCCGGTCGATCGGTGTACTGCGGCGTGGAACCGTCATCGCCGTGCGGCGACCTTCGACAGTTTCGGTGGTCTCCTGGCCGCCCCCGCCGTGGCCGCCCGTGACGAAGGCACCGAGCATCGGCGCCGTCAGCGGGCGGCTGTAGTAATGGCCCTGGATATGATCGCATCCCAGTCGGGTGAGTATCGCGGCCTGCCTCTCGGTCTCGACGCCTTCCGCCACGACCCGTTTCTCCAGCGCGTGCGCCATCGCAACGATGGCCGCGGCAATCGCGCCCGTACCGTCGTCGTTGCCCAAGTCCATCACGAACGCGCGGTCGATCTTCACGGTCCTGGTCGGGAAGCGCTTGAGGCAGGCGAGTGACGAATAGCCGGTGCCAAAATCGTCGAGGCCGACAGTGATGCCCAGAGCGAGCAGCTCGTCGAGCACTCACCACGATACCGTCGCTCGCATCGATCAGCAGGCTTTCGGTGATCTCGAGCTCGAGGCAATGCGGCGGGATTCCCGTGCCGCGCACAATCGACTGGACCTCCGCCGCGAATCCTCTTTGCCGGAAATGTCGCGCCGAAACATTCACGGCGATGTAGGGAAGCAGCACTCCTTCCGCCTGCCACGCGACGTACTGGCGGCACGCTTCCCGCAGTACCCATTCGCCGATAGGCTCGATGAGTCCCGTTTCTTCGGCAAGGGCGATGAATTCGGCCGGCGCGCGCTCGCCGTGGTCCGGGCTGTCCCAGCGCAGCAGCGCTTCGACGCCGGATACGCGCCCGCTGCGCAAGTCGAGTTGCGGCTGGTACCCGAGACTGAACTCGTTTTGCTCGATCGCCCGGCGCAGATCCCGCTCCAGATTCACGCGCGCGACGGCCGCCACGTTCATGCGCTCCTCGAAGTACACGAACCGCCCGCGTCCGCCCTCCTTCGCCCGGTACATTGCCGTGTCGGCATTGCGCAGCAGCTCCTCCGCCGATCGGCCGTCTTCCGGGTAGAGCGCGATGCCGATGCTCGCATTCAGGAAATGCTCGTTGCCGGCAATGATGAACGGGGCCGCCATCGACTGCAGGACATGCTCGGCGACCGATTCCGGATCGCGGGTCGCGCGGATGTGGGACAGGATGATCGTGAACTCATCGCCGCCGAGGCGCGTCACCGTGTCGGTCTCGCGCACGCACTGCTTCAGCCGTTCTGCCGTCTGCCGCAGCACTTCGTCGCCCGCCGCATGGCCGAGGCTGTCGTTGATCGTCTTGAAATGGTCGAGATCGATGAACAGCAGCGCGAACGGCTGCGGTTCCCGCTGCGCCTGTGCGTACCGGCGGGCGAGCTGATCCTTGAAATACAGGCGGTTCGGGAGCGATGTCAGCGCGTCGTAGTTCGCCTGGTAGTAGAGCTGCTCGTCCTTCGCCGCCGTCGCGAAGGCGACGCCGACGCGATCGCCGAGGCTCCTCGCCCGTGCGCGCTCCTCGTCGCTGAGCATCGCCGATCGGGCGAATCCCAGCACCACGGCACCTACGACGGCGTTCTGCCAGATGATCGGCAGCACGAGCAGCGATACGGCGCCCAGCTTTGCCACCGGCGCCAGGTAGGGCGTCACCGCTTGGGTTCCATCGAGCCAAAGGCCGTCCGGATAGCCGAGCAGCACGCTCACGTCGTCGGTCGAACAGGCGTAGCGCTCCAGCTGGAGCCCGTTGTCGCTGCCCTGATCCCGCGTGTAGATGCGAAGCATGTCCGGGGCATTGCGATCGACGATGGCGATGCTGACGAAGTCGGCCGGCACGATGTCGCGCATGCGCGTGACGACCGTCTCGATGACGCGGTCGAGATCGAGCCGGGACAGGATCGCCTGGTCGATGTCCGAGAGTGTGAGCAACGCGGTGAACTGGCTGCCGAGACGAGCCGCCATCGAGTTGAACGACGACGCGAGCGCACCGAATTCGTTGTCCGGCGGAATGTCCACTCGTGCCGTAAGATCCCCGTCGCCCGCCCGGCGCGTGCCGTCGACCAGCTTTTCCAGCGGCTCCAGCGTTCGGCGAATCTGCAGCGCGCTGAAGACGGCCGCGACCAGCACCGCAAGCACCGCCGAGGCGAGCAGGATCGATGTCAGCGCGGCCATCGGCGCGGTAGCGTCGGCCTCGGGCAGGCTGCGCACCTGCATCCAGGACAAAGCCGCGGTCACTGCGAGCGGAATCAGTGCCGACGCAGCGAAGAGCGCAACGATGCGACGTGCCGTCCTGCTCCGGAGAAATGCTCCTTCGATCCTCATGTTTGATGACCGGACTCGCCGGGGCGCGCTTCTGCTCCATCGGCGCCGGCCCCGTCGAAACTCGATCGCTTAATATCGCTGTCAACTACAGCGGCGGCTTGCGGGATTGCAGCCGCAGCTCTGGTGTCGTGTGATCAGCAAGACGCATGCCATGATGCTGCCGAAGAGCATGCTGCGTGCGCGCCTGCGCGCTGCGACGGCACGCGGATCGCCGCAGCGCGTTCAGCAATGAACGTGAATGCACGCGCGTGCGATGCGGCGAATGCAAGCCGTACGCTACAGGCCGGGACCGATTGACAGGTGGAAAGCGGGGTACGACGGGCGAACGACTTGGTTCTAGTGGTCTCGCGCCACCAGCTCCCATGCCGCGCGATTCCGACGATGCAGCTCCGCGAAGTAACTGCGCAGCGCCGTCAGCTCCTGCGCGACCTCGGGCGGGAACCCCGTGCGGCCGCCGCGCCGGTCGACGACCAGCGTATCGAGGTATTCTTCGCAGTCCGCGACGCGCCGCCAAAGTTCCGCGATGCTGTTCGCGATGCGCGGAAACCTCCGCGCCAACAGGGTGGGCCGGACTGGCTGAGGCAATTCCGCCATCCAGAGCGTGGTCGCGTCCAGCAGCACGGCGCGCCTCTGCGGCGCGCGCCGGGCGACCCACGCACGGTCGTCAACCGGCTTGCGCTGACTCTCCAGCTCCTGCCGGCCGTCGGTAATGGAAACCTTCACGAACTCGAGCGACTTCATCGATGGACTCCGTTATCCACATGCGCAGGATGCCTCGGCAACGAGCGCACACGTGCGGCGGAGCGCGATCCGCCAGGAGTTCATCGACAAGCAATTGACATGCCCGCATGCGCGACCGATGTCCCCCTGCAAACTGTTCAGTTCAAGTGGATCGTCGTCGCCGCGCACGCGGCAATCCGGAGGCCGGTCAGCGTTTCATTCCTGACATCTTCGCGAAGTCTCCCATCACCTTCTGCATCGACTCGAACGCCGACCCGCCCGACGACATCACGCCCTGCATCGCCGAAACGACGTTCTGCATCTTCGTCATGTCGGGCATCATGGCCATCGCCGCCTTGGCCTGCTTCACGCCCGGCACGCCGGACATCTGGTCCTCCATCAGCGCGAACAGGCGCTTCTGCATTTCCACGACCAGCTCGAACATCTGGCTCCAGTAGGCCATCGACCGTTCGATCGCTTCCTGCGATACGCTTTGCCCGGCGGCCATGAGCGACGGAACGTCGCCCGCTTCGGCAGCACGGCGCGCCGCCTTCTTCTGCATCGTGCGGGCGGACTCCTCACCTTCGAACTGCAGCCGGCGCATCTTCGCCGTGCTCTCGATGGCGGCATCGATCACGTCGAGGGCGAGCTTCGCATTCGCACGATAGAGCTCGAACGCCTGCTCGGGCGTCAACGTCTTCGCGTACTTGGCGAGCTGCGTCGCGTCAGGCAGCGCGAACATGTCGGGGGTCTTCGCGGCGACTTTCGGGGCGGCTTTCGCGGCGCGCTTCGCCGCCGGTTTCGCCCTTTTCCGGGCCGGCTTGCCGGTGGCTGCAGGCTTGGGGGCAGACTTCGGTGCGGACTTCGTGGCCATGCTCATTGCTCCTGTGGTGGGTGGGGGGTGGAACGACGGACGAGTCGCCATCCGGGCCGATGCAACGATCCCGCTCGTGCGGCGAATGGCGGTGGAAATCGGGGCATTTGGTTCATTCGACGCCTTCAGCCGGCCGGCGTCAATACGGCGGCACCCGCCATGGCACCGGCGCGCAGCTGCGCGAGCGCGTCGTTGGCACGCGCGAGCGGGTAGGGTTCGACGTGTACCGACAGAGGCATCGTCGCCGCGAGTGCGAGAAACGCCTCGCCGTCGCGCCGGGTCAGGTTGGCGACCGAGCGCACGCAGCGCTCGCCCCAGAGCAGCCGGTAGGCAAACCCCGGTATGTCGCTCATGTGGATGCCGGCGCAGACCACGGTGCCGCCGCGTGCCGTCGCCGCGAGCGCGGCGGGGATCAATGCGCCGACCGGGGCGAAGATCAGCGCGGCATCGAGCGGCGCCGGCGCCGTGGCGTCGCTGTCGCCGGCCCAGTGCACGCCGACTTTCGTCGCGAACGCCTGCGCGGCGCGATCGCCGGGGCGCGTGAAGGCGAACACCGTGCGTCCCTGCGCGAGCGCGACCTGCGCGATCAGATGCGCCGCCGCGCCGAAGCCGTAGAGTCCGAGCGTGCGGGCCTCGCCCGCCATCGCGTAGGCGCGATAGCCGATGAGCCCGGCGCACAGCAGCGGCGCGGCATGAACGTCGTCGTAACGATCGGGCAACGGGAGGACGTAGCGGGCATCGGCCACTGCGTATTCCGCATAGCCGCCATCGCGCTGGTAACCGGTGAAGCGCGCGTCCGCGCAGAGATTCTCGCGTCCCGTCGCGCAAAAGCCGCAATGCCCGCAACTGCCGCCCAGCCATGGCACGCCGACCCGTGCGCCCACAGCGGGGCGGGTGACGTCCGGTCCGTGCGCGGTGATCGTGCCGACGATCTCGTGGCCGGGGATGACGGGGATCTTCGGGTCCGGCAGCTCGCCGTCGACGAGGTGCAGATCGGTGCGGCAGACGCCGCAGGCGCGCACGGCGATCTGCACCTCTCCCGGTCCGGGTTCGGGTCGCGGCAGCGTGCGCAGCGCGAGAGGTCGCCCCCTGCCTTCGCATACCATCGCCTGCATCGTCGCGCACATTGGAGAACCTTCGCGCTCCGCGCTCCGGTGTTCGCCCTTGGGACGGCCCGGCGGGCGATCACTCGTGCGCGGTGAAAATGTATCCTAGCAGCACACCGATGGCCGATGTTGATGGCGGTCAACGCGGGGCGGATGCCGCGCGCCCAAGGGGGGTTGACGCTGACGTCCGGTCGTCTATAATTCGTTAACCGTATATCCATACGGTTACTTAAAAACGGGACAGGCCACGTTTCTTGTCCCCGACATCGCTCGTGCGAGGCTTTCCGAAAAAGCGTGGTATGTCCCCTGTGCCGCTCCCGCTCACTGCCCGCCAGCAGAAAGTCCTCGACTGGATCCGCCGGCACCTGGAATCCACGGGCATGCCGCCCACGCGCGCCGAAATAGCCGCCGGCCTGGGCTTCAGCACGGCGAGCTCGGCCGAGGACCACCTGCGCGCGCTCGCCAGGAAAGGCGCGCTCGAGCTCACGCCCGGCGCGGCGCGCGGACTGCGGCTCACCGAGATGCCGGAGCTGCCCGGCGCAGGCCTGCCGCTGGTGGGTCGCGTCGCCGCCGGCAGCCCGATCCTCGCCGCCGAGCACATCGAGGCGCATCTGCGGCTCGACCCCGCGCTGTTCGCGCCGCGCGCAGATTACCTGCTGCGCGTGCGCGGCCAGAGCATGAAGGACGCCGGCATCCTCGACGGCGACCTCCTCGCCGTGCACCGCACCGCCGATGCCCGCTCGGGGCAGATCGTCGTCGCGCGGCTCCCCGGACGGGGCGGCGACGAGGTCACGGTGAAGCGCCTGAAGCGCCGCGGCGGGCAGCTCCTGCTCGTCGCCGAAAACCCCGCTTTCGAGCCGATCGTCGTGGATCCGAAGAAGGCTCCGCTGACCATCGAAGGCGTGGCCGTCGGGCTCGTGCGCCAGGGCAAAGGCTGGTGAGCGGAAAAGCAGGAAAAGGAGGCGCCATGTACACGCTCTATGGCAAGCAAGGCTCGGGCTCGGCGTCGACGCAGGCCGCGCTGGAAATCATCGGCGTCCCGTATCGCGTCGTCGAGACCGCATCGTGGGAACCCAACGCCGCGTTTGCCGAGCTGTTGAAACTGAATCCGCTGGGCCAGATTCCGACCCTCGTGCTGCCCGATGGCAGCGTGCTTTCCGAAAGCGCCGCGATCCTCATCCATCTCGGCAGCGTGCATCCGGACAGCGGGCTCCTGCCGCTCGACGCCTCGGCGCGGGCGCAGGCGATCCGGGGGCTGGTGTTCATCGCGGCGAACTGCTACGCCGCGATCAGCATCATCGATTTTCCCGAGCGCTGGTGCGAACACGCGGACGAGGCGATGCAGGAGCGCATCCGGGCGGGCTCGCGCGCACGATTGCACCGGCACTGGGAGATGTTCGCCGACCTCTTTCCGGCGCGGCCCTACCTCGGCGGCGAGAAGATCGGCGCGCTCGACATCCTCGCCGCCGTCGTGTCGAAATGGTCGGGATCCCGGGCCCATCTGCAGCAGGCGCGTCCGGAGTTCCACGCAACGCTGCTGCGCATCGAAGCACAACCCCAGGTCGCGCCGGTGTTCGCGCAGCACTGGCCGGCCGGTTGAAGCACCGGCGCGAAGCGGGATGCCGACGGTCGTTCCATCGACGCCGGCACCACGCTCGCCCGGCCCACGTCACAACCCCTGCAGGAGGCAACCCATGGCCGTGAAACCGATTCCCGAGGGCTACCACTCGGTCACCCCCTATCTCATACTCGACGATGCCACGCGCGCCCTCGAGTTCTACCGGAAAGCGTTCGGCGCCGTCGAGCTGCTGCGCATGCCGGCTCCCGGCGGCAAGATCGGACACGCCGAGATCCGGATCGGCGATTCGCCGATCATGCTCGCCGATGAATCCCCGGAAATGGGCGCGAAGAGCGCACGCACCATCGGCGGCTCGCCGATCTCGCTGATGGTCTACGTCGAGGATGTCGACGCGCGCGTCGCGCAGGCCGTTGCCGCTGGTGCTACGCTCACGCGGCCGGTCGCGAACCAGTTCTACGGCGATCGCACCGGTGGCGTCGACGATCCGTTCGGCTATCACTGGTATCTCGCCACTCACATCGAAGACGTTCCGCCGGACGAGCTCGAAAAACGCGCGGCGAAGGCGATGGGATCATAGGGAGACAGACCGCGTTGTCCCTGACATTGCTCATGCGGGGCTTGCCGGAAAAACGTGGTCCGTTCCCATGAATTCCGCCCTCGCCGCCGTGCTGTCCAACCCCGCCATCTGGCGCGGCGGCGATTGCGCACCCGAGCCGGCCGCGCTGCCGTCGGGCTTTTCCGCGCTCGATGCCGTGCTGCCCGGCCGCGGCTGGCCGGGGGCCGCGCTGACCGAGATCGTGCTCGAACGCGAGGGCATCGGCGAGATCCGCCTCACGCTGCCGGCGCTCGCGCGGTTGCAGGCACAGGGCCACGACGTCGTCTGGATCGCGCCGCCCCATGTGCCGTACGCGCCGGCGCTCGCTGCCGCGGGGCTCGATCTCACGCGACTGCTTGTCGTCCATTGCCGCAGCCCGGCGGATCAGCTGTGGGCCTACGAGCAGGCGCTGCGCGCGCCCGGGTGCGGCGCCGCGTTCGCATGGCTCGATCCGTACGACGACCGCACGATGCGCAGGCTCGCGGTCGCCGCGCGCGAAGGCCGCACCTGGGGCGTGCTCTGGCGGCGTCCCGGCCGGCGCGCGATCGCCGCCACCGCATCGCTGCGGCTCGCGCTCGCGCCGCGAGAGGGTCGGCTCGCGGTGCGGGTGTTGAAGCGCCGCGGGGGCGAACTCGCGCAGCCGGTATTCATCGACGTGGACACTGCTGGCGGCGACCCGCCGCCGGTCCTCGATCCCCGCACGAGCGCAGGCCGTGCGCTCGCACCAGGCTGTTTGCACTCACAGCACGTCTTGCCGACGTAGTGTGAACAGACCCGGCGCGTCGCCGCGATCCGCCATGCTCTGGGCGTGCCTGCTCCTGCCTTCGCTGTCCCTCGACGTCTTCGCGCGGGCGGCATCGCCCGCCGATGCTTTGATGCCGTTCGCGGTGGGCAGCGGCGGGCGCGCGCCGCGCATCGTCGACGCGAATGCCTGCGCGCGCGACGCCGGAATCCGCCCGGGACAACTCGTCTCGGCATCGCTCGCGCTCTCGCCCGGCCTCGTGCTCCGCGAGCGTGATCCGAAGGCCGAGTCCGCCGCGCTCGAAGCCGTCGCGTCGTGGGCGACGCAGTTCACGCCGACCGTCGCGCTCGCCCCCCCCGACGCGGTGCTCGCGGAGATCGGCGGCAGTCTGCGGCTCTTCGACGGCCTGCCGAAATTGACGGGGCTGCTTACCCGTGGTGCGCGCGACCTGGGCTATGCCGCACGCTTCGCGCTCGCACCCACCTCCGCCGCGGCCCTGCTGTTCGCGCGGGCGACGGCAGCGGATGGATACCGCCTTTCCGGAACTCTCGCGGGCAAGACGGGAGCAACCGGCCAACCGATGTCCGCCCCCGAATTCGCCGCCACGCCGATGCCGGATCCGCAGGCATGGCTCGACGCCCTTCTCCCGCTGCCGCTCGCTTTCACCGAGGCCGATCCCGCCGCCGTCGCGACGCTCGCTGCCGCCGGCATCACGACCTTCGGGCAGGCGTGCGCGTTGCCGCGCGCCGCGCTGGCGCGGCGCGTGGGCGCGGATTTCGTCGCCATCCTCGATCGCGTGCGCGGCTTCGTCCCGGAGCCGCGGCTGCCGTTCGTGCCGCCGCCGCGCTATACGGGAAAACTCGACCTGCCGGCGCCGGTGGCAAGCGTCGATGCGCTCGCGTTCGCGGTGAACCGGCTCGTGCTCGAGTTGGCGGGTTGGCTCAACGGTCGCGGACTCGGCGTCACCGAAATGTCGCTCGCGCTCGCGCACGAGCGTTACGTCGGTGTTGCGACCGGCGTGTCCGCCACCACCGCCCGCTTCGCGCTCGCCGCGCCGGCGCGCGAGCCGGCGCATCTCGTCGTGGTGCTGCGCGAGCGGCTTGCGCGCATCGTGCTGCCGGCGCCGGTCGAGGCGATCACGCTCGCGAGCGAGGCGACCGCCCCTCTGGTGAGCCGCAACCTCGGACTGCTCCCCGGCGACGAGGCAGTCGCGACCAGTTCCGCTGCTCGACCGCTTGCGCGCGCGGCTGGGCGAAGGCGCGGTGACGCTCGTCGCGCCGCACGCCGAGCACCGGCCCGAGCACGCGTGGCGCAACGGGAAAATCGGGGACCGACCACGTTTTCCCGGAACAACGGAAGAAGCCCGGAAAGCGTGGCCCGTCCCCCGCCCTGTCTGGCTGCTCGCCGAGCCGGAGCCGCTCGGGCATCGGCTCGAAGCGCAACCCTGGGTGCTGCGGGACGGGCCGGAACGGATCGAGTCGGGATGGTGGGATGGCATCGACGTGCGCCGCGATTACTTCGTCGCCGAGAATCCGCGCGGCGAGACCGTGTGGATCTATCGCGATCACCGCTACGGGATCGACGACGGCGAATGGTTTTTACACGGCGTATTCGGGTAATGGCAACCGGGTCGGATCCCGGCGAACCGCCGATACCCCTGGTCCTCCCGGCCGCCGCACGGTCGATCGCGGAAATGTCGGAATGGCTCCTCCAACCGTCGCCACCGACATCCTCCAATGACGATCAGCCAAGCGTGACGGCGGCGCGCACGGTGCCCGCACGCTCGTGCCGCGCGAGAAGATCGATCCGATCGCCCTTCCGTCCCCGCACCACCCATTCGATCTTCGCGCGATCGTCGGTCACGTTGTAATCGGGCCAGAACGACACACCAGAGTGTTTCGCCCACTTGCCCTCGAGCTGGCCCAGGTCCTCGCGCCGCTTGCCGTGGACGAGTTCGGCGCCGGCGGGCAGCGCGATCTCGGCCACGACCCCGCGCACGACCTTTCGCTCCAGCGCCCGCTTCGAGACGTAGCTCGGCAGCCAGCCGGTGTTCTGGACGACGAGCCGGACCCGCCAGTGACCATCGCCCAGCGGGTCCGCTTCGGCCGCCATCAGCTCCATCTTCGGCGACGTCAGCGCCTGCCACAGCAGCCATTTCGGGAAGCGCGCGAGCTCTTGCTCGAGGAAGGCCGGCGGGGGATTGCCGAACGCGTGGAAGCGGTTCCAGCCGCCGATCTCGATGCGACCCAGTTGCGGGTGGTCGAACGGTCGCCACGGGATGTGGGCGACGCCGGAGAGCTTGTCGATGTTCCACCGGTAGAGCTTGAGGTCATCCTCGATCGGGTGGTCGCGGAACCAGTCGATGTACTTGTAGTTCCTGATGCCTGCCTCGCGCATCGGGCTCCAGATCTCGACCACCCAGCTGAACATGCCGAGGTGCTCGTAGATCCAGTCGAACGCGCCGCCGATCACGTCCTTCGGGTGGTAGCGGAATTCCTCGTAGACGGAGATCGCCGGATAGCCCGTGAGCTCGGTGCCCTTGGCGCCCACCCGACGGTAGTGCCAGAGGTCCTCGGCGTGCATCTCGTCGTCGCGCAGGTGATCGAACGGGCGCAGCAGCACGCCGCTCCAGGTGTGGAAGGCCACGCCTCCGGTTATGTTCGGATGGCCGACGATGAACTTCGCGACAGCGCGCACCTCCGGCTCGGACGTGGGAAACGGCCCGGATCCGAGCTGCTCGAATTCCTGACGCCAATTGGCAGGAAAATTTCTATTGAGATCAAGCCCATGCTTAGGCTTTTTCATGCGTAACATGAAACCGTCCCAGCCCTCGATCGTGCCTTCGGGGATCACCCGGTAATACGTCCCGCCGGTTTCGACCGGGTCGCGCCGGATCATCAGCCCCGGCTGCTCCGGATGGTCCTTCCAGAGTCCGTTGGGATCGGGCATCCGCATCTGCAGGATCCGGCCGTCGCCGTCGATGTCCTCGACGGTGAGCCCCTCGATCTCCTCTTCGTCCCATGGGTACGGGCGGGTGCTCGAGCGGACCCATCTCGGCTTGTCGGCAAGCGCCCATTCGGCGCCGTCCGGGTTGATCCGCGGACAGACGTAGAACGCCCGGGTGTCGAGGGCCCGGGTCACTTCGGGGTCCCTGCCGTATTGCGTGACCAGCGTGTGCAGGAAGTAGAGGTTGGCCGCCGACGCCGCGACCTCGGTCGCGTGGATGTTGCCGTCCACCCAGAACGCGGGCTTTTCGGCCGCCGGTCCCGTCGCGACGTTGGTGACGGTCAGCACCCAGATGTCGCGGTCCTCGTGGCTCTTGCCGATCGATTCGATCGACACGAGCGCAGGATGCTCGGCAGCGATTGCCCGGAGGATCGCGGTGAGGTCGGCGTAGCGGTAGAAGCGGTCGAAGGCGATGGCGGGCATGGCGTGACTTTCCTGTTCCGGGCAGGGCACGAAGGTGCCGATGCGCCGGCAGAGCCGGCATCTTACCGGCCTTCGCCGGGCGATGGCCGGCGGGCGCGGAAGCCCTCCCCCGCCGCCTCTTCCCCGGCATGGCCGGATACCGTATATTCATACGGTCATCGATCGGGGATGGGCGACGCTTCCGCGGCCATGGGGAAATCGCGATCCGTTCCCGAGGCACCCGAGGCGATCCCCGATGCTCCCCGCCTACGCCGAGCTGCACTGCCTGTCGAATTTCTCGTTCCTCCGCGGCGCGTCGCACCCGGAGGAACTGGTCGAGCGCGCCCGGGCGCAGGGCTACGCGGCGCTCGCGATCACCGACGAATGCTCGTTGTCGGGCATCGTCCGCGCGCACCTCGCGGCGAGGCGCGCAGGCCTTCCGCTGGTCATCGGCAGCGAGGTCACGATCAATGACGGAACCAAGCTCGTGCTGCTCGCCACCGACCGCGCAAGCTACGGCAACCTCGCGCAATTGATCACGCGCGGGCGGCGCAGCGCGCAGAAGGGCAGCTACGCGCTGTCGCCCGACGACGTCGCGGCGTTCGCGGCCGGGCTCCTCGCGCTGTGGGTGCCGCCTTGTCCGACCCCGATCTCCGGCGACGGCAGCACGCTCGTCACCGCGCGCTGGGTCGCCGCGATCTTTCCGGGTCGCGCGTGGATCGCCGTCGAGCTCTTCGCCCGTGCCGGCGACCGCGCCCGGCTCGCGCACTGCGCAGCACTGGCGCGGCAGACAGGCCTGCCGCAGGTCGCCGCCGGCGACGCCCACATGCACGTGCGCGCCCGGCGCGCGCTGCAGGACACGGTCACGGCGATCCGCGTGAAAAAGCCGCTTGCCGAATGCGGCTACGCGCTTCATCCGAACGGCGAGCGGCATCTGCGTTCGCGTGCGCGGCTCGCGACGATCTACCCGCCCGAACTGCTCGCCGAGACCGTGACCATCGCCCGGCGCTGCGCGTTTTCTCTCGACGAGTTGCGTTACGAATACCCGGAGGAGATCGTGCCGGAGGGGCAGACGCCGGCGTCGCACCTGCGCCGGCTCACCGACGAGGGGCTGGCGAGACGATATGGCGAAGCGCACTGCCCCCCCGACGTCCGGGCAATGATCGAACACGAGCTCGCGCTGATCGCGGAGTTGGGCTACGAGCCCTACTTCCTCACCGTCCATGACATCGTCGCGTTCGCCCGCGCGCGCGGGATCCTCTGCCAGGGCCGCGGCTCGGCGGCCAACTCGGCGGTCTGCTACGCGCTCGGCATCACCGAGGTCGATCCGGCGCGAATCGCCATGCTGTTCGAGCGGTTCATATCGAGGGAGCGCAACGAGCCGCCCGACATCGACGTCGACTTCGAGCACCAGCGGCGCGAGGAAGTCATCCAGTACGTCTACGCGAAATACGGCCGCGAACGCGCGGCGCTCGCCGCGACGCTCATCACCTACCGGCCGAAGAGCGCCGTGCGCGATGTGGGCCGCGCGCTGGGCCTCGATCTCGCGCAGGTGGACCGGCTCGCCGGCGTGTTCGCCTGGTGGGACGGCCGCGAGGTCAAGCCCGAGCGCGTCCGCGAGGCGGGCTTCGAGCCCGACAACCCGGTGCTCGTCCGCCTCGTCACACTGACGGGCGAGCTGATGGGCTTCCCGCGCCACCTGTCGCAGCACGTCGGCGGCTTCGTCATCGCGCGCGACCTGCTGGAGCGGATGGTGCCCATCGAGAACGCGGCGATGGCGGAGCGTACCGTCCTCCAGTGGGACAAGGACGACCTCGACGCGCTGGGATTGCTGAAGGTCGATTGCCTGGCGCTCGGCATGCTCACGGCGATCCGGCGCTGCCTCGACATGGTGTCGCGGCATCGAGGCCGCGAGCTCCGGATGCAGGACATTCCGGCCGAAGACCCGGAGGTCTACGCGATGTGCCAGCGCGCCGACACCGTCGGCGTGTTCCAGATCGAGTCGCGCGCGCAGCAGGCGATGCTGCCGCGGTTGAAGCCCGCGTGCTTCTACGATCTCGTGATCGAGGTCGCCATCGTGCGCCCCGGCCCGATCCAGGGCGGGATGGTGCACCCCTACCTGCGTCGCCGGCAGGGCCTGGAGCCTGTCACCTACCCCAGTGCCGCGGTGAAGGACGTGCTCGAGCGCACGCTCGGCGTGCCGATCTTCCAGGAGCAGGTGATGCAGCTCGCGATCGTCGCGGCGGGATTCTCTCCGGGCGAAGCCGACCATCTGCGGCGCTCGATGGCCGCGTGGCGGCGCAAGGGCGGCCTCGAGAAGTTCGAGCAGCGGCTGATCGACGGCATGGGCGCGCGCGGCTACGCGGAAGGCTTCGCGCGGCAGATCTACCAGCAGATCCTGGGCTTCGGCGAGTACGGTTTTCCGGAGTCGCACTCGGCTTCCTTCGCCCTGCTCGTCTACGTGTCGGCGTGGCTGAAGCGCTACGAGCCCGCGGCGTTCTGCGGCGCGCTGCTCAACTCGCTGCCGATGGGTTTCTACGGGCCGTCGCAGCTGGTGGGCGATGCGCGCCGGCACGGCGTCGACGTGCGGCCGGTGGACGTGACGGTGAGCGAATGGGACTGCACGCTGGAGCCAGCAGGGTTGCGCCTGGGCCTGCGCCTCGTCGCCGGACTTTCGGAAGCCGGCGCGCAAAGGATCGTCGGCGCGCGCCGGGCCGAGCCGTTCGCGAATGTGGCCGATCTCGCGCACCGCGCGCGGCTCGACCGCCGCGACCTCGCCTGTCTTGCCGGGGCCGACGCGCTGACGGCACTCGCCGGCCACCGGCACGACGCGGCGTGGGACGTCGCCGGCATCGAACGGCTGCCGGCATTGCTCGCCGGCAGCGTTTTCGACGAAGCGGATCCCGTCTTGTCACCGCCGACCGAAGGACAGGACATCGTCGCCGACTACCGCACCCTGTCGCTCACGCTGCGGCGGCACCCGCTGGCCCTCTTGCGCGGCAAGCTCTCCCGGCGGCAGCTCGCCACAGCGGCCGAGATCGCGCAGGCGCCGCAGGGCCGCATCGTCCGCACGGCGGGCATCGTCATCGGCCGGCAGCGGCCCGACACCGCGAGCGGCGTGGTCTTTGTCACGCTCGAAGACGAAACCGGCGCCACCAACGTGATCGTCTGGCGCGACGTCGGCGACCGCCAGCGCCGCGAACTGCTCGGCGCGAAATTGCTCGCGGTCTTCGGCAAGGTGGAACGCGAGGGGCAGGTCGTCCACCTGATCGCCGGGCGGCTCGCGGATCTCTCCCCGCTGCTGGGTGATTTGCAGACCCGCTCGCGAGATTTTCACTGACAGAGCCGTCACCGGCCGATTCTCGCCAACGGAAGCCCTGCGCTGTGTAAGATTCGCTCATCCGGTACGACGACACACAATGGCCAAACCCGAATTCGACATCGTGGTGATCGGCGGCGGCGCCGGCGGGCTGGTGGTCGCCGCGGGCGGCGCCGCGCTCGGCGCCAGGGTCGCTGTCGTCGAAAAGCACAAGCTCGGCGGCGACTGCCTCTGGTACGGCTGCGTGCCGTCGAAGACGCTCCTCAAGTCGGCGCACATCGCCCACAGCATGCGCCACGCCGATCGGTGGGCGCTGGCCCCCGCCCCTCCGCAGCCGGACCTCGCGCGAGTCATGGAACGCGTCGCCGGCGTGATCAGGGGCATCGAGCCCCACGACAGCCCGGAACGCTTCCGGGGACTGGGTGTCGACGTGATCTTCGGCAACGGCCGGTTCGTGGGGCCGGACACGTTCGAGGTCGACGGCCGCCGGCTCACCGCAAAGACCTTCGTCATCGCCACCGGCTCGCGGCCAGGGGTGCCGAATATTCCCGGCCTCGACACGACGCCCTTTCTCACCAACGAAACCGTATTCGACCTGCGCGAGCCGGTGCCCTCCCTCATCGTCATCGGCGCCGGACCGATCGGCAGCGAAATGGCGCAGGCCTTCCGCCGGCTCGGCAGCGAGGTCACCGTCGTCGACATCGCGACGCAGATCCTGCCGCGCGAGGACGCCGATCTCGCCGCCGTCGTATTCGCGGCGCTCGAGGCCGAGGGCGTTCGCTTTTGCCTCGGCGCGTCGATCACGGGTCTCGCCGGCCGGAAGGGCGACGTGCGCGTGAACCTGCGCGTTGCGGACGGAACGTCGACGCAACTCGCCGGATCGCATCTGCTCCTGGCCGCCGGGCGCACGGCCAACGTCGACAACCTCGGCCTCGATGCCGCCGGCGTCGCGCTCGACCGCGGCCGCATCGTCGCCAACGGCGGACTGCGCACGACCAACCCGAACATCTACGTGATCGGCGACGCCGCCGGCGGCCACCAGTTCACGCACCTCGCCGAGCACCATGCGGGCATCGTGCTGCGCCAGGCGCTGTTCCGGATGTGGTGGGCGAAGCCATCGCTAGTCGTGCCCTGGTGCACGTTCACCGACCCCGAGCTCGCGCGGGTCGGACTCTCCGAGACCGAGGCGAAACAGCGTGGCGTCGCGCACCGCGTCTACCGGTTCGCGTTCGACGAGATCGATCGCGCGCGCGCCGAGGGCGAGACCGACGGGTGCGCGAAGATCGTCACCGATCCGAAGGGCAAGCTGCTGGGCGCCGCCATCGTGGGCCCGCACGCCGGCGAACTGATCGCGGAATACGTGCTCGCGCTGTCGAAGGGGATGCACGCCAAGGACCTGACCGGGGTCATCCATACCTACCCGACGCTGGCGCAGATCAACCGTCGCGTCGCCGATCAGCGCCTGAAGGAGGGGCTCACACCGACGGCGAAGACCTGGATCCAGCGCATCTTCGGCCTCATGGGAGCGCGCGGATGAGCGCCGCCGGGCCGTCCCAAGGCGCGAATCGCGCCCCCTCGGGGGGCAGCGCAGCGGCGCCAGCCGCAAGCGTGGGGGCATGCCATTGAATGCGTCACCCGAGCCGGAGCAGGAGGCCTTGCGCGGCCATGGCGGAAAGATCGCGCTCCTCGGCGTCTTTGTGGTCGTCATCGTTGCGTTCTTCGCGCTGGACGGCCAGCGGTATCTGAGCCTCGAAGCCGTCAAGGCGAATCGCGACGCGCTGCTCGCGTTTGCGGAAGAACATTTCGTTCTGGCGCTCGCGATCGCATTCTTCGCCTACGCGGGCGCCGTCGCCTTCAGCCTGCCCGGCGGGCTCGTGCTGTCGCTGACCATGGGCTTCATCTTCGGCCGCTGGGTGGGCACGGTGCTCGTGGTGTTGGCGGCGACGCTCGGCGCGACGCTGGTGTTCCTGGCGGCCCGCTACCTGTTCGCCGACGCTGCGCGCAGGCGCATGGGCGCGCTCGGGGAGAAGATCAGCGCCGGATTCGCCGAGAACGCCTTCCATTACCTGCTCTTCCTGCGGCTCGTTCCGCTCTTTCCGTTCTTTCTGGTCAATCTCGCCCCGGCATTCACAAACATCAGCCTGCGCACCTATGTGGCGGGAACCTTCATCGGCATCATCCCGGGGACGTTCGTCTACGTGAATCTCGGCCAGACGCTGGGCCGCATCGATTCGCTGTCGGGGCTCGTCTCGGCGGAGACTATCGGCGCCTTCGTGCTGCTGGGCCTGTTCGCGCTGGCGCCCGTGTTCGTCAAGAAGTTCCGCGCGAGGCGGGCGGCCAAGGCATGATCCGCCGCGTCGAAATCCGTGCCCCGGTCGCGCTTGGCGGCGCTCCGCGCAGCGATAGCGCCACCGCATCTGTTGCCAATCGCCCGCAACAAGACCTAGGATCCATTCAAACCATGCACGCGACACTTCCCCTGCTCAAGGCGACCGACTTTCCGCCGGTGACGCGCCGCGCGCTCGACACGCTGCAGGTCAACCTCGGCTACAGGTGCAACCAGGCCTGCCTCCATTGCCACGTCAACGCGAGCCCCGACCGCAAGGAGATGATGGCGAAGGTGACGATCGACCAGATTCTCGCCGTGCTGTCGGCGCGGGGCATCGGAACCCTCGACGTCACCGGGGGCGCACCGGAGTTGAATCCGCACTTCCGGCATCTTGTCCGCGGCGCGCGCGCTGCGGGTGTCCACGTGATCGATCGCTGCAACCTGACGATCATCAACGAACCCGGCTTCGAGGATCTCGCCGACTTCATGGCGCGTGAAGGCGTCGAGATCGTCGCCTCGCTGCCGTGCTACACGAAGGAGAACGTCGACCGGCAGCGCGGCGACCACGTGTTCGAGTCGTCGATCCTCGCGCTGCAGAAGCTCAACGCGCTCGGCTACGGGCATTCCGATACCGGGCTCGTGCTCAACCTCGTGTACAACCCGCTGGGGCCGAGCCTGCCGCCGGCGCAGGATCGGCTCGAAGCAGACCTACAAGCGCGAGCTCGCGGCGCATTTCGGCATCGTGTTCGATCGCCTCTACACGCTCGCCAACATGCCGATCGCGCGCTTCGGCTCGACGCTGGTCTCGCAGGGCAGGTTCGCCGACTACATGCGCCTGCTGCGCGGCGCGCACAATCCCGCCAATCTCGACGGCGTCATGTGCCGGTCGCTGGTCTCGGTCGACTACCTCGGCTACCTCCACGACTGCGACTTCAACCAGATGCTGGGCATTCCCATGATCATCGCGGGCAAGCCGCGGCGCCACGTCACCGATCTCATGGCGATGACGCTCGACGGCGCGCCGGTCGCGGTGGCGGATCACTGCTACGGCTGCACGGCGGGACAGGGGTCGAGCTGCGGCGGCGCGCTGGCCTAGACTCCATCCTGGAAACTGCCGCTCGCGACGTTGTCGAGTTGGGTCCTGGTCTTCCGGGCCCCGACGCGAAGGAGCGGTCCGGCCCGGCGTTCGTGCGCGTTTCGATCATCGTTCCGGCGCTGGACGAGGCGCGCGCTATCGTCGGCACACTCGTCGCGCTGCAGCCATTGCGCGCCGCCGGCCACGAGATCATCGTGGTCGACGGCGGAAGCCTCGACGCGACCGTCTTGCTGGCCACGCCCCACGCGGACCGCGTCTGCGTTGCGCCAAGGGGCCGCGCGCGGCAGATGAACGCCGGCGCTGCCATGGCCGACAGGAGACATCCTGCTCTTCCTGCATGCCGATTCGCGGCTGCCCGCCGACGGCGTGGCGACGCTGTTGCGCGAGCTGGGTGGATCGGGCCGTCGCTGGGGGCGCTTCGACGTGGCAATCTCCGGACGCGCATCGGCGCTGCGCTGCGTCGAGGCACTCATGAACCTGCGCTCGCGCGCCACGGGCATCGCAACCGGCGACCAGGCGATCTTCGTCGAGCGCGCGCTTTTCCGGGAGGTCGGCGGATACCCTGACCAGCCGCTGATGGAAGACATCGAGATGTCGCGGCGCCTGAAGCGCGCCGCCGGCTCCCCGCTATGCCTGCGGCAGCGGGTCGTCACGTCGGCGCGCCGCTGGGAGCGGCACGGCCCCTGGCGAACCGTCATCGCGATGTGGCGGTGGCGTTTCGCGTACTGGCGCGGCGCGAGCCCGGCGGAACTCGCGGCCGAATACGGTGCCGGGCGTGCGCCGTCGTCGGTGACCCTGCAGGTCTTCGCCAAGAACCCGATCCCCGGAACCGTCAAGACCCGGCTCGCGGACGCCATTGGCGCCGACGAAGCCGCGGCGCTCTATGTTCGCCTGGTCGAGCGCACGCTTGCGACCGCAGTCGCCGCGCGCGCGGGCGGCATCGTCGATCGCGTCGAGCTCTGGTGCGCGCCGGATGCCGACGCGCCGGCGTTCAGCGCGTGGCGCGAGCAGTACGACGTCGAGCTGAAGGCGCAAACCGGCGACGACCTCGGCGCGAAAATGCGCAACGCGCTGTTCGAAGCCATCGCAGGCGGATCCCGGGCCGTCTTGATCGGGACCGACTGCCCGGCGTACGATATTTCCTATCTTGCCCGAGCCGTCGCCGCCCTCGATGGGCACGCAGCGGTGTTCGGCCCCGCCGAAGATGGCGGTTACGTGCTGGTCGGCCTGGCGCGCCCCATCGACGCCTTTTCGGGCATTCCCTGGAGTTCGGCGGAAACCATGGCGGCCACCCGCGGGAAACTGCGGGCTGCGGGCGCAAGCTGGCACGAGTTGCCGACGCTCTGGGATGTCGATGCGCCGTCCGATCTCGCCCGCTGGCAGGCGTTGGCTGTCGACGGGTGAGTTTGCCTATTGCAGGAGCGCCGACCCTGGCGTATGAATACGCTTGGCGCGCAGGTCGCGCCGTACCCGCCCCTCGGAGGTTTCCATGCGCAAATACATCGATTGCCGCGAATTCCCGAGCGAGACAAATTGCACGGTCGCGTTGTCCGCGAACAGCGAGGACGAGCTGTTGGCGGCCGCGGTCCAGCATGCGGTCGCGGTCCACGGCCACAAGGACACCCCGGAATTCCGGGCGCAGATCAAGCAGGCGTTTCGCAACGGCACGCCGCCGGCCTGACCGGGCCATACGCGTGGCGTCACGTGCCGGCGCAACACCGGCGCGGGGGGGTGGAGCGTACGTCCGTTACGGCGTCGGACACGCCACCGACGGCTCCAGGTCACCCTTGGCGGCGGCGATCGTCGCAGCGGCCGGCAAGGCGACGCCGTTCTTCACCGCGGTGACCTCGGCCAGGATCGACACCGCGATCTCGGGCGGGGTGCGACTGCCGATGTAGAGGCCGATCGGCCCGTGGAGCCGCGAAATCTCGGCATCCGTCAGCTCGAGCTCCTTCAGCCGTCGCCGCCGCTTGGCGTCGTTCGCGCGCGAGCCGAGCGCGCCCACGTAGAACGCCGGCGACTTCAACGCCTCGAGCAGCGCCATGTCGTCGAGTTTCGGGTCGTGCGTCAGCGCGACGACCGCGCAGCGCTCGTCGAGCTCCATCGCCACGACGGTGTCGTCCGGCATCGTCGTCACCAGCGGCGCGCCGGCGACATCCCACGTCTCCTTGTACTCGGAGCGGGGATCGCAAACCGTGACCTGGTAGTCGAGGCCGAGCGCCATCTGCGCCAGATACTTCGACAGCTGCGACGCGCCGATCACCAGCATCCGATAGCGCGGACCGTGCATCGTGGTCAGCACCTTGCCGTCGAAGGCGAGTCCGTCCGCCGCGCCGGCCCGGACCAGCGTCGCGGCGCCGGTCGCGAGGTCGAGCCGGCGGGCCACGAGCCGCCGCGCCTCGATTTCGCCGACGAGCGCGCGAATGCCTGACTGCGGCGTCAACGGCTCGACGACGAGCTGAATCGTGCCGCCGCACGGCAGACCGAAACGGCGCGCCTCGTCGGCGGACACGCCGTAGGTCACGACATCGCATGCGGTTGCCGTGATCCCGTCGGCGCGAATGCGTCCGACGATGTCGTCCTCGATGCAGCCGCCCGAAACCGAGCCCACGACGAGCCCGTCGTCGCGCACCGCCAGCATCGCTCCCGGCGGCCGCGGCGAGCTTCCCCAGGTCTTGACGACCGTGACGAGCAGTGCTCGGCGCCCGGCGTCGAGCCAGTCCGCGCTGCGCTTCAGTACTTCCAGATCGACGCTGTCCATGACGCCTCCCGGTCCCTGCTGCGCTCGTCGAACACCCGCACCCGGTGCGACGCCATTTCGCCGCGCGTGGCCGGGGCCTCGAGCGCCCGGGCGAGCTGCACGAGGCTGTCGAGATTATGCACCGGCAGGAAGTCGTCGACATGGGGAAGCATGGCCCGGATGCCCGCCGGACGCGCCTCGAAGCCTTCGTAGCGCAGCAGCGGATTGAGCCACACCAGCCGCCGGCACGACTTGTGCAGCCGCTCCATCTGCACGCCAAGCCCCTGGCCCGCCTCGGCGTCCAGCCCGTCGCTGATCAGCAGCACGACGGCATTCTGGCCGAGGAGCCGCCGCGACCATCGCCGATTGAACTCGTCGAGGCAGGCGCCGATTCGCGTGCCGCCGGCCCAGTCCGGCACGGCGCCACGTACGCGGGCGAGCGCCACGTCGACGTCGCGATGCCGCAGATGGCGCGTGATGTTGGTGAGCCGGGTGCCGAACAGCAGCACGTGCACGCGGTCGCTGATCGCCCGTGATGGCATGCAGGAAGTGGAGAAGCATCCGCGCGTAGCGGTCCATCGACCCCGAGATGTCGCACAGGATGACGAGCGGTGGCGTGCGACGCTCACGGCGTCGCCAGCGCAACGGCGACAACGTTCCCGCCGCGCCGGTCGCCCGGCGCAATGTCGCGCGAAGGTCGACGCGCTGTCCGCGCGAGGCCGCCACCGTGCGGCGGGTCGGCAGCTCCGGCAGCGGCAGTCGGATGGCACGGAGCATTGACTTCACTGCGGCGAGCTCGTCGGCCGTCATCGTCTCGAAATCCTTGTGCTGCAGCACTTCGCGCGGCGAGAACGTGAACACCGGCTCGTGGTCGGTGCCGCCGCCGGCCGCCTCTCGCTCCGGCAGCGACGGGGCCGGCAGCATCGCCTGGGCAATGCGCGCGGCGAGCTCCTGCTCCGGATCGCGTTCGCCCGTAACCTCACCCGCGGGCGCGAACGACGCGAGCACTCGTTGCAGCAGGCGCGGGTCCTGCCAGAAGAGATCGAACGCCTGCTCGAACACCGGCAGCTGCTCGTAGCGCGAGACCAGGACGGAGGCCAGCGCGGCGCGGAAATCCTCGCGCGCCGTGATGCCGACGGCAACGGCGGCTTCCTGCGCGGCGAGCGTGTGCGCCGGACCGACCGGCATGCCCGCCGCCCGCAGCACGCGCACGAAGTGGACGATGTTCTCGGCAACGTGGCCGGACGTGCGCGGGCGCAACGGTTCCGGCCGGCGGCGCCGTTTCGGCAGTGCGGTCGCTCCGTCACTCGTCACCCGCCGCGCGCGTCTCGTCGAGGAGCTTCGCCACGACCTCCGGCCCGAGCGCTCCGATGTCGTCCTGGTACTTCAGCAATACCCCCGCGGTGTCGGCAATGGCCTGCGGGTCGAGCGCGACCCGATCCAGCAGGGTCAACGCTTCCGCCCAGTCCAGCGTCTCGGCGATTCCCGGCGCCTTGAAGAGATCCATCGAGCGCGTGCGCTGCGTGAAGGCGACGATCTCGCGCGCCAATGCCTGCGGGCACGCCGGGGCATTTGCGGCGCACGATCGCGAGCTCGCGCTCGGCGTCGGGATAGCCCAGCCATTGGTAGAGGCACCGGCGCTTGATCGCGTCGTGGATCTCGCGCGTGCGGTTCGACGTGATGACGACGATCGGGGGCGCCGCCGCCACGATCGGCCCCAGCTCCGGGATGGTGACCTGGAAGTCGGCAAGGACCTCGAGCAGATACGCCTCGAACGGCTCGTCGGCGCGGTCGAGCTCGTCGATCAGCAGCACCGGCGGCACGCCGTCCTCCGGCGCGAGCGCCTCGAGGATCGGGCGCTTGAGCAGAAAGCGCGGCGTGAAGATGTCGTGCGCCAGCCCTTCGCGGTCCTGCTGCCCGGCCGACTCCGCGAGCCGGATCTCGATCATCTGGCGCGGATAGTTCCATTCGTAGACGGCCGACGCGATGTCGAGACCCTCGTAGCATTGCAGCCGCACCAGCCGCTTGCCGAGTGCCGTCGCGAGCACCTTGGCGATCTCGGTCTTGCCGACGCCCGCCTCGCCTTCCAGGAACAGCGGGCGCCCCATCCGTGAGCGCGAGGAAGACGCTCGTGGCAAGCCGGCGGTCGGCGAGATAGTCGTGACGTTCGAGCATCGCCACGACGGCGTCGACGCTGGCGGGCAGCGGGATTGGGGACACGAATGAGGGCCTGTTCGGATCAGGGCGGCGTCGGGCGATGCCCCGCGACAGCATAGCAAGAACGACGTGCCTCCGGTGCCCGCGCGTCGAAAGTGCAGTCTTGAACACCCTTCGGAGTTACTCGTGCTTTTCCGGTTTGTTTTCGCGCTTGCTTGGGATAAAGTGAGTGCCGCGATGGGTGACAGAAGGAGGCGGCGGAGATGAAATACGTGCTCATTGGTGCCGGACCCGCCGGTGTGAGAGCCGCCGAAACACTGCGCGAGGAGGACCCGGGCGCGTCGATCACGCTGGTCAGCGGCGAACCCGGCGAGCCGTACGCTCGCATGGCGATCCCGTATATCCTGACCGGGCGCATCACCGAGGACGGCGCACGTCAGCGCAAGGCGGTCGGCCACTTCGAAAACCTCGGCATCCGTTATCTCAACAACAAGGCGATGCAGGTGCACGCCGGAGCCGACGGCGGCACTGTCGATCTCGATGACGGTTCGCGACTCGAGTACGACCGCTTGCTGGTGGCGACGGGTTCATCGCCGACGCTACCGCCGATCGGCGGCACCGACCTCGACGGAGTCGTCACCTGCTGGACACTCGAAGATGCGCGTGCGATCGCGGCCAAGCTCAAGCCCGGCGCCAGGGTCGTCATGGTGGGCGCGGGTTTCGTTGCCGGCGTCTGCATGAAGTCGCTCGTCGAAAGTGGCGTGCAGCTTTCGGTCATCGCGGGGCGCGCGGGCCAGATCCTGCGCTCGATGATGACGCCGGTTGGCAGCCGCATACTGCAGCGCTGGCTCGAAAACAATGGTGTCAACGTCATCACCAAGGGACGCGTCCAACGCATTGATCCTGGTCCGCGCCTGGTAATGGACACGCAAGTGCTCGACGCCGATCTCATCATCCTCGCGACGGGCGTGCGCTCCAACGTTTCCTTCCTCGAAGGCACGGGCGCCGAAATCGATCAAGGCATAGTGATCAATGATCGCATGCAGACGACCGTGCCGCACGTGTATGCGGCGGGGGACGTCGCTCAGGGTCGCGATTTCTCGACGGGCGAATGGGTCGTCCATGCGCTGCAGCCCACTGCCACCGAACACGGTCGGATCGCCGCGCTCAACATGGCGGGCAAGGACGTGCCGTATCGCGGCAGTCTCAGCATGAACGTGCTCGACACGGTCGGGTTGATTTCAGAGACGTTCGGGCTGTGGCAGGGAGTCGAGGGCGGCGAAAACGTCGAAAGCGTCAACGAGGAGCGTTTTCTCTACACCCGCTTGTGCTTCGACGGCGACATCCTGGTCGGAGCAATCAGCATTGGCCCGAACCGGAGCGTAGGTGCGATCCGCGGGTTGATCCAGACGCGCCGTAAGCTTGGCGCGTGGAAGCAGAAGCTGCTGAAGGACCCGCAACTCGTGATGGACGCCTTCGTCGACATCGGGAACGCCTGAGCGCCGCCCCCTGAGGCAGCTCAGCGCGCTGACATCTTCAGGGAGACGCGGCAGCACCGAAGCCTGAAGCGATGCCGCTCCTCCCGATGTAAACGCCGATCAGGAATTTGCCGACCGTGAACAGCAGCGAGGTCACCGCCGCGCCGATCCAGACATCCTTCCAATCGATTCGCACGCGCGGCACTATCTTGTAGATCATCGCGAATATCACGGTGATCACCAGGAAGCTCGAGCCGAGCTCGATGATGCTCGCCGTCACCGCCCAGTCACCCAACACCGGGCCCCACCACTTCCGCAGTGCTGCCAATGCGGCGCTCACGAACAACGACACCATCAACAGGAACCCGATTCCGAGAATCATGCCAAAGGACAGCAATCGTGCCCGTATCAATCCCCAGAATCCGGATTGCCCGGCCCTGCCCGGCGCGCGCCAGATGCGATCGAGAGCATCCTGCAGCTCGCCAAAGACGGAGGTCGCACCGATTAGCAGCAGGACGCCGCCGATGACCGTGGCCGTCACGCTTTCGGTCGGCTTGCGCACGCTCTCGAGCAGGCCTTGTACCGCGAGCGCGCCGGGGGCGCCCAGCATACCTTCCAGCTGGCTGAAGATTTCGCCGTGCGCGGCCTGGTCACCGAAGATAAGTCCGGCGATCGAAATAACAATCAGCAGCAGCGGTGCGATCGAGAACATCGTGTAGTAGGCGAGCGCCGCGCCCGTGCTCTGGGCGTAGTCGTCGACCCAACCTGATGCAGCTGCCTTAACCAGGCCCCAAAGATCCTTGACAGTCATCTGTGCCCTCCACCTCGGCCTGCGGCCTTGTGCGTTCCGACGGGACCCGGCGCATAGATACGGTGAGGACCGTCACGAGTTGGCGCCGTTGTCCCACCCGCCAAATTTTCGGTCGCCATCGTGACTCGTGCAACGCTCGGGCGACGCTCGCGATTCACGCTCACAATGATAATGACGAGTCCAGGGGAGCCAGGAAACTGCGGGCGGGGTAACCTACCGTAGACGCCATGCAATTCGATGCCTTGCCACAGTAGAAGGTGCCCGCGTGGCCCTCGGCGCATCTATTCACCAGGTGCATTGTGCGTTGCCGAACAGATCATGATCGAAGGACCGACCAGAATATCAGGCTGCCACCGTGATCCGCGGCAGCGAATGTCGGTTACCAGAGGCAACACCATGGCGAGGGAAGAGAATGCAACACGGCCGACGCGTGACGTTGCCGCGAGTGCGGGTGCCGTGAACTCGCGCAGGCAAGCAGAAGAGGTGCTGCTTAAGGCGGGCGCGCTCCAGCGGGCGATCTTCAATAGCGCCAACTTCTCGAGCATCGCCACCGATGCGAAGGGCGTTATCCAGATCTTCAATGTCGGTGCCGAGCGAATGCTGGGGTACACGGCTGCCGAAGTTATGAACAAGATCACGCCGGCCGACATCTCCGATCCGGCGGAGTTGGTCGCACGCGCTAAGGCATTGAGCATCGAGCTCGCGACCACGATCACACCTGGCTTCGAAGCCCTGGTCTTCAAGGCCTCGCGCGGAATCGAGGACATCTATGAGCTGACCTATATCCGAAGGGACGGAAGCCGATTCCCGGCGGTGGTGTCTGTCACGGCATTGCGCGACGCGCAGGATGCCATCATCGGCTATCTTCTAATCGGGACCGACAACACTGCGCGCAAGCTGGTCGAGGCCGAGCAAAGAAAGCTCGATCAGCGCCTGCGCGACCAGCAGTTCTACACGCGTTCGCTGATTGAATCCAACATCGACGCGCTGATGACCACCGATCCGGCCGGCATCATCACTGACGTCAACAAGCAGATGGAGGCGTTGACCGGCTGCACGCGCGACGAGTTGATTGGCGCACCGTTCAAGGGCTATTTCACCGATCCGGAGCGCGCCGAAGCGGGGATCAAACGCGTGCTGAGCGAAAGAAAGGTCACCGACTACGAGCTGACGGCCTGTGCGCGCGACGGGAAGCAAACGGTGGTGTCCTACAATGCGACCACCTTTTACGACCGGGACCGTACGTTGCAGGGCGTATTTGCCGCGGCGCGCGACGTCACGGAGCGCAAACGGGTGGAGGCGGAGCTGCAGCAAGCCAAAGCCATGGCAGAGACCGCGAGCCAGATCAAGTCCGATTTTCTGGCGAGCATGAGTCACGAAATCCGGACACCGATGAATGCGATCATCGGAATCGCGGATCTGCTCGCGAAGACCCCGCTCTCCCCAGAGCAGGACAAGTATGTGCAGATCTTTCGCCGCGCCGGTGACAACCTGCTCCATCTCATCAACGATATCCTCGATCTGTCCAAGGTTGAAGCCTCGCAGCTCGAGCTCGAACGGACCCGGTTCTCCCTGGACGATCTGCTGGGAAAGGTGACGGAGATGGTGGCGATCCGAGCCCAGGAGAAGGGGTTGGCCCTGGTGTGCGAGATCGCGCCTGACGTACCGCGTAACCTGATAGGCGACCCGACACGATTGCGTCAGGTGCTGCTCAATTTGCTTGGCAATGCGCTCAAATTCACCGAATCGGGGGAAGTGGCCCTGCGAGTCACGTCTGACTCGGAGGCATCTGCCTCAGGCGCTTTGCGGTTCACGATTTCGGACACCGGCATCGGAATTCCGGAGGAAAAATTGGGTGCGGTGTTCGAGCGATTCACGCAGGCCGACTCATCCACCACTCGCAGGTACGGGGGTTCGGGCCTCGGGCTCACAATTTCGAAGCGGCTGGTGGAACTGATGGGTGGGCGCATCTCGGTCGAGAGCGGACTCGGCAAGGGCAGCGTGTTTTCCTTCGCGGTGCCGCTCGGCATCTGGGCTGGGGCGGTGCGACAGGCGAAGGTGTCGGTGGGGGCGTGCACCGAACTGCCCCTGCCGGAATTACGTATTCTTCTGGTGGAGGACTCCCCTGATAACCGGACGATCACGGTGGCATACCTGAGAGACACGCCTTACCGGGTGGAGATTGCCGAAAACGGAGCCATCGCCTTCAAGAAGTTTACCGCCGAGGAATATGACCTGGTGCTGATGGACCGGCAAATGCCCGTGATGGATGGCTTGACCGCAACGCGGGCGATCAGAGAGTGGGAACAGGCGCATCATCGGCCACCGACACCGATCATCGCGCTGACGGCCTCTGCCTTGAAGGGCGATCAGGAAAAATTTGTGGCAGCCGGGTGTACGGCCTATCTGACGAAGCCGATCAAACAGGACGTGCTGCTGCAGGCAATCAAGGACCATTCCATGGCGGCGCCCGCCGCAAGGAATGCGGAGAGCGGCCGCAGTGACACGATCCTTGTTCGTGCGAATCCGAAGCTTGCCGACCTGATCCCGGGATTCCTGCAGAACCGCAGGCATGATGTCAACGCGATGCTGGACGCCCTGGACCGGAGTGACTTCGCGATCGTGGAGAATCTGGGGCACGGCATGAAGGGCGCAGGCGGCAGCTGGGGGTTCCAGGGTATCACCGACATCGGCGCCGCCCTCGAGCGGGCGGCCGAGAGCGCCGACAACGAGGAATCGCGCAAGTGGGTGGGCAAATTGTCCCGGTACCTGGATTGTGTCGAGATCGTCTACGACTAGACTGTCACACGATTACTGCACGGGGATTCTGGTGAGGCAGGCGCGGACGCGTGCCGTGAGCTGGGGGACCGAAAATGGTTTCGTCACATAGTCCGTCACCCCCGCGTCAAATCCGGCGCGAGTGCTGGGCTCATCGGACATGGCGGTGAGCATCAGCACCGGCAGGAGCCGTGTCTCCGGCTTGGCCCGCAGCGCGTTCATGACCGCCATTCCATCCATGCCGGTCATCTTGTAATCGAGCACGAGGAGGTCCGGCATGCGCTCGCCGATCATCCGGAGCGCGTCCGGGCCGTTGGTCGCCGTGCTGACGGTGTAATGTTCCGCCTCGAGCGCGCGAACGATCATGATGAGCGTATCCGGCTGGTCGTCAACCGCCAGGATGTGAAAGCGGCGCTGCGCGACGGATGCCTGGTGCGGAGCATGCGCGACGAACGGCTTCAAGGGGGCGCGCGGCTCAAGGATGAGCTCGCAACCTTCAAAGGCGCAGAAGACGTCGAGTCCCGTCCCGCACTGTCGGGCAAGGCTGCGGGCCTTGCGCTCGATGTCCGCGATGAACTGGTCGTCATGGCCCGGATCGTGGTGGGTCAGTGCAACCCGCCGTACACCGGCGGCGGCGGCAATTTGCACCACATAGTCGTACGTGCTGTGTCCCCAGTTCTTTTTCGAGGGATACTCGTCGGGGGTGTACTGCGCGTCGTGGATCACGAGATCAGCGTCGGCCATGAATCTTGCGTGCCGCCGATCGCCCTCGTGCAGAATGGATTCGATGTGGCCTGCTTCGGCGCCGGCGCGCCAGAGTTCATCGGAAAACGGCTCATGGTCCACAAGATAGACCATCGCAACGCCGTCAACTTCGACTCGGTAGCCCACGGTCATGGCCGGGTGGTTGAGAAATTGCGTGGCGACTCGCGCCCCGCCGATCGTATGGATGCCCTCGGTCAAGTCGTGGTAGGTGATCTTCGCCGGAAGCTGATTCAGGTCGATCGGAAAATAGGTGTACTCCATCTGGCCGGCCAGCACGTCATGCAGCGGGCCGCGACTGCCTTCAGGGCCATAGATTGCAACGGAGTTCCCGTTGACAAAGGCCGGACTGAAGAAAGGAAATCCCTGGATGTGATCCCAGTGCGTATGCCCGAGGAGAATATTCGCGTTGATCCCGCGCTTCGCCTGGGCCATCAACTCGGCTGAAAGTCCGCGAGCGCCAGTGCCGCAGTCGAAGATCAGCAGGTCGCCGCTGGCAGTCGTCAGCTCAACGCACGAGGTATTGCCGCCAAAGTGGTTCGTGCCTGGCCCGGGAGTGGCGATCGAACCTCTCGTGCCCCAGAAACGCACTTTCATGAGTCTGCGGCTCCTTTGCCGGAGGCACCGAACGACGGGAAACTCGATGCCGCTTGCTCCGCACGTAGCGCCAACTTGCGATAGTGAATCCGCGCTCGCAAGTCTCACTCGTTCGCGCATTCTGCCCTTCGCTCGCTCGATCGGCAATGCCCATCCCAAAGATCACACTAACCAGTCATCCCGGCACTCCAGGAAGCACAAGCGTGAACAAGTGTCGCGACATGCGATCTTGACGCGCGCGTTCGCCGTGTCCCTTGGTGCAACCTGGAAAAATTGCAACGGGGCCAAATCCGGAGGTCCGCTTTCAAGCGTTGTTAGGTCTGCTGTGGGTCGACGCCGGGCTTTGGCAGCAGTCGGTCAGTGCCCGTCGCTAGTCTCGGCGGCTCAATCCCGCCAAAGACGTTCCGGTGTCTCCGCTACCTGAAATCGCATAGTTGACTACGTCGGCGGCTTTGGTTTTAGCCGGAACAAGTTGCGGCAGTGGCCAAAGCGTGTGCGTTATTGCTCGCCGGCGCATAGCTAATGTCGACATGAGTAGGTAAGTTTGTTTGACCCCCCGGCTCAAATTGCCGGCTCCAATGTATCCCAGCCGGTACATTGCGTACCCATCCTGCCCGCCGATAGCTGCAGTTGAGCCACCGCTCCCTTCGCGAGCTCATGTCGCTCGCCGCGTTCGGGCTAGCTCAATTCGTTTATCGCACTCTTGATTGTCGAGTCGACCAATTGTCGGTCGACGTCAGTATCTCCCATCACAGTATCCCAATGCAGACGCACGTAGGCTGACCTGAACTTGGTCTTCAAGACCAGCGTCTGTAGACCCCGTTGCTGGCCAAAGGCGTAGTCCGTGGCGTACCCAAGAAGATCGTGCACGCCGGCCTCCCAAATTCCCGTTTGGACCGCATCAATGATCGCGGCCATGCGGCGGTGGAATTCCCTAGGCACGTCGACTGTAAGCGGGTCTTTGTCAATCATGGACGGCGCATGTGGGTTAACGTTGCATTATCACCCCGTAGAACGGCACCTGAACGAGAATCCAAGCTCGAAGGTGGTACCTTTGAGTCGGCGGTCAGTGGGAAGGACCGCTTCTTGGCGAGGCGAAGGTTAGGAGCGGGGCGAGTTGAGACGACAGTTCGTCAGTCCGAGTTCGGCCAGCTGCAGACGGTCAGTCCCGTCGTCCAATTTACCCGAAAGCCGCCATTCGCTATACCAGCGGGGCTAGGCGCACTGCGCATCCATTGGCACGCCCTGGTTCCCAGGCTCAGGTACGGCTTCCGTCGGACAACGTGCGCTCTTCTCACCCAGTCTGATGACGTTGGACGATCGTCAGCGGCAACGTGAAAGTGAAGACCGCGCCGGCACCCAATTCACTCGTGACCCAGATTTTCCCACCGTGAAGTTCGATGAATTTACGCGAGATAGCGAGGCCGAGCCCGGTGCCTTCCACTTTCCTTGCCGCCGCGCCGACTTGCCGGAATTCTTCGAATACCGTCGCCTGATCCTCAAGTGCAATACCCACACCGTTATCTGTCACGGAGATTTCCGCCGCGCCATCTTGCACACTCGCCCGGACATCGATTTGCCCGCCCTCCGGCGTGAACTTCAAGGCGTTAGACAGGAGGTTCAGAAGAACTTGTTTCACCTTCCGCTCGTCCGCGCGGATCATCCCCAGGCGTTCATCGACATTGCGTAGCAGCGTAATCCCGTGCCGGTGTGCGCGCTCCCGTACGAGAGTCAGGGCGTTATCGACGGTACCCGGCAGATCGAAATCGGCTGGTTCCAGTTCCATTCGCCCAGCCTCGATCTTGGACAGATCGAGGATATCGTTGATGAGGGACAGAAGGTGCCGTCCGGATTCCAGAATGTCGGTTAGGTATTCCGCCTGCTTGTCGTTGATCTCGCCAAACATCCCCTCCGCAAGGACTTCCGAGAAGCCGATGATCGCGTTGAGCGGCGTGCGCAGTTCGTGCGACATGCTGGCGAGAAATTCGCTTTTGTGCCGGCTCGCGATCTCAAGCTGCCGGCTCTTGGCCCCGATCTCGCGGAAGAGCCGCGCGTTCTGGATGGCCAGTGCCGATTGCGTGGCGAAGGACTTCAGCAAGTCAATCACCGGCGGCGCAAACTCGCCGGCGATCTTCCGGTTGACGACCAACCCGCCCAGCAGGTGGTCCTCGCGCAGGAGCGGCAAGGCCAGCAGCGATCGAAAGCCCAAGCGAATGATGATGTCGCGGATCCGGCTCTGATAGACGTCTTCGTCCAGAATGTCGCGGATCTGCACCGGCTCGCCGGTCACCGCCAGTCGCCCAATTGCGCCCTCCCCCTTTCGTAGCGGAGCGGAGCGAAGCGCCGTCACGAGCTCATCAGGTAGCCCCTCCGTCGCGCGCATATAGAACACCTCACGCGCCTCGTCGTATTCATAGATGCCGCCACCGTCAACGCCGGCGAGCTGAGTGGCCCTCGACACAATCGTGGAGAGCACGGTTTCCAGGTCCAGCGTCGAACTGACGGCCTGCCCGACCTCTCTGAGTGCCTTGAGTTCCTCAACCGACTGCGTGAGCTGGTCGGTCCGCGCCTCCACTTCCGTGAACAGCCGCACGTTCTCGATGGCGATCGACGCTTGGTCAGCGAAGGCCTGCATCAGCGCAATTTGCGCCTCGTTGAACGGTGCGACCTCCAGTCTGTAGGTCACGATGACGCCGAACAACTGGGCGCCTTTTAGTATCGGGACCGCAAGCACCGTCCGAATCGGGTCCACGCGTGCCGCACCCCACGTATATTCGGGGTCGGCCTGAACATCGACGATGTGCACCGTCTGCCGCTCGAGGGCAGCACGCGCGACACCACTATGTCGTCCAGCAACGATCGGGTTCCGCTCCGTGAATTCTCTCAGCTCCGGAGATGCGCCGTAGGCTGCCGTCATCCGGAGGACATCACCGTCCAGCCGGTAGACGAATGCCTTGTTGGCGGCGCACAGCCTGACAGCGCGCTCAGCCACCATATCGAACACCGGCTTCAGGTCGACTGTTGAGCGGCTGATCACCCTCAGCACCTCGCCCATCGCGGCCTTCTGTTCCAGTGCATCGGCCAGGCGCTGCTCGAGTTCGCGGGTTCTCGAGTCCGCGCCATCTTGCCTCACTGTCGCGCCAGTTGCCTTGACTTCGACCCGTGCTTTCGCGATCTTTGCTCCCCGACGCATTGCCCCCCCTTGCCACTACCAGATGCCACGACAGCGCAGTGATCGACAGTAGGCTACGCTGCCGTGCCCTTTTGAGGAAGTGCGCGTGCTCAATGGGGGCACCGTCCCCCCATGGGTGCCCCGAAAGGGGTGCGGAGTAAGAGCCCGGAATGCCGATCAGTGGGAATGACCAGTTTAGAGTGCCGCGTACGTTGGCTTGGGGTCGAATTGCGACCGTCAACGGTCAAGCCGCTCGCGTTCAGACTCGACGGTCGCAGGCCGGCGAGCAACAGCCACTCGTTGGCCGCGCTCAAATCCCCCCGTAAGCGTACGATGGTTGGGATTCCTCTCATGGATGAGGTGGCCCAGCAATGAACCGGCGAACTCTCTTGCTTTGCGGGCTCACGTCCTTGCTTCCGGCGGTCGCACCTCCTACGGCGGCCCAAACCGCCGCGCGGCCACCCCGCGTGGTGATGTTCCTCCCCAGTGAGGAGATTAACCGTGCGTTCAAGGAAAGCTTCCTCGATGGCATGCGCCAGGCAGGTCAGATCGACGGGCGGACGGTTCAGATCGATGTGCTTTACAGCGAGGGTGACCCCGCCCGCATGCGGGCTCTGATCCGTGAAAGTGTCGCGAATTCGCCTGCCGTGATCGTTGTCGCCGGACTTGTCGCCACGCGGGACGCACGTGACGCCACCACGACCGTGCCCATCGTCGTCGCGACATCGAGTGATCTGGTGGATGCGGGAATCATCAAAAGCCTGGCTAACCCCGGTGGCAACATCACCGGCGTATCCGATCTCACCGACGAAACCACCCTGAAGCGCCTGGAGTTGCTCAAGGTTGCGCTTCCGAACGCGTCACGAGTAGTGTTTCTCCTCAATCCGGAGTTTCTCGCAACGCCCAAGATCGAGGCGCGCGTGCGGGCTGCCGCTCCGACGCTCCGGCTCAACGTAACGTGGTTATACGCGAAGGATCGCATCTCGCTTGCGCAGGCGCTGGATTCTCTCGAAAAGTCTCCGCCCGACGCACTGTTCGTCACCGAAGCGGTGGCCGTGCAGAACGCGGAGGAAATTATCAAGCGCGCAACCGTGCTGCGCGTGCCGGTTGTCCACTTCTTTCCCGGCACCGCCGAGAAGGGGGCGCTCTTTAGCTACCAAACAGACGTTCCGGACAATTTCCGTCGCGCTGCCGGTTATGTCGACAAGATCCTCAAAGGTGCGAAGCCCGGCGATCTTCCTGTCTATCAACCGACACGCTACGAGTTGGTCGTCAATCCCAACGTGGCGCGCGCGCTGGGCTTGACCCTGCCACAGACTTTCCTCGTTCGTGCGGATCGAGTGATTCCGTGATGTCCGGTGCGTGATGATCGCGAGGCGCACGCTACTCGCAGTGGTCGCCGGTTCCAACTCGATTCGTTGAGCGGCTGCTCTCGGGAAGCTCGACAGGCTGTTCAGGGTCGAACTGCGACTGTCGACGATCACGCCGCTCCCGTTCAGACTTGACAATCGCTGACCGGCCAACGGCCGTACCGCCTCGTCCTTCAAAGCGGACGCCGTGTTCTGTCGCAGCGTACAGGTAGTGGTTGTGCCGCCGGGGCAATGAGCCTATACCGCTAGGTAGCCACCGTCGGTCGACCAGCGAAGGACGCAGCCATGTATGGCAAACGGAGGTTCCGGTCGGTCGAGCTGCCCGTCGATCGGCGTACTTTCGTCGTCGCACTCGCAGGTATCTTCCTCGGACTCTCCGCCAACCTGCCCGCGCAAGGCCCGGCTGCACCGCGTCGCATCGGTTCCCTCTACACGTACGCCCGCGCCGACGCCGAGGCTTTCCTCAAGCTGCTGCGCCCTGAGCTGGAAAAACTTGGGTGGATCGACGGCCAGAACGTCCTGTTGCTCGAGCCGCAAACGGCGGAAGGCAGGAACGAACGCCTGCCGTTGATGGCCGCCGAGCTTGTCGCACACGGTCCCGACGTCATTCTCGTGCAGTCCGTGCCGGCCACACTCGCTCTGGTGAAGGCGACCAAGTCGATCCCCATCGTGATGATCGGCGTGGGGAACCCAGTCGAACTCGGGATCGTCGCGGACTTCCGAAAACCGGGTGGCAACGTTACCGGCTCGAGCGTCCTTGCCAACGAAATTGCCGGCAAGCTGCTGCAGCACCTGAAGGAGGCGGATCCGCGGTTGCGCAGCGTTGCCTTATTCAACAATCCGACCAATCAGCACGCTGCATCGTTCAACAGGAAAATGACTGCGGACGGCGCGGCTCTCGGGTTGCGCGTGCAAATCGTCGACATCGCGGGCGAAGGCGATCTCGATGCAGCGTTCGAAGCCGTCCGCCGCGCGAAAACGGAATCGATATTGCTTGCTGCGGAACCGGCGGTCATGTCCAAACGCGATGTGATCGCAGGTTTCGCGCACGCGAACGGGCTTCCACTTGCGGTCGTTGGCACCAGCGCGTCCCTCCCAGCAACCGGTCTAATCGCCTTCGGAACAACACGCGGCGAGTACGCGCAACTCGCCGCCCGTTACGTCGATCGGATCCTGAGGGGTGCTAAACCAGGCGAACTCTCCATCGAGCAACCGACGCGGTTCCATCTCGTAATCAACCTCAAGTCTGCCAAGGCGCTTGGTCTGACGATCCCGCAGAGCCTGCTGTTGCGTGCAGACCAGAAGATTGAGTGATGGATCGTTCCCACGGTGCCCCCACATTCGGAACTCGCGGCAATTGCCCATCAAGTTGATCCGTTGACCGTCCGCTTCTGAGAAGACCGCCCGTCTGGTCAGGGTCGTTCACGCCCATCCGAACCGGGGCGCCGGCCGGCGGATGTACGGCCTATAGCTGACCTTCACACCTCGATGTTAGCTGTGCGCTACGTAGCGGCCACTCGATCGAATCACGTCAACGCCGGCAGCTGCGGCCGTAGCACATTGCGCCGGATAGCGGTCGTTGATCGTTGCTGGTCGCCAAACTGGGGCCGACATGTGCGAGCCAGCACAGGCACGTTGGTGCGCGTCGTTCACTCGTGCACCTTCCTTTGATGTCCCCGTCCTCCGGCAAATTGGCTGATCCGCGAGCCCGCGCCATTATCGCGAAGCGTCCGTAGCGTTCCGCGACGATGGGAGAGCTACGGCGTTTCGTCGCATTTAGCCGGCGTCGTCGGAAGACACTCTTCGCAAAGCGAAGTTTCGCTGATATTCGTCAATGCCACCTGCCTTGGCTAGGTGGATAATGAAAGTTGGTGGGGATTGTCTGCTTTCGCCATAGGTTCTCTGACATTGATGGCACGGCGGGAGAGGCAAGGAGGTCTCGTCGGAGGGCTGATAGCGGCCCGGGGCAAGCGGTCGCGAAAGCTCGCATACGAGATCACAGCGACATGCAGTCCATGAGACCGTATATCGCAGGAGAGACCGATGGCGCCAGCGAGAAATCTATCTCGGTGACTTCGCGTTGCGATCCAAGCGGTTCGGTCACTGAATCCGCGAACGTTCGGGTTTCCTGAGTGCCAAGGGCCGCAACGAACGTCCAACGCCAACAGTTCCGGGGTATCGCTGATGTATTGGCTGTTGAAGGAGACAAATCAGATGGGAACCTCGAAAGCATTAGCGACTGTCGTTGGGATCAGTGCACTGAGCTTGACAGCAGCAACGTTTGCGGCCGACAGCGTAGACCTCGGCAAGCGCGGGTACGAAACGAACTGTGCCGTGTGCCACGGAACAACGGGGAACGGAGATGGACCCTTCGCCAGCATGATCACTGTGCGCATACCCACTCTAACTACCCTCGCCAAGGCGAACGGCGGCGTGTTCCCGTTCGTCCGTGTCTACGAGATCATCGAGGGGGCGCAGGTCCCGAAAGCTCACGGCGCGTCTGGGATGATGATCTGGGGCGACGACTATGTGACGCGGAGGGCCGGCTTCAAGGATGACTACGGGGGCGCGCTCTACGACCCGGTGACGCTCGCGCGTGCGCGGACGCTCACTTTGACCGAGTACCTATATCGAATCCAGGAGAAGTGAGCGAGCTCGACGTCCGAGGTATTGATGGGAGGCTGCGCCAGGGTATTGATGCGTCGCCCGGGGCGTCGTGTATCTCTTGAGAGCGTAAGCCTGAGCTCTTCGAACGCGCGGTCCAGGAGCGCCACCGCATTAGACTCGTCGATTGAGCCTCTAACGGTTCCGGTTGACTGCGCCGCCGAATGTCCGCTCCGCTCGGATTGATTTGACTGCTGTGGGTCGAACGCGCCAATTGGAGCCGAGCCGCCGGTCCGGCGCTTTTACGATCCATAGCGGCCGTAGACGCCTCGATGACCGCGGTGCACGGATCAGCGGGCCACTCGAATCGGCACGGTGGGGGTCTCTGACCGGCCATGACCTGCCGGTCGAGGACCCGGGCTGAATGTCCTTCGACCCACTCCGGCCAACTCCAAACCGGACATTCAACCCGGCGCGGGCGGACGATCAATGGCACCGAGGCTTTTGACAGCCGATTCACCCTACATGTAAAGTTGTCACCCACCGCCGATCCTTGTCCTCGGTCATTGACACCAATTGATTTGAATCAAATGCCCCGCGGGAACCTTGCGGCACAGTAAGATCCGGGACGGATCACCAGCGATGGACAACCAGAAGGAGGCCAGAATATGAAGCCAGGAACGACGATGCTGAGCGTGTTCGCGGTAGCTTGGGCTATTGCCCTGCCAAGTTCAAGTTGGGCACAGGTCAAAGCGCTCCCGACACAGACCATCACTATTTCGGGCACCATAGAGACGATCGATCAGGGCAAGCGCGCCATGAACATCAAGACGGCCGACGGCAAGTTCGTCGCCGTCAACGCGCCGGAGAGCGTCAGCCGCTTCTCGCAGCTCAAGGTGGGGGACAAGATCAAGGCAACGTACAACAACGACGTTTTCGTGCGGCTGAAGCCGCCGGGTGAGGCGGCGGTCGATACCGTTACCCCGATCGCCTCCACGGGAACTGCCAGCGGCACGAAGGGGGTGGTGCGGACAATGACGGCGAGCGTCACCAACATCGACAAGGGCGCATCGTCGATCACTTTTGAGGGATCGAATGGCTGGAAATACAGCCGACGGGTTGTCGAACCGAAGGTGTTCGATCAGGTCAAGGTAGGCGATAAGGTCGACATCACCTGGAACACCGACCTCACCGTCTCGGTGCAATAAGCCCGAGGGGGCCAAGCGCGCAGCGTGGGCGAGTGCGCACGCTGCGGGTTTGGTTCGACTACGGCTGCTGGTTGGTCGAAACTGAGCGGCAGCAATCCGTCTGAAGCGGTCGGCCCGTCAGCGTCGGCCAATGACAACTGATGGCCGGTTGCCGCAATTCAGTTGATTCCATTGAGCGGCCGCTGAAGAAGATACAGCAGTCATCGAAGCGTTGACGTCCGCGGTGGATTGGCGAGCAGCCAATCAGTGAAACGAATCGTTCGGCCGTAGGCGCCCCTAATCGGACCGCCGAGCGTGCGGTAACCGGACACTCGTAGCGCCGCAACTGCCCAGCGGCGACACGTACGAGAACGCGCGCGCTCCTGAACGTCAGTGCGCCGAATTCGAACGGCACGCGTACCCTGCCGACTGGCTATCCGGGCGCATCCCTCTTTAGGTACGCGCTCTCGGCCGTGTTGGCAGGAATGACGGCAAGAGCGCGCGCATTGAGGCACCCCAATGCAGGAGCAAGCACGAGCAGGTCCGCGAGCATTGACGGCATGCCTCGCAATGCGATCGCGGAAGAGGCGCAAGCTGAGGTGTTATCGATATCGTGGCGCCATCGACGCACGAGCCGATCGTCCTTCTATCCTTCCCGCCTCAATAGACACCTTTGCCTGCCAGCCTTAGACTCTGGCTCGGAGCATGGCGGAATTCGCCCATTCGTAACAATTCAGAATGAGGTGGATACGACCTGAAAGTGGTCCTCTGCGTCGTTGTGACCGAACTGTCGGAGTGACTGTCTGTGGCGAGCGACATTGGGCGATGGCTCGAAGGGCTTGACCTTGGTCAGTACGCGCCAGCGTTCGCCGAAAACGCGGTCGACCTTGCCGACCTGCCCCACCTGACCGACGAAGACTTGACGAGCCTGGGGCTCCCGCTCGGGCCCCGGCGGAGGCTGCAAGCGGCCATCAGAAAGTTGGCGGAAACGCCCCGACCGTCGACGGAGCGACCAACCGGAACCCGGCAGGAATCGTTCACGGCAGCAGAGGAGAAACGGCCCGATGCCGAACGCCGTCAGCTTACCGTGTTGTTCTGCGATCTTGTCGGATCGACCGAACTGTCGACGCGGCTCGACCCGGAGGACATGGCCGGATTGATCGGCGCCTACCAAGACCAGGTAACGCGCGAAGTGGCACGCTACGAAGGCCATGTGGCGAAGTTCCTGGGCGATGGAGTGCTCGCGTATTTCGGATGGCCGCGCGCGCACGAGGACGATGCCGAGCGGGCGGTTCGCGCGGGTCTGGCTGTGACAGAGGCGGTGGCGCGCCTGCGGACACCGGCTGACGAACCGCTGGCAGCGCGGGTTGGGATCGCGACCGGCCTCGTCATGGTCGGCGACATGACCGGCGAGAGCGGGACCGAGCGGGACGCGGTCGTCGGTGAAACACCCAATCTGGCCGCGCGTCTGCAGGCCATCGCCAGCCCGGGCAGCGTCGTGGTGAGTCAGGACACCTCCGTTCTCCTCGGCCATCTGTTCGAGCTCGACAATCTCGGCAGCCATGACCTGAAGGGCTTTCGGGGGTCCATGTGCGTCTGGCGCGTGCTGGGCGAGAGCCGCGCCGAGAGCCGCTTCGACGCCATGCACGGCGCCGAGCTCACGCCGCTCGTCGGCCGCGAGCACGAAAGCGCCCTGCTGTTCGATCGCTGGCAGGTCGCGAGTGCGAGCGAGGGCCAGGTAGCTCTCGTCACGAGCGAGGCAGGCGTGGGCAAGTCGCGCATCATTCGCGCATTGCGGGAGCGGCTCGGCAAGAACTACATCCCGGTCAGTCATTACGGCTCGCCCCATCACACGAACAGCGCGCTTTACCCGGTCATCAGACTGCTCGAGCGCGCTGCAGGATTCGAGCGCGCGGATGCGCCCGAGGCACGACTTACGAAGCTCGAAGCCCTCCTCGCGCTTGGGAGCGAAAACCTGCGCGACGTGGTGCCCCTGGTTGCCTCGCTCTTGTCACTCCCGGTGGATGCACGGTACCCGACGCCCGATCTCAACCCGCGGCAGCAGAAGCAACAGACGCTGGAAGCGCTGGTCGGTCAGATTCAGGGGCTGGCGATGCGCCAGCCGGTGCTTGCGGTGTTCGAGGATGCGCAGTGGATGGATCCGACGACGCTCGAGCTCCTGGACATGATCGTTCAGCGCGTACCCACCCTGCCGATATTGGTGATTGTCAGCTTTCGGCCGGAGTTCGTGCCACCGTGGACCGGCTATCCGCACGTTGTGACGCTCACCCTCTCCAGGCTGACCCGTCGTCACGGCTTGGCGATTGTCGACCAGGTCACCGGCGGCAAGTCCTTGCCGCCCCAGGTGCTCGAGCAGATTCTGATGAAGACAGACGGCATACCGCTATTCGTCGAGGAACTGACCAAGACCGTCATGGAGTCCGGCCTGCTGACCGACGCCGGCGATCATTTCGAGCTTTCCGGCCCACTTCCACCGTTCGCGATTCCCGCCACACTGCAAGACTCCTTGCTGGCGCGCCTGGACCGCCTGGCTCTGGTCAAGGAGGTGGCCCAGATCGGTGCGGTGATCGGGCGCGCGTTCTCCCATGACATCCTCGCCAAGGTCTCCGTGCTGCCGGAGCCTGAGCTCAGCGTTTCCCTCGAGGAACTGGTCAGATCGGAACTGGTCTTCCGCCGCGGCACCCCGCCAGACGCGATCTACAGCTTCAAGAACGCGCTCGTGCAGGACGCCGCGTACGCGAGCTTGCTCAAGAGCCGGCGCCACGAGCTGCACGCCCGTATCGCTGCGGTGCTCGAAGATCAGTTTCCCGGAGACGATTGCGACCGAGCCCGAAGTTCTCGCACATCATCTCTCGCAGGCGGGATTGCATGGACACGCGGTCGAATACTGGCGCAAGGCCGGAGAAATCGCGGTCCGGCGATCAGCGAACGTCGAGGCCATTGCCCATTTCTCGAAGGCGCTCGAGGCGCTTGCGACGCAGCCCGACAGCAGCGCGCGTTCCGAGCAGGAATTTGCGCTGCAGATGGCTGTTGCCGTTCCGCTCGTCGCGACGAAGGGCATTTCGGGTACCGAGGTGGAGCAGGCGTACAGCCGCGCCCAGGCCTTGAGTGAGGAACAAGGCAAACTTGACCAGGTTTTCCCGGTCTTTCGCGGTCTTTGGAACTGCTATCTCGCTCGTGGCGAGATGCAGCGGGCTCACGATCTCGCCGTCCGCATCTCGGCCCAGGCTGCGGCGCATGACGAGCCGCTGCATCGCGCTCTCGCTCACCGGGCCCTCGGTTCGAGCCTGTTCTTTCTTGGTCGCTTCGCCGAGTCTTTGGACGAAACGGATCAGGCCGTCGCGATCGATGACGCGCTCGAGGGCTCGGACGGCGAGCGCACCCAACTGTTCCTTTACGGGGAGCGGCCGGGCATCATTGCGCGGCTCTATGGGGGCTGGGCCCTGTGGTTCCTGGGTTTTCCCGATCGCGCCGTGGCGCGCTTCGACGCGGCAATTGCGCTCGCAGAAAAGCTTGGTCACGCCTACAGCCTGGCATTTGCCCTGACGTTTGCGGCGGGCATGCGCAATGATCGCCGCGACTTTGCTGTCGCGCTTTCGAATGCGCCGAAGCAGCGTCCCGCATTGCCGCCAAGCACGACTTGCCGCTGTGGATGAGCGAGAGCGCTATAGCGAAGGGATTTGCCGAGGCGAGTCTCGGCCACCATGCGGAAGGGATCGCGCAACTGCGCTCCGGCATTTCGGGTCTGCAACGAATGGGCGATTTCCACCATAGGAGTCACTGGCTTGGCCTGCTGGCGGCCGCCTATCTGGAGGCCGGCGCCTATAGCGATGCACTAATGGCACTCGACGAGGCGCTGGAGGTTGTCGCCGTAACGCAAGAGCGTTACTTCGCGCCGGACCTCGAACGGCTCAGAGGTGTTCTGTTGACGCGGCAAGGTGAACCCGATGAAGCCGACGCTTGCTTCCAGAAAGCGCTGCGCACGGCAGCAAGCATGGGATCGAAGTCGCTGGAGTTGCGAGCCGCCATGAGCCTCGCCCAACTTTGGGGCGACGCGGGGCAGACGCACCGAAGCCCACGACCTGCTCGCCCCCGTCTACGGCTGGTTTACCGAGGGCTTCGACACCACTGATCTCAAGGACGCAAGGGCGCTGCTCGATCAGCTCCGGTAGGCACCGGAGTCAGCGGCGCCACCACCAACCGGCCGCACCCTCCGCACACTGAATCCATCGCATCGAAGGTGCGTCAACTTGATCGGGCATTGTCCGTCAGGTCGAATTCCGATTGGCACAGGCTAGCCGCCACCGCGTCTCGTGTACAAGTCGAAATAGGCGAGGAAATCGTCGCGTGCCAGCTCGTCCAGGCCGCGGAAACAGAAGGTGATGCCGAGCACGGGAAGCGCAACCAGTCCCATGCGGCGCGGCGGCTTCTCTTCGAGGGAGATCTGCACCCGGCCGCCATGGGTAATGACCGTCACTTTGTCCCCGTCGACCTGGAATGACGCCTGGCGGGTCGCGCCTGGCAGCCAGCCCATGAACTCGGCGCGCGTGCAGCCCATGTCACGATGCAATTGAAACGGTTCGGGCACGTGCTCCTACCCGCCCGCGATGGGAGGCCACACGGCCAGCGCATCTCCGGAGCGCAACGGGTGAGTCACGCGCGCCGCCCTGGGGACGAAGATGCCGTTCACCAGCACCAGGTGGGCCATCCTGGGCGGCACATGGAATTGATCAATCACCATCTGCACCGTGGTGCCATCCGCCACGTCGATCGGAAGCTCGTTGTAGACGCGCACCCTGCCGTTCATCTCGTGCGGAAGGTAGTCACTCAGCATGGCGAACAGCTTGACGGTGATGTCCACGGCCACGCTCCACTTTACCGCAATCTGAAACGCCAACGAGGGTCCTCAGGCGACCCGCATTCCCCGTGCGTGCTGCGCTTGCGCGCTGGCGAGATATGCCTCGGGAACCCGCATGGGGTCGCGCAGCAGGTGGTCCTTCCACGCGCCCAGTTTCACGCGTGATTGGGTCAGCCCGCGCAGGAAGCCGATATGGTCGGTGAGCCCGATCGCGTTGTATCCCGCCAGAACATCGCCGTCGAATTCCAGGCGGATGTACCGGAAGTTCGCCTCGTCGGACAACTCGGCGTGCGCGCCACCCGGCACACCCGCCCATTGGCCGAATGACGTCGAAATCAGGCCCAGGGTGTCGAGCACGTTGATCTGGGTCACACCGTTCAGTGCGGCATTCTTGCCGGCCATGTTCATTCCTGCGCAGTACGCTTGATCGGCCGCACTCGGCTGTATCGCACTGACGATGCTCGTGCCCGTGATCACGTCGAACGCCTCGGCGCAGTCGCCCGCGGCGTAAACCTCCGGCAGGTTGGTCTGCATGCGCTGGTCCGTCAGGACGCCCTGCCGGCATTGGATGCCGGAGTTCTCGAGAAACCCTACGTTGGGCTGCACGCCGGCGGCGGAGATCATCAGATCGACCCCCAGCTCTTTGCCGTTGGACAGCCGAACGGTGAGCGGCGCGCCGGCGCGGATGGACTCGACCCGAGTCGACGTATAGACGGCAATGCCCTTGTTCTCGACCCAACGCTTGATCATTCCTCCCGCGCCCTCGCCCATCATGCGCGGCACCATGCGGTCCTGCATTTCCACGACCGAGAGCTGCACGCCCCGCGTGGCCAGCGCTTCCATGATGATGCACCCTATGAAGCCCGCCCCCATCAGCAGCACCCGCGCGCCTGGTTTGGCCAACTCCATGATCTGGCGCGCGTCGGCAAGCGTCCAGCAGGGGTTCACCTCGGGCAGGTCGATGCCCGGGATGGGTGGCCGAATCGGTCGTGCGCCGGTCGCGATCAGCAACCGGTCGAACGTGAGCACGGTCCCGTCGTCGAGCCGCACGCTGCGCGCGGCAACATCCACTCCCTTGGCACGCCCCGTAAGCAGCTCGATGCGTTGTTGCGCGTAGTGATCCTTGCCCTTGCGCTGGTAGGTCCCTTCCTCGCCGATCTTGCCCATCAGGAGATAAGGAATCGCCATGCGCGAATAGGGCGGCCCTGGCTCGTCGCCGAGAACGAGAATTTCGTCGGTCGGGGCATGCTTGCGGATGGTTTCCGCCGCAATGATCCCGGCGGGGCCGTTACCTAGAACGACGTGCTTCATGGGGTCTCCACCAGCAAAAAGGGCGGTTCACAAGGAACCGCCCGTGTCCGAAGTGCGAAATGCGGCTCGCCGGCACCGCCTCAAAGTCCGAGGCGTGTCCGCGTCTCCGGCTTCAGTTGTCCCATCTCGTCCCAGCCACGGAGTTGATAATATTCCGGGAGCATCTTGTCCAGGCCATTGACCAGTCCCTTGGCCGGGCCCGTCTTGGCGGGCTCGGTGAGCAGGCGCTTGGGCAAGGTGTCGTCCAGCTGCGTGAAGCCGGCGCGGTTGTTGAAGTCGCGCTCCATGTTCCAGATGCGTTCGCCAATCTTGCCCAACTCCTCCAGCGTGAATTCATCCGTGCACGCGGCGGCAAGCTGCGGCTGAAGGTCGGCGAGCGTCCACGCGAAGGTGGTAAATACACATACGCCTGCCGAGTCGAAGACCGAGGTGGCGTCCTGGAACGCCTTGACCAGCCCAGCCTTGCCCTCGGTGACCAGCGGATCGGTTTTCACCGGTATGCCGAGGACCTCCGAGGCCACCGTGTAGCCGCGCAAATGGCAGGCGCCTCGGTTGGCCGTCGCGTAGGCGAGACCCATCCCCTGGATTCCACGCGAGTCATAGGCGGGGAACTCCTGACCCTTGACGCTCATGGAAAGGTCCGGATGACCATATTTTTCCGTGAGGCGTTTCGAGCCCAGCGCGATTTCCTTGCCGAACCCCTCGCCCTTGCCGGTGATTTCCGCGAAGTAGGTAAGCGCCTTGGTCGAGCCGAACGGTGCCTCGATGCCCAACTGCTCCTTGGTGAGCACGCCCATCTCGTAGAGCTCCATCACGGCACCCACCGTCGCGCCGAAGGAGATCGGATCCATGCCATCCTCATTGCAGATGAAGTTGGCGTAGGTGAGCGCCTCGAGATCGTTGACGCCATTCGCCGAACCGAGCGCCCAAGCCGCCTCGTATTCCAGGCCACCGGACGCGCCCCAATACTCGGGCCGGTTCAGCACCGTATAGTGCGTCGGGTCGATCTTCGAGACGCGGCCACACGCGATCGTGCAGCCGAAGCAGGCCTGATTGGTGACCAGATTCGGCTTGCCATCGGTCTTGCGCGGCGCGTGCATCGCTTCGGCGGAAATGTCCTTCGCACCCTCGAATTGAACGTCACGATGATTGCGTGTGGGCAAGGCGCCGATTTCGTTGATGACGTTCATCAGCACCTGCGTACCGAACTTGGGCAAGCCCTGGCCTGTGACCGCGTTGTCGGCGAGCACCTTCTTCGCCGCCGTCGTCGCCTTCATGAAGGCCTTGGGATCGCGAATGTTGCCCACACCCTTGGTGCCACGCACGGCGACCGCCTTGAGATTCTTGCTGCCCATCACCGTGCCCACCCCGGAGCGACCAGCGGCGCGATGCAGGTCGTTGACCACACCGGCGTACAGGCAGCCGGTCTCGCCGGCGCGCCCGATTGAACTCACGCGGATCTGTGGATCCTGGTGCTTCGCCTTGATCGCGGGCTCGGTCTGCCACACCGACTTGCCCCAGAGCCAATCGGCGTCGAGCAGCTGCGCTTTGTCGTCCTGTATGTACAGATAGACGGGCTTGGGCGCCTTGCCCTCGAAGATGATCATGTCCCAGCCGGCCATCTTGAGCTCCGCACCCCAGTAGCCGCCGGAGTTGGAGCAGGCAATCGCGCCGGTCAGCGCACCCTTGGTGATGACCGAAAAGCGCCCGCCGGTCGAGGCCATCGTTCCGGTGAGCGGACCCGTGGCCCAGATGATCTTGTTCGTGGACGAGAGCGGATCGACCTTGGCGTCGACCTCCTCCGTGTAATACTTGGTCGCGAGTCCGCGCTGCCCGACGTAATCTCGTGCCCATTGCATGTTGAGAGGTTCCGACGTGCACGTCCCCTTGGCAAGATCGACGCGCAGGATTCTTCCAGCCCAAGCCATGATCGTCCTCCTTACGCGTGTGGTTGATTGCCAACCTTGTCCGCCCACTTCTGCATGCGCTCGAACCCGGTCCAATCGGCATCGACATACGTAATCGCGCCGGTCGGGCAGGCCTCGGCGCACGCGGGCTCACCACCGCAGAGGTCGCACTTCTGGACCTTGCCGGTATCTTGCACATAATTGATCGTGCCGAACGGGCAGGCGATCGTGCACACCTTGCAGCCCACGCACACGTCGTCCAGCACGATCTTCGCGCCGGTGGCCGCGTCGACCTTGATCGCTTCGACGGGGCACGCGTGCAGGCACCAGGCCTCGTCGCATTGCGTGCAGGTATAAGGAACCTTCTTGCCCGAGTGATGGAAGTCGAAGATCTTGATGCGCGACTTGGCCAGGTTGAAGACGCCGTAGTTCTCGTAGCTGCAGGCCATCTCGCACTGCAGGCAACCAGTGCACTTGTCAGCATTGATATAGAGCGACTTTTGCACGTCTCCTCCTTCAAGGCTCCACAGCAAAGCGCACACTACTCCCGGCAGCACCACCCGTCAACAGAGAGCACGCCATCGCACGGCGGAGACAGCCGCTGCACTTGGCGGGATCGAAATAGAGGGACTTCTGCATGGCGTTCCTCTTCTGGACAGCGGGCCGGTTGCGCTGACGATTCGCACGAAACTCGTGACCTTCCAATATTGCAGGGTGCACAACGCTCCAGGAAAAGGCCGGCGCGATGCAGTGCCATTTCGGGTGATCTGCACCGCTCCCCGCGGCCCACATCGGGCGGCAAGCGCGGCGTGCTCGCCGTCGGCCAGGAAATCGGCTGACCGGTTACACGCGGGGAACGTAACGGACGGACCTCAAGGCACCCCGAAGTCGCCACGAAGTCAGTTCAGGTTGGCGATGTAGTGCGCGAGGTTGTCGATGTCGCTCGTCGGACAGCGTGCCCGCGACGCTCGTCATGTTGCCGGCGTCGTTGGTGCGCCGTCTTGCCTTGAAATCCGCGAGCTGCTTGCGGACGTATTCGGGTACTGGCCCGCAACCTTGGGTATCTCGTTCTGGCCAACGAAACCGCCCAGATGGCACATCGGGCACAGGACCGCATCCGAGATCTTCCGGCCTGCTTCGACGCGAGCGCCATCCGCCTTGAACGCGATCGGCGCCGGCTTCTGCGCGGCGAAGAAGTTGCCGAGCGCGATCATGTCGTCGCGCGACAGGTCGGCGACCATCGGCGACATGCCGGATCCGTGCGGCGGCCTTCCTGAAGTCCTTGAGCTGCATGTAAATGTAGCGCCAGGTCTGGCCGGCAAGGACTCGGAAACGCGGGATCGCCGAGTTTCCGTTCGGGCCGTGGCAGGGGACGCATGACCTCGGCCTTTTGCCGGCTGCCGCAGCCATCTGCGCGGCGTCGAGCGGCATAGGCCGGCGGAGCGGCGATAGCGCCAAGCGCCGAACAGGGGCGCGCCAGGACTTGTCGGGATTCGCATCTGGCTCGGGAAACGAAGGTACACGAAAAAGCGGCCACTCCGCCCACGGAGTGGCCACGATCGCCGGGTCAGCGCAGGCTAGGGCAGCGCGAACACGAACACGCTGTTGCCGCGCTTGGAGTCGATCTGGTTGTTGCCTCCGGCGGCCACGGCGACGTATTGCTTGCCGCCGACCATGTACGAGACGGCCGGCGCGTTGACGCCCGCGCCACAGTTGTACTTCCAGAGCTCCTTGCCGGTGGCGGCGTCGAAAGCCTTGAACCAGCCGTTCGCTTCTCCGTTGAACACGAGGTTGCCGGCCGTGGCGAGCACCCCGCCGATCAGCGGCTGCGGCGTCTTCACGCCCCAGGCGACCTTGCCGGTGTCAAGATTGACCGCGACGAGGCGGCCCCACTGCTCTTCGCCCGGGATGGTCTTGAAGGCGCCGCCGAGCCACAGCTTGCCGCCGGGATAGGGCGATTCTTCGACGTGGTAGGTCATCGGCTGATGCAGGTTCGCCGCATACGCCAGCCGGTTCTTCGGATTGACCGCCATCGGCGACCACTCGACGCCACCGTTGGCACCCGGGAGCATCCGCGCGCCCGCCTTGGTCGGCAGCACCCACATGTTCTCCTGCGGGACCATCGCGTCCGAGAACCGAATCAGCTTCCCGGTGTTGCGCTCGTGCACGTAGATGTGGCCGGTCTTGCCGCCATGGATCACGACGTCGACCATCTTTCCGGCCTTGTCCTTCGCCTGGGTCAGGATCGGCGGACTGACGGCGTCGAGGTCCCATACGTCATGGGCGATGTACTGGAAGTGCCACTTGTACGTACCCTTGTCGAGGTCGATCGCAACCATCGAGTTGGTGTACAGGTTGTCCCCCGGGCGAATCGCGCCATAGAGGTCGGGGGACGGGTTGCCAACGACGAAAAACACCGTGCGGGTCTTCTTGTCGACGGCCGGCGCCATCCACACGCCGCCACCAAGCGTCTGGTAGAACGAGCTGTCCTTGGCAAAGGCGGCCTTTTCCGCGGCGATGTCGCGGTGCATGTCGCGGCCGGTCGCATCCTTCGGATCCCAGACGCCTTCATGACCCTTCTCCGGGATCGAGTAGAACGTCCAGAGCAGTTTGCCGTCGGCCGAGTTGAACGCCTTGACGAAGCCGCGAACGCCGTACTCGCCGCCGTTCGTGCCGATCAGCACGTTCCCGTCGACGACTACGGGTGCCATCGTCTCCGAATACCCCTTCTCGGGGTCCGCGATCTGCGTCTCCCACAGCAGCTTGCCGGTCTTGGCGTCGAGCGAGACGAGTTTGGCATCGATGGTGCCCATGAACAGCTTGCCGCCTTCGATCGCCACGCCGCGGTTGTTGTTGCCGCAACAGACGGTCACGATAGGGCCGAGCTTGTGCTTGTAATGCCAGAATTCCTCGCCGGTCACCGCGTCGATCGCATAGACGTGATTGAACGAAGTGGTCAGGAACATGACGCCGTCGACCACGATCGGCGCGGTCTCCATCGATTCCAGCACCGCCGTCTGGAACACGAATGCGGGCTTCAACCTGCCAACATTTCCTGCATTGATCTGGGAGCCCGGGTAATAGCGCGTCTGCTCGTAACTGCCGTTCGAATGCAGCCAGGTCTTCGCGTCACTGCCAGCGGCGTCGAGCATGGCCTGGGACACCGACGGGCTCGCCGTCATCGGCTTCGCCGCAATGGTCGCGCCGCCCGTGACCTCCTGTGCCGCAACCCCGGCGCTGGCCAACAACAACATGGAAAGGGCAGCGTAGCCCGTCGTCAGTCTCTTAAAGGACATGGTTCCCCCTCTGTTATCCGTTTTCCGCCGCGGTGATTCGACCCGGCACGACAGGTCACCTGGCCTGACCGGTTCGGCGCAAGTTGCGTTATAGTCGAAACGGGCGCAAATGAAAACCTTTGTCTGCTTGTGCGGCGCAGCATGCGCGGCCACGGACTACCCATTGTCAATGTGGAGAACAGTCATGTCTTTCCGGCACATTCTGGTGTCGGCGCTCGCCTTGGCGGCGCCAGCACTTCTCGGCATCCCTGCTGCGGCCATCGCTGCCGAGCAGGACTTGAGCGTCAACGCGCGATTGCTGCTCGCGGCCCGCAACGCGGACTCCGCGGCCCTGGCGCGCGAACTGAAGCAAGGCGCCTCCCCCAATGCGCGGAACCGGCTCGGGGAGACAGCGCTGCTGATAGCGCTGAAGAAGAACGAACTCGCCATGGCCAATACCATGCTCGAGGCCGGCACGAACATCAATCTCGCCGCCGTTAACGGTGTCACGCCCTTGATGGCGGCCGCCTACGCGGGTCAGGTGTCCATGGTCGCGACACTCCTGGCCCGTGGTGCCAATGTCGACGCGGTCGACCAACTCAAGAAGAACGCCATGACCTACGCCGCCGGCGAGGGTCATGCGGAGATCGTCAAGATGCTGCTCGCGCAAGGCGTCGACCCGAATGGCATCTATAACAACGACCTGACGGCGCTGATGTGGGCCGCAGGCTTCGGCAAGACAGCCGCAGTCAGGGTTCTGCTCGACGCCGGGGCGCGCCCCGATCTCAGGGACAATCGCGGCCAGACCGCGCTCGACATGGCCCGCGAGGGCAAGCACGACGAAACGGCGAAGGTGCTGGCGAGCGCGCGCGCCGGTTGAGGGCCGCGCGGGGGCACACGCGTGCCGGATCAGGAGCGCGCGGCTCGTCCGATCCCCATCCGCGCAAGCAGCCCGTCGCGATCCACGAGCGCGTGCTTCAACGCGCCGCAGACATGCAAGCCGACGAGGGCGGCGATCATCCAGCTGGTCGTCAGATGCACGCCGCTGAGCCACTCCTTCAGCGCAACGTCTTTTCCAGCCCAGCTCGGCAACGTCATGCCGAAGAACTTCACCGGGTAGCCGCTGAATTCGGAGCCTAGGTATCCCGTAAGCGGTTGCATGATCAGCAACGCGTAAAACGCAATGTGCGTCACACGCGCGGCCCACGCCTGCCACGAGGGCATCGGCGGCAGCGGCGGCGGGCGGTGCCCGATAAGCCACAGGATGCGCACCACCATCAGAGCCAGAATCGTCATGCCGACCGACTTGTGGAGGTTGAAGGCGTCGACGCGCGGTCCGACCGGCTGCTTCGGAATTTCCTGCATCCACCAGCCCCACGCGAACTGGACGATGACGAGGGCCGCAATCAGCCAGTGCAGCGCGATTGCCGTGCGCGTGTAGCGCGTGTTGGCGTCAGAAGCTTGCATTGGCGGCGAGGCCGAGCACGAAGTTGCGGGTCGCCGCCGGCTCGAAGTAGCGACCATTGGTATCGCCGACGATCACGGTCCCGACATAATTGCGGTTCGTAAAATTGTTGAGCCGGGCGAACTCGCGGAACAGCCAGCTCCCGATGCGCTGCTCGAAGCCGATCCGAAGATTGCCGATCGTGTACGCGGGCGCGGCGTCCGTGTTGCGATCGTTGACGTACATCTTGCCCGCATACTGGACCTCGAGTCCCGCGACCAGGCCGGCCGCCTCCGGATACGACCACGTGACTTCGCCATAGGCATTCGCCGCGGGAACTCCGGGCAGCCGGGCCCCCTTGGGTACCAGCAACGGGGGCACGCCGGTGGTGGCATCCGCGGCGAATTTGGCGGACAGGTACGTGTACGCCGCGTAACCGGCAAATCCGGCTCCCAGATTGCCTTCCCACGCCACTTCCACCCCGCGGCGGCGCGTCTTTGCCGCGTTCTTGTAGGTTGTGCGGCCACCGGTCGCCACATTGATGACGATCTCGTCGGTCGTTTCGATGTTGAACGCCGCCAGATTCAAGCGTTGCTGCGCGCCGAACAGCGCCTTCAGGCCGATCTCCCCCGAGTTGCTGACGGAAGGTTGCAGACCGAGATTAAGGCCCGTGCCCACCGGTCGATAAGCCAGTTCGACGAATGTCGGCGTCTCGAATCCCTGGCCATAGTTGGCGTAGACGTTGACATTGGGCTGCACGTGCAAGACTGCCCCGAGGACCGGACTGGCGTGGCTGTAGCTGCTGCGCCCGCTGTCGTCGGGATTGCCCACATTTACATAGTGGTCGTCGCTGCGGAACCGCACATCGCTGTAGCGCACGCCGGCTAGCAGCGACAACGCATCGAATGGCAACCATGCGAACTGCAGATAGGCGTCGGCGTTGCTGATCGTGTCGTCCTCGTCGCGACGCAGATCGCCCGATGTCCCGTTGTCGTTGACGAACCCTTGCCGACGCTCGCTCTGCGTTTCGTAGTTGGCACCCAGGGTCAGCGTGAGGGGCCCGCCGGCGAACGCGAGCCGCGTAGTGAGGCGCGCGTCGACACCTCCAAAGCTGCGGTCAAGATCGGTGACGCCGCCCGACGACGTCGGTCCGGATCCGGGAAAAGCGAGGTACTGGCGCACCTGCCGCGTCCCACCATAGCCTGTGACCCGCAGGTCGGTGTCGCCGCCGAAGCGCTGGTCCACGGTCGCGCCGCCCTGCAACTGGGTGACGCTCTTCCGCGTGTCGAAGGCGGTCGCGACGGGATCCGCCTGCCGCGGATCGGCTTCCCACTGGGCGCGCGTGAGGCCGAGGGGATCCTGCGCATCCGGCTGGTCCAACCAGTTGCCGATCATCGTGATCGTCGTGTCGGGCGCAGCCGCGACCTTCAGCTTGACGTTGAGGAGATCGCGCGACGCGACGCTGTGGTCGCGATAGCCGTCAGTTTCGAAGTGATTGCCCGCGACGACGTAGTCGGCCGCGCCATTGCGGCCCTCGAACTTGGCGATGGCATTCCAGGTTCCGTAGCTGCCGCCGATCATCTGCGCCGACGCCTGGGGTGGCGTCGGTCCATCCTCGGTGAATACCGAAATGACCCCGCCCGCGGCATTGCCGTATAGCGACGAAAACGGGCCGCGCAAGACCTCGATCCGCTGCACCGAAGCCAGGCTGAAGCTGCCCGTCTGCCCCTGTCCATCCGGCATCGTCGCCGGTATGTAGTCCTGGTAAAGGCGCACACCACGAACGCCGAAGTTGGCGCGCGCACCGAAACCGCGAATCGACAATTGCAGGTCCTGCGCGTAATTCCACCGGCTCTGCACCGAAATTCCGGGCACGCGGACAAGCGATTCGGAGAGGTTGATCTGCAGCTGCCCGCGCTGGACCTGGTCACTGGTTACCGTATCGATCGCGATGGGCAGATCGAACGCGCGCTCGGCGCTACGTGTCGCCGAGACAACCACGGGATCGAGCAGTGCAGGCGCCGTCTGCTGGGCCGTGACCATGCCGGGCCTCGCGATGGCGAGCATCGCCGCGCCAAACAATGTGTAGCGAATCGGGGGGCGCACACGAAGGCGAGCGGGCAGTTGCATTGCCTCGTTCCTTGAGGGACACGGTGCCGGTGGCGAATGGCGGCAGGCACCGCGCAAAATCGTGTAGGATAATTGAGAGTGCGCCGCATGCAAAGCGCGCACCAGCAATTGTTCAGGACCGAAATCATGCGCATCGTTCCACAACGCTGCTTCAGCGCTTTCGCGTTGGCCGCGTTCGCGTCGGTCGCCATCGCCGCGCCGACCGCCTACGTGCCCAACGAAGGGTCAGCCGACGTTTCGGTGATCGATACCGCGACGGACAAGGTCACGGCAACGCTCAAATTCGGCCAGAAACCCCGCGGCATCGCACTGTCCGCCGACGGCGCCCGCCTCTACCTGAGCGACCAGACCGCCAATGCGCTCGTGGTCGTCGATACCGCCAAGCGGACGGAAGTCGGACGCGTTCCGCTCGGTGATTCGCCCGAGGCCATCTACCTTTCGCCCGACGGGAAGTGGATTGCCGCAGCGATCGAGGAGAACGACCAGGTCATTCTGGTCGATACCACCGCGCTTACGGTCGGCCGGACTATCAAGATGCGCGGCAAGAACCCCGAACATGCGGTATGGAGCCCGGACGGGAAGTGGCTCTACGTCAGCGCCGAGGAGGCCGACATGGTCGACATCGTGGACGTCGCGCAAGGCCAGGTGATCAAGTCGGTGCAGGTCGGCGACCGTCCGCGCGGGATCGGCTTTCTCCCGGACGGCACCCGCGCCTACGTGGCGGCCGAGAATGCCGACACCGTCAACGTGTTCGACGTCGGCAAGCACGAGGTCATTGCACGCATCAAGGCCGGCAGCCGCTCGAACGGGGTTACGGTTCACCCGGACGGCAAACGGGTGTACGTTTCGTCCGGCGGCAAGGGAACCGTTCAGGTGATCGACACGGCGACCAATTCGATCATCGACGAGATTCCAGTCGGCCGCCGTCCGTGGAACATGGCGCTTACGCCGGACGGCAGGAAGCTCTACGTCGCCTGCGGCCGATCGAACGCAGTCGCCGTGATCGACACCCAGACCAACAAGAAGATCGCTGAGATCCCGGTCGGTACCCTGCCTTGGGGCGTGGCCATTCGCTGAAAGCGCCTGCTCGAGGATTCGGTTTTGGACCGACCACGACGCTCCAACTCCGCACGACCGGCTGCATGACCCCTACCTCCGCAGCTCGCCGCCGGCTGCTCGGCGCCCTGGCCGCTCTCGGGGCCGGAACCGCCGTGACCGGATTCACTCCCGGGACGCGAAAGTCCGCCGGACCCGAGCTTTGCGCAACGCCGGGCGCATTCGATACGCCGCTGCTCGTTCCCAGCGGCGATGGCCCGATGGGGCGTCTCGCCGTTGGTGGACGTCCCGTTGTCCTGCGCGCGGCCCCCTACGGTCGTGCCGGCGCGCTCGCCTTCGCGGCGCGCGCCGATGGGCGCGATTATGTCGATCCCACCCTGGTTGTCGGTTCCGGCTCGAACGTGGCCATCAGGATCGAGAACCGCCTTGACGAACCGACGGTGGCACATTGGCATGGTCTCACCATGGACACCGCCAACGACGGCAACGGCGACGCACTGATCGGACCCGACAGGAGCTTCGATTATGAATTCACGTTACGCAACCGCGCCGGTCTCTACTGGTATCACCCGCACCCCCATGGCAGGACGGCCGCCCAGACCTACCGCGGGCTCTTCGGACTCATTGCCGTCGAGGACGATGACGAGCTGAAGTTGCGTGCCGCACTCTCGCTCGTGCCTGGGGAAACGGAGATACCGCTGGTGCTCCATGATCGCCGCGCCAACCCGCCGTACCGATACGTGCCGTCGGCCGAGGACTTGCTGCTCGGCTGGTACGGCGACGAGGTGTTGGTGAACTTCACCGTGCGGCCGTACCTCGACGTGACGGGACGACGCTACCGATTTCGCCTGCTGAATGCCGGCAACGCCCGAAATTTCCGCTTGGCCTTTCGCCGTGACGACGGGGCATCGGTACCATTCCTGTTGCTGGGCACCGATGGCGGACTGCTCGAGCACGCACAGCCATGCACCGAGGTGTTCCTGTCACCGGCCGAGCGCATCGACGTGCTGGTCGACTTCGCGGGCACTCCGGTCGGTGGCTATGTGCTGCTCGAAAGCCGCGCCTTCGACCCGATGCATGCACTGCCGGCACGAGCCACCGAACCGGGCGGCGCCGCTGCGAACGAATCCCACGACATGCGTGCGCCGACGGGCCCGGCTGACGCATCGACCCCCATCCCGGATGGCGCACCGCTCCAGTTGTTGCAGTTTCGCGTTCGCGCACGAGATGCTTCGGTGCCGCCGCCACCCGCGCGACTTTCGAACGCGTCGGCGCCGCTTCCCGCCACCGGCGAACGACCCTTGCGCCTCGGCTTCGCCAAAGGCCGCTGGCGGATCAACGACAGGGTCTACGACATGTCGGCTGCCCCCATCGTCGTCGTCCGCGGCGCGGTCGAAACCTGGCTTATCCGGAACTACCACACGAGCATGCCGCACGCTATGCATCTGCACGGATTCCAATTCCGCGTGCTGGAACGGGAAACGAGCCCCGACATGCTCGCGTCACTTGTGGTCGACAAACGGGGGCGAATTGCCACGGACCTCGGCTGGAAGGACACCGTGCTCGTATGGCCCGGAGAATCCGTGAAGATCGCCATCGACTTCCGGCACCCGTTCGCCGGCGAGCAGACCTATCTTTTCCATTGCCACAACCTCGAGCATGAAGACGGCGGGATGATGCTGCGTGTCCGGGTGGGTTGACCGAACTCCACGATCGGCGCATTCGCCGGCTCCCAAAACGGGTTCGAGCATCGTCCCCCTCCGTGGCGCGCTACAATCGCAGTCATGACGCGCCGGGATGTTGCCCGGCGCGCGTGACCAACGTCGCCAGATGAGCAACGACCCGATCCTCGCCGTAGCCATCCATGCCGCGCGCCGCGCCGCCGCGGTGCTCGTCGACGCCGCGCGCGACCTGAAGCGCCGTCCCGCCCATGCGAAGGACCATGCCGACATCGTGTCGAATGCCGATGGCGAGGCGGAGAATGCCATGATCGCCACGTTGCGTGCAGCATTTCCCGAGCACGCTATCGTCGGCAAGGAAGCAGGGGAAATCGTGAGCCGGATCGCAGGCGGCAGCCGCGCCGGCAAGAACACGCTCAAGTGGATCGTCGACCCGCTCGACGGCACGGTGAATTTCCGTCACGGATTTCCGTACTACTCGGTGTCCCTCGCGCTCATGCACGGCAACGAGGTGACCCATGCCGTGGTGTTCGATCCGGTCCACGACGATCTCTTCACGGCGGTCAAGGGCAAGGGCGCGCAGCAGAACGGCACGCCGATCCGGACCTCCACCTGCGTGCGCCTCGAGGACGCGCTGGTCGGCACCGTCTTCCCGGCGCGCGGAAGCCCCCACATGGCCGCCTACCTGCCGGTGCTGAACGCGCTGGTTCCAAGGTGCGCCGGCATTCGCCGCGCCGGTGCCTGCGCGCTCGACCTCGCGCACGTCGCGGCGGGTCGCCTCGATGGATTCTGGGAAGCCGGCCTCAACCCGTGGAATGTCGCGGCCGGCACGCTGCTCGTCGCCGAAGCCGGCGGTCGCGTGGGCGACTTTGCCGGTGGCCGCGACTTCCTCGGCACCAACGAAGTGATTGCGGCGACGCCCGGCGTCTTCAGCCTTCTGCGCGACGCGATCGCGGCGGCGACGCCGTCGCGCTGACCGGCGCGACGGTCGTCGGCCGTTTCGCCGCCGGAAGAAACGCCACCGCAACGAGCGTAGTGGCAGCCACGGCGGCCATCAGCCACAGCAGCGCCCCGAAACCGGCCGCCTTGACGATCGGTCCCAGGAACCACACGGCAGCCGAGCTCACGCCGAAGGACACGAAAAGGCGCATGCCGCTCACGCGCGATCGGATCCGGTCGTCGACGAAGCGTACGATCATCGCATCGGTGAAGGGAATGGCGCCGAAGACCGCGATCATGAACGCGATCTGCAGCACGAACAGCGTCCAGCCGGTGGCGTCCGCCGCGAGCATGAACAGCGGCGCCTGCAGCAGCACGACGCCGACGTAGAGCCGCTTCAGCGGATAGCGGTCGATGAGCAACCCGATCCCGACCTGCGCGAACGAGGCGACGAGATAGACGCAGGCGAGGAGCGTGCCCAGCAGCGCCGGATCCTCGACGACGCCGGCCAGGCGCTCGCGCAACAGCTGGCCATTGCCGTTGGTCGTGAGATTGAACAGGAGGCTCGACGAGATCGCGGCCACCGTCATGACGATGAAGATGCGCACGAGCGGCGGCGCATCCGGCGCCACGGGCGTCCTCGGGCCTTGCGCCGGCGGAGCCGACTCCAGCGGCGCGACGCGGGCGAACGCCACGCCACAGGCGATCGCCAGCAGTGCCGGCGCCGCGAATGCGGCGCGCCATCCGGCGTACTTGACGAGAAGGCCGGTCGTGACCGCCGCCAGCGCCACCCCGAGGTTTCCGGCCAGCCCGTTCACGCCGATCGCCAGGCCCGGTCGCCCCGTGCCGCGAACGAGCATGGGGATCCCGACCGGGTGGTAGATCGACGAGAACGCGCCCATCAGCGTCAGGGCGGCCGCAAGCTCCCACGCATTGCGCGTGAGGGCGACCAGCAGCGACGAGGCGCCCATGCCGAAGAAGAAGACAAGCATCATCCGCCGCCGTCCCCAGAGATCGCCCAGGCGGCCGGCCGGCAGCGAACCCAGGCCGAAGAGCATGAACGCGCCGACGCCATAGGGCATCAACGATTCCCAATCCGGGAACCCGAAATCGGCCGCGATCGCCGCGACTGCCGTCGCGAAAATGAGCAGAAACATGTGGTCGACCGCATGCGCGATGTTGAGCAGCAGCGCGACAGGACGGGAGGCGACCGCGCTCATCGGATGTTCACGCCGCGAGCCGCTGCAGCTGCGCGAGGAGCAAGTCGGGGACGTCGACGCCATCGGCCTGCGCCTTGGCGGCGAGCGCGCGCCGACGATCGCCGGGCAGGCGCACGCCAGGATCGCCCGACATCTCGGCGATCAGCGTTTCTATCCGCGCGAGATAGGTGTCGCGGCCGGCGAGCGCGTCCGGATCGATGACGAGGAACGCCTGCCCGATCCGCGGGCGGTTTCCCTCGTCGACGAAGAACGAGCTCGCCTCGAACCCCATCGCCGCGCCGGTTAGCGCTGTCACCAGGAGCTCGACGACGAGGGCCAGCATCGCGCCCTTGGTTCCGCCCAGCGGGAGCATCGAGCCTTCGAGACCGGCCTTTGGATCGGTGGTCGGTTGTCCGTTGCCGTCGAGCGCCCACCCCAGTGGAATGGCCTTGCCTTCCTTGGCCGCAAGCATCAGCTTGCCGCGCGCGACTTCCGACAACGAGAGGTCGATCAGGAGCGGGGCGGCGGCGCGGCGCGGGAAAACCGCGGCGATCGGATTGGTGCCGAGCAGCGGCCGCCTGCCTCCGGCAACGGCCATGGCCGCCGGCGAGTTGCCCATCGCAAGTCCGACGAGCAGCTCCGCGCCGACCGGCTCGAGGTGATAGGCGGCGGCGCCGAAGTGGTGGCTGTTCGTCACCCCCGCGAACGCGACGCCGAATTGCCGGGCCCGCACGACGGCTTCGTCGACGGCCAGCGCACAGGCAGGAAAGGCGAGGCCGCAACGCGCGTCGACGAGCACGGCGCCGCCCCCGGCACGCAGCACCTGCGGTTGCGCGGCGCCGTCCACACGGCCGTTGACGAGATGCGTGGCGTACTGCGGCACGCGCGAGACGCCGTGCGACGCGAGGCCCTGCGCGTCGGCATCGACCAGCGCGCCGGCGGTCGCGGCGGCCATCGCCGGATTCGCACCGGCACGGGAAAGCGCACGTGCCGCGAGATCGTGCAGTGCTTCGAGCGTGATGGTGGCCATCGATCGCTGGCGCCTTCGTCTGCTCACAATGCCGGGTTCACCCGGAGGCGTGGAGGCGCGCGAGCGCCGCGGCGAGCAGCCCGGCATTCACCTGTGTGCGGTTGCGCACGATGAGCGCATCGGCCGCGGCAACCGTGGCCTTGAGCTCGTCCGGGCGATCGACGAGGCCGGCGTCGTAATGCGTGTCGTGGTGCACGGCGAGGCCCGCCACCGCGGTCTCGTCCATGAATTCGGTGATGACGACCTGCACGGCCCTACGGATTCTTCGCGAACAGGAGATTGATGTCGCCGAACGCCTTGAACTCGAGCGCGTTGCCGAACGGGTCGAGGAAGAACATCGTCGCCTGCTCGCCGGGAAGGCCCTTGAAACGCACGTAGGGCTCGACGATGAACCTGGTGCCGGCCGCGACGAGCCTGGCGGCGAGCGCTTCCCACGCCGGCACATCGAGGATCACGCCGAAGTGCCGTACCGGCACGTGCTGGCCATCGACGAGGCTGGTGGCGTCGGCCATTCCGCCGGCGGCGACCTTGTGCGCGACGATCTGGTGGCCGTGAAAATCGAAGTCGACCCATTCGTCGGACGAGCGCCCTTCGGCGCAGCCGAGGAAGTCGCCGTAGAAGCGCCGCGCCTGCCCGAGATCGGTGACGGGAAACGCGAGGTGAAAGCGCGGGTAATTGTCGGTCGGCAAGTGCGTGGTCATCAGCTTTGCATCCCCCAGCGACGGACGGTGCGGGCTTCCGCCGTCCGGAAAATGACGTTCTCGACGAAGAGCCCGATCAGGATGACCGTGAACAACCCGGCGAACACCGCCGGGATCTCCAGCTGGTTCTTGTTCTCGTAGATGAACCAGCCCAGTCCGCCCGATCCGGACGAAACGCCGAACACGAGCTCCGCGGCGATCAGGGTACGCCAGGCGAACGCCCAGCCGATCTTGAGGCCCGTGAGAATGCTGGGAAACGCCGCCGGAATCAGGATCTGGCCGACGTAACGAAGGCCCGAGAGCCCGTAGTTGCGCCCGACCATCCGCAGCGTGTTCGACACCGAAAGGAAGCCCGAATGCGTGTTGAGCGCGACCGCCCACAGCACCGAATGCACGATCACGAACACGATGCTGCCGTACCCCAGCCCGAACCAGATCAGCGCGAGCGGCAGCAGCGCGATCGCCGGCAGCGGGTTGAACATCGAGGTCAGGAGCTCCAGCAGATCGGTGCCGATCCTGGTCGAGATGGCGATCGTGGTCAGTGTGGCTGCGCAGAGTATGCCGGCCGCGTAACCGGTGAGCAGCACGCGCAGCGACGTCAGCGCCCGGCCCGGCAGTATGCCGCTCGCCATCGCATCGACGAAGGCCTCGATCGTCACCGAGAACGTCGGAAACAGCAGCGGATTGTCGAGCCAGCGTGCGTAGCCTTCCCAGATCAGCGCGAGCAGGACGAGGAGCGAGACCTTGCGCACCGCGGCGACGTTACCCAGCCGCTCCCACCCGGAAAGCGGCTTTTCCACGATGCCGAACGACGCGGCGTCGACCGGCTGCCGATAATGCTCGGGGCGCGCCTCAGGCATGCGCCACCGCCTGCCCTTCGACCTCGTCGGCGAACAGCATCGAGTGGATCCTGTTCTCGAGCGCCCGGATTCCCCCGTCACCCGTCGCGACCGCGTCGCGCGGCAGGCTGTTCAACTCCGCCTTGACCTGACCGGGATGCGGCGACAGGAGCAGGATCCGGCTGCCGATCCTGATCGCCTCGGGGATCGAGTGCGTGACGAACAGAACCGTGAAACGGGTGTCGTCCCACAGCTGCAGGAGCTCGTCCTGCATCTTGCGCCGCGTGAGCGCGTCGAGTGCGGCGAACGGCTCGTCCATGAGCAGGATGTCGGGCTCCATCGCCATGCCGCGCGCGATCGCGACGCGCTGCTTCATGCCTCCCGACAACGTGTGCGGCAGGCTGTCGGCGAACTTCACGAGATTGACCCTGGCGATCGCGTCGCGCGCCTTTTCCCGCGCGGCGGCGCCAGCGAGCCGCCCGCTCGCCACCAGCGGAAACATCACGTTCTCGGTGACCGTCTTCCATGGCAGAAGCTGATCGAATTCCTGGAACACCATCATCCGGTCCGGACCGGGGCGGGTCACGACCTCGCCCTTCAGCCGGATCTCGCCCTCGACCGGGCTCATGTATCCGCCGACGGCCTTGAGCAGCGTGGACTTGCCGCAACCGGAAGGTCCGAGCAGGATGTAGCGGTCCGACCGGAAGACCTGGAAATCGACGCGATACGTCGCGGTGACGAGATGGTCCTTGGTCTTGTATTGCAGCGTCACGCCACGGACGTCGAGCAGTGGCGCTTCGGCGCGGGGTGCGGCTGTCATGTGCGCCGCCCGGCCGTCCCAAGGCGCGAAGGCGCCCCCGCGGGGGATGTGGGGGCCGTCATCCCAGCCAGCCTACGTCTGCCAGGGGAGCCGATCGAGGTCGACGTTGCCGCCCGACACGATCACGCCGACCCTGGCGCCCGCGACGTCGAGCGTGCGCTCGAGCAGGCACGCCAGCGGCACCGCCGACGACGGCTCGATCACGATCTTCATCCGCTCCCAGGTCATCCGCATCGCTCGCGACGATCGCATCCTCGCTCGCCGTGCCGATCGCCGCCACGTTGGCGCGTATCGCCGCCAGTGTCCGCGTCGCAGAGCGTCGTGCGCAGGCCGTCGGCGATCGTCACCGTCCCCGGCAACGGTTCCACCCGCCCCGAGCGGAAGCTGCGCGCCGCGTCGTCGGCGTTCGCCGGCTCCGCGCCATAGACGCGCAGCTGCCGCCGCAACGCGCGCGCTGCGATGGCGGTTCCGGAGAGGAGCCCGCCACCGCCCACCGGCGCGATCACGATGTCGAGATCCGGCACCGCCTCGACCAGCTCCAGCGCCGCCGTTCCCTGTCCTGCGATGACCCGCTCGTCGTCGAACGGATGGACCAGCGTCGCGCCGGTCTCGGCCTCGACCGCGGCACAGGCCGCCTCGCGCGCGGCGACGTTCGGCGCGCAGAAGCGGATCGTCGCGCCGAACCGGCGGACGTTCTCCTGCTTCACCTTCGGCGCGTTCTCGGGCATCACGACCCATGCGGCGATGCCGCGCTGCCGCGCGGCGTACGCGAGCGCCGCGCCATGGTTGCCCGACGAGTGCGTGACGACGCCATGCCGGGCCTGCGTCTCGGCCAGCGAGAACACCGCGTTGGTCGCGCCCCGGGCCTTGAAGGCGCCGACCTTCTGGAAATTCTCGCACTTGAAGAAGAGTTGCGCACCCGCTTCCGCGTCGACCGCGCGGCAGGTCAGCACCGGCGTGCGGTGCACGTGGGGCGCGATTCGCGCCTGCGCCGCGCGAATCGCCGCGAGGTCGGGCAGCGCCTCTCCCCCGGCCCGTGCCGCGTCCGGCATCAGCTGCCCGCCGCGCCGTGGATGTTCGGGAAGAACAGGTCCTTCCACGAGTCGGGCTTCACCTTGATCGACCCGATCTTGTTCATGAAATCGACGTACTTCATGACGTTCTGCGGCGTCGTCGTGTAGACGATGGCCGGGTCGTTCAGCATCGCCAGAATGTCGGCGACCGTGTCCTTGTCCTTCGAGATCCGCAGGTACGCTTCGGCCGCGGCCTTCTTGTCCCGGTTGATGATGGTGGTGGCCTCGTCGAGCGCCTTGACGAACGCGTCGTAGAGCCTGGGATTCTCGCTGCGGAACTTCGACGTCGTCCAGACCACGTTGAACGTCGCCGGCCCGCCGAGCACCTCATAGGAGCTCAACACCGTGCGGATGCCGGGCTTTTCGAGCTGCTGGTATTGGAACGGCGGCGAGCTGAAGTGGGCGGTGATCTCGGAGGCGCCGGACAGCAGCGCCACCTGCGCGTCGGGGTGGGATAGCGAAACGGTGAGCGCGTCGAGCTTGCTCTGCTGACCCTCGCCGAACGCCTTCTCCGCCGCCATCTGCAGTGTGACGGCCTGGATCGACACCTTGACGGCGGGCAGCGCGATCTTGTCCTTTTCGGTGAAATCCTTGATGGTCTTGACGTTCGGATTGCGCGTGTTGAGATAGAGCGGCATCGAGTTGATCGCCGAGACTGCCTTCACGTCGAGGTTGCCCCTGGTGCGCGCCCACAGCGTGACGAGCGGCCCGACCCCGCCCGAGGCGAACTGCAGGCTGTTCGACAGCAGCGCGTCGTTCATCACGTTGCCGCCGGCGAACTTCGCCCAGCCCACCTTGACGTCGACGCCCGCGGCCTTCGCGTGCTTCTCGATCAGCTTCTGCTCTTCCATCAGCATCAGCGGCAAATAGCTGATACCGTACTGCTGCGCGACCTTGATTTCCGCCAGTTCGGCGTGCAGCGACGGCGCCAGCAGGGCGACCGCGATGACGAGCGCAGCGCGCAACGACAGCTTCAGCATGAGGTTTCCTCCGGAATAGGCGCCGCACGCGCAACCCCGGTCGCGGGCCACGTACACCCGCGCAGTATAGGCCCCGCCGCGACCCGGCGGAACAGTCGCCGCGACCCCGGCGACACGGTCAGGCGCTCTCGTAGAGGCGCGTCAGCACGAATTCGCGATGGCCCAGCGCCTCGGCTGCCGTGAGCCGGCCGTTGACCGTGCGGAACATCATGTCGAGCAGCTTGTCCCCCGCCGCGCCCATGGTGAGCTCCCGTTGCAGGAGGCCGCTGGTGTCGACGTCGACGTGCTCGCTCATCGTGCGCACGGTGCGCGGGTTGGCGCAGATCTTGATCACCGGCAGGATCGGATTGCCGATCACGTTGCCCTGCCCGGTCGGGAAGAAATGGACGACGTAACCGGACGCCGCGCACAGCGTGACCATCTCCGCCGCGGCCGACGAACTGTCCATGAACCACAGGCCGGGACCGGACGGAACCTCGGCCTTGTCGAGCACGCCGTCGACCACGCACTTCTTCCCGATCTTCTGGATGTTGCCGAGCGCCTTCTCCTCGATCGTCGTGAGTCCGCCGGCGATGTTGCCCTTGGTCGGCTGCGAATCCGACAGGTCGGACGTCTTGTGGCGGTCGATCACGCCCTGGTAGCGGTCGAACATCCTCATGAACTCGGCGCGGACACGGTCGTTGCGGCAGCGCGCCGCGACGATCTGCTCCCCGCCAGTGAGCTCGGTCGTCTCGCCGAACACCAGCGTGCAGCCGGCGGCGTAGAGCTTGTCGAACGCGTCGCCCACGGTCGGATTGGAGCCACAGCCGGACGTCGTGTCGGACTCGCCGCACTTGGTCGACACCCAGAGCTCCTTGAGGGCGCACTCCACGCGGTGCTTTTCGCTCGCCCACTGCAGGTATTCCCTGGCCGCCTTCGACGCCCGCATGATCGTGTCGTGATCGCCGTGCAGCTCGATGCCGAACCCGGCGACAGGCTTGCCGGCCGCCGCGATGCCGTCGGCGACTTTCTTCGTCCATTGATCCTCGATGCCGATGACGACGACGGCCGCGACGTTCGGATTGCTGCCCGCGCCGATCAGCGTGCGGAAATGGAGGTCGAGGTCGGCGCCGAACTGCAGCCGGCCGTACGGATGCGGTATCGCCAGCGTCCCCTTGATGTTGTGCGCCACAGCCTCGGCAGCGGCGTTGGAGAGATCGTCGACCGGCAGGATGATGACGTGGTTGCGCACGCCCACGCGGCCGTTCTCGCGGCGATAACCCCAGAAGGTCTGTTGCATCGTCAAGGTCTCCGTCGGACGGTCTGCGCCGCGCTACCAGCGCTTGGTCCTGATGTTATGGACATGGGCATGCTGCCCCTTGGCGATCGGGGCGACGACCTTGCCGATGTCGGTTCCGTACTTGATGACCGTCGCGCCCACCGCCATATCCTTCAGCGCGACCTTGTGGCCGAGCGGGATGTCCTGCACGCAGGGCAGCGTGATGGTGCGGTCCTCGTCGAGAATGAGACCGGTCAGCGTCGTGCCGGCCTTGACACCCTCGACGACCACCACCGCGACCGAATCGCGGGGATCGTGCAATACGCAATGAATCATCGGAGACTCCTCCACGGAGGGGGCCAGGAACCTGTCGGGCAAGCCGCATAGACGACCGATGCGGCCGCCAACTATCAAGCGAATTTCCGGCTCAGTATACTAGAATCGAGCACATGGTCCGGTCGCAAACCGCCGGCACGAGCGTCCCCTCCGCGTGTCTTTCGCCTCCCTCTTCGCGCAACTCCTGAACGGCCTTGCCGGCGCTTCCGCGCTGTTCCTGGTCGCGGCGGGACTCACTCTGATCTTCGGAGTCACGCGCGTGGTCAACTTCGCGCACGGCTCGCTGTACATGCTGGGAGCGTACATCGCGTATTCGCTAGTCGCGACATTCGGTCGGGGACCGCTCGGCTTCTGGGGCGCAGTCGTGCTTGCCGCGCTCGCTGTCGCGCTCATCGGCGTGCTGATCGAGACCCTGCTGCTGAAGCGCATCTACGCCGCGCCCGAGCTGCTCCAGCTCGCCGCCACCTTCGGCGTCGTGCTGATCGTGCGCGACGCGGCGCTCCTCGCGTGGGGTGCCGAGGATCTGCTCGGGCCGCGCGCACCGGGATTGAGCGGCGCGATGGTCGTTTTCGGCCAGCTGATTCCCGCCTACGATCTGTTCCTGCTCGCCATCGGCCCGCTCGTGCTGCTGGCACTCTGGGCGCTGCTGGAGCGCACGCGGTTCGGCATGCTGACGCGTGCCGCGACCGAGAATCGCACCCTCGCCAGTGCGCTGGGCATCAACGAGCGGACGCTGTTCACCACGGTCTTCGCGCTCGGCGCCTTTCTTGCGGGGCTGGCGGGAGCGCTGCAACTGCCACGGGAGCCGGCCAATCTGAACATGGATCTCGCGATCATCGCGGAAGCGTTCGTCGTCACCGTGGTCGGCGGGCTGGGCTCGATCCCGGGAGCCTTCGTCGCCGCGCTCCTGATCGGCCTCACCAAGGCGCTTTGCATCACGCTGGGCACGGTCGAGGTCGGCGGCCTCGCGATCGCGTTCCCCAAGCTCACTCTCGTTGCCGAATTCGTGGTGATGGCCATCGTGCTCATCGCCAAGCCTTACGGCCTCATGGGTGCCGTGCCTTCGGCGCCGCCGACTACGCCGCTCGCCGAATTCCGCGCGCTGGTCGTGCCGCCTGGCCGTCGCGCCGCGATCGGGGCGCTGGCAGCGCTCGCGCTGGCTGCCCTTCTGCCGTGGACCGGCGACGAGTACCGGCTGATTCTCGCCACCGACATCCTCGTGTTTACGCTGTTCGCCGCCAGCCTTCAGCTCGTCATGGGCCCGGGCGGCATGGCATCGTTCGGACACGCGGCCTATTTCGGCCTCGGGGCCTACGGCGCCGCGCTGGCGGCGAAGCACGGCATCCCGATGGAAGGCGCCCTGCTGCTGTCCCCGCTCGCCGCCGCTGCCGGCGCGCTCGCGATCGGCTGGTTCTGCGTGCGGCTCTCCGGCGTGTACATGGCGATGCTGACACTCGCGTTTGCGCAAATCGTCTGGTCCATCGCTTTCCAGTGGGACGCCGTCACCGGGGGCTCCAACGGCATCGTCGGCGTCTGGCCCGCCGCGTGGCTGTCCGGCAAGCAGGCCTATTACGGGTTCGCTTTGGCGCTGATCGCCGCTGCGCTCGCGGCGATCGCGTGGATCGCGCAGGCGCCGCTCGGTTATTCGCTGCGTGCCTGCCGCGATTCGCCGCTGCGGGCCGCGGCGATCGGCATCGACGTCCGGCGGACACAATGGACGGCCTTCGCGCTCGCAGGCGGCTTCGCGGGCCTTGCCGGCGGGATCTACGCCTTCTCGAAGGGGAGCATCTCGCCGGAGACGCTCGCCATTCCACGCTCGGTCGATGCGCTGGTCATGGTGCTGCTGGGCGGCCTCAACGCGCTGGCCGGACCGCTTATTGGCGCCGCCGCATTCACCTGGCTGTCGGACGCGCTCGCCAGGGGCACCGACTACTGGCGTGCCGTGCTCGGCGCCACGATCCTGCTCATCGTCATCGCGTTTCCGATGGGGATCGGCGGCACGCTGTCGCATTGGCTGCGGCGGAGGGCAGCATGAGCGCCGCCGGGACAAGGCGCGGGAGCGCCCCCGCGGGGGGCAGCGCAGCGGCCGCATTGGCCAATGAGGCCGCAAGCGTGGGGGCCGTGCAATCCGCCGCCGTGCTGCGCGTCGACGGGCTGACCAAGTCGTTCGGGGGCGACGACGTGGTGCACGACGTCTCGTTCACCGTGGCCGCAGGGGAGCTGGTCGCCCTGATCGGGCCCAACGGTGCGGGCAAGACGACGTGCTTCAATCTCGTCAACGGCCAGCTCGCGCCTGACGCCGGGACCGTGACCCTGGCGGGAACGCGGATCGACGGGCTGCCGCCGCGGACCATCGCGCGGATGGGCGTCGGCCGGACCTTCCAGGTCGCCGCAACGTTCGCGTCGATGACCGTGCGCGAAAACGTCCAGCTTGCGCTGCTCGCTCACGATGGCGCGCATCGCGGCATCGCAACGCGCGCAACCGACCGCATGCGCGCCGAAGCCGATGCGCTGCTCGAGCGCGTGCGCATGAGCAAATTCGCCGGGCAGGGTTGCGCGACGCTCGCCTACGGCGACGCGAAACGCGTGGAACTGGCGTTGGCACTCGCCTGCGCGCCGCGGCTGCTGCTGATGGACGAGCCGACCGCGGGAATGTCGCCGCGCTCGCGCGATCGGCTGATGCAACTTGCGGCCGATCTCGCGCGCGAACAGGGGATCGCCGTGCTCTTCACCGAGCACGACATGGACGTCGTGTTCGGGCACGCCGACCGCATCATCGTGCTCGACCGCGGGCGCGTCATTGCGGACGGCACGCCCGACGCCATCCGCAATGACGCCAGGGTGCAGGCGGTCTACCTCGGCGACGACGCGGCCGCGTAGGCGGGTCCGCCGCGCATCAGCCCCGCAGACGCGCGAACCCGTCGCTCAAGTCGGCGATCAGATCGTCCGGCTCCTCGAGCCCGATCGCGAGGCGCAGGCACGGTCCGCCCGCATCCCACTTCGTCGCCGTCTGCACCCGCTCGGGATAGACGGGGATCATCAGGCTCTCGAAGCCGCCCCAGCTCCAGCCCATGCCGAACAACCGCATGCCGTCGAGCATCGCGTCGACGCGCTCCTTGGCGATCGGTTCCAGCACAACGCCGAACAGCCCCGACGCGCCGGCGAAGTCTCGCTTCCACAGCTCGTGCCCGCGCGAGCCGGGGAGCGCCGGATAGATCACCTCGCGCACTTCGGGGCGCGCTTCCAGCCACCTGGCGATGGTCATGGCGCTCGCGACATGGCGCGCGAGGCGCACCGGCAGCGTGCGCAGGCCGCGCAGCGCAAGGAAGCAGTCGTCGGGCGACGCCGTGACTCCCATGTCCGTCCACAGCCGGTGCAGCACCGGGAACGTCGCCGCGTTGGCGAGAATGAGCCCCAGCAGCACGTCCGAATGCCCGCCGATGTACTTGGTCGCGGCATGCACGGACACGTCGGCGCCGTGGTCGAACGAGCGAAACCCGAACGGCGTCGCCCACGAGTTGTCGGTGATGACCAGCGCGCCGCGCCGATGCGCGACTTCGGCGATCGCCGGGATGTCCTGCACGCAGAACGTCAGCGAGCCCGGCGATTCGGTGAACACGACGCGTGTATTCGGCCGGAGCTCGCGCTCGATCGCGGCGCCGGTCAGCGGATCGTAGTAGCTCACCTCGACGCCGAGACGCGTCAGGTGGTTGTTGCAGAAGCGCCGCGTCGGGCCGTAGACGGCATCGGTGACGAGGACATGGTCGCCGGCGCGCAGCAGCGCGAGCAGCGGCAGCGTCGTCGCCGTGAGACCCGACGGCACCGCGAGCGCGGCATGGGCGCCCTCGATCGCGGCGACCGCGTCCTGCAGGTCGGTGACCGTCGGCAGACCGTGCAGACCATAGCCGATGCCCTCGTATTCGCCGCGCGCCGCCTGCTCGAGGTCGGCGACGGTGGGAAAGAGCATCGTCGTCGCCCTGAACACCGGCGTGTTGACCGCGCCGAGGAACTCACGCGGGCGGCGTCCCAGATGGACCGCGCGCGTGGCCGGTTGGTGATTGTCATCGTTCATGCAGGCACTTCCCTTTGTATGGCGTGGTCACGCGTTCGCGCGGTCGGGCTTCAAGGCGGCGCGGATCGTCGCAATCTGCGCCGGTATGGTGTCGCGCACGGCAACGACGATCGCTTCCCTCGGTTCCTCCAGCGTCGCGAACTGGCTCGCGAGCAGGGTCGGCGGCATGTAGCGGTGCGAGCGCGCGGCCAGACGTGCCGCGATGGTGTCGTAGTCCCCTTTCAGATGGACGAAGCGGACGTCCCCCGCGCGGGCGAAGCGATCACGATACGCCTGCTTCAGCGCGGAGCAAGCGAACACGGCGTCGGCGCCGCGCGCATTGATCGCCGCCATCTCGGCCGCCAGCCGGTCGAGCCACGGCCAGCGATCCGCGTCGACGAGCGGCGTCCCGGCCGCCATCTTGGCGACGTTGGCCTCCGGATGAAAATCGTCACCGTCGAAGAACGGCCAGCCGAGATCGGCCGCCAGCGCCTGCCCGACCGCGGTCTTGCCGCAGCCGGACACGCCCATCAACACCACGATCACGGTTTCGCATCCCGCGCTTCGACCGCGTGTCCGCCGAAGCCCTTGCGCATCATCGCGAGCAGCTTGTCGGCGTAATCGGACTTGCCCTGGCTCGCGAAGCGCATCATCAACGCGAGCGACATCACCGGCGCGGGCACGCCCTGCTCGATCGCCTCCTGCGCGGTCCAGCGACCCTCGCCCGAGTCGGCGACGACCGGCGCGATGTCGGCGAGATTCGGCGTCGCGCTCGAGGAACTCGACGATGAGATCGAGCAGCCACGAGCGCACGACGCTGCCGTGGCGCCACATCTCGGCGACCGCGGCGACGTCGATGCCGAATTCGGTCTTGCCCTTGATCAGCGCGATGCCCTCGGCGTACGCCTGCATCATCCCGTACTCGATCCCGTTGTGGATCATCTTCGTGAAGTGCCCCGCGCCGCAGGGGCCGCAGTGCAGCCAGCCGGCATCGGCCGCGGGTGCCAGGATCTTCGCCAACGGCTCGATCAGCGTGGCCGAGGCCTCGCTGCCGCCGAACATCAGCGCGTAGCCGTTGTCGAGCCCCCATACGCCGCCCGACACGCCGCAGTCGACGAAGCCGATGCCCGCCGAAGCCAGCGCCGCGCCACGCCGCTGCGAATCCTTGTAGTTGGCGTTGCCGCCGTCGACGATGACGTCGCCCTTGGCGAGCTCCGGCCATACCTCTTCCACGGCGAGCTCGGTCACTCGCCCCGCCGGCAGCATGATCCAGACGACACGCGGCGCCGACAGGCGATGCGCGAGCGCCACGACCGAGGGCGCGGCTTCGAGCACGCCTTCGCCCGCGAGCGTCGCGGCCGCCTTGGCGTCGGCATCGAAACCGATGACCTCGACGCCGCCGCGCGCAAGCCGCCGCGCCATGTTGCCGCCCATGCGGCCCAGTCCGACGATACCGATCTGCATGCGGGGAGCTTTCAGGAGGGAAACCGTGATGCTACCGAATCCGCCGCGGTGAGCCAACCGCCGCGAGCGACGAGCGTCGCGTCGCGATGACGGCCGCGGCGACGATCAGCGCGCCGCCGGCGAGCGTCCGCGGACCCGGGACCTCGCCCAGAAATGCCAGCGCCAATGCGATCCCGTACACCGGCTCCAGCGCCGCGATCACGCTCGCCGTGTGCGCGCTGACGGTTGCGAGCGCGCGGATGAACAGCGTGTGCGCGAGCGCGGTGCAGCCGAGTCCCAGCACCAGGAGCAGCGCGATCTCGCGCGCGCCGATCGATCGGAGTTCCCATGGGGCTGCCCACATGAACGGGAGCAGGACCAGCGCCGCTAGCAGGTTCTGCCAGAACGCGATGTCGGTCGCCGTCCGCGAGGCCGTCCAGCGCCGGTTCATCACGACGATGAGCGCAAACGTGAAGCCGGACACGAGTCCCCAGAGGAGACCCTGGACGATGGGGTTCGCCAACGAAACCCCAGGCACCAGCAGGACCAGCCCTCCCGTGACCAGCAACGCCGTCACGCCTTCGCGCCGATGCAGGCGGCGCGCGAGGAACACGCGCTCGGCCGCGAGGGTGAACAACGGAAAACAGGCGTAACCGAGGAGACCGACCGCCACCGTCGAGACCTGAACCGCCGCGAAGAAGGAAAGCCAGTGCACTGCGAGCACGACGCCGTTCGCGATCAGGCGCACGTCAAACGGGGCCCGCTCGTCGGCGCGCAGGCGCAGGATGCCGAGGGCCATGGCGGCAATGGCCGTCCGCCCGAGGACGATGGCCACGGGGGACAGGGCAAGCCATTTGCCGAACAGCCCGGCAAAGCCGAACAGTGCGACGGCGGCGTGCAATGCGATCAGTGCCGAAGTGTGCGACATGCCAACGCGGTCGGGGTACCTGCCACACGATCGGCGCGGCGGGTCTCGTCCAACCATGCTTCGTTCCCGAATCCTAGCAGCTACCAACGTGGCGCCCGGGACGGCAGCATGGGAGTCCGCAGCGCGTTCCGCTCGCCTCCCGGGCAATCCGCGCCCCCATCCCCTCCTGCGCTAGAATGCCAACCTGCGGCGCATCGATGGCAACCTCAGGCCGCGCCGCCAGAATTCGAGCCCGGACAGCCGATCCCGCCCCGGAGGAACTGATGCCGAACCAAAACTCGGCCGCCAAGATCATTGCCGCGGTCCGCAACACGCCCGGCAACCGCGTCAAGGTCGCCGTCTCGGACATCGACGGCGTGCTGCGCGGCAAGTACCTCCACAAGGAAAAGTTCTACGCGGCAGCCGAGGGCGGTTTCGGCTTCTGCGACGTCGTGTTCGGCTGGGACATGATGGACGTCACCTACGACAACACGACGCTGACCGGCTGGCACAAGGGCTTTCCGGACGTTCTCGCCAAGATCGATCTCGGCACCTACCGGACCGTGCCCTGGGACGGCGGCGTGCCGTTCTTCCTCGGCGAGTTCGTCGCGGAGAAGAACGGCAAGGAGGTCCCGCTGCCGATCTGCCCGCGGCAGGTGCTGAAGCGCGTGCTCAAGCGCGCGGAGAAGCTCGGCCTGATGCCGATGTGCGGGATGGAGTACGAGTGGTTCAACTTCGCCGAGACGCCGCAGTCGTGGGCGGACAAGAAAGGTGTCGCGCCGACCACGATCACGCCGGGGATGTTCGGGTACTCGCTGCTGCGCGCCAACGCGAACCGCGACTTCTTCGCCGCGCTGATGGGCGAGATGGGCGATTTCGGCGTGCCGATCGAAGGGCTGCACACCGAAACCGGTCCCGGCGTCTACGAGGCGGCGATCCTGTTCTCGGAAGCGCTGGAAGCGGCCGACCGGGCGATCCTGTTCAAGACGGGTGCGAAGGAAATCGGCTCGCGCTTCGGGATCATGCCGAGCTTCATGGCAAAATGGAACCAGCATCTGCCCGGCTGCTCGGGCCACATCCACCAGTCGATGTCGGACGGCAGGAAGAACCTGTTCTACGATGCCAAGGGCAGGAACAGCATGAGCAGGCTGTTCGAGAACTACCTGGCCGGGCAGGTCGCCGGGCTGATGGAACTGGCGCCGATGTACTGGCCGACGATCAACAGCTACAAGCGTCTCGTCGACGGCTTCTGGGCGCCGGTCAAGCCGACGTGGGGAGTCGACAACCGTACGGCGAGCTTTCGCGTGATTGCCGGCTCGCCCAAGTCCACGCGCCTGGAAACACGTTGTCCCGGCGCCGACATGAACCCTTACCTCGCGGCCGCCGCGGTGCTCGCCGCGGGCCTGGCGGGCGTCGAGAAGAAACTGAAGCTCACCGCCAAGCCGATCCACGGCACGAACCAGGGCGCCGAGAACATTCCGCGCGCGCCGCGCACGCTGATCGAGACGACGCGCATTTTTCGGGACTCAGACCTTGCCCGCGATTGGTTCGGCGACGATTTCGTCGATCACTATGCGGCGACGCGCGAGTGGGAATGGCGGCAATGGCTCGACGCGGTCACCGACTGGGAGATGAAGCGCTATTTTGAAATCATCTGACATCGCGGTCCGGCGGCTGGCGCCCGGCGACGTGGCGACGTATCGGGCACTGCGCCTGCGGGGATTGCAGGAACATCCGGACGCGTTCACCTCCGGCCACGACGAGGAGGCGGTGAAGCCGCTCGCGGTGACGGAGGCGCGGCTGGCGCCCGAGGCCGACGGGCGGATGTGGGGTGCCTTTTTCGGACGCACCCTGGTCGGCGCCATCGGTCTCCTGCGCGAGCCGCGGGTGAAGATCCGTCACAGGGGAGAAGTGTTCGGGATGTACGTTGCACGCGAGCATGCAGGCCGCGGCGTGGGCGCAGCGCTGCTTAGCGCATTTGATCGGGGAGGCGCGGCGCGAGCCGGGCCTCGAGCAGCTGGCATTGACCGTCACGCAGACCAACGTCGCCGCGCGCAGGCTCTACGAAAAATTCGGCTTTCGTTCGTTCGGCATCGAGCCGCGGGCCATTCGGGTCGGCGATACCTATTTCGACAAGAACCACATGATCCTGTTTCTGGCGCAACCATGACCATCACACGCTTCAGCTTTCCCACCATCATTCACTTCGGACCCGGCGCCCGAAAGCTGGTCGCGGATCACCTCAAGGCCGAAGGCATCACGCGGCCGCTCGTGGTCACCGATCGCGGGATCGCGCCGCTGCCACTGCTCGCGGACTTCGTCGCGACGCTGACGGGCCTCGACGTCGCCGTCTACTCGGAGATCTGGGGCAACCCCGTCCGCAGCCAGGTGAAGCAGGGCGCGGCGGCGTACAAGGCGCACAACGCCGATGCGGTGATCGGACTGGGCGGCGGCGCGGCGCTCGACGTCGCCAAGGCCATTGCGCTGATGGCCAGCCACCCCGGCGACATCCTCGAATACGCGTGGGACCATCCCGAGGTGCGCCCGATCGGCCGGCCGCTGCCCCACTTCGTCGCGCTGCCGACGACCGCCGGCACCGGTTCGGAGGTGGGCAGATCGTCCGTCGTCTCCGACGACGCGACGCACATCAAGAAGATCATCTTCTCACCCAGGTTGCTCGCAAAATGCGTGTTCGCCGACCCCGAGCTGACCTTCGACCTGCCTCCCGCGATCACGGCGGCCACCGGCATGGACGCGCTCACGCACAACGTCGAGTCGTACCTGTCGCCGGAGTATCATCCGCTGTGCGACGGCATCGCGCTCGAAGGCGTGCGCATCGCGGCACGGGCGCTGCCGATCGCCTTCCGCGACGGCCGCAATCTCGCCGCACGGGGCGACATGCTGATGAGTTCGATGATGGGCGCGATCGCCTTCCAGAAGGACCTCGGTGCCGTGCACTCGTGCGCGCACGCGCTGTCCACGGTGGCCGATCTCCACCACGGGCTCGCCAACGGAATCATGATCGACCACGTGATGCGCTTCAACCTGCCGGCGGCGAGCGCGAAGATGGCCGAGCTCGCGCGCGTAGCCGGCGTCCCCGGCACGGGCACGATGTCCGAACAGGAGGCCGCGACGGCGTTCATCGCATGGCTGGCGAAGATGAAGGCCGACCTCGGCATTCCGGCGACGCTCTCCGCGATGACGGCGAAGCGCCCGGTGACTCGTGCCGACATTCCTGCGCTGGTCGACGTGGCGATTCGCGACACCTGCCACAGGACCAATCCGCGCGAGTGCACGCGCGCGGATTTCGAGCGGATGTTCGCGGACGCGATCTGACCCCATGCACCGTCGTCGCGCCCGCCCCTTCGCTTCGCTGCCCGACTAGAGCGTCCCATGGCCGCGCACGATCACGATCACACCGGCTCGGAGCTCTCCGCCGTCCAGCTCCGCGTGCGGGCGCTGGAAACGGTTCTGACGGAGAAGGGTTACGTCGATCCCGCCGCGCTCGATGCGATCGTCGAGACCTACGAGACCAAGGTCGGCCCGCACATCGGCGCGCAGGTGGTGGCCAGGGCCTGGGTCGATCCGGATTTCAAGCGGGCGCTGCTCGAGGATGCCTCGAAGGCGACCGGCACGCTGACGCTCGCCAATCCGGCCGGCGATCACCTCGTGGCGGTCGAGAACACGCCGGCGCTGCACAACATGGTGGTGTGCACGCTCTGCTCGTGCTATCCGTGGGACATGCTGGGACTGCCGCCGGTGTGGTACAAGTCGGCGCCCTACCGGTCACGCGCGGTCAAGGATCCGCGCGGCGTGCTCGCCGAGTTCGGCGTTACGTTGCCGGCTTCCACGGCGATCCGCGTCTGGGATTCGACGGCCGAGACACGCTTCATCGTCATTCCGATCCGTCCTCCCGGCACCGAAGGCTGGAGCGAGGAGCGCCTGGCGGCACTCGTCACGCGCGATTCGATGATCGGAACGGGCCTGGCGAAAGACCCGGCGGACGTCGTCTGATGGACGGCATCCACGACCTCGGGGGCATGGACGGATTCGGCAGGGTCGATGCCGAACCCGACGAACCCGTGTTCCACGCCGCATGGGAAGGCCGCGTGATGGCCATGCAGCGCGCCATGATGTACGCGGGCGCCTGGAACATCGACATGCTTCGTTATGCGCAGGAACGGCTGTCCCCGCAGGTCTACCTCGGCGTGTCCTATTACGAGCGCTGGATGCTCGCCACGGAGTCGAACGTGGTCGAGCGCGGCTGCGGCAGCGGGGACGAGCTTGCGGCGGGCCACGCGCGGCATCCGGGCAACCCGCTGCCGCGCAGGCTGACGGCGGCGATGGTTGACGGCGGTCTGATCCGCGGCGGCTACGCTCGCGCGGCGCTGCGGCCGGCGCGTTTCGCGGCGGGCGACCGGGTGCGCGCGAAGAACATCCATCCGCCCACGCACACGCGGCTGCCGCGCTATGCGCGCGGCCACGTCGGCACGGTGGAGCGCACGCACGGCTGCCACGTGTTTCCGGATACCGCGGCGATCGACCAAGGCGAGAATCCGCAGTGGCTCTATACGGTGCGTTTCGACGGTCCGGAACTGTGGGGTCCGGATTCGGATCCATCGGTGAGCGTATCGATCGAGGCGTTCGAGCCATATCTCGAGCCGGCGCCAGGGCACTCCTGACATGGACCCGACAGTTCCCGGCGAAGCGCGCCGCGCAATCGCGGCGGTCCCGTCCATTCCACGCGACGCCGACGGCCCGGTGTTCCGCGAGCCCTGGCAGGCGCAGGCTTTCGCGCTGGCGCTCGCCTTGCACGCGCGCGGCCTGTTCAGCTGGCAGGAGTGGGCGGACATGCTGACCGGGGAAATCCGGCGCGCGCAGGCCGAGGGCGACCCCGACACCGGCGATACTTACTATCTGCACTGGCTCGGCACGCTCGAGCGCATCGTGGCCGCCAAGGGCGCGGCGACCGAGGCCACGCTGGCGCGCTATCGCGCCGCCTGGGACCACGCGGCGGACCGGACGCCGCACGGCGCGCCCATCGCGCTTGAGCCCCGCGACTTTCCCGATTGACGGTCAACGACAGTTCGCCACCATGCTCAAGATCGGCATCTCCGCCTGCTTCTTCCACGAAGATCCCAAGCGCGCGATCTTCAAGGGCATGACCCTGCAGTACATCGAGCAGAACGTCGCGCACTGGCTGATGCAGCGCGACGTGCTGGCGTTCATGGTGCCCTCGCCCGAGGGGCGCACCCGAAGGGCCGGCAGCAAGGCGACCGTGGGCGCGTACGCGGACGAGCTCGACGGCCTCGTGCTGATGGGCGGCTCGGACGTCTGTCCCGAGTCGTACGGCGAGAAGGCGTTGAAGCCCGAGTGGAACGGCGACCGCATCCGCGACGATTACGAGATCGCGCTGCTGCGGGCGTTCATGGCGCTGCAAAAGCCGGTGCTCGGCGTATGCCGCGGCGCGCAGATAATCAACGTCGCGCAGGGCGGGACGCTCTACCAGGATCTCGGCACACAGGCCCCGCACGCCCTCAATCACCGCAACTGGGCGATCTACGAAGAGAACTGCCACGCGACATCGCTCGTGCCGGGCAGCGTTCTCGCCCGGCTGTATCCCGGGAAGACGCTCGTCAAGACGAACTCGATCCACCACCAGGCGGTGAAGGACCTGGGCCGCGACCTGGTCGTGGAGGCCTGGTCGGAGCCGGATCGCGTCGTCGAGGCGATTCGCTACACGGGGCCCGCCTACCTGTTCGCCGTGCAATGGCACCCGGAGTTCCACGCGCCCGACAATCCCTCGTTTGTCGACGACACCCCGATCCTCGACGAATTTCTCGCCGCCGCCGCGCAGCACAAGGCGGCTGCGTACACGATATGAGATACCGCCGGGCCGTCCCGAGGCGCTCATTGCTCCCTCGCAGAGCGACGGCGCGCAGCGCCAAGGGTGCACTAACCAACATGGAGCCCCGATGAAGATCATCAATCCTGCCACCGGCGCCGTCATCGCCGATGTCGCCGCCGACAACGCGGCGGCGGTGCGCCGCAAGTACGAGGTCGCGCGCGCGGGCCAGGTCCGCTGGGCGAAGGTTCCGCTCCGCAAGCGGCTCGACGCGATCGTGAAGTTCCGCGAACGGATCGGCGCGATGCAGGAGACGCTCGCGCGGACCCTGACGCACGAAGTCGGCAAGCCGATCCGCCAGGCGCGCAACGAATTGAACGGGCTGATCGGACGAGTCGAATTCTTCATCGCCGAGTCGGCCCGCGCGCTGCGGGAGGAGAAGGTTCTCGCCGACCCCGAGCAGAAACTCGAGGAACGGATCACGCACGAGCCACTGGGCGTCGTCGCCAACATCTCGGCGTGGAACTATCCGTATTTCGTCGGCAGCAACGTCTTCGTGCCGGCGCTCGTCGCGGGCAACGCGGTGCTGTACAAGCCGTCGGAGTTCGCGACCCTCACCGGCCTGCACATCGCCGAGATGCTGCACGAGGCGGGCATCCCGCGCGACGTGTTCGTGCCGGTGATCGGCGACGGCGCGACCGGCGCCGCGCTTACGCGAACGCCGATCGACGGCATCTTCTTCACCGGGTCCTACGCGACCGGCGCGAAGATCGCCGCGGCGGCGGGAAGGCGAATGATCAAGGTCCAGCTCGAGCTCGGCGGCAAGGATCCGGTCTATGTCTGCGAGGACGTCGACGCCAAGGCGGCCGCGGCCGGCATCGCCGACGGTGCGTTCTACAACACCGGCCAGTCGTGCTGCGCGGTCGAGCGGATCTACGTGCACGAATCGATCCACGACGCCTTCGTCGCCGCGTTCGTCGCCGAGGTGAAGGGCTACCGGATGGGCGACCCGATGGACGAGGCCACCTACATCGGCGCGATCACGCGCCGGCCGCAACTCGACGTCCTGAAGAAGCAGGTGGCCGACGCGAAGAAGAAAGGGGCAAAGCTACTCGCCGGCGGCAGTATCGTCCGGGGCAAGGGCAACTGGTTCGAGCCGACGGTCTTCACGGACGTCGATCATTCGATGGCCCTGATGCGGGACGAGAGCTTCGGCCCGATCATCGGCATCCAGGCGGTCGCCGACGACGAGGCGGCCGTGGATCTCATGAACGACACCGAATACGGCTTGACCGGCGGCGTCTACACGCGGGATTCGAAGCGCGCAAGGAAAATTCTGGCCCAGGTGCGCGCGGGCAGCGTCTACTGGAACTGCTGCGACCGAGTGAGCCCACGCCTGCCATGGTCCGGCGTCGGCCACTCGGGAATCGGGCTCACGCTGTCGACCTACGGCATCCAGACCTTCACGCGCCCGAAGGCATGGCACCTGCGGTTGCCCTGACGGCGGCCGGATACCGCCTGAGGCCAATGTCCGTAAACGTCGGATAGTCAGTCTTCAGGAATTGCCGCAGCGTCCTGCAACTCGGCGGCGCGCAGCGTGTTGGCGAGCAGCGTTGCAATCGTCATCGGCCCGACGCCGCCCGGCACCGGCGTGATCCACGAGGCCACCTCCTTCGCCGTGCCGAAGTCGACGTCGCCGCAGAGCCTGCCCTCGGCATTGCGGTTGATCCCCACGTCGATCACCATGGCGCCCGGCTTGAGCCAATCGCCCTGCACGAAGTTCGCCTTGCCGATGCCGGCCACGACGATGTCCGCCTGGCGGACGACTCCCGGCAGGTCGCGCGTCTTCGAATGGCAGATCGTCACCGTGCACCGCTCCATCAGCAGCTCGAGCGCCATCGGCCGCCCGACGATGTTCGACTGGCCGATCACGACCGCGTGCTTGCCGACCAGGTCCTCGCCGGTTTCCTTCAACAGCGTCATGCAGCCGTAGGGCGTGCAGGGTCGCAGCGTCGGGCGCTTCAATACCAGGCGCCCGATGTTGTACGGGTGGAAGCCGTCGACGTCCTTCAGCGGATCGATCCGCTCGGTCACGAGGTTCGCGTCGATCTGCTGCGGCAAAGGCAACTGGACCAGAATTCCGGTCACGGCCGGGTCGCCGTTCAAGGCGTCGATCAGCGCGAGAAGATCGGCCTGTGGAGTCGTGGCCGGCAGGTCGTGCGCGAACGAGCGCATGCCCGACGTGTCGGTCATCCGTCGCTTGTTGCGCACGTAGACCTGCGAGGCGGGATTGTCGCCGACCAGCACGACCGCGAGTCCGGGCGGCGGCTTTCCGGCCGCAACGCGCGCGGCGACCGCGGCGGCCACTTCGTTTGCGAGGCGCAGGGCACGCGCCTTGCCATCGATGATGCGGGCGGTCATGGTGTTAGAGGCGCGCAGCGCGGCATTCCCGTGTGATTTCGAAGTCCGCGGATTCTACCCGAATGCACCGTCAGCGTGACCGTTCGATGCGCCGCGAACCGATTCCGGGCATCCGGCGCCGGGCTACAATGATCCGATGATTTCGGACCGAGTGCTTGCGGCGATGCGCACGCGGCTTACCGTCGCACTGGCGCCGGCGCAAGGGCGCTACCGTCCGCTGCGCGTGCAGCGTGCCGCCGCCGGATGGCTCGACGTTCGGCGCGCTGCGCGGCTGGCCGCGATGCCGGATGTCTTCGCCGTGCGTGCCGACGGCGTGTCGTTCGTCGCCGGACTCGACGACGCCGCAGCCCGCACCCGTGCGCTCGAGCGCGTCACGCGCGCGCTGGCTGCCGAAGGGCTGTTGAGCGCATGGCGCGACGAGCGCTACGCCGCGGCCCCCGCCCTCGGAGCGCCGCCGTGGTTCGAGCTCGAGCGGGCGGCCGCGCGCTACTTCGGGATCCACACCTACGCCGCCCACGTCAACGGCCTCGTGCGGCGCGATGGCGAGATCGCGATGTGGATCGCACGGCGCAGCTCCACGAAGTCGATCGATCCGGACAGACTCGACAATCTCGTTGCCGGAGGGGTCGCGGCCGGGCGGTCGGTGGCCGAAACGGTCGTCAAGGAAGCGTGGGAGGAAGCGGGCATTGCGGCCGCGGTTGCGGCCCTTGCGCAGCGCGCCGGCGTGGTCGACATCTGCCGCGGGCAGCCGGACGGGCTGCAGCGCGAGACGATCTTCGTGCACGACCTGTGGCTTCCTGCCGACTTCGTGCCGGACGGACAGGACGGCGAAGTCGCGGGCTATCGGCTCGTGCCGCTTTCCGACGCGGGCCCGCTCATCGCGAACGACGACGGCCCGGATGTGGTCACCGCCGACGCCGCGCTCGTCATGCTCGATTGCCTGCTGCGCCATGGCGCGATCGCGCCGGATGCGCCGGACTGCATCGCGCTGGAAAGGCTCCGGCAGCCACCGGATCCGTTTGCGTCGTCGGCGGGAGCCTGACGCCGGCGAGCCCGCCGAACGATTGACGGAGTTGCGCTCGCCGTCAGGCGGCTTCCCGCGCCGCCGCCGCGGGGCTCACCTGGCGAATCCCCATCTCGCGCAGTGTGTCGCGCACCGCATTCACAGCGTGGCGCATTTCGTCGGGACCGACCGCGCCGATGCAGCCGACGCGGAACGTCTCGACCTTGGTCAGTTTGCCCGGATAGAGGATGAAGCCCTTGTCCCGGACACGCGCGTAGAAGTCCTTGAAGTTGTACGCGGGGTCCGGTGGCGCATGAAACGTCAGGATGATCGGCGCCTGGATCTCCGGACGCAGGAACACTCTGAAGCCGAGCTCGGCCATGCCGGCAACGAGCGTCGCGCAGTTCTTCGTGTAGCGGGCGAGCCGCGCCGGCTGCCCGCCCTCGGCGACGTGCTGGTCCAGCGCCGCGTTGAAGGCAACGACGACGTGCGTCGGCGGCGTGTACCGCCACTGCGTCGTCTTCTCCATGTAGGTCCACTGATCGTGGAGGTCGAGCGACAGCGACGACGAATTGCCGGCGCAGCGTTCGAGCGCCGTCCTGCGAACCAGCACGAAACCCATGCCCGGCGGGCCCTCGACGCACTTGCCCGACGCCGCGATCACGGCGTCGAAGGGCGTCGTCCGCGCGTCGATCGGAATCGCGGCGAACGAGCTCATCGCATCGAGAACGAGACTCCTGCCTTGCCGCTGCACCACGGCGGCGATCTCCGGCAGCGGGTTGAGGATGCCGGTCGACGTTTCGCAGTGGATGAGCCCGACGTGCGTGATCGACGGATCGGCCTTGAGCAGCCGGTCGACATCCTGCGGCGTGGTCGGCACGTCCTCGGCCGTCTCGAAGGTCGACACCTTGCGGCCCATCATCTGCGCGAGCCGGGCGAGCCGCGAGCCGTAGGCGCCGTTGATCAGCACCAGCACGTGACCGTCGCGCGGCACCAGCGTGTTGACCGCCGCCTCGACCGAGAACGTGCCGCTGCCCTGCATCGGCACGCAGACGTGGGTGTCGTGGCCGTGAACGATGTCGAGCAGCTTGCGCCGCACCTCGGCCGTGACCGCATTGAAGTTCGCGTCCCACGAGCCCCAGTCGCGCAGCATCGCGGTCTTCGTCGCGAGCGACGTCGTGATGGGGCCCGGTGTCAACAGGATGGGATCGCGCGAGAAGAGGCTCATGGCTCCACCTTTTTGTAGATTGTTGACAATCTACATCAATCCGCGTCCAATACGCAAGATGTTGAAGACGAACGTCAATGGCGGCAGCGACGCTTCGCGCCGCCTGAAGCCGAAGGCTCCGCCACGCCGCGCCGCGCCATCGGCCACGCCCTCCGGAAACGGCGCCGATGCCATCGCGCTCGTCCAGTCGAGCTCGCTGCCCATGCTCGTCCAACAGGAGCTCGAGCGCCTCATTCTCGCCGGAGGCCTGTCCGCCGGGAGCAAACTGAACGAAGCCGCGATCGCCAAGCGTCTCGGCGTCTCGCGCGGCCCCGTGCGCGAGGCATTCCGCGCGCTCGAGGAATCGGGCCTCGTGCGGCTGGAGAAGAATCGCGGCGTGTTCGTGCGCCGGATTCCGGTCGAGGAGGCGGACGACATCTACGAGCTGCGCGCGGTGCTGGACGAGTTCGTCGGCCGCAGGCTCGCGCAGACGGCGACGCCCGGTCAACTGCGCGAGCTCGCCGCCCGCGTCGACCGGATGGAAAAGGCCGCCGCCAAAGGCGACGTCGATGCCTATCTCGACGCCAATGTGGATTTTCACGACCGGATGGTCGAGCTTGCCGGGAATGCCAAGCTGCTGGGCATGTACCGCCGCCTCGTCAACGAACTGCATCTCTTCCGCCACGCTACGCTGGCCCAGGGCGGTGCGCTTCCCGTTTCGACACGCGAGCATCGCGACATCGTCGCCCGGATCGCGGAAGGTCAACCGGCCGCCGCCGGCCGCGCGCTGTTCGACCACGTGATGGCGAGCCGGGAGCGCATGCACCACGCCCGGACCGCGGCGAGCGCCCCGGTCGCGGCCCCTCGTCCACCGCTGCGGAAGTCCCGGTGAATCCAGGAGCCTTCGCCTCGACCGCCGCGAGGACGTCGCGCGATCAAGCGCAATGACAGGACCCCAGCAATGAACATGATGACCGAATTGCAGGACGTCCGGCACGGCGCGGTGCTGCACGCCCGAATGCGCATCGCCGGCGAGCTTGTCGGTGGTGCACGGACCATCGACGTGCATAACCCGTACAATGGCAGCCTCGTCGGCACCGTGCCCAGGGCCACCGTCGACGAGGTCCGGCGCGCGTTCGCCATCGCCAAGAGCTACAAGGCGACCCTCTCGCGGCACGACCGTTACCGGATCCTGCACCGTGCCGCCGAGATCATCCGCAGCCGGACCGAAGCGATCTCGGATCTCATCACCGCCGAATGCGGGATCTGCAAGAAGGACTCGCTCTACGAAGTCGGCCGCGCCTGCGACGTGTTCGTCTTCGCCGGCAATGCGGCGCTCACCGACGACGGCCAGATCTTTTCCTGCGACCTGACGCCGCACGGCAAGCAGCGGAAGGTCTACACGCTGCGCGAACCTCTCCTGGGCGCGATCGCGGCCATCACGCCGTTCAACCATCCGCTGAACCAGGTCGCGCACAAGGTCGCCCCGTCGATCGCGACCAACAACAGGATGGTGCTGAAGCCCACCGAGAAGACGCCGCTCTCCGCGCTGCTCCTCGCCGATATCCTCTACGAGGCCGGGCTGCCGCCCGAGATGTTCTCGGTGGTCACCGGCGATCCGGGCGAGATCGCCGACGAAATGCTGACCAATGCGGACATGGACCTCGTCACCTTCACGGGCGGCGTTTCCATCGGCAAGTACATCGCGGCCAAGGCCGTCTACAAGCGCCAGGTACTGGAACTGGGCGGCAACGATCCGATCATCGTGCTGGAGGATGCCGACCTCGACGAAGCGGCGGCGCTCGCGGCGGCCGGCTCCTACAAGAACTCCGGTCAGCGCTGCACGGCGATCAAGCGCATCCTCGTCCACGAGGCCGTGGCCGACCGCTTCGTCGAGCTGCTGCTCGCCCGGACCCGCGCCTGGACCTACGGCGATCCGATGGACCCGGCGCTGGACATGGGCACGGTAATCGACGAGGCGGCGGCGAAGTCGTTCGAAGCAAGAGTGAACGAGGCGATCGCGCTCGGCGCCAGGCTGCTGCACGGCAACGTCCGCCGCGGTGCATTGTATTCGCCGACGCTCGTCGATCGCGCCACGCCCGACATGCCGCTCGTGCGGGACGAGACTTTCGGCCCCGTTTCGCCCGTGATCCGCTTCCGCAACATCGACGACGCCATCCGGATCTCGAACTCGACCGCCTACGGGCTATCGTCGTCCGTCTGCACGAATCGCCTGGATTACATCACGAAGCTCGTGGCGGAGCTCGCCGTCGGCTCCGTCAACGTCCGCGAGGTTCCCGGCTACCGGCTGGAATTGACGCCGTTCGGCGGGATCAAGGATTCGGGACTGGGCTACAAGGAGGGGGTCCAGGAAGCGATGAAGAGTTTCACGAATACGAAGACCTACTCGCTGCCGTGGTAAGGGTCCATGCGATGACCTGCGGCGGTGTCACCCGATGAACGAGCCACGGCCGCCGGACGACGCCAGCGCCGAGGGCGACGTCAACACGTCGCCGCTGCGCCGCGAGTTCGAGGCGGCGCACCTGCACGCCGGGACACGCGAGCTGCTCGCGGCGGACGCCGACGTGTTTCTGCACCAGTCGCTGTCCACACCCTGCTTCAACGCGGTGGCGTCCTGCGAGGGCATCTGGCTCACCGACGTCGAAGGCCGTCGCGTCATGGATTTCCACGGCAACAACGTGCACCAGGTGGGGTACCGGCATCCGCACGTCATGGCGGCGGTCAAGGCACAGCTCGATTCCCTGCCCTTTGCGCCGCGGCGTTTCACCAACTCGGCCGCGATCGACCTCGCGTCGAGGCTCGCCGCGCTCGCACCCGACCCCCTCGGCAAGGTTCTCTTCGCGCCCGGCGGCACGCTCGCGATCGGCATGGCGCTGAAGCTGGCGCGTCTCGCGACCGGCCGCCACAAGACGCTGTCGCTGTGGGACAGCTTCCACGGTGCATCGCTCGACGCCATATCGATCGGCGGCGAGGCCGTGTTCCGCAAGCACATGGGCCCGCTGCTGCCGGGCACCGAGCACGCGCCACCCTGCGATCCGGGGGCGTGCAGCTTCGGCTGCGGCGGCAGCTGCAACGCGAAATGCGCCGAATACCTGGACTACGTGCTGGCCAAGGAGGAAGACGTCGGCGCGGTGATCATCGAGACCGTTCGCTGCACCGACGTCCAGATTCCTCCGCCTGCGTATTACCGGATCGTCCGCGATGCCTGCGATCGCCACGGCGCGCTGCTCATCCTCGACGAAGTGCCGATCTGTCTCGGGCGCACGGGCCGCATGTTCGCGTTCGAGCACTACGGCATCGTGCCGGACATGGTCGTGCTCGGCAAAGGGCTGGGCGGCGCCGTGTTTCCGATGGCTGCGCTCGTCGCGCGCCGCGACCTCGACATCGCGGCCGACCGCGCGCTCGGCCATTACACACACGAAAAGAGCTCGGTGGGATGCGCCGCCGCGCTGGCCACCCTCGAAGTGATCGCGAGCGAGCGACTGCTCGAACGCTCGCGCACGCTCGGAGCGCGCGCGCTCGAGCGGATGCGGGATCTGCAACGGCGCCATCCGCTGGTCGCCGACGTTCGCGGCATCGGGCTCCTGCTCGGCATCGAGCTGGCGCGCAACGGCGCGCCGGCGCGCCGCGAGGCCGAGCAGGTGATGTACCATTGCCTCGCGCGCGGCCTGTCGTTCAAGGTCGGGCAGGGAAATGTGTTGACGCTCTCGCCGCCTCTCGTCATCGCGCCGGAGGACCTCGACGCCGCGTTCCTCATCATCGACGCCGCACTCGAAGCGGTAGAGGCCGAATTGCGCTAGCCCCACCGTGCAGACGCTTCTCAATCTCCTCGCCGGTGTCTCGCTGCTCGTCTGGGGCACGCACATCGTGCGCACCGGCATCCTGCGCCTGTTCGGCAGCTCGTTGCGGCGCTTCCTGCGCGTCAGCGTTGCCAAGCCGCTGAACGCGTTTTTCGCCGGCGCGGGAATCACAGCACTGATCCAGAGCAGCACGGCGACCGCGCTGATCGTCGCCTCGTTCGCCGGCCAGGGCCTGATCGGCACCGCGCAGGCCCTGGCCGTGATGCTCGGGGCCGACGTCGGCACGTCGCTGGTCACGGTCATCCTGTCGTTCGACCTGTCCTGGCTTTCGCCGTTGCTGATCTTCGTCGGCGTCGTTCTCTTCCTCACCCGGCAGGCGGATTCGATCGGCCGTTTCGGCCGCGTGCTGATCGGGCTCGGCCTCATCATGTTTGCGCTGCAGTGGATCTCGGTCGCGGCGAAGCCGGTGGTACAGGCCGCGGGAGTCAAGGTGATCTTCGCCTCGCTGACCGGCGACGTGCTGCTCGACCTGCTGGTCGCCGCGCTGCTGACCATTCTGTGCTACTCGAGTCTCGCCGTCGTGCTGCTGGTGGCCGCATTGGCATCGCTGCACGTGATCGCGCTGCCGGTCGCCCTGGGGCTCGTGCTCGGAGCCAACCTCGGCAGCGGCATTCTCGGAATGCTGTCGACGCTCAATTCACCGCCCGAGGCGCGCCGCGTGACGCTGGGAAATTTCCTGTTCAAGCTGATCGGCTGCACCCTGCTCCTGCCGCTGCTTTCCCATGTGGCGGGCCCGATCGAGGCGCTCGGCCTCGGGGCTGCCCAAGAGGTCGTGCTGTTCCACCTGGCCTTCAACGTCGCGCTGGCCCTGGTCTTCATCTTCTTCACCGCCCCGATCGCGCGCGTCGCCGAGCGCCTGCTGCCCGCGCGGCCGCTCCCCGACGATCCCGCCAAGCCCCGGCACCTCGACCCTTCGGCCCTCACGACGCCGACGCTTGCCATCTCCTGCGCGGCGCGCGAGGCGCTGCGCATCGGTGACGTCATCGAGCAGATGCTGCACGGGATGCTCGCCGTATTGAAGACCAACGACCGCGCGCTGGCCGAGCGGCTGCGCAAGATGGACGACGTCGTCGACGACCTGTACACCGCGGTCAAGCTCTACCTGACGCAGATATCGCGCGAGGCGTTGGAGGAGGAAGAGGGCCGGCGCTGGGCCGACATCGTGTCGTTCACCATCAACATGGAGCAGGTCGGCGATATCGTCGAGCGCATCGTCATCGAGCTCGAGGACAAGAAGATCGACAAGGGACACAAATTCTCCGAGGCGGGGATGGCCGAGATCTGCGACCTCCATGCGCGGCTCGTCGCCAATCTGCGACTCGGGCTGTCGGTGTTCCTCAACGGCGATCTGAAGAGCGCGCAGGAGCTGCTCGCACAGAAGGTGCTTTTCCGCGACCTCGAGCGGGCCTACGCCGACTCGCACCTCGCGCGCCTCGCCGAAAACACGCAGGACAGCATCGAGACCTCGTCGCTGCACCTCGACCTCATTTCGGACCTGAAGCGGATCAATTCGCACATCTCGTCGATCGCCTATCCGATCCTCGAGCAGGCCGGCGTACTGGCGAAGACGCGGCTCAAGGACCCCGATCCCGTCCCCGTGCGGGCCACCTGAAGCGCTGCCCATGCCCGCCAGCGAACTCACGCTCGCCGTCACGCTCGCCGTGCTCGGCGCGGGCCTGCTGCACGCGGGCTGGAACGCACTGCTGAAATCCGCGCCGGGGGGCGACCCCTTGCTCGACACCGCGACCGTCGTCGCGGGCTCCGGCGCTTGGGGCCTCGTGGCAATCCCCTTCGTCGGCGTTCCCGATGTCGCGGCGTGGACCCTCATGGTCTTGTCCGTGGCCATACACTGGGCCTATTACGTCACGCTGGCGCAGGCCTACCGTACAGGAGACCTTTCGTTCGCCTACCCGCTGATGCGCGGCACCGCGCCCCTCCTCGCCACGCTGCTCGCCGTCGTCTTCCTGCGCGAATGGCCCACGCTGCAGGTTGCGCTCGGCATTCTTTTCATCTGCTCCGGCATCGTCGCGATCGCCTTCGTGGGCCGCAATCGGCATCCGCGCGCCGCCCTTGTCTTCGCGCTGGCCAATGCCGCGATCATCGCCGTCTACACGCTGATCGACGGCGCCGGGGCACGTGCTTCCGGCAATGCCGCGAGCTATGCGGTGTGGCTGACGTTCCTCGAAGCGATTCCCTTCCTGTTCTGGATCCGCGCACGGCGTGGACCCGACGCCGTCACCTACATCGCACGCGGCTGGCGCCGCGGCGTGGTCGGCGGCGCTGCGAGCCTGGGCGCCTACGCCATCGTCCTCTGGGCGATGACGCGCGCGCCGATCGCCGCCGTCGCGGCGCTGCGCGAGACCTCCGTGCTGTTCGCCGCACTGATCGGCGCCGTCTGGCTCAAGGAAGGGCTCGGCTGGCCGCGGCTCGTGGGCGCCGCGAGCGTTGTCGCGGGTGTTGCCGCATTGAAGCTGTGATCCCGGGGCCAGGCCGCGAAATCGGGCTCTGTCCCCTCCACAACAACGAAATCGGGGTCCGTCCCCCATGAGCAAGCTGCCCACTCACGCCCGCGTCGTCGTCGTCGGCGGCGGCATCGCCGGCGTCTCAACCGCCTACCACCTCGCCAAGCTCGGCGTGAAGGACGTCGTTCTGCTCGAGCAGGGCAAGCTCACCTGCGGCACGACCTGGCATGCGGCGGGCCTGATCGGCCAGACGCGCGCGACCCGCAATGCGACGCGGATGAGCCGCTACGGCATCGACCTCTACGCGTCGCTCGAGAAGGAGACGGGACTGGCCACAGGCTGGAAGCGGTGCGGCAGCCTCAACGTCGCGGCGACGCCCGAGCGACTCGTTTCGATGCAGCGGCAGATGGCGCGCGCGAAGAGCTTCGGCATCGAGTTCGAGTTCGTTTCACCCGCCGAAGCCGGCAGGAGGGTGCCGATCCTGCGCACCGACGATCTCACCGGCGCGGTGTGGATCCCCGGCGACGGCAAGGCGAATCCGACCGACCTCACGCAATCGCTGGCGAAAGGCGCGCGCATGCAGGGCGCCACCATCGTCGAAGGCGTCAAGGTCACCGGCGTGAGCACCTCCGCGCGCCGTGTTGCCGGCGTCCAGTGGAAATCGGCCGGCGACGAAGGCACGATCGCTTGCGAGTCCATCGTCAATTGCGGCGGCCAGTGGGCGCGCGCGTTCGGGCGCCTGGCCGGGGTCACGGTGCCGCTCTACTCCGCCGAGCATTTCTACCTCGTCACCAAGGCGATTCCGGGTGTGACGCCCGACATGCCCGTGGTGCGCGATCCCGACGGCTATCTCTATTTCAAGGAGGAGGTGGGCGGCATCGTCATGGGCGGCTTCGAACCGAAGGCCAAGCCGTGGAACGTGGACCCGATCCCCGACGGCTTCGAGTTCCAGCTGCTGCCCGAGGACTGGGATCATTTCGAGATCCTGATGACGAACGCGATCCATCGCACGCCGTGCCTCGAGACGGCCGAGGTGAAGCTGCTGCTTAACGGGCCGGAGAGCTTCACACTCGACGGCAACTTCATCCTCGGCGAAGCCCCGGAGCTCGCGGGCTATTTCGTCTGCGCCGGCTTCAACTCGGCGGGCATCGCCAATGCCGGCGGCGCGGGCAAGCTCGTCGCAGAGTGGATCGTCAGCGGCGATGCGCCAGTCGACCTGTGGGACGTGGACATCCGCCGCTTTGCCCCCTTGCACGCCAATCGCCGGCATCTGGCCGACCGCACGGTCGAGACCCTGGGCCTGCACTACGCGATGCGCTGGCCGCGCGAGGAGCTCGAGACGGTCCGTCCGCTGCGGCGCTCGCCGCTCTACGACCGGCTGGCGGCGAAGGGCGCGGTGTTCGGCAGCAAGATGAACTGGGAGCGTGCAAACTATTTTCTCCCGCCCGGCGCGGTGAAGCCGCCCTCCACGCTGGGCACGCCGGGATGGCTGCCGCAGGTGCTGGAGGAACAGCGCGCGTGCCGCGAGGACGTCGTCGTGTTCGATCAGACGTCGTTCTCGAAATTCATCCTCAAGGGCCGCGGGGCGCTGACCGTCCTGCAGCGACTGTGCGCGAACGAGATCGACGTGCCCGTCGGCACGATGGTCTACACCGGCATGCTCAACGTCCGCGGCGGCTTCGAGAGCGACCTCACGATCGTGCGGGTCGCGCCCGCCGAGTTCTTCATCATCACGGGGTCGGCGCAGACGACGCGCGACTTCGCGTGGATCGAGCGTGCGATCCGCGACGACGAGCACGCGATCCTGGTCGATGTCACCGGCGCGTACTCGGTGCTTTCCGTGATGGGTCCGAAGGCAGAGGCGCTGCTCAACAGCATGTCCCCCGACGCGCTTTCCCGTGCCGCGATGCCCTTTGCCACGACCCGGATGATCGACGTCGGATACGCGCATGTCCGCGCCGCGCGCATGAGCTACGTCGGGGGACCCGGCTACGAGCTCTACGTCCCGGCCGAACAGTGCGTGACACTGTACGAGGCGCTGTGGAGCCGCGGTGCCGAATTCGCCCTCCGGGACGCCGGCTACTACACGATCGACGCGCTGCGCATCGAGGCCGGCCGGCGCGCGTGGTCGGCGGAGCTTTCGCCCGACGAGTCGCCCTGGGAAGCCGGGCTCGGCTATGCCGTGAAGATGGACAAGCCCGTCGCGTTCGTCGGCCGCGATGCCCTCGCGCGGCAGCAGGCCACAGGCATCCGGAAGCGCCTCGTCATGTTCACCTTCGATGATCCCGCCGCGTTCCCGTGGGGCGGCGAACCGATCCTGATGGACGGCAGGAACGTCGGCGAATTGACCTCGACCGGCTATTCCCGTCGCTACGGGCGCGCGGTCGCGATGGGCTACGCGCGCGCCGACCGCACGCTCACCGACGAGGTCGTCCTCGGGGCGAGTTACCGGATCGACATTGCCGGCGAGCTGCACGCCGTGACGCCGCACATCAAGCTCGCCTAGAACTGCGATGCCGCACCGATTCACCACACCGCCACGCCGCGGTCGCACACCCTCGAAGCCCGGCGCCATCGCCGGCCAGGTGCGGAGCCTGACGCGCGGTCTGAACCTGCTCGACGCCCTCGCCAAAGCCGATGGCGGCCTCACGCTCACCGACCTCGCCCAGCGCGTGGACCTGCCGCCGTCGACGACGCACCGGCTGCTCTCGACCCTGGAAAAGATGGGCTATGTCTACCAGGCTGGCGACCTCGGGCTCTGGTACGTCGGTCTGCAGGCGTTCGCCGTCGGCGCCGGATTTCTCGCCAATCGCGATTTCGTTGCGCAGAGTCACGCCTACATGCGCCGCCTGATGGAGCAGTCCGGCGAGACCGCGAATCTCGCGGTCCTCGACGGCACCGAGGCCGTGTTCATCGCCCAGGTCCAGTGCCGGGAAATGATGCGCATCCTGGTGAAGCTCGGCAGCCGCGTGCCGTTGCACGCTTCGGGCGTCGGCAAGGCCATCTTCGCCTCGCTGCCGGACGAGCAGATCGATGCGATCCTCAAGGTGAAGGGCCTGCCGCGCATCACGCCGCATACGATCGTCGCGCCGGAGACGATGTGGCTGGCCCTCAAAGTGATCCGCCACCGCGGTTACTCGTTCGACGACGAGGAGCACGCGCCCGGCACGCGCTGCGTCGCGGCCACGGTCTACGACGAGCACGCCGAGCCATTGGGCGCGATCTCGCTGGCCGGACCGTCGTCGCGGCTGCCCGACGAGCGGATACGTCAGCTCGGCCCCATCGTCGCGCACACGGCGGAAGAGCTCACGCACAAGGTGGGTGGCCGCTGGCCGCATCCCTGTTGAATCGGTATCGCGGCGGCGGGGTCGGGCCCCGATGCCTCGACTCCCCTATCCGCGGCCCTCCATCGCAGCGACGCGACGCGCCAGATCGGGGTTGGGCGCGGGCTCCCAGGCCGCGAGCAAGTGATCGGCGGCCGCGAAATCGTTGCAGGCGAGGACCATGTCGCATCCCGCGGCCAACGAGGCTCCGGCGCGGGCGACCAGATCGCCGGCGCCAGCCGCACCGGCCATGCCAAGGTCGTCCGAGAAAATGAGGCCGTCGAATCGGAGTCGTCCGCGCAGGATCTCCTGCAGCCACTTGCGCGAATAACCGGCAGGCTCCGTGTCGACGTCCGGGTAGACGACGTGCGCCGGCATGATCGCTTCGAGCCCCTGCCGCACCAGAACGCCAAACGGAACCAGGTCTTCGGCGGCGATGGCCGCGAACGCGCGGTCGTCGACCGGCAGGTCCGTGTGCGAATCGGCGGCGACATGCCCATGTCCGGGAAAATGCTTGCCGACGCCGGCCATCCCGCCGGCGCGCAGGCCGTCGATGAGGGCCGCAGCCAGATGCGCGACGGCATTCGGGTTGCGATGGAACGCCCGGTCGCCGATCACGGCGCTGGCGCCGTGGTCGAGATCGAGCACCGGGGTGAAGCTGAAATCGATGCCGTGGGTGCGCAGCTCGCCGGCCATCACGAGGCCAAGCCGCGCCGCCTCACGCGCGGCGCCGGCGACGTCGCGTTCCCAGAGCTCGCCCAGCGCGCGCATCGGCGGGATCACGCTGAAACCATCGTGGAAGCGCTGCACCCGGCCCCCCTCGTGATCGACGGCGACGAGCAGCCGTGGCGTACGCAGCGCGCGGATCTCGGCCGTCAACGCCTTCAATTGCGGCGAGGACTCGAAGTTCCGGGTGAACAGCACGGCGCCGCCGGTCAGCGGATGGCCAAGGCGCGCGCGGTCGTCGGCCGACAGCCGGGTACCCTCGACACCGAGGAACACAGGACCGCGCGGCAGGGCGATCATGCTGGGCCCGGCGCAACGGAAGGGTTCGCGGCGGGCGCATGCCTCATCCTAAGCCCGCCGCGAACCCTTCCGTTGCGCCGCCGATCGATGCCGGAACGCGCCCCGCATGGCGGCCTTGCCGCGATCACGCGGCCGCCTCCCGCAGCAACGCCTTCATCTGCCGTACTGCCTCTCGCATGCCGGCGAACACCGAGCGCGAAACGATCGCGTGCCCGATGTGGAGCTCGCGCACGCCGGGCAGCCGCGCAACCGGCTGCACGTTGAAGTAGTTGAGCGCGTGCCCGGCGTTGAAACGCATTCCCGCGTGCCGAATCGCCTCGCCGGCGGCGCGGATCTTCGCCAGTTCCGCGACCACCGGCGCGCTTTCGGGATCGCGCCCTTTTGCATGGAACGCGTGGGCATAGGGGCCGGTGTGGATCTCGCATACCTTTGCTCCGATGCGCGCCGCCGCCTCCACCTGCCGAAGCTCGGCATCGATGAACACGCTGACGCCGATGCCGGCGCCGGCGAGCCGCCTGACAACCTCTTCCAGGCGGGCTTCCTGCGCCGCCACGTCGAGCCCGCCTTCCGTCGTGATTTCGTGCCGCCCTTCGGGCACGAGCATCGCCATTTCCGGCTTCAGCCGAACGGCGATGTCGACCATCTCGGCGGTGGCCGCCATCTCGAGGTTGAGCTTGATGTGGACGAGCTCGCGCAACCGCCGCGCGTCCTCGTCCTGGATGTGGCGGCGATCCTCGCGCAGGTGGACGGTGATGCCATCGGCGCCGCCCAGGTGCGCCTCGACCGCGGCCCACACGGGATCGGGCTCGTAGGTGAGGCGCGCCTGACGCAGCGTCGCCACGTGGTCGATGTTGACGGAAAGTTCAATCACGGCGGTCGTTCTCCGGTTCGCGCCGGCCGTCGAGTGCCTGCAGATCCTGGACCACCCGACGGCTCTCGACGCCGCGCTGCTCGAGATAATGGTCGAGCACTTCACGCATCAGCCGCTTGGCTTCGGCGGCCGTTTCGGCATCCGCGTAGCGGCCATCGGCCAGCGCGAGCAGCGTCGCGCCGCGCACCACGGGCCAGCGCGCGCCGGGCGCGGACGGCGCGCGCTGCGGACCGCGGTCGAATGCGTAATGATAGCGCGCCGCAGGATCGATCGCCCCCCCCGTATCGGCTTCGCGCGCCAGCGGCAGCGCGTAGCCCAGCTCGGTTAGAAGCGCGAGCTCGAACTGCCGCAGCACCGGCGCCTGCTCGCGTCCGGCTGCAAGCTCGGCCAGCGCCGCCTCGTAGTGCACGAACACGCCCCGGTGCGGGTCCTCGCGGGGCAGCAGCTTCAGCAGCAGTTCGTTGAGGTAGAAGCCGCAGACCAGCGCCGACCCGCCGACCCGCGGCAGGCCCCCGCGCCATTCGGCCCTGAGCAATGTCTTAAGCTCGCGCTGCCCGGACCACGACAGGAGCAGGGGCTGAAATCCCTGCAGCAGTCCGCGCAGCTCGGAGCGGGGCCGCTTGGCGCCGCGCGCCACCATGGCGACCCGTCCGTACTCTGCCGTGAACGCTTCCACGATGAGGCTGGTCTCGCGGTAGGCGAACGTGTGCAGGACGAACGCCGGCTGATCGTCGCGGCGCAGCGGCTGGGCTCGGGAAGTCATGGCAAGGGCAGGACAATCAGTGCCCGCACGGCCGTCCGAAGGGCACTGACTGCCCCCCGGGGGGCAGCGAACGCAGTGAGCGTGGGGGCGGTCCATCGTCAGTACCCGAACCGCGTGAGAAGCGCCTCGTCGTCGGCCCAGCCACCCTTCACGCGCACCCATACCTCCAGGAACACCTTGCCGCCGAACAGCCGCTCCATGTCGACACGGGCCGCCGAAGCGATCTCCTTCATTCGCTCCCCGCCGCCGCCCAGCAGTATCGCGCGCTGACTCTCGCGATCCACATAGATCGTGGCGTGAATCCGGCGCAACGCGCCCTCGTGCTCGAAGCGGTCGACGGCGACCGTGGTCGCGTACGGCACCTCCTCCCCGAGGAGGCGGAAGATCTTCTCGCGCACGAACTCCGCCGCGAGGAAGCGCTCGTCGCGGTCGGTGATCTCGTCCGCGCCGAAGATCGCCTCCGCCTCGGGCAGCAGCGCGCGGACCTCCGCCAGCAAGGCATCGAGCGCCCGTTCCTTCTCCGCGCTCACCGGCACGATGGCCGAGAAGGGAAAGAGCGCCGCCAGTTCCGCCATCTGCGGCAGCAGCGCGTCGCGGTCCTTCTGGCGATCGATCTTGTTCAGCGCAACGACGACGCGCGCGCCCGGGGGCAACAGGCGGACCACCGCACGATCGGCATCCGTCGTGCGGCCGGCTTCCAGCACCAGCACCGTTGCATCGACATCGGCGAGACACTGGGTCACCGCCCGGTTCATCCGTTCGTTGAGGCGCGAGCGGTGCTGCGTCTGAAACCCCGGCGTGTCGACGAAGACGACCTGGGCGTCCGGCGTCGTCACGATCCCGGTGACGCGGTGGCGCGTCGTCTGCGCCTTGCGCGAAGTGATGCTGACCTTCTGCCCGACCAGACGGTTGAGCAGCGTCGATTTGCCGACGTTCGGCCGGCCGATGATCGCCGCGTAGCCGCAACGAAACCCGGCGGCGCGCCGCGCGTCAGCCACCGCGCGCGCCGTCCGTCGCGGCAACGGCCCGGGCGAATGCCTCCGCGGCGGCGTCCTGCTCCGCCGCGCGGCGGTTCGTCCCGGTCCCCGTGGCGACAATGGCCAGCGCCGACACGCGGCACTCGATCGTGAACGTCTGCGCGTGTGCCTCGCCGCTGATCCCGGTGACCGCGTACTCCGGCACGGCGATGCGGCGCGCCTGCAGCCATTCCTGGAGCCGGGTCTTCGGGTCCTTGCCGAGCGCCGCCGGGTCGAGACCGACGAACTCTCCGGCGTAGACGCGCTCGATCACGGCGCGGGCCGCCTCGAACCCGGCGTCGACGAATACGGCACCGAAGATCGCTTCGAGGGCATCGGCGAGAATCGACGGCCGTTCGCCGCCGCCGCTCCTGACTTCGCCCTCCCCCAGGCTGATCTCGGCCCCGAGACAGAGCCCGCGGGCGAGGCGCGCCAGCGTGTCGCGATTGACGAGGCTCGCGCGCACGCGCGAAAGCTCGCCTTCGGGAATCGCCGGGAATCGCTCGTACAGCGCCGCGGCGACTGCGCAGTCGAGGACGGCGTCGCCGACGAACTCCAGCCGCTCGTTATGCGTCGCACCGTGGCTGCGGTGCGTCAGCGCGCGGGCGAGCAGCTCGGGCTGGCGAAAGGCGTGACCCAGGCGTTCACGCAGCGCGATGGACGGCATTCCGCGAGGGGTCTCGGCGCAATCGCATTCAGCGCGTCGCGGTCGCTTCGAATTCGAGCAACAGGCTCACGTTGGCCACCATCGGCAGCTTGCGGGTCCAGCTGATGCTGGCCGTAACCTCATTCTTCATCTTGACGACGTCGACGTCCCGGCCGGAAACGGACTCGATGTATCCGGCGTCGGCGCGCTTCTGAAAGGCATTGCGGACTTCCGCCGCCGAGTTGAGGTCCTTCGCGTCGACGAGCGCCTGCGCGAGCGCTTGCTGCACGGAGTAATACTCGATGTACGCGGGCAGGACGCGGAAGCCGATCATGACGCAGGTAACGACCACCGCCGCGACGAACAGGAATCCAAGCATCGACAACCCCCGCTCGCGTGTTCGCATTTGCATCATTGCCTCCTATCGAATTCCGCTGCCGACCCGCTTGAAGGCGAGGCCCGATATGTCGTCCCAGTTGAACCAGATGAAGAACGCCCGTCCGCGCAGGTGGTCGTCGGGCACGAAGCCCCAATAACGACTGTCGTCACTGCGGTCGCGATTGTCTCCCATCACCAAGTACTGTCCGGCCGGGACCTTGCAGACGAAACCGCTGCCGTCGGGATTGTAATCGCAGTTGTTGCGCCCGGCGAATGCGCGAACCTGGCCCGGACTGACCGACGGCAGCGCGGGGTCGGCCGCCGCCAGGTGCGTCTTCGCCTCACCGTCGGCCGGCACCGCTTCGGAGAACTGCTCCATCGTCTCGAACCGCAGGCCCTCCAGGTAACTGTACATGCCGGCGGATTTCTGCGCCCAGGGCACGCCGTTGACCGTCAGCTTCTTGTCTTTGTAGGCGACCGTGTCCCCGCCGAGCCCGATGACCCGCTTGATGAAGTCCTGCGACGGATTGAGCGGGTAGCGGAAAACAACGACATCGCCGCGCTGCGGGTCAGCGAGCGGCACGATCTTCTGCTCCAGAATCGGCACCCGCAGGCCATACGCGAACTTGTTGACGAGGATGAAGTCTCCGACATCGAGCGTGGGCCGCATAGACGACGACGGGATCTTGAACGGTTCGGCCACGAAGGAGCGAAGCAGGAAGACGATCAGCAGCACCGGAAAGAAGCTCTTCGGATACTCGACCCACCAGGGCTCGCGCGCGTCGGCGGCGCGCGCCTTCGCCAGCACGAGCTTGTCGGCAAGCGCGATCAGGCCGGTGAGGACGGTGGCGAGGAACAGGATGAGCGGGAAATTCATGGTCACTTGTCACCGATCTGCAGAATCGCGAGAAACGCCTCCTGCGGGATTTCGACGTTGCCGACGGACTTCATCCGCTTCTTGCCGGCCTTCTGCTTCTCGAGCAGCTTCTTCTTGCGGGAGATGTCGCCGCCATAGCACTTGGCCAGCACGTTCTTGCGCATGGCCTTGATCGTCTCCCGGGCGATGATCTGCGCGCCGATCGATGCCTGCACCGCGACGTCGAACATCTGCCGCGGTATCAGCGAACGCATCTTGGTCACCACCTCGCGACCCCGATAGATGGCCACCGAACGATGCACCATCACCGACAGCGAGTCGACACGGTCGCCGTTGATCAGGATGTCGAGCTTGACGACGTCGGCCGGGCGGAACTCCTTGAATTCGTAGTCGAGCGACGCGTAGCCACGCGAAACCGACTTCAACCGGTCGAAGAAGTCCATCACGACTTCGGCGAGCGGCAGTTCGTAGGTCAGCATCACCTGCCGGCCCAGGTACTGCATGTTCTTCTGGATGCCGCGCCGTTCGGTACACAGCGTGATCACCGGGCCCACGTAATCCTGCGGCATGAGGATCGTGGCGGTGATGACGGGCTCGCGGATCTCCTCCACGCGCGAGAGGTCCGGCAGCTTGGACGGATTCTCGATCTCGACCAGGTTTCCGTCGCGCAGCAGGACCTGGTAGATCACGGTCGGCGCCGTCGTGATCAGGTCCATGTCGTACTCGCGTTCCAGCCTCTCCTGCACGATGTCCATGTGCAGCAGGCCGAGAAAGCCGCAGCGGAAGCCGAAGCCCAGCGCCTGCGAGACCTCGGGCTCGTAATGCAGCGAAGCGTCGTTCAGCTTCAGCTTTTCCAGCGCGTCGCGCAGCGCCTCGTACTGGTTCGATTCCACCGGATAAAGCCCGGCGAAGACCTGCGGCTTGACGTCCTTGAACCCCGGGAGCGCGGATGCCGCCGGTCGCGGCGCCAGCGTTACCGTGTCGCCCACCTTCGCGGCGTGGATCTCCTTGATGCCGGCGATGATGAAGCCGACTTCGCCCGCCGACAGCGAGTCGCGCGCGAGGGCCTTCGGCGTGAACACGCCCACCTGCTCGCAGTTGTAGGTGGCCGCGGCAGCCATGAGGAGGATCTTGTCGCGCGGCTTGAGCGTCCCCTGCATCACCCGGACCAGCATGACCACGCCGACGTAATTGTCGAACCACGAATCGATGATCAGCGCCTGCAGCGGCAGCCCTGGGTCGCCCTTCGGGGCCGGAATGCGCGCGATGACAGCCTCCAGGACGTCGTCGATCCCCTCGCCGGTCTTCGCGCTGCAGCGCATCGCATCCTGCGCCGGGATGCCGATGATGTCCTCGATCTCCTCGATCACCCGCCCCGGCTCGGCGGACGGAAGGTCGATCTTGTTCAGCACGGGCACGACGGTCACGCCCTGTTCGATGGCGGTGTAGCAATTGGCCACCGTCTGCGCCTCGACCCCCTGCGAGGCGTCGACGACGAGCAAGGCGCCCTCGCAGGCCGCGAGCGAACGCGAGACTTCGTAGGCGAAGTCGACGTGCCCCGGCGTGTCGATCAAGTTGAGGCTGTAGATCTGGCCGTCACGCGCCTTGTACGTGAGCGCGGCAGTCTGCGCCTTGATCGTGATCCCCCGCTCTCGCTCGAGGTCCATCGAGTCCAGCACCTGTTCGCCCATCTCCCGTTCGGCAAGCCCGCCGCAACGCTGTATGAACCGGTCAGCGAGCGTCGATTTGCCGTGATCGATGTGGGCGATGATGGAAAAATTGCGGATCAGTTGCACGTTCTTCGCCGGTTATCCGCGCACCAAAACAAAGGGGCACCGGAAAAGTGCCCCCCCCGCCTGCACGAATCATGTTGAATTTTAGCGGATTTTCGCCCCGGAAGCGACCTCAACCCTCGCCGGCACCTCGGCCAGGGCCGCCTCGACCCGGGTCTGGTCGAGGCGGAAATGACACAACTCGGCGCCGCTGGCCGGGTCGCCCGCGAAAAGCACGGGTACGCGCTCGCCGAACGCCTGTTCGAGCGCGGGCTCGGTGTCGACATCGACGACGGTTACGGCGACACCCCGCCGGGCGGCCAGCGGCCTCAGCGCGTCGAGCATCTCGTCACAGAGATGGCAACAGGCGCGCCCCAGCAGCGTCAAGTGAAGCGCGCTCATACGGCGGCCTCCGCACCATTTACGTAATGCGTTCCACCCTGCTGTCGACCGCCCTCAATCGCTCGGCTACGCGCCCTTCGGGCCTTGGCTCGCATTCGCTCGCCCGCCTCGCTCATTCGCCATTGTTGATCTTGAGCGTCGAGAAGAACTCCTGCTCGCCGCGCCGCAACCGGAACGTCACCGAGGCGCCCTTTTCCATTTTCGTCAGCAGGCCGTTGATCTGGTCCGCGCTCCTCGCCTCGGTGGTCTGGCCGCGGCTGACGACGGCCAGGATGACGTCCCCGGGTTGCACGTTGCCGCGCACGGAGCCGGAAACGTCCTCGACCAGGACGCCGCTCTTGCCTTCCAGTTCCTTCTTCTGCTCCTCGGTGAGGTCCGAAAGCACCAGTCCCAGCCGGTTCGGTTTGGCCTTTTCCTTTGGCGAAGGTCCGCCTTTGCGCGCCGGCGTCGCCGGGGCCTCGTCCTTGATCTCGGCGACCGTGATGGTGAGATCCTTCGATGCTCCCTTGCGCCAGACCGTGAGCGTGACCTTGCTGCCCGGCTTGAGCATGGTGATGATCCGCGGCAGCTCGGACGACGTGCGCACTTCGCGGCCGTCCGCCTTGAGGACGATGTCGCCGGCCTCGACGCCGGCCTTTTCGGCGGGTCCACCCTTTTCCACCGAGTTGACGAGCGCGCCCATCGGCTTGGCGAGGCCGAACGATTCGGCGGTTTCCTTGCTCACTTCGGTGATCTGAACACCGATCCGGCCGCGAGTCACGCGACCCTTCTCCTTGAGCTGGGCGACGGCATTCATCGCCAGGTCGATCGGGATCGCGAAGGAGAGCCCCATGTACCCGCCCGTGCGCGAAAAGATCATCGAATTGATGCCGATGACCTCGCCTTTCAGATTGAACAACGGCCCGCCCGAGTTGCCAGGATTGACGGCAGCGTCGGTCTGGATGAACGGCACCAGGTTCTCCTGCGGCAGGTCGCGCCCCTTGGCGCTGACGATGCCGGCGGTCATCGTGCTCTCGAGGCCGAACGGTTTGCCGATCGCGACCACCCATTCGCCGACCCTGAGCTTTTCCGGATCGCCGATCGTGACCTTGGGCAGATCCTTCGCCTCGATCTTGAGGAGGGCGACGTCGGTGCGCTTGTCCGTTCCGACGACCTTGGCCTTGAACTCGCGCTTGTCGGTGAGCTTGACGGTCACCTCGTCCGCGCCATCGACCACGTGCGCATTGGTGATGAGGTAGCCGTCGGCGGAGATGATGAAACCGGAGCCGACCGACTGCTGGTCGAACTCGCGATCGGGCGCGCCGCGCCCCCGCGGTATCTGCCCGAAGCGACGGAAGAACTCGTAGAACGGATCGTCTTCGGAGAGTTCAAGACCACGCGAGCGGCGCACCTTCTGCGTGACGTCGATCGCCACGACGGCGGGTCCCTGCTTGTCGTAGAGCTCGGTGAAGTCGGGAAGCCCGGCGACGCGGCTCGGTGCCACCGACCTGCCCGGTCGCCACGGTGGGAACCGCGGCGAGCACCGCGAGCACGAGGGCCGCGAGGAAGGAGAAGTTGCGCTGCATCATTTCGGTTATGCCTCGATTCGTTGCAAGGGAAGGAAAATGACGGGCGGCGCTCAACGCCGCGTGACGGAATGCGCGATCTGTCGGGCGGTGGCGGCCGGAACTTCGCCCAGAACCGTCACCAGATTGTCGTCCTGCTGCCGGATGACGACGTTGATGCCGCCCTGGCGCGACATCCCGATCGGGTGCGGAGCGATGCCGACCGGCTCGATGAATACGGAGACCGCAACAAGGCCGTCCGAGTACACGAGATGCGCCACCTCGTGCTTCCCGCGCAGCCGCCGGAAGCCATCGACGATCTTGAGGAACCCAGGGGGAGGGCGGGCTACCGTCCAGCCCGTCGCCTTCGATTCACCCTCGCCCTGCCCGGCCTGGCGCACGTGCCACCCCGGCGGCGACATGGCCCACGTCGGCTTCACCATCTCGCGATCGATCCTGATGCCGATCGAAATCTCGGTGAACGCGAACTGTTCGACGACCTCGTTCCTCTCGTCGAAGATGCGGGCCTTGACAAGGAGCCCGGACACCGGGTCGGCCCAGAACTTGTGACCGTAGCGCAAGCCGTCCTTCGGCTCGAACACCCACGCCTGCGTCTCGATGCCCGCGACACGCCCGCGCTCCGCCATCCGGAAATGATAGTAATCGGCCAGGGCGGCCTGCTGTTGCGGCGACAGCGAAGGAAAGGCGTTGCGAAACGTTCGTGGCTCGACGCGGACGACCTTGGCATCCGGGTAATAGCAGCGAACCTCGCCGTTGCTGCGAATCACCTCGCGCGCCGGTCCTTCGAGGTTGATGAGCTTTTCGAATTCGCTGCCCTGCTCGAACAGGTGAACCAGGCGGGATGTCTCCACATGCCCGCCGTGCTGATAGACGATGGTGCCCACGTAGTTCTGCTGCTGCGCCGCCGCGGCGGCACGCGCGAGCCACGCAGCCGCCTCCTCCGCGCGGGCCATGGGCATCGCGCCCAGCATCGCCGTAGTGATCAACAACACCCGCAGCCATGGCCAGGCCGGGTCGCAACGATCGCGCCAACAGGTCATTGCTCCGCTCCCGCCCCAGCGTCGGCGTTAGGGCTGGCCATCCGTCCCACCCGCCGCAACCGCGCGCAGGTACGGCCCCACACCCTGTATCTGAGTGGTCGGCGAGTATTCCTGGTGCGCGATGAGGTAGTCCGGCGACACTGGCTGCGGCCTCGCCTGCGCGCTGCGAACCGCATTGGCTTCGCGCGCCTTGGCGATAGCGGTCGGCTGCGGATCGAGCGTGCTGACAGCGACCAGACCGACGACCATCACCGCCGCCACGGATGCCGCGGCGGCCCACACGAACGGCAGGCGGGGAGCCCGCTTCGGCCTGGGCGCGAGCACGGTCGGCTCGGCCTCAAGACGTGCGGCAAACCGATCGGAAAAGCCGGGGATCGGCTCTCCGCATCGACGCAGCGTGTCCCCGATGACGTGATAGCACACCCAGGATGCAACGCCCTCCGGGCCCTTGAGCTCCCGGAACGCGGCGTCGGCCTCGGCACCTTCGAGCTCACCGTCCATCAACCGTGAAATCTGCTCACCCATCACCATCTCCGATCCGTTTCCGTTCCCAACAGCGGCCGCAGCTCCGCGGCAATCGCGTCGCGCGCCCGAAATATACGCGAGCGCACCGTGCCCACGGGACAATTCATCACGTTGGCGATCTCTTCGTAGCTCAAGCCCTCGATTTCACGCAGCGTGATCGCCGTCCGGAGGTCCGCTGGCAGCGCGTCCATCGCGTGGTTCACCGTCGCCGCGATTTCCTTGCCCTCGAGCTCGCTTTCCGGTGTGTTGGAATCCCGCAGCTGCTCGGCGTCCTCGAAACCCTCGGCTTCCTCGTTGTCGAAACCCGTCGTCGTCGGCGCCCGCCGGCCGAGCGCGACCAGGTAATTCTTCGCAGTATTGATCCCGATTCGGTAGAGCCAAGTGTAAAACGCGCTGTCGCCCCTGAAACTGGGGAGCGCGCGATAGGCCTTGATGAATGCCTCTTGCGTCACGTCCTCGACTTCCGCCGGATCGCGCACGAACCGGGACAGGAGTCGTCCCAGCTTGCGCTGGTACTTCAATACCAGAAGCTCGAAGGCACGCTTGTCTCCACGCTGCGCACGCTCGACGAGCTGCTGATCGATTTCGCGATCACCCATCCAATCCCTGAATCATTTGTTGTTATGCCCGCCGAACGGCGGGTGCGGCATCCGGGCTCAAACCCCAAGCACCCCCGGCTTGGAGGACCGCCTCGGCCGGGGCGCCTTGCGTTGCGCGCTTGCATGCAAAGACCACACCGATGAAGGGAAGTTCAGCGGCTACCGTGGCGATGGCAATGCGTTTGCACATGACGATCAACGGCGGACATCTTGTCCAGGACAACGGACGACATTATCCTCCCGGTCGCGATTCCTCGATAGTTGGTGACCGCCAGCGGCGCATGCCTTGCGTCGACGCCGCCGGCGGACGCCGGGAGCGTCGTGGAGGAAATGACGGTCGGATCGGCCATGGGGGACTGCGCGGGGCAAAATAACTATTATCGCCTGCCGCGCCTTCTCCGCGCGAATTTGCGCGCCGGGACTAACGCGCGGCAAGCGCTCCGCGGATCTGCTCCAGCGCCGCCGGGTCCTCGATCGTCGTGAGGTCGCCCGGGTCGCGGGCCTCCGCCAGCGCCTGGATCGTGCGTCGCAAGAGCTTGCCGGAGCGGGTTTTCGGCAGCAGCGTCACGAAGTGGACGGCGGCGGGTCGCGCGATCGCACCGAGCTCCCGGTCCACCGTGTCCATGACCTCCTTGCGCATCCGGGCCACACCCTCGGGGGTTGCGACCTTGGAAGCATCCTTCACTACCGCGAACGCAACCGGAACCTGGCCCTTGAGCGAATCGGCCACGCCCACCACCGCGACCTCGGCGATCCCCGGGTGGGCCTGCACCGCCTCCTCGATCTCGCGCGTGCCGAGCCGGTGGCCGGCCACATTGATCACATCGTCGGTGCGGCCGAGCACGAAGTAGTACCCGCCCGGATCACGTGTCGCCCAGTCGAACGTCGAGTACGCGAGCTTGCTGCCGAAATCCGAGAAATAGGTCTTGACGAAACGCGAGTCGTCGCCCCAAACCGTGGTCATGCACCCGGGAGGCAGCGGCGGGATGATCGTCAGCACCGCCTTTTCGTCGGCACCGGCTTCGTCGCCACTGCCTTCGCGCAGCAGCCTTACGTCGTAGCCGTAGACCGGGAACGACGGGCTGCCGAACTTGCGTGGCGTTTCCTCGATGCCGGGTTGCGCGGACAGGATCGGCCAACCGGTCTCGGTCTGCCAGTAGTTGTCGACGATCGCCACGCCGAGCGAATCCGCCGCCCAGCGCGCGGTCGGCTCGTCGAGCGGCTCGCCGGCGAGGAACAGGTACCGCAGCGCCGACAGGTCGTGCTGCTTCATGTAGGCCGGGTCCTGCTTCTTGAGCACGCGGATTGCCGTGGGTGAGCTGAACATCGTCCGGACCTTGTTCTCGGCTACGATTTTCCACCAGATCGCGGGGTCGGGACGGATCGGCAGCCCCTCGTACATGATGGTCGTGGACCCGTTGATGAGCGGCGCGTAGACGATGTACGAATGGCCGACGACCCAGCCGATGTCGCTCGTCGTGAACATCGTCTCACCCGGCTCGACGCAGAAGATCCGGCGCATCGACGACGCCAGCGCGACCGCGTAGCCGCCGGTGTCACGCTGGACCCCCTTGGGCTTGCCGGTCGTGCCCGAGGTGTACAGGATGTACGAGGGCTCCGACGATTCGAGCCATTCGCAGGGCACCTGCGCGTCCATGCAGCCGGCGCGCAGCGTCGCGTAATCGAGGTCGCGACCAGGGACGACGGCCATCGCCGGGTCGAGGCCGCGGTTGACGATGATCACCTTCGCCGGAGGGTTCGCCGCGAGCCGGATCGCCTCGTCGACCAGGTGCTTGTAGGGGACCGGCTTGCCCCCGCGCATCCCGGCATCCGAGGTCACCATCAGTTTCGGTTTCGCGTCGTCGATCCTCGTCGCGAGGCTCGCCGCGGCGAAGCCGCCGAAGACGACCGAATGGATCGCGCCAATCCGCGCGCAGGCGAGCATCGCGAACGCAGCCTCGGCGATCATCGGCATGTAGATCAGCACGCGGTCGCCGTGGCCCACGCCGTGCGCCTTGAACATCGCGGCGACCCGGTTCACTTCGGCCGCGAGTTCGCGGAAAGTATAGGTTTTCGTCTCGCCGGTCTCGGTCGAGATGTAGATCAGCGCCTTCTGGTCGCCGCGCGTGGCCAGATGGCGATCCACGGCGTTGTGGCAGAGGTTGGTCCGCCCGCCGAGGAACCACTTCGCGAAAGGCGGCCTCGTGTAATCGAGCACGGCCGTGAAGGGCGCCTGCCAGTCGATCAGCGCCGCTTCTCCCCGCCAGAAGGCATCACGATCGGTGATGGACTGGCGATGCACGTCCTTGTAGGTGGCCATGGCTTCCTCTCCTGGTTGCTCGCCGCGCCGGACGACCGTCGCGCGGCGGTTCGGCGCGCTTCCCTCAGCTAGCGGAGCTTAGGGCGACGGAAGTTGCGGGGCCTTGCGCCGGATCAAGGGACGCGAGGTCCCGAGGCCGGCGACGGACTAAGGATGCGAATCCGGCGCAATCCGAACCACCGTCCGCCCGCGGACCATGCCCTTGATGTAGGGGTCGAAGTGGGTGGGCAGGTCGTCGAAGTCGATCGTTCGCACCTGGTCGTGCACGCGGTCGGGGCGCCATTCCACCGCCAGCTTGTTCCAGATTCTCTGCCGCTGCGTCAGCGGACAGTTGGCGCTGTCGGCCCCCAACAGGCAGACGCCGCGCAGGATGAAAGGGGCGACCGTCGTATTGAGCTTCATGCCGGCGGCAAGCCCGACGGCGCTCGCAGTGCCGCCGATCTTCATCGTCGACAGCAGCCACGCGAGCATGTCGCCGCCCAGATTGTCGATGGCGCCGGCCCAGGTCGACTTGTCGAGAGGGCGGATCTTCCCGAGCTCGATGGCCTGCCGCTGCAGCACCTCCTTCGCGCCGAGCGCCCTAAGGTAGCGGGCTTCCTCGGGCTTGCCGGTGATGGCAACGACGTGATACCCGATCTTCGCCAGGATCTCGACCGCCACCGAACCCACGCCGCCCGTGGCGCCCGTCACGGCCACCGGACCGTTGTCCGGCTTGAGCCCGTTGTGCTCCATCAACATGATCGCCTGGGCGGCGGTGAATCCCGCCGTGCCGAGCGTCATCGCGTCGAACGCCGTCATGCTCTCCGGTCGACGCACCACCCAGTCCCCGGGGACGCGAACGTACTCGCCGTAACCGCCGTCGTGCGCGACGCCCATGTCGTACGCGTGGACGATCACCTTGTCGCCACGCTTCCACCGGGTGTCGAGCGAGGATTCGACGGTGCCCGCCATGTCGATCCCGGCATTGGTCGGGTACTTGCGCATGATCTTGCCGGCGCCGTTGTAGGACAACGCGTCCTTGTAGTTGATCGTCGAGTACTTGGTCCGGATCACGACATCGCCGGGATCGAGCTCGTCGAGCGTCATCTCGACGAATCGGCTGACGACCGCGTCGTTTTCCTGGAACGTCCGGAACGCCTTGAATTTCTGCACGGGAGTCTCCTTGGGGATGCGGTCGTGGTGCGAACTCGGGACAGGACTGCGAAAGGGGGCCGGTTGGACTCAGTGCCCGCCCGGCCGCCCGAAGGGCACCGAGCGCCCCCTCGGGTGGCAGCGAACACAGTGAGCGTGGGGGTCGTTCATCCTAATCGGATACGGGGATTGCGGCGGCCGCGTGCGGCTCGCCCATGTAGTCGTGCGTCTGCATTTCGGCCAGCCTGCTCACGGTGCGGCTGAATTCCCGGCTGTTCGGCCCCTCGCGATAGAGGTCGGCAGGAGGGGCCGCGGCGGAGGCCAGGAGCTTCACGCGATGATCGTACAGTATGTCGACGAGCCAAGTGAAGCGCCGCGCCCGGTCGCCCATCTCGGCCGTCATCCGCGGAATGCCGGAGAGGAAAAGAACCGAAAAGCGGCGGGCCAGCTCGAGATAGTCGCGCTGCGACCGCGGGCCGTCGCACAGCGCCGCGAATTCGAACCAGGCGACGCTCCCCGCGCGCCTGCGCGCCACGAGCGTCCGGCCCTCGATTGCGAGCTTCGGATCCTCGTCCGGGCCGGCCCGCATCGACTCGAACGCCGCCTCCAGCTCGGCGTCGGCTGCCGGGCCGGGCGGCACGTGGTAGGTCCCGACCCGCTCGAGCGCCCGCAACCGGTAGTCGATGCCGGCGTCGACTTCGATCACGTCCAGCCATTCCTTCAGCAGCGCGATCGTGGGCAGGAACCGTTCCCGCTGCAGACCGTTGGGCCACAGGCCGTCGGGGGCGTAATTCGTCGTCATCACGAACACGACCCCATGCTCGAACAGGGCGCCCAGCAGCCGGCCGAGAATCATGGCGTCGGCGATGTCGGAAACGTGGAACTCGTCGAAACAGATCAGGCGCCATCGGCGCGCAATGTGCGCAGCCACGGTGGCGAGCGGGTCCGGCTCCTGTTTCAGCCTGGCCAGATCCTCGTGGACGTCGCGCATGAACGCGTGAAAATGGACGCGCGTCTTGCGACGGATCCCAACGGTCGCGAAAAAGCCGTCCATGAGAAAGCTCTTGCCGCGACCTACCCCGCCCCAGAGATAGACTCCGCGCGGGACATCGGGCGGCGCGAAGATCTTCGTGAGCGTCGACTGCCGGGCGGCACGGAATGCCTGGAGCCCGAGCGCGAGCTTCTGCAGACGTTCCCGCGCGGCGCCTTGCGCGGAATCGAGCGTCGTGCCTCGGGCGGCGAGGATCGGCGCGAACCACGCCGCCATCGTGCCAGCGTCCGGTCGGGCGTCGCGGCCCGAGGCGACGTCGTTCATCGACCGAAGGCGGTGGGGGTCGAACGGGCCATTGCTCGGATGCAATGCCGATCAGAGGTTGAGCGTGCGCCCGTCCACCGCCAGTGCCGCCTCTTTCGTCGCCTCGGACAGTGACGGGTGCGCATGGCAGATCCGCGCGAGGTCCTCGCTCGCCGCTCCGAATTCCATGGCCAGCACGCCCTCCGCGATGAGTTCCGATGCGAACGGCCCGATGACGTGCATGCCCAGAATGCGATCGCTTGCGGTGTGCGCAAGGATCTTCACGAAACCGGTCGCCTCGCCCATCGCCCGCGCCCGCCCGTTGGCCGCGAACGGGAAGCTGCCGGCGCGGTAGGCGACGCCGTCGGCCTTCAGCTGCTGTTCCGTCTTGCCGACCCAGGCGATTTCCGGTGTCGTGTAGATGACCCAGGGCACGGTGTTGAAATCGACGTGTCCGTGCTGGCCGGCAATGCGTTCCGCAACCGCGACGCCCTCGTCCTCGGCCTTGTGCGCGAGCATCGGGCCGCGCACGACGTCACCCACGGCCCAGACATTCGGCAGATTCGTGCGGCACTCGTCGTCCACGGCAACGAAGCCACGCTCGTCCAGCCGCAGTCCGACGGCCGCGGCATCGAGGCCGGCGGTGCGCGGCTCACGGCCTATCGACACGATCAGCCGGTCGAACGTCGCCCGCTGCGCCTTGCCTTCGGCATCGTTGTATTCCACGCCGACCTCATCGGCCCGCGCCTTCACGCCGGTGATCGTGATGCCCGTGTGGATCGCGAGACCTTGCCTCGCGAAAACGCGCTTCGCCTCTTTCGCCACCGCTTCGTCCGCCGCGCCCAGAAACGCCGGCAGCGCCTCGAGCACGGTCGTCTGCGCGCCCAGCCGACGCCAAACGCTCCCCATCTCGAGGCCGATCACGCCCGCGCCGACGACACCGAGCCGCTTCGGCACCTCCGTCAGCGCCAGCGCGCCGGCGTTGTCGAGCACTCGCACATTGTCGATGGCCACGCCCGGCAGTGCGCGCGGTGTGGAGCCGGTGGCGACGATCACGTGCTTTGCCACGAGCTCGGCGGATTTCGCGCCGGCAACCCTTACGTTCCAGCAGCCGTCGGCACCGCCGCCGGCGAACGATCCCAGCCCATGGAAGAAGGCGACCTTGTTCTTCTTGAACAGGAACAGGATCCCGTCGTTGTTCTGCGCGACGACCTTGTCCTTCCGCGCCTGCATGCGCGCCACGTCGATGGTGAGCGTTCCGATGCCGATCCCGTGGTCGGCGAACGCATGTCCGGCGTGATCGAAGTGCTCCGACGACTGCAGCAGCGCTTTCGACGGGATGCAGCCGACGTTCGTGCAGGTGCCGCCAGGCGCGGGCTTGCCGCCGGCGCGAGTCCAGTCGTCGATGCAGGCCGTCTTGAATCCCAACTGCGCGCTGCGGATCGCGGCGATGTAGCCGCCGGGTCCGGCACCGATCACGACAACGTCGAATTGTTCGGCCATCGCTGCGGCGGTCACGTCAGCGCCCGCCCGGCCGCCCGAAGGGCGCTGACCTGCCCCCTCGGGGGGCAGCGAACGCAGTGAGCGTGGGGGTCGTCATCTCACAAGTCCAGCAGGATGCGCGCCGGATCCTCGAGCGCTTCCTTGATGGCCACCAGCGACAGCACCGCCTCGCGCCCGTCGATGATCCGATGGTCGTACGACTGCGCGAGGTAGTTCATCGGGCGCACGACGACCTGTCCGTTCTCGACCACGGCGCGGTCCTTGGTCGCGTGCACGCCGAGGATCGCGGATTGCGGCGGATTGATGATCGGCGTCGACAGCATCGAACCGAACACGCCGCCGTTGCTGATCGTGTAAGTGCCGCCCGTCAGCTCGTCGACGGTGAGCTTGCCGTCCTGCGCCCGCTTGCCGAAATCGGCGATCTTCGCCTCGATCTCGGCGATCGTAAGCTGGTCGGCGTCGCGGATGATCGGCACGACGAGACCGCGCGGACTCCCCACCGCGATGCCGATGTCGAAATACCCGTGATAGACGATGTCCGTGCCGTCGATCGACGCGTTGACGGCCGGAAACTTCTTCAGCGCGTGCACCGCGGCCTTGATGAAAAAGCCCATGAACCCGAGCTTGACGCCGTGCTCCTTCTCGAAACGGTCCTTGTACCGGTTGCGCAGGTCGATCACCGGCTGCATGTTGACCTCGTTGAACGTGGTCAGTATCGCGGCTGTCGCCTGCGAGGCGACGAGCCGCTCGGCGACGCGCTGGCGCAGCCGCGACATCGGCACGCGCTGCTCCGGGCGCTGCCCGGGCCCTGCCGGCAGCCCGGCGGCGGGCGCTGTCGGGGCCGGCCGGGGTGCGGCGGGCACCGCGGGTGCCGCCGCGGCCACAGGCTTGGCGGGCGCGGGTGCGCTGGCCGCGGCGAGCACGTCGCCCTTGGTGACGCGGCCACCGCGGCCGGTGCCCTGCACGTCGGCGGCGCTCATCCCCTGCTCCGCCATGATCTTGCGCGCAGAAGGCGAGGCGGCGGCGGTGACCGGCGGCGCGGCCACGACCGCCGGTTGCGCGGCGGCTGGCGCCACCAGCGTCGCCGTGGCGGCAGAATCGATGACGGCGATCACTTCCTGACCGGCCACCGTCGCGCCGTCGCCCTTCAGGATATCGACCAGCACGCCCGCTGCCGGCGCGGGAAGCTCGAGCACGACCTTGTCGGTCTCGACGTCGATCAGGTTCTCGTCGCGCGCGACCGCCTCGCCGACCTTGCGGTGCCAGCTGACGAGCGTGGCCTCCGCGACGGATTCCGGGAGTTGCGGGACTTTGACTTCGATTCGCATCGGGTGGGCCTTCCTGTCAGTACCCGCCCGGCCGTCCGAAGGGTACTGACTGCGCCCCCTCGGGGGGCAGCGAACGTAGTGAGCGTGGGGGCCGTTTCATCCTACCCGCCCGGCCGTCCGAAGGGTACTGACTGCGCCCCCTCGGGGGGCAGCGAACGTAGTGAGCGTGGGGGCCGTTTCATCCTACCCGCCCGGCCGTCCGAAGGGTACTGACTGCGCCCCCTCGGGGGGCAGCGAACGTAGTGAGCGTGGGGGCCGTTTCATCTCAGGTGCCGACGAGCATCTCGCCTTCGGCGAGGTCGGGCGCGAAGGCGTCCGCGACCAGCTGCTGCTGCCGCTCGAGGTGTTTCGACATGTAGCCGACAGCGGTCGACGCCGACACGGGACGGCCCGCGTAGGCGACCACCTGATTGGGAAGCGCGTCGGCGCGGAAGTAGGCACGCAATCGGTACCACGCACCCTGGTTCTGCGGCTCCTCCTGGCACCAGACGACCTCGGTCGCGTTCGGGAACTTCGCCAGCGCAGCCTTGAAGTCGGCGTGCGGAAATGGATAGAGCTGCTCCATCCGCAGGATCGCGACGTCGTTGCACTTGTGCTCGCGCCGGTACGCGGCGAGCTCATAGTAGACCTTGCCGGCGCAGACGATGACCCGCCGGACGCTCTTCGCGACGAGCTTCTCCGTCTCACCGATCACGTTCTGGAACTGGCCGCCGGCGAGCTCGTCGAGCGTCGAGACCGCCTCCTTGTGCCGCAGCAGGCTCTTCGGGCTCATCACGATCAGCGGCCGGCGGAACGGGCGGATCATCTGCCGGCGCAGCAGGTGATAGATCTGCGCCGGCGTCGTCGGCACGCACACCTGCATGTTGTGCTCGGCGCACAGTTGCAGGTAGCGCTCGGGGCGCGCCGACGAGTGCTCGGGGCCCTGGCCCTCGTAGCCGTGCGGCAGCAGCAACACGAGGCCGCAGATCCGCCCCCACTTGGCCTCGCCCGCCGCGATGAACTGGTCGATGACGACCTGCGCGCCGTTGGCGAAATCTCCGAACTGCGCCTCCCAGATCACCAGGCGCTTCGGGTCCGACGTGGCGTAGCCGTACTCGAAGGCGAGCACCGCATTCTCGGTCAGCACCGAGTCGATCACCTCGAATGCCGGATTGCCCTCGGTCACCCGCTCGAGCGGAATCCAGCTCCCCGAATCCCACTTTTCGCGATTCTGGTCGTGCAGCACGGCGTGGCGGTGCGAGAAGGTGCCGCGTCCGACATCCTCGCCGGACAGCCGCACGCCGTAGCCGTCGCGCAGCAGTGTCGCATACGCGAGCGTCTCGCCCATTCCCCAATCGAGCGGCAGCGTGCCATCACCCATCGCCCGGCGATCGGCGAGCACGCGCGCGACGCGCGGGTGCAGCTTGAAGCCGTCCGGGACCTCGGTGACCTTCTGCGCGAGTGTCTGCAGCGTCGCCAGCGGCACGGCGGTGTCGGCGCGCTCGGTCCACTTCCGCCTCATGTACGGCGACCAGTCGATGGTCAGCGGCGGCTTGTAGTTCGAGAGGATCGTCGTGTTCGTGTGCAGCCCCTTGTCCATCGCCGCGCGGTACGTGGCGACCATCGCATCCGCCTCTTCCGGCTTGACGACGCCGGCTGCGACCAGCCGGTCGGCGTAGAGTCGGCGCGTGCCCGGGTGCTGGGCAATCCGCTTGTACATGAGCGGCTGCGTGATCATCGGCTCGTCGGCCTCGTTGTGCCCGAGCCGGCGGAAGCAGACGAGGTCGATGAAGACGTCCCGGTGGAACTGCTGCCGGTAGGCCATCGCCATCTCGATGGCGAGCAGGCAGACTTCCGGGTCGTCGGCGTTGACGTGGAAGATCGGCGCCTCGGCCATCTTCGCGATGTCCGTGCAGTAGAGCGTACCGCGCGTGTCGCGCGGGTCGGAGGTCGTGAAGCCGATCTGGTTGTTGACGACGATGTGGATCGTGCCGCCCGTGTAATAGCCACGGGTCTGCGCCATGTTCAGCACTTCCTGGATCACGCCCTGGCCTGCGACCGCGGCATCGCCGTGGATCAGCACCGGCAGCACCTGGACACCCTTGTCGTCGCCGCGCCGATGCTGGCGCGCACGCACCGAGCCTTCGACGACCGGATTCACCGCCTCGAGGTGCGACGGGTTGAACGCGAGCGTCAGGTGCATCGGCCCGCCCGGCGTGACGACATCCGACGAGAAGCCCTGGTGGTACTTGACGTCGCCGGCGAGGAGCTGCTCGGTGTGCCTGCCCTCGAACTCGGAGAAGAGATCGGCGGGTATCTTGCCCAGCGTGTTCACGAGCACGTTGAGGCGGCCGCGGTGCGCCATGCCGATCACCGTCTCCTGCACGCCCACGGCCCCCGCGATCTGGATCAGGTGGTCGAGCATCGGAATCATCGTCTCGCCGCCCTCGCCGGAAAAGCGCTTCTGGCCGACGTACTTCGTGTGCAGGTAGCGCTCGAGCGTCTCGGCGGCGGTCAGCCGTTCGAGGATGTGGCGGCGCTGCTCGGCGGGATACGTCGGCTGCGAGCGGATCGGCTCGAGGCGCGCCTGGACGAACCGCTTGGTCGCCGTGTCGTTGACGTACATGTACTCGGCGCCGAAGCTGCGGCAGTAGGTTTCCTTCAGCGCCTGGATCAGCGCCGAGAGGCGCATCCGCTCCGAGCCCGCCTTGAACGAGCCGACGTCGAACTCCGTGTCCATGTCCGCGGCGGTGAAGCCGTAGGCGCCAAGATCGAGATCGGCGAGGTAGGGCTTCTCCTGCCGCTGCAGCGGGTCGAGATCCGCGTGGAACATGCCCAGCGTGCGAAAGCGGCCGATCATCTGCAGCACGAGTACCTGCTTGTGCATCGTCGACGCGTCGACCATCGCCGCGGCGAGCTTGCGGCTCCTGGCGAGCCGGATGAACGACTCGATCACCGGCGCGTGCGCGACATCCGCGGCTCCGCCGCGCAACGAGTCGAAGTAGCCACGCCATTCCGCGCTGACGGCCGCCGGATCCGCGAGGTAGCGCTCGTACTGCTCCTCGATGTACGGCGCATTGCCGCCGAACAGCGTGCTCCCGGTTGCGTATTCGTGCAGCGTGCTCATGGTGCCGCCTCATGGTCCGCAATCGCGTCTCCGCGCATACGCCGCCCGCCGGCAGCCCGGCACCGGGCGTGCGGTCGCGTCACCGCTCCGCGACCGGCTTGACCGCCCGGCGCGTCGCGCCGGTGAACAGCTGCCGCGGGCGGCCGATCTTGTATTCCGGATCCGCGATCATCTCGTTCAGCTGCGCGATCCAGCCGACCGTTCGCGCGAGCGCGAAGATCGCCGTGAACAGCGGCACCGGGATGCCGATCGCCTTCTGCACGATCCCGGAGTAGTAGTCGACGTTCGGATACAGCTTCCGCGACACGAAGTAGTCGTCCTCGAGCGCGATCTTCTCGAGGCCCATCGCCAGCTTGAACAGCGGGTCGTCGTGCAGTCCGAGCGCCTCCAGCACCTCGTAGCAGGTCTGGCGCATCAGCTTCGCGCGCGGGTCGTAGTTCTTGTAGACGCGATGGCCGAAGCCCATCAGCTTGACCGTGCTGTTCTTGTCCTTGACCTTGGTGATGAACTCGCCGATCTTCGCGATGCCGCCGTTGGCCTGGATATCGCCCAGCATGCTGAGGCAGGCCTCGTTGGCGCCGCCGTGCGCGGGGCCCCACAGGCAGGCCACGCCCGCCGCGATCGCCGCGAAGGGGTTCGTGCCCGACGACGCGCACAGCCGCACCGTCGACGTCGACGCGTTCTGCTCGTGGTCGGCGTGCAGGATGAAGATCCGGTCCATCGCCCGCACCAGCACGTCGTTCGACGTTGTAGTCCTCGCAGGGCGTCGCGAACATCATCCGCATGAAGTTCCCGGCGTACGACAGATCGTTGCGCGGGTACATGTACGGCTGGCCGACCGAGTACTTGTAGGCCATCGCGACCAGCGTCGGCATCTTGGCGATCAGCCGAATCGCCGAGATGTCGCGTTGATGCGGCGTCGTGCAGGTTGATCGAGTCGGGATAGAACGCCGACAGCGCGCCGACCAGCCCGGTCATCACCGCCATCGGATGGGAATCCCGGCGGAAGCCGCTCAGGAAGGCCTGCATCTGCTCGTTGACCATCGTGTGCTTGATCACGCGGCCGGTGAACTCCGTCTTCTTCGCGTTATTCGGCAGCTCACCGTAGAGCAGCAGGTGGCAGACTTCCATGAAGTCGCACTTGGTCGCGAGCTCCTCGATCGGGTAGCCGCGGTAGAGCAGCTCGCCCTTGTCGCCGTCGATGTAGGTGATCGTCGAGTTGCAGGACGCGGTCGACAGGAAGCCCGGGTCGTAGGTGAACTTGCCGGTCTTGCCGTAGAGCGTCCGGATGTCGATCACGTCGGGACCCACGCTCCCGCTCAGGATCGGAAAGGTGATCGACGGTGAACCGTCGGAGAAAGTCACGCTCGCGGTGCGGTCGTTCATGATGTTGGCTCCATCCAGGGTTGTTCGTGCATCGGTGGTACCGCGTATCGATTGCGCCCCCTAATCATCTTCATCGGCCGATCGTCCGGTCTGTCGGCTCTGGCTTGTTGCAGAGGGAAGATCATCCTCTCATGCCGCCCGCAGGGCCGCCACCATCGGCAGCAACTCCGCGTCGCGGGGTTCGGCGCGGCCGGCGATCAGTTCCCACAATTCGCCGTCCGCGAGATCGAGCAGCCGGTCGAGCGACGCGACATCCGCGGCAGAAATGGTAGCGCCGTGCGCGTCGAGGAAACGCGTCAGGATCAGGTCGTTCTCCAGCATTCCCCGGCGGCAGCGCCAGCGCATGCGGCTCAACTCGGTTGCGTCCATTTCGATCGGCCGGAGGGAGCGTGTCCTACACCGCCCGCTTCACCATGATGTCCTTGATCTTGCCTATCGCCTTCGTCGGATTGAGCCCCTTCGGGCAGACGTCGACGCAATTCATGATCGTGTGGCAACGGAACAGCCGGTACGGATCCTCGAGATTGTCGAGGCGCTCGACGAGCGCCTGGTCGCGCGAGTCGGCGATGAATCGATACGCGGCGAGGAGGCCGGCCGGGCCGACGAACTTGTCCGGGTTCCACCAGAACGAAGGGCACGCCGTCGTACAGCAGGCGCAGAGGATGCATTCGTAGAGCCCGTCGAGCTCCTCGCGGTCCTCGGGCGACTGCAGCCGCTCCTTCTCGGGCGCGGGGGAATCGTTGACGAGGTACGGCTTGATCGAGTGGTACTGCTTGAAGAACTGGCTCATGTCCACGATCAGGTCGCGGATCACGGGCAACCCGGGCAGCGGTCGCAGCTCGACCGGTTCCTTGAGGTCGTTGAGATTGGTGACGCAGGCGAGGCCGTTCTTGCCGTTGATGTTCATCGCGTCGGAACCGCACACGCCCTCGCGGCAGCTGCGCCGGAAGGACAGCGTATCGTCGACCGCCTTCACCCGGATCAGCGCGTCGAGCAGCATCCGGTCGTGCGGATCGAGCGCGACGTCGTAATCCTGCACGTACGGCTTGGCGTCCTTTTCCGGATCGTAACGATAAATGCGGAATTTCATCGGGCGCCGATCAATAGGTGCGGGCCTTCGGCGGAAACGCTTCCACCGACACCGGCTTCATGTTCACCGGCTTGTACTCGAGGCGGTTGCCTTCGCGGTACCACAGCGTGTGCTGCAACCAGTTCGCGTCGTCGCGGTTCGGGTAGTCGCTGCGTGCCTGCGCGCCGCGCGATTCCTGCCGCGCTTCGGCCGAGACCACGGTCGCCTTCGCCGTCTCGATCAGGTTGTCGAGCTCGAGCGCCTCGACCCTGGCGGTGTTGAACGTACGGCTCCGATCCTTGATCGCGGTGGCTCCGACGCGCGCCTCGAGCGCCATGACCTCCGCGACGCCCTCGGACAGGAGCTGCTGATTGCGGAACACGCCGCAGTGGGCCTGCATCGTCTTGCGCAGGTCGCTCGCCACCACCGCCACCGACTCGCCCGACGACGCGCCATCCAGCCGCGCGAGCCGCGCAAGCGAGGCGTCCGCCGCATGGGCCGGCAACGGCTTGTGCGCGACGCGCCGCAGGTTCTGCTCGACGATGAAGTCGCCGGCGGCACGACCGAACACGATGATGTCGAGCAGCGAATTGGTGCCCAGCCGGTTGCCTCCGTGCACCGACACGCACGCGCATTCGCCAACCGCGTACAGCCCGTTGACGACCGCCTTGTAGTCGCCCTGCTTCGGCGCCACCACCTGGCCGTGAATGTTGGTCGGGATGCCGCCCATCTGGTAGTGGATCGTCGGCACGACCGGGATCGGTTCCCGGATGCAGTCGACGTTCGCGAACTTGAGCGCGATCTCGCGGATCGAGGGCAACCGCTTCATGATCACCTCGGGGCCAAGGTGATCGAGCTTGAGCAGCACGAAGTCCTTGTGCGGTCCGCAGCCCCGGCCTTCCTTGATCTCCTGGTCCATCGACCGGCTGACGACGTCGCGCGAAGCGAGGTCCTTCAGATTGGGGGCATAGCGCTCCATGAAACGCTCGCCGTTGCAGTTCAGCAATATCCCGCCCTCGCCGCGCACGCCCTCGGTGATGAGCACGCCCGCGCCGGCGACCCCGGTCGGGTGGAACTGCCAGAACTCCATGTCCTGCAGCGGAATCCCGGCGCGCGCCGCCATCCCGAGACCGTCCCCGGTGTTGATGAACGCGTTGGTCGACGCCGCGAAGATACGGCCGGCGCCGCCGGTCGCGAACATCGTCGCCTTCGCCTGCAGGATCGCCACGTCACCGGTTTCCATCTCCATCGCAACGACACCCAGCACGTCGCCGTCGGCGTCGCGGACGAGGTCGAGCGCCATCCACTCGACGAAGAACTGAGTGTTGGCGCGCACATTGCGCTGGTAGAGCGTGTGCACCAGCGCGTGGCCGGTGCGGTCGGCGGCGGCGCAGGCACGTTGCACCGCCTTCTCGCCGAAATTCGCCGAATGTCCGCCGAAGGGCCGCTGGTAGATCGTGCCGTCGGCGTTGCGGTCGAACGGCATGCCGAAGTGCTCGAGCTCGTAGACGACCTGCGGCGCCATCCGGCACATGTACTCGATGGCGTCCTGGTCGCCGAGCCAGTCGGAGCCCTTGATCGTGTCGTACATGTGCCAGAGCCAGTTGTCCTCGGACATGTTGCCGAGCGAGGCGCCGATGCCTCCCTGCGCCGCCACGGTGTGGGAACGCGTGGGGAAGACCTTGGAGAGGACCGCCACGGACAGCCCCGCCTCCGCCAGCTGCAGGGATGCCCGCATGCCGGCGCCACCGGCGCCGACGACGACCGCGTCGAACTTGCGCACGGGGAGCTTCAAGCGGGGCCGCTCCACAGGAGCCCGATCGTCCAGCCGAGATAGGCGACCAGGACGACGACAGTCATCGTCTCCAGCAGCAGGCGCACGCCGACGGGCTTGATGTAATCCATGAGGATGTCGCGCACGCCGATCCATGCGTGGTAGAGCAACGCCACCATGAACAGGAAAGAGGCGATCCGGAAGCCGTCGTCGGCAAACAGCCGGATCCACAGCGGGTGGTCGATCCCGCCATTCCAGAGGGCGATGCCCAGCACGAGCAGACTGTAGAGCGCCATGACCACCGCGGTAAGGCGCTGGATCAGCCAATCCATGAGGCCGTAATGCGCCCCGACCGCCTGCCGTCGCGCTACCACAGGCGCACCCCCACGATCAGTGTCAAGGCGAGGCTTAGGACGAGCACGACGGCACTGGACCGGCGCGCGGGCTCGAGGTCGACGCCGCGATGCAGATCAAGAAGCAGGTACCGGATTCCGGCGCAGAAGTGGTGCAGGTAAGCCCAGGCAAAACCGATGAGCGCGAGCTTGACGACCGGATGTGCGAATGTCGCCTTCAGGTCCGCGTACGCTTCGGGCGATGCGAGACTGGCGGCAACGCCCGCGAGCAGGAGCGGGATGCCGGCGAGGAACAGAACGGCACCGGACAACCGATGCAGAATCGACACGATCCCGGGCAACGGCAGCCGGATGCGCGGCAGGTCGAGGTAGACCGGGCGTTGCTTCACGGTGCAAGTCGTCGATCGGGCATGGAAGTGATCCGCAGGTATCGGCACGCGCGCACATCGGGACCCGGGGACACTCCAATCAGGTCCGCCTTCCCTATTGTGCACAGCAGCAGCAAATTATAGCGTGCTGCGCGCGCTTTGAGCCAACGGCCCGCCATCGAATCGCAGCGATGGCTGTCAACCCAACTCATTGACATAATGGTGGCTCTTCGTCGTGCACAGTCCCCGCCGCCATTCGACCGGCCGGTCGCCATAGGTCAACGTCACCCGGTCGACGGCAAGGAGCGGGGCACCCGGGCGAACCCGCAGCATCCGGGCGCTTGCGGCGTCCGCCGCTACGGCGCGGAGCTTTTCCTGCGCCTTCAGCATCCGGACGCCGAACTCGGTCTCGAAAAGCCCGTACATCGAGCCCTGGTAAGCTTCGACCCGGGTCCTGGTCAAGCCCTTGAAGAGCCCGCCCGGCAACGCGATCTCGTCGAGGACGACGGGCTCGCCCGCGTACTCCAGCACGCGGCGAAGCAGGATGACGGGCTCGCCGGGTTTGAGGTCGAGCAGGCGTGCGGCCTCCGCCGACGCCCGGCCCCGGCGGACATCGAGGAGACGACTGCGCGGATACTCGTCGCGGCCGTCGTTGCGACGGATGCGCAGGAAGCGAAACAGCGAGGACTTTTCCTCGGTGTGGGTCGCCACGAACGTGCCTTTGCCCTGCCGGCGGACGACGAGGTTGTCCGCTGCCAGCGCGGCAATGGCCTTGCGCACGGTTCCCTGGGAAACCCCGAACCGCGACGCGAGGGCGTTCTCGCTCGGGATCGTCGCGCCGGGCCGCCATTCGCCGGCCTCGAGGTCGCGTTCGAGCAGCCCCTTGATCTGCAGATAGAGCGGCTGGAACGACGGCGTGCTGTCGGACATGACGATTGCCCCTTGCGGCAATGACGCTTCGCACCGCCCCCGGGGATCCGGACCGGCCCGGCTCGGCGGCAGCGGCGCGAGGTTGATTATCGAACGCCCGGCGAACTCTGTCTATATCCTATCATTTGTCTTCTATAAGATATAAGACTTAATTGACACACGGCGGTGGGCGGGACTAGAATCGCGGCCAAGGCGGGGAGGAGGCGAACCGGGACGCAGGTGTCGAAACGGTCCGGTTTGACGCAACGCAACATGTCAACGGGGGACAATGCGCTACGCTCGTCCGACGATCGTCCGGATCGCTGCAAGACCTTGCGTTTTCCGTCCCTTCCTTCCACGGAGCCTTCCATGAAAAAACCCGTTCGCGTTGCAGTCACCGGTGCCGCCGGCCAGATCGGATACTCCCTGCTGTTTCGTATCGCGACTGGCGAGATGCTGGGTCTCGATCAGCCGGTCATCTTCCAGCTGCTCGAGCTGCCCATGGACAAGGCGCAGGCCGCGATGCAGGGAGTGATGATGGAGCTCGAGGATTCGGCGTTTCCGCTGCTGGCCGGCATGACCGGCACCGGGGACCCGAAGGTTGCGTTCAAGGAGGCCGATTACGCGCTTCTGGTCGGCGCCAAGCCGCGCGGGCCCGGGATGGAGCGCAAGGACCTGCTGATGGAGAACGCGAAGATCTTCATCGAGCAGGGCAAGGCGCTCGACGCCGTCGCCGCCCGGAGCATCCGCGTGCTCGTCGTCGGCAATCCGGCGAATACCAACGCCTACATCGCGATGAAGTCGGCACCCTCGCTGCCGAAGAAGAACTTCACCGCCATGCTGCGCCTCGATCACAACCGCGCGCTGTCGCAACTCGCGGCCAGGACGGGCAAGCCCGTCGGCTCGATCGAGAAGCTCTGTGTCTGGGGCAATCACTCGCCGACGATGTATGCCGACTACCGCTTCGCGACCGCCGACGGCCAATCGGTGAAGGCGATGATCAACGACGAGAACTGGAACCGCACTGTCTTCCTGCCCACTGTCGGCAAGCGTGGCGCGGCGATCATCGCGGCGCGCGGCCTGTCGTCGGCGGCCTCGGCCGCCAACGCGGCAATCGGCCACATGCGCGATTGGGCGCTGGGCACGCAGGGCAAATGGGCAACCATGGGCGTGCCCTCGGACGGAAGCTATGGCATTCCGGAGGACGTGATCTACGGCGTCCCGGTGACGACCGCCGGTGGCGAGTACACGCGCGTGGCGGATCTTCCGATAGACGAGTTCTCGCGCGAGCGGATGAACGCCACGCTGAAGGAGCTCGAGGAAGAACGCGCCGGCGTGGCGTCGCTGCTCGGCTAGAAGTGCGGCGGACCCGCCCGCGACCGCCATGACGGCCAGCCTGTCGCCCGATGCAGCGCTTTTCGATCGGGCCGCCTCGACGCCGGTGTGGCCGCCGTGCGTGCACTATGCCGGCAACGCGAAGCACGTCGCAAAAGCGATGTCGCTGCAGGCCGAGCGGGGTCCGGTGTTCGACATCGCGGCCGACTGCGAGGACGGCGCGCCGGTCGGCCGCGAGCTCGAGCACGCGAGGGCCCTGGCTGCCCTCATCGCGAGCGACGCCAACCGGCACGACCGCGTCGGAGCGCGACTGCACGGCACACGGCATCCGTCGTGGCGCGCGGAGCTCGAGATTCTCGTCGCCGACGCCGGCGACCGGCTCGCCTTCCTGACCTTGCCCAAGGCGGAGTGCGTCGCCGACGTCGTGCGGTTTCTCGACGCCCTCGCGCTGGAGGATGCCCGACGCGGTCTCGGCCGCGAGATTCCGGTGAGCGTGCTGGTCGAGACGCACGGCGCCGTGCGCGACGCCTGGGCAATCGCGGCGTTCCCGGGTGTGGCGAGCCTCGACTTCGGCACGCTCGACTTCGTGAGCGCCCACGAGGGCGCCATTCCCATGTCCGCCATGGACAGCCCCGGCCAGTTCGACCACCCGCTCGTTCGCCGCGCGAAGTGCGAGACGGCGGCAGCGGCGCTGGCGCACAATCGCATTCCCGCGCACGGCATCACCCGCGCGATCGGCGATCCGCAGGCGGTGTACAACGACGCGCGCCGGGCGCGCGAGGAATTCGGATTCCTGCGCATGTGGAGCATTCACCCCGCGCAGATCGATCCGATTCTCCGCGCGATGCGACTCGACGCGGCGCAGATCGAGGAGGCAACCGGCATTCTCGCCGCGGCGCAGGCCGCGGATTGGGCGCCGCTGTCCATAGGTGGCAAGATGCACGACCTCGCGTCGTACCGTTACCACTGGACCGTGCTCAAGCGCGCACGGGCGGCGGGTGCCGCCATGTCGGCCGCCCACCCCAACGACAACGTCGCTTCGGACCCACGGATCGACCGGCCGCGCGCAGAGCATTTCTGACCACCCCACCCCGCACACGAACCATGAGAGACCCCATGCCGCACAACCTGCACGACACCCTTCAGCCGTTCAAGCTCGCCTCCGGCGCCGTCGGCCGGTTCTATTCGCTGCCTGCGCTCGAAAAGGCGGGCATCGGCCGCGTTTCGCGGCTGCCGGTGTCCATCCGCATCGTGCTCGAGAGCGTGCTGCGCAACTGCGACGGCAAGAAGGTCACCTCCGAGCATGTGAAGGAGCTCGCCAGCTGGGCTCCGACCGGCGCGCGTACGGCCGAAATTCCGTTCGTCGTAGCGCGCGTCGTGCTGCAGGACTTTACCGGGGTGCCGCTCCTCGCAGATCTCGCGGCGATGCGCAACGTCGCCGCGGACATGGGCAGGAACCCGAAGGCGATCGAGCCGCTGGTCCCGGTCGATCTCGTCGTCGACCATTCGGTGATGATCGACTACTACCGCCGGCCGGATGCCCTCGACCTCAACATGAAGCTCGAGTTCCAGCGCAACGCGGAGCGCTACCAGTTCATGAAATGGGGGATGCAGGCCTTCGACACGTTCAAGGTCGTGCCGCCGGGCATCGGCATCGTCCACCAGGTGAACCTCGAGTATCTCGCCCGGGGCGTGCACGAGAAGGATGGCGTCTATTATCCCGACACGCTGGTCGGCACCGACAGCCACACGACGATGATCAACGGCATCGGCGTCGTCGGCTGGGGCGTGGGCGGCATCGAGGCCGAAGCCGGGATGCTCGGCCAGCCCGTGTATTTCCTCACCCCGGACGTCGTCGGCGTCGAGATGAAGGGCCGGCTGAACGAAGGCATCACGGCGACCGATCTGGTGCTGACGGTCACCGAAATGCTGCGGCGGGAGAAGGTCGTCGGCAAATTCGTCGAGTTCTTCGGCGAAGGCACCGCGTCGCTCGCGGTGCCCGACCGGGCGACGATCGCCAACATGGCGCCCGAATACGGCGCGACGATGGGATTCTTTCCGGTCGACGACGCTACGATCGACTATCTGAAGGCCACGGGCCGCACGACGGCGGAAATCGACGCCTTCGCCTCGTATTTCAAGGCGCAGGGGCTCTACGGAGTGCCCCGAGCCGGCGAGATCGACTACACGAAGGTGGTGACGCTCGACCTCGCGTCGATCAAGGCCTCCGTCGCGGGGCCGAAGCGCCCGCAGGATCGCATCGAGCTCGACAGCCTCAAGGCGAAATTCACCGAACTCTTCAGCAAGCCGGTCGCCGATAACGGCTTCGCGCAACCGGCCGCGAATCTCGCCCGCCGGCTCACCACCCGCGACGGCGTGGACCTCGGCAACGGCGACGTGCTGATCGCGGCGATCACCTCGTGCACCAACACATCCAACCCGGGTGTTCTGCTCGCCGCCGGCCTGCTCGCGAAGAAGGCGGTCGAGCACGGTCTGTCCGTCAAGCCGCACATCAAGACCTCGCTCGCCCCGGGTTCGCGCGTGGTCACCGATTACCTGACCAAGGCGGGCCTCCTGCCGTATCTCGAGCAGCTCGGCTTCGGCGTCACCGCGTATGGCTGCACGACGTGCATCGGCAACGCCGGCGACCTCCGGCCCGAGTTCAACGAGGCCATCACGGGCAACGACCTCGTCTGCGCGGCGGTGCTTTCGGGCAACCGCAATTTCGAGGCGCGAATCCACCCGAACCTGAAGGCGAATTTCCTGGCGTCGCCGCCGCTCGTCGTGGCCTACGCCATCGCCGGCACCGTGCTGAAGGATCTGACCACCGAGCCCGTCGGCATCGGCGCGAACGGTCCGGTCTACCTCAAGGACCTTTGGCCAAGCTCGCACGAGATCGCGGCCGTGATGAGCTGCGCGAAGGACCCTGCCATCTACCGCGCGCTCTACGGCGATGTCGGCAACGCGAATCCGCTATGGGGAACGATCTCCGGCGCGACGGGGCAGGTCTACGACTGGCCGATGTCGACGTACATCGCGAAGCCGCCGTTCTTCGACGGCTTCAGAATGGCGACCGGAAAGAGCGGCGACATCAAGGGCGCGCGCGCGCTCGGCATTTTCGGCGATTCCGTGACGACGGACCACATCAGCCCGGCCGGCTCGATCAAGCCGACCTCCCCCGCCGGCGTCTACCTGCTGGAGCACGACGTGTCGGTCGTCGATTTCAACAGCTACGGTTCGCGCCGCGGCAACCACGATGTGATGATGCGCGGCACGTTCGCCAATGTCCGGATCAAGAACCTGATGCTGCCGCAGAGAGCCGACGGCGGGCGCGAGGAAGGCGGCGTCACGCTGTTCCAGCCGGCGGGAACGAAGATGCCGATCTACGACGCGGCGATGAAGTACATCGCGGCAGGCACGCCGACGATCGTCTTCGGCGGCGAGGAATACGGCACCGGGTCGTCGCGCGATTGGGCGGCGAAGGGCACGCAACTCCTCGGCGTCAAGGCCGTCGTGGCCAAGAGCTTCGAGCGCATCCACCGGTCGAACCTCGTCGGCATGGGTGTGCTGCCCTGCCAGTTCAAAGGCCGCGACACGGCGAGCTCACTGGGCATCACCGGCAACGAGACCTTCGACGTGACGGGCATCGAGGCCGGCATCAAGCCGCAGATGGACGTGACGCTGACCATCCACCGCAGCGACGGCACCGTGCAGTCGGTCCCGGTGCTGCTGCGCATCGATACGCCCATCGAGGTCGACTACTACCTCAACGGCGGGATTCTGCCGTTCGTGCTGCGGGAATTGATGGGGAACGCAGCGTAGCGGCGATCGCCGATGCGTGCGCCGCCCGCCGTCCCCGGTTTGCCGCACGGCGTCGGCAACCGGATGCTGGTGGCGCTGATCGGCTGCTGCCTGATGCTGCAGTCGGTCTCGACAGACCTGTATCTCGCATCGCTGCCGGGTCTCGCGCCCACGTTCGCGGCGTCCGTCGAGACCGTCCAGCTCACGCTGTCCGTGTGGGTGGCCGCCTTCGCCATGATGCAACTCGTCGCCGGACCGCTGTCGGACCGGCACGGACGCTATCCGGTCCTCGCGGGAGGGCTGAGCTTGTACGTCGCCGCAAGCATCGCGTGCGCCCTGGCGCCGTCGATCGGCCTGCTGATCGCGGCGCGAGCGGTCCAGGCCGTCGGCTGCTGCGCCGTGGTCGTGGTCGCGCGCGCTGTCGTTCGCGACGTGTACACGCCGCGGGCCGGCGCGAAGGCGCTGGCGCAGGCGTCCACCCTACTCGCGATAGGCCCCATCGCCGGACCGATCCTCGGCAGCTTCCTGGAAGTGCGGTTCGGACATCGTGCCGCCTTCGTTGTGCTCACCCTGCTCGGCGCGCTTCTGCTGGCGGCGGTCCTGGCGAAGCCGATCGAAACCAACCGGCAGCGCAATCCCGCCGCGCTGCGGCCGCGCACTCTGGCGGCCAACTACGCTCACGTGCTTCGTTCGCCGGAGTTCCTGGCCTACACACTGGTCGGCAGCGCGTCGTACGGAGGTCTCTTCGCGTTCATCTCGGGCTCCTCGCTCGTGCTGATCCGCGTTCTCGGCGTGCCCACCGCCCACTTCGGATTCGCCTTCGCATTCTGCGTGTGCGGCTACCTGATCGGCACCATCGTGTGCCGCCGCCTGCTGTCGCGCATGAGTGTCCCGCGCGCGCTTCGGGTGGGTGCGACCTTTGCGCTGGCGAGCGGACTCGCCATGGCAGGGCTGGCCGCTGCCGGGGTGCACCACTGGGCGGCGCTGCTCCTGCCGGGCTTCGGTTATTTCCTGGCGCACGGCATCAACTTCCCCTGCGGACAGGTCGGCAGCATCGCTCCGTTCCCACGGCACGCCGGCGCCGCAGCCGGTCTTTTCGGCTTCTCGGTCATGGCTGGGGCGGCGCTGACCGGTGTCTGGATCGGCGCGTCGTACAACGCAACCGTCTATCCTCTCGCGCTCGCGATGGCGGTCTGCACGGCCGCCCTGTTCGGGCTAGTCTTCGGCTGGGTCGCACGACTCGATGCCAAAGCGACCGAACGGAAGTCACACTACCCCGAAGGAGAGGACACCTCGCTGTGAACGTCCCGTTCCGGCTGGCGTACAATCACATATTGGTGGCAGCCCGCGACAGTCATCCGGTCCGGGCTGGTCAGGATTCGCTTCACGCACAACCCGACAGGAGAAGAATTTGATGCGTTCCCGTGTACTCATCGTGTTGACCGCCCTGGCGGTCGGCGCCACGCTCGCCGCTTGCGGCAAGGAATCCAGTACGGCTGCCGACGCCGCGAAGAAGGCTGCGGCGGAAGCCGCCGACAAGGCCAAGGAAGCGGCTACGAAAGCCGGCGAAGCGGCCAAGGAAGCGACCAAGGAGGCCGCCACCGCAACCGCGGACGCGGCCGGCAAGGCCGTCGACGCGACGAAGGACGCCGCAGACAAGGCTGTCGAGGCGGCGAAGGAAGCCGCCGCGCCGAAGAAGTAGCGCGCGATCCTCGCCCACCGAGCAGGGCGCCGGGTCGCTCCGGCCGCCCTTCCGGTGCGCGCGCAAGATGCGCTCATCCCTTAGCCGCAGCGGTACCGGGCGGCCGTTGCGGTCCCGACCGATTTCTTCCGGCGCCTCCCGACCGCTGACGTTGTCGGCAGCACGGGCCGGATCGACCGACCTCCCGGCGCAAGGCGCGCGACCCTATCAGGATCATGACCATGGCACACATTGCATTTCTCGGCACTGGCTTGCTCGGCAGCGCATTCGCGGAAGCTGCCGTCAAGCGTGGTGATACCGTCACCGCCTGGAATCGTTCACCGGACAAAGCTCTGACCCTCGCCAAGTTCGGCGTCAAAGCCGCGGCGACACCCGCCGCAGCGGTGCGAGGCGCGTCGAGGGTGCACCTGGTGCTCAAGGACGACGCGGTGGTGGACGAGGTCATTGCGGCCGCGCGCGCCGGCCTTTCCGCAGACGCGATACTGATCGATCACAGCACGACGTTGCCGCGACTGACTGCAGAGCGGTTCGAGCGGCTGCAAGCGCAGGGGATCGGGTACCTGCACTGCCCCGTCTTCATGGGGCCGCCGGCCGCGCGCAATGCGCAGGGCTTGATGCTCGCCACCGGGCCAAAGGCGCTCTTCGAGGGCGTCCGGGCCGATCTCGCAAGGATGACCGGGCGCCTGGATTACATGGGCGAGCGCACCGATCTCGCCGCTGTCAACAAGCTGCTGGGCAACGCCATGATCATCGGCATCACGGCCGTGATGGCGGACATCCTCACTCTTGCGAAGGCATGCGGCGTCGATGCAGGGGATGCCGCCGGATTGCTCGGAGCGCTCGACATGAACGCGATCGTCACACGACGCGGGACGAGCATGGTCGCGGGCGACTTCACTCCCGGTTTCGAGCTGGCCATGGCGCGCAAGGACGTGCAGCTGATGCTGGAGGCGTCCGGCAAGTTGCCGATGGCAATCCTGCCCGCGATTGCCGCACGAATGGACCAGCTCATTGCAGCGGGGCATGGCGCCGAGGATTCCAGCGTGCTGGCCGTCGACGCGGTGCGTCGAGCCTGAAATCCTGCGCTGTCCGCTGCAGAAATCCCGCGCAGTGCCGATCGTTTCCACTTGCCTTTCGGTTCAACGTCCTGCCGCGAAGGCCCACTGAGGAGAGCCCATGTATCAGCACGTCAAGGTCCCGGCTGCTGGCCGGAAGATCACGGTCGACAAGGATTTCAGCCTCGAGGTTCCCGATCATCCGATCATTCCCTACATCGAGGGCGACGGCACCGGCCTGGATATTACGCCGGTGATGATCGAGGTCGTGGACGCGGCGGTGGCCAAGGCGTACGGCGGCCGGCGCCGGATTCACTGGATGGAGGTGTACGCCGGCGAGAAATCGACCCGGGTCTACGGTCCCGACGTGTGGCTGCCCGACGAGACCCTGGCGATCGTGAAGGAGTACGTGGTGTCGATCAAGGGCCCGCTGACCACGCCCGTGGGCGGGGGCATCCGCTCGCTCAACGTGGCGCTGCGCCAGCAGCTCGACCTGTACGTGTGCCTGCGCCCGGTGCGTTACTTCGCCGGGGTGCCCAGTCCGCTCAAGGCCCCGGAGAAGACCGACATGGTGATCTTCCGGGAGAATTCGGAGGATATCTACGCCGGGATCGAATGGGAGGCCGAATCGGAGGGGGCGAAGAAGGTCATCGACTTTCTCATCCGGGAGATGGGCGTCAAGAAGATCCGCTTTCCGGCCACCTCCAGCATCGGCATCAAGCCGGTGTCGCGCGAAGGCACCGAGCGGCTGGTGCGCAAGGCGCTGCAGTATGCGATCGACAACGACCGCAAGTCGCTGACGATCGTGCACAAGGGCAACATCATGAAGTTCACCGAAGGGGGCTTTCGCGACTGGAGCTACGCACTGGCGCAGGCGGAGTTCGGCGCGCAGCCCGTCGACGGCGGCCCCTGGTGCAAGCTCAGGAACCCGAAGAGCGGCCGTGACATCGTCATCAAGGACGCGATCGCCGACGCCTTCCTGCAGCAGATCCTGCTGCGCCCGGAGGAGTACGACGTCATCGCCACGCTCAACCTGAACGGCGACTATATCTCCGACGCGCTCGCCGCGCAGGTGGGCGGCATCGGCATCGCGCCGGGCGCGAACATGTCCGATACGGTCGCCATGTTCGAGGCCACCCACGGCACCGCGCCGAAATACGCGGGCAAGGACTACGTGAACCCCGGCTCCGAGATCCTGTCGGCCGAGATGATGCTCGTGCACATGGGCTGGAAAGAGGCGGCGGACCGGATCACGGCGAGCCTCGAGCGGGCGATCGCGGACAAAGTGGTGACCTACGACTTCGCGCGGCTGATGCCCGGCGCCACCCAGGTGTCCTGCTCGGGCTTCGGCAAGGCCATGATCGAGCGGATGTAAGCCGGACCCGGGGCGGCCGGCCTGCCGCCGCCCCGCCCTGCTCCGTCCGTGGCGCGGCCCGCGCCGCGATGGGTCGACGAGCGCCAGCGTTCAGACGACCTTCGCGGTAATCGACCCGATGCCCTCGCAGTAGCCTTCCATGACGTCGCCGCGTTTGATCGCACCCACCCCGGCGGGCGTGCCCGTCATGATCAAATCGCCGGCCTTCAGTTCGAATGTCTTCGACAGGTGGGAAATGATCTCCGGAACGTTCCAGATCAACTGATCCAGGTTGCTTTGCTGCTTCACTTCGCCGTTCACCTTCAACCGGATGGCGCCTTTCGCAAGATGCCCCGCGTCCTTGACTGTGACGATGTCCGTCATTGGCGCGGAATGCTCGAATGCCTTGCCGATCTCCCACGGCCGGCCGGTCTTCTTCGCCTCGCCCTGCAGATCGCGGCGCGTCATGTCCAGGCCCAGGGCGTACCCGTAGACGTGGTCCAGAGCCGATTCGACACTGATGTCGGATCCGCCCTTGCCGATGGCGACGACCATTTCCAGTTCGAAATGAACATTGTTTGACATCGGCGGGTAGGGGAAGTCGCCATTGTCGAGAACCAGGTTATCCGGATTTTTCTGAAAGAAGAACGGCAGTTCCCGGTCCGGGTCATGTCCCATCTCGCGCGTGTGCTCCGCATAGTTCCGGCCCACGCAATACACCCGGCGCACGGGAAAGCGGGCCGCGGAACCCCTGACGGCGAGAGATACGACGGGTGGGGCCGGGACAACGAAATCGGTTTGTGATGCAGTCATCTTGACTCTCCTGTTGAAATGAAGACTACCGCGACGCGGCGTAGTAGCGAACCGATCTCTCTGCCCAGGCCAACAGCTCGTTGATCACGAATGCGAATGCAAAGATCACGAGCACCACCGCCCATAGGTGTTCCATCAGGAAGTGGGACAGGTATATCTCGAACAGAGTGCCAAAGCCCACCACGGAGATCAGCAGCTGACCGATGATCACGCCTTTGACGGCGCGAATGAGCCCAAGGCGCACCCCGGCAATGATCTCGGGCAACGCCGCCCACAGATAGACGTGCACGAAACTCTGGAAGAAAGTGGCCCCGAAAGAGCGCGACATCTCGATCAGGGACGGGCTGATGCTGCGAACCCCTGCCCGCGCGTTGAGCATGACGATCCAGATGGCAAAAAGCACCACCGTGAGCACGATGGTGGCCTTGCCAATGCCCGCCAGCACCATGATGACCGGCACCAGCGCGGACAAGGGTGCCGACAGGAACACATTGACCCACGGCAACAGCATGTCGTCGGCGATCCTGGAGCGTCCCATCAGCACACCCAGCGGAATTCCGACGAGAAGGGAGATCAGGGTGCCGCTCAGGAAGGCTTCGCCGGTGATCATCAGGGCGTCCATGAACGCCTTGGTCGGCACGATCTCGAAAATGCGCAGCGTGATTGCGCTCAGCGGTGGCATGATCAGTTCGGCCCCGGTGTGTCCTGCGATCTCCCAGAGAATGGCCCATAGGATGAGCGAGGAAAACAGAGGCAAGCGGTAGCCGGCGATGTTCATGGGTACCGCCTTTCAGTCGAGGTATTGCTTCAGGCTCTGCCAGATGTTCTCGACCGCATCGAGGTACCCGGGCTGGCGCCGAATCTGCTCAGGGTCCACGTCCCGGCAAATGTTGGGTTCGATGATGGCATGCACGCGGCCAGGACGGCGGTGCAGCAGCACGATGCGGTCCGACACGTACACCGCCTCTTCGATGCTGTGGGTCACGAAGATGAAGGTCTTGCGTTCGTTGGCCACCAGCTCCAGCAAATCTTCCTGGAACTTGCGGCGCGTCTGCTCGTCGACGGCCGAGAATGGCTCGTCCATCAAGAGCACCTTGGCGTTCACCGCCAGGGCACGCGCCAGACCCACGCGCTGACGCATTCCGCCCGAAAGCTCGTGGGGGTACTTGTTCTCGAAGCCCTTCAGGCCCATCTGCTCTATGTAGCGCGCGGCTACCGTTTCCCGCTCGGAGCGCGCCATCCCGCGCAACTCCAGTCCGAAGGCGACGTTGCGGACAACCGTGGCCCAGGGCATCAAGGCGAAGTCCTGGAACACGAATGCACGCTCCGGACCGGGGCCGGTGACCGGCCGGCCTTCCACCAGGACCTCGCCGCTGCTGGCCGGCAACAGCCCGGCAATGATCTTGAGGAGGGTTGTCTTGCCGCAGCCCGAGGGGCCCAGCAGCGTGGTCAGCTTGCCCTCCGGGAAATCGAGCGAGATGTCCTTGAGCGCTTCCACACCACCCGGGTAGGTCTTGTGGACGCCGCGCACGCTGACGATCGGCGCAGACGTTTGCGTCGGAAGCGGCGTGGCAGCGGCTGACGGCAATGTCATGTGCGTTTCTCGGGCCGGAACATCGTCTTTTCGACAAACTCGATGCCTTCGATGAACAACACCGAGGCAACGATGATGGACAGGATGGCGGCGTACATGCTGGGGTACTCGGCCACCGACTGGTTGTAGGAAATGAGGTCGCCGATTCCGGTGGGTGTTATGAGCAATTCGGCCAGGATCACGCCTATGAAGCCCGACGCGCAGCCCAGGCGCAGGCCCACGAAGATCATCGGACTGGCCGACGGCAGGATGATGTTCCCGATAACCTGTCGGCGCGTGCCGAGAAAGGACACGCCCATCTCGATCAGCGAGACCGGTGTGTTGCGCACGGCACCCAGCGCGTTGATGACAATGACCGGCATGGCCATGATGCAAACGGTCAGCACCTTGGCCGTCAAGCCGATGCCGTAGGCAAAGGTCAACACCGGGATCAGCGCAGCCAGCGGGGCGGCCTGCGCGACGATGAAGATCGGGGCGAACAGCCACTCGGCAGACTCCTTGAGCCCCATCCAGACGCCCAGACCTACGCCCAGCGACACGGAGATGAACAGTCCGACCAGCAGCGGCTCCAGCGTCTTGGCAAACGCCTTGAACAGCGAGCCGTCTGCCGCCATGCCCCACAAGGCCAGGGCGGTGTCGGAAAACGACGGAAAGGCCGCGCTCAGTCCGATCGACCCCACGTATTCCCAGGCGCCCAGGACGACACCGAAGGAGATGAGCCGCATGAACAGCGGATGGGTCAATTGCATGGATGTTGCTCGCTGCCGGGACTTGCCGGGGGCACGCACCGGGACCAGCCCGCACGAGGCGGGCTGATCCGACGATGGGAGGCTGATCTACTTGGCGACGACCTTGCGCGCGCGCTCCAGCGGCCCGAGGTACCAGAAGTCCTCGACTTTCAGACTGGCCGCCGGGCCTTGCATCTGACCGGCTTCCACGTAGAACTCGAAGTCGCTCTTCGCCACGTCGGCACTGCCGCCGCCCGGCGCGTAGATGCCTTCCTTGGTGGAGGTCGTGTAGAACGACGTGACCTTGGACAGCACTTCCTTGGGTTGATCCGCCATCAGATTGCGCTTGGCGCGCTCGCGTTCGATCACCGACGGATCGGCGTTCATCTCCACCCACAGGCGAGCGAACTCCGTGACGATGATGTCCACCTGCTTCTCGTTGGCCTTTATCCAGTCGACATTGCCGAACAGGGTTTCGTCGGACGCCGGGCTTGACACACCAGGCAGCACGATGAAGCGGTCACCCGCCTTCTCCATCAGCGTGTTCTTGTTGGCCAGGTCGATGATGGTGGCCTTGATCTGGCCATTCATCATGGCAATGATGCGGTTCTCCGAACCGGGCACGTAGCTGCGCTCGCCGAACTGGATGCCTTCGCGCTTGGCGATGATGTTGCCGATGGCTTCCGTGCCGGTGCCGCGGGCGTGGAAGGTGAACGGCTGACCGTTGAGATCCTTCCAGGACTTGTACTGCTTGTCGACCACCGGGAAGAACACCAGACGGGTACATTGAAACAGGACGCGCAGCGGCGCCTTGCTCTTCTGGATCACCGAGTACGGCGTACCGACACCCAGGTCGGCCTGCCCGTTGATCACGGCCTGGATCGCCAGCTCTTCCTTTGCAAGAAAGGTGATCTCGTAGTCGACGCCCTTTGCCTTCGCTCGTTCCAGCGCGATCACCATCGACACGGTTTCAGTGGAAAGCACGTCGCCGAACGCAATCCGGATCTTCTTCTGCTGCGCATGGGCCGAACCCAGACACGCCATCAACGCCAGACTGACAACCACCGACCAAACCGAACGACGGGACAGGAGAAATGACTCAAACATGGGTTGCCTCCAGGAAAAAGCGGTCAAACGACATCGATTCATGCATCATCGATTGCAGAGATTCACGATAGGCTCGGTTCCCGAACAGCGCGCTTGTTCTTGCGCTCGCCGCCAACGGCCTCCAGTGGGAGCGCAACGATTGAACGGACGCCGAATCGCCGGATCGGCATTGCGCCGAATGCTGTGTCTCGTCGGAGGCAAATCGTAGCAGGAGTTCCCGGGGTCGCCAATCTATATTTGCGCGGCGCGAACTCCACGGCGTTGGACGGCGGGTGCCGACGTCGACCAACGGGCGGCCCCGGCGGGGAATCGCCGCGTCAGGGCGCAAGCCGCTGCCGCAGCCACGCGCCGTCGGCCTGCAGCGTGTAGCGCAGCCGGTCGTGGAGGCGGCTCCGGCGGCCCTGCCAGAATTCGAACGTGTCCGCGACCAGCCGGTAGCCGCCCCAGTGCGGAGGCCGCGGCGGGTCGAGCAGGAACTTGGCGCCGATCCGCGCGGCCTCGGCCACGAGGACGGCGCGCGACGCGATCACCCTGCTCTGCGGCGAAGCCCAGGCGCCGATCCGCGAGTCGAGCGGCCGCGTCCGGTAATAGGCGTCGGAATCCTCGGCGCCCGTCTTCTCGACGCGGCCCTCGATGCGCACGACGCGCTCCAACTCGACCCAGTGGAACTGAAGCGCGGCCTGCGAATTGGCCGCGAGCTCCCGCGCCTTGCGGCTTTCGTAGTTCGTGTACCAGACGAAGCCTCGCGCATCGCAGCCCTTCAGCAGCACGACCCGCGTCGACGGTCGCCCGTCCGCGCCGACCGTTGCAAGCGTCATCGCCGTCGGCTCGGGAAGCTTCGCCGCGATCGCCTCTTGCAGCCAGTGCTCGAACTGCTGCAACGGAACGCTCGCCGAACGCGTTTCGTCGAGCTCGGCGCGCTCGTAGGTCTTGCGGAGGCGGGCGATGTCCGTCATCGATGAATTCTGCGGGTCGGTCGCGTTTGCCGCAACAGGCGCAGCGCCGAAGCATCGCGCGCACCTGCCCGGGTCGTCTCAGGTCTTCGGCATGGCATGGCGAGCGACCCAGCGCGTCAGCGGCTTCCACTGGTCCCAGTCCTGCTCGGCGCGCGAGCGCGGCAGGTCGAACACCGACGCGCCGTCACGCGCGCAGTGGACGTAGACCTGAGTGTCGCGCAGATGAGCGACGACCGGGAAATCGAACTCGGCGAGAAACGCGTCGAGCTCAACCGCGCTCCGCGTGCGCGGATCGACGCGCATGGCGACGATGCCAAGCGCAAGTCCGCCTTTCCTGATCGCCTTGTGCTCGTGGACCGCGCCCAGAAAATGCCGCGCCGCGGCCATGTCGAACGCCGACGGCGTCAGCGGCACGAGCATTACGTCGGCACGGCGCACCGCATCCCGGAGGTCGTCGCCGGAAAGCCCGGCGGGCGTATCCACGACGCGCCATTCCGGCTCGGACTCGGCGGCGCCCTGCTTCACCTCCTTCGCGTGTCCGGCGATGCGCGGAAACAACGCCGGCCGCCGTTCGCGCCACTCCGTCGACGAACGCTGCGGATCGAGGTCGCGCAGCACGACACGCTGCCGCTTGCCCGCGAGCCAGCCGGCGAGGTTGGTGGCGAGTGTCGTCTTGCCGCTGCCGCCTTTCGGATTGGCGACGAGGATCGTCCGCATCGGGGCCTCCCTGAGCCTGATTTCCGGAAAAGGCCCAATGTTAGCGCCAATACCGCTGCCCGCCGGTAGAATGGTCGCAACTCATGGATGACACTGCCTCCACCGACGCCCGGCGCGCGGCGCCTGCCGCAGGCGCAGCGGCTCCCGGCGCGACCCGGCGCGACCCGCGGAAGGCCGAATTCGAGGCGAACAAGCTCAGGAAACGCCTCCGCCGGCTGGTCGGCGAGGCGATCGGGGATTACGGACTGATCGCGCCGCACGACCGCGTGATGGTCTGCGTTTCCGGCGGCAAGGACAGCTACGGCCTGCTCGACATCCTGTTGAGCCTCAAGGGCCGGGCGCCCTTCCCGTTCGAGGTCATCGCGATGAACCTCGACCAGAAGCAGCCCGGCTTTCCCGCCGACGTGCTCCCCCGCTACCTCGCGACGCGCGGCGTCCCGTTCCGCATCGTCGAGCAGGACACCTACAGCGTCGTCAAGCGCGTCATTCCCGAAGGCGGCACGCTGTGCTCGATGTGCTCGCGCCTGCGCCGCGGCGCGATCTATCGCGTTGCAGCCGAAATCGGGGCAACCAAGATCGCGCTGGGCCACCACCGCGACGACCTCCTGGCGACGTTTTTCCTGAATCTCTTCTTCGGCGGAAAGCTGAAGACCATGCCGCCGAAACTCGTCTCCGACGACGGCCGGCACGTCGTGATCCGGCCGCTTGCCTACGTGCGCGAGCGGGATCTCGCGCGGTTCGCGGAGCTGAACGCCTTCCCGGTCATTCCGTGCAACCTGTGCGGCTCGCAGGAGCATCTGCAGCGCAAGCAGGTCACCGCGATGCTGCGCGAGTGGGAGAAGAAACACCCCGGGCGGGTCGACTCGATCTTCGGCGCGCTCGCCCACGCGGCTCCGTCGCACCTGCTGGACCGCTCGCTGTTCGATTTCGGCGCCGTGCGCGCCACCGGCCGCGAGGAAGCCGACGGGGACCTCGTCTTCGACGTCGACCCGGCGCTCGAGCGCGCGACGGACTTCGCCGCGGGTGCACGCGGATTCGGCCCCGGCGTCATCGGCATCCGCCGCACGGTCGAGGACGGCTGACGCCCGAATGGCGCCGCGGTGAACGCCCTCGAGACCTGTTTCGCCCGGATTCGCGGCAGGCGGCTGCGCGTGGTGTTCCCCGAAGGGGCCGACGAGCGCATCGCGGCCGCGGCGCGGCGCCTTCGCGAACTCGACCTCGCCGTGCCGATCCTGCCGACGAATCCGGAGTCGAGCGATCGCCTCGGCGCGTACGCGGCGGCCTACCTCTCCGGACGACCGAATGCGAACCCGAAGGTGGCGCGCGGACTGGCCGCCAAGCCGCTGTTCCACGCCGGTCTGATGGTGAAGACGGGCGACGCCGACGCCATGGTGGCGGGCGCCGCGAACCCGACAGCGCGCGTGATCGAGGCGGCCATGCTGACGATCGGCCTCGCGCCCGGAATCAAGACGCCGTCGAGCTTTTTCCTGATGATGCTCGGAGAACGCGTCCTGATCTACGCCGATTGCGCGGTGAACGCCGACCCGACCAGCGACGAGCTCGCCGACATTGCGCTGGCCTCGGCCGCAAGCGCCCGCAGGCTGCTCGCCGAAGAGCCGCGCGTCGCGCTGCTTTCGTTCTCGACCAGGGGAAGCGCGAAACACGCACGCGTCGACAAGGTGGTGCGTGCGCTCGAAATCGCGCGACAGCGGGCGCCATCGCTCGCGATCGACGGCGAACTGCAGGCCGACGCGGCGTTGAGCCCCGTCGTCGCGGCGAAGAAGCTGCGGGACTGCGGCGCCGTCGCCGGGCGCGCGAACGTGCTCGTCTTCCCGGATCTCGACGCCGGCAACATCGCCTACAAGCTGACCCAGCACCTTGGCGGCGCGAACGCCGTCGGTCCGATCCTGCAGGGATTCGCGCGACCGGTGAGCGACCTCTCGCGCGGGGCGAGCGTCGAGGACATCGTCGCGACCACGGCGGTCATGCTCGCGCAGTGCGGCGCGCCGGATCAGCGCGCGGCGAGCGGCACGTAGTCGCGCAGCGCGGGACCGTTGTAGAGCGTCAGCGGCCGGATCAGGATGTTGTTCTCCATCTGCTCCAGCACCTGCACCGTCCAGCCCGGCACCCGGCCGACGGCGAACACCGGGACGAAGAGGTCCTCCGCGATGCCGTTCAGGAAGTAGACGACGCCGGCGTAGAAGTCCACGTTGACGTTCACGCCGTGGCGAGCGTAGGGCTTCATCACCTCGACCAGCGCCTCGAGGATCTGATACCACTTCGGCTGGCCCATCTCGCGCGAGAGTTTCTCGACTCCGGCGCGCATGTGGCGCGCCCGCGGGTCCTCGGCGCGGTACACGCGATGCCCGAAGCCCATGACGGCCTCCTTGTTCGCGCGCTTCCTCCTGACGTAATCGGCGGCCATCGTGGCGTCCCCGATCTCCTGTGCCATCCGGATCACGTTCTCCGCCGCGCCGCCATGCGACGGCCCGGACAGCGCGGCGATCGCCGCCGTGATCGCGGCGTGCAGGGTCGCCTGGGTCCCGGCGACGACGCGCGCCGTGAACGCCGAGGCGTTCGAGCCGTGCTCGGCGTGCAGGATCATGTCGACATCCATGAGCCGCGCCGCATCCGCGCTCGGCGCCGTCCCTTTGAGCATGTAGAGGAAATTGGCCGCATGCCCGAGGCGCGGATCGGGGGCGACCGGAGCGCGCCCGTTGCGGATGGCGTCGTGCGCCGCGACGAGCATCGGCACCTGCGACGTGAGGCGGATGCCCTTGCGCAGCGTCGCCGCCGGCGAATTGTCGGCGGCCTCGGGATCGAATGCCGCCAGCGCCGAGACCGCGGTGCGCAGCACGTCCATCGGGTGCGCGCCCTTGACCGTGTCGGATGATGTCGTTGACGCCGGCCGGCAGCGCGCGCGCGGACTTGAGCTGCGCGTCGAACGCCTCGAGCTCGGAGCGCGCCGGCAGCTCGCCCTTCAACAGCAGATAACAGGTTTCCTCGAAGGTCGAATGCTCCGCCAGGTCGTGAATCGAATAGCCGCGATAGAGGAGCTCGCCCGCCCGTCCGTCGATGAAGCAGACGCGCGAGCGGTCGAAATGGACGCCCTGGAGGCCGCGGTGGACTTCGATCTTCGCAGCGTCATCGGCCATGCGTTCAGCCCTTGTACTTCGCGGCGAGGGCCTCGGCCCCGTGAGCGAGGATCCCCGCGTCCGCGCCGACGGCGGTGAACAGCGACCCCGCGGCGATGTAACGTCGGATGTCGGACTCGGGGAAGGCGAGCACGCCGGGCGCTTTGCCGCATTTCGCGATGCGGCGGATCGCCTCCTCGATGACCGGCACGACCTTCGGGTTGCTGGTTTCGCCGGTATAGCCCATCGATGCATGCAGGTCGGCCGGGCCGATGAAGACGCCGTCGACCCCGTCGACGGCACAGATGCCCTCGAGCTGATCGAGCGCGTCCCGCGTCTCCACCTGCACCAGCACGCAGAGCTCCTCGTGCGCGCGCCGCGCGTAATCCGCGACTCGACCGAAGCGCGTCGCGCGCGTCGAGCCCGCGACGCCGCGCACGCCGGCCGGCGGGTACCGCGTGTAGGCGACCGCATCCCGGGCTTCCTGCACCGTGCACACATAAGGGATCAGCAGCGTCTGCAGACCGATGTCCAGAAAGCGCTTGATCGTCACCATGTCGTTCCACGGCACCCGCGCGATCGTGCTGGTCGGGTAGGCTGCGGCGGCCTGCGCCTGGGTCAGCACCGATTCGAGATCGTTGGGCGAATGCTCGGTGTCGAGCAGGATCCAGTCGAAGCCGGCCCCGGCGATCAATTCCACCGTGTAGTTCGACGACAGGCTCGACCACAATCCGATCTGCTGCCGGCCTTCGCGAATGGCGCGCTTGAATGCGTTGTGCGGCAGTTCCATCGGCATCCTCCGTGATGCCCGGCGAGTCGCGCCGGGTCGGTCCGCTAGATTACAGAGTTCCTGTCCTGCCCGAACAGGATCGCACGGGACTTCTCGTCGGTGACCGCCGGTGCGACATTGATCGTCTTTGCCAGCGCGTACGCGCGCTGCACGGCCGGTCGCGCGGCGATCTCCGCCAGCCAGCGCGCGAGGTGCGGAAACGCCGCGATGTCCTGCCTCTGCCGCACGGGCTGCACCCAGGGGTAACAGGCGATGTCCGCAATCGAGTACTCGCCGGCGATGAAGGCGCGGTCGGCGAGCCTTTTGTCGAGCACCGCGTAGAGCCTCCCGGTCTCGCGCACGTACCGGTCGATCGCGTACGGAATCTTCTCGGGAGCGCTGCCGACAAAGTGATGGTTCTGCCCCGCCATCGGCCCCAGTCCGCCCATCTGCCAGTACAGCCATTGCAGGCACTCCCAGCGGCCCCGCAGGTCCGACGGAAGCAGCCGTTGCGTCTTTTCGGCAAGATACTGGAGGATCGCGCCGGACTCCATCAGCGACAGGGGGCTCCCGCCGTCCGCGGGAGCGTGATCGACGATCGCAGGTATCCGGTTGTTCGGCGAGATCGCGAGGAACGCAGGAGCGAACTGCTCGCCGCGGCTGATGTTGACGGGCCGCAGCACATAGGGAAGGCCGGTCTCCTCCAGGTAGATCGTGATCTTGTGACCGTTGGAGGTGGTCCAGTAGTAGAGGTCGATCATCTTTCCGCGCCCAGGAGCGAATTTGCGTCGTCAGAACGTGCCCGGGTAGGCGCCGCCGTCCTGCAGGATGTTCTGGCCGACGATGTAGCCGGCATGGGTGCTGCAGAGGAACGCGCAGACGGCGCCGAACTCGTCGCGCTGGCCGAAGCGGCCCGCCGGAACGGCAGCGGCTCCGGCGTGCATCACCTCGGCCAGCGGCTTGCCGGTCGCCTTCGCGCGTCCCTCCATCGTCGTCCGCAGCCGGTCGGTGTCGAAGGATCCGGGCAGCAGGTTGTTGATCGTGACGTTGTGGGCAGGCGACCTTGCGCGCGAGTCCGGCGACGAAACCGGTGAGCCCCGAACGCGCGCCGTTGGACAGCCCGAGGATGTCGATGGGCGCCTTCACCGCCGACGACGTGATGTTCACGATGCGGCCGAACTTCCGCGCGATCATCGCGTCGACCGTCGCCTTGATGAGCTCGATCGGCGTCAGCATGTTGGCGTCGAGCGCGCGAATCCATGCCGCGCGATCCCAGTCGCGGAAATCGCCCGGCGGCGGCCCGCCGGCATTGTTGACCAGTATGTCGGGCTCGGCGCAGGCCGCGAGCGCCGCAGCCCTCCCCTCCGGCGTCGTGATGTCGCACGCGACCCACTGCACCGGCCGGCCGGCGCGCTCGCCGATTTCCGTCGCCGTGCGGCGCAGCGCGTCCTCGGTGCGGGCGACGATCGTCACGTCGCAGCCGGCCTCCGCGAGCGCCTGTGCGCACCCGCGCCCGAGGCCGCGGCTTGCCGCGCAGACCAAGGCACGCTTCCCGGCGATTCCGAGGTCCATGGCTTCAGGGCAGGAGACGGGCGAGCACCGGCGGTCCGGACGACGCGCGGCGCATCCGGAACACGGTGCCGATTCCAGCCACGTAGCAGGCGGCGACGGCGAAGAACACTTCGCGCGGATGTCCATGATCGAGCAGGACGCCCAATGCCACCGGTCCGATGATGCCGCCAAGGTCCAGCCCCGAGTAGACGAATCCGTACACGCGCCCCGCGGCCCCCTTGGGCGTCGCGCCGCGGACGATCAGGTCGCGCGACGGGCCGGTGGCGCCGAGCGCAAATCCGATGAGCGCGAACACCGGCAGCAGCAGCGACGGCGCGATCCCCGTGGCCGCGACGACGGCGAGCACCGCCGCACCCAGCGCCATCCCGGTGGCCGCGACCCGATCGTGCCGCGCGGTCCGCGCGGCGAGGAATCCGCCGGCAAGAATTCCCGCGGTGCCGCCCAGCAGGTAGGCGGTCAGCGCGGATGTCGCCAGCGCCAGGCCGACGTCGAAGCCCAGTTCGAGCACCGTCGGGATGAACGTCTGCAGGCCCAGCCCGCCGATCGTGTTGAACACGAAGTAGAGGAAGCACAGAACGATGGGGACCTGCAGGAACAGCGCGGCGCTTCCTTTCAGTGTCTGCAGATGCGCGTCGAAGCCCGGTGCGAGACGAGCAGTGCGCGCTGGGTGAGCGATGGCGCCGAGCGCGACGAGGCCCAGCGCTCCCATCGCCGCCAGCGCGAAGCGCCAGCCGAATGCCGAGCCGAGCGCGAAGCTGACGACGGGCGCCAGGGCATAGCCGAGGTTGCCGCCGATGCCGTGCGAGCTGTAGGCATGGCCCAGGCGCCGCGGCGCGACGTTGGCGTTGAGGATCGCGAAATCGGCCGGATGAAAGACGCCGTTGCCGATCCCCATCAGCACGGCCACGGGAAAGAGCCAGCCGATGCCGGGGACTAGGCTCGCGAGCATCGTCCCGCCGGCGGCGAGCGCCACCCCCGCCAGCAACACCGGGCGCGCGCCGAGACGATCGACGACGAAGCCCGACACGAACTGCGTGATGCCGCTCGCGGCGTAGTAGACGCCGACCAGCGTGCCGAGGACGGCGTAGCTCATGCCGAACTCGGCCCGCAGCAGCGGAAAGAGCGGCGGCAGCGCCAGCTGGAAGAAGTGCGAGACGAGGTGCGCGAAGCCGACGACGCCGATCACTCTGGCGTCGTGGCGAACCGAATCGGGGCGGGCGGGATCCAACGCGGGCAGCCTTCGGCAAAGGCTCAACTATACTGGATGCCCGGGCCTCGACGCGGCCCGACGGGCGGTAAGGCGCACCGGAGCCCGAAGCGACTGTCCGGCAGGTCATTGCATCGAGGAGGCAGCGGACATGGTCGACAAGGTCACGAAATCGGACGCCGAGTGGCGCGCCCAATTGACGGCGGAGCAATTCAAGGTGACCCGCAGGAAGGGCACCGAGCGCGCGTTCAGCGGCGAGCACTGGGACAACCACGCCGCGGGCACCTACCATTGCGTCTGCTGCGGCACGCCGCTGTTCGACGCCGCGACGAAATTCGAGTCCGGCACCGGCTGGCCCAGCTTCTACGCGCCGATCGCCCCGGCGAACGTCTGCAGCGTCGACGACACGAGCTGGTTCATGCGGCGCACCGAAGTGGTCTGCGCCGCCTGCGACGCCCATCTCGGTCACGTCTTCGACGACGGGCCCGAACCGACGGGCCTGCGCTACTGCATGAACTCGGCATCGCTCAAGTTCGAGCCGAAAGGCTGATTCCCGGCCCGCCTGCCCGAAGGCAGGCGCCTCACGGGTGCCGTCCGGCGTCCGGCCCGGTCACCCGGGTGTCGACCCCACTCGCCCAATTCGCCCGCACTTTCGCCCGCCGCCGTGTACGGCGCCTCTGGGCGGCCCTTGCGCGACAAGCGCTTGACCGCGTCCGATATTTTTATGATATCATTTTGCTATACGCTCCCGGCGCGCTGCGTCGGGCGTGTCAACGGAGGCCTGCGGATGAACATGCTCGCGCGCAACGGCGGACTCTGGATCGCGGTGGGCACCGCCGCGGGCACCGCGGTCGGGATGGTGCTGGGCATCGCCTCGGTGGGACTGGCACTCGGTCTCGCGCTCGGCATCCTCGCCGGCTTCCTGGCGCGGCGCTGATCGCGTTCGCGCCCGCTCGGCGCACCCGCGCCGTGCGGCCGTAATGCTTCGGTTCTGCAATCGCCCATGGCCGACAAGAAGGCGTTCCTGCTGCGCGTCGACCCGGGCGTATGGGCTGCCATCGAGCGGCTGGCGCAGGCCGAGTTGCGCAGCGTCAATGCCGAAATCGAGTTCCTGCTGCGTGATGCTCTCGAGCGCCGGGGCATCGCGCCGAAGCGCGGGCCGCAGAAGCCGAAACCGGCGCGGTGACGCTCAGGATCGGAAGCGGGGAACCGACGCCATGAGCGTGCGGGCTGTCCCTGTCAGGCCAGCGCGCGCCCAAGGAACGCGCTGACAGCCTCGATCTCCTCCCATACGACCGAGTGCGGCATCGGATAGGTGTGCCATTCGACGCGGTAGCCGGCTGCGACGAGCGCCCGGTGCCCCGCTTCACCCCATTCCAGGCGCACCATCGGATCGGCGGTGCCGTGCGCCATGAAGATCGGCACGTCGCGATTCGCCGGGCTCGCCTCGCCTGCGAGCAGGTCCGGCAGCACGACGTACGTCGACAGCGCCACGATGCCGGCCAGCCGCTCGGCATGGCGCAAACCCGTGTGCAATGCGATCACCCCGCCCTGGGAGAACCCGGCGACGACGATCCGGTGGGCGGCGATGCCGCGAGCGTTCTCCCGCGCGATCAGCGCCTCGACCTGCGCCTGCGATGCGCGCACGCCGGAGATATCGGCACGATTGCTGATGTCCCCCGGCGCGATGTCGTACCAGGCGCGCATGCGCAACCCGTTATTGAGCGTCACCGGACGCACCGGCGCGTGCGGAAACACAAAGCGGATCGACACCGACGAGGGCAGCCGCATCTCCTCGACGATCGGGACGAAGTCGTTGCCGTCGGCACCGAGGCCGTGCAGCCAGATGACCGCGGCGTCGGGCCGCGGCCCGACCTCGAGTTCGATGGACGGCAGGAGCTCGGCGTTCATGGGCGACCTTCCACGATGAGGGGCCGCGCATTTTACCCGTGCGCCGGTCTTTCCCCGCTGCCGACTGTGGGAGAATGCCGGCTCGGTGCGACCTGAGGGCCGCGGAGGATTCCCCTTGCGCAAGACCACACGCCTGAAGCAGCTGATCGCCGCGCCCGGGATCCTGGTGCTTCCCGGGGTCCACGACGCGCTTGGCGCGCGGCTGGCGGAGGCTGCCGGCTTTGCCGCGCTGACCGCGGGCGGGTACGGCGCGACGGCGACGCTGCTCGGGCGCCCCGACTCCTCCCAGCTGTCGCTCACCGAGCTCGCCGAGATGTACTCGCACTACTGCGACGCGACTACCCTGCCGATGCTCGCCGACGCCGACACGGGCTTCGGTAACGTGACCAACGTCGCCCGGGCCGTGCGCCTGTACGAGAAGGCCGGCGTGGCCGGGCTCTTCATCGAGGACCAGGTGTTTCCCAAGCGCTGCGGACACATGACCGGCAAGGCCGTCGTGCCGCCGGCCGAGTGGATCGCGAAGATCAAGGCGGCGCTCGACGCGCGCGAGGATCCCGATTTCGTGATCATGGCGCGCACGGACGCCCTCGCGGTGAATGGGGTCGACGACGCGATACTGCGCGCGCAGCTCGCCTGCGCCGCGGGCGCCGACCTGCTGTTCGTCGAGGCGCCCACCACGGTCGCAGAGATGCGCCGGATCTGCGCGGAAATTCCGGGCCCCTGCCTTGCCAACAACGTCGAAACCGGGCGCTCGCCGCTGTTGCCGGCAGCCGAACTGCAGGCGATCGGCTATGCGGCGGTCGTGTTCCCGGTGGCCGCGACCTACGCGGTCGCGCACGCGCTCGCCGAGCTGTTCGCGACGATCAGGCGCACCGGCACGACGGAGGAGTTCCTGCCGCGCCTGTTCGCATTCGACGCGTTCAACGATCTCGTCGGACTGCCGGCGCAGAGACAGCGCGAGGCAGCGCTGCAGGAGTACGCCGAAGCGCTGGTCGCGCGCCGCAATCCCCGCTGAACGTCGAACTTCAACATCCAGGAGAATCGCCATGCCGCTCTTGTCCGTCCGCCACTGGCTCGCCATCGTCACGCTTGCCTTCACTGCGAATGCCGCGGCGCAGCAAGCGATTGTCATGCGCATCTCGCACCAGGTGCCGCCCGCGCACCACATGACCAGGCTGCTCGAGAGCTTTGCCGCCGACGTCAAGCAGCGCACGAACGGGCAGGTCGAGGTCCAGCTCTACGGCTCCGAACAGCTCGCCAAGGCGGCCGAGAATTTCCCGCAGGTCGCCCGTGGCACGATCGAGGCGGCGATGAGCGTCAATTTCCAGTGGGGCACGACCATCCCCGAGATGAGCGCGACGCTCATACCCTACGCGATGGGCGACCTCGAGCGGATCAAACGCTTCCCGGCGTCCGAGGCGCGCCGCTACCTCGACGACAAGCTCGCGCAGCGCGGCGTGAAAAGCGTTGCCTGGCTCTACATCACACGCGAGACGATCGTCACGTCGGGCAAGAAGCCCATCGTCGCGCTCGATGACTTCAAGGGCGTCAAGATCCGGGGCCTCAACACGCTGACCGACAACGCGCTCACCGCGGCCGGCGCCGCGCCGTCCGCGATGCCCGGCTCCGAGGTCTACCAGGCGCTGCAATCAGGCGTGCTCGACGCCGGCCTCACCGATCTGTCGGCGGCCTACAGCCGCAAGTACTACGAGGTGCAGAAGTTCGGCACCGTCGGACCGATCTTCACCATCTATTTCCACATGTACGCGAACCCGGCGTGGTGGAACAAGCTCTCCGCCGCCCATCGGCAGGCCATCGAGGCGGCGGCGGCCAAAGTCGAACAGGACGCGATCGGCGTGACGGAGCAGACCGCGGCGGCCGCGCTGAAGGACCTCGCCGGCAAGGGGATGACGATGCACGTGCAGTCGCCGCAGGAACAGGCGACCTGGCGCGCCGTGATGGAAAAGCCGGTGGTCGACGCTTTCGTGAAGTCGGCGCCCGAGGGCGGGCCGAAGATCATCGAGCTCCTGAAGAAGATCTGACCGCGCATCCCGCGTTGATCCCTCCCCGGCTGTTGCCGCTTCCGGACCGGCGATGAAGCAGATCGACCGGCTGGTCCGGGCGCTGGCGCGGCTCGGCATCGCGCTGGCCGCGATCGCGCTCCTCGCGTCGATGTTCATGATCGGGTACTCGGTCGTGATGCGCTATTTCCTCAACCAGCCGGCGGCATGGGTCGACGAGCTCGCCGGTTACCTGCTGGTGGCCGCGGTGATGCTCGCGGCCGCCGATGCGCTGCTGGAAGGTGAGCACATCGCGGTCGACATCGTCACCGAGCGGCTTTCCGCGCGTGGCCGGCGGTGGACGGTGCTCGGCGGTCTCGTCGCGGTCGCCCTCTCCGCGGCGTTGCTCACCGTCGAAGGCGCCGACATGGTGGGCTTTTCGCGCATGGTCGGACTGATGTCCAACGGCTACCTTGCGGTGCCGATGTGGATCCCGCAGCTGCTGGTCCCCATAGGGGCGGCGCTGATGCTGGCCGCCGCGGTGATCGCGTTCATTGCCGCCATTCGCCAACGGAAGACCGCGCCCGCCGTCACCGAGCTCGCCCGGACCACCGGGATCGAATAGGCACATGCTGTTCGCGCTGATTCTCGTCGGCCTCGTGCTCGTGCTGCTGACGGGAATCCCGGTGTTCTCCGGCCTGCTGCTGTTCGCCGCCGCCATCCTCTACGCGGCCGAAGGCCATCTTGGCGGCATCGGCGATCTCGTGTTCGGCAAACTCGACACCTATCTGCTGGTGTCCATTCCGCTGTTCACGCTGATGGCGCACTTCATGATTCGCGGCAAGGTCGTCGACGATCTGTTCGGCGCCGCGCACACGCTGCTGCGCCATCTTCCCGGCGGCATGGGCATCGCGACGGTGGCGGCGTGCACGATTTTTGCGGCCATCTCGGGGTCGAGCGTCGCCACGGCGCTCACCATCGGTTCCGCCGCGATCCCGCTGATGATCCGCTACGGCTACAGCCCGCGCTTCGCCTACGGCGTGGTCGGCGGCGGCGGCACGCTCGGCATCCTGATCCCGCCCTCCGGGCCGATGGTGCTGTTCGGCGTGGTGTCCGACACCTCGATCGGTGCGCTGTTCATGGCCGGAATCCTGCCGGGGCTGATGCTGGCCATGATCTTCGCCGTCTATTGCGCAACGGCGGCGAGGCTCGCCGCCAATCCCGGTCGCCACCGAGCCGCGCGCCACAGCGGCCGAGGTCGTCGTGGCGCTGCGCAAATCGTTCTGGTCGCTGACGCTGCCGGTGCTGGTGCTGGGGGGCATGTATTTCGGCGTGTTCACGGCGACGGAAGCCGCGGCCGCGGGCGCGCTGGGCGCGCTCGCCATCGCGATGCTCGTCTACCGCAACTTCGGCCTCCGGGATCTCTGGAGCTCGGCGATCGACGCGGCGCGCAACACGGCGATGCTGTTCCTGATCCTCGCCGCGGCGGCGCTGCTCGGGCACGCGCTCACCAAGCTGCGCATTCCGAACCAGATGGTCGAACTGGTCACACAGTACGGCGTCTCGCAACTTGGCTTCCTGGCGGCGGTGATGCTCCTCATCTTCGTGCTCGGAATGTTTCTCGAAACGATCTCGATCATCCTCATCACCACTCCGGTCGTGCTTCCGGTGCTGGCGGCGCTCCAGATCAGCCCGGTCTGGTATGGCATCCTGCTCACGATCAACCTCGAACTCGCGCTGATCACGCCGCCGGTCGGAATGAACCTCTTCGCCATCAAGGCCATCACGCGGGCGCCGATCCGCGACATCATCGTCGGCGTGACGCCCTATGTCGGCCTCCTGCTCGCCGGCCTCGCGCTGGTTGCGTTCTTCCCGCAGATCGCCTTGTGGCTGCCTGGGACCATGCACTACAAGTGATCGGACCACCCGCCGTGACGGCCAGGCGGAGCCGTGCAATGACCCTGCTCTGCAAACGGTAAATTGCCGGGACCGGGGTGCAGGCGTAAACTGCGCGCCCGAAGCAACCTGAACGCGCCGGGGACACAATTCCCTGCCGCGTGCGTCGCGTGCCCTACCGGGTGATCGCGCGTTCCCAAGACACGATTTTGTGGAGCAATGTTCATGGCCGCTGCCGCGCCTGCCCTGCGTGACGTTTCCCTCGACGACAAGTACGCGCTGGAGTCCGGCCGCGTCTATCTGACCGGCGCGCAGGCATTCGTCCGGCTGCTCATCCTGCAGCGCCAGCGCGATGCGCTCGCCGGCCTCAACACCGCCGGCTTCGTCTCGGGCTATCGCGGCTCGCCGCTGGGCGCGCTCGACCAGTCGCTGTGGAAGGCGCAGAAGTTCCTGGAGCGCGCGCACATCAGGTTCCAGCCCGGCCTGAACGAAGACCTCGCGGCGACGGCGTTGTGGGGGTCGCAGCAGGTCAATCTGTATCCGCGCGCGAAGTACGACGGCGTGTTCGCGATGTGGTACGGCAAGGGGCCCGGCGTGGACCGCTGCGGCGACGTGTTCAAGCACGCGAATCACGCCGGCACGTCGAAGCACGGCGGCGTGCTGGTGCTGGCCGGCGACGACCACGGCGCGAAGTCGTCCACGCTGCCGCACCAGTCGGATCACCAGTTCTCCGCGGCGATGATGCCCGTGCTCTATCCGTCGTCGGTGCAGGAGATCCTCGACCTCGGCCTGCACGGCTGGGCGATGTCGCGCTATTCCGGCTGCTGGGTGGGCTTCAAGTGCGTCGCCGACACCGTCGAGAGCTCGTCGTCCGTCTACATCGACCCGGACCGCACGCCGATCATCGTCCCGGACGATTTTCCGCTGCCGCCCGACGGCCTCTCGATCCGCTGGCCCGACCCGTTCCTCGCCACCGAGGCGCGGATGCAGAACTACAAGGTCTACGCCGCGCTGCACTACTGCCGCGTGAACCGGCTCAACCGGATCGTCATCGATTCGCCCAAGCCGCGGCTCGGCATCATCACCAGCGGCAAGAGCTACCTCGACGTGCGGCAGGCGCTCGCCGACCTCGGCATCACCGAGGCCGACGCGGCCGAGATCGGCCTTCGCGTCTACAAGATCGCGATGCCGTGGCCGCTCGAGCCCGAGGGCGTGCGCCAGTTCGCCGAAGGGCTGGAGGAGATCCTCGTCGTCGAGGAGAAGCGGCAGGTCGTCGAGTACCAGCTGAAGGAGCAGCTCTACAACTGGCGCGACGACGTGCGCCCGCGCGTGGTCGGCAAGTTCGACGAAAAGGGCGAATGGGTGCGCCCGCACGGCGACTGGCTGCTGCCCGCGCTGTCGGAGCTCACGCCGGCGATGATCGCCCGGGTGATCGCGCAGCGGATCCAGCGGCTCGATCTCCAGCCGCGCGCGAGCGAGAAGCTCAACGCGCGCGTCGACTGGATCAACGCCAAGGAAGCCGCGCTCGCCAAGCCGAAGATCACGCTCGAGCGCATTCCCTACTTCTGCTCGGGCTGCCCGCACAACACGTCGACCAACGTCCCCGAAGGCAGCCGCGCCACGGCCGGCATCGGCTGTCACGTGATGGCGATCTGGATGGACCGCAGGACGTCGACGTTCACGCACATGGGCGGCGAAGGCGTGCCGTGGATCGGCCAGGCGCCGTTCACCGACGAGAAGCACATCTTCGCGAACCTCGGCGACGGCACGTACTACCACAGCGGCAGTCTCGCGATTCGCGCCGCGGTCGCCGCCAAGGTCAACATCACCTACAAGATCCTCTACAACGATGCGGTCGCGATGACCGGCGGCCAGCCGTTCGACGGCCCGCTCACGCCGGCCGCCATCGCGCGCCAGGTCGCGGCCGAGGGTGTGGCCAGGATCGTCGTCGTCAGCGACGAGCCCGACAAGTATCCGGCCGGCTACTTCGCCGGCGGACATCGAGATCCACGATCGCGACGAGCTCGACGCCGTCCAGCGCAAGCTGCGCGACACGCCCGGGCTGCACGGTGCTGCTCTACGACCAGACCTGCGCCGCCGAGAAGCGCCGCCGGCGCAAGCGCGGCAAGTTCCCGGATCCGGCGCAAGCGCGTCGTCATCAACGAGCTCGTCTGCGAGGGCTGCGGCGACTGCGGCATCAAGTCGAACTGCGTGTCGGTCGCGCCGGTCGAGACCGAGTTCGGCCGCAAGCGCACCATCGACCAGAGCTCGTGCAACAAGGACTTCTCGTGCGTGAAGGGATTCTGCCCGAGCTTCGTCACCGTCGAGGGCGGCACGCTGCGCAAGCCGGGGAAGGCCGAGGCCGGCGCGTTTCCCGCCCTGCCCGATCCCGTGCTGCCGGCGACGGCCGAGCCCTACGGCATCCTGGTCACCGGCATCGGCGGCACCGGTGTCGTCACGATCGGCGCGCTGATCGGGATGGCGGCGCACCTCGAAGGCAAGGGCGTGAGCGTGCTCGACATGACGGGACTCGCGCAGAAGAACGGCGCGGTCGTCTCGCACGTCCGGATCGCCGACACGCCGGAGCAGCTCCACTCGACGCGGATCGCCGCGGGCGACGCGAAGCTCGTGCTGGCCTGCGACATCCTGACCGGCGTCGGCTACGAGCAGCTGGCCAAGATGCAGAAGGGCGTCACCAGGGCGCTCGTCAACACCGCGCTGGTGATGCCGGCGGGTTTCACGCGCGATCCGGACCTCGCCTTTCCGCGCGGCTCGATGGAGCGCGAGATCGAGGACGCGGTCGCGCCGGGCGACGCCGAGTTCCTCGACGCGACCAGGCTCGCGACCGGGCTCATGGGCGATTCGATCGCGACCAACCTGTTCATGGTCGGCTTCGCCTTCCAGCGCGGGCTGCTTCCGGTCAGCGAGCAGGCGCTCGTGCGCGCGATCGAGCTGAATGGCACGGCCATCGAGTCGAACAAGCAGAGTTTCGTCTGGGGAAGGCGCGCCGCCGTCGATCCCGCGCACGTCACGGCCGCGGCGATTCCTTCGGCCACGACCCGAGTCGCAGCGGCTGTCGGCGTCGCTCGACGAAACCATCGCCCGCCGCGCGGACTACCTGACCGCCTACCAGGACGCCGCCTACGCCAGGCGCTACACCGATCTCGTTGCGCAGGTGCGCGACGCCGAGAATGCGAAGCTGCCCGGCACGACGGCGCTCACGGAGGCCGTCGCGCGCTACTACTTCAAGCTGCTCGCGGTGAAGGACGAATACGAGGTGGCGCGCCTCTACGCCGAGACCGACTTCGCGGCGCGCGTCGCGGCGCAGTTCGAGGGCGACTACAAGCTCACGTTCCACCTCGCGCCGCCGGTGTTCAACAAGCCCGACCCGACGACCGGCGAGGCGAGGAAGAGCGTGTACGGCCCGTGGATGATGCGCGCGTTCGGCGTGCTCGCGAAGCTGCGCCGCTTCCGCGGCACGGCGCTCGACGTTTTCGGCCGGACCGCCGAGCGCAGGATGGAGCGCGCGCTGATCGGCCAGTACGAAACGCTCGTCGCCGAACTGCTGGCCGCGCTCGCTCCGCACAACCACGCGCTCGCCGTCGAGCTGGCGCAGATTCCCGAGCACATCCGCGGCTTCGGCCACGTCAAGGAGCGCCACCTCGCGGCGGCAAAGGCGAAGGAGGCCGAGCTCGTCGCCGCCTTCCGGGCGGCGCAGCCGGCCGGGCCGAAAACGATCGCGCTTGCGGCGGACTGACCGGCGTCAGGCGGCGCTGCCGGCGCGCCTTTCCGGCGGCGGCGCCAGCCAGTCCGTCAGCGCGTCCTGGCTCGGGCCGCGACGGCGAACGCATGGGACAGCCGGAGCGGCGTCGCGCCGTCCGCCGCGGGTTCCGGCGCCGGCGGCACAATCGGCCGCCGGCCGAGGACTTCGTAGGGCAGCCAGACGAAGTCGTCCTGCTCCTCGATCGGCTCCTTCAGGCGCACCGAGTATTCCGCCGTCGTCGACCGCAGGGTCAGCGATTGGGCGCCTCTGGGCCTGGCGCGCGCAAGGATGAGCGACTTGAACGGCATCACCGGCTGCTTCGCGCTCTCGCGCAGATAAAGGGCCGTGAAGAGATCGCGCCGGTCCGGTGCCGGCGTGTCGGGCGACGATGATCGCCCCCGGCGATGGCCATCGTGACGCCCCGCGGACTTTGTCCGACGTACTCGGCGCCGATGTCGACCCGATCGCCGATGCGCGTCTTGACCCGGCGCACGACCACCAGCGACCACCGCATCGTCTCGTCGTCGAGAATCGCTACCAGCGTGCCCGGATGCACGCGGCCGACGTCGCCGACCGGAGCGCGCAGCCGGCAACCCGACGCGCTGCGGTCCTTGAGCTGCCAGACGTGATGGGGCACGCCGAACTCGTGCGCCGACGGAGGTTCGCCCGAACTCCGGAGGGCGCGTGTCACCGCCCGGCGACTGCGTGTATCCGCCCTCGACCGTGATCGTGATCTCCTCGACTTCGGGCACAGCCGCGGGCCGGGCGGCGAACTTCTTCTTCTCCTCGTACCGCAGCATGCGCATGATGTGCCCGAGGCCGACGATGACCTTCACCGTCGACGTCAAAGGCTTCCGCTCGCCGCGGCGGTTGACACGCTCCGGTCTGGGCGTGTAGTTCGTGGCGACCTTGCGCAGCAACCTGACCTGCCGGGCGCGTCCGAACGGACGACGGCACGCTCGCCCGGTATCGCGGATCGCGCAGCGACTCGATTTCCGTGTCGATCAGCGCCAGCAGCGGCGACGGGTCGAGCACGAGCGCATTTTCCGGGCCGCCTGCCGTCGCGCGCTTCAGTCCTTCCGCGCTGTCCAGGTCCACGACGAAGTAGTCGCCGTCTGCCTCGCCATCGGCGGCGGCACCGGGCGCAGCGCCACGGCCTCGCACCAGTGGGGCATGAAGCGGCTGAGCCAGAAGGCGTCGTACGGCGAGAACTGCCCGTCGTTCATCGCATCGAGCAGCAGGACCCGGATGTACTGGCCCTCGAGCGTGCCTCCCGACGCCGGACTCCTCGCCGCTGCCCGGCACCGTCACGGGCTGGTGCAGAAAGCCCGCGGCCTGCGGCGTATCGGTAGGCCTCGTGGAGCTCGCCCCATCCCTCGGGATTCGACGAGGCGGTCAGGAGCGGCCGCAGCAGGAATTCGACCTGCCGATGCTTGAACAGGCGCAGCGTTGCCGCGCGGCGCGTACTCCCGCCAGGCGCGCGGGTTGGGCTCGTTGCGGATCTGCCGCAGAAAGTGCTCGAATGCCATGGCGAAGGACTGGCTCAGGTCGACGGCGGACCGCCAGTACCTCTTCTCGAGCGGTCGCGACTGCGGATTTCGCGTCGCGTAGTTCACGAGCAGCGCGTCGCGCAGCGGGCGCGCCCGCTGGTCGAGCGTCGAGCAGCGCGCGCAGCTGGTCGCGCCCGGGATCCCGCAGCACGACGAGGTCGGCGAGCGCCTCGGAGATCGCCCGCTGTGCCGCAACCGGGTCGTTGCGCGGCAGCAATTGCCAATATTTGTCCGCCGCGGCGGCATTGGCCAGCGGGCCAGGGTCGCCCCGGCGGGCAGGTGTCAGGAATCCAAACATGGGGACGGATACCTCGGCAGGTTCGACGGCAGTAGACGCACAAGTCGTGCCAACGGGCCACCGCTCCGCCGGCCGCGTCCCGCGCGCCCGTCGGCTGCCGGCGGGGCGCCCGCCCCGTGGCCGCATGCCCCGACGCCGGTAGAATGCCGCGGATGCAGCCGATCGCCGGCGCCGGCCCCGACGACCCGCTGGCCCCGGCGCGCGCATGGTTCGCCGCCCAGGGGTGGACGCCGTTCGCGTTCCAGGAGGAGGTCTGGGCGGCGTACGCGCGCGGCGCGTCGGGGCTCGTCCACGCGCCCACCGGCATGGGCAAGACCTATGCCGCGGCGTTGCCGCCCATGCTGTTCGGTCCCGCCGGCTGCGCCGGACGCCGCCGCCGCCGCTCACCCTGCTCTGGATCACGCCGCTGCGCGCGCTGGCCGGCGACACCGGTCTCGCCCTCGCGCGGGCCGCCGCCGATCTGGCGCCGCACTGGACCGTCGACGTGCGCACCGGCGACACCGGACCCGCGGCGCGCGCGCGCCAGGGCAAGCGGCTGCCGACGGCGCTCGTCACCACGCCGGAGAGCCTCACGCTGTTTCTCGCCCGCGCCGACTGGCGCGAGCGCTTCGCGCATCTCGGGGCGATCGTCGTCGACGAGTGGCACGAGCTGATGGGGACCAAGCGCGGCGTGCAGACCGAGCTGGCGCTCGCGCGGCTGCGCGGCCTCGACCCGCGACTGCGCGTCTGGGGACTGTCGGCGACGCTCGCCAACCTCGACGACGCGCTCGCCTGCCTCGTCGGCCCCGCGGCGATCGAGCGCGCCTGCATCGTCAAGGGGCTCGATGCGAAGGAGATCGTGATCGACAGCCTGCGTCCGCGCACGATCGAGCGCTTTCCGTGGGCGGGCCACATCGGCTTGAAACTGCTGCCGCAGGTGATCCGCGCGATCGAGCGCGCGAAGTCGACGCTGGTCTTCACCAACGTGCGCTCGCAGACGGAGATCTGGTACCAGGCGCATCCTCGAGGCGCGGCCCGACTGGGCCGGCACGATCGCGCTGCACCACGGGTCGCTCGAGCGCGAGGTGCGCGACTGGGTCGAGGACGGCCTGCGCCACGAGCGGCTGCGGGCGGTGGTCTGCACGTCGAGCCTCGATCTCGGCGTCGATTTCGCGCCGGTCGACCAGGTGCTGCAGATCGGCAGCCCGAAGGGCGTGGCCCGCCTCCTGCAGCGCGCCGGCCGCAGCGGGCACCGTCCCGGCGCCGCCTCGCGCGCCGTCATCGTGCCGACGCAGGCGCTCGAGCTCGTCGAGGCGGCGGCCGCGCGCGAGGCCGCCGCCGCGCGCGCGATCGAGGCGCGCACGCCCGTCGCGGCGCCGCAGGACACGCTGATCCAGCATCTCGTCACCTGCGCGCTGGGCGGCGGGTTCAAGCCGGACGAGCTGCTGGCCGAAATCCGCGCGACGCAGGCCTACGCGAAGCTCCCCGACTGCGCAGTGGCAGTTCGCGCTGGACTTCGTCCTGCACGGCGGCGCGAGTCTCAACGCCTATCCCGAATACCGCCGCGTCGTGATCGGCGACGACGGCGTGGCGCGCGTTCCCGACGCGCGGATCGCGCGCCGGCATCGGATCGGCATCGGCACGATCGTGTCGGAGGCGTCGATCACGGTCCGCTTCAAGACCGGCAAGGCGCTGGGCCACGTCGAGGAAGGATTCGTCGCGCGCCTCGCGCCCGGCGATTGCTTCATCTTCGCCGGCCGCGCGCTCGAGTTCATCCGCGTTCGCGAGCTCACCGCCTGGGTGAAGCCGGCCAAGGCGAAGGCGGCGCTCGTCCCGCGCTGGGCCGGCGGCCAGATGGCGCTGTCCACGCAGCTCGCCGAGGCGACCCGGCAGCTCATTGCCGCGGCGAAGGCGCGGCGTCTATGCCTCGCCCGAACTGCAGCTCGTGCGCCCGCTGCTCGAGCTGCAGGCGCGCTGGTCGGGGCTCCCGGGCGCCAACGAGTGGCTGATCGAGCAGATCGCAACGCGCGAGGGACACGCGCTCTTCTTCTACCCGTTCGAGGGCCGGCTCGCGCACCTGGGCCTGGCCACCCTGTTCTCCTACCGCCTGTCGCGCGCGACGCCGCGCACGTTCAGCCTCACCGCCAACGACTACGGCTTCGGGCTGCTGTCGCCGACCCCGCTCACGCTCACGCTGGGCGAACTCGGCCGCCTGCTCGCGGCACCCGACGTCGAGGCGGACATGCTGGCGGGGCTCAACGCCGCCGAACTCGGCCGCCGGCAGTTCCGCGAAATCGCGCGCATCGCCGGCCTCGTCTTCCAGGGCTATCCCGGCGAGCCCAATCCGGCGCGGCACCTGCAGGCGTCCTCGGCGCTGCTCTACGAGGTCTTCGCGGAGTACGACCCGGAAAACCTGCTGCTGGCGCAGGCGGTGCGCGAAGTGCTGGAGCGCCGGCTCGAAGCACCGCGCATCGCCGCCGCGCTCGCGCGCCTGCGCCGCAGCCGCGCCCTGCTGACGCGTCCGGCGCGGCCGACGCCGTTCGCGTTTCCGCTGCTGGTCGAGATGTTTCGCGAGGAACTCTCGACCGAGGCGCTCGATGCGCGCGTCGCGCGGATGGTCGAGGCGCTGGAGCGCGAGGCAACGCGGGTCGGACGCGTGACCATGCGTCCGGTCCACTCTTACCGGCTAGAATGGTCACGCATCCGACCTCGATTGCCACAGGAGCTCCGCCATGCCCACCCATCCGTTCGACCTCTCCGGCAAGGTAGCGCTCGTCACCGGCGCCTATCGCGGCCTCGGCTTCGCGATCGCGCGGGGCTTCGGCGAAGCCGGCGCGACCGTCGTGCTGAACGGCCGGAAAGCCGAAGCCCTCGATGCCGCGGTCAAGACCCTGACCGACGCCGGCGTGCGCGCCTCGAAATGCGTCTTCGACGTGGCGGACGGCGCGGCAGTGCGCGCCGGCGTCGCGGCGATCGAGCGCGAGCACGGCCATCTCGACATCGTCGTCAACAACGCGGGCATCCAGAGGCGCGGCCCGCTGGTCGACTTCAAGCAGCAGGACTGGGACGACATCATCGCCACCAACCTGACGGCGCCATTCCTCGTGTCGCAGGCGGCGCTGCCGGGAATGATCGCGCGCAGGAGCGGCAAGATCATCCACATCGCGTCGCTGATGAGCGACCTCGCCCGACCCACGGTCGTCCCCTACACGGCGGCGAAGGGCGGCGTGCGGCAGCTCACGCGCGGCATGGCCGTCGAGCTCGCGCCGCACAACATCCAGGTCAACGCCATCGCGCCCGGATATTTCGCGACCGAGATGAATCGCGCGCTGATCGACAACGTCGAGTTCAACGCGTGGGTGTGCAAGCGCACGCCCGCGGGCCGCTGGGGCGACCCGGCCGAGATCGCCGGCCTCGCCGTCTTCCTCGCATCCTCCGCCGCCAACTACATCACCGGCCAGTCCATCACCATCGATGGTGGAATGAGTGTAGCGTTGTGAGTGGCGAGCAGCGGCCCGCGCGTCGACGATCCGGTCACTGCTTCTCTGGCGAAATCGCCGGCGTAGGACCACGCGAAGCCGGCGGCGGTCGACGTACTTGCGCAGCACCGCGTTGGCCTTTTCGACCGTCACGGCCTCGATGCCCTGATCGATCCTGCCGGCGAATTCCCACGTGCGGCCGAGGTAGGCCTGCTGCGCGAGGCCGCCGGCAAGCGCGCCGTCCTGCGCCCGCGCGATCCGGCGCGCCTGCAGCAGCGCGCGCTTGGCATCGGCGACTTCGGCGGCAGTGAACCCGTCCTTCAGCGCGCGCGCGAACTCCTCCGCGACGGCGGCACGGATTCGTTCCCGGTTCTCGGGGGCGAAGATGGCATACAGGTACAGCGGTGTGTTCTCCTCGAAGCTGGACAGCGCGAGCCACGACTGGATCGAGTAGCTCAAGCCCTCGCGCTCGCGCACGCGACCGGGAATCCGCGATTCCGTCGACGCGCCGAGAACCCTGTCGGCGACGAGCAGCGCGGGCAGATCCTCGCTGCGGTCGTTGATCGGCAACGGCAGCCGGCCCATCAACGTGGCGTTGGCCTTGTCGGGCGTCTCGCCGGTGAGCACGGTGGGCGCAGGCGGGCGATAGGGGTTCGGCACCCGCGCGAAGGGCGTCGGACTCGACCAGGCGCCGAACAGCTCGGCGGCCAAGCGCGCGAATGGCATCCGGATCGAAATCGCCGACGATGCGCGAGCTCCGCATTGGCGCCGCCGACGAAGCGTTTGTAGAAGGACGCAACCTGTTCGAGTGTCGCCGCGTTGATCTCGGCCAGCTCTTCGTCGAAGGTCGGAACGTAGCGGACGTCGCCCTTGACCCACGGATTGTTCCAGCGCTGGAGCGCACGATCGGCGATGCTTTGCGGATCGGTCCGTTGCTCATCGAGCGCCGTCGTCTGCTCGCGCTTCAGCTTGTCGAACTCCGCCGCGGGAAACGCCGGCTCCCGCAGGATTTCCGCGGTGAGGCGAGGAAGTCCGGGAGATGGGCGCGCACGGTCTGGCCGCGCGCGGTGGTCTCGGTCTCGCTGCCGCCAAGCGCGAGCTTCGCGCGGAGCTGGTCGAGCGTGTCCTCGAAGGACTGCCGGTCGCGCTTCTTCGTGCCCATCGCCAGCATGGCGGCGGCCATGCCGCCGCGCGGCGACATGCCCTTGAGCGACGCCTCGTCGCCGTGATGCAGGCGCAGCTGGACCTGCACCGTCCCGCCGCGCGTCTTCTTTGGCAGCAGCGCGACCTGCATGCCGTTCGGCAGCGTGAACCGCTGCGTGCGGGCTTCGAGATTGGCCGGCGTCGGCTCGAACGTCTCGCCGGTGGAGACGCTGGCGTCGCCCTTGTAGTCCTTGACCATGCCGGCGATGTCGACGGCGGGGCGCCGGCGCGCGATCGGGCTTGGCGTCGGGGATGAACAGGCCGAGCGTGCGGTTCGCCGGCTTGAGGTACGAGCGCCGACCCGCTGCACGTCGGCGGCGGTGAGATTGCGCCATTGATCGCGGTGCAGGAAGAAGAGCCGCCAGTCGCCCAGCGCGATCGACTCGGAGAGCGCGACGCCCGAGCTTCTGCGGATCGTTGAACGTCTCGTCGAACTGGCGCAGCGCCTTCGCGCGCACGCGGTCCAGCTTCGGCGGCGGTGATCGGCTTGCGCGCGCACGCCCTCGAGCGTCGCGAGCAGTGCGTCGCGGCCGCGGCGAGCGAATCGCTGGCCGGCACCTGCGCCCAGAAGATGAGGTTGCCCGGGTCGGCCAGCGTGAACCCCCAGCGCCGACGGCGGTCGCCTTCTTCGTTTCGACGAGCGCCTTGTACAGCCGCCCCGCGGGCTCGACCGTGAGCACCTCGCCCAGCGCCTCGAGGGCGACGCGTCGGGATGCGCGCCGGGGACGGTGTGGTAGAGCGCGGCGACGACCTGCGTCCCGCCGACGCGGCGCACCGTGACCGTGCGCTCGCCGTCCTGCGTCGGCTCCATCGTGTACGTCGCGGGCAGCGTCCGCGTCGGCCGGGGAATCGGGCCGAACGTCTTGCGCGATCCGGCGCGAGCGCTGCGCTCGGTCGAATCGCCCGGCGACGACCAGCACCGCGTTGTCGGGCTGGTAGTAGCTGCCGGTAGAACGCCTGCAGGCGCTCGATCGACGTGCTCGATGTCGGAGCGGCTGCCGATCGTCGACTTGCCGTAGTTGTGCCAGTCGTAGGCCGCGGCGCAGCATGCGCTCGCAGAGCACGCGCGGCGGGCTGTTCTCGCCGCTCTCGAACTCGTTGCGCACCACGGTCATCTCGGTGTCGAGGTCCTTCTTGCGCGACGAACGAATTGACCATCCGGTCGGCTTCGAGTCGAGCGCCCAGTCGAGGTTCTCGTCGGTGGCGGTCGAACGGTCTCGAAGTAGTTGGTGCGGTCGAACCACGTGGTGCCGTTGCATCCGCGCGCCGCGCGCCGTGAGCTCCTGCGGGATGTCGGGATGCGTGGGCGTGCCCTTGAACACCATGTGCTCGAGCAGGTGCGCCATGCCGGTCTCGCCGTAGCCCTCGTGCCGCGAGCCGACGAGGTAGGTGATGTTGACGGTGATCGTCGGCTTCGACGGGTCGGGGAACAGCAGCACCTGCAGGCCGTTGGCGAGCCGGTACTCGGTGATGCCCTCCACCGAGGCGCCCTGCGGTAACGCCGGCCGGCAAGGCGGCTTGGGCGATCGCGGCGACGACGCCAAATGCGGCAGCTACGAAGAGCCGGAAGGCTCGGTGGGAATGGGGCCAGAGGCATGAGTGTCTCGAAAGTGAAAGCGGGAGGCGCGCGGGAGTATAGCCGTGCGCGGGCGGCGGGCCGGCGCAGTCATGGGGAAGCATGGGACCATGCGCCGGACGATCGGTTCACGGATTCGATGCGCAACGGCATTCGCCCGCTGGGATTGGAGGGGCGGGCCCGCCAGTGTCGCGCGGGCGGCGCCGGGCTCGCTCGCCTCGGGGAATTGCGTAGACTTATTGACGTTTACGTAAACGTCATATAAATTCTTGCTCGCGGTGCCGAACGCCGATGAGGGGTAAGCTTCCCGCTATGCGAGCGGCGCCAGGGCGCGCCGTCCACGCGCAGGAGCCTGCCATGAACGACACGAGCCATCCACCGCTCGTCTACAAACCGGCCAACAAGGTGCGTTTCGTCACGGCGGCCTCGCTGTTCGACGGCCACGACGCGTCGATCAACATCATGCGGCGCATCCTGCAGTCGACCGGCTGCGAGGTGATCCACCTCGGACACAACCGGTCGGTCGACGAGATCGTCAATTGCGCGATCCAGGAGGATGCAAACGGCATCGCCATCTCGTCCTACCAGGGCGGGCATGTCGAGTTCTTCAAATACATGCTGGACCTGCTGCGCCAGCGCGGCGCGCCGGACATCAAGGTGTTTGGCGGCGGCGGCGGCGTGATCGTCCCGGCGGAGATCCGGGAACTGCACGATTACGGCGTGGCGCGCATCTACTCGCCGGAGGACGGGCAGCGGCTGGGGCTGCTCGGGATGATCGCCGAGATCGTCGCCGCAAGCGACGTCGATCTCGCGCAGGATCTGCCCGCCAACGCGACCGCCCTCGTCACCGGCAGCCACGCGGCGCGCGTGCGCGCGCTCGCCCGGATGATCACCGACCTCGAAGCCGGCACCGTTCCGGCCGCGACGCGCGACGTGCTGCTGGCGGCCGCGGCGAAGGCGAAAACGCCGACGCTCGGCATCACCGGCACCGGCGGCGCGGGCAAGAGCTCGCTCACCGACGAGATCGTCCGCCGGTTCCGGCTGGATCAGCAGGATCGGCTGCGCATCGCGATCGTCTCCATCGACCCGTCGCGCCGCAAGTCCGGCGGCGCCCTGCTCGGCGACCGCATCCGGATGAATGCCATCGAGCACCCGAACATCTACATGCGCTCGCTGGCCACGCGCGATGCCGGCAGCGAGGTAAGCCGGGCGCTGCCCGACGTGATCGCCGCGTGCAAGGTGGCGGGTTTCGACCTCGTCATCGTCGAGACGTCGGGCATCGGTCAGGGCGACGCCGCGATTGCTCCGCTCGTCGACCTTTCGCTTTACGTGATGACGCCGGAATTCGGCGCGGCCTCGCAGCTCGAGAAGATCGACATGCTCGACTTCGCCGATTTCGTGGCGATCAACAAGTTCGATCGCAAAGGCGCGCAGGACGCGCTGCGCGATGTGCGCAAGCAGGTCCAGCGCAACCGCGAGCAGTTCAACGTCGCGCCGGACGAGATACCGGTGTTCGGCCCGATTGCCGCTCGTTTCAACGACGACGGCGTGACGGCGCTCTACCAGGCGCTGGCCGCGAAGCTGGCGGAAAAGGGGCTGAAGCACGGCCCTGGCAAGCTCGCGCCGGTGGCCACGAAGCATTCGACCGCGCAGATCATCATCGTGCCGCCGGCTCGCGTCCGGTACCTCGCCGAAATCGCGGAAACGCTCCGGCAGTACCACCAGTGGGCCGCCACGCAGACGCGGATTGCGCGCGAACGGCAGCAGCTGCGGGCCTCGAAAGCGATGATCGCGACCGAGTGCCGCGACCACCCCGCAGACGGCGGTCGAGGCCGGCCCGGAAGCCGGGCGCGTTGCGCAATCGAGTGCAAGGCGGATCTCCCCTCGAGCACCTGATAGCCGACCGCGATGCGAAGCTCGACCCGCGCGCGCGGAAGCTTCTCGACATGTGGCCGAAGACCAGGGCCGGAGTACGCGGGCGACGAGTACGTGGTGAAGATCCGCGACAAGGAGATCCGCACCGAGCTGACGACGACCTCGCTGTCCGGCACGAAGATCCGCAAGGTCGCGCTGCCGTCGTTCGAGGACGACGGCGAGATCGTCGCTGGCAGCTGAAGGAGAACGTGCCGGGGAGCTTCCCGTTCACCGCCGGCGTGTTCGCGTTCAAGCGCGAGAACGAGGACCCGACGCGCATGTTCGCCGGCGAGGGCGACGCGTTTCGCACCAACCGCCGCTTCCATCTGCTGGCCGACGGCATGCCGGCGAAACGGTTGTCCACCGCCTTCGACTCGGTCACGCTGTACGGCAACGACCCCGACCGCCGGCCCGACATCTACGGCAAGGTGGGCAATTCCGGCGTGTCCATCGCGACGCTGGACGACATGAAAGTGCTCTACTCGGGCTTTGACCTCTGCGCTCCGGCAACGTCGGTGTCGATGACCATCAACGGACCCGCGCCGACGCTGCTCGCGATGTACGTCAACACGGCGATTGACCAGCAGCTCGAGAAATTCGCCGAGGACAACGACCGCGAGCCCACCGACGACGAGGCGGCGAAGATCCGCGAATGGACGCTCACCTCCGTGCGCGGCACGGTGCAGGCGGACATCCTGAAGGAAGACCAGGGCCAGAACACCTGCATCTTCTCGACCGAGTTCTCGCTCAAGGTAATGGGCGACATGCAGGAGTACTTCGTCGGCCACGACATTCGCAACTTCTATCGGTGTCGATCTCCGGCTACCACATCGCGGAGGCCGGCGCGAACCCTATCTCGCAGCTCGCGTTCACGCTGTCGAATGGCTTCACCTTCGTCGAAGCGTACCTCGCGCGCGGCATGCGCATCGACGAGTTCGCGCCCAACCTGTCGTTCTTCTTCAGCTACGGCATGGACCCCGAGTACGCGGTGATCGGACGAGTCGCGCGCCGGATCTGGGCGGTGGCGATGAAGCAACGCTACGGGGCGAACGAGCGCTCGCAGAAGCTCAAGTTCCACTCGCAGACTTCCGGCCGCTCGCTGCACGCACAGGAGATCTCCTTCAACGACATCCGCACGACGCTGCAGGCACTGATCTCGACCTACGACAACACCAACTCGCTGCACACCAACGCCTACGACGAGGCGATCACCACCCCGACCGAGGAGAGCGTGCGCCGCGCGATGGCGATCCAGCTCATCATCAACCGCGAGTGGGGGCTCACGAAGAACGAGAACCCGAACCAGGGCAGCTTCATCATTGAGGAGCTGACCGACCTCGTCGAGGAGGCCGTGCTGAAGGAGTTCGAGGCGATTTCCGAGCGGGGCGGCGTGCTGGGCGCCATGGAGACCGGCTATCAGCGCGGCAAGATCCAGGAAGAGTCGATGGTACTACGAGCACCGCAAGCACGACGGCAGCTATCCGATCGTCGGCGTCAATACGTTCCGCAATCCGCATGCCGACGAGACGCCGCCCACGATCACTCTGGCCCGCTCGACCGACGCGGAGAAAAGCCCCGCAGCTCGCGCGGCTCGCCCCTTCCCACCAGCGGCACGCGGCCGCGGCGCCGGCGGCGCTGGCGAAGCTGCAGCAGGTCGTGATCGACAACGGCAACGTGTTCGCCGAGCTGGTCGAAACCGTGCGCGTGTGCTCGCTGGGGCAGATCACCAATGCGCTGTTCGAGGTGGGCGGCCAGTACCGCCGCAGCATGTAACGGAAGCAGCGCGGTTCACGACTGGCGCGCAGGGCACGATCGTCCGGTGGAGTCGCTCTTCCCTGCCAGTACGGCCAAGCCCTCAGCTCCGCACGAGTTGTCGATGCGCGCGGGTGTCGCGGTCGTCACGCTCGCCGGCGAGACCGTCGAGCTCCTCGCCGAGCGCGCGCTGTTCTGGCCGCGCGCGCGAACGTTGCTCGTCGCCGACGTTCACCTCGGCAAGGCCGCTGCCTTCCGTGCCGGTGGCGTCGCGATTCCGCGTGGCGCGACGGCCAACGACCTCGCCCGACTCGATGTCCTGATCCAGCGCAACGTACGCGCTGCGGCTCGTGGTCCTCGGCGATTTCCTCCACGCCGCAGCCGGACGCGTCCCGGCGCTCCATGCCGCGTTCGTGCAGTGGCGCGCCGCCCACGCCGCGTTGTCGATCACGCTCGTGCGCGGCAACCACGACGTACGCGCCGGCGACCCGCCGACGGCCTGGGACATCACGGTCGTTCCCGATCCGCACCCGCTCGCCCCGTTCGTGCTCTGCCATGAACCGGCGAAGCCCCGTACTGGACATGCCCTGTGCGGGCACCTGCACCCGGGCGTGCGCATCGCCGGCGGCGCGCACGAATCCGTCCGGCTGCCGTGCTTCGTCCTCGGGCGGCGGCGCACCCTCCTCCCGGCCTTCGGACGACTGACCGGGCTCGCGATCGTCGCGCCTAAGCGAGGCGAAACCATCGTCGCCATCGCCGGATTCAGGCTGTTCGCGCTGCCGAACCCGCGCTAGTCGCGGTGTCCTGGACACACGCCTGACGCGGCGCAGGTCCATGCGCGAGGCCCCGCGCATGGCTTGTCGCAAATACTGCAACGTGGAGCCAACCGTTCGTCGGCTGGGCACCCTGTGGACAACCCGGTGAATAGGCGGTGGAAGACGTTTGCATATCCGGCGAAACGGCCCCGCAGTGGGCTGTTTTTGTTGTCGTTTTTCGACCCCCCGCCTGTGCATCAAAAAGCACTTGCCAAGCGCGGCCTCGCCACTATGCTTGGTGTTCATCAGGCACTTGAACACAAGATGTAGTAGATTTTGATTTGCAAGAAGAAACCGGGCTCTCCCGCGACGGCCATGCCGCCCGGGATCGCGCCGAGAGGGGAAATCCAGGCGCGCAGGCCCGAAACCCGCATCGCGCCTTGCTTTGCGCGAAACAGCCCGTACCGGCAAAAACGCGCTGATGGCAATCACAACGACAAGATTTCGACAGGAGACCCTACATGCAACTCACGAGCGCTTCCGCCGCCAATGCGTCCCCGCCCCGGCGTGACCTCCTGGCCGGCGAACCCGGAAGCGCCATGACCCCGACCGAAGCGCGCTACGCGCAATACAAGGTGATCCGCCGCAACGGCGCGGTGGTCGGCTTCGAGCCGGCGAAGATCACGATCGCGGTGACCAAGGCGTTCCTCGCCGTCAACGGCGGCCAGGGCGCGGCCTGCGCGCGCGTGCGCGACGAAGTCGTGAAGCTCACCGACGCCGTCGTCAACGCGCTGATGAAGCGCAAGCCCGAAGGCGGCGCGATCCACATCGAGGAAATCCAGGACCAGGTCGAGCTCGCGCTGATGCGCGGCGGCGAGCACGAGGTCGCGCGCGCCTACGTGCTCTACCGCGAGCGCCGCTCGCAGGAGCGCGCGCACGAAAAATCGCAGAAGCGCGGCAAGCCCGAGAGCGCGACGATCACCGTGGTCGACAACGGCGTGTCGAAGCCGCTCGACCTCGAGCGGCTGACCGGCCTGGTCACGGAGTCCTGCGACGGGCTCGGCCGGCGTCGACCCGGAGCGCATCCTCAAGGCGACGCTGAAGGACCTCTACAACGGCGTGCCGATGGACGAAGTGCGCAAGTGCGTCGTGCTGGCCGCGCGCACGCTGATCGAGAAGGACCCGGCGTACAGCTTCGTCACCGCGCGCCTGCTGCTCGACGCGCTGCGCCACGAGGCCCTGGGCGAGGAAGCCACGCAGCACGACATGGCGACGAAGTACGCCGAGTACTTCCCGCAGTTCGTCAAGCACGGCATCAAGATCGGCCTGCTCAACGAAGCGCTGCTGCAGTACGACATGAAGGCGCTCGGCGCGGCGCTGAAGCCCGAGCGCGACCTGCAGTTCGGCTATCTCGGCCTGCAGACGCTCTACGACCGCTACTTCCTCATCGACCAGCACGACGCGCGGAGCGCCGCGTTCGAGCTGCCGCAATGCTTCTTCATGCGCGTGGCGATGGGCCTCGCGCTGAACGAGGTCGAGCGCGAGGCGCGCGCGATCGAGTTCTACAACGTGCTCTCGACGTTCGACTTCATGAGCTCGACGCCGACGCTGTTCAACGCCGGCACGCACCGCTCGCAGCTGTCGTCCTGCTACCTCACGACGGTGTCCGACGACCTCGACGGCATCTACGAGGCGATCAAGGAAAACGCGCTGCTCTCCAAGTTCGCCGGCGGCCTCGGCAACGACTGGACCAACGTCCGCGCGATGGGCTCGCACATCAAGGGCACCAACGGCAAGTCCCAGGGCGTGGTGCCGTTCCTCAAGGTGGTCAACGACACCGCCGTGGCCGTCAACCAGGGCGGCAAGCGCAAGGGCGCGGTCTGCACCTACCTCGAGACCTGGCACCTCGACATCGAGGAGTTCCTCGAGCTGCGCAAGAACACCGGCGACGACCGCCGCCGCACGCACGACATGAACACGGCGAACTGGATTCCCGACCTGTTCATGAAGCGCGTGATCGAGGGCGGCGACTGGACGCTGTTCTCGCCGTCGGACGTGCCCGACCTGCACGACAAGTGGGGCCGCGCGTTCGAGGAGCGCCTACACGCGCTACGAGGGGCTCGCCGCCAAGGGCGAGCTCAAGCTGTTCAAGCGGATCCCGCGCGGTGCAGCTCTGGCGGAAGATGCTGTCGATGCTGTTCGAGACCGGCCATCCGTGGATCACGTTCAAGGACGCCTGCAACGTCCGCTCGCCGCAGCAGCACGTGGGCACCGTGCACAGCTCGAACCTGTGCACCGAGATCACGCTCAACACCAGCGCCACCGAGATCGCCGTGTGCAACCTGGGCTCGGTCAACCTGCTCGCGCACATGAAGCGGACCGGCGACGGGACTGCGGCCACGTGGGAACTCGACCACACCAAGCTGCAGCAGACGATGCGCACCGCGATGCGGATGCTCGACAACGTCATCGACATCAACTACTACGCCGTGGCCAAGGCGCGCAACTCCAACCTGAAGCACCGTCCGGTCGGCCTCGGCATCATGGGCTTCCAGGACTGCCTGCACCTCACGCACACGCCGCTACGCGTCGGAAGCCGCGATGAAGATCGCCGACACGACGATGGAGGCCGTCTGCTACTACGCGTACTGGGCGTCGACCGAGCTCGCCGCCGAGCGCGGCCGCTACTCGTCGTACAAGGGCAGCCTCTGGGACCGCGGCATCCTGCCGCAGGACACGCTCAAGCTGCTGCGCGAGGAGCGCGGCGGCTACGTCGACATCGACGAATCGGCGACGATGGACTGGGAGGCGCTGCGCTCGCGCATCCGCATCCACGGCATGCGCAACTCGAACTGCGTGGCGATCGCGCCGACGGCGACGATCTCCAACATCATCGGCGTCAGCGCGTCGATCGAGCCCGAGTACCAGAACATCTACGTCAAGTCGAACCTGTCCGGCGAGTTCACGGTCATCAACGAGCATCTCGTCGCCGAGCTCAAGACGCGCAACCTGTGGGACGAGGTGATGGTCGCCGACCTCAAGTATTTCGACGGCTCGCTCGCGACGATCGACCGCGTGCCGGCCGACCTGCGCAACCTCTACGCGACCGCGTTCGAGGTCGACGCCAGGTGGATCATCGAGGCCGGCGCGCGGCGCCAGAAGTGGATCGACCAGGCGCAGAGCCTCAACATCTACATGGCGGGCGCGTCGGGCAAGAAGCTCGACGAGACCTACAAGCTCGCGTGGCTGCGCGGCCTCAAGACCACCTACTACCTGCGCACGCTGGCGGCGACCGCCGCCGAGAAGTCCACCGGCGAGGGCGGCGAGCTCAATGCCGTGCCGACGACGAGCGGGATGCTCGCCACCGGCGCGTCCAGCCGCAACGCGCCGGCGACGAAGGCCGCCGACACGGAGCCGAAGTTCTGCAAGATCGACGACCCCAGTTGCGAAGCGTGCCAGTGACGCGCGACGCAGCAGCGGCAAGGACGAACGCAGGCAGCACACGCCGCTTACAGCATCAACTGCGACAGGTCCGCCGGGACAGTCATGGACGGACCGCGCAGCCGAGGATCAAAACGCCGCAAACCCGGACAGGAGGGCAAGCGATGAACGCGAAAACCGACCGGTGGGAGTCCTACACCGACAAGACCGGCCGGCGCCACTGGCGCTGGCCGGCCACCAGCGCGGCGGCGGAGCGTGACGGCCGCGATGTCGAGGCGGATTCCCGGCCGCGCGCCGGATTGCCTTCGCCGCAGCAGACGTCGTTCGCGCTGCTGCCGCTGCGGGGCAAATAGCGAGCACCAAGGTGCGGGCCAGGTCAGCGGTCCGGCCGGCTCATGCCGCGGGATGCCGCGGCGCTGCGAAGCGCCAGGCGGATCCGGCGGCGCGTTCGTCAACCTGCCCGGTGGAGGTCGAGTTGGCTCATTACGAGAATGTGCAGCGACATGTGACGGAAGCGCGGTACCTCGGAGACTACAAGATCTGGCTGGAATTCAACGATGGACGCAAAGGTGTCGTGGACCTCGCCGATGACCTGTACGGCGAGAACTTCGAGGTGTTGCGCGACACGCGCCGCTTCGCCGACTTCTATCTCGACTACGGTCTCGCGACGATCGCCTGGCATCACGGCGTCGATTTCGCGCCCGATTACCTGTACGACAAACTGAGCGCGATGCACTAGACGCCCCCGGTTGCCGGCGCATCGCCGCCAAACTGCAGCAATTCTGGAGAGAATCGACATGTTGAGCTTCGACGAAGACATTGCCCCCGCCGCGTCGCCGCGTTTCGCGCCGTCCGACGAGGTAGCCGGCGCGCGCACGCCCGGCATCCTGGCGCAGGCCATGCTGTCGCCGCAGCTCGCGCGCGAGCCCGTGCACGACCTCGACGTCGAGCGGCAGGCCATGGACAACGGTTTCCGCCGCGTGCGGATGGAGGACAAGCGCGTCATCAACGGCTCGTCCGACGTCAACCAGCTCGTCCCGTTCAAGTATCGCTGGGCCTGGGACAAGTACCTCGCCGCCTGCGCCAACCACTGGATGCCGCAGGAAGTGAACATGCAGCGCGACATCGAGCTGTGGAAGAACCCCAACGGCCTGACCGACGACGAGCGCCTGATCATCAAGCGCAATCTCGGCTTCTTCGTCACCGCCGACAGCCTCGCCGCCAACAACATCGTGCTCGGCACCTACCGCCACATCTCGGCGCCCGAGTGCCGCCAGTACCTGCTGCGCCAGGCGTTCGAGGAGGCGATCCACACCCACGCCTACCAGTACATCGTCGAGAGCCTGGGGCTCGACGAAGCGGAGATCTTCAACGCGTACCACGAGATCAAGTCGATCCGCGACAAGGACGAGTTCCTGATCCCGTACATCGACGTGCTGACCAACCCGATGTTCAAGACCGGCACGCCGGAGGCCGACCAGGCGCTGCTGAAGAGCCTGATCGTGTTCGCCTGCATCATGGAGGGGCTGTTCTTCTACGTCGGCTTCGCGCAGATCCTGGCGATGGGCCGGCAGAACAAGATGACCGGATCCAGCGAGCAGTACCAGTACATCCTGCGCGACGAGTCGATGCACTGCAATTTCGGCATCGATCTCATCAACACGATCAAGCTGGAGAACCCGCACCTGTGGACGCCGGAGTTCCGCGAGGAGATCCGCACGCTGATGAAGAAGGGCGTCGACCTCGAGTACGCCTACGCCGAGGACACGATGCCCCGCGGCGTGCTGGGAATGAACGCGACGATGTTCAAGGAGTACCTGCGCTTCATCGCCAACCGTCGCTGCCAGCAGATCGGCGTCGACGCCCTGTTCGACAAGGCCGACAACCCGTTCCCGTGGATGGCCGAGATGATCGACATCAAGAAGGAGAAGAACTTCTTCGAAACGCGGGTCACCGAGTATCAGACGGGCGGCGCGTTGAGCTGGGATTGAGCCCGGCGCGTTATGCGGATGAATGCCCTGCTCGCCACCTGGTCGCCTCGCCTGCTGAGCGTCCTGCGCATCGTCAGCGCATTTCTGTTCACGGCGCACGGCACGCAGAAATTGCTCGACTTTCCGGTCCCGCGCGCGTTCCCGCTGGAGCTTTGGTCCCTCGCCGGCGTGGCCGGAATCCTGGAGCTGGTCGGCGGCGCGTTGATGTTGATCGGCCTGTTCACGCGCCCGGTCGCGTTCGTGCTTTCCGGCCTCATGGCGTTCGCCTATTTCATCGCGCACGCGCCGCAGGGCTTCTGGCCGATCGTCAATCGCGGCGAGCTGGCCGTGCTGTATTGCTTCGTCTTCCTCTACTTCGCCGCGGCCGGCGGTGGGCCGTGGAGCGTCGACCATGGGTGGCGCCGCGCAGGCAACCGGTAGGTCCTTCGACAACGGCTTCATCACGGCGCAGGATCGCAACGCCGATCGGCCCCGGCGGTCGCCCCTTCGGCGTCGTTGGCGAACACCCGTGCAAGCGATCGGCACCCGGCGCTCGCCGGGACCGGAATCACTCTCATTCCGCTTGCGCAATCGAAGGGCCGCCGCTACTATCGTCGCCGATGAGCGGGTCGGGTCGCTCGAACGGGGGAGATCGGCATGAAGACGGGACGTATCCTGCAGTGCATCGCGTTCGCGCTCGTCGCGGCGCTGCCATTTTCCGGCGCCAAGGCGGCGGAATGGAAGCCGACGAGTGACGTCGAGTTCGTGATTCCGTACGGGCTGGGTGGCGGCGCCGACCTGCTGGCGCGCGTCATCATCAAGATCATGGCCGACGAAAAGCTGGTCCCGGTCAACGTCACCGCGGTCAACAAGCCCGGGGGCGGCGCGTCGGTGGGCGTGGCCTATGTGCTCAGCACGAAGAACGCCAATCCGAACACGCTGATACTGTTCAATCCGCAGACCCAGATCACGCCACTGACGGTGAAGGATGCGCGCGGCTGGCGCGACCTGACGCCGGTGACGAACCTGATGCTCGACGACTACCTGATCTTCGTCGGCAAGGACTCGCCGTACAAGACCGCCGCCGATCTGGTAAAGGACGCCAAGGCCAAGCCGCCCAAGACGGTCTCCATCGGCTCCGCCGGCACCGCGGACGACATGGCGATCGCCGTGTTCGAAGCGGCGTCCGGCATTCAGCTCAACGTCGTGCGCTTCAATTCCGGCGGCGAGGTGCTCACCGCACTGGCCGGCGGACACGTGAACCTCGCCGCCGGCAATCCGCTCGAATTCATGGGCTACCTCTCCAGCGGACAGGTGCGTGCGCTCGGCGTCTTCCGCCCGACCCGCTTCGCCGACCTCCCCAACGTGCCGACGATGAAGGAGCAAGGCATCGACGTCGCGCCCTTCCAGATGTGGCGCGGCGTGGCGCTGCCCAAGAACGTTCCGCCCGACGCGGCAGCCTACTGGCAGGGGGTGATGCAGAAGGTCGCCGCGTCCAAGGCGTTCACGGATTACATCAAGCAGAACGTGGCGACGCTGCACGTGGTCGGCGGCCCCGACTTCGCCGTTCCTGGAATCGCAGGAGACGCTCTACAAGGACATGCTGAAGCGACTCGGGAAGATCTGACGTGGCAGGCTCGCCGACGATCCGCGCGGTCGAGGCCGTGCCCGTGCGGATCGAAGGCGCGCGCGAATTCCGCATTTCGGAAGGCGCCACCCGCGTCCATGTTTCGGTGGTGCTGCGTTTGCGCACCGACGTCGACGGGCTGGAAGGCAACGCCGAGGTCGTCTCCGCGCCGCCCGGCAAGCCGGAGGAGTTCCTCGAGGAAATCGTCGGCGCCATCGAGCGTTATGTCGCGCCGGCGCTCATCGGCATCCCGGTGCGCGAGCGCGCTCGTGCGATCCAGGCGGTCGCGCGGGCACTCAAGGGCCGAGTCTGGACCAAGGCCGCGGTCACCAACGCCCTCTACGACCTGCACGCAAAGGCGATCGGTGTCCCGGTCGCCGATCTCCTCGGCGGGCAGCTGCTGCAACGGGTGCCGGTGATCGGCCCGGTGGTCGGCATCATGGACCCGGAGGCGATGGCGACCGAGGCGGCGGCGCAGGCGGCGGCTGGCTTCGCCGCGATCAAGATCAAGGTTGGCGAAACGGTGGCGCGCGACATCGATCGCGTCGCCGCCGTGCGCGCGGCGATCGGCGAGACGATGGCGTTGCGGGTCGATGCCAATGACCACTACGTCGCGGCCGATGCGATCCGCCTCACGCGCGCGATCGAGCGCTATCGGCCGGAGCACATGGAACAACCGGTGGCGCGGCACGACATCCTCGGGCTCGCCGAGGTGCGCCGCAACGTCGGCATTCCGGTCATGACCGACGACATGGTGGCCACGCCGGAGGACGCCATGAACGTCATTCGCCTGGCCGCCGCCGACCGGGTCAAGGTCAAGGTGACGAAACACGGGTTCGACGGTGCGCGCGCCATCTGCGCGATGCTGGCATCCGCGGGACTGACGCCGGTGCTCGGCCATGTGTTCGAGATGGGACTCGCGGCCATCGCCGAGGCGCAATTCGCGGCGTGCACGCCGGGACTCGCGATGCCCTGCGAGATCGGCTCGATGGCGCCGATGGGCACGGCCGCCGACATCGTCACCAATGATCTGCGCCCGGAGCCCGGCTACATCGTAGTGCCGGACGGCCCCGGCCTGGGCGCGCAAGTTGACTGGTCGCGGCTCGGGCGCGGCCGCGGGATAGCCACCGAGTGAAGCGTGCGCGGCGAGCTGGTAGCCGGCGTGCTGTGCCTGCTGTTTGGCGTGCTCTGGATCGCGACGGCGTCCGGCCTGCCCTACATGGGCGAGTTCGCGCCGGGCTCGGGTTTTCTTCCGCTCTGGCTCGGCGTGTGCCTGGTCGCGTTGTCCGGCGTCCACGTGCTGTCGTGCCTGCGCAGGCAGGCGCCGCACATGCCGGCCGGCCACTGGCGCAAGGTTCTGGCGGTCGCGCTTGGGCTCTTCGTGTGCGTGGCGGTCATCGAGCCGCTGGGATTCGTGGTGGCGGTGGGCGCCTATCTGCTGTTCCTTCTGCGCGTGGTGGAGAAGGAACCCTGGCGCACTTCGCTCGGCGTGACGGTCGGTGCGGTCGGCGTGCTGTTCGCGCTGTTTCACGTCTGGCTGCACGTGCCGCTGCCGAAGGGCCCCTGGGGATTCTGAGCCATGGATGCATTGACGCATCTCGCGCACGGCTTCGCGGTGCTGCTGCAGCTCAAGTACTTCGGCTTCTGTCTTGCCGGCGTGCTGGTGGGGCAGATCATCGGTGCGCTGCCCGGCATCGGGCCGAGCGCGGCCATCGCGATCCTGCTGCCGCTGACGTTCGGCGTGCACGCCACTCGGCGCATCATCATGTTCGCCGGCATCTACTACGGCGCGCATGTACGGCGGCACGCTGACCTCGGTGCTGGTCAGCATGCCGGGTGAATCGTCGACGGTGATGACCAGCCTCGACGGCTACCAGATGGCCCGCAAGGGACGCGCCGGCGCGGCGCTCGGCATCGCCGCGATCGGCTCGTTCATCGCCGGCACCATCGGCGCGCTCGCGCTGATGCTGCTCGCGCCGCCGCTCGCGCGCGGTCGCGCTGTCACTTCGGCCCGCCGGAATACTTCTCGCTCGTGCTGCTGGGCCTCACGGCGCTGTCGCTCGTCGGCGGCGGGCTGGTTAAGGGCTTGATGATGGGGCTGGTCGGGCTGATGATCGCCACCATCGGCGTCGATCCGCAGGTCGGCGACGCCCGGTTCACGTTCGGCCAGCTGTGGCTGATCGACGGCATCGATTTCCTCGTGCTGGCGGTGGCGCTGTTCGGCATCGGCGAAGTGCTGGCCGGCATCGAGCAGGGGCTCACGCCGCCCAAGGTCGAGCTCAACATGTCGCAATCTGATGCCCACGCGCGCCGATTGGCATTCGCAGCCGCTTGCGCCGTGCTGCGCGGCACGGTGATCGGCTTCCTCGATCGGCGTGCTGCCTGGCGCCGGCGCCACCATCGCCTCGTTCATCGCCTACGCCGTCGAGAAGAAGGTGTCGAAGCATCCCGAGGAGTTCGGCAGCCGGCGCGATCGAAGGCGTCGCCGGACCGGAGGCGGCCAACAACGCGGCCGCCACCGGCGCCATGGTGCCGATGTTCGCGCTCGGCATCCCGGGCTCGGGGACCACCGCGGTCATGCTGGGCGCGCTGATCATGTTCGGCCTGCAGCCGGGGCCGCAGCTGTTCGAGAAGAACGCCGACCTCGTCTGGGGCGTCATCGCCAGCATGTACGTCGGCAACGTCATCCTGCTGGTGTTGAACCTGCCGCTGGCCGGCATGTTCGCCACGCTGCTGCGCGTGCCGCTATGCGGTGCTCTATCCGGTCATCCTGGCGCTGTGCATCGCCGGCGTGTACAGCCAGGCCAACAGCGCCGACGATCTCTGGGTGATGAGCGCCTTCGGCGTGCGTCGGCTATTTCATGAAGAAGTACGGCTTTCCGATCGCGCCGCTGGTGCTGGGCCTGGTGCTCGAGCCCATGCTGGAGATCCGCGTTGCGCCAGTCGATGACGCTGTCGCACGGCAGCCTCTCCATCTTCGTCACCCGGCCGATCTCGGCCGCGCTGATCGTCGTGACCTTGCTGATCGTCGCGATGCCGCTCATTGCGCGCTTCTTCCGCCGCCCGGTCGAAATTCGCTGACCACGCCCACCCTGGATCTGATCGTCCATGGACCTCCGCGCACGGATCGGCATCGACTGCGGCCGCCAGCTGGCGATCGAGGACGCCGTCGCGTGGGCCGCGCGCCACCGGATCTCGTATCTGGAGGTGGAGGCCGATCACGCCTCCGAACGCGCTCGAGTCGTTCACCGACCAGCGCTGCCGTCCCCTGCGCGCAGCATGCGCGAAGCACGGCATCCATCTCGGCCTGCACACGCTGTCGGCGGTCAATGTGGGCGAGACGTCACCATTCGTCCGCGACGCCGTCGACCGATACCTGGAAGGCTATGTCGAGGCGGCGGTCCGTCTGGGCGCCGAGTGGATCGTCGTGCACGCCGGCTTTCACTTCGGTTCCGACAAGGCGCGCCGCATGGAAGCGGGCTGCGAGCGTCTGCGGCGCGCCGCCGCTTTCGCCGAAGCGAAAGGGGCGCGACTCCTGCTCGAGAATCTCAACAAAGAGCCCGACACGGCCGAGGTCCACTATCTCGCCCACGACCTGGCCGAGTTCCGCTACTACTTCGACCGCCTGGATTCGCCGGCCTTGGGGTTATCCTTCACGGTCAACCATGCGCACCTCGTCCCGGAGGGCATCGACGGATTCCTCGATGCGCTGCCGATCGGGCGCCTGGGTGAAGTGCGCCTCGCCGACAATCTGGGCGACCGCGAGGTCCACCTGAAGCCAGGCGAGGGCAACATCGACTTCGCGCGCCTCTTTCGCCGCCTCGAGGACGCCGGCTATCGGGGCCACTACATGAACAACTTCGGCACGCCCGACGACATGCTGGCGGGCCGCGATGCGCTGGCGGCCATCGCGGCCCGCGCGTAGCCCACCGGAGCGACGCGTTGGCGGCAACGGGTTTCATGCGTGCCCTTGCGCGGCTTCTGCTTCCTGCCGGCGTCGATCCCGCCGTTCTGCCGCTCCTCGTCGGGCGCGGCCTGCGCGCCTTTGCCGACGGCTACATCGCCGTGCTGTTGCCCGCGTACCTGCTTGCGCTCGGCTTCGGCCAGTTCGATGTCGGCCTCCTCAGCACCGCCACGCTCGCCGGTTCTGCCGTGGCGACGCTGGCCGTGGGTGCCGTCGGCCACCGCTGGCCGCCCCGCGTCCTGCTGCTCGGCGCGGCGCTGCTGATGACGGCGACCGGGATCGGCTTCGCCGGCGTCTCGGCGTTCTGGCCGCTGCTTGTCGTCGCCTTCTTCGGCACGATCAACCCGGGGTCCGGCGATGTGAGCGTGTTCCTCCCGCTCGAGCACGCGCGCCTCGCGCACGCGGCCGGGGCCGACGCGCGCACCGCGCTCTTCGCGCGCTATTCGCTCACCGGCTCGCTGTGTGCCGCGGTCGGCGCCCTGGCCGCAGGATTGCCGCCCTGGCTGGCCGCGGCCGCCAACGTCCCGCTGCTCTCCGGGCTGCGGGCGATGTTCGTCCTCTATGCCGTGATCGGCGCGGTGATCTGGGTGATGTACCGCCGGCTCCCGGCCGGCAAGGACGCATTGGCGCACGCAGCGACGCCGCTGGGTCCTTCGCGAGGCATTGTCTTCAGGCTGGCCGCGCTCTTCAGCGTCGATTCCTTCGCCGGCGGCCTCGTCGTGAATTCGCTGCTGACGCTGTGGCTGTTCGAGCGCTTCGGGCTCTCGCTGGGAGAAGCCGGGCTGTTCTTCTTCTGGTCCGGACTGCTGGCGGCGTTCTCGCAGCTCGCGGCGCCGGTCGTCGCGCGCAGGATCGGGCTCCTCAACACCATGGTGTTCACGCACATTCCGGCCAACGTGTTCCTCATCCTCGCCGCGCTGTCGCCGAGCCTGCCCGTCGCGCTCGGGTTGCTGTTCGCGCGCAGCGCGCTGTCACAGATGGACGTGCCCACGCGCACCGCGTTCGTCATGGCCGCCGTCACGCCCGCCGAGCGCGCCGCGGCGGCCAGCTTCACCGCGGTGCCGCGCAGCCTCGCCTCGGCCGCCAGCCCGACGCTTTCCGGCGCACTGCTGGCCGCCGGCCTGCTGAGCGTGCCGCTGGTGGCGTGCGGCGCGCTGAAGATCGCCTACGACGTCGCGCTGCTCGTGTCCTTTCGGCGCCTGCGCCTGCCGAGGACTCGAAATAGGCGGCCGCGATCCGACGGCGACGCTGCCGTGTCTCCCGAGCGCGGTCTGTTCCGACCTCGCCGCAAGATCGCCGCAACGCGACCCGGCGTCGCCCACTCAGGCCGCGCACTCCACGACATCGCCGACGCGCGACTCGTCCTCCCACGTCTCCAGCCGCACCGCGAAGCCCCACAACCGGCGCAGGTGGAGGACGACTTCGGCCGCCGCGTCGGTGAGCGGCCGTCCGCGGCGGCGCTGGTGCCGCAGCGTCAACGAGCGATCCCCATCGCGATCGTAGTGGACGACCTGCACGTCCGGAACGCGGATCTCCTGCGCATGCTGCCCGGCGAGGAGCTTGCGCACGCGCCGGTAGCCGTGCTCGTCGTGAATGCTGTCGACCTTCAGCGCGTCCTCGCCGACATGGTCCGCCACGGCGAAGAGGTGGAACTCGCGCATCAGCCGCGGTGACAGATACTGGCGCGATGAACGACTCGTCCTTGAAGTTGCGCATCGCGAAGTCGAGCGTGACCCGCCAGTCGGTGCCGGCAAGCTGCGGGAACCACGCGCGATCCTCGGCGTCGGGCGCCTCGCAGATCCGGCGCAGGTCACGGAACAGCGCGAATCCCAGCGCGTACGGGTTGAGCCCGCCGTAGGCACTCGAATCGAACGCCGGCTGCGCGATGACGTTGGTGTGGCTTTTCAGGAATTCGAGCATGAAGCCGTCGTCGACCAGTCCCTGCTCGTGCAATCGGTTGACGATCGTGTAGTGCCAGAACGTCGCCCAGCCCTCGTTCATCACCTTGGTCTGGGCCTGCGGGTAGAAGTACTGGGCGAGCTTGCGCACGATGCGCACGAGCTCGCGCTGCCAGGGCTCGAGTTTCGGCGAGTACTTCTCGACGAAATACAGTATGTTTTCCTGCGGCTCGGCCGGGAAGCGCGCCTTCCCCGCCGTCCGGCCTTCGGCGCGACACTCCGGCAGCGTTGCGCCACAGATCGTTGAACTGGCGTTCGCGGTGCGCCTCGCGCTCGGCCAGCCGCGCGGCCTCGGCCTTCAATGTCGGCGCGGCCGGGCGGCGATAGCGATCGACCCCGTGCGGCATCAGCGCGTGACAGGCGTCGAGCACCTCCTCGACCGCCGCGGCCCCGTGCCGCTCCTCGCATTGCATCACGTAGCCGCGCGCGAAGACGAGGTAGTCCAGGATCGCATCGGCCGCGGTCCATTGGCGGAACAGATGATTGCCCTTGAAGAAGGAATTGTGGCCATAGCAGGCGTGCGCGATGACGAGCGCCTGCGTCGCCATCGTGTTCTCCTCCATCAGGTAGGCGATGCAGGGATTGGAATTGATGACGATTTCGTACGCGAGGCCCTGCATCCCGCGCCGGTAGGCCTGCTCGTTGCGGATGAACTCCTTGCCGTACGACCAGTGCGGATACCCCACCGGCAATCCGCTCGACGCGTACGCGTCCAGCATCTGCTCGGAGGTGATGATCTCGATCTGGTTCGGGTACGTGTCGAGCCCGTACTCGGCGGCGACCTCCGCGATCGCCCCGTCGTACCGTTCCAGCAGGCCGAAGTCCCAGTCGGCGCCGCGGCGATCACGCTCGTGCGATGCGACTTCGCGCTTACCTCCTTGCGGAACAGCTCGCGGAAGACCGGATAGATCTCGTCGCGCCGCGTCGCATGGCGCATGGCGAAGTTGCCGCTGGCCTCGGCCACGCGCTCGTATTCGGCCCACAGGCTGGACGAGCGCTCCTGCGAGTCGGGGGCGGCGAGTTCCAGGTAGGTGTAATAGCGCGTCGCCGGCAGCAGCCGCTCGCGCAGGAACCGCGCGCTGCGCGCCGGATCGGCGCCGAAAGCGTCGCCGTCCGAGGCCTGCGCCGCGTAGACGTTCCAGCCGCTCGCATACCGCTCGCTGCGAATCCGGTCCGCGAGCTCCAGCGCCGAACAGACCACCGTGCCGCCGGAGCGCGTGTCGTGGAAGAACGTCTCCTCGTCGACTTCCTCGGCGTCGTCGGTGTGGCGGATGAAGACCAGGTCCACCGCGCCGTACTTGCGGGTCAGGAAGAGGTACAGCAGCGTGAAGAAACGCTTGGCGAGGTCCTTCTTGTCCTCGTCCATCGACGCGGACACGTCCATCAGGCAGAACATCACCGCGCGCGCGATCGGCTCCGGCTTCCAGACCCGGTTGCGGTAGCGCAGGTCCGGCTCATCGAGGAACGGCAGCCTGCCGCGCCGCCGCAGCAGACGCTCGAGCTCCGCGTGCAGTTCCGCCGCCCGCCCGGCATGCCCGGCCGCGACCGCCATCGAGAATGCCGCTTCCAGCGCGTCCATCTCGCGCGCGAGCCCGCCGGAGAGCGCGATCCGGCGCGCGAGCGCCTGACGCAGCGTGCGAATGACCGACAGATTGGCGGGCACGCCGGACTTCGTGTAGCCCGCTCGTATGCTCCTGCGCTGTTCCGTGTGCCCGATTTCCGTGCGCGCAAGATTGGGCAACTCGAGGTCGTCGAAGAAGATCTGCATGAACTCTTCGCGGGACAGCGAGAACGTGAACGCGTCGTCGCTGCCGCCCTCCCCGCCTTCGTTGCCGGCGCCGCCCGCGCCACCGGAGCCTTCCGGCCGGGGAATGCGGTCGCCGGCCACGTACTCGCGGTTGCCCGGCAGCACGAACTCGCGATCGCCGCCGCGCCCGAAGCCGAACGACGGCTCCGAGATGTCCTTCTTCGGCACGCGCACTTCGCCGCCCTGCTCCATGTCGGCGAGACGCCGCTCGCCGACCATCTTCTTCACGGCGTCCTGGATCTGCGCCTTGTACCGGCGCAGGAAGCGCTCGCGGTTGACGGCGCTTTTGCCGCGGCCGTTCGGGCGGCGGTCGATGAGGTGGAGCATCACCGGACTTCCGGGTTACGCGAGGCCGTTCACGATGACTTGTGCACGCGCAGGTACCACTCCGCGAGCAGGCGCACCTGTTTCTCGGTGTAGCCCTTGGCGACCATGCGCGCCACGAAGTTCTGGTGCTTTTCCTTCTCGTCGGCCGAGGCCTTGGCGTTGAACGAGATCACCGGCAGCAGGTCCTCGGTGTTCGAGAACATCTTCTTCTCGATCACCTCGCGCAGCTTCTCGTAGCTGCTCCACGCGGGATTGTGGCCATTGTTGTTGGCGCGCGCGCGCAGCACGAAGTTGACGATCTCGTTGCGAAAGTCCTTGGGATTGGCAATGCCCGCGGGCTTCTCGACCTTTTCCAGCTCGGTGTTGAGCGCCCCGCGGTCGAAGCTCTCCCCGGTCTCGGGATCGCGGTAATCCTCTTCCTGGATCCAGCAGTCGGCGAAGGTGACGTAGCGGTCGAAGATGTTCTGGCCATACTCGGCATAGGACTCCAGATAGGCGGTCTGGATCTCCTTGCCGATGAGCTCGGCATACCGCGGCGCGAGATAGCCTTTGACGTGCTCGACGCAGCGGCGCCGCACCTCGTCGGGCAGGTCCTCGCGCGCCAGCCGCTGCTCGAGCACATACATCAGATGCACGGGATTGGCGGCGATCTCGGCCTGGTCATGATTGAATACCGACGACAGGATCTTGTAGGCAAAGCGTGTCGACATTCCCGTCATGCCCTCGTCGGTGCCGGCGTAATCGCGATATTCCTGCAGGGTCTTCGCCTTGGGATCGACGTCCTTCAGCGTCTCGCCGTCGTACACCCGCATCTTCGAATAGATGCTCGAATTTTCCGGTTCCTTCAAGCGCGTCAGGACCGAGAACTGCGCCATCATCTCCAGCGTGCCCGGCGCGCAAGACGCGCCCGCGAGCGACGAGTTGGCAAGGAGTTTCCGGTAGATCTTCACCTCCTCCGACACGCGCAGGCAATAGGGAACCTTGACGATGTAGATGCGGTCGAGGAACGCTTCGTTGTTCTTGTTGTTGCGGAAGCTGTGCCATTCGGACTCGTTCGAGTGCGCGACGATGACGCCGTTGAACGGAATCGCGGAGAAGCCTTCGGTGCCCTTGAAGTTACCCTCCTGGGTCGCGGTCAGGAGCGGGTGCAGCATCTTGATCGGCGCCTTGAACATCTCGACGAATTCCAGCAGCCCCTGGTTGGCAAGGCACAGGCCGCCGGAATAGCTGTAGGCGTCGGGATCATTCTGCGACAGATGCTCCAACTGGCGGATGTCGACCTTGCCGACCAAAGACGAGATGTCCTGGTTGTTGTCGTCCCCCGGCTCGGTCTTGGTGATCGCCACCTGGCGCAGCACGGATGGCTGGATGCGCACGACACGGAAGCGCGACAGGTCGCCACCGAATTCCTCCAGCCGCTTCACTGCCCACGGCGACATGATGCCGTTGAGATAGCGGCGCGGAATGCCGTAATCCGCCTCCAGCACCGAGCCGAACCGCTCCGGCGCGAACAGGCCGAGCGGCGATTCGTTGACCGGCGAGCCCTTGATCGCGTAGATGGGGTGCTTCTCCATAACGGCCTTCAGCCGCTCGGCAATGGATGACTTGCCGCCGCCCACCGGCCCCAGCAGATAGAGGATCTGCTTCCTCTCCTCCAGACCCTGCGCCGCGTGCTTGAAGAAGGCGACGATCTGCTCGATCGCGTCTTCCATGCCGTAGAACTCGCGGAACGCCGGATAGCGCCGGATGACGCGGTTGCCGAAGATTCGTCCGAGGTGCGGGTCGTTGCGGGTGTCGACGGGTTCGGGTTCGCCGATGCCCGCCAACATCCGTTCGGCAGCGGTCGCATAGGAGGCCGGCTCGCGGCGGCACAACTCGAGGTAGTCCTCGAGACCCATTTCCTCACTCTGCGTGGCCGAGTAATTCGAGCGGAACTCTTCGAGCAGCGTCGTCATCGTCGTCATCCCAATAGGCGGTTCAGCGAAATGCCGGATTCCCGGGGCTGTTCCATTCCGCTCCCGGCACACGAAGCGGTACACCTTCTTGGTCTTCTTCCGAAATGCACAAGCCAACGTCGCGTGTCCGTCCGCCACAGGAAAGGCGTGGCGATGGCGGCCGGATTTGGCATTGGACCGGGCGCCGATTCGAACAGGAATGCGCCGGCCGGATTGCCGATCCGGGAGAATGCTCGAGACTTGTACTGCATAAGACGTGCCAGACGGCACCCGGCCCGTATCCGGCGGTATCCCTACCGTCGGCAGGGTATGGAAGCGGCGTCGACGGCGAATATGCGCTGCGCCGCAGCATGACCGGGGATTGCACAGCAAATGCCGAACGAAGGGGCAGGTTCAGCGCGCCGGCCAGCCTGCATGCGTGGGTTGGTCGAAGCGAGGGTTGGAAACCCACGTGAGTTCGACTTGCGCCGGTTCGGCACGAACGTGACCGGCGGCGCAGGCGGACGGGCAGCCTGCCCATTTGCGTAACCACGGTGCCGCTCGCGGGTAACGGGGATGGACAAGTGCGTCGCGGGTTGCTGATCGCGGATGCCCTGCCGGTCAGCGGGTCCTGCTCAGGCGGCAGGCCACATGCGTTCGAGGTGACCGGAGTCAGCGGCAAGGTCGAGAAACGTGTAACGATCGCGCAGGTATCGCGCATTGCGCACGGCGGCAGCGTAGAAGTCCGGGGAAAGCCCGATATCGGCCGGCGTGGAGGGACCGCCGACCCGCGCCAGCACCGCGGCAAGCCGCGACGCCGGCAGCATCACGGCGCGCAGGGCGCGAACCGTCGTCGTCCCAGACGTCCGCGATGCGGCGTGAGAATTTCGCCGCGGCGCTCGGCGGAAAGGCACTTCGGCTCGAACTCGCGCCAGCACGATTCGCCTGTCGCCGCACCGAACAGCCGCTGCAGCGTGTCGCGCGTGACGACGCAGGCCTGCAGTCGTGGCGGCCCCGCGGCGAGGACCTCCTCCTGGAGGCGCGCCATCGTCAGCGTCGCGACCGCGACCTGCTCGCCATGGAAAAAGGCGGCGCGGCCGGGAGGCGCGAACATGTCGATGTAGTGACTGAGCAGATGCTCGCCCTGGCTCGCCGGATAGCTGCCGCCGCAGATCGTCATCCCGTGACCGGAGAGCACGAGCGTGCGCGCCAGCCCGCGCATCGCTTCGGGATCGCCGGTGAAAAGCGCCTCGGGTTCGTCGAGCAGCCTTGATTCATCCGGCGCCAGCAGCGCGAACGGGGCCCGCCGATACGGGGTCCCGAGCAGGTGATGCGACAGGAGCCAGTCGGCCTGCGCCGTCGAGCGGCAGAGCGAGTCGCCCAGCCCGGCCCGGATCATTCGTGCCGGTGCCTGCGCCAGCACTTCGAGGTCGATGAAGACACCTGCGGGCGCCGCGGCCGCGAGCGATTGCTTGTGGCCGTCGACGGTGATCGCCGCGTTGGTCGACGTGTAGCCGTTCATCGACGGCGCGGTCGCGAAGACCGCATAGGGCTTGCCGTCCGTCGCGGCCGCGTATTTGCAGAGGTCGTTGATGGTCCCGGAACCGACCGCGATCAGCGCATCGGCGGATGTGCACGCTCGGCGCAGGTTCGCCGCCGTGTCGGCATCGGCATGCGGTTGCCCGGCGAGCACGACCGGAAGAACCGTGCCGAGTGCCTCCAGCGCGCGCTCGACCCGTTCGCCCAGCACGGCGCGCGTCGTGGCATCGCTGACGACGGCCAGCCGGCGTCCCAGACCGAGCGACGCCACGAGCTCCGCCTCCAGGCCGCGGAGACTGCGCTCGATCGCGACGGCACGTACCGGCACGCCAACGGGCGATCCTCCGTCGGGATCGATCCACTCGCCCTGCATCAGCTGCCGCAGCACATCCGGCGCATCCGCCGTCGTGCTCATCGGAGCGTGATCCATTTGTCGCATCGGCTCACGCCGACATCTTCGAGGCACCGGCGCAGGCCGCGAGAATGTCCTCGATCTGCCCCCGCAGCGATTGCTTCTCGGGCGAGAACGCGCACTCGAAGGCCGCCGAGCCGATCGTGAACGCGTCGACACCGGCTTTCGCCAGCGCATCGATCTGCCGTTTTGTGCTGATGCTGCCGGCGACGATCAACTTGCGTCCCGGCAATGCCGCGCGCGCGGCGCGCACCAGATCGAGCGGATCGGCCTCGGTCGCGCGGTACGCGAGGAGATCGACGCCGCCGCAGCCCATCGCCTGCGCCTTGCGCGAATGCTCGGCGACCAGTGCGGCCGATCCTTCCAGCCGCGTCGGGTGGCCGACCGCGCGGCCCGGAAACGGAAAGTAGCCGGCAAGGTCGCCGAGGATTCGCTTCGCCGCGTCGAGATCGGTCCCGCCCAGCACGCGGTCGACGCCGAGCTCGCGCGCCACCTGGAGCGACCGAAGCACGGCTTCGGGTGTCGTGCTGACGACTTCGAGGTAGGAGACTGCTCCGCGCGGCTCTGATCTTGCGTCGCCAGCTCCGGCATCGATGCGGGCAGCACGCCGACATCCTTGAAGCCGATGTGCGTCACGCCCAGGTCGCACGCCGCTTCGATCACATCGCCGGCGTCCTCGACCGTCCGGTCGTGACGCGTCAGCATGAAAATGAAATCCAAGGGCGGCTCCCGGTGCATCGAGGCTCGGACACGCAGGGACGGATGTTGGACGCAAAGGATTGCCGCTGGCAAGTGCGTCGTGCATCGCTCCGGCACCGTGGCGCGCGGATTGCAAACGTGGTCGGGTTATCATTCCCGGGATGGCGCGTCGAACCCAACATCTGCCCGCCGGAATGATCGCCCGATTCACCTTCGACTTCGCCGTCGGTCGCTCATTCGCGCTTTGCACTCTGGCCATCGGGCTGGCGGCATGCACGCCGTCGCGCGAGCCGTCACCGGCCGCGCCGGCGCCTAAAGCCGCTGCAGCAGCGGTCACCAGGCGTCCCCTCCCGGAGACCGCCCCGCCCCCGGGCGCTAGCGCTCCGCCGGCGATCACCGTTGCGCCCGGTGCAGTCCCGCGCCTGCCGGCATCTGCCATCGTCGTTCCACCCGGTGCGCTCTATGTCTGCGTGTTCGAGTCGGGGGGCACGACACGGCAAACCGCCATCGAGTACGCGGGAAAACCGATCCGCTATGCCGGAAACATCCCGAAATGGGGCCGTGCCAATACGAGCGCAACGCGTGCCGGCGCGGCGGCGGACGGGTCTACGCCGCGGACGGCACCGAAATCACCATGGCGACCGAGGCCGAGTACGACAGGAGAGTGCGGCGCGTACAGTTCAAGACGCAACTAGCGAGCCCGCGCGCGCAAATCGCCACCTGCTCCGAGGTCTGGCGCATGCTTTCCCCCATGCCAAGACCAAGCTTCAACCCGCCGGATTCGGATAGCGAATCTGCATTGCGGCGATCTCCGCGAGCGTCGGTCCGTCGAGCTCGAACTGCCCGGCGGCGATATTCTCTTCGAGCTGGGCCATGTCGTCGCGCCGATGATGACTGCGCCGAGATACCAGCGACTCTTCACGTAGCCAAGCGCGAGTTGCACGAGCGAGATGCCGCGCCGCTTCGCCAGCGCGGCGTAGGCTTCGCTCGCCTCGTGCACGATCGGCTTGCGGAAACGCGCGCCCACGCCGTCGAACAGCGTGTAGCGCGTGCCCGGAGGTTGCGCCCCGGCCAGGTATTTGCCCGCCAGGATGCCGCCGCCCAGCGGACTGTAGGCGAGCAGCGACATCTTCTCGCGGAAGAGCGTTTCCGCGAGATCGTTGTCGACGCCACGGGAGACGAGACTGCAGCTGTTCTGGATCGTGACCGGACCCGGCACGCCCAGCTCCCGCGCAACGCGCCGGAACTCGCACACGCCCCACGCCGTCTCGTTCGACAGTCCGTAATGGCGGATCTTGCCTGCCTTGATCAATCGCCGCCATCCCTTCGACCTGCTCCTGTATCGGCGGCCCTTCCGTTTCCTTCGCCGGGTCGAATTCGGTCGCGCCGAACATCGGCACGTTGCGTTGCGGCCAGTGGATCTGATACAGGTCGATGCAGTCGATGCGCAGGCGCGCGAGACTGGTGTCGACCGCCTCGGCGATGACATCGCGCGTCAGATCCGTCCGGCCGTTGCGGATCCACTCGCGGCGCCCCGGACCGGCGACCTTGGAAGCGATGACGAGGCCCTCGCGGCCGCGGCGCGCCAGCCAGCTGCCGAAATGGGCTTCCGTGCGTCCCTGAGTCCTTGCGTTCGGCGGCACCGGATACATTTCGGCGGTGTCGATGAAATTGACGCCATGCGCCACTGCGCAGTCGAGCTGGGCATGCGCGTCCGCTTCGCTGTTCTGCTCGCCCCAGGTCATCGTGCCGAGGCAGATTTCGGAAACGCGGAGGTCGGTACCGGGCAGTGTTCGATATTTCATGACTTTCCAATGGTCGGACCCGTGAGTCTCGCCGCCGAGGGACAATCCGGCGCAAGCCGGTCACGCCGCTTGCCGCATCGACACGATGCTCGGGCGGCAAGCTAAACTTCGGGCATGTTCGCCCGCGTCGCCTCGCTGGTCTCGCAGTTGTTCGACTCGTCCCCACTCCGGCACGCCCCCTTCCGGTACTTCTACATCGGATCGGTCGGCGCCGCCCTTGGCTACACGACACAGACGACCGTCATCGCGTGGCTGATGGCCACGCTGACGCCTTCGGCGCTCATGGTGGCGCTCGTGCAGACCGCGAGCACCGCGCCGGCGCTGCTGTTCGGGCTGTTCGCCGGCGCGCTGGCGGACCTGGTCGACCGCCGTCGGGTCATCCTGGTCACGCAGATCATCCTGTTCGCTGCCACCGCGACCCTCGGCGCAACGACATTGCTCGGCGCGATCGAGCCGGCGACGCTGCTCGCGTTCACGTTCGTCATCGGTGCCGGCTTCACATTCTACATGCCCGCGCAGCAGGCGAGCATCAACGACCTTGTGGCGCGCGTCGACGTGCCGCGCGCCGTCGCGCTGGGAGCGGTCGCCTTCAACGTCGCGCGCGCGGTGGGGCCCGCGCTCGCCGGTGCCGCGGTCGCCTGGCTGAGTTCAGGGAGCGCGTTGCTGGCGAGCGCGCTGTTCTTCATCGTGATGATCGTCGCCGTGCGCGGGTGGAAGAGTCCGGCGCGCACCGTCCGCGGCATGCCGGAGACGCTGCTGTCGGGCATCCAGAGCGGCCTGCGCTACACCCGGCACTCGCCGCCGATGCGGGCGCTGATCGTCCACAACGTGAGCTTCACCTTTTGCGCAAGCGCGCTCCTGGCGTTGCTGCCCGTCATCGCCCGCGACCAGCTCGCGCTGGGCGCGGCCGGTTTCGGCATACTTTCGGCCGGCTTCGGCATCGGCGCCGTCGTCGGCGCGCTGCTGCTCCCGCGCGGTCTCCAGCGGACGTCGCTCAACACGATGGTCATGGCCTGCACTATCCTGTGGATCGTCGGCGCGCTGCTCGTGGCGTCGGCGGGGTACACCGCGGTCGCGATCATCGGCGCCGGCGCAACCGGCGCCGCATGGACCGGCGTCCTTTCCAGCCTGTCGGCCGGAACGCAGACTGCGGCGCCGGCGTGGGTGCGCGCTCGCTCGGTGTCGATGAATCTCATCGCCGTGCAGGTGAGCATGGCGCTGGGCAGCGCCCTCTGGGGGTGGCTCGCGTCGCTTGCCGGCACTCCGATCGCGCTTGCCGCCGCGGCCGGCACCATGCTGCTGCTGCTCGCCGTCAATCGGCGTGTCCGGCTCCGGATGGGTGACGAGGCCGATGTGACGCCCGGCGTCCAGCTGCCGGACCTGGCGATCGCCGTCGAGCCGTTGCCCGACGACGGACCGGTCCTGATCCAGATCGAATACCGGATCGATCGCGAGAACGTCGATCGCTTCATGCGCGCCATAGCGAAAGTCGAGGCGATCCGGCGTCGCAACGGGGCGAGCGATTGGCTCGTCTTCCGCGATCTCGGCGAGGACGGCCGCTTCGTCGAGCGCTTCATCATCCGGTCCTGGGCCGAGTACGTGCGGCTGCGGACGCGGATGACGATGGCCGACCGCGAGAAGCAGGACCGCGTCGAGCGGTTGCAGAATCCCGACGTGCCGGTGCGGGTTTCGCGCCTGATCGCAACCTAGCGGCGGCCATGCCCGGCGCCGATGATGCCGCGGGGCAAAGCAGGATCGGACTCGACTCTTCTTGCGCTCTCCGCGAGGCGTCGATGGTCCGCGAAAGGTCGAGACTGACCCTACGCTTCCTTTTCAGTCACGCTCGTCGCCCCGCTGCACGAGGTCCACGCGGAGCTCGTAGAGGTCGTCGTCGAGCGCATCGCGCGCGGACACGATACCCAGAGGCCGGCCGTGCTCGACCACCGGCAGGTGGCGGAAGCCGCGCTTGTGCATGATACGCAGCGCTTTGACGAACGGCTCGTCCGGATGCATCGTCTGCGGTTGCGGCGTCATGACGTCGGCGAGCTTCGTCGTCGCCGGATCGCGGCCGGCGGCGATCACGCGAAACAGGGCGTCGCGCTCGGTGAAGATGCCGGACAGCCGCGAGCCCTCCACGACCAGCAGCGCCCCCTTGCCCTGCTGCTTCATCAGGACCGCAGCCTCGAGTACCGTCACCGACTTCTCCGCGACGGCCGGCGGCTGGGTTGCGACGATGGAACGAAGCGATCGAAGCGACATTTCCGGCTCCACGTGACGTGCGTATGACAGCATTGGGCGCCACGGGCCGGGCGAAAGTCAAGCGTGCGCACAGGGGCCGCCCTGGCTTGCCGCGCCTGCCCGGCATGTCGGCCCGGCCGGGTGCGCCACCCCATATCGGCGCCGCCACCACGGGCCGCCGGCGAATCCCGCATGGCGTCCCCGATCCGGATTTCCGTGGTACCGTTTAACCGGCGCCAGGCAATCGCGAGGCGACAGGATGGGCGGCATATGAAAAAGGTCACGCTCTACAGCAGGTCCGGAGGCGCCGGCGGTGCGGCGGAGCCCCGAGCGCCGCGCCTGGCGACGCCGCGCGCGGGCGCCGCTGCTGCCGCACAGCCCGCGGAAGCGCCGCCTGCCCCGCCGCATCGCACCCGCTGGCGCACGGCGGCTGCACGCTTCGAAAGGCCCCTGCTCGTCGCCGCAGGCGGGCTCTTCGCGGCGGGCCTCGTCTGGTTGCACTCCGCGATCACCCCCGCCGCCGCCCCGCTGACCCAGAAAGACATCGACGCCGCTGTTCTGCACACGCTGGAAACCGTACCGATGCCCTCGCACGCGGCGAAGGCCTACGCGGCCGTGCAGCGCTCCGTCGTGCGCGTGCGCGGCAGGACCAGCGATGATCGCGAGGACGGTTACCAGACCGAGGGCGTGGGTAGCGGGGTTGTCATCGTCGACACCGGGATCATCCTCACGAACCTGCATGTCGTCAGCGGCGCCGATCAGGTGCACGTGGAGTTCTTCGACGGCCTCGAATCCGAGGCGACCGTCATCGGCGTGCGGCCCGAGCACGATCTTGCCGTGCTGCAGGCGAAGAAACTCCCCGACGATCTCGCCGCCGCGACGATGCGCTCGACGAGCGATCTCGCCCCGGGCGACGAAGTGATCGCGGTCGGGTTCCCGTTCGGCATCGGGCCATCGGTGTCCTCGGGCGTGGTGTCGGGCTTGCAGCGCGAGTACCGGTCGCCCCAGGGCAAGCGGCAGCTGACCAACCTCATCCAATTCGACGCCGCGGCCAATCCCGGCAATTCGGGCGGACCGCTCGTCACTGCCGACGGCGAAGTGGTGGGAATCGTCACCGCCATCCTCAATCCGACGGACCAGCACGTCTTCATCGGCATCGGCTTCGCGGTGCCGATCGAGAACGCGGCGGCCGCCGTGGGCATTTCGCCGTTCTGACGCGGCACGACAGGAGGCAGGCACGCATGAACGACACGGCAAACGGTCGCACCGAGGTCACTCCGCTGATGGAGCGCATCCTCTACGAGGTGAAGCGGGTCGTCGTCGGCCAGGACCATTTTCTCGAGCGCGTGCTGGTGGCAATCCTGGCGCAGGGTCACCTGCTCGTCGAGGGGGTCCCCGGGCTGGCCAAGACGCTGACAGTCAAGACGCTCGCACGGACCATTCGCGGGAGCTTCAAGCGCATCCAGTTCACACCGGATCTCGTGCCGGCGGACCTCATCGGCACCCGCATCTACAATCAGAAGACCGGCGAGTTCAACACGTCGCTGGGCCCCGTCTTCGCGAACCTGCTGCTCGCCGACGAGATCAACCGCGCGCCGGCGAAGGTCCAGAGCGCACTGCTCGAGGTGATGCAGGAATACCAGGTCACGATCGCGGGGGAGACGCACCGGGTTCCGGTGCCTTTCCTCGTGATGGCCACGCAGAATCCGATCGAGACCGAAGGCACCTATCCGCTGCCCGAGGCGCAGATCGACCGATTCATGATGAAGGTGCTGGTCGGTTATCCGAGCGAGGAGGAGGAGTTCGTCATCGTCGAACGGGTCACCGGCATCGCGCAGGAAGTCGCGGCAGTCGCGACGACCGACGAGCTCGCTGCGTTGCAGCGGGAGTGCCGCACCGGTTACGTGGACCCGTCGCTGATCCAGTACGCGGTGCGTCTCGTTGCCGCTACCCGCGATCCGGAGCGCTTCGGCATCAAGGACCTGGCGCGCTACCTCACCTACGGCGCGAGCCCGCGCGCAACGATCCATCTGATCGAGGGCGCGCGCGCGCTCGCCTTCCTGCGCGGCCGGGCCTACGTGCTGCCCGAGGACGTTTCCGATCTCGCACCGGATGTCCTCCGCCACCGTCTGTCGCTGTCCTACGAAGCGCTCGCCGACGCGCTGTCAGCGGACCAGCTGATCAAGCGCGTCATGCAGCACGTGGCAAGACCCGAGAAGCCGCTCGAGACCCATGTCCGAATCGATCCGCAGCCCGGCGCCGACGCCTGAGGCAGTCCTGCGCCGCCTGGAGTGGACCGTGATCCGCCGCCTCGACGGCGTGCTGCACGGCGACTACCGGACGCTCTTCCGCGGGTACGGGCTCGACCTCGCCGACCTGCGCGAGTACATGTACGGCGACGACGTCCGGCACATCGACTGGAACGTCACGGCGCGACTGCAGACGCCCTACGTGCGCGAGTACAACGAGGAGCGCGAGGTTGCCGCGTGGTTCCTGCTCGACTTGAGCGCGTCGGTCGATTTCGGTTCGCGCGACATCAAGAAGCAGGCGGTGTCGAGCGAGTTCGTCGCCGTGCTCGCCCGGATCCTGACGCGGCACGGCAACCGTGTGGGCGCGATGATCTACGGCGACCGCGTGGATACGGTAATACCGACGAGAAGCGGCCGGCGACACGTGCTGCACCTGCTGCACAGGATGCTGAACCGGCCCGCGCGCGCGGAGACGGGCGCAACCGACCTGGGTGAGCTCCTGCGAACGGCGTACACGATGGCGCCGCGGCGCTCGCTGATGTTCGTCGTCTCCGACTTCATCAGCGCGCCGGGCTGGGCGGAGCCGCTCGCCCACCTCGCGCAGCGGCACGACGTCGTCGCCGTGCGCCTCTACGACCCGCTCGAAATGGAGCTCCCGGACCTGGGCATGCTCGTCGTCCAGGATGCCGAGACGGGCGAGCAGTTGTTCGTCGACACGCACGACCGGGGATTTCGCCGGCGCTTCGAGGCGGCCGCCAAGGCGCGGGAGACCGAGCTGCGCGCGGCTTTCGGCAACGCGGGAGTGGACGCGCTCGAACTTTCGACGCACGACGATCTGGTGGACGCGATCCTGCGCTTCGCCGACCTGCGCAAGCGGCGCACCCAGCTCGCCACCGGCGGCGGCCTGCCGGCGCACCTCGGGATGCACGCATGAGCCCGCCGAGCCGCCCCAAGGGCGGATACCGGAGCGCGCAGCGCGAAGGTTCTCCAGTGAGCGCCGCCGGGCCAAGGCGCGGGTGCTCCCTCTCGGGGGAAGGCGCGCAGCGCCAAGGGTGCACCGATGACGCTGCTCTGGCCGGAGATGCTGTGGCTGCTGCTGCTCGTCCCGGTGGTCGTGGTCGCGTACCTCCTGCTGCTGCGGGGAAAGAAGAAAAGCGCGCTCCGGTACGCGAGCCTTGCCGTCATGAAGAATGCGATGAGCGCAGGCCAGCGCCTGCGGCGCCACCTGCCGCCGCTGCTGTTCCTCGTGGCATTTGCCCTGATGCTGGTGGCAATCGCGCGTCCGGCGGCAGTCGTCACGCTGCCGTCGCAGCACGAGACGGTGATACTCTCGATGGACGTGTCGGGCAGCATGCGGGCGACCGACGTCAAACCGAGCCGCATCGTCGCCGCGCAAGAGGCTGCGCGCGCGTTCGTCGCCGAACAGCCGAAGAGTACGCGCATCGGCGTCGTCTCGTTCGCCGCGACCGCTTCGGTCGTGCAATCGCCGACGCACAGCCGCGAGGACATTCTCGCCGCGATCGACCGGTTTCAGCTGCAGCGGGGCACGGCTGTAGGCAGCGGGATCCTGGTCGCGCTGAAGATGATCTTTCCCGACGCCGAGTTCGATCTGCGCGCATCCAATCCTCGGCGCGAGGCCGCGCGCGCGAGTCCGCTCGACCCGGCGCGTCCGACCGACAAGGCGGAAGCCAAGCCTGTGCCTCCCGGGTCGTATTCGTCCGCCGCCATCGTTGTGCTCACCGACGGCCAGACGACGACCGGGCCCGACCCCATCGAGTCGGCGCGCATCGCCGCCGACCGCGGCATTCGCGTCTACACGGTGGGTATCGGCACGCAGGGCGGGGAGACGATCGGCGCCGAAGGCTGGTCGATGCGCGTGCGCCTCGACGAGCAATCGCTCAAGACCATCGCCAATCTGACGCAGGGCGAATACTTCTACGCGGGCACCGCGGCCGATCTGCAGAAGATCTACCAGAACCTCAACACCAAGCTTTTCCTCGAGCAGAAGGAAACCGAGATCTCGGCGCTGTTCGCCGCCGCCGCCGCGGTGCTGGCGCTCATCTCGGCGCTGCTTTCGCTGCTCTGGTTCAACCGCATTCTCTGACGGGCCGCGGTCTCGCCGCGCCACGTCGTGCCCGTCAATGCCGGCTGGCCGTCGCCTGGCCCGTCAGCGCGAGGCTGACCGCCTTGTTCCATTGCCGCTGCGTCGTCGCGTCGACGCGAGGCTCGTCGCACAACGACGCAAGCCGGCCCAGCAGCGGGCCGACATCGTTGGAAAGTGCGTGCGTGTAATGCGTCTCCAGAAATGCCGCGATTGCCTTGTGCGTCGTATCCGGGGATGTCGCTTTGTGCCGCATGGGATTCAACCCCCCATCGGTGAAGATCATCCGGCCCACCCGGACGAGCCATGTGACAAGCTTCCCGGGCGCCAATTCCAGTAGATACCCCACGAGGGCGGCGGTCAATGCGCGGTGCAGCATTCCGGCAACGGCAGGACGCCGCCCTTGCACCGCGACACAGAGGGGCCGCAGGTCGAAACCGAGGCTGCGGTCGCACCTTCATTGCGCACTGCGTCATTGCGGCGTGGCGTCCGATTCCCGACCGATGGAACTTTGCCGTGCGCGGCGAGTCGCATCATGACGGCGATGTCTGCCATGCCGCTGACTTGTCCCGATCCAAGAAGCATTGCCGGGTCACGGCGCCCTTCGCTCGTTCCGATTCGCTGCCGCGCATTCACGATTGGATCACGCCTGACCGAGGAGATCGTGCATGAAGAAGAAGTTCTCGCTGTCCCGACCACCAGCGCCTGCCGCTGACATGGCGCCGCAGGGTGCCTCCGCGGGGACCGTCGCATCGCCGTCGCTCCCGGTCATCGTCGCCGCCTCTTTCGACCGCCTCGACATCCGTCAGCGCGCCCGCATGCTCGGCCGATTGCTGGCTTCGGTGGGCCCGCTCGCGCTTGCCGTCGTGGGCGGGGGCGCATTTGCCAAGTACGCCACCCACGCGCGCTGGCCGGAAATTCCGGTGTCCATCGAGGACGCCGCGCGCGCCACGTCGAGCCAGATCCACGAGCTGGTGCGCTACATCGAGCAGAGCAACCCGCAGCTTTTCAATCACTTGCTGGAGTCGCTCGCCCGCGATACGGCCACGATCGCCGCGTTGGGCGCCTCGATCGCCGCGCTCACCATCAATCGGCTCGGTAGCCGGTATGGAACCGGGCAGGAGGCGTTTTCGGGTGCGAAGGCGACGGGCGCGAGCGGAAAGCCGGAACGCAAGCCTTGATTCCGAAGACCGTTCAGCCCGCCGAGCCGGTCGGCTGGCCCCGTCAGGGCGATAATGACGCCCCTTGCCGCGAAACCCTTGAGCCATGACCGATCCGACCGACAATCCGCTGCTGCAACCCTGGCAAACGCCCTACGGCCTGCCCCCGTTCGACCAGGTCCGGCCCGAGCACTACGTCCCGGCGTTCGAGCGCGCGATGCAAACGCATCGCGCCGAGGCAGATGCCATCGCGGAGAACAGTGAACCGCCGACGTTCGACAACACCATTGCGGCATTCGACCGCTGTGGCCGCGACCTCGGGCGCGTCGCGCGACTGTTCTTCAATCTCGCCGCGTCGGAGACCTCGCCGGCGCTGCAGGCGATTGAACGCGAGATCTCGCCGCGGCTCGCCGCCCATTTCAGCGCCATCCACCTGCACGCGAAGCTCTTCGCGCGCATCGACACCGTGTCCCAGCGACGCGAACAGCTGCAGCTCACGCCCGAGAGGCAGCGGCTCACCGAGCGCATCCACCTTGATTTCGTGCGCGCAGGTGCCCGGCTTCCGGCCGCGGCGCGCACCCGCTACGCGGCGATCATGGAACGCCTCGCCGAGTTAAGTACCCGCTTCAGCCAGAACGTTCTGGCCGACGAAACGGGCTACCGTCTGGTCTTGCGGGACGAGCGCGATCTCGCCGGTCTGCCGCAGGATCTGCGGGCCGCCGCGCGGGCGGCGGCGCAGGAGCGCGGCGAGGCCGACGTCTGGATCATCACGCTGTCGCGCTCGCTCATCGTGCCGTTCCTGACCTTCTCGGACCGGCGCGACTTGCGCGAGCAGGCATTCGACGCCTGGACCCGACGTGGCGAGCACGACGGCGAACACGACAACCGGCCGGTCGCGCGCGAGATCCTCGCCTTGCGCAACGAGCAGGCGCGGCTGCACGGCTACCGGCACTACGCCGATTACGCGCTGGTCGACCGCATGGCCGGCACGCCCGAGGCCGTCGCGCGGCTGCTCGAGCAGGTGTGGGAGCCGGCGAAGGCGCGGGCCGCCGCCGAGCGCGATGCGCTGGGCGCGATGGCGCTGGCACACGGCGCGAAGCACGCCATCGAGCCGTGGGACTGGCGCTATTTTGCCGAAAAGGTGCGCAAGGCGCGCTACGACATGGACGACGCCGCGCTGAAGCCCTTCTTCTCGCTCGAGCGGATGCTCGCGGCTGCGTTCGACACCGCGCAGCGGCTGTTCGGACTGCGCTTCGTCGAACGCCCGGACATCCGCGTCTACCACTCGGATGTCCGGGTCTTCGAGGTGCGCGGCGGCGACGACCGGATGATCGGCGTGTTCCTGAGCGACAACTACGCACGGCCAAACAAGCGCGGCGGCGCGTGGATGAGCGCCTACCGCTGGCAGTCGCGCGCGGACGGAGAGACGCTGCCGGTCATCGTCAACAACAACAACTTCGCCAGGGGACCCGCAGGCGCGCCCGCGCTGCTGTCGGCCGACGACGTGCGCACGCTGTTCCACGAGTTCGGGCACGGGCTGCACGGGCTGCTTTCGCAGGTGACCTACGAGCGGCTGTCCGGCACCCAGGTGCTGCGCGACTTCGTCGAATTGCCGTCGCAACTCTTCGAGCACTGGGCCTTCGAGTCCGCGGTCCTGAAGCGGCACGCGGTTCACCATGCGACCGGCCAACCCATCCCCGACGAGCTGATCGACCGGCTCAAGGCGGCGCGGCGCTTCAATCAGGGTTTCGAGACCGTCGAGTACACGGCGTGCGCGCTCGTCGACATGGCGCTGCACGCGCTGCCCGATGCCGACGGCGTCGACATCACCGCCTTCGAACGTGCCGAGCTCGAGCGCATCGGGATGCCGCGCGAGATCGTGCTCCGTCACCGACTGCCCCATTTCGGCCATCTGTTCGCGAGTTCCGGCTACGCGGCCGGCTACTACGTCTACATGTGGGCCGAGGTGCTCGATGCCGACGGTTACGAAGCGTTCGTCGAGGCCGGCAATCCGTTCGATCCCGAAATTGCCGAGCGACTTCGCCACTTCGTGTACTCGACGGGCGGCACGTTGCCGCCCGCGGAGGCCTATCGCGCCTTCCGGGGGCGAGACCCGGTCGTCGGACCCCTGCTCGCCCAGCGCGGACTGGCCGTCAAAGCACGAAGCGGTCCGATATCCCCCGTTGCAGCCGGGCTATACGGGCAATCGACGGCAGCAGATTGAGCCCGGTGTCGCGCTTGAGTCGCAAGGCGCCGGAATTCATGTCCTTCAGGGAAAGATCGACAGGCACGCCGCTCGCGGCCAGCCCGATGATGTTGCCGGACGAACATGCCGGCAGCGCGCAGGCGCGGGCATCGAACGCCGCGTCCATGCGCTCGAGACTGCCGGACAGTCCACGATGGCGATTGAGGAAATTCGTCACCAGCAGCCCTTGCTCCGTCAGCCGGGCGCGGCAATTGCAGTAGAACGCCAGCGTGTCCAGCATCCCGACGCGGCATTTGGCGTCGTATCCGTCGACCAGGATCAGGTCGAAGCGCCGATCGGTCGCCGCCAGATAGTTGTGGCCGTCGGCGATTTCGACCGCGAGGCGCCGCGGATCGTCGGGCAGCCGGAAGGATTGTGCCGCGACGTTGACGACGGCCGCGTCGATTTCGACCACCGTGAGCGCTGCTGCCGGTCGATTCCGGTACAGAAACTTGGGCAGCGACGCCGCGCCCAATCCGATCAGCAGCACGCTGCGCGGCCACCGCGGCGCCGGCCGCAACAGCAGCGCCAGCATCATGTCCCGCGTGTACTCGAGCTCGAGCGCCCACGGCCGCGCGATGCGCATCGCGCCCTGGATCCAGCGCGAACCGAAGTGGAGGTACCGGACACCGCCTTTCTCGCTGGTCGTGATGGAATTCGCCATTCATCAGTCCACGGCACCCGAGAAGTAACTGCGGCTGTCCGCGAGAAAGTGCGGGCCGGCATCCGAGCGCATCGCCGTCCCGATGCCCGAATTGGTCAGAACCTCGAGCAGGAGCGCGCTGCCCACACCCCCGTCGATGATGTGGACCGAGCGCACGCCCTCGCGCACGGCCGCGAGCGCCGCGCTCACGCGCGGCTGCATTTCCGCCGGAACGACGCCATCGCGCAACAGTGCTTCGGCCTCGCTCGCCCTCAGTACAAAGGCCAGCTTGCCGTCGCGATCATGGATGCCTGCAACGTTGGTCATCAGGATCAGCTTTTCCGCGTGCAAGGTGCGCGCGAGCCGTCCGGCGAAACTGTCGGAGTTGATGTGATAGGCCGTCCCGTCCGCGCCCACGCCGATCGGCATGATGACCGGAATGAAGCCCCGTGAAACGAGCAGGTGGATGACGTCCGGATCGATGCTCTCGACTTCGCCCACGAGACCGAGATCGGGCGCCTCGCCCGAGCCAACTGCGGGCGGCAACGTCATCCGCCGCGCGTGGATGAAGCGGCCGTCCTGTCCGCTCAGGCCCACGGCCTTGGCGCCGAACCGGTTGATGAGACCGACCAGCTCCTGATTGATCTCACCCAGCACCATTTCGACGACGTTGAGTGTCGCCTCGTCGGTCACGCGCATGCCCGATTGCCGGCGGATCCCGATGCCCATCGTGCGCAGCAGCTCGTCGATCCGCCAGCCGCCGCCATGCACGATGATCGGATTCATGCCGACGAGCCGCAGCAGCGCGACGTCGCGCGCAAAGCCTTCCTTGAGCACCGGATCCGCCATCGCGCCGCCGCCGAAGCGGATGATCAGCGTGGACGCATGGAACGCCCTTATGAACGGCAGGGCTTCCGCAAGGATCCTGGCCTTCTGTGGCGCTGTGATGGGAAAGGAGGCCATGGGCGATGCGATTCGATGCGGCGTGGAAGTCGGTAACCCGTCAAGCGGCGCGGAACTGCCCCGAGAACCGGCTGGCCGCCGCCGATGCGCCCCGAAGGTAGCATGATGCCACGCCGGCGATGCTTTCGAGCAACCGGTGCATTGGCGGCCGACTCTGCGCGGTGTAAAGCTATGCAAAATGCGCGGTCGCCGGTTGTGGCCGCAGTCGCGCTTTCGCTATGATGGGCCGCAGGGTTCAATGGGGCATGCCACGTGACTGCATCGCGAATTCTCCTGGTGGACGATGACGTCGAGTTGCTGGAGATGCTGAAGACCTACATGGAGCGTGAAGGGTTCGCGGTCACCTTCGCCAGCAATGCCGAAGCCGGTGTGGCGGCGGCGCTGTCCGACGACTTCAAGCTGGTGGTGCTCGACGTGATGATGCCCCGAATGAACGGCCTGGAAGCACTGAGCCGTATCCGGTTGCAAAGCCGCATTCCGGTGCTGATGCTGACCGGGAAAGGCGACGACGCGGACCGCATCGCCGGGCTCGAGCTCGGCGCCGACGACTACGTGCCGAAGCCCTGCTCGCCGCGCGAGCTCGTGGCGCGGGTGCGGGCCATTCTTCGCCGTACGCAGCCCGCCGAGGAGATGGATGCAGAGCCAGCCATGATCGAGTCCGGATCGCTCAAGCTCTTTCCGCGGCAGCGGCGCGCGGAATGGGCGGGCAAGCAGCTCGATCTCACCAGTACCGAGTTCAACCTGCTCGATGCCCTGGTGCGCAGTGCCGGACGCCCGGTGAGCAAGAACGAATTGTCCAAGTACGCGCTGGGAAGGCCCCTGGCCCGCTTCGACCGCAGCATCGACGTGCATGTGAGCAGTATCCGGCGCAAGCTCGGCACCCTTCCGGATGGACGCTCGTGGATTCAGACGGTCGTTCGCCATGGCTACCAGCTGATCGAGGAGTAACGCGTGGGTCGCCTGTTCTGGAAGTTCCTTTTCTTCTTCATGCTGGCGCAGGTGACGACGGTGGTCGGGGTTTCCTCGGCGATATGGCTCAGGAATCGCGGCGCCCACACACCCGACAATCCCGTGCCCGCGCGCGTCCACGCGCGCTTGCTGGACGCGACGGCGGCCCTGTCGGAACGCGGCGGGGAACCGGCGCTGCGCGATCTTCTCCTGGACTGGTCCCGCAAGCCGGGGCCGACCGTGTACGCGGTGGACGCGGACGGCCGCGAGATCCTCGGACGCAGCGTGCCAAAAGGCGCGGGTGAGAATGCACGCGCACCGATTGAACATGCAAGTCCGCAGATCAGCCGGCGCGTCGTGCTCGCGGACGGGCGAGCGTACGTGCTATCCGTCGATGGCTGGAGCCCGGGCGCATCGTTCGGGCAAGGCGGATCGGGCGGGCGCGGCGCGCCGGGGCCGCTTCTCTTTCCCCTGGCGCCGATCGTCGGCGGGATGCTGGCCAGTCTCGCCGTCGCGGCTCTGCTCGCTTGGTACGTCGCAAAGCCCATCCGCAGCCTTCGCCAGGCGTTCCATGCCGCGGGGCAAGGCAATTTGGATGTGCGCATCGGCGACGGCATGGGGCGCCGGCGCGACGAGCTCGCCGACCTAGGTCGCGATTTCGATCGCACTGCGGCACAACTCAAGCTGCTGATGGACGGTCAACGTCGTCTGCTGCACGACGTCTCGCACGAGCTGCGCTCGCCCCTTGCCCGCCTGCAGGCCGCGGTGGGGCTGGCACGGCAGCAATCCCCCAATGTCGAGACCTCCATGGATCGGATCGAACAGGAGTCGATGCGCATGGACAAGCTGCTGGACGAGCTCCTTGCGCTGTCGCGGGCGGAAGCCGGCCTGGGGGTCGGGCATGAGGAGAACGTTGACCTCGTCGAGCTCGTGCACGACGTCGTCAGGGATGCCAGGTTCGAAGCGGACGCCCGCTCGTCGTCCGTGGCCTTCGACACGGACGTGGCTGCGCTCGGCGCCACTACCATCATGGGCAATCACGAGATGCTGCATCGTGCGCTCGAGAACGTGGTGCGCAACGCCGCCCGGCACACGCCATCCGGCACTCGCGTCCATGTCGCCGGCACACGTGATGCCGCGCGGCGCGAGATCCAGTTTACGGTCACCGACGAGGGCTCCGGGGTCGCGGCGACCGAACTCGGGTCGATCTTCGAACCGTTCTACCGAGGCAGCCAGCCCAGGGGGACGCCCGGCCACGGACTTGGGCTTGCGATTGCGCGCAGGGTCGTCGAAGCGCACGGTGGCAGCATCCGCGCGTCAAACCGGGTAACGGGTGGACTCGCGGTCGAGATCCGGCTACCGGCCTGATCCGGGGAGGACGACGACGCTTTACATTGCTTTACCCCGCGTTAACCTCGTTTAACGTGCTTCCGCTCGATACTCCCATTCGCTGCGACACTGCTCGCGCCGGCCAATCGCCGGCGAACCGGTGCCGCCACGAAAGGAGCTTCGAATGCACTCACACCGGTCCGCCTTGCGTCCGCTGCTACTCGCCGCAGGCATCGCGCTCGCCGTTCCGCTTTCAGTTCACGGCCAACCGGTCCCCAACGATTTCGGGGGAGTCTTCTGGGGTCCGATGCTTGCCCGCGGTCCGGGACCTGCCGGCCCGATGCCGCCGGGTCACGGTGGAGGCGCCCTCTGGCCCCAACACGGTTTCGCCGGCCCGGAGGACCCGACGCCGCCCATGTTGCGCGGACTCTCGCTCAAGGAAGCACAGCGCGACAAGGTCTTCGCCATCCTCCATGCGCAAGCGCCGTTGCTGCGCGAGAAATTCAAGCTCGCGCGCGGTGCCCAGGAAGCGTTGCTGGCACTGACGACGTCCATGCAGTACGACAAGGCCGAGGCCAAATTGCTCGCGGATGCCGGAGCGCGAGCGCTCGGCGAGCTTTCGCTTGCGCGCGCGGACGCAGAGCACGAGATCTACCTGGCACTGACCGACGCGCAGCGGGAGCAGCTGGAACTGACACAGCGCTCTGCCCACAGGCCATGACCGATGTCGCGACGAGTATCAACGGCAAAGGCCCCAATCAGCGCATTTCCGCTCGCCCGGCAACGCCGGCGGGCGACTCTGCAATGTCGTGCATGGAGGCACTCATGAGCGAACGCATGGCCGATTTGCAAAACGATGACGACTCCCCGACACACCCGCTGCCGCCTTCCCGTGGCGGCGCCACGCCATCGCGCTGCGTCGGACGCGGCGGCGACTGCAGGCCCGGCGCAAGACGTCCCAGCGACGAGATGGTCCTGGCGGTATCACGCGCCGTGGAGGATTTGGTGGCGCAACTCGTGGCGATACGGGAAGCGGAACGAAGTGCGCAGACCGCCCGCACCGGTCCCCGCTCGCTGCGCTTCGCGGGTTGGGTGCTCGACCCGCTCGAATGCCGCCTTGTTGCGCCGGGAGGTGGCGTTGTGCTGATGCCTGCCCTCGAGTTCATGCTGCTGCGAGCGTTCGTCGACCATCCGCGAGCAGTAATGAGCCTGGCAAGGCTCGTGCAACTGACGCGCAGGGACGCCAGCGCCTTTCCGTCGTCGCGAACGATCGCCGTGTACGTCAGTCGCCTGCGCCGGCGGTTTTGGCATGGCGGCGGCGCCCCGCTTATCGCGACCGTACGCCGCGTCGGGTACGTTCTCGATGCCGACGTCGAGCGGATCTGACGCGAATCGAGGATCCGCTCATGGCGCTACGCATTTCGATGGTGTTGGCGTTGCTTGCGGCGTTCGGGATGAGCGCAGCGGCATGGGCGCAATATCCGGGAGGAACGGGCGGAACGGGAGGACCCGGAGGCGCGGGCGGGCCGCGTGGCGGCATGGGCAGCGGGCGTGGAGGTCCGCCGCCGGACGCGGCGCGCGGCGGGCCGCCGGTGGATGCGCCGTTGAGTCCTGGCGCTGTCGTTCAGGTGCAGCTCGACCAGCTGGAGGACGACCTCAAGCTCGCCCCCGCACAGATTGGCGCCTGGAGAGCCTATACCGACAACGTGCAGAAACTCGCCGACGACACGACGCGCATCCGCTTCGAAGCGCGCACGGCAGCGCCGGGGCAATCGAGCGCCATACAGCAGTTGGATGAGATCGCCGCGCAAATGCGCAGCCGCAGGGCGGCGGTCGACGAAATCGTCGAATTGGGCAGAGCGCTCTATGCGCTGCTCACCCCGGAACAGAAGTCGATCGCCGATAGTCGCCTGTCGCCGGTCGTGTCGCTGTTGGCGACGGGCGTAGCGCCGGCAGGAACGCTCGACGGCGGGAGTCGCGGCGCACGGCGACCGAATCGGTAGCGCCGCGTCGCCACGCGTCCGCGCGCGTTTCCATCACTCGACTCCGGCGCGCTCGCGCCGGTGGCGGCGCGAAAATCCTCCCCGCCGGCGCGGACGACTGCCTGCGCGGCTCCGCCCGAAAGAACGTGCAGCGTGTGCGGTTCGCGCTGCGGGCTCGTCACTGGTCGGCCTTCGCTCCGGAGATCTTCACGATGCGCTCCCGCCAAAGACGACCGGATGTGACCGGTCAATGCCTTGCCGGCAGTCTTTGGGCGACGATGACCAGCGCGAGCAGCGCGAGGCCGATGGCGTCGGTGACGTAGCCCGGCTTGATCAGCAGGATCGCCGCGACGAGCAGCATGGCGCGCTGCCACCACGGCGCCTCGCGCAGCAGGTAGCCCTGCAGGCCCGCGGCGAGGCAGGTCACGCCGACCACGGCGGAGACGGATCGACGTGAGGCTGGTGAACCAGTCGCCGATCAGCAGCAGCGACGGCTCGTAGATGAACATGAAAGGAATGATGTACGCCGGCGCCGCCAGGCGCACCGCTTCCCAGCCGGTGCTCCAGATGCTGGTCCGGGCGAGCGCCGCCGCCGCGAACACGGCCAGTGCCACCGGCGGCGTGATGGCCGAGAGGATCGCGAAGTAGAACGCGAACATGTGCGCCGCCGGCGGGATCGCCCCGAGCTTGATCACGGCGGGCACCAGCAGCGACACCATCACGATGTACGACGGCGTCGTGGGCATGCCCATGCCCAGGATGATCCCCGCGATCGCGGTCAGCAGCGAGCGCGGCCGCGAGCGAATTCTGCGACAGCGTGATGACCACCTGGGTGAAGGTGATGCCGAGCCCGGTGATCGTGACGCAGCCGATCACGATGCCGGCGCACGCGCAGGCCATCGCGACGGCCAGCGTATTGCGCGCCCCGTCGACGAGGGCATCGAGCACGTTGCGCCAGCCGATGCCCGCGCGGGTCGTCGCGCGCAGCAGCGCGATCGGGAATGCAGGTCAGCGCGCCGGCCAGCGCGCAGCGCGGCGCCGAATAGCCGAGGATCAGCCCGATCAGCACGACGAACACCGGCACGAACAGGTGTCCCCGCACGGCCATCACCGTGAGGAAGCGCGGCAGCTCCGACCGCGGCACGCCGGCCAGCCGGTAGCGCTTGGCCTCGAGGTGCACGGCGACGAACACGGCGACGTAGTACAGCAGCGCCGGCACCAGCGCCCACAGCGCGACCTGCGCGTAGGGCACGACCAGGAACTCGGCCATCACGAACGCCGCGGCCCCCATCACCGGCGGCATGATCTGCCCGCCGGTCGATGCGACGGCCTCGACCGCGGCGGCGAACGGCGGCCGAAAGCCGGTGCGCTTCATCAGCGGAATCGTGATCGGCCCGTCGACCATCACGTTGGCGACGGCGCTGCCGGAGACGGTGCCGAACAGGCTCGACGAGACGATCGCGACCTTGCCGGGCCCGCCCGCCGTATGCCCGGTGATCGACATGGCGAAATCCATGAACAGCTGGCCGGTGCCGCTCCTTTCCATGAACGAGCCGAACAGCACGAACAGCATCACGTAGCTCGCCGACACGCCGAGCGTCGAGCCGAAGATGCCTTCGGTGGACAGGTACAGCTGCTCCATCAGCACCGGCGGGCGTCACCCGCGTGAAGCCGATCGCGTAGATCAGGAACGCGATCGCCGTCAGCGGCAGCGAGAGCCCGATCACCCGCCGCGTCGCCTCGAGCACGATCACCACCGCGGTCACCGCGTAGAACTTGTCCGCCGCCGTCAGGTCGTCGATGTAGATGATGCGGTTGATGAACGCGTCGTAGTCGAGAAAGATGTGCAGGACGAACCCGGCGCCCAGCGCCAGCAGCACGAGATCGAGCGCGCGCCAGGCCGCCCGCCCGGGGCGCGTCGGGTACAGCAGGAAGACGAGCGTCAGCGCGAACAGCAGGTGCGTGCCGCGGAAGATGATCGCCTCCGGCGGGCCGAACGCCGCCACGTACATGTGGTAGAGCGACATCGCCACCGCGACCGCCACGATCAGCCAGCGCAGGTACCGGCTGGTCGGCGTCGTCGGCTGCGCCTCCTCGGAGACGACGGCGGTCGCGGTCAGCGTGGTCACGTCAGTCGTCCTGCGCCAGGGCCGGCCGTCGGCGCGGGCGTGCCGGAACGGCCGGACGCGAAACGGGGCAGCCTTGCGCCGCCCCGCTGCACTATTGGGTGCACGCCCACGGCTACATTGCGCCCACTTCCTTGTAATACTTGGCGGCGCCCTTGTGGAGCGGCACGCAAATGTCCGACGCCATGTCCTTCGCCGTCAGTCCGGCGATCGGCTTCACGACCGCCGCCATGTCGTTGACGCTGGGTCGCCATCGCCTTGGTCATCTTGTAGACGACGTCCTCGGGCAGGTCGCAGGCGGCGACGATGTGCGTCATGTATCCGATCGCGGGCACGTCCTTGTCCTGCTTCGGATACGTGCCGGCCTTGATCGTGACCTTCTTGTAGCCGCAATTCCCGCTGCGCAGCTCGGCCATCGTCTTGTCGTCGACCGGCACCATCTGCACGTTGCGCGCGCTGGCGAGGTCCATGACCGCGGAGGCCGGCGCGGTGGTGCCGAGCGTGAACACCTGGACGTGCCCGTCCTTCATCATGTCCACCGCGTCGGTGTACGACGCCTGGAAACTCACCTTGGCGAGCGACTGGTAGGTCATGCCGTTGATCTTGAGGACGTCAGCGGTCAGCGCCTCCGCGGTATTGCCCTTCGATTGCGTGACCAGCGACTTGCCCTTGAGGTCGGCGAACGAATTCACCTTGGCGTCGGTCAGCGCGACGACCTGGAAGTACTGCGGATAGAGGTTCGCCACCTGGCAGACCCTGGTCGTCTTCTTCGGATAGGGCGCCCGGCCCTCGACGCCGTCGACGGTGGTGGACGAGTTGGCGAAGCCGATCTGCGCCTTGCCCTCGTCGATGCCGCGGACGTTGGCGATGCCCGCCCCCGGCTGCTGCTGGATCTGCAGTCCCGGGATCGCGGTCTCCCACATGTTCTTGAGCGCGCCGCCCAGCGGGACCCACGACCCGCCCTGCGGACCGGTCATCATCGTGACCTGCTGCGCGGCGGCAGGCAGCGGCGAGCGCAACGGCAACGACCAACGCGCCGAAGCGCGCACAACGAACTGCATTCATAGGTCTTCCTCCAGGGACTGGCGGCGCATCCGGCCGGGAAGGCGGTGCGCCGATCGCAGGTGCCACGGATTCTGGAACCTGGACCGGAAGAGGTCAAGCGCGGCCGGGCCCGGCCTCACCCGGCCTGGGGAATCGCCCGCACCGACAACACGCCGTCGATCGCCGCGATGGCCGCGACGGCCGCTTCCGGCACCGGGCTGTCGACGTCGACCAGCGTGTAGGCCATCTCGCCGCGCGACTTGTTCACCATGTTGTGGATGTTGAGCCCGGCGCGCGCCATCGCCGTCGAAATCTGCCCGAGCATGTTGGGGACGTTCGCGTTGGCGATGGCCACGCGGTACGGGGATTCGCGCGGCATGTCGACATTGGGGAAATTGACCGCATTGGCGATCGTGCCGTGCTCCAGGTACTCGCGCACCTGATCCACGACCATCACCGCGCAGTTCTCCTCCGCCTCCTCGGTGGAGGCGCCGAGATGCGGCAGCGCCACGACGCCCGGCTCGCCCAGCAGGCCCGCGCTCGGAAAATCGCAGAGATAGCACTTCAGCCGCCGCGAGTGCAGCGCGGCGCGGACGGCGGCCTCGTCGACGAGCCCGTCGCGGGCGAAGTTGAGCAGCACCGCGCCGGACTTCATCGCCGCGAGGCGCGGCGCGTCGATCAGGTGGCGCGTCCCGGCGACCAGCGGCACGTGCAGCGTGACGAAATCGGACTGCTTCAGCAGCTCCTCGATGCTGTGCGCCTTGCGCACGCTCGACGGCAGGCGCCACGCGGCATCGACGGTGATCTCCGGGTCGAAGCCGATGACCTTCATGCCGAGCTTGATCGCGATGTCGGCGACGAGACTGCCGATGGCGCCGAGGCCGACGATGCCGAGCGTGCGGTGCGGCAGCTCGACGCCGGCGAACTGCTTCTTCCCGTCCTCGACCTGCTTGTCGAGGTCCGGCGCGCCGGGCATCGAGCCCCGCCACGTAGCGCAGCGCGGGCACCACATTGCGCGCCGCCAGCAGCAGCGCGGCGAGCACCAGCTCCTTCACCGCATTGGCGTTCGCGCCGGGCGCGTTGAACACCGGCACCCCGCGCTTGCGTCATCTCCGGCCACCGGAATGTTGTTGGTCCCGGCACCGGCGCGGCCGATGGCCCTCACGCTTGCCGGAATCGCCATGGCATGCATGTCGTGCGAGCGCACCAGGATGGCGTCCGGACGCTCGACGGCCTTCGCCGACCGTGTACCGCGCCTCGGGGAAGCGCTTCAGGCCGTGGCTCGAAATCTGGTTGAGCGTGAGGATGTGGTACCTGGCGGTCATCAGCCGTGCCGCCGCTCGAATGCCGTCATGTAGTCGACCAGCACGCGCACGCCCTCGATCGGCATCGCGTTGTAGATCGAGGCGCGCATCCCGCCGACGGCGCGATGGCCCTTCAGCTGGTCCATGCCTGCCTCCTTCGCTCCCTTCAGGAACGCGTCGTCGAGCTTCTCGTCGCGCAGGTGAAAGCGCACGTTCATCCGCGACCGGTCCTCCTTGCGGGCGGGACTGCGATAGAACTGCGTCGTGTCGAGATAGTCGTACAGCAGCGCGGCCTTGGCGATGTTCTTCCGCTCGATGGCCGGCACCCCGCCCTGCGCCAGCAGCCACTCGAACACGAGCCCGGCGATGTAGATCGCGTAGGTCGGCGGCGTGTTGACCATCGAATCCGCCGCCGCCTGCTCCTGCCAGTGGAACGCCGACGGGGTGATCGGCAGCGCGCGATCGAGCAGGTCGTTGCGCACGATCACGAGCGTCAGGCCGGCCGGGCCGACGTTCTTCTGCGCGCCGCCGTAGATCACGCCGTACTTCGACACGTCGATGACGCGCGACAGGATGTGCGACGACATGTCCGCCACCAGCGGCACGTCGCCGGTGTCCGGCGTCCACTGGTACTCGATGCCGCCGATCGTCTCGTTGGTGCAGACGTGGACGTAGGCGGCGTTGCGGTCGAGCTGCCACGTCTCGCGCGCCGGCACGTACGTGAAATCCGTGTCCTCGGACGACGCGGCGATGTTCACCGTGCAGTATTTCTTCGCTTCCTTGATCGACTTCTTCGACCACTCGCCGGTGTTGACGTAATCGGCGGCGGTCTTGCGGCCGAGCAGGTTCATCGGGACGATGGCGTTTTCCGCGATCGCCCCGCCCTGCAGGAACAGCACGCTGTAGTCCTCGGGAATCGCGAGCAGCGTGCGCAGGTCGGCCTCCGCCTTGGCCGCGATGCCGATGAATTCCTTGCCGCGATGGCTCATCTCCATCACCGACATGCCGCTGCCGTGCCAGTCGAGCATCTCGGCGGCCGCCTGCGCCAGGACCTTCTCGGGCAGCACCGCGGGACCGGCGCTGAAATTGAACACTCGCATGGGATTGGCGCGAAATCGCGATTCGCGTGTCGTTCGTCGGATCTGTAATTCTATCAGGCCGCGCGCCGGACCCGCTGATGGTGACCATGAACGCATCGCGCCCGCTGGAAGGCGTCACTGTCCTCGATCTCACGAACGTGCTCGCGGGCCCGTTCGCCTCCTATCAGCTCGCGTGCCTCGGCGCGCGCGTGATCAAGGTCGAGAGCCCCGAGGGCGATCTCGCGCGCAAGCTCGGCGCCGACCCCGGGTACGCCAAGGCGGGAATGGGCATATCGTTCCTCGCCGTCAACGCGGGCAAGCAATCGATCGCGCTCGACCTCAAGCATCCCGACGGCAGGGAAGTCTTCCTGCGCCTGGTCGCGCGCGCCGACGCGCTCGTCGAGAATTACCGTCCGGGGGTCATGGCTCGGCTGGGGCTCGACCACGCCACGCTCGCCCGCGTCAACGCGCGGCTCGTCTATTGCGCGATCTCCGGGTTCGGGCAAACCGGGCCCCTCGCCCATCGGCCGGCGTACGACCAGATCATTCAGGGACTCTCGGGAGCGATGAGCATCACCGGCGACGCGCGGAGCGCGCCGCTGCGCGTCGGCTACCCGGTGTGCGACACGATCGGCGGCCTCACCGCGGCGTTCGCGGTCTGTGCGGAACTCCTCCGCGCGCGCGCGACCGGCCTGGGGTCGTTCGTGGACGTCTCGATGCTCGACGCGACGCTTGCGACGATGGGCTGGGTCGTGTCCAATTATCTCAATGCGGGGGTCGTGCCCGTGCCGATGGGCAACGACAACTTCACCGCGGCACCGTCGGGGACCTTTCGGACCGGCGCCGGTCTCCTCAACATCGCCGCCAACGAGCAGAAGCAGTTCGAGGCGCTGTGCCGCGTGGTTGGCGCGCCGGAGCTCGCGGGCGACCCGCGTTTCGCCGCGCGCGAAGCAAGGAAGCGCCATCGCGCCGAACTCACGGCCGCGCTGGAGGCGAAACTCAGCTCCAGGCCCGCGGCCGAATGGGAGGAGCTTCTCGTCGCGGACGGGGTGCCGGCAGGCCGCGTCCTGACGGTGCCGGACATCCTCGCGCATGCGCATGCGACGGAAGGGGACACGATCGCGAACTACCCGGACGTACCGGGTGTGGCGCGACCGGTCCGGGTCGCGCGGCCGGGCTTTCGCGTGAACGGCGAACGGCCGGCGGCTGCGGCCCCCCCGCCCACGCTCTCCGAGCACCGCGACGAGCTGCTCGCCGAACTCGGTTATGGCCCGGACGCGCGGGCGGCGCTCGTCGCCGGCGGCGGTGTCCGCTAGCGGGTGAGTCCCGCCCCCGCTGCAACGCGACCGCGGGAGGGGTACACTGTCGCCGCGGGGCGAGGACGCCTAGCGTCAGCGGCCAAACGCCGGAAGTCCTGATTCGCTTCACTTCGATTCATACCATTGTCGATTTCTTACCGGAGGTTCCGATGACACCCGTTCGACGCATTCTTGCGATCACCCGCCGTGCGCTCGCCTGCACCGTAATGGCTGCCGGGCTCCTGGCCACCGGCGCGGCCGTGGCCATGGACAAGCCTGAAGATCCTGGTTCCCGCCGCGCCCGGCGGCGGCTGGGACCAGACCGGCCGCGCGCTGCAGGCAGCGATGCAGAGCGACAACCTCGTGAAGAAGATCACGGTCGACAACAAGGGCGGTGCCGGCGGCACCATCGGGCTCGCGCAGTTCGTGAGCTCCAGCAAGGGCGACCCCAATGCCATGCTGGTGGGCGGCATGGTGATGGTGGGCGCGATCATCACCAACAAGTCGCCGGTCAATCTGTCGCAAGTCACGCCGATTGCACGGCTGACCGGGGAATTCCAGGTGGTGGTGGTGCCCGGTACGTCCAAGCTCCAGTCGCTGAAGGACCTGGTGGCGCAGTTCAAGGCCAATCCGGGAAGCGTGGCCTGGGGCGGCGGTTCCGCCGGCGGATCGGACCACATCCTGGCGGGCCTGATCGCGCAGGCGGCAGGCGTCGATCCGGCGAAGGTCAACTACATCGCCTACGCTGGCGGCGGCGAAGCCCAGGCGGCGATCATGGGCGGTCACGTCGCGGCGGGAATCAGCGGCTACGGCGAGTTCGCCGCGCAGATCAAGTCCGGCAAGCTGCGGGCGCTGGGCATTTCCGCCGACAAGCGCGTTCCCGGCATCGACATACCCACGCTCAAGGAACAGGGCGTCGACGTCGAGATGGTCAACTGGCGCGCGGTGTTCGCCGCCCCGGGAATCACCGACGCGCAGAAGAAGGAATTGGTCGACCTCGTCGGCAAGACGGTGAAGACGGCCTCGTGGCAGGACACCCTCAAGCGCAACGACTGGACCGACATGTACCTCGCCGGCGACGCGTTCAAGACGTTCCTGGATTCCGACCAGCAGCGCATCGACAAGATCCTCGCAGGACTGGGCATGAAGAAGTAGCCGCGCCGCCGCCGGCCATGTCCGTATCCGTGCGCGAAGGCGCCCTGCGATGACAGCGCGCTCGTCCGTCAACCCCGGCGAATTGCTGCTCTCGCTCGGACTCGTCGCGCTGGGTGCCTACGTCGTCTTTGGCACCGGCGGCATTGCCGAGAGCCGAAGTTATGCGCAGATCGGGCCGCGCCTCTTTCCCTACCTGATCGGTGCGGGGCTGACCCTCTGCGGCGCCGTGCTGGCGTGGCACGCGCTGACCGGGGGCTGGCGCAACCTTCCGTTCGGCCAGGAAGGGCATGCCGCGCCGGACTGGCCGGCCTTCGCCATCGTCAGCGCCGGCATCGTGCTGCACATGGTGATCATCGGCTGGGCCGGGTTCATCATCGCGTCCACGCTGCTGTTCGTGCTGATCGCGCGCGGGTTCGGCAGTCGGCGACCCGGGCGCGACGCGATCGTCGCGGTGCTCCTGGCCGTCGCCGTCTTCTTCATCTTCACGCTGGGCCTGGGCCTCAATCTGCCCAGGGGCCCGTTCGGAGGCGCGTAATGGACGCCTTCAGCGCGCTGATGTCCGGCTTCGCCGTCGCGCTGACGATCAAGAACCTGATGTGGGGGTTCGTCGGCGTGACGCTCGGCACGGCCATCGGCGTGCTGCCCGGCGTGGGCCCGGCGTTGACCATCGCCCTCCTCCTGCCGGCGACCGCGTCGGTGGATCCGACCGGCGCCCTGATCATGTTCGCCGGGATCTACTACGGCGCGATGTTCGGCGGATCGACGACGTCGATCCTGCTCAACACGCCGGGTGAATCCGCGACCATCGTCACCGCGCTGGAAGGCAACATGATGGCCAAGCGCGGCCGCGCCGGGTCCGGCGCTGGCAACGTCGGCCATCGGCTCGTTCGTCGCCGGTACCATCGCGACGATCCTGCTCACGGTCATGGCCCCGACGGCGGTCGAGTTCGCGTTGAAATTCGGGCCCGCCGAGTACTTCGCCGTCATGGTGCTGGCCTTCACCACCGTGTCCGCGGTGCTGGGCGCTTCGGCTGCGCGCGGACTGGCCAGCCTGTTCATCGGCCTGGCGATCGGGCTCGTCGGTCTCGACAGCCAGACGGGCCAGGCGCGCTTCACGATGGGCATTCCCGAACTCCTCGACGGCATCGACGTCGTCGTCGTCGCCGTGGGCCTGTTCGCGGTGGGCGAAACCCTGTACATCGCGACCTACCTCAATCGCCAGGCCGACAAGCTCGAGCAGATGAAAGGCTCGATCTGGATGAGCCGATCCGACTGGAAGCGCTCGTGGAAACCCTGGCTGCGCGGCACCGCGCTCGGTTTCCCGTTCGGCACCATCCCCGCCGGCGGTGCCGAGATCCCGACGTTTCTCTCCTATGCGATCGAGAAGAAGCTCTCGCGGCAACCGGAAGAGTTCGGCAAGGGCGCCATCGAGGGCGTGGCCGGGCCGGAGGCGGCCAACAACGCGTCGGCCACCGGCACGCTCGTGCCCCTGCTGACCCTCGGGCTGCCGACCACCGCGACGGCGGCGATCATCCTCGCCGCGTTCCAGCAGTGGGGCCTGCAGCCGGGCCCGCTGCTGTTCCAGACCCAGCCGGAGCTGATCTGGGGGCTCATCGCCAGCATGTACATCGGCAACGTGATTCTGCTGATACTGAACCTTCCGCTCGTCGGGATCTGGGTGAAGCTGCTCGAGATCCCGCGCCCGCTGCTCTACGCCGGCATCCTGATCTTCGCCACCCTCGGCGCGTACGGCCTGCGCAACTCGTGGTTCGACCTCGCGCTGCTCTACGGCATCGGCGTGATCGGCTTCCTGATGCGGCGCTACGACATCCCGGTGGCGCCGGTGCTCGTCGGCATGATCCTGGGGCCGCTCGCCGAGCAGCAGCTGCGCCGCGCGCTCGCCATCAGCCAGGGGGATCTCTCGATCTTCGTCACGCAGCCGATCTCGGCCACCGTGTTCGCGATCACGGCCCTGGTCCTGCTCGGGCCGCCGCTCTGGCGCAGGATTGCCGCGCGGCGGCGCGCTAGTCCCTGAAGCCCTTCATCCCCTGCAGCAGGCGGAAGAACTCCGCCCGCGTGTCCGAATTGTCGCGCAGGCTGCCGCGCAGCACCGAGGTCGTCATGTCCGACGCGTGCTCGCGGACGCCGCGGTGCGTCACGCACATGTGCTCGGCCTTGACCACCACGGCAAGGCCCTCCGCGGCCGTCTCGGCCTCCACGAGGTCGGCGATCTGGATCGTCATCTCTTCCTGGATCTGCGGCCGGGCGGTGATCCAGTCGGCAAGCCGGTAGAACTTGGACAGGCCGAGGACGTTCTTGCCGGGGTAGATGCCGATCCAGCAGTTGCCGCGGATGTTCTGCAGGTGGTGCGCGCACGTCGAGCGGATCGTGATCGGGCCGACGAGGTAGAGCTCGTCGTAGGACGTGACGTTCGGAAAGGCGGTGAGGTCCGGCGACGGCTCGTAGCGGCCGGCGAAGATCTCGCCCACGTACATGCGCGCGACGCGCGCGCCGGTTTCCCGGGTGTTGTGATCGTTTTCCGTGTCGATGACGAGACTCTGCAGCAGGGCATCGACGCGTTCGGCGACTTCCTCGGTGAGCGCCTCCAGCTCGCCCGGCTCGATGCAACGCCGCGATATTGTCGTTGGCGCGAAAGCGCTGCCCGGCCGCCTTCAGGCGCGCGCGGATTCGGTCGGAAGGTCTGGTCATGAACGTTTCCCGGCTCGTGGCGTTTTCATCGTGCGATTCTAACCGTTATTGCGTCGGTCCGATCCCGCGCCGCCGAAATGGTATCTTCATGCCGGCGCTGCTTCCAATCGAGCGATACTGCCGTCCCGCTGCAACCACGAGGAGTACTCCATGCGGCTTCTGATCGCGGGCCTCGCGCTGTTCCTGGGCATTCACGTGCTGCCCATGATTCCCTCGCTGCGCGCCGCGCTGTTGGCGCGCTGGGGCGAGCCGCGCTACAAGGGCGTGTTCTCGCTGATCGCCGCGGTCGGCCTCGCGCTGATCGTGGCCGGGTATGCGCTCGCCGACGATCGCACGCAGCTCTTCGCGCCGTTCCCGGCCGCCCGGACGATCGCGCCGTTCGCGATGGTGGTGTCGTTCATCCTCTTCGCCGCCGCGAACATGCGGGGACACCTGCGGCGGATCGTCCGGCATCCGATGCTGCTGGGTCTGCTGCTGTGGGCGTCGGTGCACCTGCTCGCGAACGGCGATCGCGCCGGCACCGTCCTGTTCGGCGCATTCCTGGCCTACGCGATCGTCGATCTCGTTTCGGCCATCCGGCGCGGTGCGGTCAAGGCGTTCGTCCCGGTGCCGAAGCACGACGTGATCGCCGTTGTCGGCGGTGCCGCCGTCGCGCTCGCGGTCATGACGTTGCACCGTATCCTGTTCGGCGTTCCCGTGGTCGCCTTCGGCGCATAGGCACCGGCGAGTGGTCCCGCACTGTGCGATGACGACGGATCCACCGGCCGGAGGGCGGCCGAAGGAAGTGGCCGCAATGGTGCGCATGCTCTGCGGACCGGATGCGCGGTACATTACTGGACGGGCCATCCACGTCAATGGCGGCGGGTACATGCCGTGATGACGGATAGCCGCATCGCGGAACAGACCTATGGAGGAGCCATGCACGACGCAGGAAGACGCACCGTACTGAAGGGCCTGGGGGCGATGGCGATGCTTCCGGTCGGGCACCGGGCATCCGCCCAGGCGGCCTATCCGAGCAGGCCGATCAAGATCATCGCGCCGGTGCAGCCAGGTGGCGGCGTCGATCTCGTCGCCCGAACGATCGCCGAGCGGCTCGGACGCGCGCTCGGGCAATCGATCGTCGTGGAAAACCAGAGCGGCGGAGGCGGTGTCGTCGGTTCGCTCGCGGTCGCGCGTGCCGTGCCTGACGGTTACACGCTGATGGTCGGTTACGTCGGCACGCACGGCACCAATCCGGCGGTGCGCAAGCTTCCCTACGACGCGATCAAGGACTTCACGCCGATCGCCATGGTGGGCGGAACGCCGAATATCCTGATCGTTCCGCCGACGCTGCCGGTCACCACGCTGCGCGAGTTCGTCCAGTACGTCAAGGCGAATCAGGGCAAGCATTCGTACGGCTCGGCCGGGCCCGGCACGCTCACGCACCTCGCGATGGAACAGTTCAAGGTCGAGGCGGACCTCGACCTCGTGCACATTCCCTATCGCGGCATCGGCCCGGCGATCATCGACATCCTGGGCGGACAGACACAGGCGCTCTTTCCGGGGCTCGCCGCCGCGCTGCCGCACATCAAGGCGGGCAAGATGCGCCCGCTCGCCGTCACGGGAGTCAGACGCCATCCCCTGGTGCCCGACGTGCCGACCTTCGAGGAACTGGGTTACAAGGGCTTCGACGGCGTCCAGTGGTACGGGATCGTCGGCCCGGCCAACCTGCCCGCGCCGATCGTCAAGCGCCTGAGCGACGAGATCAACAAGCTGCTGGAAAGTCCCGAGTTGCGCGAGCGACTTTCCGGTGAGGCGCTCGAGCCGATGCCGATGTCTCCCGACGAGTTCGGCCGGTACATCCGCGACGATATCGCCAAGTGGTCCCGCGTGGCCAAGGAACGCAACATCACCATCGTCGATTGAGGCGGACCGTGCCATGGCGCACAACAGCCGGGTGACGGCAGACCCGAACGCGCCGCCCATCACGCGCATCCTGGCCGACTTCGTCGCGACGCATCCGTCGCAGGGCTGGGATGCCGGCGTCGAGCGCGAAGCGCACCGGACGCTGCAGAACTGGGTCGGCTGCGCGATCGGTGCGTCGCGCCACGCAACGGTCGAAGCGGCGCTCGCGGCAGTGCGGGAACTGGCGCCCGGCGCGCAGGCGACGATCCTCGGGCGCAGCGAGCGCGTCGATATCGCGAGTGCCGCGATGCTCAACGGCATCACTTCGCACACGTTCGACTACGACGACACGCACCTGCGCACGATCATCCACCCCGCCGGTCCGGTCGCTTCCGCGGCATTGGCACTCGCCGAGCACACGGGTGCCAGCGGACGCCAGCTGGTCGACGCCCTCGTACTCGGCATCGACGTCGCCTGCCGTGTCGGGAACGCCGTCTATCCGGACCACTACGACCGCGGCTGGCACATCACGGGGTCGACGGGGATGCTCGGTGCCGCCGCGGCCTCGTCGCGCCTGCTCCGGCTCGACGCGCCACGGACCACGATGGCGCTCGGCATCGCTGCTTCGCAGCCGATCGGCGTGCGCGAGCAGTTCGGATCGATGACCAAGCCGTTTCACGTCGGCGGCGCCGCGCGCGCGGGGCTGATGTCGGCGTTGATGGCGCGCCACGGCTATACGTCCTCGGTGCGCGCGCTCGAAGCACCACGGGGGCTGCTGCAGACCTACTCGGCCAAATGCGACTGGCGCGAGATCGCCGACGGGCTTGGCCAACGCTTCGAGATCTCGTTCAACACGTACAAGCCCTTCGCCTGCGGGATCGTGGTTCATCCGAGCATCGACGGCTGCGTGCAACTCGCCTCCCTGCACGGACTGTCCGCCGCCGACATCGAGCGCATCGAGCTCAAAGTGCACCCTCTGGTACTCGAACTGACGGGCAAGACCGCGCCGAGCACCGGTCTCGAGGGGAAGTTCAGCGTGTACCATGCCTGCGCCGCAGGAGTCGTGTTCGGAAAGGCGGGCGAAGCCGAGTTCGCCGACGACGTCGTCGCGCGCGCCGATGTGATCGCGCTGCGCGATCGCGTGCGCGCAACGGCCGACACCGGCATCGGCGAAGCGTCGGCCGATGTGACGCTCCTGTGCACGGATGGGCGCCGGTTCCACACGTTCGTGCGCCACGCGATCGGCAGCCTCGAACGGCCGATGACCGACGCGGACCTCGCGCGGAAGTTCCATGACCTCGTCGATCCGGTGCTGGGCGCCGCGCGTGCCGCCAGCCTGATCGAGCAGTGCGGCACGCTTGCCGCGTGCGACAATGTCCGCACGTTCACTGTCCAGGCGCGTGGCTAGAACATTTCTCGCGGAAGTGCCACCCCCGGGACCGGACGCCGGCGGTGATAGGATCGCATCCTCGGCGCGTCGCCTTTGCCGGCCGCGCAGCAGACGGAGGACGCCCATGACGCATTCACTGCACCGAAGGATCGCCCGGAGCGCACGCGCATTCGGCGGGATTGCGCTCGCGCTGCTCTTTGCGGGAACGCTCCACGCGCAGGACTATCCGGCGCGGCCGGTGAAGGTGATCGTGCCGTTCTCGCCGGGCGGCGCGGTGGATGGTCCCATGCGCGTGATCGCGCAGGAGCTCTCGAAGCGCCTGGGTCAGCAGGTCATCGTCGAGAACAAGCCCGGCGCCGGGGCGACGATCGGCAGCGATCTTGTCGCCAAAGCGGCGCCCGACGGTTACACGCTGCTGCTTGCCTCGCAGACCAACGCGATCAGCGCGACCCTCTACGCCAAGCTTCCGTTCGATCCGATCGAGGACTTTGCGCCGATCTCGCTGCTCGGCCGCGAGCCGGGCGTGCTGGTCGTCAATCCGGTGTTTCCCCCCAAGACTTTCCAGGAGTTCCTCGCCTATGTGAAGGAGCGCCCCGGGCAGGTCGATTACGCTTCGTCGGGCAATGGCAGCGGGCAGCACCTGTTCGCCGCGATGCTGGCGTCGATGACCGGCCTCAGGATGAATCACATTCCCTACAAGGGGAGCGGCCAGGCGACCACCGATCTGCTCGGTGGTCAGGTCATGGTGTCGATCCCCGGGACCGCCGGCATGGTCGGCCACATCAAGGCCGGCAAGCTCCGCCCGCTGGCGGTGACCGGCTCGCAGCGCTCGCCGCAGCTGCCGGACGTGCCGACCGTGATGGAGGCCGGCGTGCCCGGCTACGAAGCCTATGTCTGGATGGGACTGCTCGCGCCCAAGGGAACGCCCGCGCCGATCATCGACCGGCTCCACCGCGAGTTGATGCCGGTGCTCGCGACGACCGAGGTGAAAAACTACATGGCTACCGCCGGCATCGAGATCGTCGGCTCGACCCCGGCCGAGTTCGGTCGCTTCTTCCGCGCCGAGAAGGACCAGTGGGCGAAGGTCATCCGCGACACGGGCGCAAAGATCGACTGAGAGATGGACAGCCCCCGCGCTCACTGCGTTCGCTGCCCCCGCGGGCGGGTGCCCTTCGGCGCCCGGGCGCACCGATGAAGGGGACCCATGACCGGGCAAGCCGCCGGAAGCGGCCGCATCGACGCGCCGGTGACCGGCGTCGAGCACTGGACCACCAAGGCCACGCCCGACGGCGACATCCGCCTGTTCCTCTGGGAGAAGTATGTCGGCTCGCCGGACGGCAAGCCCGCGCTGCTGTTCGTCCACGGCTCGTCGATGGCCTCGCAGCCGACGTTCGATCTGACCGTTCCCGGACGTCCGGATTCCTCGGCGATGGACTGGTTCGCGCGACGCGGATTCGTCTGCTGGTGCGTCGACATGGAAGGCTACGGGCGTTCGGCCAAGTCGCGCGACATCTACTGCGACATCGCCAACGGCGCCGACGATCTGGCGGCGGCCACCGACTACATCGCGCGGGCGCGCGGCGTCCGCACGTTCATGGCCTACGGAATCTCGTCCGGCGCGCTGCGCGCCGCGCTGTTCGCGCAGCGCCATCCCGACCGCATCTCGCGGCTGGCGCTCGACGCATTCGTCTGGACCGGCGAGGGGGCGCCCACGCTCGTGCAGCGGCGCAAGAAGCTGCCCGAGTTCCTGGCCAGCAAGCGGCGGCCGATCGACCGCGCGTTCGTCCATTCGATCTTCGAGCGCGATCATCCGGATTGCGCCGAGAAGCGCGTCGTCGACGCGTTCGCGGACGCGATCCTGGCGCTCGACGACTCGATGCCCAACGGCACCTACATCGACATGTGCTCGAAGCTGCCCGTCGTCGACCCCGCCCGGATCACCGTGCCGACGATCGTCCTGCGCGGCCAGTACGACGGCATCGCCGGATTCGACGACCTGATCGAGTTCTTCAAGCGGCTGCCCAATCCCGACAAGCAGTTCTCCGTGCTGGCCGGCATTTCGCACGCGAGCTTCCAGCAGAAGAACTACCGGCTCGTGTACCACATCCTGCACGCGTACTTCACGCAGCCGGCTCCGGCGTATGTCGGGACCGGTCCACGCCGCGCCGATGCCGCCCGGCGGCAGCGCCTGACGTCCGTTCGCGCTGCTGCTTCCGTTGCCCTGGTCGCTTTCTCCGCTCGAAACGCTGTGGTGCGCCACCGCGCTTGCCCTCGGGTACGCCGTTCGCGGCGTCGCCGGATTCGGCTCGGGCATCGTCGCCACTCCGCTCCTTGCGTTCGTGCTGCCCATGACGACGACGGCACCGCTGATCACGCTGGTCGGCTTCGTGGTCTCGGTGCGGCAAGCCCTTAGCGACTGGCATCAGATCCGCTGGAAGGCGGTGCTGAAGTTTCGTTCCCGGGGCGCTCGTCGGCGTGCCGATCGGACTCTGGATGGTCAAGACCGCCGACCAGGGCCTGCTCGCCCGTTGCCTCGGCGCCTATGTCGTCTCCTATGCGCTCTACAGCCTCTTCGGCGAGCGCGTGTTCGGCCGGGCATTGGCGATGCCGCGCTGGATCGTGCATCCGATCGGCGTCGTCGGCGGATTGATCTCGACGCTCTTCGGCGGGCTCGCGGGCCCGCTCTACGTCACGTACTTCGACTCGTTGCGCCTCGCCAAAGGCGCCTTTCGCGTGACGGTGTCGACGACGCTGCTCATGCTTTCCGTCGTGCGCTCCGTCGGCTATTTCGCGACCGGAATCTTCCGTGCCGAGGACCTGGTCCTGGTCGCAGCCGCGCTGCTGCCCGCCGCTCTCGGGACGCTCGCTGGCGAATGGGTGCATGATCGCATGGAGCAACGGGCATTTCGCCGTGGCGTCGGCGTGCTGCTGGTGCTGAGCGGCTCCGGACTCCTCTTCCGCTAGCGAGTTCTTCCATGACCTGGTCCCTCATCGCGCGCGACGCCAACGGTGCCGTCGGCGTCGCCGTCGCAAGCCGCTTCTTCGCCGTCGGTGCGCTGTGCCCTCACGCAGCGAGCGGCGTCGGCGCCCTCTCGACACAGGCGCTCGTCAATCCGCTCTACGCGCCAGCCGCGCTCGACGCGATGGCGCGCGGCGTCGATCCCGCGGCCATCGTGCGCGCGCTGACCGGCGCGGATCCCGGGCGCGAGCACCGGCAGCTGCACCTCGTCGACCGGGCCGGCCGGACAGCGGCGCACACCGGAGCCGCGTGCATCGAATGGTGCGGACATCGCGCCGGTCACGAATTCTCCGTGGCGGGCAACATGCTGGCCGGACCGCGGGTGCTGGACGACACTGCCGGCGCCTTCGAGGAAAACCGCGCGCTGCCGTTCGCGTTGCGCCTGATCGCGGCGATGGAAGCGGGCGAGGCCGCAGGCGGCGACAAACGCGGCAAGCAGGCGGCCGCACTGATCGTCTGCACCACCGAGACCTACCCGGCGCTCGATCTGCGCGTCGACGATCACCCCGAGCCGATCACCGAATTGCGGCGCCTGTACGAGAAGAGCCTCGACCGTTTTCAGCCGTTCGTCGCCTGCCTGCCCCGGCACGACGATCCGGCCGGCATAACGGATCGCGCCGTCATCGAGGCCGCCATCGAGCGCTTTCAGGCGACGCGCTCGCGCCGGCTCGGAGCGGTCTGAGCCGCGGCCGCCTGTGCTATTCTGAAACGCGGTCGGCGCTCCTCCCGCAGGGATGGAGGATGCCGCATTGCATCCTCGGAGGATTCGCCATGCAGACTGGACGCCAGACCATTCGAATCGGACTCGCGCTCGCACTGGCCGCCGTGCTGAGCGCGGCCGCGCAGGCGCAAACGCTGCGCATCGGCCTGGCCGAGGATCCCGACGTCCTCGATCCGACGCTCGCGCGCACGTTCGTCGGGCGCATCGTCTTTGCCGGCGTTGTGCGACAAGCTGTTCGACATCGACGAGAAGCTCGCCATCGTGCCCCAGCTCGCGACGTCGTACGAGTGGTCGGCGGACAGCAAGGCGCTCACGCTCAAGCTGCGTCCCGGCGTGACGTTCCACGACGGCGAGAAGTTCGACGCCGCGGCCGTGAAATACAACATCGAGCGGCACAAGACGATGGCGGGCTCCAATCGCCGCGGCGAGCTCGCGCTGGTGACGACAGTCGACGTCGTCGATCCCGCGACGGTGCGCCTCAATCTGTCGGCGCCGTTTGCACCGCTCCTGGCCCAGCTCGCCGATCGCGCGGGGATGATGGTCTCGCCCAAGGCGGCGCAGGCGGCCGGCGACAAGTTCGGCGCCAATCCTGTCTGCTCGGGCCCGTTCCGCTTCGCGGAGCGTGTCGCGCAGGACCGCATCGTGCTCGAGCGGTTCGCGAACTACTGGAACAAGGGTGAAATCCACGTCGAGAAAATCGTCTATCTCCCGATCGTCGACTGCGACGGTCCGGCTGTCCAATCTCAAATCGGGGCAGCTCGACTTCATCGAGCGATTGGCGTCCTCGGACGTGCCGGCGCTCAAGAGCGACGCCCGTTTCAAGATCTCGAAGATCACGGAGATCGGCTACCAGGGCATCACCATCAACGTCGGGAAGAGCGATCTCGCGCAGAAGAACCCGCTAGGGCAAGGATCCGCGCGTGCGCGAGGCCTTCGAGCTGGCACTCGACCGCCAGGGCATCGTGCAGGTAGTGATGGACGGCGAAGCCGCGGTCGGCAACCAGTGGGTCGCGCCGGACAACCCGTACTACGCGAAGAACATGCCGGTGCCGAAACGCGATGTCGCGCGGGCGAAGGCGCTGCTGGCCGAGGCCGGCGTGCCCAATCCGAGCTTCACGCTGATGACGCCCACGACCTCCGACGCGCAGAAGATCGCGCAGGTCGTGCAGGCGATGGTCAAGGAGGCGGGCTTCGACGTGAAGATCCAGTCGACCGAGTTCGCGACCTCACTCGACCTCGCGGACAAGGGCCAGTACGACGCCTACGTGCTGGCCTGGAGCGGCCGCGCCGATCCGGACGGCAACATCTTCAGCTTCGACGCCTGCAAGCAGCCGCTCAACTACGCGGGATACTGCAAGCCCGAGGTGGACGAGATCCTCAACAAATCGCGCACGACCCGCGATCCGGCCGAACGGCGCAAGCACTTTGAGCAGCTGGCCGCGACCGCGCTCAAGGATCGGCCGATCGTCTACCTCTATCACCGCCATTGGCTGTGGGCGTACACCGCGAAACTGTCCGGCCTGCGCGCGGTCCCGGACGGCATGGTGCGGGTGCAGGGCCTGAAGTTCAACTGACGGCCTGCCCGACCAACTTCGAGGCCCCGTCGGCGCAGCGGATTCGCGCCGCCACCTCCGGTGTCCGTGTGCGGAGGGCCTGTGGGCGCATGCCTCACCCTAAGCCCACGGGCTCTCCGCACACGGACACGATAGCGCAATGTTCACCTTCCTCGTCCGCCGCATCGCGACGATCGTCCCGACGCTGATCTTCGTGTCGATGCTGATCTTCGGGCTGCAGCAGTTGCTGCCCGGCGATCCTGCCGTTGTCCTCGCCGGCGAGGACCGCGATCCGACCGTCGTCGCGTACCTGCGCCAGAAGATGCACCTGGACGACCCGCTGCCCATCCGCTACCTGTACTGGATCGACGGGGTGCTGCACGGCGACCTCGGCGAATCGCTGCGCATGCAGAAGCCCGTGCTGGCGCTGATTCTCGAGAAGCTGCCGGTCACCCTCGAGCTCGCGGGGATGGCCATCGTCATCGCGCTCCTGATCGGAGTCCCTGCCGGCATCATTTCGGCCGTGCGCCGGAACACCGCCTGGGACTACGCGGCCAATGCGGTTGCGCTGTGGGGCCTGTCCACCCCGAACTTCTGGCTGGGCATCATGCTGATCCTGCTGTTCTCGGTCACGCTCGGATGGCTGCCGGCATCCGGCTTCGTCAGCCCGTTCGAGGATCTGAAGGCGAACCTCGCGGCGCTGATCATGCCGGCGTTCGTGCTCGGCAACGCCATCGCCGCCGTGCTGATGCGCCACACGCGGAGCGCGATGCTGCAGGTGCTGTCGTCGGACTACGTGCGCACGGCGCGCGCAAAGGGGCTCCCCGAGCGCAAGGTGATCCTGACGCACGCGTTGCGCAACGCGCTGATCCCCGTGATCACGCTGGGCGCGCTGGAGCTCGGCACGCTGCTCTCGGGCGCCGTGCTGACCGAGCAGGTGTTCACGATTCCGGGTTTCGGCAAGCTGATCGTCGACGCCGTGTTCAACCGCGACTATGCGGTGGTCCAGGGGGTCGTGCTGTTCACGGCAACGGCCTACATCCTGCTGAACCTCGCGGCCGACATCGCGTACGTCGTCGTGAACCCGCAGATAAGGGCGCAATGATGGCGGATGTCGCCGACGCGCTGGCCTCCCGTATCGACTCCGCGCGCGCGGTGCCGCGCGCGCATCCATTTCGCCGGTTGCTGCGCCGTCGCGGCGCCGCGGTCGGACTGGCGGTGATCGCCTTCTTCGTGGCGCTCGCCGTGCTCGCGCCGTGGGTCGCGCCCTACGACCCGCTTGCCACCAGCTGGACGGCGATCCGGAAGGCGCCGACCGCCATGCACTGGTTCGGCACCGACGAGATCGGTCGCGACGTTCTGTCGCGCGTCGTCTGGGGCGCGCGCGCCTCGCTGCTCGCGGGCGTGGTCTCGGTCCTGATTTCCCTCTCGATCGGCGTGCCGGTCGGATTGCTGGCGGGCTACGCCGGCGGGAAGACCGACATGCTGATCTCCCGCCTGACCGACGCCGTGCTCGCGTGCCCGTTCCTGATCCTGGCGATCGCCCTGGCCGCCTTTCTGGGTCCGAGCCTGACCAATGCGATGATCGCGATCGGCGTGTCGGCCACACCCGTGTTCATCCGACTCACGCGCGGACAGACCATGGCGATCAAGGCGGAAGATTTCATCCTTGCGGCGCGGGCCATCGGCAATCCGCCGTGGCGTATTGCGCTGGGACATGTGCTGCCGAACATCGTGCCCGCGCTGATCGTCCAGGCGACGCTCGCGATCGCCGCGGCGGTCATCGCCGAGGCGAGCCTGTCGTTCCTGGGCTAGGTCAGCAACCGCCGGCCCCGAGCTGGGGCAGCATGCTCAACACCGCGAAGAACTACGTCGACAACGCGCCGTGGATGGCCGTCTGGCCCGGCCTCTCGATCTTCGTGCTCGTGCTGTCGTTCAACCTCGTCGGCGACGGCCTGCGCGACGCGCTGGATCCGCGGCACGCCTGACTGTCGCGCGCTAGTGTCGCGGCGGCGTCCCCAATGCAGCGGGCGCCCCTCGCTGGCGCGAAGGCGGCGACGTCACACGCCGATGCAGGAAAACGTCAGCACTTCGTCCGTGGCGTCCTGCCACGCATGACCGAAGGTGGCGCGGCCGCGGCCGCGCAGGACGATCTCCTCGCGACGCAGCTGGATTTCGGGGTCGCCCTCGATCGTGACGAAGGTCCCGTTCGAACTCTGGTCGACGAGCACGAACTTGTCCCGCCGGCGCTCGATCCGGGCGTGCAGCCGCGACGCCATCCGGTCGGCGATGACCACATCGTTCTGCGGATCGCGGCCCAGCGTGAGGCTGGGGCGCGCCTCGTCCAGCTCGATCTCGCGCGTGCCGTGACGAAGCAGGATGCGAGCAGGCAGATGAACCGGCCGCGTCGCCAGCGCCGTCAGGTCCGCGTCGGGCCCCTGCCAGATCAGCTCGAAAATGCCGATGTCCTTGTGCTTGCCCTTGACGGTCAGGGAATCGATCTGCCGGACGCGGGTTCGCAGCAGCGGCGACAGCAGGTCGGCCGTCTGCCCCGACAGAATGACCTGCTCGCCCTTGGCGAGCGCCGCCATTCGCGCCGCGATGTTGACCGAGTCGCCGAACACGTCGCCCTCGACCTCGATGGCCGGGCCGAAATGGAATCCGACGCGGATGGCAAGCCGGGCACGCCCCGCCGCCGGCTGCTCGGAGATCCGCGCCTGCATCTCGGCCGCGGCTTCCGCAGCATGGTCGGCCCCCGGGAAGACCGCCATCACCTCGTCGCCGATCGTCTTCACCACACGGCCGCCGTGCCCCTCGCACGCGCTCCGAATGGTCGCCAGGCATTGGCCGATCGTCTCGAGGGCCGCGGCGTCACCCACGGATTCGTAGAGCCGGGTGCTGCCGCTGACGTCGGCGAAAAGCACCGCGAATTCGGACGCGGCGCTAGTCACGGCAGGGACGAGGACTGCTGTTCATCGCGTAAGTATAGTGCTTTCGCCTCCACAATCGCCCGCGCGGCGGCCGATACTGGATTTCCGGGTTCGGTTGGGCTACGCTTCCCGGGCGCCCGGGGCATCGTCCCGTCCTCCAACTGCCCGAACCCGACATGCGACCAGGATCCGCGTTTGCCTTGCTCGCCATGCTCGTTCTGCTGCCGGCGGGACTGGCGAGCGCTCAGGGCTTCAAGTTCTCGCAGCCCGATACCTCGGCGGTGGCCGAGGAAGCCGCGCGCCAGGAGCGCATCGCGCAGCAGCTCTCGACGCCGTGCCGCGCGGAGATCAAGGGCAAGAAGATCGCGGTGATCATCGGCGAAATGCAGTCGAACGGCTTCATCGCCGCGCAGCAGCAGAACTACGGGCCGCATTTCCAGGCGATCAACGCGCGGCTGCGCTACCTCGGGCTCACGACCTATACGCCGGAGGAGATCCGCAGGCAGATCGCGCAGGCCGAGATCGACGCCTACTTCCGCAATGATCCGGACGCCGCGCTGTCGGCGGCGAAACGGCTGGGCGCGAGCTTCATTCTGCGCGGACTGATCTCGGCGCAGGCCGTGATGAATCCGGTCATTCGCGTCAACCAGGTCTCGGTGAGCATGGGCTTCACGCTCACGGGGGCCAACGGCCGGATCATCTCGGATACCCAGGCGAACTCGAGCTCGTATTCGGGCGCCGACGTGTCGAGCATGGCGCTGACGCTCGTGAACGAGCAGGCCGACGAAGTCGTGGCCAGGCTCTACGGCGACTATTGCCGCAACGCAGCTCCCGCCGGCGGGAGCAAGGCGGCGCCGAAGTAGGCGACCGCGATTCGCAAGCCGCAAACGGATTTTCGGGAGAACTGTCATGCGCAACCGCACCTGGATGAACCGCATCGGGCTGACCCTCGGCGCGTCGCTGCTCGCCTTCGCGCAGTTCGCGCCGGCACAACCGACGTTCGGCAACCCGTCGCCGACGGCGGGGAGCCAGACCTCGCAGAAGGCCAATGCGGCTGCCGACCAGGCGATCTACCAGCCGGTCGCCTACACGAACGCCAACAAGAAAGGCCCCGCTCTGATCGTGCTTCCGGGCGAGATCAAGAGCACCAACGCGACGTTCCTGCAGAAGTTCACCGCGAACAACATCGCCGACTTCGGCGAGATCGAGCTTTCCGCCGCCAACTTCCAGGTGCTCGAGCGCTCCAATCTGGGCCCGATCCTCAACGAGTTCTCGCTCGCCTACAACCTTGGCGATCCCAATGCGGCCCGCAAGTTCCTGGGCATGGGCAAGCTGAAGAGCACCAAGTACATCGTGAAGTTCGACGTGCTGAAGACCGAGCAGGTCGCGGCGGCGCAATCGGGATTCGACGGTCGCACGATCGGCGCGATGGCCGGGCTGCTCGGCGGCCTGGGGGTCGCGCGGCGGCAGCGCGGCCACCGTCGGCGTCGGTTCGGTGCAGACGAGCGAATCGTCCGGCGTCTGGATCATCGGCATGCGCTACAAGATCATCAATGCAGAGACCACCGAGCAGCTGGCCACCGGCTACACCGAGGAGAAGATGGAGGTCGGCGCGACGTCGACATCGGTGATGGGCGTGTCCCAGTCGCAGCAGGGCGGCGTTTCCCTGGACACCATGGTCCAGCGGCTGATCCAGAAGAACGTGTGGGAAATCGACAACAAGTACAAGTGACGCGCCGCGCCGGCGCGCGGCCGCGGCGCCGGTGCGCCGCCGGCGTCCGCGGCTCCGGTCTGCGCTTCGCGGGCACCGGGCACCCTCCTGGGAGCGACGCATGGCTGAGATGAGCAGGATCGGCAAGTACGAGATCCGTCGCGAACTCGGCCGCGGTGCCATGGGCGTCGTCTACGAAGGATTCGACCCCATGATCAAGCGCATCGTCGCGCTCAAGACGATTCGCGCGGACCAGCTCGCGGGCGAGCATGCCGAGACGGTGATCGCCCGCTTTCGCCGCGAGGCGCAGGCCGCCGGGCGGTTGTCGCACCCCAACATCGTCTCGATCTACGAGATCGGCGAGGACGAAGGCGTCTGGTACATCGCGATGGAGTTCGTTCGCGGCCGCGAGCTCAAGAACTACTTCGAGGCAAACGAGCGGTTCACGACGGCCGACATCGTGCGGGTGATGACGAAGATCCTCGACGCGTTGGGCTACTCGCACCGGCTCGGCGTCATCCACCGCGACATCAAGCCGGCCAATGTCATCCTGCTCGAGGACGGCGGCATCAAGGTCGCCGATTTCGGCATCGCGCACATCGAGTCGTCGAACATGACGCAGTTGGGCACGGTTCTCGGCACGCCGAGCTACATGTCGCCCGAGCAGATCATGGGGCTCCCCGTCGACGGCCGCTCGGACCTGTTCTCCGCCGGCGTCATCCTGTACCAGTTCCTGACGGGCGAGCGTCCCTTCAGCGGCTCGGCTACCGCCACCATGCACAAGGTGCTGGAGGAAGACCCGCTGCCGCCCTCACGGTTCAACGTGCAGGTGCCCGGTGCGATGGACGCCGTGGTGCGCAAGGCGCTGGCCAAGCGTCCGGACGAGCGCTATCAGACCGCCGACGAGTTCGCCGCTGCTCTGCGTGGCGCCACGGAACGCCGGGACGTCGGGGCCGAGGCGACGCTGCTGGCGACATCCGAGCAACCGCCGCTCGCAGGCCCCGTCGCGCCGCCCCAGGCAAAGGCACCTCCGGCCCCCAGTGTCGGCACCGCCGAGTCCGCGCCGCCGCAAAAATCCCGCACGCCGATCATCGCGATCGTGGGCGCGGTGGCCGTCATCGCCGTCGGCGCGGGCCTGTGGGCCGCCTTCCAGCGAAGCTCCGGCGATACCGCGAAGCAGGCCGAGGTCCCGGCCGCACCATCGATGAACACCCCGGTCACCGCGACCGCCTCCGCGCCGGCGACGGCGACGGCGTCGCTCGCGCCTGCGCCGAAGACCGATCCCGGCAAGGTGACGATCTCCGCGGAGGGCCTGGTCGATCCCAAGGATCCTCGCTACAGCAACGACAAGGCCCTGTTGCAGAGCGATCTGCGCGCCGATGCCCGGAGCCAGCTCGTTGCCAAGGCCCTGGGACTCATGGTGGAGCCCGCATCACTGGCGAAGAACTACGACCTCATCCAGGACAAGCTTCTGACGCGAAGCGGCAGCTACATTTCGACCGTCGTTCAGGAGAGCACGCCCCGCCTTGGCAAGGACGGCCTGATGTCGATGACCACGCAGGCGGTAGTCGACGTCCGCGCGCTGCAGAAGTCGCTCAACCAGATGTCGCGCGACGAGCGCGTCGAGTTCATACGCGCCAGCGGCGATCCCCGGATCTCGGTGCAGATCGCCGTGCGCGACGCCGACCAGCCCAACGCGCCGCCGCAGCCGTCGCCGGTCGCCGAGAACCTGCTCAAGGAGCGCATCAGGGCCTTCGGTTTCCGCACCTGGTCGGACGGCGACAACCGCACTCCCGAAGCGACGCAGGTCCCCGACTTCGCGGTGCTGGGCGAAGTCCAGGTCAAGAAGCTGTCGGCCCGGCTCGAGGCTTCCGGCATCACCGTCACCAAATACACGCTCGCCTCGTGGACGGTGAAGTGCATCGATCGCGCCACCGGCGAGGAGATCTACTTCAATACGACGCTGCCGAAGGGCATCGGCAGCTGGGCCGGCGAAGGCGACGCGATGAAGGCGATCGGCGCGAAGATCGCGGACGAATTCTCGCGCAACTTCTTCCTGCAGCACGTCGCCGTGAGCTCCCGCAAGGTCACGCTCATCGTCGATGGTGTGCCGGACGCCATCGAAGCCGCGCTCGCGCGCGAGCTCGTGGGCCTCCCGGCGGTGCTCTTCGTGGCGCCTCGCGCGAAGGCACCACCGCGCGTCTACGACCTGCAGCTCGCCGGGAGCGGGCCCGAAGGCGATCTCGTCGCCGCCGGCGTGCTGAAGGCGTTGAACGCCAAGTTCGGGCAAACCTGCCTTGCCCTGGGTCGCATCGCCGGTGCCGAGGTCAACGTCACCTTCGACAAGGGTTGCGGCGACCCGGCGATCCTTGCGCGACTGGAGACGAATCCGCCGGCCGGATTGTATGGCGCGCCGCCGGGCCGGCAGAAGGCGCTGGTCAAGGACCCCGAAACTCTGCGTCGCCTGACGATCTGAACGACGAGAACGGGATTGAAGCGCAATATCCTGGATGAGGCGCGCATTCACCCGGCGATCCGCGCAAAGATCGCCGGCAACCACGCCGACATCGTGCGCGAGGTGGAGGCCGCCGTCGCCGCGAACGAGGTCGTCGTGGTCGGCATGAAGCAGAATCCGATGCCCCGGAAGGCGCGCAAGGCGCTCGACGCCAGGCAGATCCATTACACCTACCTCGAATACGGAAGCTATCTCAACACGTGGCGGCGCCGCAACGCGCTCAAGATGTGGACCGGCTGGCCGACGTTCCCGATGATTTTCGTCAAGGGCGTGCTGATCGGCGGCGCGACCGATCTCGACCGGCTGATCGACAGCGGCGAGCTCGCCCGCATGCTGGTTCCATGAGCCCGCCGGGCCGCCCCAAGGGCGAATACCGGAGCGCGCAGCGCGAAGGTGCTCCAGTGAGCCCGCCGGGCCGCCCCAAGGGCGAATACCGGAGCGCGCAGCGCGAAGGTGCTCCAGTGAGCCCGCCGGGCCGCGGGCCGCGATGATCCGGATCCCGGCCACCGAGATCGAATGGACGGCCATCCGCGCGCAGGGCGCAGGTGGCCAGAACGTGAACAAGGTGTCGACCGCGCTGCACCTGCGCTTCGACATCGCGGCGTCGTCGCTGCCGGCCGCCGTCAAGGCGCGACTGCTCGCGCACCGCGATCAGCGGATCACCGCCGATGGCATCGTCGTCATCAAGGCGCAACGCTACCGGAGCCAGGACAAGAATCGCGCCGACGCGCTGGCGCGGCTGCAGGACCTCGTGACCGGTGTCGCGACCGTGCCACGCGCGCGGAAGGCGACCAAACCGACCCGGAGCTCGCAGCGCCGGCGCGTGGACAGCAAGGTCAAGCGCGGCGAACTGAAGGCTGCGCGCTCCCGGATCGTCGACTAGCGCCCGCCCGGCCACACGCTCACCGCGCCGGCACCCTCACGAGCCGGGCATTGCCCGATTCGGCGCCCCAGGCCTCTCCGGCCCGACCGAGCATCTGCCGCACATTGGCGCCTGCGCGATCCGACGGAAAGCTTTCGAACGTCTGGCTGACCGGATCGAACCTGACGATCGCGTTGGACGTCCATTCGGTGAGCCACACCTTGTCCCGCGCGTCCACCCAGACCGAGTACGCGCGCGGCCGCTCGCCCGGCAGCCTCCACTCGCGCCAGGCGTTCGCGACCGGGTCGTACATTCCCACGTGCCCGGTGTTCCAGTAGCTGACCCAGATCCGGCCCTTCGAGTCCGGCCATACCCGGCGCGCTCCCTGGTCCCGGGTCGGCGGCTCGATGACGGTCGCTTCCCCGGTTTCGGTGTCGATGCGCGCGATATGGCTGCCGGCGAGCGATGCGTAGTAGACGTCGCCGCCGGGCGTCGTCGCGATGCCGTAGGGACCGCGTCCCCGCGGCGCCTTCCACACCCTGATGTCGTTCGTGGCAGGAACGAGCCGGCCGTAGTAGCCGGTCTGGCCCGTGAACCAGACGCGGCCTTTCGCGTCGAAAGTGAGCGTGTTCATATTCACGTACTCGACGTCCTTCCCGAGCGCCCAGACGCGCACGGCGCGGGTCTTCGGGTCGACGCGCACGATCGCATTCTGGCCGCTGTCGGTGATCCACGGGGCGCCATCGGGACCGACGACCACGCCATGGGGCGCGGATTTGGGACCGAGCGGAATTTCCTCGACCTTGCCGGTTCCGGGATCAAGGATGCCCAGCTTGCCGGTGGCTTGCGCCGTGTAATAGACCGGACCGCCGGGATCGCGGTGCCGCCGCCACATCGTGCGGATGCGCTCCGCGCGTCACGTCGAAGTACGCAGGCTCGGCACCGGCCGCCGTGGCATGCGGAACGAGCGGGCACGGCAAGCCGACGGCCACGACGAGCAGCGGAATGCAGCAGCGGATCGAGTTCGTCATCGGGCCCTCCTCGAAGCCTGGTCGCCGGCGATTCCCGTGCGCGAGCGCCGGACCGGTCGGACAGTCTACAACGGCTGCGCGTCCTGCATCGACGCATCGGCGCGGGACCATCGATTCCCGCCGGGCCGCTCGCCTCGCAGCAGGAGCGCGGGTATTATGGATTCGTCCCGGGCATTGCGGAAATGCCGGACTCATCCCGAGGAGCAGACACCATGGCAAAGAAGAATTCCAGCGACGGCGTGTATCGCGTGACCGAAGTGATCGGCACAAGCAGGGTCTCGTGGGAAGACGCAGCCAAGAACGCGGTGACCGCCGCAAGCAAAACGCTGCGCGATCTGCGCATCGCGGAAGTCTCGAAGCTCGACATGAAAGTGGAAGACGGCAAGGTCGTCGCGTACCGCGCCCGCGTCCAGCTGTCGTTCAAGTACGACGCCTGAGCGCGACGGCGGCGGGAGGCCGCTAGCGCGCGTTGTTGCTCGGGACGCCGCTCGGACACTGCGGCACCTCGCCCCATTGGCCGTCGCAGAACTGCAGCCACGCCCGCTCCTTGCAGACGAAGCCGGCGAGGAAGTTCTCGCGCTCGCAGCGCGAAATGGCGGCAGCCAACAGCTGCCGGCGATCGGAGGCCGGGTTCGGCTGCGTTACCGGTGCTGGCGCGGCCACGGCCGCAGCGCCGGTTTCGTCTGCGGCGATTGGCGCGGGCCGCGGATCTTCGGCCGGGCTGCGCGCTACGATCGGCAGCGGCGACTCGTTGCCTGCGCTGCGGGTATCACGTGCGGATTTTCTGCCGGGCGGGGCGCCGCCGGGATGCGCCGGCGCTGCGTGTTGGGGAAGCGACCACTCGATCTGCGCTATCACTTCGTCCCCGGGAGAAGCTTCCACCTCCGCGGGCGATGGCGCCGGTGGCTGCCCCCGAGCGTCACTTGCGTCGCGCATTTTTGCAGCGGACGCCGTCTGGGCCGCCTGCGCCGCACGCTCGCGGTTCGACGTTTCTTCCTGTTTCTCTGTCGCGAAAAACCCGGTGACGGACACGGCCGCGCCGAACGCGACGAGCGTCACGTAGGTGCCCCATCCGCCGGGAAGCGCAGACAATGCGAAACGCGCGGCGCGCCGGGCCTGCATGGCACGCCCCTCGCCCTTGCCGGGGGGTCCGCTGGCAACGGCGCTCGCCCCGGCCCGCGGCAGCAATTCCGAATGAAGGCTCGGCACCTGGCGCGCGCGCTTCACCGCCGTTTGGCACTGGGCGCACAGCCGGTCGCCGCGCTGCACGGGTCGCGCGCATATCGTGCAGCGGGTGGACGCTGATTCCGCCGCCATGGTATTGACCGTCACATCCATCGTTCCCTCGCTGCCAAAACACGGGGCGTTTATGACAATGTCATAGTAGCAGATGTGCCGAAAAACGCAAACGCGGCTTCGCGTCGCGCTGCCGTCACGCCGCCCCTGCGTTTTCGGGAGCAGGACTCGTGCCAGAACGCGAACACCACCCCAGGCCGGCGCGGTCGCAACGCCCTTGCCTGCCGCGCGATTTGCCGCCGACAATGCGGGACGCATCTCACCCAACCGAGGATTACCGCCACCATGACCGCATCCCCGAAAGTCGCCATCGTCACCGGCGCCGGCACCGGCATCGGCAAGGCCGCCGCGATCGCGTTGCTGCAGGACGGCTACCGCGTCGTCCTGGCCGGACGCCGGAGCGAACTTCTGCAACAGGCGATCGCCGCGGCAGCGGCACCGCCGGGTGCGGCGCTGGCGGTGCCCACCGACGTCGCCGACCCGCAATCGGTGCACGCCCTGTTCGCGCGCACCCGCGAAGCCTATGGCCGCCTCGACGTCCTGTTCAACAATGCCGGCGTCGGCGCGCCCGGCATCAATCTCGAAGACCTGACCTTCGAGCAGTGGAAGAACGTCGTCGACATCAACCTGACCGGCGTCTTCCTGTGCATTCAGGAAGCGTTCCGGATGATGAAGAGCCAGAACCCGCGCGGGGGCCGGATCATCAACAACGGCTCGATCTCGGCGCACGCGCCGCGGCCGAATTCGGCGCCGTACACCGCGACGAAGCACGCGATCACGGGCCTCACGAAGTCGGCCTCCCTCGACGGCCGGAAATACGACATCGCCTGCGGCCAGATCGACATCGGCAACGCCGCGCACCGAGATGGCCGCGCGGATGGCGACGGGCGTGCCGCAGGCGAACGGCCAGATCGCGATCGAGCCGCTGATGGACGTCGCGCACGTCGCGAGCGCGGTCGTCTACATGGCGAGCCTGCCGCTGGACGCCAACGTCCAGTTCCTGACGGTGATGGCGACCAAGATGCCGTTCGTCGGGCGCGGCTAGCGGCGGATTCCGGCGACTACTTCCACAAGTCGACCGTGCCGCCGGCTGCGCGCAGGCGCTCCGCCCGCGCCTGAATGAAGCGCTGGAACGAGGGCTCGTCGCGATACGCGCCGCTCGCCACATAATCGAGTGACGACTCGACGTGGAAGGGCCGCAGGTACGCGTCGATGCGGAATACTTCCATGCCGTCGGTGCCGAAGAAGACGATGGTCGGGGCGAAGGTCACGCCGAGCTCGGCGGCCCATCCCTGCGCCGTCGTCGCCCGGCCATCGGGTGTGGTCAGCTCCGTGCGCGCGCCCAGCGGGAACCGGACGACGTCGAAGCGTTCCAGCAGCGTGCGCACCTCCGGGCGCGTGAAGCTGTCGCGATGCAATTCGTCGCAGGGGCCGCAATGGGTCGTCTCGAACAGCACCGCGAGCGGCTTGCCGCCCGGGGCGCGTCGAAGGTCGTGCGGCGGCGGCACGAAGAAGGACTCGTCGGCCAGGCGCGCACTGGCCGGATCGCGCGTCTGGCGGGCGAGATAGGCGGCCAGCGTTTCTTTACGCTCGCGTTTGCCGGCGACGTAATCGAGCACCGCCTCGAACCGATGCGGCGGATAGTAGCCGTTGAGCCGCGCCACCACGGCGCCGCGCTCGTCGAAGAAGAGCAGCGTCGGCGTGAACTGCACGTCGAGAAACCGGGCGAGCGCCTTCTCCGTGCGCACGCGCCCGTCGATCCATTTGGTCTCGCGGTCGCCCCACAGGTTCAACGCGATCGCGACGAAATGCCTGCGCGTCTTCTCCACGATCCCGCGCTGGGAAAAGTTGGTCACCATCAGCGCGTCTGCAATACGGGCAGCCGTCCTGGCCGAAATAGACCAGAGTCGGCGCTGCTCGCGCGCGGCGTCGCGGATGTCCTCGCCGAAGTCGAGAAACGTCTCGGTGAACCAGGGCGGGTATGTCGATGGCGTGCGGGGCGACCTCCTGCGCCGACGCCGCGCCTGCGGCGATGGCAAGGCGCGAAACCGGCGGCCGCGAGCCGGCGTCCTCGCGGCGCGGAGGAGCGCTGCAATCGTCGCGCCCGAGGTCTCGCGCAACGGAATGAAGGCTGTCATGATGGCGGCGAAGCACTGCCGCCGAGTCACGGGGCCGGCTCGGCTGCAATGTCGGATCCTGACGGGCCACGGAGGCTTCATGCGTCGTATTGTGGTCACCATGGCGTCGTTATCGCAAGCCCGCGCGACAACGACCCTTGCCGCCACATGACGAGCGTGGGCGCCGCCATCGGCGCGCGCGGATTTCGCCGCTGGTACGAGCGCCAGCTGGTCGAGAGCTTCGCCCACATGATCACCGGCGTGCTGAGCCTGATCATGATGGCCATCGCCATCGAGATGCTCGAGTTCCGGTCGACGGCCGGCGGATTGCTCGCGCTGGTGGCGATCGCGGCGGCCGGCGGCGGCCTGTGTGTCTTCTCGTGGCGCCGGTTCCATCGCCTGCTCTCGCGCGCCGAGTACCTCGCCGAGCAGGCGACCTGCGGTCAATGCCGTGCCTATGGCCGATTCATCGTCGTGTCGTCGCACGAACTCCCGGACGCTCCCGCCGGCTGCTCGATCGACGTGCGCTGCCGCGCCTGCGGCAACGAGTGGACGATCGGCTGACGCGGCCGCGCGTCGCATCAGCCGATATGGCGCCGCAGGAACTGCAGCGTGCGCTCGCGCGCGAGCTTCGCGGCCGTCGCATCGTACGACGGCCGCTGGTCGCAGTTGAAGCCGTGATCGGCGTCGTAGGTGAAGACCTGCGCCGTGGGATGCGCCGCCGCGAGCTTGCGCACGCCGGCCGACGGGAATCATCGCGTCGCGCTCGCCGAAATGCGCCATCACCGGACACTGCGGCTCGCTCGCCCGCGGCGTCGAGCATTCCGCCGCCGTAATACGGGAACGCGCACGCGAAGCCGGTCAGGCGCGACGCCGCCATCCACGCGACGAAGCCGCCCCAGCAGTAGCCGATCACGCCGACCTTGCCGGCGCGCGCCAGCGGCGTCGCGCGCGGCCGCGACGTCGCGCAATGCGGCGTCGATCTGCGCCAGCGCCTTGAGCTCGCGACCCTTGCGCGATGTCGGCGGGCGTGTAGCCGATGTCGACGCCGCGCTCGTAGCGGTCGAACAGCGCCGGCGCGATCGCGACGTAGCCGTCGGCGGCATAGCCGTCGCAGACGCTGCGGATGTGGCTGTTGACGCCGAAGATCTCCTGCGCGACGACGATGCCGCCGCGCGGCGTGCCGGCCGGATCGGCGCGGTAGGCCGCAAGCGTGAAGCCGTCGGCGGCGGTCAGTTCGAGCATTTGTCCCATGATGATTCCTCCGTTGCGAATGTCGCTCGGGCGTCGGGGCGTCTGCGCACGCCACGACGGCTAAACGTAATACGCGATGAGATAGGCGGCGAGCATCACCGCCACCCACAACACCATACCGCCACTGGTCAGCGTGCGCGGGAAGGGTCGCGGTTGCCGCTCGCCCCGCGCCTGCATGCATCGACGCCACCGCGCGACCGCCGCGCGGATGGCCGCGCGCATCGCCCGGTCCGCCGCGACCAATGCGCCGCCCGCGGCCCGCGCGAGCGCCGGGCCAAGCTCTCCGGTACAGCCAATCGGTGTCGAGCGTGATCGTCAGCGTGCGGCGCAGCGCCGGCAGCATGACGAAAAACGCCAGGCCCGAGAACAGCAGCAGCTGCAGCTGGCCGACGACGTGGGCCCCCGTGTAGGGCACGTAAGTCGACGGGAAACGGCAGCAGCGCATAGAGCGGCTCGTACCAGATGCCGAGGCCGATGCACAGCGCCGCGAAGAGCACCATCGCGAGGCGCATGGGCAGCGGCGGGTCGGGCGGCCGCAGGCCGGAGTCCTTCTGGAAGAACACGAACCACGGGTACTTGATGCCGGCGTGCAGGAACACGCCCGCGGACGCGGCGGCGAGCAGGTACCACACGAGGCTCAGGTGCTCCGCCATCGCCGCGTTGGCGATCATCGATTTGCTGACGAAGCCCGAAGTGAGCGGGAATCCCGAGATCGCCAGCGCACCTATCGTCCCGCAGAGCGTCGTCAGCGGCATCGTGCGGAAGAGCCCGCCCAGGTCCGTGCACTTGCGCCGGCCCGTCGCGTGCAGCACGGCGCCGGCGGACATCAGCAGCAGCGCCTTGTAGAGAATGTGGGCGAACGCATGCGACGCGGCGCCGTTCAACGCCGTCGCGGTGCCGATGCCGATGCCGGTGACCATGAAGCCGACCTGGTTGACGATGCTGTAGGCCAGTATTCGCCGCATGTCGTTCTCGAGCAGCGCGTAGACGATGCCGTAGAACACCATGAACAGCCCGACGTAGATGAGGAGCTCCGTCCCGGGAAACCCCCGCAGCAGGACGTACACCGCCGCCTTGGTCGTGAACGCCGACAGGAACACCGTCCCGCTCCACGATGCCTCGGGGTAGGCGTCCGGAAGCCAGGCCGAGAGCGGCCATGCGCCCGGCATTCACGAGAAAGCCGGCGAGGATCATCCAATGCGCCGGCGAGTCGAGGGCAATGCGCTCGAACCCCAGCGAGCCCGTCGCCGACGCGTGCCCGGCGATTCCGGCCATCAGCAGCACGCCGCCGGCCAGATGCACGGCCGCATAGCGCAGGCTCGCGCGGTAGGCGGAAACGGTGCCGGCGCTCCAGATCACGGCCGTCGACCCGATCGCCAGCAGTTCCCAGAAGACGAACATCGTCGCCAGGTCGCCGGCGAGCGCAACGCCGATGGCCGCACCCGCGTAGATCATCGCGGCGGGCACCTCGAGCCGGCTCTCCTGGCGGTACGCGAAGAGGCCGCCGCCGAACGCCATGATTGCGAAGATCAGCGCGAACAGGCGCGAAAGCCGGTCGACGGCGAACGGCGTCAGGTCGTAGCCGAGAAAGCGCGCCCGCCACAACACCCCTTCGGGCAGCGCGAGCGTGACGCCGATCGCCACTGCCGCGGCGACGAGAACGACGGCGCCGCGCGCGCTGCCGCGCAGCGGCGCGGCAAGAACGCCGGCGGCGATCAGCAACAGGCCCGGGTGCAGAAACTCAATCATCGCGGCGTTCGAAGTCGTAGTAGGTGTCGGGCCGCTTCAGGAAGATCGCGAGCACCTTGGCCGCCGCGATCAGCGCCGCACACGCGCCGAAGCCGAACCAGGCGCCGAAGGCGAACGTCGACTCGGGCCCGTCGAGATGGTCGTGGCTCACGAAGAAGCCCTGCGATCACGGTCAGCGCCAGCACGGCGATGAAGGCGCGCCACAAGCAGGCGGATGGTCGCGGGACGGACGAGCCAGTGCGGTTCCATGGTCAGCTCCGGACGAGTTGGCGCGCCAGCGCGAGGGGCACGTCGGCAAAGAAGAACATCAGCACGGTCAATGCGGCCGTGATCACGAGCGCGGCGACCATCGGCAACGGCGCCTCGCCGTGCGCCCCGGTTCCGGCGCGGAAGAACGCGCGGTAGACGATCGGCAGGAAATAGCCCGCATTGAGCAGCGTGCTCGCGACGATCACGGCAACCGCAACCCAGTGGCCCGTCGTCATGGCGCCGGACAGGATGAACCACTTGCTGACGAAGCCCGCCGTCGGCGGCAGGCCGATCATGCTGATGGCGCCGATCGTGAACGCGCCCATCGTCCACGGCATGCGGCGCCCGATGCCGTCGAGCTCGCTCACCTCCGTCTTGTGGGCCGCCGTATAGATCGCGCCGGCGGCGAAGAACAGCGTGATCTTGGCCACGGCGTGCGCCGCGATGTGCACCACGGCGCCGATGATCGACAGCGGCACGAGCAGCGACGCCGCGAGGACGACGTAGGACAGCTGGCTCACCGTCGAGTAGGCGAGGCGGCGCTTGAGATTGTCGGCGCGCAGCGCCACGATCGACGCGGCGAGGATGGTGAAGCCGGCGACCGTCGGCAACCAGTCCACGCTCGCCAATCCTTCCAGCGTCTCGACGCCGAAGACGTAGACGATCACCTTGACCACGGAAAACACGCCCGGCCTTCACCACCGCCACCGCGTGCAGCAGCGCGCTCACCGGCGTCGGCGCGACCATGGCCGCCGGCAGCCAGCGATGGACCGGCATCAGCGCGGCCTTGCCGATGCCGAACATGTAGGCGGCGAGCAGCCCGCCGAGCGCCGCGTTGCCGATTCGCGCCATCGAGAATGCCGCCGACGCGGAAGTCCAGCGTGCCCGCGATGTGCCAGGTACGCGACCATGGCCACGAACAGCAGCGGGATCGAGGTGCCGAGCAGCACGCCGAGGTAGACGCGTCCGGCGCGCATCGCCTCCGGCGTGCCGTGGTGCGTGACGAGCGGATACGTGACCAGCGTGAGCAGCTCGTAGGCAAGAAACAGCGTGAGGAGATTGGCGGCGAAGGCGACCGCGATCGTCGCCGCGAGCGCCAGCGCGAAGCACGCGTAGAAGCGCGTCTGATGCGCCTCGTCGTTGCCGCGCATGTAGCCGATCGAGTACGATCGAGTTGACGATCCACAGCCCGGACGCCACCAGCGCGAAGAGCATGCCGAGCGGCTCGACCTCGAACGCGAGCGGGATACCCGGGAGCAGCTCGACGATGCGCAGCGACGGGCGGGCACCCGCCAGCACGTCGGGCAGCAGCGACAGCACGCGGAGGAACAGCAGCGAGGCCGTGCCGAGCGTCACTGCCTCGCGCACGTTCGGCGCCCGGTGCGCCGCGACGATCAACAGTGCACCGAGCAGCGGGATGACGAGCGCGGCGAGAACGGCCGTCTCGGCGCTCATCGGATTCCCCCGAGCAGCACCTCGGCGGCACGCGACGCGGCCGCGACGGGCCAGGCGCTGTCCACGCCGAACCAGACTACCGCGGCAACCAGCACCCACGCCGGTACGAGCATCGCGGTCGGCGCCTCGCGCAGCGACCGGACTGCGTCGGACGACTCACGGAACCAGGCGACCTCGACGAATCGCCACACGTAGGCCACCGCGAGCAGCGAGCTCGCCACCGGCAGCATCGCGATCCACCAATGGGGCGTCTCGACGGCCGCAAGCACCAGGTACCACTTGCTGACGAATCCCGCCGTCGCCGGCACGCCGATGAGGCTCAGGCCGCCGACGACGATGCCGGCACAGGTCCAGGGCATCGACCGGCCGATCCCGGCCATGCGGTCGAAGCGCACGCTGCCCAGCCGCAACGCGATGCAGCCGGCGAGCAGGAAGAGCGCGCCCTTGGTGATGCCGTGGTTGAAGATGTGCACGACGCTGCCGGTGACCCCCGTCGGCGATGGCGAGGCCGATGCCGAAAGTGATGTAGCCGATCTGGCCCACGCTCGAGTACGCCAGCATGTGCTTGAGATTGTCCTGCCAGATCGCGGCCGCCGAGGCCACGAACATGGCGGCGACCGAGAGCACGAGCAGCAGGTCGGCCATGGGAAGCGCTCCGAAGACGGCGCCGACGCCGAAAACGGAGAAGTAGAACCGCAGCAGCACGTACACCGAGACCTTGGTCGCGACGGCGGCGAGCAGCGACGGAAACCGCGGACGGCGCGTAGGCATACGCGTTCGGCAGCCACATGTGCAGCGGAAAGAGCGCGAGCTTGAGCGAGATCCCGACCGTGATGAACGCAAGCGCCGCGAGCACGGAACGCTTGCCGCGCACGTCGACGAGGCGCACCGCGAGGTCGGCCAGATTGAGCGTGCCGGTCTCGAGGTACAGCAAACCGATTCCGATCACGAAAAAGGTCGCGCCGATGGTGCCGAGGATCAGGTACTGGTACGACGCCAGCAGCGCACGCCGGTCGCGGCCCAGCGCGATCAGCACGTAGGTCGACAGCGACGAGACCTCCAGAAAGACGAAGATGTTGAACGCGTCCCCGGTGACGGTGATGCCGGCCAGTCCCGCCAGGCACAGGCAGAGCAACGCGTAGAACAGATAGTGCTGGTCGCGCGGCACCTCGGCCGCGACACTGGTCCATGCGAACGGCGCGACGGCTGCGGCGATGATGCCCAGCAGCAACAGCAGGAAGGCGTTGGCGGCATCCAGCCGGTACTCGATGCCCCAGGGCGGAGGCCAGCTGCCGATGGCGTAGGAGACGACCCCGTGCTGCCGGACGTCGGCGAACAGCATGATGGCGCCGGCCAGCATGAATGCGCTCACCGCGGCCACGATCAGCCAGGCCGCGCCGCTGCGGCGCAGCAACACGATCAGCGGGGCCGCCATCAGCGGCACCACCACGACGAGCACCAGCAGGTGGGGGATCGTCACGCCGCTGCGTCTTCCGGCGCGGCGGCCGCGTCGAGCGCGACGATCTCGTCCTCCTCGATGCTGCCGTAGGCCTCGCGTATGCGCACCACCAGCGCCAGGCCGAGCGCCAGCGTGGCGATGCCGACGACAATCGCGGTGAGGATCAGCACGTGCGGCAGCGGATTCGAGTACAGCGCGTGCCTGTCGCTGATGATGGGAGCGGTGCCTCCGATCAGCTTGCCCGGCGCGATGTAGAGCAGATACACCGAGGTCTGGAAGATCGACAGCCCGATCAGCTTCTTGATCAGGTTGCCGCGCGCGATGACGATGTACAGCCCCGCGATCAGCAGGAAGATCGTCACCCAGTAACTGAAGTGGCCGAGGACGCTCACTCGTCGGCGTCGCGGCGGCGGCCCGCGAACATGTAGAAGATCTTGAGCATCACGCCGGAGACCGTGATCGCGACGCCGGCCTCGACCCAGAAAATGCCGCGCTCCTGCCCGTGAACGGGATCGCGGTCGAGCACGAAGTAGTCGAGGTAGTTGCCGCCGAGCAGCAGCCCGGCGACGCCGACGCCGGCGTAGAGCAGCACTCCGGCCGCCATCATGCGCTCGAGCACCGCATCCGGAACGACCCGTCTGGCGGTCGGCAATCCGAAGATGATCCCGTAGAAGATGAAGGCTGCGGCGATGATCACGCCCGCCTGAAAGCCGCCGCCGGGACCGTAGTCGCCGTGGAACTGCACGTAGAGCGCGAACAGCAGCATGAACGGGATCAGCAGCTTCGCGACCACGCGCAGGACCAGATCGTGCTTCAACGCGGGGCCTCCGTGCCGTCCGCGTTCTTCCGGCGCCGGCGCAACAGCGCCACGACCCCGACGCCCGGCCGTGAAAACGACCGTCGTCTCGCCCAGCGTGTCGTAGCCGCGGTAGCTCGCCAGCACCGCGGTCACGACGTTCGGCACGCCCGTCTCCCGCAAGGCGTCGTTGATGTAGCGCGGCGCGACGTGCCGGTGGATCGGCGCCTCGGGGTCGGAAAAGGCCGGCAGCCCGAGCGTGCCGTAGACGAGAAGTCCGCCGATCACGAGCGCCGCCACCAGCGGCAGCGCCGGACGCCGGAATGGCTTTGCCTCGTCACCGCCGCAGAGGTGCAGCGCCGCCAGCAGCAGGACCGTCGAAATGCCCGCCCCCACCGAGGCTTCCGTCATCGCCACGTCGACGGCATCGAGGGCCACCAGCACGGTGGCCATCAGAAAGCTGTAGGCACCGCCGAGCACGACGACGGCGAACAGATTGCGCTGGACGACGATGGCGAGCGCGACCACCGCCATCAGCGCCAGCAGCACGTTGACGATCAGGGCTTCGACGGCGCCCTCCGTCGCGAGCCGAGCAGCGGCTTGACGCCGCGCGTCATGCCCGCCTTGACGAGCGCGTGGGTCGCGGTCGGGCTGACGAAGAAGATCAGCAGTCCGATGATGGCAAGCTTCGCCGTGACGAGCGACAGGCCGGCCTGCAGCATCATGCCGAGGAGCAGCAACCCGAAGCCGATCGTGTCGGTGATGCTCGCGGCATGCACGCGAGTGTAGAAGTCCGGCATGCGCAGGAGCCCAACCGACCCGATGACGCAGAACACCCCGCCGGAAACGAGCAGGACCCAGCTCGCTACCGTCGACTGCGGCGTCCATCAAGTGCCCTTCTCGCTGTCGCCGGGCTCGCCGAGATCGCCGTAACGGAAGTACTTGAGCACGGCGATCGTGCCGACGAGGTTGAGCAGGCCATAGGTGATCGCGAGGTCGAGAAAATCCGGGCGACGCGTGAGGAAGCCCATGACCGCGAGCAGCAGCACCGCGCCGGTGCCGACGGTGTTGACCGCCTGCGCGCGATCGAAGACCGTCGGCCCCAGCACCGCGCGCACGACGGCGAGGGCGATCGTTACCAGCAGCGCAGCGGCCGCCGCGGCGAACATCAGCGCGGCCCCTCGAAGCGCGTGACCCGCCGGTCCATGTCGCCACTCCGGCACACCCTCGGCGCCCGCGGCCGTCAAGCGCGTGCACCAGCATCTCGTTCGCGCTCACCTCCACGGTGATCGTGCCGGGAGTGAGCGTGATGGAGTTCGCGTGACTGCACAGGCCGACATGGGTCCGCTGGCTCGGCCGGAACCGCACGAGCATCGGCTCGATCGGGATGCGCGGGTGCACGATGAGCCCGGTGACGTCCCACGCCGACTTGGCGATCTCCTTCATCAGCCAGGGCCAGTACCAGAGCGCGCGTGGAACGAGATGCATGGGAAGGCTCTCGTGATCAGCGACTTTCATCCGATGCGCAAGCCACACAACGGCCATCGCCGAGCCGATTCCCGCGCCGAGCAGAAATGGCGTGAAGAGTCCCGACAGCACCACCCAGAAGGCAAACAGGACAAGGACCGAAGCGACGGCGCGCAGCAAATTGCACCTCCCCGTTGACGCGTGCAACGCACGACGGACCCGGCAGGCCGTCACGATCGGCCTGCGCGATTGTAAACATTGCCCACGCATGCGACAACTGGCCGCGATCTTGGTAGTCTTCACAGACCGGACGGGCGCCGCATGCGCAAAGACAGCCGGATCCCCGGTTCCCATCGCTTCGACCAGGACCTGGTCCAGACCCGCAAACCATGCCGCGACTCGAGTTTCGATTGACCGGCGAATTCATCGCGCTCAACGACTTGCTGAAAGTGACGGGCGTCTGCGCGAGCGGAGGCGCCGGCAAGGCGCTGGTCGCCGCCGGTCAGGTGCGCGTCGACGGCGCCGTCGAATCCCGCAAGACCTGCAAGATCCGCGCGGGCCAGGGCGTCCGTGTCGGCAACGTCGAGATCCGCGTGCTCGGCAGCGATCCCGCGCCGTGACCCAATGGCGCTGAAGGCCACGATCTTCAAGGCGGCGTTGCAGATCGCCGACATGGACCGCAGTTACTATGCAGACCATGCGCTTACGATCGCGCGGCATCCGTCCGAAACCGACGAGCGGATGATGCTGCGCGTGCTGGCGTTCGCGCTCCATGCCGGCCCCGGTCTGGCCTTCGGGAAGGGGCTTTCCACCGACGACGAGCCCGATCTGTGGCAGCGCGACCTGACCGGCCGGATCCGGCTCTGGATCGACGTCGGCCAACCCGACGAAAAGCTCCTGCGCCGGGCGTGCGGGCGCGCCGATGCGGTCGTCGTCTACACGTACGGCCGCGGCGCGGAGCTGTGGTGGGATCGCAGCAGGGCCGCGCTCGAACGGGTACGGAATCTGAGCGTGATGAGCCTGCCGGCGGCGGTCAGCCAGGAACTTTCGAAGCTCGCGCAGCGCTCGATGCAGCTGCAATGCACGATCCAGGACGGGCATGCCTGGCTCGGCGACAAGGACGGTGCCGTGGAGGTCGCCCTGACTATCGTGGCGAGTCCGCCCGCCGCTTCGCGCTGAAGAGGAGCCGATCTGCTATAATCCGTCCACGCGGCAATTCGTCCAGTCCCCCTGCCGCTGTCAGTTCCGACGCTCTACCCCCACGTTGTGCCTGCGACTGGCGCCCTCAAGCGGCGACAGGCCGATCGTTTTTTCGAAAGTCATCATGTCCTTTGCCTCGCTCGGCCTGTCCGACGCGCTCGTGCGCGCCGTGACCGAACACGGCTATACCCAGCCCACCCCGATTCAGCTGCAGGCCATCCCCGCGGTGCTCGCCGGCGGCGACCTGCTCGCCGGCGCGCAGACCGGCACCGGCAAGACCGCCGGTTTCGTGCTGCCGATGCTGCAGCGGCTGTCGTCGGCACCCGCCGCCTCGGCGCACGCGGCCAGAGCCGGGAAAAAACCCATCCGCGCGCTGATCCTCGCTCCCACGCGCGAGCTCGCCGCGCAGATCGAGGAAAGCATCCGGGTCTACGGCAAGTACGCGAAGCAGGCGTCGATGGTGGTCTTCGGCGGCGTCGGCATCGGCGCGCAGACCGCGCAGCTGAAGCGCGGCGTCGACATCCTCGTCGCCACGCCCGGCCGCCTGCTCGACCACCAGGGCCAGGGCAACCTCGATCTGTCGCGGGTCGAAATCCTCGTCCTCGACGAGGCCGATCGGATGCTCGACATGGGCTTCATCCGCGACATCAGGCGGATCCTCTCGCTGCTGCCGAAAAGGCGGCAGAACCTGCTGTTCTCGGCCACGTTCTCCGACGAGATCAAGGATCTCGCCGACAACCTCCTCGACGCTCCCGCGCTGATCGAAGTCGCGCGGCGCAACTCGACCGTCGAAATCATCACGCAGACCGTGCATCCGGTGGATCGCGACCGCAAGCGCGAGCTCCTGGCGCATCTGATCACGTCGCAGAGCTGGCACCAGGTGCTGGTGTTCACCCGCACCAAGCACGGCGCGAACAAGCTCGCCGAGCAGCTCAACCACGACGGCATCACGGCGCTCGCCATCCACGGCAACAAGAGCCAGGGCGCGCGCACGCGGGCGCTCGCCGAATTCAAGGACGGGAGTCTGCAGGTGCTCGTCGCCACCGACATCGCCGCCCGCGGCATCGACATCGACCAGCTGCCTCACGTCGTGAACTACGATCTGCCCAACGTGCCGCACGATTACGTGCATCGAATCGGGCGCACGGGGCGCGCCGGCGCCACCGGCGAGGCGATCTCGCTCGTCTGCGTCGACGAGCACGACTTCCTGCGCGACATCGAGAAACTGATCAAGCGCACACTGCCGCGTACCGTCATAGCCGGCTTCGAGCCCGACCCCCGCGCGCGGGCCCAGCCGATCCTGCAGCGGCAGGGCCGCGGCCAGCAGCGAAGCCATGCGCCGTCCGGCGCGGCGCGAAGCGAGGCTCATGGCCAGGCGCGCCAAGGCGAAGGCCGCGCGTCTGCGGGCGCTGCAGCCAGACCGCACGGCAGCGGCGCGGCGGCACGAACTCTGCGCGCGGCGCCGGCAGCAACCGTGGCTGCGCCGGGCGCGCGAAGCCACGGACCTGCCGCCAGCGCGACGCCTGCGAAACCCAGGGTCATCCACCGCTTCGGCGGGCGCGGCCGCTAGCGCGTTTACACCCTGCGCTTCGCCGTTGCGGCCCTGCCCCGTGTGAGATCGCGATGCAAGCGGACTGGAACGTCGTCGCGCTCACGTCGCCGCTCTTCCTGCTGGCGGGGCTGGGCTACGCGCTCATGCGCTGGGCCCGATGGCCGAAGAGCGTCTCCGACGCGCTGACGCAGTTCGTATTCACGGTGGCGGTGCCCGCCCTGCTGTTCCGGCTGATGAGCGATTTCTCGCGGCTGCCGCCGGTGGATGCGCGATTGCTGATCGCCTACTTCGGCGGCGGCCTGGTCGTGTTCGCGCTGGGCCGTCTGATCGCATTCCAGCTGTTCCGGATGGACGGCGCGGCGCAGTCGGTCTTCGCCATCGGCGGCATTTTCGCGAACACGCTGCTGCTCGGCATTCCGGTCGCGAAGGTCACGCTGGGCGATGCCGCGATACCGGTCGTCTCGCTTGTGCTCGTGTTCAATTCACTGGTCCTCTGGTCGCTGGTGACCGTGTCGGTCGAATGGGCGCGGACCGGGCAGGTCTCGTTCGCGGGATTCGCCGGGACCGCGATGAACGTCGTCACCAATCCCGTCGTCGCCAGCATCCTCGCCGGAACAGCGTGGGGCTGGGCCGGCGTGCCGCTGCCGGGCGTTGCGGACCGCACGCTGGACCTCATCGGACAGGCGGCCGTGCCGCTGTCGCTGATAGCGCTGGGCATGGGGCTCGCCGAATTCAGCGTGCGCGAAGCCTGGCGCGAGAGCACGGCCATTTGCGTGCTGAAGCTCGCGGTGCAGCCGGTCGCCGTCTACGCGCTCGCCCGACTGCTCGGCCTGCCGCCGCTGGAGACCCAAGCCATCGTGCTGCTCGCCGCGATGCCGGTCGGCGCCAACGTCTATCTGATGGCACGCGAGTTCGGCGCGCTGCCCGGTCCGATCGCCGCGAGCCTGGTCATCTCGACCGCGCTCGCGGCGTTCACGACGCCCGTGGTGCTGATGCTGATCGGTGGCACATGAGCGCGCCGGGCCGCCCTAAGCGCGAATTGCTCCCTCTCGGAGGGAAGGCGCGTAGCGCCAAGGGTGCACTATCAGCGCGCCGGGCCGCCCCAAGCGCGAATTGCTCCCTCTCGGAGGGAAGGCGCGTAGCGCCAGGGGTGCACCCATGAGACGCGGCACCCTGCCGCGCGGGAAAGGAAACAGGTAGGATTGACTGCGGCGGATCGAACCGCGGACGAAGGAGACACGACGATGGCAAAGGGCAAGGGTGGCGGCAGTTATCCCAATCCCAAGGGGCACACCGGGCCGAAGACGCAATTCCCGCAGGCACGTCGGCCGCCTGCGGCGGTTGTGCCGCGCGTCGTGGCGCGGACCAAGGCCAGCCCGAAGGGGCGATAGCAGACCGGCACACGAGTCCCGCGCGCATTGCCGTCGGATGCCGTCGTCGACGACGCCCCGCCTGCTCGGCCTCGACGGCGTCTGGCAGCTTCGGGACCTTGCGCTGCGCTTCGGTGGCACGCACGGAGCGGACAAGCTGCGCGCCCTCGACGCGGCGGCATCCTGCGCGATTGCCGATCCCGCCGCATTGATCGCGTACCACGACTGCCTGCTGTGCCTGCTCGCCTATCCGGAGTCGCGTCCGCTGCGCGACCTGGCCCGCGCCGAGCTGAAGCGCGTCGCGGCGGCCGCGCGGAATATCATGACCTCCGGGCCGGCGCGTGCGAGGGCGAAGCTCGCCAACAGCGGCATCGCCTGGACGGAGGTGACGATCGGCTTCGGCTGGGACATCGCCCGCTGGCTCGTAGAACGCTACCCCTCCCGGGCCGACCTCGACTCGTTCGGAGACAACGGCGCAGCGCCGCAGTCGATCCTCGGCGAAACGCTGGCGCCGATGGAATTCGAGCTCGCCGCTTCGGACGCGGCGCCCCTCGATTTCGTCGCCGAGGCCGGCGCGGGCAAGCGGAGTTCCCGGCTCGCGGGACTGGTCCGCGCGTTCGCGCGACTGCCCTGCAATGACGCGTTGCGCGGCCACCTGTTCGAGGAGCTGCAACCGTTCATCGTCATCCGGCCCGGGGCCTCGATGCTGTCGCGCACCTACGTGCGCGGTCTTCCGGCCGCCACGTTCTTTCACCGCGGCGGCGTGAAGCGCGACGTCGATATCGGGCCGCTCCTCGACTGCCCGTTGCCCGCGCCGCGGCGCCTCTGCGCGGCCGACCGGCTGCATGTGATCGATGCCGGTCGCGCCATGCTCGCAGCGCTCGGCCGCGAAACGGACGCCATCGCCCTCGCCTGCCCCGACGGCGTGCGCTATTACGAACTGGAGCGCGGCATCGCGCTCGCGCTCTACACGATGCGACCGGACCGGCGCAGCCCGCTCGACTCTCATGTCGGGATGATGGTGTTCAAGAACGGGGTGCCGGTCGGTTATGGCGGCGGCTGGCCGTTCCTCGGCACGTGCAAGATCGGCGTCAACGTGTTCGCGCCGTTTCGGGGCGGCGAATCGGCGTTGCTGTTCGGGCAGGTGCTGCGGGTGTACCGGCAGTGCTTCGGCGTGAAGCGCTTCGTCGCCGAACCGTCGCAATTCGGCGGCACCAACAACGAGGGGTTGCAGTCCGGTGCGTTCTGGTTCTACTACCGGCTCGGATTTCGCCCGATCGAACCCCGATCGGCGCAGAAGGCGGAGGACGCATGGGCGCGCATGCGCGCGGATCCCCGGCATCGCACGCCGATCGGCGAGTTGCGCCGTTTCACCGACTCCGACATCGAGCTGCGGCTCGCCGCGTTGCCGGACTGCGAGCCCGGCGTGCTGAGCGACGCCGTGAGCCGCTGGATTCGCCGGGGCTTCGGCGGGGATCGCACGGCGGCGGAAAACGCGGCGACGCGAGCCGCGGCCCGGGCGCTGGGCGTGCGGGACATGGAACGCTGGCCCGCAGCGGAGCGTGACGCGTTTCGCGCGCTGTCTCCCCTGGTTGCCCTCGTGCCCGGCCTTTCGCGCTGGCCCGCGACCGCCAAACGGAGCCTCGTCGCGCTGATGCGGGCGAAGGGCGCCGACGAGTTCCGCTTCCACGAAGGCCTGGCGCGGCACGCCCGGTTCGGCGACGCGCTGCGGCGCGTCCACGACGCATCCGTGCGGGCATGAACGCGGCTTCGCGTACAATCGCGCACTCGCGCGGTCATTGCCGCAATCCATCTCAGTCGCCGCTCCAATGAAGCCAAAGACTCCGACCCGGGCGTACCGCGTACGCAACTCCGCCATCCACGGTCGCGGCGTGTTCGCCGCGACGACCATCCGCAAGGGTGCGCTCGTCATCGAGTACCGGGGCGAGCGCACGACCTGGGACATCGCCAGCGCGCGCCCCGACAGCGATCCGGACAATCCGCATCACACCTTCATCTTCGAGACGAGCGATGGCCTCGTCATCGACGGCGGCCGCCGCGGCAACGCCGCGCGGTGGATCAACCACTCGTGCGCGCCGAACTGCAAGTCGTTCGAAGACGACGACGGCCGTGTGTTCATCGAAGCCCGCCGCACGATCGCGGCGGGCGAGGAACTGACCTACGACTACCGGCTGTCGCTGGACGGCCGAATCACCCGCAAGATCCGGGACGCCTACGCGTGCCGCTGCGGTGCTGCGCGCTGCCGAGGCTCGCTGCTGCTCGCGACGTAGGGGGGGAACCTGCCAATGGCCCGCAAGCGCACTACCTTCGCCACGGGCACGCTCGTCGTCGTGGAACACGATTCCCGGGTCCTCGCGGGCAATCCGCTTGGCGATCCGCACGTGCGCAAGGTCGCCGTCTGGTTGCCGCCGCAATACGACGAGGGCGCGACCCGGGGGCGCGGCCGCCGGCTGCCGGTGCTCTACGACCTGGTCGGATTCACCGGCTCGGGCCTGGCGCATGCCGGCTGGAAGCCCTTCGGCGACAACGTGCCGGAGCGCGTCGCGCGGCTCATCCACCAGAAGAAGATGGGGCCGGCCATCGTGGTGTTCCCGGACTGCTTCACGTCGCTCGGCGGCAATCAGTACGTCAACTCGTCCGCGATCGGCGCGTACGCCGATTACCTGACGCGGGAGATCATCCCGTTCGTCGACCGGGAGTTCCGGACGCTCGCCTCGCGCGAGCATCGCGGTTGCTTCGGCAAGTCCTCCGGCGGCTACGGTGCAATCATTCACGGCATGCGCTACGCGAAACACTGGGGCGCCATCGCGGATCACTCGGGCGATGCCTGCTTCGACTTCGTCTACCACCACGACTGGCCGAACACGCTGAACGAGCTCGCGAAGTACCGCGAGCCGAAGCGCGTGGAGGGCGCGTACAACGTGCTCGCGGAAACGCGGACGCGCAAGGGGCTGGCCGAAGGCTGCGACGACGGACGCGTCAAACGCTTTCTCGAGGCCGTCTGGAAGAAGGAGAAGCTGTCGCATGCCGAGGTACACGTGATCATGAACGTGTGCATGGCGGCGACCTACGACCCGGACCCCAGGGCGCCGCTGGGGTTCCGTCTGCCGTTCAATCTGGAGACCGGCGAGAAGCTCGACGCGCGGTGGCGGGCCTGGCTCAAGCACGATCCGATCCTGCTGGTCGGCAGGCACGCGGCGAGCCTGCGCACGCTCAAAGGGATCTACATCGACTGCGGCTGGCGCGACCAGTATCACATCCACTACGGCACCCGGCTGCTGTCGCTGCGGCTGGCCGAGGCCGGCATCCGTCACCTGTACGAGGAATTCGACGACAATCACTCGGACGTCGACTACCGGATGGACGTGAGCCTGCCGTTTCTGTACCGGGCGCTGAGGCCGTAGCGCGCGGGCAACCGGGGAGCATCGAGCATGCGTTGGGGCGATTTTCGCAAGAGCGACAACGTGGACGACCGCACTGCCGCGGATCCCGGAGGCCGATCGTTCGGCGGGGGCGGGATGAAGCTCGGTGGCGGCGCCCTGGTCGTCATCGTGATCGCCAGCCTGATCTTCGGTGTAAACCCGCTCGAAATGATCGGGATGCTCGAAAGCGGCGGCCCGTCGGCGCCACCGGAGTCCCGGCAAGCGCCCGAACCGGGCTATGGACCGCAGCCGTCTCCGACACCGGGGCAGCCACGCGCGACCGGCGCGCCAAAGGATCCCGCGAAGGACTTCGTTGCTGCCGTTCTCGGCGACACCGAAGACGTGTGGGAGTCGGTGTTCAAGACGATGGGCGCGCGCTACGAGCCGCCGCGCCTCGTGCTGTTCAGGCAAGCCACGCAATCCGCCTGCGGGCGCGCCTCGGCGTCCGCCGGGCCGTTCTACTGCTCGGCCGACCGCCACCTTTACCTCGACAGCGCGTTCTTCAATGAGCTGTCACGACGGTTCGGCGCCCCCGGTGATTTCGCGCAGGCCTACGTGATCGCGCATGAAGTCGGCCACCATGTGCAAAACCTGACCGGAACGATGCGCAAGGTGGACCAGCAGATGCAGCGGACGGACGCGCGCGGGCGCAACGACCTGTCCGTGCGCCTGGAGTTGCAAGCGGATTGCTATGCCGGAATCTGGGGCCACTTCGCTCAGCGCAGGAACCTGCTCGAGGCGGGCGACCTCGAGGAGGGCTTCCGCGCGGCCGCCGCCGTCGGCGACGACGCGATCCAGAAGCGCTCGCAAGGCTACGTCGTGCCCGAGTCGTTCACGCATGGCAGCGCGGAGCAGCGTCTGCGCTGGTTCCGGACAGGACTGGATTCGGGCGACATGCGGCGCTGCAACACCTTCGGTTGACGGATTCGGCCCGACCTGGCGATGGCCACACCGATCCTCTCCGCCGTCACGACGGCCCCGAACGACGCCGTCGCCGACCAGGCCCGCGGCATCGCCCGCATGCTGCGCGAGGGGTTCGACCGCCACTACGCCGTATTCCGCGAGTGCGCGCGCGCGGCCAAGCGGCACTTCGAGGCAGGCAACTGGCTCGCCATCCAGCACGTGGCACGCGACAGGATCGACTTCTACGACCGCCGCGTCCTGGAGACCGCGGAGAACATCGAGCGCAAGTACGCATTCGGCGGCCTGGAAGGCGACGGCGGCGAGACACTTTGGGAGCAGGTAAAACTCAACTACATCGGCCTTCTCATCGACCACAAGCAGCCGGAGTGCGCGGAGACGTTCTTCAACTCCGTCTCGGTGAAGACGCTGCAACGCGGTTACTTCCACAACCGTTTCATCTTCGTGCGCCCGACCATCTCCACCGAGCACATCGACGCCGATCCGCCGTCGTATCGCAGCTACTACCCGCTGCAGCAGGGACTGCGCCATGCGCTGATCGACATCGTGCTCGACTTCGGGTTCGAGCGCCGCTTCGGCGATTTCGGCGCCGACCTGCGCCACGTGCTCGCGGCATTTCGCCGGCGCCATCCCCGGCCGTTCCGCCTTGAATCCAATCACCAGATCCAGGTCCTGTCGTCGCCGTTCTTCCGCAATCAGACCGCTTACATCGTCGGGCGCGTCGTCAACGGCGTGCATACCTATCCGTTCGTCGTGCCGATCAAGCACGATGCCGCAGGGAAGCTCTATTTCGACGCGCTCATCATGGACGACGCCGATCTCGCGATCCTGTTCTCGGCGAACCGCGCCTACTTCCTGGTCGACATGGAAGTGCCTTCCGCCTATGTCGACTTCCTGCGCGCGATCCTGCCGGACAAGACGGCGGCGGAGCTCTACACGATGGTCGGACTGCAGAAGGCGGGCAAGAATTTCTTCTTCCGCGACTTCCTGCACCACCTGCGGCACTCGCGCGACAAGTTCGTCATCGCGCCCGGCATCAAGGGCCTCGTGATGTCGGTGTTCACGCTGCCTTCGTACCCGTACGTGTTCAAGGTGATCCGCGACAAGATCGCCGCGTCGAAGGAAACGGACCGGCAGAAGGTGAAGCAGCAGTACTGGCTCGTCAAGCACCACGACCGCGTCGGGCGCATGACCGACATCCTGGAATACTCGGATGTCGCGTTCCCCCGCGGCCGCTTCTCCGATGAGCTGATCGCCGAACTCGCGGCCGTGGCGCCCTCGGTCATCGAGTTCGACCGCGACCACGTCGTCGTCAAGCACCTGTACATCGAACGGCGGATGATTCCGCTCAACATCTATCTCGAGCACGCGGACGACGCGCAGCGCGCGCACGCGATGCGCGAATACGGCGATGCGCTGAAGGAGCTGGCCGCGGTCAACATCTTCGCCGGCGACCTGCTGTTCAAGAACTTCGGCGTGACGCGGTTCGGGCGCGTCGTCTTCTACGACTACGACGAGATCGAGTACCTCACCGCCTGCCATTTCCGCAAGATCCCGCCGCCGCCACCCGGATGGGACGACATGTCCGACGACGTCTGGTACCCCGTCGGGCGGCACGACGTGTTTCCCGAGGAGTTCGAGACGTTCCTGCTGACCGACCCCAAGACCCGCGCCTGCTTCCTGTCCGTGCACGCCGATCTGCTCGACGCCGGCTGGTGGCAGGCCATGCAGGCGAAGATCCGGACCGGCCGGCTCGTCGAGGTCCTGTCCTACCCGGACGCAGTGCGTTTTCCACCGCCCGCGGCGCCGCGGGTGTCGGCCGGCGCCATGGATTGATGCCATGCAGGACTCGGTCGAGCCACCACAGCCGGTCGTCACCCGCTGGCGCCGCCGGCAGGTGCTGGCATGGCCTGTAAGCGCCGTCTTCCTCTTCTGCGCGAACGCATTGCGCGCACAGCCCTCCGGCGGCGATTCCGCCATCGGCCCGGCCGCACCCGCCCCGCGGGACCGCGCGGCGTTCGCCGCACGCGCGCTGGCCCTGCGCGACGAGGCCGTCCGGCGCGGCGATCAACCCTACGGTGCCGTCGTCGTGCGCAAAGGCGAGATCGTCGGTGAAGGGGTATCGGCGGTCATCACCGATCGTGACCCCACGGCCCATGCCGAAATGGTCGCGATTCGAGTGGCGGCGAGACGTCTCGCCAGCCGGGATCTGGCAGAATGCGAGCTTTTCGGAAGCTCGCGCGCGTGCCCGATGTGCGAGGCGGCTGCGTACTGGGCCAACATCGGGCGGATGTTCCACGGCCGCGAGGCTGCCGACGCCGGTCCCCCGCGCCTGCGCGGGTAGGTGCGCGCCGGATCGCTCGCACTATCGCAGCACCTGGCGCGTGCTATCCTCGATTCGCGTTTCCTGCCGGAGTCGATTGATGCATGTAACCGCTGCGACTTTGCGTCCAATGCGCGCCTTCGCGCTCGCGGCGGCTGCGTCCGCCCTGCTGTGCACGTCCTGCGCCATGCCGCCTTCGCCAAGCGAGCTGGAGGCCGCGAAGAACACGTTCAGTTGCCAGTCGGGCAGTGAGCGCATCGTGATCCGGTTCGACGCTCGGCGAGGCGCGCCTGCTCATGCCCGATGGCAATCGCGTTTCCCTCTACCAGATTCCTGCCGCATCGGGCGTGCGCTATGCCAACGGCGACATGGAATTGCGCGGCAAAGGGACCGACCTGCAGCTCGTCCGCCACGGCGTGGCGATACCGCTCGCGGATTGTCAGCCCTACCAGGCGCCGAAGCTGCCGGCGCCATGAGCGCGCCGGGCCGCCCCAGGGGCGAATACCGGAGCGCGAAGCGCGAAGGTGCTCCAGTGAAGGCGTCCGGGTGTCGCGTCGGCGTCATCGGCACCGGGGCGATGGGCGGAGGCGTCGTGCAGAGCCTGGTCCGCGCAGGCTTCCCGACCTCGGCGCGGGATATCCGTGCCGACGCGCAGGCGCTCGCCGTCCGCCACGGCGCCGCGCCCACCGCATCCCCCGCCGACATCGCTCGCACCTGCGAGGTGATCGTGCTGCTCGTGGTCGACGCCGCGCAGATCGAAACGATCCTGTTCGGCGCGGACGGGGTGACCACAGCCGATTCGCGTCATCGCGTCGTGCTGGTCTCGTCGACCGTCGATCCGTCCTACGTCACGGCACTTGCTCCGCGGCTGGCCACGCGCGGCATCGCCCTCCTCGACGCACCGGTTTCGGGCGGACCGGCCAAGGCGGCGGCCGGAACGATGACAATGATGGTGTCCGGCGATGCAGAGGCCTTCGCGCAGGTGCGCGCCGTGCTCGAACAGATTACGGGCCGCCTTTTCTCGCTGGGGCCCCGGCCGGGCGATGCATCGACGTTCAAGATCGTCAACAACCTGCTGGCAGCGGCGAACCTCGCGGCCGGTGCGGAAGCTCTTGCCCTCGCGCGCGCCGCCGGCCTCGATCTGCGGCAGGTGTTCGATGTCGTCGCGGCGAGCTCCGGCGCGAGCTGGATTTTCGGCGACCGGGTGCCGCGCGCCCTCGACCGCGACTTCGCCCCGCGCGCGGCCGCAAAGTTGCTCGACAAGGATGTGGGCATTGCCGCGGTGCTTGCGGACCGGCTCGACGTACCAGCGCCGTTCACGCGCCTCGCGCGCAGGACGTTCGCTGCAGCCGTTGCCGAGGGGTGCGGCGACGATGACGATGCCGTGCTGATAAAGCGTGCTCTGGAGGCGGTGGGGTTGCCCCGCGGGTAGCCGGTGCCCTCCGCCCGACGGGCGAAGCCTTTTCGGAGTGCACGGGGCGCCGGCTGCCCGGCGGCATTGGCCATGCTGGCGCCTTGGCGCGTCCTCCATTATGATTTTCCGGGGCGTAAGGTGGCGCGCACCCGCGCCGACCAACCGTTCCGGCGCAGTCCCATGGCGCATTCGACCCGACAAGGATCCTGATGACTCGCCCAATTTCCGCGCTGTTTCGTACCTTCCGCCTGTGGATGCCGATCCTCGCAGCGCTTGTCGCCTTGCCGGCACCGGCGCAGATGGCGAAGTTGCCGCCGGCACCGCCAGGAAGCTCGGTCGCGACATTCGCCGGAGGCTGTTTCTGGTGCATGGAGCAGCCGTTCGACAAGATCGAAGGCGTTCTCGCAACGACGTCCGGTTACGCCGGGGGAAAGAAATCGAATCCCACATACGAGGAGGTCTCGGGGGGCGGCACGGGCCATACCGAGGTGGTGCAGGTGCTCTACGACCCGAAGAAGGTCACCTATGAAAAGCTGCTCGACGTGTTCTGGCGCAACGTCGATCCGACCGTCCGCGACAGGCAGTTCTGCGATGTCGGCAGCCAGTACCGGACATCGATATTCGTGCACACGGACGACCAGCGGCGTGCCGCGGAAGCGTCGAAGACGGCGCTCGAGAAGTCCAAACCCTTCAAGGAAGCGATCGTCACGCCGATCGTCGTGGCGGCCGAGTTCTGGCCCGCCGAGGAATACCACCAGGACTACTACGTCAAGAACCCGTTGCAGTACTCGTACTACCGGACCGGCTGCGGCCGCGACGTGCGCCTGAAGAAACTGTGGGGCAACGCGCCGCATTGAGATGAACGGCCGCCACGCTCACTGCGTCCGTTGCCTCCCAGGGGGGCACGGATGGAAATGAAGCGACTCGCCGGCGGCAACCTGCGCGCGGCGGGTTTCGACGCTGCGCGGCGCGTGCTCGTCGTCGAGCTCACCTCCGGCACGTACGAGTACGGCGGCGTCTCCGTCGACACCTACCGGCGCCTCACGTCGGCGTCGTCGCCGTGGAGTTTCTTCCGCGACAACATCGACGAGGAATACCCCGCGAAGCGCATTCGCTGAGCATTCCGCGCCGATGGTGACCTGGCTGCCTTCGAATGTCGGGGGGCAGGCGACCTCCCGGCCAACGCCGCACAGGCGAGCCGCCGTCTGTCGGTCTGCTTCCCGATCTGCGGCCGTTCGCGTCCGATTTCAAGCCACGCTCGAGCGGCGATGCCGATTGATCCTGATCAATCCTCCCGCGGCAGGGTCCCGCCACGCCACGAAAATGGGATAATGAATCCGTTGCCGGAGCTTTGCATCCTTACCGCGAAAGCCTGCCCTCATGCCCGAGAATGCATTGACCACCGACGAGCGCGCGCGCCTCAAAGCCGAGCTCGAGGCCCGACGCGCCGCGCTGCGCGTCGAAGTGAAAGCGCAACTCGCCGGCAGCGGCGACGACCGGGTCGTGGGGCTGCGCAACCGGATTCAGGAGAGCGGCGACGAATGGGGCGTCGCGGACGGCCTGGCCGAGCTCGATCTCGCGGAAGTGCGCCATGTGCTGGCGGACCTCACCGAAGTCGACGCCGCGCTCGCGCGGATGCGCGATGGCTCGTACGGTGACTGCGCGGACTGCGGGATCGCGATTGCGCCGGCCAGGCTCATGGCCTACCCGACCGCGCGCCGCTGCGTTGACTGCCAGGGCGCCCACGAGAGGAAGGCGAGCGGACCGCGCCTGACCGCCGTCTAGAACTTCCGCGCCGGAGCTTGCGCCGCATCCGGGCGCAGATGCGCCGGCGCCGTATCAGCGGGACCGGCGCCGGGCAGGTCCGCCGGGCGCGTAGCGCGCCATCCAGCCGAAGAACTCGCGATACCAGAGTCGTGAGTTCTGCGGCTTCAGGATCCAGTGGTTCTCGTCGGGAAACCAGACGAGCCGTGCGGCGACCTGCTTCGCCTTCAGCGTGTCGTAGTACTGCAGCGCCTGCGTCGCGGGAACGCGGTAGTCCTGCTCGCCATGGATCACCAGTGTCGGAGTCTGCGCGCGCTTGACGTAATGGTGCGGCGACTGCTTCATCACGCGCGCGGGATTGTCCCAATGGAACGCGCCCAGCTCCTCGGCGAAGAAAAGGTAGCCGTCGGTCGCCATCATGCTGACCCAGTCGTAACATCCGGCGTGGCAGACGAACGACCGGTAGCGGTCGGTATGGCCGTTCATGTAGGCGACCATGAAGCCGCCGTAGCTGCCGCCGGACGCGGCGAGCCGTGCCCGGTCGATGTAACCCTGCCGCAGCAGCCAGTCCGTGCCGGCCTCGACGTCGGCGAGTTCCTTCTCGCCGTAACGTCCCGTGATCGTCTCCAGCCACCCCTGGCCGAACCCGGAGGAGCCGTGGTAGTTCACCGCGGCAACGACATAACCGTGGCCCGCGAACACCTGCGTGTTCCATCGGAAGTGCCACGTGTCGAGGTGTGCCGCGTGCGGCCCGCCGTGGATCGAGTGCAGCAGCGGCCATTTCTTCTTCGGATCGAAATCCGGCGGACAGGTGATCCACATCTGGACGGGCGCCCCGCCCCAGCCCTTGACCGTTACTTCGCGCACGTCGCCCAGCGCGTGCCGCGCGAGGAGCGCCCGGTTCAGGGACTCGATCCGGCGCTCGCCCGACCCGTCGCCGCCGCACGCGAACAGCGCGGGCGGATGCGTCGCGGTCGCGCGATCGAACGCGAGCACCGCGCCGTCGCGCGACTGCGCGAAGCCGCCGATCGTGCCGCCGGCGGCGACGAGCGAGGGCATCGCCGCACCGTCCTCGGCGGCCGCCGGCAGCCGCCACACCCCGACCCGACCGCGATCCTCGATCGTGCACAGCAGCGAGCGCGAATCGGGAGCCCAGAGCACTTGCCGGACCGGCCGGTCGAGCTTCGGCATCAGCGTCCGCATGCGCCCTGTTCGGCGAAGGAGCACAGTGAGGCGCCCCTGGTCGTTGAAGGACCGCTTCGTGTCGAAGGAGTGGAAGACCATCGACCGGCCATCCGGGGAGTACGCGGGCCCTGCGTCGTCGGTGCCGGAATCCGCGGTCAGGATCCGCCTGCGCTTGGTCGCCAGATCGACCGTGACGATGTCCCGCTGATTCATCATTCGAGGTTCATCGCCGAGATCCGCGGAGAGCGCGAGCTCGCGGCCATCCGGCGCGATGTCGAAGTCGGCGGCCGTCGGATCCCACGGCGGCAGCGCGAGGCCGGTTCCATTGAGCGCATCGCGACAGCGGCCGGTCGCAACGTCGCATAGGTATACGTGCGGCTCGCGACCGTCGGTGAGCCAATGATCCCAGAAGCGGAACTCGGCGCGCTCCGTGACATGCGCCCTGACTTTGGCGTCCTTGCGTTCCTTCTTGCGCTTCGCCTGCTCCGCGTCGGACTCGAGATCGGGCCACACCCAGCTGACGAACGCGATCCGCTTGCCGTCGGGAAACCACTTGAGCGCGGCACACCCGGTGGCGAGCGTGGTCAACCGCCGCGCCTCGCCGCCATCGGGCGCGATCAGGTAGATCTGCGGCTCGTCGTCGTCCTTGCGCTTCGCCGTGAACGCGATCGCATCGCCGGCGGGCGACCATTTCGGATCGCTGTCCTTGTCGCCATTGGTGAGCCGGCGCGGCTTGGCGGCGGACTTGCCCTCGACACCGGTCGGGAACAGCCACAGTTCCGTCCTGCTGTCGTTTTTCGCCATGTCGAAGCTCGTCACCGCCGCGCAGGCGAGGGTGCCGTCCGGCGACAGCGTCGGCGCCGCCATGCGCTTGAGCGCCCACAATGCCTCGACGGTGAGCGGCGGCTTGCGCCGTGTGCTGGCGGCGACACGGCGGGTCCTGGCGCGGGAGAGTGCAGGCATGGGTGGATCCTTGTGGGTACAATGCGGCGTTGCGATTCTACCGTCCGCGCTCGATCCGGCGCGCGCCTCCGCCCGACCTATTTCCACCAGGATTGACGATGCCAACGATGCAATACCGCCGGCTCGGCGCCTCCGGCCTCAAGGTGAGCGAACTGTCGTTTGGCTCCTGGGTGACCTATGGCAACCAGATGGACGCCGATCTCGCGCGCGAATGCATGGCTGCCGCGTACGACGCGGGCGTCAATTTCTTCGACAATGCCGAGGTCTACGCGAAGGGACAGGCGGAGACGATCATGGGCGCCGCGCTGAAGAAGATGGGCTGGCGCCGGGCTTCGTACATCGTCTCGACCAAATTCTACTGGGGTCTTCACGACCGTGCGAACGAGAAGAACACACTGAACCGGAAATACCTGATGCAGGCGATCGACGCGTCGCTCGTGCGCTTCGGCCTCGACTACGTCGACCTCGTGTTCTGTCACCGCGCCGATCCGGACACGCCGATCGAGGAGACGGTGTTTGCGATGCACGACATGATCAACGCGGGCAAGGCGCTCTATTGGGGAACTTCGGAGTGGAGCCCTGCCGAGATCATGGCGGCGTGGCAGATTGCCGAACGGCATCATCTGCACAAGCCCGTGATGGAGCAGCCGCAGTACAACCTGCTGCATCGCGACCGCGTCGAGAAGGAATATGCGCGGCTGTACTCCGACATCGGCCTCGGCACCACCACCTGGAGCCCGCTGGCGTCGGGACTCCTGACCGGGAAGTACAACGACGGCATCCCGGCGGGCACGCGCGGCACGCTGAAGGGCTACGAATGGCTCGCCGAGAGGTTGTCCGACCCGGCGAAGATCGCCACGGTCAGGCGCCTCGTGCCGATCGCGGCGGACCTCGACTGCACGCTGGCGCAAATGTCCCTCGCCTGGTGCCTGAAGAACCCGCGCGTCTCGACGGTGATCACCGGCGCGAGCCGGCCGGCGCAGGTCGCCGAGAACATGAAGGCGCTCGATGTCGTGGGCAGGCTCGCGCCCGACGTGATGGCGCGCATCGACGGCGCACTCGCGGGCGGCTAGTCTGGCGGAGGTCATTCCGGTGTTGCGGCTGAAACCCGGGCGCGACAAATCGCTGCGGCACCGTCACCCGTGGGTCTTTTCCGGCGCCATCGCGACCGCCGATGCGCCGCCCGAGCCCGGAGATACCGTCGATGTCCTGACGGCGGACGGCGCGTTCCTGGCGCGCGCCGCCTACTCGCCTTCCTCCCAGATCCGCGCACGCGTCTGGACCTTCGATTCGCGCGAGCCGGTCGACGCCGGGTTCTTCCGGCGCCGCGTCGCGCGCGCCGTCGCCGCCCGCAGCCCGATGGTGGACACGGACCACACCGGATGCCGGCTGATCCACGGCGAAGCGGACGGCTTGCCCGGCGTCGTCGCCGACCGCTACGCCGGCACGGTCGTGCTCCAGCTGTCTTCGGCCGGCGCGGAACGCTGGCGCGACGCGATCGTCGCGGCGCTGGTCGAAGCGACCGGCGCGGCGTGCGTCTTCGAGCGCTCCGACGCCGAAGTGCGCAAACTCGAGGGCCTGCCGGCGCGCATCGGCGTCGCGCACGGTGCGCTTCCCGACGCCGTGACGTTCGTCGAGGCCGGGCTCTCCTACCGCGCCGACGTCGTCACCGGCCAGAAGACCGGGTTCTATCTCGACCAGCGCGCGAACCGGGACGCCGTGCGCGCGCTCGCGGCCGGCCGCGAGGTGCTCAATGCGTTCTGCTACACGGGAGGCTTCGCACTGGCGGCGCTTGCCGGAGGAGCGACACGAGTCGTTTCCATCGACAGCTCGGGCGACGCGATCGCGCTCGCCCGCGAAAATCTCGCGCTCAATCCGGAGTTGCCGGCGGATCGCGCAACATGGTGCGAAGCCGATGTTTTCGCCGAGCTGCGCAAGCTGCGTGACCGCGGTGCGGGATTCGACCTCGCCGTGCTCGATCCGCCGAAGTTCGCACCGACCGCCGCGCACGCCGAGCGCGCCGCCCGCGCCTACAAGGACGTCAATCTACTGGCATTGAAACTGCTCCGGCCGGGCGGCCTGCTCGCGACGTTTTCGTGCTCGGGCGGCATCGACGCGGATCTGTTTCGCAAGATCGTCGCGGGTGCGGCACTCGACGCCGGCGTCGATGCCTGCATCATCGGCCGTTTCGGGGCTGGCGCCGATCATCCCGTCGCCCTCGCATTCCCGGAAGGCGAATACCTGAAGGGCCTCCTGATCCGCAAGCCATCCTAGCGGCGCGCGGGCGCAGGCCGAAACCGATGAATCGACGCCGCGCCGCAGAGGGCGCCGTGACGCCGCCGCGCGGACTCCTCCAGACAAAACAAGGCCCCAACCGGTTGCCCGGTGGGGCCTTGCAGTCGCGGCCGGATGGACAGGAAGTCACCCGACCGTGTGCGCCACCTGCGTGAAAGTTATCCTTTCAGACAATCCGACATGAAGGCCTTGCGTTCATCGCCCTTCTTGCCTTCGGCCTTGACGTTGCAGGCCTTCATCTTGTCCTGCTGGGTCATCTTGACCGGCGTGGCGTCCTTGCCGGACAGGCAGGCGCTCATGAACGCCTTGCGCTCGTCGCCCTTCTTGCCTTCGGCCTTGGCATTGCAGGCCTTCATCAGCTCCTGTTGCGAATTGGCGGCGCGGGTGGCCGCGGTGGAGGTCGAAGGGGCGGCGGTTGCCGGCGCTTTTGCAACAGGCGCGGCGGTGCCTGCGGGCGCCTTGGTCGCTGGCGTGGCGGCGGCGGCAGGTGCGGCAGCCGCTGGCGCCTTTGCAGCCGGCGCGGTTGCGGCGGGCGCATCGGCGGCGAACGCCGGACTCCCGGCGATGGCGAATGCCGCGACGATGGCTATGGCTTGCAGTAGGTTCATGCAGAACTCCTGGAGAATGGCTGAGGGGGTTTCGGTTCTTTTTGGGTGCTCCGGCAGCCATGCGACCGCCGGGTAGCCTGATTCAGGTCCGCTGGGCGAGCCAGCAGGGTCGAAGGCAGTCTACGGCATCCTAAACGCGCGAAGCAACGATTTCGCCGACCGCCATGTGGCCGATGTCTCAATTTGGGCTGATGCGTTGCAACATCGGGCATGGCACAATGCCGTCTGCACCCGGGTCAACTTCGTAAAATCATGTTTTTGCTGAGAAAACCCTGACGGAGCCGCATCGTGCCTACGTCCACCGCCCACCGCAACCGGGCTGCCGCGCTGTCCCATCCGGCAGCCCGCCTGCCGATCGACGACACCCGGATCCGCGAGATCATGGAGCTCGCGCCGCCCGCGCACCTGCTGCGCGAGTTCCCGGCGTCGGAACGGGCCGCCACCACCACGTTCGAAGCCCGGCAAGCGATCCATCGCGTCCTGCACGGCGCCGACGACCGGTTGCTGGTCGTGGTCGGCCCGTGCTCCATCCACGACTACGGCGCCGCGATCGACTATGCGACGCGGCTTGCCGCGCAGAAGCGCGAGCTCGCCTCCGACCTCATCGTCGTGATGCGTGTCTATTTCGAGAAGCCGCGCACCACGGTCGGCTGGAAAGGGCTCATCAACGATCCGCATCTGGATGACAGCTACCGGATCAACGAAGGGTTGCGCCTCGCCCGCCGGATTCTCGTGGAGGTCAACGAGCTCGACCTGCCCGCGGCAACCGAATACCTCGACATGATCACACCGCAGTATCTGGCGGACATGATCGCCTGGGGCGCAATCGGCGCCCGGACGACGGAGAGCCAGGTGCACCGGGAACTCGCCTCCGGCCTTTCGTGCCCTGTCGGCTTCAAGAACGGCACCAACGGCGACGTCAGGGTCGCGGTCGACGCGATCAAGGCCGCGTCGGCGCCGCACCATTTCCTTTCGGTCACCAAGGGAGGACACTCGGCGATCGTGCACACCGGCGGCAACGAGGACTGCCATATCATCCTGCGCGGCGGCAAGGCGCCGAATTACAGCGCCGCGGATGTCGACACGACGTGCCGGGAGCTCGCCGGCGCGGGACTTGCCGCGAAACTGATGATCGACTGCTCGCACGCGAACAGCCAGCGCATGCACGAGCGCCAGCGGGACGTCGCGCGCGACGTCGCCGCGCAGATCGCCGGCGGCGACGACCGCATCGTCGGCGTGATGATCGAGAGCCACATCAATCCCGGCCGGCAGGACCTCGTTCCCGGCCAGCCGTTGCAGTACGGCGTCTCGATCACCGACGCCTGCATCGGCTGGGACGCGACGGTCGAGACTCTGCGGGACCTGGCGGAGGCCGTGCGGGCGCGGCGGGTGAAACACGCGGACGAGTCCTGACCGTATCGCCATGGTGCGCCGCCCGCTGCCGCGCGAGCGCGAGACACGCGTCGAGGAGACTGCCATCCCGACCGAAGTCGAGCTGAAGCTGGCACTCGACGCCGCGGCCATTCCGGCGCTGCTGCGACACCCTGAGCTGCGTCCTCTGCGTCGCGGCCGGACGCGCACCGCGCACATTGTCAGCACCTATTTCGACTCTCCCGACTTCCGGCTCGAACGCGCGGACGTCGCGCTGCGCGTTCGGCGCATCGGCCGGCGCTGGATCCAGACGGTCAAGGGGCCCCCGCAGGCGGATGCCGGCGCCGGCCTGCACGCCCGTCCGGAGCACGAATGGCCGGTACGGGGTCCGCGCATCGACCTCGCCCGACTGGCGGCCACGCCATGGAAGAAGCTGGTCGCCAAGGCCGCGCAGCGCGGTGGACTCGTCCCCTGCTGCGCCACCGACTTCACGCGGCGGACGATCCCGCTCGAGTTCCCGGATGGATCGACCGCGGAATTCTGCGTCGACCTGGGCGAGATCCGCGCGGCATGCGGCGGCCGCACGCGACGTGAACCCATCGCCGAGATCGAGATCGAGCTCACGAGCGGTGACGCAGCCAACCTGTTTCGCCTGGCGCTCGCGCTGTCCGCTGACATGCCGCTTGCCGTGATGAGCGACTCCAAGTCCGCACGTGGCTATGCGCTGCGGCACGGATTGCCGCGCGCCACGCCTTCACCGGTGCGCGCAAGGGACGTTCCGCTCGAGACCGGCGTCTCGACGGTCGACGCGCTGGCGGCGGTGGCGCGCGGGTGCCTGCACCAGATCGCTGCCAACGCCGCGGGGCTTATCACCGACGACGATCCCGAATGGATTCACCAGATGCGCGTCGGCACGAGACGATTGCGCTCGAGCCTTGCGCTGCTCGCCCGCTTCACGCCGTCCGCCACGCTCGACCCGGTGGCAAGCGAGGTCAAGTGGCTCGCCACGATTCTGGGCACGGCGCGCGACTGGGACGTGTTCCTGACGGAGACGTTGCCGCCGCTCGCCGCGTGGTTCGCCCACGACGCGAACGCGGCTGCGGGCCTCAGGCGGCTTCGCGCGCGTGCGGCGGCCCGTCGGCGCGCTGCGCGGCGCGATGCGCGTGCCGCAGTCGCCTCGCCCCGCTTCCAGCGTCTGCTGCTGGCCGCCGACCTCCTCTGCGCGACGCCACGGTTCGTCGCCCCGCTCCAGGCTCCGGGTGGGACCAGCGGTGCCGCGCATGCGCCCGGCGGACGCGCCACGACGTTCGCGGCGGTCCTGCTCGCGCGCCGCCATCGCAAGTTCGTTCGCATCGCCGATCATCTGAGGCACGCCTCGAACGAGGAGCGCCACGCGGCGCGGATCGCCGCCAAGCGGCTGCGCTACGTCGCCGAATTCTTCGCCCCGCTGTTTCCGGGCAAGCGCGGCCGAACCTACCTCGACGCGCTCGCCGCGGTGCAGGATGCTCTCGGCCGGATCAACGACGCGGTGACCGCCGTGTCCCTCGCCGGCAAACTCGCCGGAGGCGCGGACGACGCGGCCGGGGCAGTCCGCGGCTGGGTCGCGGCACAGGCCGTGGCAGTCGAGCCGATGCTCGCCAAGGCCTGGCGACGGTTCGACCGGGCGCGGCCGTTCTGGCCCGATCCCTAGCGGCAACGCCCGATGTCCGAGCCGCCATACGTGGGCCCGGCGTGGCTGGCGGGCGGTCACCTGCAGACCATCTGGCCGTACCTGCTGCGTCGCCCGCCGGTCCCCGTCCGGCGCGAGCGCGTCGACTCGCCCGACGGCGACTTCTGGGACTTCGACTGGGTCACGCCGACGCATTCGCGCACGGGCGCGCCGCTGGTCGTGCTGTTCCACGGCCTCGAAGGCAGCTCGGGCTCGCATTACGCGAGGGCGCTGCTGGTTGCCGTCGCCGCCCGCGGATGGCATGGCGTCGTGCCCCATTTTCGCGGCTGCAGCGGGGAGCCCAACCGGTTGCCGCGCGCGTACCACTCCGGCGACCATGAGGAAGCGCAGGCGATGCTGGCCGCCATCCGTGAGCGCGTCGCGCCGCAGACCGTCGTCTATGCGGTCGGCGTATCGGTCGGCGGGAGCGTGCTGCTCAATTGGCTGGGACGCATGGGCGGCGACGCGGCGCGTTTCGTCGACGCGGCGGCTGCGGTGTCCACGCCGCTCGACCTTGCCGCCGCCGGCATCGCGATCGGGCAGGGTCTGAACCGGATCTACACGCATAATTTCCTGAGCACGCTGAGGCCGAAGAGCCTCGCATTGGCGCGGCGTTTTCCGGACCTGCTCGACGCAAGAAGGATCCGGCGTGCGCGCACGATGTACGATTTCGACGATGCGGTGACGGCGGTGCTGCACGGCTTCGACGGCACGCCGGACTACTGGCGACGCGCTTCCAGCAAGCCGTGGCTCGCCCGCGTCGCGGTGCCCACACTGGTCTTGAACGCCAGGAACGACCCGTTCGTGCCGGCGGAATCGTTGCCGTGCCCCGGCGAGGTCAGCCCCCACGTCCGGCTGGATCAACCCGACGAGGGCGGACACGTCGGGTTCCTGTCGGGCCCGTTTCCCGGCCACCTCGAATGGCTGCCGCGCCGCCTGTTAGACTTCTTCGTTTACGGCCGGTAGTCGCCGAGAATGAAATCTGCCCATCCACGATCGAGCGCGCAGCGATGACACTCCCACCCGAAATCTTCAAGGCGTACGACATCCGCGGCGTCGTCGGCAGGACCCTCACGCCGGCGATCGTCCGCGCGGTCGGCCAGGCCCTGGGCTCGCTCGCGCTGGAGCGAGGCCGCGACACGTTCGTCGTCGGCCGCGACGGCCGCCTTTCGGGGCCGGAACTCGCCGCCGCCGTCGCCGACGGCATCCGCGCAGCGGGCGCGAACGTCGTCGACATCGGCATGGTCGCCACCCCGATGACCTATTTCGCCGCCCACCACCTCGGCACCCAGACGAGCGTGATGGTGACCGGCAGCCACAATCCACCCGATTACAATGGTCTGAAGATGGTGGTGGATGGCACCACGCTTTCGGGCGATGACATCCAGAAGCTGCGCGCACGCATCGAGGCCGGTCCAATGGCCTCCGGCGCCGGAACGTTCCGCAGCGCGGACATCGCACCGGCCTACCTCGACCGCATCACCGACCACGTCCGCCTCGCGCGGCCGCTCACGATCGCGGTGGACTGCGGCAACGGCGTGGCCGGCGCCTTCGCCCCGACGCTGTTCCGGCGCCTGGGCTGTGAGGTCACCGAAATGTTCTGCGCCGTCGACGGGACGTTTCCGAACCACCATCCGGACCCCTCCAAGCCGGAGAACCTGCAGGACCTGATCGCGTTGCTCGCGCAAGGCCGGCACGATCTTGGCCTCGCCTTCGACGGGGATGGCGACCGCCTCGGCGTCGTGACCCGCGACGGCCACGTGATCTACCCGGACCGGCAGCTGATGCTGTTCGCCGCCGACGTGCTCGCCCGCGAGCCCGGCGCGACGGTGATCTACGACGTCAAGTCCACGCGCAACCTTAAGCCGTGGATCCTGCGGCACGGCGGCGTGCCGCTGCTGTGGAAGACGGGCCACTCGCTGATCAAGGGCAAGATGAAGGAAGTGGGCGCCGCGCTGGCCGGCGAAATGAGCGGCCACACCTTTTTCAGGGAGCGCTGGTACGGCTTCGACGACGGGCTGTATGCCGGAGCGCGGCTGCTCGAGATCCTGTCGCGCCATGCCAACCCGTCAGCCGTCCTCGACGCGCTGCCCGACGCCGTGTCGACGCCCGAGCTCAACGTCGCCTGTGCCGAAGGCGAACATCACGCACTCGTGGCGAAACTGGGCGCGACCGCCGAATTCCCCGGCGCGACGGATGTCATCCGCATCGACGGCCTGCGCGTCGAGTATGCGGACGGCTTCGGCCTCGCGCGCGGTTCCAATACCACGCCGGTGGTGGTGCTGCGCTTCGAGGCGGACGACACGGCGGCGCTGGAGCGCATCAAGGCCGAGTTCCGCCGCGTGCTCGCGGCCGCCAAGCCGGGCATCGCGCTGCCGTTCTGAGATGAGGGGCCCCCACGCTCACTTCGTTCGCTGCCCCCCGCGGGGGCAGTCAGCGCCCTTCGGGCGGCCGCGCGGGCGCTGAGCGGCTTTGGTCACGCTCGCCGACATCGAAGCCGCGCGCGACCGCATCGCCGGAGGCGTCTACTACTCGCCCTGCGTCGAGTCGATTCCACTGTCGCAACTCACGGGCGCGCAGGTCCATTGCAAGCTCGACTACCTGCAACGCACCGGGAGCTTCAAGGAACGCGGGGCGCGCAATGCGCTCCTGCTGCTATCGCCCGAACAGCGCCGGCGCGGCGTGATCGCCGCTTCCGCCGGCAACCACGCGCAGGGCATCGCCTACCACGCGAAGCTGCTCGGCATACCCGCGACGGTGGTCATGCCCGTGTTCGCGGCGCTGATCAAGGTGACCAACTGCCGCCAGTTCGGTGCCAACGTCGTCCTGCACGGCGCCGACCTGACGGAAGCGCGGGTGCATGCGGGCGAAATCGCCGCGCGCGACGGGCTCACGTTCATCCACCCCTTCGACAACGTCGACGTGATCGCCGGCCAGGGCACGATGGGACTCGAGATCCTCGAGCAGACGCCCGGCGTCGAAGCCATCGTCATTCCCGTCGGCGGCGGCGGCCTCATCGCGGGGATCGGCACCGCCGTCAAGGCGATGCGGCCGGAGGTCCAGATCATCGGCGTCGAGCCGGAGCGCGCCGCGTGCCTGACCGCCGCGCTGGCACAGGACGCGCCGACGACGATCGAGCTCTCGCATACGCTGGCCGACGGTCTCGCCGTGGGCAAGCTGGGCGACGCGCCGTTCACGCTCGTCAAGCGCGTCGTCGACCGTGTCGTGACCGTGGACGAAGCATCGATCGCCCTCGCGGTCCTGCGCCTGATCGAGCTCGAGAAGAGCGTGGTCGAGGGCGCCGGTGCGGCGCCGCTCGCGGCGTTCCTCGCGGGACGTCTCGAAGCGCTCAAGGGCAGGAAAGTGGTGCTGGCGCTGTGCGGCGGCAACATCGATACATCCACGCTGGGACGCATCATCGAGGTCGGTCTCGTGGCCGACGGCCGCCTCTGCCGCTTCACCGTGACGATCAGCGACCGCCCCGGCGGGCTCGCCCGGCTCGCCGAGATCATCGCGTCGACCGGCGCCTCGATCAAGGAGATCCTGCACGACCGCGCGTTCTCGGGGCCCGATCTGTCCGCAGTGCGCGTCATCTGCGTTGCCGAGACGACGGGGCACGGGCACGTGGAGCGATTGCACGAGGTGCTGCAAGCTGCGGGGCTGCCGGTCGATTCCGGGTTCGCGCGGTAGCGCCCGGGCGCCCTCCGCCAACGCGGCGCCCGGACTTCCGGCGGACACGCGCGCAAAGAGCGATGCACCGGTCAGCTGGCGGTGCGCCGCCGCCCGTACCACTGCAGCGCCAGTATCGTGCCGACGCCGGCGAGACCGACGACATCGGACGCCGGTGCCGGGTAGACGAGCAGCAGGCCGCAGCCGACGAGCACCCAGCGCTCGACCTGGCCGCAGGCGCGCAGCAGCCACTTCTGCGCACCGGCCGCGAGGGCGGCGATGCCGATGCAGGCGGTGAGCGCGATCCAGACGACGTGCAACCAAGATCCGTCCTTCGGCAACTTCAGCAGCAACCCGACGCCGTCGGGATCGAGGACGAACACGAACGGCACCACGAACGCGGGGAGCGTGTATTTCCACGCCTGCAGCGTCGTCCGGTACGGGTCGCCGCCGGTGATGGCCGCCGCGGCGAACGGCGACAGCGCGGTCGGCGGGGACACCTCGGAGAGCACCGCGTAGTAGAAGATGAACATGTGCGCCGCGAAGTCGGGCACGCCGAGCTTGGTCAGCGCCGGCGCGGCGATCACGGCGCAAATGATGTAGCTCGCCGTCACCGGCACGGCGAGACCGATGACCCACACGATCAGCGCCGTGTACAACGCCGTCAGGAAGAGGCTGCCGCCGGCGTAGGCGATGACGATGGCGCTGAACTTGAGGCCGAGGCCCGTCTTGACGACGACGCCGACGATGATCCCGGCGGCCGCGCAGGTCGCCGCGACGTTCAGCATCTGGCCCGAACCATCGCGCAGCGCGGCGACGACCTTGCCCCAGCCCATCGCCGTGTCGCGGCGCAGGAACGACACGCCGAACGTGACGACCGTCGCCCAGAACACCGCGAGTATCGGCGAGAAGCCCCAGACCATGAACGCGACGATCGCGACCAGCGACACGAAGTGGTACCAGTACCGCTTCGTCAACGCCGCGAGCTGCCCCTCGACGGCGATCGCCACGTCCGGCAAGCCGAACCTGCGAGTGTCGAACTCGACCATCAGGAACAGCGAAAGGTAGTAGAGCAGCGTGGGCACGATCGCCATCAGCAGCACGTCGAGGTAGCTGATCTTCAGGAATTCCGCAATCAGGAACGCGGCGGCGCCCAGCACCGGTGGCGAGATGATCGCGCCCAGCCCTCCCGCCGCGAGCAGTCCTCCGGCCGGTTCGGCGGCGTAGCCGGCGCGTTTGAGCATCGGATAGGCGACCGCGCCGATCGTCACCGTCGTCGCGACGCCTGACCCGGACGGGCCGCCGAGCAGAAACGATGCGAGCACCACCGTGCGTCCCGCGCCGCTGTGCCGGCTGCCCATCGCCGCGAAGCTCCAGTCGAGATAGAACTTGCCGGCACCCGAGTGCTGCAGGAACGCGCCGTAGATCGTGAACAGGATGATGAGCGACGACGACACGTCGACCGCGGTGCCGAAGATGCCTTCGAGCGTCTGATACATGAAGCCCGACAGGCTGGCAACGTCGTAGCCGCGGTGCGCCCACTGCCCTGGCAGCCACGGGCCGAAGAAACCGTAGGCGAGGAATAGTCCGATCACGAACAGCAGGATCCAGCCCGAGGTGCGCCGCACCGCTTCCAGCACGAGCAGCACGAAGGTCACGCCGAAAAAGAGGTCCGCCCGGCTCGGCAGCGTGTTCCGGTCCCAGATGTCGTCGCCGCCGGAGAGCAGGTAGACAATCGTCGCCACGCCAAGCGCGCCGCAGACGACGTCCCACCACATCAGCCGGTTGCGGTAGCGGGCGGCGATCGGGAACAGCAGAAAGACCAGCAACAGCGTCAAGCCGACGTGGACGGGTCGCAGCACCTGCGCGGGTACGATCTCGAGCGCGGCGTAAAGGTGGAACAGCGACATGCCGACGAGCAGCGCCGTCGCTACGCGCGCGAGAGCGCCGCGGTACCGGTTGGTGGCGCCCTCCTCCGCCTCGATGTAAGTCGCCGCCCGCTGCAGACGCTCCTCGGCGACGGCTTCAGCCGGCGCGATGCGCGCTTCCTGCCCAGCGGTGTCCGCCATCGGTCAGTTCACCTTGATGCCCTGCTCCTCGAAGTACTTCTTGGCACCCGGATGGAACGGGATCGGCGAACCGCTTGCCTGGCTCTTGAGCTCGATGTTCTGCGCCTCCTTGTGCACGGCTACGATCTCGGCCTTCTTCTCGAACAGCGTCTTGACGATCGTGTGCGCCATCTGGTCGCTCATCTTGTCGCTCGACACCAGAATGTTCCAGACGTCGACGCCTGTGCTGGCCTTGTCCTGCCCCGCGTAGGTGCCGGCCGGGATCACGCCCTTCACGTAGAGCGGCCCGTACTTCTTGTTCATCGCGTCCGTCACCTCGTCGTGGTCGATCATCCTGATCTTGATGCCGGGGGTGGCCGCGAGATCGGTGACCGCCGCGGTCGGCAATCCCCCGACCCAGAAGAAGGCGTCGAGCTTGCGGTCCTTCATCGCGTTGACGGATTCCGCGACGCCCAGCCGCTCCTGCTTGACATCCTTGCGCCCGTCGATGCCCACCGCCTCGAGCACGCGCATGGCCATGATCTCGGTACCGCTGCCGGCCGAGCCGGTCGACACGCGCTTGCCCTTGAAATCGGACAGCTTGCCGATGCCGGTGCCGTCGATGGTCACCACGTGCATCTTGTTCGGATAGAGCACCATCAGCGTCCGGACGCCGACCTTGCCGTCCTTGAACTTGTCGATGCCCTGGTAGGCTTCCCAACCGGCGTCGGCCATCGAGAACGCGACCTCGGACTTGCCGGCGTTGATGAGCTTCAGGTTGTCGATGGAGCCGCCAGTGACCTCTGCGGTCGCCTGCAATCCGGGAACGTACTTCGACAGGATGTTGGCCATGCCGCCACCCATCGGGTAATAAACCCCGCCGGTGCCGCCGGTCGTGATCGAGATCCGGTTCTGCTGCTGGCCGAGCGCCGGCAGCGACAGTCCGAACGCGACGGCCGCCACCGCGACGGCGGCGAGTCGTGCCACGGGCTTGTGCAGCATTTGCATTGTGACCTCCAGTTGAGTTTCCCGGCCCTGCTTTCTCGGTGCCGGTCGTTGCCAATATTACTCGAAAGCCGCCGCATGGAAGTTGCGGCGGCGAAGACTTTCCGCGACGGGCTCGCCAAGTCGTGCGTATGGTGTCGGAACCCGGTTCGTACCCTGCGTTTCAGGCGGCGCCGGAGAGGTCCGGCCGCGGCGCCTTTCGTTCCAACACGCTGACACGCGTCGGGAACGCTCCCAGCTTGCGATCGAGAAAGTAGTTGCGCAACGTGCGCCCGATCGTGCGGAAAGCCATCTCCTCCCACGGAATCTCGTCTTCGCGGAAGAGGCGCACTTCGAGGCTCTCCGGCCCCGGCCCGAAATCGAGTTCGACGAGCCGCGCGCGGAACATCATGTAGATCTGGCTGATCTGGGGCAGGCTGATCATCGTGTAGAGCTCGCCTACCTCCACCCGCGCGTGGGCTTCCTCCAGCGTCTCGCGCACCGCGCCCGCGGCGACGGTCTCGCCGTTCTCGAGGAAGCCCGCAGGCAGCGTCCAGAGCCCGTGCCGCGGCTCGATCGCCCGCCGGCACAGCAGCACCTGGTCCTCCCATTCGGGCAGGCAGCCGACGACGACCTTCGGGTTCTGGTAATGGATCACTGCGCACGCGCCGCAGACGTAGCGCGGCAGGTTGTCGCCGTCGGGAATGCGCAGGTCGATGCGGTCCGAGCCGCAGGCGCTGCAGTACCTGATGGTCGTGGATGCGAGACCTGCCATGGGCGACATTGTCGCAGATCGGGGCGCCGCCTCGCGCGACCCGTCAGCCGGAGGCGCGGAGCGCGGCGAATGCCTCGTCGACGATCCCGAGCGTGCGGTCGACATCGGCGTCCGTGTGCGCGATCGAGATGTAGAATTTCTCGTTCGGATTGACGACGAGGCCGCGCTTCAGGAGCTCCAGCGCCCAGCGGTAGCCCAGGTCCTTGTCGGCGGTGGTCAGGTCCATCCAGGTGCGCAGCGGCCGCCGGTCGGTGAAACGCACGCCGAACACGGCATCCTCGCCCGGCGCCTGCACCGCGAAACCGTGCCGTGTGCCGGCCTCGACCAGGCCCCGGCGCAGCCGCGCGCCGATGCGCGACAGGCGATCATAGACACCGGGCTGGGACAGCACTTCGAGCGCCGCACATCCCGCCGCGGCGCACACCGGATTGCCGTTCAGCGTGTTGGTCGCCCAGACCACGTCGGCGCGTGGGCGCGACCGCGCGTCGAGCACCGCCATCACATCGCCGCTGCCGGCGATGGCCGCCATCGGAAATCCCCCGCTCACCGCCTTGCCGTAGCACGCGAGGTCGGGCACAACGCCGTAGCGCTCCTGGGCGCCACCCCAGGCGATGCGGAAACCAGTGACGATTTCGTCGAATACGAGGACGATGCCGTGGCGGCGCGTCACCTCGCGCACGGCCTCGAGGAAGCCGGGCTCGGGCAGCAGCACCCGCTGCAGCGGCTCGACGATCACCGCAGCCAGCTCGTGCGCATGGCGCTCGATCATCGCGACGGCTTGTACGGTTTCGTTGAACGGCGCGACCAGCACCGTTTCGCCGGCCTGCGGCGGCACGCCGACGGAGTCCGGCTTCGCATGCGGATAGTCGGACGCCACGGTCGGGACCGTTCCCCACAGCCCGTAGTCGTGCATGCCGTGCCATGCACCTTCGAACTTCAGGATCTTGTTGCGTCCCGTGTACGCCCGCGCGATGCGCAGCGCGTAGAAAGTGGCCTCGGTGCCGGAGCCGGTGTAATGGACGACGTCCGCGCAGGGGATCGCCTCGACCAACCGCTGCGCCAGCACGATCTCCGGCTCGTTCAGGAAGTAGTAGGTCGTGCCCTTCGGCAGCTGCGCGGCGACCGCGGCGGTGATGGCCGGGTGCGCATGACCGAGGAGCGCGGGACCCGAGCTCAGATGGTAGTCGAGGTACTCGCGTCCCGCGACGTCCCAGACACGGCTGCCTTCGCCGCGCGCAATGACGAGATTCAACTCGGGCGGGAGTATGAAAAGCCCGAGCCCGCCGCCGGCCAGGTAGCGGCCGGCGGAGGCGAGCAGTGCGCATTGGCGTGCGGATGGGTTCATGGGAGCATTCATGGTCGCGTTGGAGGGAAGATGCGGCGGTCCTGTACACTTGCGGCGGACTCCATTTTGCTCCGTTATCGGGGTCCCGGAGCATCCCGCGAGCGCGATCGACCCCACCGGGCGATCGACGGGACGAGCCCCGCTCGATCTGCCATCGATGACCGGAAAGGCACGACCCATGGCGCACCGTTCGCTGCTCCCCGAAGCCGTCGACGATTACCTGCGGATGGTCGTCGCACGCGAAACGCCGCTCCAGCAGCGGTTGCGGGCGGAGACGTCGCTCCTCCCCATGGGCGGAATGCAGATCGGCGCGGATCAGGGCGTGCTGCTAGCGTTCCTGGTTCGTCTCATCGGCGCGAAGAACGCGATCGAAGTCGGGACGTTCACCGGCTACAGTGCGCTGGCGGTCGCGAGCGCTCTCCCCGCCGATGGACGCCTCGTGTGCTGCGACGTGAGCGAGGAGTGGACCGCGATCGCGCGCCGATACTGGGCGGAGGCCGGCGTCGCCGACAGGATCGAGCTGCACCTGCGGCCGGCGCAGGAGACGCTCGCGGAATTGTTGCAGAGGGATGGCGCCGGCGCGTTCGATTTCGCTTTCATCGATGCCGACAAGACCGCGTATGACGCTTATTACGAGGCCTGCCTCGCGCTGCTGCGGCCGGGAGGGCTGATCGCCATCGACAACGTGCTGTGGAGCGGCACGGTCGCCGATCCCTCCGACCAGAAGCCCGACACGATGGCATTGCGGGCGATCACGGCCAAGGTCCGCGACGATGTCCGCGTCGACCCCTGCCTGCTCAGCATCGGCGACGGCGTGCTGCTCGCACGGAAACTTTGATGAACGTCCCCCACGCTCACTGCGTTCGCTGCCCCCCGCGGGGGCAGGCGGTGCCCTTCGGGCGGCCGGGCGGGCACCGCGCGTCCTAGGCGCGAATGAACTCCTGCCGATAGTACTTCAGCTCCGCGATCGACTCGTAGACGTCCGCCAGCGCCTCGTGCTTGCCTTCCTTCGGAACGCCTTTCATCAGGTCGGGCTTCCAGCGGCGCGCGAGCTCCTTGAGCGTCGACACGTCCAGGTTGCGATAATGAAAGTGGTCCTCGAGCGCGGGCATCCAGCGCGCGAGGAAACGCCGGTCCTGACAGATCGAGTTGCCACACATCGGCGACGCCTTGGCCGGAACGTGCTCGCGCAGGAATGCAAGGGCTTCCCCCTCGACCGCAGCCTCGTCCCGCGCCGCCGCCTTCACCTTGGCGATGAGACCCGAGCGCGCGTGCGTCCCCTGGTTCCACGCATCCATGCCGGCGAGGACGGCGTCGCCTTGACGCACGACCCACACCGGCGCTTCGGCGACCGTGTTGAGATCGCTGTCGGTCACGACCAGCGCGACCTCGATGATGCGGTCGCTGTCGGGTTTGAGACCGGTCATTTCCATGTCGATCCAGATGAGGCGGCTTGCGTCTTGGGGCATTGCGAATTCGCGTAAAATGGGTCATGCATTCTCGCACACTCCGGAATACCCCGGCGCTGCCGGCAGAGCGTGACCGCTAGCGCCTTTGCGATCCTGTTCGTCGGCGCGCTGGCCGTCTCGCTCGCGTTGCGGGGGTGGCTCGCCTATCGTCACGTCGGGCATGTCGCGGCACGCCGCGATGCGGTGCCGCCCGCCTTCGCCGAGCGCATCGGGTTGCCGGCGCACCGCAAGGCCGCGGATTACACCGTAGCGCGAACCCGCCTGGGCGTTGCCGAAACGCTCGCGGAAACCGTGGTGCTCGTCGCACTCACGCTGGGCGGCGGCCTCGCGGCGCTGGTCGCCTGGACCGATGTCCTGCCGTTCGGCGGGATGGTTCGCGATCTCATCCTGATCGTCGTGGTCGCCGTGATCTCGGGCATCGTCGGCCTGCCGTTCTCGTATGCGCAGACGTTCGGCATCGAGGTCAGGTTCGGCTTCAACCGGACCACGCGCACGCTCTGGGCGACCGACCTGCTGAAGGGCATCCTGATCGGCGCCGTGCTGGGCCTGCCGCTGGCGGCACTGGTACTGTGGCTGATGCGCGCGGCCGGCCCGCTGTGGTGGATCTGGGCCTGGGCCGCGTGGATCGCGTTTCAGTTCCTGCTGCTGGCGCTCTACCCCACCGTGATCGCGCCGCTGTTCAACAGATTCTCGCCGATGCCGGCGGGTGCCGCACGCGACACGATCGAGGCGCTGCTCGCGCGCTGCGGCTTCGCCAACCGCGGTCTGTACGTCATGGACGGATCGCGCCGCTCGAGCCACGGCAACGCCTTCTTCACGGGCTTCGGGCGGGCGAAGCGCATCGTGTTCTTCGACACGCTGCTCGAGCGCCTGACGCCGGACGAGATCGAGGCCGTGCTCGCGCACGAGCTCGGCCACTTCAAGCTGAAGCACGTGCTGAAGCGAATGCTCTGGATGGCCGCCTTCTCGCTGGCGTTCCTGGCGCTGCTCGCCTGGCTCGCCGCATCGCGCTGGTTCTACGAAGGGCTCGGCGTGCCGCCGGCGCCGGATCGTCCGGGCGTCGCGCTGCTGCTGTTCGTCCTGGCGCTGCCGGTTTTCACTTTCGTGCTGGCGCCGCTCGCGTCGCTGTACTCGCGCCGGCACGAGTTCGAGGCCGATCTTTTCGCGGCGGAGCATGCGTCGGCGCCGTCGCTCGTCCGCGCACTCGTGAAGCTGTACGAGGACAATGCCGCGACGCTCACTCCGGACCCGTTGTATTCGGCGTTCCACGACTCGCATCCGCCCGCGGCCGTGCGCATCGCGCGGCTCGAGGCCGCTTGACCGCCAACCCATGAACAGGAGACCCGGAATGCCACGCGCCGCCCCCATCGTCGTCGCACTTGCGCTCGCCACCGGATTCGGCGCTGCGTCGGCACAAACACAGCCGGCGCCCTTTCGCGCCGGTGATGCCAAAACCGGAAAGACGATGGTCGACCGGGATTGCATCGGGTGTCACGCCCAGCGCTTCGCCGGCGATCCCGACCAGATGTACCGGCGGTCGGAGCGGCGGGTCGCGACGCCCGCGCAGCTGCTGGCCCAGGTGCAGGGGTGCAACGTGAACCTCGGCAAGGGCTATTTTCCCGAGGAGGAGGAACATATCGCCGCCTATCTCAATCTGGAATTCTACAAGTTCAAGCAATGACCGGCGCCCTCGCAGGAGGTCCGAACGACGCGTTGCGCGCGCTCGCCGCACTGCAATGCCGCCCCGGCGCGCCGCAACTCGCCGCTGACGCCTTGCGCGACCGGCTCGCGTGCCTGCCCGGATGGACGCACGCCGGGGACCGGATCGAGAAGACCTTTCGCTTCGCGGATTTTCACCGGACGATTGCATTCGTCAACGCGGTCGCCTCCGTCGCCCATGCCGAGGACCATCATCCGGACTTGGCCGTGCACTACGACCGCTGCACCGTCGCGTGGTCGACACACAGCGCCGGAGGCGTGACGCTGAACGACTGCATCTGCGCGGCCAAGGTCGAGGCATTGGCGACGTGATGCATGCCGCGTCGCCGGTTGTGTCCGGCACCGGGGAGCTGGAAGGCGGTCTCGTCACCGCCAGCCGCCGCCGGCACTATGCCGTGCTCCTGGACAGCGGAGCCTCGCTCGAGTGCCTGCTGAAGGGCCGCAATACCACACTGGCCTGCGGCGACCGCGTCCGGGTCGCGCGCATGGCGGGCGGCGGGTCGATCGAAACCGTGGAGCCGCGCGCCACGCTCTTCCATCGCTCCGACACGTTCAAGGAAAAACTGATCGCGGCCAACGTGACGCAGGTCATCGGCGTCGTCGCGCCGGACCTCGGCGTCGACGAGGAGCTGGTCAACCGCTGGATCATCGGCGCCGAGACCCAGGGCTGTCGCTTCGTGCTCGCCGCCAACAAGTCGGACCTGCCCGATTTCGCCGCCCTCCTCGCGCGCATGCAACCGTTTGCGGCGCTCGGCTATGCGGTCGTGCCCATGTCCGCGAAACGCGACATCGCGCCGCTCCTCTCTTTTCTGCGCGGACATCGCACCGTACTCATCGGCCAGTCCGGGATGGGCAAGTCGACGATCCTCAACGCCATCGCGCCGCACGCGCAGGCGAAGACGGCGGAGGTCTCGGAGGCCCTGTCCACAGGCCGCCACACGACCTCGCAGTCGACGCTGTATCCGTTGCCCGCCAGCGAAGGAGGCGGCTGGGTCGTCGATTCGCCGGGACTCAAGGTATTCGGCCTCGGGCACGTCGCACCCGAAACGATCGCGGATGCGTTCGTCGAAATCCGTCCGCTGCTGGGGCAATGCCGGTTCCGCGACTGCCGGCACGATCGCGAGCCCGGTTGCGCCGTGTGGCAGGCGGTCGTGGCGCGGAAGGTGGCTCCCTACCGCGTCGCTCTGCTGCAGCGGCTCGTCAGCGAAAGCCAGGCGGTACGGGCGCCCGGGCGCTAGATCCGCTCTGCCGGGACACCCGGTGCGCCGGCCCGCGTTCGCATCCTGCGGCGACCGACCCGCGTAGTGCTGATTTCACGCCCCTGCCGTGACTCCCAATTGCCTTTCGCCGACCCATTGCGCGAAGGCCGCATGGACCGCGCCCGCATCGGCGCAAGCGCGCAGACGCTCGCGAAACGGCACGTCGCAGAACATCGCCGCAGCACCGGCGAGGAGCGACAGGTGCGCCTCCGTGGCCTGGTGCGGCACCAGAATGACCAGCATGTCGCTCACCGGCTTGCCGTCCGGCGCATCGAACGCGATCGGAATTTCCGTGCGCACGAATGCGGCGATCGGCTGCGACAATCCCGGCACGCGCGCATGCGGGATGGCGAATCCCTGACCAAGCGCGGTGGACCCGACATCTTCTCGTTCGAAGAGACTAGCGTACACCTCGTCGCCGACCAATCCGTGCCGCGCCGCAATGAATCGGGAAATGTTCTCCAGCGCGCGCCCTTTGGTCGGCACGTCCAGGTCGAGCAGAATGTCGCTACGGCTCAGAATCGCGGCAACGACGTTGCGCGACGCGGTCCCGCTCGCGCGGCCGCGGGACCCTGGCGTAACAGCCATCGAATGGGAAACAGGACTTAGCATCGTCAACTCCCTGAAGGTCTGCCGACTGATGCGAGAAGCATAGTTTTCCCCGCATAAACGTCCTGTCAGGATCGATGCGTCACCCGTAGAGAAACTGTAAAGACGCGTCCGGGTTCCGCCCTCTCCACGAAATGTCCACCTCGACGGCGGCGAGAGCGGTCGCTCGCTTGCACCACTTCCGTACCAATGCGGTCGGAATTGACGCAATCCGCTGTTCCGTACCTTTTTACGCAATCTTTATGCAGCGCCGACGTATTTGAACGCCCTCTTTACTTGGCGCCCGCTACATTGCCTCCATGGTTGAACTGAAAGGAGATCCATCATGGACGTGGTCCACACTGGATTGTTCATTCGCGGGTTGATCGTCCTGGTGACTTGCTGCGCGCTGGTCATCGCCGGCGCGCTGCTCGCTCGCAGCGCGAAGCGCCGCTTTGCGAAGTCCGCAGGCGACACTCCGGGACTTCCGGTTGCCGCGCCGACCGCGATCGGCAGTGGCCCGCGCTACCGTGCGGATTGTGGACAGCTCGAGGCGAACGATTCGCGGGCCTCCGCGCCCAGCGTTCAAAGGCGCGCGGCTTGACGCGATTGCATTCAAGACGGTGCTTGACCGGTATCAACACCGCAACTGGCCGGAGGCGTAGCGTGAAACGTGGTGCGTCGGGCGACGCGACAGAGGGGAGAATGTGATGGATTTCGTCTTCATTGGCCTGATCGTAGGATTCTTCGCCTTGTCGGCAGGATTGATCCGGTTTTGCGCAAACCTGATGGGCAAGGGAGGCCGTCCATGAACTGGGTCTATTGGCTGAGCGGCGCCGCCGCGCTCGTCATCTTCGTCTATCTGATCGTCGCGCTGTTCAAGCCGGAGATCTTCGAATGAACACCTCGGGTTGGATGCAACTGGGACTCTACGTCGTCGTCTTGCTGTTGCTCGCAAAGCCGCTGGGCAGCTACATGGCCGCGGTTTACGACGGCCGCGCAGGATTGGCGCAGCGGATCGGCGGACCGCTCGAGCGGCTCATCTACCGCGGTGCCGGTGTCGATTCCACACGCGAAATGGGCTGGATCGAGTACGCGCTGGCGATGCTCTGGTTCAACCTCGCCGGCGCCCTTGTCGTGTATGGATTGCAGCGGCTGCAACAATGGCTCCCGCTCAATCCGCAGGCGATGGGTGCCGTGAGTCCGGACTCGGCGTTCAATACCGCGACGAGCTTCGCCACCAACACCAACTGGCAGGGCTATGGCGGCGAGACGACCATGAGCTACCTCACGCAGATGCTCGGCCTCGCCGTGCAGAACTTTGTCTCCGCCGCGACCGGAATGGCGGTGCTGGTCGCGCTGATCCGCGGCTTCGCGCGCAAGGAGGCGAGCGGCATCGGCAACTTCTGGACCGACCTTGTCCGCTCCACCGTCTACATCCTGCTGCCGCTGTCGATCGTGCTTTCACTCGCGCTCGTGAGCCAGGGTGTGCCGCAGACCTTCGACAAGTACGCGACGGTGACGCTGGTGCAGCCGGTGAGCTACGACGCGCCCAAGGCCGGCCCCGACGGCGCCCCGCTCAAGGACGAGAAGGGCAGTCCGGTCACCGAGAAAGTGACCGCGACCGAGCAGACGCTTCCGCTCGGTCCTGCCGCGTCGCAGATCGCGATCAAGCAGCTCGGCACCAACGGCGGCGGCTTCTACAACGTCAATTCTTCGCACCCGTTCGAGAATCCGACACCGCTGTCCAACTTTCTCGAGGCGCTGGCGATCCTGCTGATCGGCGCGGCGCTCTGCTACACCTTCGGCAAGATGATCGGCGACACGCGCCAGGGCTGGGCGCTGCTCGCCGCGATGACGCTCATCTTCGTCCCGCTTCTCGTCGTGACCTACATCGGCGAGGGCGCGGGCAATCCGGTGCTCACCGGGCTCGGCACGGATCCAGTCGCCACCGCGACGAATCCCGGCGGCAACATGGAAGGCAAGGAAGTTCGCTTCGGTGTCGCCAACTCGGCGCTGTGGGCGGTCGCCACGACCTCGGCGTCGAATGGTTCGGTCAATTCGATGCACGACTCGTTCATGCCGCTCTCGGGAATGGTGCCGATGTGGCTGATGCAGCTCGGCGAAGTGGTCTACGGCGGCGTGGGCTCGGGGCTCTACGGAATGATCATGTTCGCGATCGTCGCCGTGTTCATCGCCGGCCTGATGATCGGCCGCACGCCGGAGTATCTCGGCAAGAAGCTTGGCGCGTTCGAGATCAAGATGGCGTCGATCGCAATCCTGCTCCCGCCGCTGCTCGTACTCTGCGGAACGGCGGTCGCCGTCATGGCGGACGCCGGCAGGGCCGGGGTGGCGAATCCCGCCGAGCACGGCTTCTCGGAAATCCTCTATGCATTCTCCTCGGCAGGCAACAACAATGGCAGCGCGTTTGCGGGCCTTTCCGCCAATACGCCGTTCTACAACACGGCGCTTGGCATCTGCATGCTGTTCGCGCGCTTCTGGCTCGCGATTCCCATCCTGGCGCTCGCCGGGGCGTTGGCCGCCGCGAAACGGGTGCCGCCGACCGCCGGCACGCTTCCGACGCACACGCCGCTGTTCGTGTTCGTGCTCATCAGCGTCGTCATCACCGTCGGCGCGCTGACCTTCGTGCCGGCGCTGGCGCTCGGCCCCGTCGTCGAGCACCTGCTCATCTACGCCGGCAAGTGACCGCGCGACCGACCTCACGAGGTATCGACATGACTACTCTCGCCGCCAAGCAGACCGCATTGTCGTGGTTCGTCGGTCCCGATGCGATGAAAACAGCCTTGGTCGAAAGCTTCCTCCGGCTGACGCCTCGCTACCAGTGGCGCAATCCGGTCATGTTCGTCGTCTACCTCGGCAGCATCCTGACGACGATCCTCTGGCTCCAGGCGCTGACCGGACAGGGCGAGGCGCCGGCCGGCTTCATCCTGGCAGTGTCGCTGTGGCTGTGGGTGACGCTCTTGTTCGCCAACTTCGCCGAGGCGATCGCCGAAGGGCGCAGCAAGGCGCAGGCAGCCTCGCTCAAGACCGCGCGCAAGGACACGATCGCGAAGAAGCTCGCGAAGCCGCAGCGCGACGCCGCTCGGACGGCGACGCCGTCGGCCAGCCTGCGCAAGGGCGACATCGTGCTGGTCGAACAAGGTGATCTCGTTCCCGGCGACGGCGAAGTCATCGAAGGCGTCGCGTCGATCAACGAAAGCGCCATCACCGGCGAGAGCGCTCCGGTGATTCGCGCCGCGGGCAGCGACTTCAATACGGTGACCGGCGGAACCCTCGTACTGTCGGACTGGATCATCGTCCGCATCAACGTCAATCCCGGCGAAGCGTTCCTCGACCGGATGATCGGCATGGTCGAAGGCGCGAAGCGGCAGAAGACGCCGAACGAGATCGCGCTCACGATCCTGCTGGTCGCGATGACGCTGGTATTCCTGCTGGCGACGGTTACCCTGTTGCCATTTTCGCTCTACAGCGTCGAGGTCGCCAAGGCCGGCACGCCAGTGACGATCACGGTGCTCGTGGCGCTATTGGTCTGCCTGATTCCGACGACGATCGGCGGGCTGCTGTCGGCGATCGGCGTCGCCGGAATGGGCCGGATGATGCGCGCCAACGTCATCGCCACGTCCGGGCGTGCCGTCGAGGCGGCCGGCGATTGCGACGTGCTGCTGCTCGACAAGACCGGCACGATCACCCACGGCAACCGCCAGGCGTCGTCGCTCCACCCGGTGTCGGCGGTCACGCCGCAGCAGCTCGCCGAGGCGACGCTGCTGGCCTCGCTGGGCGACGAGACGCCCGAGGGCAAGAGCATCGTCGCGCTGGTCAAGCGCGCCTTCGGGATCGCACCGCCGGCCCTCGAACCCGGCCAGTTCACGATCATTCCGTTCTCGGCGCAGACGCGGATGAGCGGCGTCACCTTTCAAGGCCGCGAGCTGCGCAAGGGCGCGATCGACGCCATCGGCGACCTGGATCGTCCCGCAGGGCGGCGCGCTCGACGCCGGAGGTCAAGGCGCGGGTCGACGACGTGGCGCGGCGCGGCGCGACTCCGCTCGTAGTCGCCGAGGGCCGGCACGTGCTCGGCGTGATCGAGTTGAAGGACATCGTCAAGACGCACATCAAGGAGCGTTTCGCGGAACTGCGCCGGATGGGCATCAAGACGATCATGATCACCGGCGACAACAAGCTCACCGCGGCGACCATTGCCGCCGAGGCCGGAGTGGACGACTTCCTCGCCGAAGTCACGCCCGAAGCGAAGCTCAAGCTGATCCGCGACACACAGGCACGAGGGCAAGCTCGTCGCGATGACCGGCGACGGCACCAACGACGCTCCGGCGCTGGCGCAGGCCGACGTGGCGGTCGTGATGAACAGCGGGACGCAGGCGGCGAAGGAAGCCGGCAACATGGTCGATCTCGACTCGAATCCGACCAAGCTGATCGAGATCGTCGAGATCGGCAAGCAGTTGCTGATGACGCGCGGCGCGCTGACGACGTTCTCGATCGCCAACGACGTCGCGAAGTACTTCGCCATCATTCCCGCGGCGTTCGCGAGCACGTATCCCGTTCTCGGCGCGCTTGAACGTCATGGAGCTGGCGACGCCCGCGAGCGCGATCCTGTCGGCGGTGATCTTCAATGCGCTCATCATTCCGGCGCTGATCCCGCTGGCGTTGAAGGGCGTCAAGTATCGTCCGGTCGGCGCCGGCGCGGTCCTGCGGCGAAACATGCTGGTCTACGGTGTGGGCGGTATCCTGCTGCCGTTCGTCGGCATCAAGCTGATCGACATGCTGCTGGTCGTGACGAACCTCGCCTGAGTCAAGGAGAACGCTCATGTTCGGACAATTCCTCCCGGCACTGCGGATGCTCGTCGTGCTGTCGGTGCTGACCGGGGTCATCTATCCCCTACGTCGTCACCGGCATCGCCCGGGTCGCCTTTCCGGATGCTGCGACGCGGCAGCCTGATCGTGGTCGACGGCAAGGCGGTCGGATCGGATCTGATCGGCCAGCCGTTCGACGACCCCAAATACTTCTGGAGCCGGCCGTCGGCGACCTCGCCGCATCCCTACAACGCCGGCGCATCGAGCGGATCCAACCAGGGCCCGCGCAACCCGGCGCTCGCCGACGCGGTGAAGGATCGCATCAAGGCGCTGCGCGACGCGGACCCCGCCAACGAGGCGCCCGTGCCGGTCGACCTGGTTACGGCATCCGGCAGCGGGCTCGACCCCCACATCAGCGTCGCGGCCGCGAACTACCAGCTGTCGCGCGTCGCCAAGGCGCGTGGCGTCGCCGAGGACAAGGTTCGCGCGCTCGTCGACGCGAGCACGTCCGGCCGCACGTTCGGAATCCTCGGCGAACCGCGCGTCAACGTCCTCGCGCTGAACCTCGCGCTCGATCGGACTGCACGTTGACGCGGATAGCACGTCCGGCCCGCGATAACGCCGACGCAGCGGGCCGCGGCCCCGGCCCGGACCACCGTGCGCTGCTACACTTGCCCCGATTCCCTGACGGCCCGGCATGCAGAACCAGCGCCCCGATCCCGACCAGCTCCTCGCGGAAGTCAAGGCACAGGAAGCCGCAGCGCGGCGCGGGCACCTGCGCATCTACTTCGGTGCATCGGCCGGCGTCGGCAAGACCTACGCGATGCTCGCTGCGGCGCGGGCGCTCCGCAGCGAAGGCAAGGACGTCGTGATCGGCGTCGTCGAGACCCACGGCCGCAAGGAAACCGAAGCGCTGCTGCAGGGCATCGACGTCCTGCCGCGCGCTGTAATCGAGTACCAGGACAAGAAGCTCACCGAGTTCGACCTCGACGCCGCGCTCAGGCGTCGTCCGGCGCTGATCCTGGTCGACGAGCTCGCCCACACCAACGTCGAGGGATCGCGTCATCCGAAACGTTGGCAGGACATCGAGGAGCTGCTGGCGACCGGCATCGACGTCTTCACGACGCTCAACGTCCAGCATCTCGAAAGCCTGAACGACGTCGTCGGCGGCATCACCGGCATCACGGTCTGGGAAACCGTTCCGGACACGTTCTTCGACAATGCCGACGAGGTGATGCTGGTCGACATCCCCGCCGACGATCTGCTCGCCCGCCTCAAGGCCGGCAAGGTGTACGTTCCCGAGCAGGTCGAGCGCGCGGCGCGCAACTTCTTCCGCAAGGGCAACCTGATGGCGCTGCGCGAGCTCGCGCTGCGCCGCACCGCGGACCGCGTCGAGGACGACGTCCAGGCCTATCGCTCCGACAAGGCGATCGATCGGGTCTGGAAGACCGAGGCGTCGCTCCTGTGCTGCATCGGTCCGCGCGCCGGAAGCGACTACCTCGTGCGGAGCGCCGCGCGCCTCGCCACCCAGCTCGGTGTCGAGTGGACCGCCGTCTACGTCGAGACGCCCGCCTTGCAGCGCCTCTCGGCGCCGGAGCGCGAGCGCATCCTGCGCACGGTCAAGCTCGCCCACGAGCTCGGCGCGAAGACGGCGATCCTGTCGGGCGAGGACCCGGTGGCGCTCGTCGTCGAATACGCGCGCACGCACAATTGCTCCAAGGTCGTCACCGGGCGCGGCGAGGCGAAGCGCGTGTGGCCGTGGTCGCGGGCCCTGGCACAGCGCGTGGCCGAGGCTCGCCCCCGACATCGACCTGATCGAAATCGGCCGCAGCGAGGGGGCGATCGCCGGACCGGCCCGCGGCGGGCGCGCCGACTGCCGGATGGCGGACGACCCGCGGCGCGACGTCAAGCGGCTCCGTTACGTGTGGGCGCTGGCCGCGTGCGCGTTCACGACGGTCGTCGCCACCGCGCTGTTGCCGTACTTCGAGCTCGCCAACATCGTCATGCTGTTCCTGCTGACGGTCGTGCTGGTCGCCCTCAAGTTCGGGCGCGGCCCTGCGGTCCTGGCGGCTTTCGTCAGCGTGGCGGCGTTCGATTTCTTCTGCGTGCCGCCGCGCCTGTCGTTCGCGGTGAGCGACGCGCAGTACCTGCTGACGTTCGCCGTGATGCTTGCCGTCGCGCTCATCATCGGACAGATGACCGCCGGACTGCGGTACCAGGCGCGCATCGCGTCGTATCGCGAGGAGCGCGCCCGCTCCCTCTACGAATTCGCCCGCGACCTGTCGAGCCTGCTCGAGACCCAGCTGGTCGTGGACACCGCCGCCCGCGTTCATCGCCCGGACGTTCCGGGCGGACGTCGGCCGTGCTGGTCCCGGACGACCAGGAGCGGGTCGCCGTGCGCAGCGATGGCGGCGCGGCGCTCGCCGTGGACGTCGGCGCCGCGCAGTGGGCGTACGACAAGGCGCAGCCCGCGGGTCTCGGCACCGATACCCTCGCCGGCAGCGCGTTCCTCTACCTGCCGCTGCGCGCGCCGATGCGCACGCGCGGCGTGCTCGCGATCAAGCCCGAGAATCGCCGGATCCTGCTGGTCCCCGAGCAGCAACGGCAGCTCGACACGTTTGCCGCGCTCGCCGCGATCGCGCTCGAGCGCGTGCATTACGTCGAGGTGGCCCAGCAGGCGCTGATTCAGATGGAATCCGAGCGGCTCCGCAACTCGCTGCTCGCCGCGCTCTCGCACGACCTGCGTACGCCGCTCGCCGCGCTGGTCGGCCTGGCCGAATCGCTCGCGATGACCACGCCGGCCCCGACCGGTACGCAACTCGAGACCGCGCAGGCCATCGCCGACGAAGCGCGCCGGATGAGCGCGCTCGTCAACAACCTGCTCGACATGGCGCGCATCCAGAGCGGCGAAGTGAAGCTCCGCCGGCAGTGGCTGCCGTTCGAGGAGGTCGTGGGCAGCGCGCTCAAGTCGGCGCAATCGGCACTCGTCCGGCACCCGGTGGAAGTCGAGCTCGACCGGGATCTGCCGCTGGTCGAGCTCGATGCGACGCTGATCGAGCGCGTGCTCTACAACATCCTCGAGAACGCCGGGCAAGTACACGCCGGACGGGACGATCGTCCGCCTGACCGCCGAAGTGTCGGGCACGGACCTGCTGGTGGCGATCAGCGACAGCGGGCCCGGCGTGCCGAAGGGTCAGGAAGAGGCGATCTTCGAGAAATTCGTCCGCGGGAGCGCGGGAATCGGCGACTCCCGGCGTCGGACTCGGGCTCGCGATCAGCCGCGCGATCGTCGAAGCGCATCGCGGCAGGATCTGGGCCGAGAACCCTCCGGCGGGAGGCGCCCGCTTCTGTTTCACGCTGCCCTTGGGCACCCCCCCGGCCGCGCCGCGCGAGGAAGTCGCGAGCGAGCGAGTGGCGTAGCCATGGACACCCCGATGACTCCCACGTCGCCGGTCGCGCTGCTGGTCGAGGACGAACGCCAGATCCGACGCTTCGTCCGCACCGCCATGGAGGCCGAGGGCTGGCACGTCGTCGAGGCCGATACGCTGAAGCAGGGCCTGATCGACGCCGGAACGCGCAAGCCCGATCTCGTCATTCTCGATCTCGGCCTGCCCGACGGGAACGGCATCGAATTCATCCACGCGTTCCGCGGCTGGTCGTCGGTCCCCGTCATCGTGCTGTCGGCGCGGGTCGACGAGACCGACAAGATCGCCGCGCTCGACGCCGGCGCGGACGACTATCTGACCAAGCCGTTCGGCGTCGGCGAACTGCTCGCGCGGGTCCGCGCGACGCTGCGCCGGCAGACGTCGGTTTCGACGGCGAGCGACGGCATGTTCCGGTTCGGCGACGTGGAGGTCGACCAGGCCAATCGGGTCGTCCGCAAGGCAGGCGCCGTCCTGCACCTGACGCCCATCGAATACCGGCTGCTAACACTGCTGATCGGCAATGCCGGCAAGGTGCTCACGCACCGCCACCTGCTGCGCGAAGTCTGGGGACCGAGCTACGTCGAGAGCAATCACTACGTCCGCATCTACGTGGGACACCTGCGGCAGAAGCTCGAAGCGGACCCCGCCCAGCCCCGCCACATCCTGACCGAGACCGGCGTCGGCTACCGCTTTCAGGTGTAGGCGCCGGCGGTCGACCCGAGATCGGCGACCGTCGCGAGAATCCACTCGACCCCGAGAATCCGCAAGCCTCCACCTGCGTGACGCACGCGATTTGCCGACGGGCGAGCGCTACGGCGCCCAGTTCGCAAGCGTGAGGAGCAGGATCAGCAGCAGCCAGAGCACGAGCGCGCGCCAGACGAGCCCGACCGCGCCCGGCAGCAGATCCGCGTCGGGCTCTTCGCCCATCCCGAGCTCCGGCCGGAAGTCGGGCTCTCCGGTCACCGCCGGCAATGGACCGCCGAGCCTGACGCCCAACGCGCCGGCGGCGCTCGAGAGCACGATGCCCGCGTGCTCGCCGCCCTCCTGCGCGACCCACGCCTTCGCCTGGGTGCGCCAGCAAAAGGCGGCGTCCTCGAAATCACCGACGATGGCGAACGACAGTGCGGCAAGCCGTGCCGGTATCCAGTCGAGCAGCCAGAGCAGCGCCTGGACCGGACCGCCGAACACCGCGCGCGCCTGCGCGATCGGCGTGGTGTCCGCGCCGCTGGACCCGGAGCGCCATTCATCGGCGAGGAGCACCGCCGCACGGTAGAGCACCGCGCCCGCAGGTCCCGGCAATACCGTGAACCAGAACAGCGTCGCGAATACCTGCCGATACGAATCCATGAGACCGCGCTCGATGGCGAGCCTCGCGATCTCGCCGCTCGACAGCTGCGCCGTGGCGCCGCCGCGCCAGGACGCAATTGCATGCCGCGCCGCATTCAGGTCGTTCGCTTTCAATGCACTCTCGACCCCGGTGTAGGCGTGACTGAAGCGGCGGAATCCCATCAGCAGGTAGAGCGCCGCCACATTCCAGACGAGTCCCAGCAGCGGATGCACCGCGTCGAGCGCAAGGTAGATGCCTGCCGCGAGCACCACAGGTGGAGCCACCGTCGCCAGCGTCGCGACGAGTCCGTGCCGCGCGGTGCCATCGTTGAGCTTGCGCTCGACCCTGCGCGCGTAACGGATGAAGACGCCCTCCAGCGCCACGCGCCAGTGAAACGCACGCCATTGCTCGAGCCCCAGCGCGGCGAGGATCGCGATGATGTTCATCCGCGGAGGAACGCCTTGCTGACTTCACGGAACAGCGGTGTCGCGGCCTCGCCCAGCCACTCGAACACGACCATCTCGCGGGTGACGATGCGCACGCCCTCCTGCCGCATCCGCGCCAGCGCCAGGTCGCGGTCCGCCACCCGCCGCGAGCCCACGGCATCGGCGACGACGTAGACCTCCTTGCCCTCCTCGAGCAGTTCGAGCGCCGTCTGCAGCAGGCAGACGTGCGTCTCGGTGCCAACCAGCACGATCTGCGCGCGATCGGCGCCGGGCAGGTTGACGAGGCACTGCCCCGCGACGGCGGAAAAGTGCACCTTTTGCGCCACGGCGCCATCGGTCACGAGCTCGCGCACGCCCTTGACCGTGCGCCCCAGCCCCTTCGGATACTGCTCGACGGCCGCCACGGGAACGCCGATCTTCCGCGCGGCCCGAATGAGCCAGGTGACGTTGGCCAGCAACTGCTCGTGCTCGTGGATTGCCGGCAGGAGCCGCTCCTGGAAGTCGATGACGAGCAACAGCGAGCGTTGGGCGTCGATCAGCACGATGCGCTCACTGAATGACCTTCGCGCTGCGCGCTCCGGTATTCGCCCTTGGGGCGGCCCGGCGGGCTCATGTCTTGAGCTCTTCCCGATCGTAAAACTGCTCGAGTGCCTCGGGATTGGCGAGCGCCTCCACGTTCTTCACCGGAAGGCCGTGCACCACGTTGCGCACGGCAAGCTCCACGATCTTGTTGCTCTTCGTGCGCGGAATGTCGGTGACCTGCACGACCTTGGCCGGCACGTGGCGCGGCGTGGTATTGACGCGGATGTGACCCCGGATCCGGTCGGTGAGCGCCTGATCCAGCATGACGCCGTCGCGCAGGCGCACGAACAGGATGACGCGACTGTCGCCGACCTCGCCGGGCGGCCAGTCCTGCCCGATGACCAGGCTCTCCACGACCTCCGGCAGCTGCTCGACCTGGCGGTAGATCTCGGCCGTGCCGATGCGCACGCCTCCCGGGTTGAGCGTCGCGTCGGAGCGCCCGTGGAAGACCAGTCCGCCGTGCGCGGTCAGTTCGACATAGTCGCCGTGGCACCAGACGCCCGGAAAGCGCTCGAAATAGGTGGCGCGGTATCTGGCGTCGCCGGGGTCGTTCCAGAAACGCACCGGCATCGACGGGAATGGTGCCGTGCACACGAGCTCGCCCTTGACCTGGCTGCCGGCAGGGATCGGCCGGCCCTCGTCGTCGTAGACATCGACCTGCATGCCCAGACCCCGGCATTGCAGCTCGCCGCGCCAGACCGGGAGCGTCGGGCAACCGAGCGCGAAGCAGGAAACGATATCGGTGCCGCCGGCGATCGAGGACAGACAGAGATCGCTCTTCACGCACTGGTAGACGTAATCGAAGCTCTCCGGCGCGAGCGGGCTGCCGGTCGAGAAAAGCGTCCGCAGCTGCGCCAGCGCGAAGTCCTTGCAGGGGACGACGCCGATCTTCTTCGCGTGGTCGACGTATTTGGCCGAGGTGCCGAAGTGGGTGGCCCGTTCCGCTTCGGCGAAATCCCACAGCACCTTGCCGCGGTCGATGAAGGGCGACCCGTCGTAGAGCAGCAGCGTCGCGCCCGCGCCCAGGCCCGAGACGAGCCAGTTCCACATCATCCAGCCGCAGGTCGTGAAGTAGAGCAGCCGGTCGCCCGCCTTGAGGTCGCCGTGCAGCAGATGCTCCTTCATGTGCTGCAGCAGCGTGCCGCCGGCACCGTGCACGAGGCATTTCGGGATGCCGGTCGTTCCCGACGAGAAGAGAATGTAGAGCGGATGGTCGAAGGGGAGCCGTGCGTAGTCGATGGGACCGGCAACGTGAGGCGCGAGGAACGCATCCCAGCCGACGGCACCCCGGACGCGCGCGGCGTCCTGGGGGCCCTGCCCGGTGGCTTCCAGATACGGAATCACGACGACACGCTCGACCGTCGGCAACTGCGCGACGATGTCGGCCACCTTGTCGAGGATCGGCAGCGCCTTGCCGTTGTACCAGTAGCCGTCGACGGTGACGAGCACGCGCGGCTCGACCTGGCCGAAGCGATCGAGCACGCCTTGCACGCCGAAGTCGGGCGAACAGGACGACCAGACCGCGCCGAAGCTCGTCGCACCGAGCATCGCTTGAATCGCCTCGGGCATGTTGGGAACGTAGGCGGCCACTCGGTCGCCCGCTGCCACGCCCGCGGCCTTCAGCGCGGCGGCCACGCGCGACGTTGTCGCCACGAGCTCTGCGTGCGCCACGCGGCGCGTGAGCTTGTCCTCGCCGCGAAACACCAGCGCGTCGCGGGCATCGTCAGCCGCGCGCCGGGTGAGCAGGTTCTCGGCGAAGTTCAGGCGCGCGTCGGGAAACCATCGGGCACCCGGCATTCTGTCCGCGTCGACGAGCGCGCGCTCGCCACGCGCCCCGACGATGGCCGCGTAGTCCCAGACCGCGCGCCAGAACGCTTCGCGTTCCTCGTTCGACCAGCGCCAGAGCGCGGCGTAATCGGGAAACGAGCGGCCGGACGCCGCCGCGGCGCGGCGCGCGAATTCCGTGATGTTCGCCCGTGCAATGCGCTCCGGCGACGGCTGCCAGAGCATGGTGTCGGTGGTCATTTCGCCTCCAGCGCCCGCAGCGGTGCCGCGACCATGTCGGGCACCGGCACGCTGCGGCCGCTCGCAAGATCGATCCAGACCATCTTTGCCGCGCCGTCCGCGTATTTCCTGCCGTTCATCCAGATCTCGTAATAGCTGCCGATGCTGGTGCGACCCGGATCGCCGAGGTACATCCGCACCTCGATGTCGCCGGGATAGACCAATGGCTCGAGGAACGTGCAGCTCGCATTGACGATCACGGGGTCGGAGCTCTCATAGGCGTCGCCGGCGGGATGCAGTCCATAGACCCACTCGATCCGCGCCTGCTCGAGATAGCGGAAGTAGGTGACGTTGTTGACGTGGCCCAGCGCGTCCATGTCGCCCCACCGGATAGACTGGCGCGAGGTGTGAACGAGTAGTCTGCGTTTTTGCGTCATGGCCGCGTTCCGGCGCCACGGGTCAATCGGGGGCATTCGCTCGAGCCGAACGCCGAAGATCGCCGTGGCTCGCGCATTATACAATTCCGTACTTTCGATCGAGAGACGCGGCCGAGTCCGCGCAAGGGGTGTCCATCGTGCAGCGGGAAGCCATGGAGTACGACGTCGTGATCGTCGGCGGGGGCCCGTCCGGGCTGGCCGCGGCCATCCGACTGAAACAACTCGCCAAAGAGGCCGACAAGGAGGTCTCCGTCTGCGTGCTCGAGAAGGGCTCCGAAGTCGGCGCGCACATCGTGTCCGGCGCGATCATGGATCCGCGCGCGCTGAACGAGCTGATTCCCGACTGGAAGGCGGAGGGCGCACCGCTCGATACGCCCGTGACGGAGGACCGCTTCCTGATTCTCGCGCCGGAGAAGGCGTACCGCGTTCCGAACTGGTCGCTGCCGCGGCTCATGGACAACCATGGCATGTACATCGCGAGCCTGGGCAATGTCTGCCGCTGGCTCGGGCAGCGGGCCGACGCGCTGGGTGTCGAGATCTATCCGGGCTTCGCCGCCGTCGAGATCCTGCATGACGACAAGGGTGGCGTGCGCGGCGTAGCGACGGGCGATATGGGGGTGGCGAAGGATGGCACGCACAAGGGCGAATATCAGCCCGGCATGGAGCTTCACGCGAAGTACACGCTGTTCGCGGAAGGCTGTCGCGGCTCGCTGGCACAGGAGCTGATGCACAGGTTCAACCTGCGCGACGGCGTCGACCCGCAGAAATACGGGATCGGCATCAAGGAGCTGTGGCAGGTCGCGCCCGAAAAGCACCAGAAGGGGCTCGTGCTGCACAGCCAGGGCTGGCCGCTCGACGCTGCGACCGGCGGCGGATCGTTTGTCTATCACTTCGGCGAGAACCTCGTGTCCGTGGGCTTCGTGGTACACCTCAACTACGAGAACCCGCATGTGTCCCCGTATGATGAGTTCCAGCGCTTCAAGACGCACCCGGCAATCCGGGGCATGTTCGAAGGCGGCAAGCGGCTTGCCTACGGCGCGCGCGCGATCAACGAGGGCGGCCTGCAATCGGTGCCGAAGCTGGCGTTTCCGGGCGGCGCGCTGATCGGCTGCGCGGCCGGCTTCGTGAATCTGCCGCGGATCAAGGGCTCGCACAACGCGATGAAGACCGGGATGCTCGGTGCCGAGGCGGCCTTCGCCGCGCTCGCGGCCGGACGCCATCACGACGAGCTCGCAGCCTATCCGGCGGCATTTCGCAAGTCGTGGGTATACGAGGACCTGTACAAGGTGCGCAACGTGAAACCGGGCCTCTCGTGGGGAACATGGGCGGGCTCGTTGCACGGCGGCGTCCACATGTGGCTGAATGACCTCGGGCTCGGCGCTCTGGTCGGCTGGACGCTTCGGCACAAGGTGCCCGACCACGAGTCGTTGCAGCCCGCCGCCAAAATGCCGAAGATCGACTATCCGAAGTACGACGGCGTGTTGACCTTCGACAAGCTCTCGTCGGTGTTCCTGTCGAGCACGAGCCACGAGGAAGATCAGCCGGTCCACCTCCGGCTGCGGGACGCCTCGGTGCCGGTCGAGTTCAACCTCCCGCTCTACGATGGACCCGAGCAGCGATATTGCCCGGCTGGAGTGTACGAATTCGTCGCCGATACCGGCGCCCTGGGCAACCGGCTGCAGATCAACGCGGCGAACTGCGTGCACTGCAAGACCTGCGACATCAAGGACCCGCTGCAGAACATCCGCTGGGTGGCGCCCGAAGGCGGCGGCGGGCCGAACTATCCGAACATGTAGACCGTTGCGCGCTCCTGCCGGAGCCCGCGGGATGCATTGGAACGGAGCCGCGCCCGCCACAGGCCGCACCGTCGCTTCGGGTCGGCGACTTACCGCGCGTCGGGCATCACTGCAGCCGATGCCGGCGCGTCCTTCAGCCAGCGATCGACAATATCGAACGGCGACCAGACGAATTCGGCCTGCTCCTCGAGCGGTTCCTTCAGCTGGATCGTGTAGACGGCCGCGCGCGAGCGCACCGAAAGGCGAGTCCCGGGCGCAAGCTCGCGTGTCGGCATGACCAGCGTCTTGATCGGCAGCACCGGATGCCTCTCGCTCTCCGGAAGGAAGAGCGCGGCGAAACGCGGTTGCGCGCCGCCGGGAGGCCGGTCCGGGCTCGCATCGGACTCCGGAATGACCACGACAATGCGGCGTGGATTCTTGCCGACGTATTCCACCCCGATCTCGATCCGCTTGCCGGCCAGCCTCTTCTTGACACGGCGCACGACGGCCAGCGTCCACGCGGACGCCGAGTCTTCACGGAAAGCGATCAGCACGCCCGGCATGATCGGATTCGCTGCGGCCGTCGGCCCGTGCAACCGGCAGCCCGAATCGCTGCGGTCCACCATCGTCAGTGGGGGGTGCACCGTTTCGATCGCAGCGGCCGACAACGGCGCGACGGTGCTCGGGCCGCCGGGCGAGGTGTCCCGCGGAAACTCCGTGATCTCGCCGAACACCGTGGTCGTTGCATCGTCGGTCGTTGCCATGGGTCGTGGCGGTGCCGTGCCCATGTCTGCCGGGATGTCGCGCAGCTTGCGGAGGATCTGCGCCAGGCCAACGGCGACCTCTACCGTCGACGCCGCGGGCCAGCGCTCCCCGCGGCGCGCGATCACCGGCCGCTCCGTCGCGCAAAGTGCGCTGACCTTGGCCAGCAGCTTGAGCTGCCGTCCTGGTCCGAGCGGCGAACCCTGACCCGCGCCGCCGGAGGCATCGCGCAGGGGCACGATCTCCTTGCCTATCGCCGCCAGAACCGGGGACATATCCAGGCCGAGGCAGGTGCTCGCCGATTCGCGCGTCCACCGGACGAGCCCCGCGTCACCGTCCAGATCGACAACGAACCCATGCTCGGCGTTTCGGACCTGATGCGAGGCCAGAGCGGCCGCCCGGCACCAGCGCGGAAAGCTCTGGCTCACCTGGAACGCATCATGTGGCGGCAATTGCCCGCCGTTCATCAAATCCTGCATCAGCACATGAATGTACTCGCGCTCCAGAGTGTTTTCCTCTTTGTCCGTGGAGTGACATCGGCTGATCGGCAGTGTGGCGTGCAGCACGCCGCACGAATGCGCGAACCGGTAGGCCTCGTGCAGTTCCTTCCACGAGAATCGGGTGCCCCGCTCGTCGACGTAGGGCCGCAACAACAATTCCATGTGGCGGTGCTGGAACAGGCGCAGCACCGAGGCAGGCAGATGCTCGCGCCAGCCCCGGAACTGCAGGTTGTCCCGCATGGACCGCAACATCTGTCCGTACGCCCGGCCGAACGACCGACAGAGCTCGAAGGCCGCTTGCCATGACGGCGGCTCGACCGGGGAGGGTTGCGGATTACCGGCGACGTAATTGACGAGCAGCGCATCGACGAGTACCCGTGCACGCCGATCGAGCGTCAGCAGGGCGCGAAGACGGGCCAGATCCGGCCGGTCCCTGGCGACGAAGTCGGCAAGGGCGGCGCAGACCGCCGTTTGCGCCGCGATAGGGTCGCTTCGCGGCAGAATGCGCCAAAACGCATCGGCCGCCAATGGGTCGGTCAGTGGGTCGACCGCTTTCTTGCCCACGGGAGTCAGGAAACCGAGCATTCGAGTGCCGACCTTCGACTGGATGACGCAGTTGAAGCATACATCGTGCCAGCACCTGTCCGACTCAGGTCCGGTCCCGAGGTTCGAAAGCGCTCCCGAGCCCGGAAAAATCGAATACATTGTTCTTTGCGAGGTCGCGTGTACGGATACCGCTTGGCGTGCCGGTCTCCGACACGGGTTCGGCCGATTCCAGCTGTGGCGCGGTCACCGGCCAAGGCATCGAGGAGCAAGGCATGCTGCAGCGCAACGACCCCAGGTTCCTGCCGGAGATCCGGCATTCGCTGTACAGCGCGGTGCTGTCCGACGTGCTGGATCGAACTGGGCTTCCCCGATCAGGCGATGCCGCCCTCGATCCGGCCGCTCGACGAGGACCTCATGCTGGCCGGCTTTGCCCGGACCGGCTTGTACCGCGAGGTGTTCCGCGTCGTGCCCGACGAGAATCCCTACGAGCTCGAAATCGCCCTCGTCGACGATCTCAAGCCCGACGAAGTCGCGGTCTTCGGGTGTTGTGGTTCGCGCCGTATCGCGCCGTGGGGCGAGCTGTTGTCGACCGCATCCCGGGCGCGCGGCGCGGCCGGGTGCGTGACCGATGGCATGGTCCGCGATATCCGCGCCATCCGGGCGCTGCGCTTCCCGGTCTTTCACGGCGGCATCGCGCCGCTCGACTCGAAGGGCCGCGGCAAGGTCGCGGAGATCGACACGCCCATTCGCTGCGGCGGGGTCGCCGTCGCCACGGGCGACCTGGTCGTGGGCGATGCCGACGGCGTCATCGTCGTGCCGCGGCCCGTCGAAGACGAGGCGCTGCGACGGGCGTTCGCCAAGGTGGCCGGGGAAAACAGCACGCGCGACGAACTGGCCGCGGGCGCGAAGCTCGCGGACGTCTTCGCCAAATACCGCATTCTTTGAGGAGATCGCGTCGATCGCCGGCGGCATGACGTGACCGCGTTAACGAGTCGCCGCGCAACCGCTTCGCACGGTCGGCCAACAGTACCGCACCTTGGGACAACGAATGAGCCAGCACACCCCACTTAAACTGCACGTCCCCGAACCGCCCGGGCGACCCGGGCACGCGTCGGACTTCTCGTATCTGCACCTCGCGCCCGCGGGTGCCGTGCGCCGGCCGAGGTGGACGCGCGGCCGGCGGAAACCGGCGACGTCGCCGCAGCGCTCGTGCGCGTGCTCGACGACGACGGCCGGGCCGTCGGACCCTGGGATCCGCATGCGGACCCGACGGTGCTGCAGGCAGGCTTGCGCACGATGCTGACCACGCGCGCTTTCGACGCGCGCATGCTGACGGCGCAACGACAGAAGAAGCTGTCGTTCTACATGCAATGCCTGGGCGAGGAAGCGATCGGCATCGGCCAGGCGATGGCGCTCGAGCCCGCGGACATGTGCTTTCCCACCTATCGGCAGCAGGGGATCCTGATTGCCCGCGGTTACGGCCTCGTCGACATGATGTGCCAGCTCTTCTCGAACGACCGCGATCCCGTGCTCGGACGGCAGATGCCGGTCATGTACACGTCGCGCCGGCACGGCTTCTTCTCGCTTTCCGGCAACCTCGGCACGCAGTACATCCAGGCGGTCGGCTGGGCCATGGCGTCCGCGATCAAGGGCGACACGCGGATCGCGTCGGCGTGGATCGGCGACGGCTCCACCGCCGAGGCCGACTTCCACAGCGCGCTGACGTTCGCCGCCGTGTATCGCGCGCCGGTCATCCTCAACGTCGTCAACAACCAGTGGGCGATCTCCTCGTTCCAGGGCATCGCCGGCGGCGAGGCCGCCACGTTCGCCGCCCGCGGCGTCGGCAACGGCATCGCGTCGCTGCGCGTCGACGGCAACGATTTCCTCGCCGTGCTGGCGGCTTCGGGCTGGGCCGCCGAGCGCGCCCGCAGCGGGTGGGGGCCGACCCTGATCGAATGGGTCACCTACCGGGGGGGCGCGCACTCGACCTCGGACGACCCGTCCAAGTATCGGCCCGCCGACGACTGGGCGCACTTTCCGCTGGGCGATCCCATCGCGCGGCTGAAGCAGCACCTGATCGCCATCGGCGCCTGGTCGGAGGACGAGCACGCGCGCGTCGCGCGCGGCGATCGACGAAGAGGTGGCCGCCGCGCAGAAGGAGGCCGAGAGCTACGGCACGCTCGCCTCCGGCCACGTGCACGACGCGTCGACGATGTTCGAGGACGTCTACAAGGACATGCCGGCGCACCTCGTGCGGCAGCGCGCGCAACTGGGGGCTCCTGACCATGGCGGCGATGACGATGATCCAGGCGATCCGTTCCGCGATGGACGTGATGCTCGGCCGCGACGACAACGTCGTCGTGTTCGGCGAGGACGTCGGCTATTTCGGCGGCGTGTTCCGCTGCACCGAAGGGCTGCAGGCGAAGTACGGCGCGTCGCGCGTGTTCGACACCCCGATCGCCGAGGGCGGCATCGTCGGCGTCGCGATCGGCATGGGCGCCTACGGCCTGCGGCCGGTCGCCGAGATCCAGTTCGCCGATTACCTCTATCCGGCGTACGACCAGATCGTGTCCGAGGCGGCGCGGCTGCGCTACCGTTCCGCCGGGGACTTCACGGCGCCCATCACGATCCGGATGCCCTGCGGCGGCGGGATCTACGGCGGCCAGACGCACAGCCAGAGCCCCGAGGCGGTGTTCACTCACGTCTGCGGGCTGCGCACGGTGATGCCGTCCAACCCGCACGATGCGAAAGGGCTGCTGATCGCATCGATCGAATGCGACGACCCGGTGATCTTCCTCGAGCCCAAGCGCATCTACAACGGCCCGTTCGACGGCCACCACGACCGGCCTATCGTGCCGTGGTCGGGGCACCCGATGGCCGAGGTGCCCGAGGGTCACTACACGGTGCCGCTCGAGTCGGCGGCCATCGTGCGGCCCGGCGCCGCGGTGACCGTCCTCACCTACGGCACGATGGTGTGGGTGGCGGAGGCGGCGGCGCACGAGACCGGCATCGACGCGGAGATCATCGACCTGCGCAGCCTCTGGCCGCTCGACCTCGACACGCTCGTCGGCTCCGTCAGGAAAACCGGCCGTTGCGTCATCGTGCACGAGGCGACGCGCACCAGCGGCTTCGGGGCCGAGCTCGCGGCGCTGGTGCAGGAGCATTGCTTCTTCCAGCTCGAGGCGCCGATCGAGCGGGTGACCGGCTGGGACACGCCGTACCCGCACGCCCAGGAGTGGGCCTATTTCCCCGGCCCCGCGCGCGTGGGCGCGGCGCTGCGGCGCGTGATGGAGCCGTGAGGTGAGTATTCATGTGGTCAAGGTGCCGGACATCGGCGAAGGCATCGCCGAGGTCGAGCTCGTCCTGTGGCACGTCGAACCCGGCGACACGGTCGTCGCGGACCAGACGCTTGTCGACGTGATGACCGACAAGGCGACCGTCGAAGTGCCGTCGCCGGTGGCCGGGCGCGTGCTCGCGCTGTCGGGCAACGCAGGCGACAAGCTCGCCGTGGGCAGCGAGCTGATCCGGATCGCCGTCGACGAGGCGGCGATCGCCGTGCCCGGCCACGCCATTGCCAACGCGCGCGCGTCGACGGCGGCGACCGTCCGTCACGGTAGCGCCCGTCGCGTCGGCCGACTGCGGGCAAGCCGCTGGCGTCGCCGTCGGTGCGCCGTCAGGCGCGCGAGCTCTCGGTGGACCTGGCGCAGGTGCCGGGAAGCGGGCCCGACGGGCGCGTCCTGCACGAGGACGTCGTCCGCTTTGCCGCGCCGCAGGCGCAGGACCGCGCGGTCGGCGACCCGTGAGCGCGCAACGCCATGGCGAACGCAACGGCGAACAGCAGGTGCCGGTGATAGGCCTGCGCCGCCAGATCGCGCTGCGCATGCAGGACGCGCTGCGCATCCCGCATTTCACCTACGTCGAGGAAATCGACGTCACCGAGCTCGAAGCGCTGCGCGCACGGCTGAACGCCGAACGGGGCCGCGCGCGCGGGCACCTCACCGTGCTGCCGTTCCTGATGCGCGCCATCGTGCTCGCCGTCCGGTCCTTCCCGCAGCTCAACGCGCGGTACGACGACGCGCAGGGCATCGTGACGCGATTCGCCGCCGTGCACATCGGCATCGCGACCCAGACCGACGGCGGGCTGCTGGTCCCGGTCGTCCGCCATGCGGAAGCGCTCGATCTCTGGGCGAGCGCGGCCGAGATCGCGCGCCTCGCCGACGCCGCGCGCGCGGGGCAAGGCCCGGCGCGAGGAGCTGTCCGGCTCGACGATCACGATCACGAGCCTCGGCCCGCGCGGCGGCATCGTCACCACGCCGATCATCAACCCGCCGGAAGTCGCGATCGTCGGTGTGAACCGCATCGTCGAGCGGCCCGTGATCCGTGGCGGCGCGGTCGTGCCGCGGCTGCTCATGAACCTGTCGTCGTCGTTCGATCACCGCGTCGTCGACGGCCAGCACGCGGCGGATTTCGTGCAGGCGTTGCGCGGCTGCCTCGAGTGCCCGGCGCTGCTGTTCGTCGATCCTTGACCCGCATCCGGCGCCTGCAGCCGCTTACGGCCGGCGTCGGCCGTCTCGCGCGACTGGCACCAGCAGGGGCACGGCAAAGGCGATGCAACGGAACAAAGGGCCTCCGCGGGGAGGCCCTTTGCCACACGGACCGCGCCGGCGGAGGAAACATCCTGCCCTTCCTCCGCGGACGGCCGCGAGGTTACATCACCGGCAGCTTCCTGCCCGCGACGCCTGCTTTCTTGACCAGCGTCAGCTCGAGCACGCCGCCGTCGTACTTCGCCACGCTCTTCGTCTCGTCGAGTTCATAGGGAAGCGTGAAGCTGCGATAGACGTTGCCGAAATACCGCTCGCTGCGCAGCATCTTGTCGCCTTCCTTCTTTTCCCATTCACGCTTCACTTCGGCGGTGATCGTGACTTCGTTGCGCTCGATCTCGATGTTGATGTTCTTCCTTCTTCACGCCGGGCATTTCGGCGTGAACCAGGTAGCCGTCCTTGGTTTCCGTGACGTCCATCTTGATCGTGACCGGGGTGCGCGCGCCTTCCATGCGAACCGGCTTGAAGAATCCGCGGAAGAGCTCGTCCATCCCTGTATCGACGAACGGGTCATACGATACGAGGTTGTTCATCTTGCCCTCCTTGTGCCGCGACCTTGGTTCGGACCCCGAACCCTCGGGACCCTTCCCGATGTTAATTTTGCGCCACCCCGCGACCATTGCAAGCGGGTGCATTGACGGCGATCAACGACATCGCCGCAAAAAAGTCGACATCCGCGGAAGTCGACGAGACACTGTCCGAGGTCTCCCGACAGCGCCTCGCCGATCGGGCCCCGCCCGCCATCGCGCGTCTCACGCCGGACCCCACAGCCAGGCCGCGCCGCGCACGCCGCTCGAATCGCCGTGCGCGTTGCGCAGCAGTCGCGTGTCGACGCGGTCGGAGAACACCCAGGCGCCCCACAGCTTCGGCACGTTGACGTAGAGCCGCTCGACGTTCGACATCCCGCCGCCCAGAACGACCACGTCGGGGTCGAGCAGGTTGATCACGTGCGCAATGGCCCGGGCGAACCGCTCTTCGTATCGCTCGAGGGTCGCCGCGCAGTGCGCGTCGCCGGTCGCCGCGCGCGCCGCGATGTCTTTCGCGCTAGCCGGTTCGCCCGTCGCGGCGAGGTGATCGCGCTCGATGCCGGGACCCGACAGCCAGGTCTCGATGCACCCCGACCGTCCGCAGAAGCACGCGTGGCCCGGCCGTTCGCCGTCTCCGGGCCACGGCAGCGGATTGTGGCCCCATTCGCCGGCGATGCCATTCGGACCGTCGAGCACGCGGCCATGCGCGACGATGCCGGCGCCAACACCGGTGCCGAGGATCGCGCCGAAGACGACGCCGGCGCCCTCGCCGGCCCCGTCGGTCGCCTCGGAGAGCGCGAAGCAGTTCGCGTCGTTCGTCACGCGCACCTCGCGCCCGAGTTCGGCCTCCAGGTCGCGCTTGAACGGCTGGCCGTTGAGGCACACCGAGTTGCAGCCCCGCAACAGGCCCGTCGCGCGCGAGATCGAGCCGGGTGTGCCGATGCCCACCGTCCCCTGGCCGCCGAGTTCGCGCTCGGCGTCGCGCACCAGCCCCGCGAGTGCTGCCGAGCGTGGCCCGGTAATCGCCGTGCGGCGTCGCAATCCGGCGGCGCAGGAGTTCCATGCCCCGGGGGTCGAGGGCGATGATTTCGATCTTCGTCCCGCCAAGATCGATCCCCAGCCGCAAGCGTTTGTCGTTCATCGCGATTCCGATGCGCAGGCGCCGGGATCGGACAGGCTCCCGCGCCTCTCGCAGTCACGGAATATGCCATAGCGCCGCGTCGCCGGAATCCGCACGGACCGGTTTCGGCATGGTTTGTGCAAGATCCGGCTGGCAGATCCGGCGGAAACGAGCGTACCCGATGTAGACTTTATGCTGCAACGCAGGATTGCGGCGGGGTTCGCCGCCGCAACCGTCGCCGCAACCCATGCAGACCGAAGCCATGACGGCAACCTCGAGCGCGATCCCCACGACGCAAACCGACGGCGCCCCGGGTGCCGGCCCGCCGGAAAGCGAGGCCGCTACCGCGTTCGGGCATGCCGTTCTCGCCAAGCTCACGTACATGGTCGGCAAGGACCCGGCCCATGCGCAGGAGCACGACTGGCTCCTGGCGACGGCGCTCGCCGTGCGCGACCGCATCGTCGATCGCTGGATGGATGCGACCCGCAAGACCTACCGCGACGGCCGCAAGCGCGTCTATTACTTCTCGCTCGAATTCCTGATCGGGCGCCTGCTGTTCGATGCGCTCGGCAACCTCGGCCTCACCGACACGGCGCGCGAAGCGCTGCGCGAGTTCGGCGTGGACCTCGACCGGCTGCGCAAGCTCGAGCCGGACGCGGCCCTCGGCAACGGCGGCCTCGGCCGGCTCGCGGCGTGCTTCATGGAGAGCATGGCGACGCTGGGAATACCCGCCCATGGCTACGGGATCCGCTACGACCACGGCATATTCCGGCAAGTATTGAAGGACGGCTGGCAGCACGAGCTTCCCGAGGACTGGCTGTCCGCCGGCAACCCGTGGGAGTTCGAGCGGCCCGAGGTCACGTACACCATCGGCTTCGGCGGCAGGATCGACAGCATCGAGGACGGGGACGAGGTGACGCGCTACGTCTGGGAGCCCGCGGAGAGCGTCAACGCGATGGCGTTCGACACGCCGCTCGTCGGATGGCGCGGGCGCCACGTCAATACGCTGCGACTCTGGTCGGCGCAGGCGACGGACCCGCTGCGGCTCGAGGACTTCAACCGCGGCGATCACGTCGGCGCGCTGGCCGATCGCGTGCGGCTGGAGGCGATCTCGCGCGTCCTCTACCCGAGCGACGAGACCGCCGCCGGCCACGAATTGCGCTTGCGACAGGAATTCTTTTTCGCGTCGGCGTCGCTGCAGGACCTGCTCCGCCGGCACAAGACGCAGCACGGCGACCTTTCCTCGCTCGCCGACCATGTGTCGATCCAGCTGAACGACACCCATCCGGCGATCGCGATCGCCGAGCTGATGCGGCTCCTGGTCGACGTGCACGAGACCCCCTGGGAGCTCGCGTGGGACATCACCACGTCCGTCTTCAACTACACGAACCACACGCTGCTGCCCGAGGCGCTGGAAACCTGGCCCGTCGCGCTGATGGAAAAGCTGCTGCCGCGGCACATGCAGATCATCTACCTCATCAACGCGCTGCACCTCGATCGCCAGCGCGCCGAGGGACAGAACCGACAACGCCTTCCTGTCGTCGGTTTCGCTGATCGAGGAGGACCACAGCCGCCGCGTCCGGATGGGTCATCTCGCGTTTCTCGGCTCGCGCCGCGTCAACGGTGTGTCCGCGCTGCACACGAGCCTCATGCGGCAGACCGTGTTTCGCGATCTCCATTCGATCTTTCCGGACCGCATCGTCAACAAGACCAACGGGATCACCTTCCGCCGCTGGCTGTACCAGGCGAACCCGGGGCTGACCGAGCTCATCGTCGACGCCGTCGGCCCGGAGGTTCTGGACGACGCCTGGACGGCTCGAGGCGCTCGTGCCCCTCGCCGACGACGCGGCCTTCCGCGAGCGCTTCGACGCCGTGCGCCGCCGGAACAAGATCACGCTGGCGCGGCTCGTCGCCGAGCGGCTCAACATAGGCCTCGACCCCGACGCGCTGTTCGACGTGCACATCAAGCGCATCCACGAGTACAAGCGCCAGCTGCTGAACGTGCTGGACACGATCGCGCTCTTCAACGCCATGCGCGCGCAGCCGACGCTGGCCTGGGTCCCGCGCGTGAAGATCTTCGCCGGCAAGGCCGCCGCGGGCTACCAGCAGGCGAAGCTCATCATCAAGCTCGCCAACGACGTGGCGCACATCGTCAACCGCGACCCCGTGGTGCGCGGCCGGCTCAAGGTCGTGTTCCTGCCCAACTACAACGTGAGCCTGGCCGAAGCGATCATCCCGGCGGCGGATCTTTCCGAGCAGATCTCGACGGCGGGGATGGAGGCCTCCGGCACCGGCAACATGAAGCTCGCGCTGAACGGCGCGCTCACCATCGGCACGCTGGACGGCGCCAACATCGAGATCCTCGAGCGCGTCGGCCCCGAGAACATCATGATCTTCGGTCTCACCGCCGACGAAGTGGCCGAGCGGCGCCGAGCGGGGATCGATGGCACGGCGACCGTCGCCGCTTCGCGCGTGCTGACGGAGGTGCTGGACGCCATCGCCTCGGGTGTGTTCTCTCCCGACGACCGGAATCGGTACCAGGGCCTCGTGGACAGCCTCAGGCACCACGACTACTTCATGGTCACCGCGGATTTCGACGCCTACCACGCCACGCAGCGGGCGATCGGCGCGCTCTGGCAGGACCGCAGCGCCTGGTGGCGGAAGGCGATTCTCAACACCGCGCGGATGGGCTGGTTCTCCGCGGACCGGGCGATCCTGGAGTACGCGCGCGAGATCTGGCGTGCGGAGCCCGCCGGGCACTGATATGAACGGCCCCCACGCTCACTGTGTGCGGCATGGCCGCGTCCCGGTGCGCCGGACCAGCCTTCGGCTGTCCTGCGGCCTTCGGCCTGGTGTTCGCCGCACCGCGCCGGGCACTGAGTCACGCCCATGCGCGGAGCCCTGTCGTCCGGCGCGATCGACGCGATCGTCGAAGGCCGTCACGCCGACCCGTTCGCGGTACTGGGCCTCCACGAAGGCGAGGGGGCGCTTGTCGTGCGCGCGTTCGTCCCCGGCGCCGAGACGGTCGACGCGATGACGCGCGACGGTCGACTGCTTGCGCACCTCGCGCGCCGGCACGACGCCGGATTCTTCGAAGGCGCGCTCCCGCGGCGCACCGCCTACCGGCTGCACGCGGCCAACCGGCAAGGGGCATGGACGGTCGACGATGCGTACGCCTACGGTCCCGTGCTCGGCCCGCTCGACGACTGGCTCATCGGCGAGGGCACGCACGTCAAACTCTACGACCGCCTCGGGGCCCACGCGATCGAGCACGAGGGCGTGGCCGGGGTGCACTTCGCGGTGTGGGCGCCGAATGCGCGACGGGTTTCCGTCGTCGGCGATTTCAATGCCTGGGATGGCCGTTGCCACGCGATGCGCAAGCGCCTCGGCACCGGTGTCTGGGAGATCTTCATCCCGGGGCTGGCCGAAGGCACGCTCTACAAGTACGAAGTCATCGGCGCCGGCGGCACGCTGCTGCCCCTCAAGGCGGATCCCGTCGGTTTCGGCGCGGAGCTGCGGCCTTCGAGCGCGTCGATCGTGCGCGACACGACCCGCTTTGCCTGGACCGACGCCGACTGGATGGCGGCCCGCGCCGCCCGCGACCCGCGCCGCGCGCCGATGTCCATCTACGAGGTGCACCTCGGCTCGTGGCGCCGCGGCGACGGCAATCGCTGGCTCACCTACGACGAGCTCGCTGCCACGCTCGTCCCGTACGCGGCCGACATGGGGTTCACGCACCTCGAGCTGATGCCGGTCAACGAGCATCCGCTCGACGACTCCTGGGGCTACCAGCCGATCGGGCTCTTCGCGCCGACGAGCCGCTTCGGCGAGCCCGCGGCCTTCGCGCGCTTCGTCGACCGGTGCCATCGCGCCGGGCTGGGGGTCATCGTCGATTGGGTGCCTGCGCATTTTCCGGTCGACCCGCACGGGCTCGCGCATTTCGACGGCACGGCACTCTACGAGCACGCCGATCCCCGCCTCGGCTTCCACCCGGACTGGAACACCGCGATCTTCAATTTCGGGCGGAAGGAAGTCGCCAACTACCTGCTCGCCAGCGCGCTCTTCTGGCTCGATCGCTACCACATCGACGGCCTGCGCGTCGATGCGGTCGCCTCGATGCTCTACCTCGACTATTCGCGCAAGGAGGGCGAGTGGCTGCCGAACCGGCAGGGCGGCAACGAGAACCTCGAAGCCATCGCCTTCCTGCGTACGCTGAACGAGGCGGCCTACGGCCAGCATCCGGGCGCCATCACGATCGCCGAGGAATCGACGGCCTGGCCCGCGGTTTCCCAGCCGACCTTTGCCGGCGGGCTCGGCTTCGGCTTCAAGTGGAACATGGGGTGGATGCACGACACGCTCGAGTACCTGCGGCAGGAGCCTGTGCACCGGCGCTGGCACCACGACAAGATGACGTTCGGGCTCATGTACGCATTCACGGAGAACTTCATCCTGCCCCTTTCGCACGACGAGGTCGTGCACGGCAAGGGGTCGCTCCTCGCGCGCATCCCGGGCGATGCCTGGCAGCAGTTCGCCACGCTGCGCGCCTATTACGCCGTGATGTGGGGGCAGCCCGGCAAGAAGCTGCTGTTCATGGGGCAGGAGTTCGCGCAGGGCCCGGAGTGGAACTTCGCGACGGGACTGGAGTGGCAGCTGCTGGACACGCACTGGCATCGCGGCACGCAGACGCTTGTTCGCGACTGCAATCGAGCGTACCGGGCGCACAGGGCGCTGCACGAGCGCGACTGCAGCGCGGACGGCTTTCGCTGGATCGCGGTCGACGACGCGGCGAGTTCGGTGTTCGCGTGGCTGCGCTTCGGCGGCGACGGCGCGCCCACCGTGGCGGTCATCGCCAATTTCACCCCGGTGCCGCGCGAAGGCTACCGGATCGGCTTGCCGGCGGCCGGGCGGTGGCGCGAGATCCTGAACACCGACGCGGCCGTCTACGGCGGCTCCGGCTGCGGCAACGCGGGCGGCATCGAAGCGAACGCGGGCGAGTGGAACGGTTTCCCCTGCTCCGCCACCCTCATGCTGCCGCCGCTCGGCGCCCTCTGGCTGGTGCACGAGGGCGGCACGTGATCGCGTCGCCCGGCCCGAGGCGCAGGATGCAACGGAAGGGAACACGATGGACAAGGTAACCTACTCGACCCCGCTCGCCCGCTCGGCGATGGCCTATGTTCTCGCGGGAGGCCGCGGCAGCCGCCTGATGGAGCTCACCGAGAGACGCGCCAAGCCCGCGGTCTACTTCGGCGGCAAGTCGCGGATCATCGATTTCGCGCTGTCGAACGCCCTCAACTCGGGCATCCGGCGCATCGCGGTCGCGACGCAATACAAGGCCCACAGCCTCATCCGGCACCTCCAGCGCGGCTGGAACTTCCTGCAGCCGGTGCGAAACGAGAGCTTCGACATCCTGCCGGCAAGCCAGCGCGTGGCGGAAGACCAGTGGTATGCCGGCACCGCCGACGCGGTGTTCCAGAACATCGACATCGTCGACGGCTACGCCCCCGAGTATCTCGTCATCCTCGCCGGCGATCACATCTACAAGATGGACTACGAGCGGATGCTGGTCCAGCACGTCAACAGCGGCGCGGACGTCACCGTCGGCTGCGTCGAAGTCCCGGTCGCGGAAGCGCAGGCATTCGGCGTCATGCACGTCGACACCGACGGACCGCATCGTGTCCTTCCTCGAGAAGCCCCCGCAGCCGCCGGAAATGCCGGACCGGCCCGGCTGGGCGCTGGCGAGCATGGGCATCTACGTCTTCCGGCGCGAGTTCCTGAACGAACAGTTGAAGCGCGACGCCGCCGATCCGCACTCGACCCGCGATTTCGGCCGCGACGTGATTCCCTATATCGTCACGCATGGCAAGGCGGTCGCGCATCGCCTCGCGCGCTCGTGCGTGCGCTCGCGCGACGAAACGGAAGTCTACTGGCGTGACGTCGGAACGGTCGACGCCTACTGGGAGGCGAACATCGATCTCACCGACATCGTTCCGGCGCTCGACCTCTACGATCGCGACTGGCCGATCTGGAGTTACGCCGAAATCACGCCCCCGGCCAAGTTCGTGCACGACGAGGATGGACGGCGCGGCATCGGCATCTCGTCGCTCGTCTCGGGCGGCTGCATCGTTTCCGGTTCGTCGCTGCGGCACTCGTTGCTGTTCACCGGCGTCCACCTGCATTCCTTCGGCAGCGTCCGGAATGCGGTCATCCTCCCCTACGTGGACATCGGGCGGGGCGCGCGGCTCACCAACGTGATCGTCGACGCGGAGGTCCGGATTCCCGGACGGGCTCGTCGTCGGCGAGGATCCCGAGGTCGACGCGGCACGTTTTCGCCGCACTCCGCTCGGCATCTGCCTCATCACGCAGGCGATGATCGACCGGCTGCCCGCGTGAAGCGCCTGCGCGTCCTTTCGGTCGCGTCGGAGGTCTATCCTCTGCTCAAGACCGGGGGCCTCGCGGACGTGGTCGCCGCGCTGCCGCCGGCGCTCGCGCACGAGCGCATCGCCACGCGCACGCTGGTGCCGGGTTATCCCGCGGTGATCGCCGCATTGCGCGACGCCGAGGCCGTCCACCCATTCGCGCGCCTGCAGGGCGGGCCGGCCCGGCTGCTCGCAGCGCACGCGGCCGGGCTCGATCTCTTCGTGCTCGACGCGCCCCACCTTTATGGTCGTCCCGGCAATCCCTATCTCGGCCCCGACGGCAAGGATTGGCCCGATAACGCGTTGCGCTTCGCCGCACTTGCCGAATGCGGAGCCGCGGTCGCGCTCGGCAGCGTCGCAGGCTACGCGCCCGACGTCGTCCAGGCCCACGACTGGCAGGCGGGCCTCGTCCCCGCCCTGCTCCACTACGGCGGGACGGCGCGGCCGCGCACGGTCATGACGGTGCACAACCTGTCCTTCCAGGGGCAGTTCCCGCGCGCGCTGCTGGCGACGATCGGATTGCCTCCCCACGTCCTAGTCGATCGACGGCGTCGAATACCACGGCGCGATAAGTTATCTGAAGGCCGGGCTCGCGCTGGCCGATCGCATCACCACGGTCTCGCCGACGTATGCCGCCGAGATCCGCACGCCCGAGGGCGGGATGGGCTTCGACGGGCTCCTGCGCCGGCGCGCCGACGTGCTGACGGGGATCCGCAACGGAATCGACGAGTCGGTGTGGAATCCTGCGACCGACGCTCATCTGGCCGTGCACTTCGACACGAAGCACCTCGCGCGGCGCGCGCCGAACAAGGCGGCGCTGCAGGCGCGCTTCGGCCTCGACGCCGATCCGGCGGCGTTCGTCTGCGGCGTCGTCAGCCGGCTGACGCTGCAGAAGGGAATGGACCTTCTGGTCCAGGCACTGCCGGTGCTCGCGGACAGCGGCGCCCAGCTCGCGCTGCTGGGGTCCGGCGACAAAGCGCTCGAGGACGCTTTCGTCGCGGCGGCTGCGCGTTATCCCGGCCGGATCGCGGCGCTGACCGGATACGACGAGTCGATCGCGCATCTCGTGCAGGGCGGCGCCGATGCCTTGCTCGTGCCCTCGCGCTTCGAGCCCTGCGGCCTCACCCAGCTCTGCGCGCTGCGCTACGGCGCCATTCCAGTCGTGGCGCGCGTGGGCGGCCTTGCCGACACCGTCGTCGACGCGAACGAGATGGCGCTCGCCGCCGGCGCCGGCACGGGCATCCAGTTCGCGCCGGTGACGCGCCAGAGTCTCGAATTCGCGATCGGCCGCGCCATCGCGCTCAAGCGCGATCGCGTGCTGTGGCGGCGCATGCAGCTGCGCGCCATGGCGACCGACGTCGGCTGGACTCGCCCCGCCAGGCAATACGCCACGCTGTTTCGCGAGGTCGCGGCGCGCGGCACCGCCTGACGATGCGCGACGTCGGCCCCGGCAGCCCCGAGCCGCTCGGCGTCACTCCGGGACGCGGCGGCGCGAACGTCGCCGTCTTTTCCGCGCATGCGACCGCGATCGAGCTTTGTCTGTTCGACGCGAGCGGAGAGCGTGAGATCGCGCGAGTCGCCTTGCCGGAACGCAGCGGCGACGTGTTTCACGGCTTCGTCGGCGGCGTCGTGGCCAGCGATCGCTACGGCCTGCGGGCGCACGGCCCGTACGACCCGCGCGCAGGTCACCGTTTCAATGCGGCGAAACTGCTCGTCGATCCGTACGCGCGGGCGCTCGACCGGGCCTTTGCCTACGCTCCGGCATTGACCGGCGGCGGCGACGACCGCGGCACGCGAGACGACACCGACAGTGCGCCGTTCGTGCCCAAGGGCGTCGTGACGCCCTGCCCGGATCCGGCAGCCGCCTGTCGACCGCATGTGCCCTGGCGAGAGACAATCCTGTACGAGCTGCACGTGCGCGGCTTCACGAGGGTGCACCCCGACGTGCCGGAAGCCCTTCGGGGTACCTGCGCGGGACTCGCTCATCCGGCCGCCGTCGCGCACCTGAAGCGGCTCGGCGTCACGACGGTCGAGCTGATGCCGATCGCGGCGGCGATCGACGAGCGCCATCTCGCACGGCTGGGACTCAAGAACTACTGGGGGTACAACCCGGCCGCGTTCTTCGTTCCCGATCCGCGGCTCGCGCCGGGCGGCATCGACGAATTGCGCGCCTGCGTGGCCGCGCTGCACGCAGCGGGCATCGAGGTGATCCTCGACGTCGTCCTCAACCACACGGGCGAAGGCGACGCCGCCGGACCGACGCTCTCGCTGCGCGGGCTCGACAGCGCGACCTACTATCGGACGCTCCCCGGCGATCGCGCCCGCCACGTCGACGACACCGGCTGCGGCAACACGCTCGCGCTCGACCGGGCGCCGGTGCTCCGTCTCGCGCTGGACGCGCTTCGCTACTACGCGGAAGCGGCGGGCGTCGACGGCTTCCGCTTCGACCTCGCGACCACGCTCGGCCGCCGCGACGACGGCTTCGACCCCGCCGCTCCGCTCTTGCAGGCGATCGCGCAGGATCCCGTGCTGCGCGATCTCAAACTGATCGCGGAACCCTGGGACGTCGGGCCGGGCGGCCATCGCCTCGGCGCGTTCCCGCCGGGATGGGGAGAGTGGAACGACCGCTACCGCGACACCGCGCGGCGCTTCTGGCGTGGCGATGCCGGGCTCACCGGCGAGCTCGCGACGCGCTTCGCGGGCTCCGACGACGTCTTCGCGCCACGCGCGCGCGCGCCGTCACGGTCGGTCAATTTCGTCACGGCGCACGACGGCTTCACGCTCGCCGACCTCGTGACGTACGCCGCGAAACACAACGAGGCGAACGGCGAGGACAACCGCGACGGCAGCGATGCCAACTGGTCGTGGAATCACGGCGCCGAAGGGCCGACGGCCGACCCCGGGATAAAGGCGGCGCGGGAGCGCGACGTGCGCAACCTGCTGGCGACGCTGCTGCTGTCGCGCGGCACGCCGATGCTCGCGATGGGCGACGAGCTGGGACGAACGCAGCGGGGCAACAACAATGCCTACGCGCAGGACGGACCGACGACGTGGATCGATTGGGGCATGGCCGACGCGACGCTGATCGCATTCGTCGCGCAGCTGATCGACCTGCGCCGGCAGCACCCCGCGTTGTCCGGCGAACGCTGGCTTGCCGGCGCGCCCGTCGACGCGAGCGGCCTCCCGGACATCGAGTGGCGGCATCCCGACGGCCGGCCGATGAGCGGTGGCGATTGGACACTGCCCGAGTCGCGCGCCCTGGTCGCGACTCCTCTACGCGAGCCCCGCCGGATCCGTGGCCGCCGACCGTGTGGCCGTCGCGTTCAACGCCGGCGCCGAGCCCGTCACCGTGCGCTTGCCCGATGCGCAGGAAGGCAAGGTGTGGCGCCGCGTCATCGACACCGCGTTGCCCGCGGGATGCCCGGGCCCCGCCGGTCCCGTCGCCGCCGACGCCACGCCCGTCGCGGCCCGATCGCTGCTGGTCCTCACGGAAGAAGCGGATCCCGCACCCCGCCGCCGCGACGCGGGTGTCGAGGCGGATACCCTCGACCGGCTCGCCGCGGCGGCCGGCCTCGCGGGCGAATGGTGGGACCTCGCCGGCGGTCGCCATGTCGTCGGCGCAGACACCAAACGCGCCCTGCTCGCAGCGATGGGATTGCCGGTGACATCGACCGGCGAAGCGCGGATGCGCCTTGCCGCAATGGCCGAGGCGCGCGAGTTGCGCGAACTGCCCGCGATGGTCGTCGCACGCGCGGGCATCGCGACCGAGCTCGCCATTGCAGTGTCGCCTTCGAGCCGGCACCGTCGCGGCCTGCTGCGCCTGCAGCACGACGACGGAACCGAAATCCTGCTGCCGTTTACCGCCGACGACCATCCTGCGCAGGTCGCGACCGCCGCCGACGGGCGCAGGGCGCAACGGCGGATGTTCACCCTGCCGCCCCTGCCGGCCGGCTACCACACGCTGCGCTTCGACGACGAGCGCGACGGCCACTGTCGAGTGGTGGTCGCTCCGCACCGCTGCTTCCTGCCGCCGGATATTCGCGGGGGCGAACGCCGCTTCGGCCTCGCCGCGCACCTCTATGCACTGCACCGCCACGGCGATCAGGGCATCGGCGACTTCACGACGCTGTCGGCGATCGCCGAGGCCACCGCGCGCGCGGGCGGCAGCATCGTGGGCATCAATCCCTTGCACGCGCTCTTCGCCGAGGACCGGGAGCGCGCGAGCCCCTATCATCCTTCCGACCGCCGTTTTCTCGATCCCGTCTACATCGACCTCGAACAGGTGCCCGATCTCGCGGCAGCGGACCACGCGCGCGCATTGCTCGCGCAGAACGGCCAGCGCGTCGCGGCGCTGTCGGCGCGCGCCAGCGTCGACTACGCGTCGGTCTGGCCATTGAAGCAGGCGGTGCTGGAGGCATGTTTCGCGGCGTTCGACCGGCGCCCGGGCGCAGACCCGATCATTGCCGAGTTCGAGCGCTTCGTCGCCTCCGGCGGGGCGCCGTTGCAGCGTTTCGCGCTGTTCGAGGCGATCGCCTCGGAGCATCCGCGCGTGCCCTGGCATGAGTGGCCATGCGCCTTGCGCGAGCCTGACGCCCCCGGCATCGCCGACTTCGCGGTCCGGCACGCGCACCGGATCCGCTTCGCGTCCTACCTGCAATGGCTGGCGGATCGCCAGTTCGCCGCCGCCGCCCGCCACGGTCGAGCAAGCGGGCTCGCGCTCGGCTTCCTGCGCGATCTCGCCGTCGGCGCGGCGCCGGACGGCGCCGAGGTGTGGGCGCGTCCATCCGCCTTCGCCCGTGGCGCGGCGGTGGGCGCGCCGCCGGATCCGTTCTCGACGGCCGGCCAGAACTGGAACCTGCCGCCGCCGAATCCGGGAGCGCTGCTGGCGTCCGCCTGCGCCGGGTTCGGCGAACTCGTCGCCGCCAACATGCGGCACGCCGGCGCGCTGCGGATCGATCACGTGATGGGACTGTCGCGGCTGTTCTGGATTCCCGAGGGCGCATCCGCGGTCGATGGCGCCTATGTCGAGTATCCGCTGGATGCGCTGCTCGCCGTGCTCGCGATCGAGAGCGCGCGCGCAGGCTGTTTCGTGGTCGGCGAGGATCTGGGAACGGTGCCCGAAGGCTTCCGCGAGCGCCTGGCGGCGGTCGACATTCTCTCCTATCGCGTGCTCTGGTTCGAGCGCGACGGAGCGGGCTTCGCCGCCCCGGCGCGCTACCCGTCGAAGGCGGTGGCGTGCGTGTCGACGCACGATCTGCCGACGATCGCCGGTTGGTGGACCGGCGCGGACATCTCGGAGAAGCGTGCGCTGGGACTGCTCGACGCCGATGGAGCCGCCGGCGCACAGGCCGAACGTGGCGCGGCCAGGCACGCGCTGGCCGCCGCGATTGCCGCGGCCGGCGTCACCGAAGGGGCACCCGTCGACGCGGGCGCGTCGCACGATCCAGGGATCACCGCGGCGCTGCATCGGTACGCCGGCGCCTCGCCTTCGGCGGTGGTGTTGCTCCAGGCCGACGACCTCGCCGGCGAAACCGCGGCGGTCAACCTGCCGGGCACAGACCGTGAGCGAGCGAACTGGCGGCGTAAGGTCAGGGTCGATGCCGATGCGCTATGGCAGACTCCGTCCGCCCTGCGGGCAATCGCCGATTTCGCCGCCCGCCGGGCCCGTCGCTGACTCGCTGCGGCACCGGCGCGCCAGGAAGCCTGCGCTCGCCCCACGCAATGCAAAGGCGTCACCGCAACTGGTGGAGCCGTTGTCCGAGCATCTCCGGAACGATCAGCGTGACGCCGCGCCCCGTCACGTGGAAGCGTCGCCGGTCCTCGTCCGGATCGAGCCCGACCGTCAGGCCCTCCGGCAGCCGGCAATGCTTCTCGACCACGGCTCGCTTGAGCACCGTATGGCGGCCCACATCGGCCGAGGGAAGGATCACCGAATCCTCGATCGTGCAGTAATCGTGAACGCGGACGTCCGAGAACAGCAGCGAGCGGCGCACGGTGGAGCCGCTGATGATGCAGCCGCTGGCGACTATGGAGTCGATCGCCGTGCCGCGCCGGTCGTCGTCGTCGAACACGAACTTGGCGGGGGGCAGCTGTTCCTGGTAGGTCCAGATCGGCCAATCCGCGTCGTAGAGATTCAACTCCGGGACGACATGGGTCAGCGCCATGTTCGCTTCCCAGTAGGCATCGATCGTGCCGATATCGCGCCAATAGGGAATGCCTTCGCTCATGTTGACGCAGCTGTCGGCAAAATCATGCGCATGCACGCGCGCCCCGGCTCGCAGCAGGCGCGGGATGATGTCCTTGCCGAAGTCGTGGCTGGAGCCGGTGTTGCCGGCGTCGCACGCAACTTCGTCGTACAGGAATCCGGCATCGAACGCGTAGATGCCCATGCTGGCGAGCGCCCGGTCCGGTCGACCCGGTGCCGGCGCCGGTCGTGCCGGCTTCTCCGCGAAACCGACGACGCGACCCCCGGCGTCGACCGCCATCACGCCGAGGGACGTCGCTTCGTCCAGCGGGACGTCGATGCAGGCGATCGTCATCTGCGCCCGCGCCTGGACGTGGTCTTCGAGCATCCTGCCGTAGTCCATCTTGTAGACGTGATCGCCGCCCAGAATCAGCACGTGCTCCGGATCGTAGCGACGCAGGATGTCGAGATTCTGGTAGACGGCGTCCGCCGTGCCCTGATACCACGTCGTCTCGATGCGCTGCTGCGCCGGCAGGAGCTCGACGAACTCGTCGAAGCGCCCGTCGAGAAAGTTCCAGCCGCGCTGCACGTGACGCAGGAGACTCTGCGCCTTGTACTGCGTGCAGATGCCGACGCGGCGGATACCGGAGTTCACGCAGTTCGACAGCGCGAAGTCGATGATCCGGAACTTGCCGCCGAACGGCAGCGACGGCTTCGCGCGCCAATGGGTCAGTTCCTCGAGGCGGCTGCCCCGGCCGCCGGCCAGGATCAGCGCGAGCGCGTTCTTCGTCAGCGAGCCCGTCGGCGTCCTCGCCGGTCCTCGGTGGACGAGCGCCTCGAGCACATCGACTTCTGTGGCGTTGCTCTGCACGGTGCGGCCGCCGGCGCGGCGACGATCACTTGCCGGTCAAGGCGTCGATCCGGGCTTCCGCCTCGAGCCAGTCTTCCAGCTCGTGGCCGGGCTCGAATCCTCTTTTCTCGGCGCAGTAGTACGCGGCCTCCGCGATCATCAGCCACTTCACTTCGCGATCGTCAGGACGCTCCGCAATGATCTGCGATGCCATTTCTGCAATGATCCCGGGCGCGACAGAAGCGGCGGGCGCGGCAACCGGGGGGATGGCGGACTTGCCTCGCGGATCCCGCGATGTCGTAGTGAGATGTGCAGACATTTTCAACTCCTCATGTGTGCCTTTCCCAACACGGGTTTCTTGTTGTTGTGCTGTACACCTTACACGCTCAATTTAGCACTATCTTGACACCTGTCAACGGTGGACTCAATTTCCGCGCGGTCAATCGTGCTGCGACGCACCATGGCTCAAGCGCGCGCGCCCTCGGGCGGCGCCGGCGAAAGCGCCACAGCGACCGCGTCTTCCACGTGCTCGACCCAGACGATATTCAGCTTTTCGCGCACCTCGGCCGGGATGTCATCGAGATCGCGGCGATTGCGGGCAGGAAGCAGCACCGTGCGGATCCCGGCACGCAGTGCGGCAAGCACTTTTTCCTTGACGCCTCCGATCGGCAGCACGAGCCCGCGCAGGCTGATCTCGCCCGTCATCGCGACGTCGTTGCGCACGAGCCGTCCGGTAAGCAGCGAAGCGAGCGCGACGAAGATCGCCACGCCTGCGCTCGGGCCGTCCTTGGGCGTCGCCCCGGCCGGCACATGGATGTGGATGTCGGATTTCTCGAGCGCTTCCGGCGCGATGCCGAGGTCGCGCGAGTGCGCCTTGACTAGCGAAAGTGCCGCCTGCGCGCTCTCCTTCATCACCTCGCCGAGTTGTCCGGTCAGGATAAGCTTCCCCGCTCCCGGCATGCGCGAGGCTTCGATGAACAGGATGTCGCCGCCCACCGGGGTCCACGCGAGGCCGGTGGCGACCCCGGACACGCTGCTCCTCATCGCGACTTCGGCCTCGAACTTGCGCGCACCGAGGATGGCCGCGAGGTCGGCGGGACCCACCGCCACCCGTTGCGCGCCACCTTCCGCGACGCGGAGCGCTACATTGCGGAACACGTTGCCGATCTCGCGCTCGAGATTGCGCACGCCGGCCTCGCGCGTGTAGTCGTCGATGATCGCCGTCAGCGCGTCGTCGCCGATCGCGCATTGCTCCGCCGTGACGCCCGTCGCCTCGAGCTGGCGCCCAACCAGGTAGCGGCGCGCGATCTGCAGTTTCTCCTGCGCGGTGTAACCCGGCAGCTGGATGATCTCCATCCGGTCGCGCAGCGGGCCCGGAATCGTGTCGAGCACGTTCGCGGTGCAGATGAACATCACGCCCGACAGATCGAACGGCACCGCCAGGTAGTTGTCGCGGAAGGTCGCGTTCTGCTCCGGGTCGAGCACTTCGAGCAGCGCCGAGGCCGGGTCGCCGTGAAAGCCGCCGGCGCCGAGCTTGTCGACCTCGTCCAGCATCAGCACGCAGTTGCGCGTGCCGGCCTTGCGCAGGCTCTGGATGACGTTGCCCGGCAGCGAGCCGATGTACGTGCGCCGGTGGCCGCGGATCTCCGCCTCGTCGTGGACGCCGCCGAGGCTCAGGCGCTCGAACCTGCGCCCGGTCGCCTTGGCGATGCTCTGGCCGAGCGAGGTCTTGCCCACGCCGGGCGGACCGGCGAAGCAAAGAATCGGGCTTCGACCCGACGGATTGAGCTTGCGCACCGCGAGGTATTCGAGAATGCGCTTCTTGATCTTGTCGAGGCCGTAGTGGTCCTCGTCGAGGATGCGCCGCGCCTCCGCGATGTCGATCGCCGCCTCGGCGCCGGCGGCCCAGGGCAGCTCGATCAGCCAGTCGAGATAGGTGCGGATCATCGAGTATTCGCCGGCGCCCTCGGGCATCCGCTCGAGCCGCTTCAGCTCCTTGCGCGCCTGCTTTTCCACTTCCTCGGGCATCTTCGCCGCGGCGATCGCGCGGTCGAGCTCGGCGATCTTCCGCCGCGCCCTCGTCACCCTCGCCGAGCTCCTTCTGGATCGTGCGCATCTGCTCGCGCAGCAGGTGCTTGCGCTGGCTGTCGTCGATCGAGCCTCGCGTGCGCTCGGCGATCTCGCGCGAGACCTTCAGCACCTCGATGCGGTGCGCGAGCAGCTCCAGCAGCTTGTCGAGCCGCGTCTTGAGATCGAAGGTCTCCAGCAGCGCCTGCTTTTCCTCGGCGGCGATGTCCATCAGTCCGGCGATGAAGTCCGCGAGGCGTGCAGGTCCGTCCACCCCCTGCAGCGCGGTCACGACCTCCTCGGGCACCTGCGGCAGGAGCTGCAGGATCTCCGCCGCCCGCTCCTTGAGACTGTGGGCGCGTCCCTCGATGTCCGGGTCCGCGTGCTCGGACTCCGCGACGAGCTGCACCCGCGCGGCCATGAACGGATAGCCCTCGAGGAACTGGAGCACGCGGAAGCGCTGCACGCCCTGGCAGATGGCGTGATGCGTGCCGTCCGTCGCCGTGATGTAACGAATCACGTTGGCCGTGGTGCCGACCCGGTGCAGCTCGTCTGGCCCCGGCTGGTCCGCGTCGGGCTTGCTTTGCAGCAGGACGCCGAGAGGACGCTGCAGGCGCGCGGCCTCGTGCGACGGCGGCACGCGAGCGCTCGCGCCCGACGGTGAGCGGGAACACCATCCCCGGGAACAGCACGACGTTGCGCACCGGCACGATGATCAGCGCGTCGTCGGGGAGGAGACGCGACGCGCCTGCACCCTCCGTCGGGATTTCCGCCACGGCGGCTTCGACGCCTGTGCCCGCATCGGCACTGAGCGGCGTGTCGGTCGCGCGGGTCGGCTTCCTTCATACGTCCTCCGTCCCGCTCGTCTTGCGCAGCCGCAGGATCAGGCAGCCATCCCGCATTTCGCGCGTACCCGCATCCGAGCCGCGTGTCGGGCAGCCGAATGCGCCGCTCGAAAAACCCGTAGGGAATCTCCAGCCGCCGCACCGCGCGCGGCGATCCGGCGAACGGCAGGCTCCTTTCGGCGCGCAACACGAGGTCGCCCGACTCGGTCGTCACCTCGATCCGATGCGCGGGTACGCCGGGCAGCGCGACGAGGACGATGACTTCGAACTCGTCCTCGAACACGTCGACCGGCGGCTCCCAGGTGGCGTGGGTTTGCCCCGACGCGGCCAGGCGGAAGAACTGTCGGTGCATGCGTTCGGCTTCGTCGATCAGCGCGCAGGCCTGCGCCCACATCCAATCCGTCGGATTTCTTGTCGTCATGTGTGTCGGCCTGTCAGGTGCTGGCCCTGATCCACTGCAGCAGGCCGAGCAGATCCATCGCGCCCCCTTCCAGGCGTTCGCGCAGCACGCGGTTGGTCGTGTCGCAGTGGGGACAGACCACGTACAGGTGCGCGCTCACGATTGCTCGCCCCGCGATCCGGCGAGCGGCGAGACATGCTTCGGCTCGTGGCAAGGCTCCATGCGCCCGATATGAGGGTCCGTCGGGCAGATTCAAGGTTCGTGCGCGGTCGACCAACATGCTCGGCGCTTGACTCCGGTCAAACGGGTTGCGGCTGCGTGCGCGACAATGACCTCGGCGTGCCGAAGTTGCAGACGGGGGAACGGGAAAGTCCGGCCCCCGCGGCAACCCTTCCGGCCCGCCGGTTCGCAAAGGAAGACGGCAATGACCACCAAGCGCAGTCCCAAGGCTTCGACACCCGCCCCCCGGCGGAAAACGCGCGCTTCGGCGCCCGCGCCCTCCAGCCCGTTGCACCCGCGCAGCGTGCCGATCGCCACGCTGCAAACCGAAGACGAGATGGAACCCGACCAGCCGTTCGCGGAAAGCACGCTCGATGCCATCGACCCCGATCTGCGGCAACGGATGATCAGCGAGACGGCCTACCGCTATTACGGCGAGCGCGGCTACGCGGATGGCTACGACGTCGACGACTGGCTGCAGGCAGAGGCCGACGTCGACCACGTGCTGCTCAATCCGAGGGACGGCGCACGCGTTCGCACCCGCGAGTAACGCAGGCGGCAGCCCGGCAGGGCGCCCGCGCTACATCGTCGGCCTCGCGCCGACGGCGAACGTCCGCTCGTGCAGGCTCTGGCAGGCCACGCAACGCCTGGCGGTTGGACATGCCCTCAGCCGCGCATAGCCCAGGTGGGCGCCACACTCGAGGCAACGTCCGAACCGGTGCGCCTTGATGCGCTCGAGCGCATCGTCGATTTCCCCGATCGCCTCCACGTGGCGGCGTGCGAGCGCATTGTCGTAGTCGGCAAGCGAGGCTGCGGTGGCCTGGTCGCCGAAATCCGGCGCTTCCCCGGCAATGGCCGCATACGACTGCTGCGTGGCGCGCGTCAACTCGTCGTGCGCCTCAGCCACGACGCCGCTTCGTTGCGCCCGCAAATCGTGCTCCAATTGCTGTATCTGCCGCGTAGTGAGTTCGGTCATGTCCGCACTCCCCGGTTTCGGGTTGGCATCGCCCGCCTGGGTCGGCTTCGTCGATCGCCGACTCAGCGTAGCCCAGCCTTGCCGGTGCGAATTGACCGGGATCAATTCCGCGCGCGAATGACGTTGGCCTGGGTCGGCTTGCGCCAGCAGTAGACGCGCATCGGCGGTACGTTGCGCATTTCGATCCCGACTTCGGGGGCGCCGAGGATCTCCCGGCCCAGATTGACCCACCACGCCGCGAAACTGATAGGCGACAAAGCGACCCCCTGGCGCCAACGCCTGCCAGACGCTGCGCAGGATCCGGCGACCCTCGGCGGCGGACATCGTCGAGAACGGAATGCCGGACAGCACGACATCCGGATCGGACAGGCCCCGACCCGCCAGCACGTCGCCCAACCCGACCGCGTCGCCAACGTGCACGATCAGGCGCGGATCGGCGAAGGAGGACAGCAGCCGGCGAACCGCCGATTGATCTCGATGGCGAGCAATCTCCCGTCAGCCGGCAATGCACGCAGGATCGCCGCCGTGGTTCCGCCCGTGCCCGGACCGAACTCGACGACCAGCCGCGCCCTCTGGATGTCGGCGATTCCGACCAGCCGGCGCTCGAGGAAACGCGGAACTCGGCACGACGGATCCGATGGCGCCGGGATGCCGCAGAAACTCGCGGAAGAACGTGCGACGCGCATCCGCAGGCGACCGATAGCCGCTCATCGCCGCGCCTGCCGCGGCGCGCGACGCGTGGAGGAGCCGCCATCAGGGCTCCATCGAAGGTCGTCGTGGCATGCGGAAGCTTCCCACTCGGGCGTCTCGATGGCCGACGCAGACCCTGTCCCGCGCCTCGCGTTGGAACTCAGGACTTTCGCTGCCATCGCCGCTCCCTTCGTGCGAACTCGATCTCACGCCGGCAACCAACCGCATCCCGCAGTCCAGGTTCTTTTCGCATGGTAGCCGCCACGACCACGCCGTCTTGACCGCTGTCAACACCGCGCCTGACCCTGCCGGCCCCGTCCGGGCGCGGCGGGCTGCCACGGCATGCCATGTCGCCGGGCACGCCGCACGATGATTCGCGTCAAGCCGTCCCGCGAATCGGGCCATAATGACGGCAGCGGCGGATGGGCAGATGAACAACCCGGTCACGCGCAGCGCGACAGGCCCACGGACGAGCGACCCCGAGCTTGCGGGGAAAGTCGCGTTCCTTGCCCGGCCGCAGAGCTACGCCGAGCCGACTCAGCGCGTCGACACCATCGAGACCCACATGTCGTGGGTGTTCCTCACCGACCGCCACGCGTGGAAGCTGAAGAAGCCGGTACGCCAGAGCTACCTCGATTTCAGCACCGAGGCGGCGCGCCGGCACTACTGCGCCGAAGAGGTGCGGCTCAATCGCCGCCTGACGGACGACGTCTATCTCGAAACCGTGCCGCTGACGGTCGACGCGGACGGGAAGCTGCGGCTCGGACCGCGCGGCGGCGTCGTCGACTGGCTGGTGAAGATGCGGCGCCTGCCGGCCGAGCGGATGCTGGATCGCATGATCCGCAGCGGCTCGGTGCAAGTCGACGACGTTCGGCGCATCGTGGGCACGCTCTGCCGGTTTTATCGTGACTGCCGCGCCGTTCGCCATGGGCCAGCGCGAATACCGGCGAGCGCTTCGCGGCGGGCATCGCGGGGAACCTGACGGAGCTGAGCGCGACGGGAGTTCGCACTGCCGATCGCGACGATCGAGCCCATCTGCGCGCGGCAGCGCGCTTTTCTCGAGCGCGCCGCGGCGCTGTTCGATGACCGGGCACGCGGAGGACACATCGTCGAGGCCCACGGCGACCTGCGGCCGGAGCACATCTGTCTCGAGCGGCGGCCGCAGATCATCGATTGCCTTGAATTCTCCCTCGACTTCCGCCTCCTGGATACGGCCGACGAGCTCGCGTTCCTGGCGCTCGAGTGCGAACGCCTCGGTGCGGCCTGGATGCGGCGATCCATCTTCGAGACCTGCGCCGACCTGTCCGGCGACGCTCCGCCGGATGAGCTCGTGCATTTCTATCAGAGCTTCCGCGCCTGTGTGCGCGCGAAGATCGCGATCTGGCACCTGAAGGAACCGGCAGTGGCCGATCCGGCGAAATGGACGACGCAGGCGCGCGACTACCTCCGCCTGGCCGGCAGTCACATTGCCCATTGCGGAGGCTGACGCCGAGGTCGCCGCGGGGGATCAGCCGCCGAGGAGCTCGACGATCGACCCGCCGTCGTGGATCCTGCGGATCGCCTCGGCGAACAGGCTCGCGGTGCTGACGTGCACCAGCTTCGCCTTCAGTCCGGGATCGCTCACGCGCCATGGCGGCACGCTGTCGGTCACCACGATCTGCTCGACGGCACTGGCCGCCAGCACGGTGTTGGCGGCTCCGGCGAAGAGGCCGTGCGACGCCGCGGCGAGGACGCGCGTCGCTCCGCGGTCGCGGCATGCCTGCGCAGCCCGCGCGATCGTCGTGCCGGCGCTGATCAGGTCGTCGATGATGATCGCGACCTTGCCGCCGACATCCCCGACCAGTGCATCGCCGGTGACCACGCCGGCGCTGCGGTACTTCTCGGCGAACGCGGCGCCGACAGGTCGCCCCAACGCGTCTGCCAGGCGGTTGCGGAACTGCTCGGCGCGCTTGATCCCGCCGGCGTCCGGCGACACGACGGCGACCTCGGTGTCACGCAGCAGCGGCGCGAAATGGCCGACGAACAGCGATGTTCGCCTCGAGGTTCTCGGTGCGGCAGCGGAACGCATTCTGGAACGCCGCGAGGTTGTGCACGTCGAGCGTGACCACGCCGTCGGCGCCGACCGCCTCGAACAGGCAGGCGATGTGGCGCGTCGTGACCGGGTCCCTGGCCTTCGTCTTGCGATCCTTGCGCGCGTAGGCGAGATAGGGGACGACGGCGGTGACGCGGTCCGCGGCCGCATCCTTCAGCGCGCCGATGAAGAGCAGGAGCCGGACGAGCTTGTCGTTCGCGCTCTGCGCCGTTTCGCCGTAGAGGGAGTGGATGACGAAGACGTCGACCCCGCGCACGCTCACGAGCGGCCGCGCCTTGTGCTCACCGTCCTCGAACTCGCGCTCCTCGTGCGCACTGAGCGGAATGGCCAGCCTGCGCGCTGACCGACTCGCCGAACGCACGGCTCGCATCGAGCGCGAACAGCCGGAGTTCGCTGGCGTTCATTGCGTCATCATCCCTTGATGCAGACCAGCGGCTCCAGACGGGCGACCTTGCGCGCCAGCTGCGCGCGGTCGGCCGCATCGACGACCGCGGCGACATCCTTGTACGCGCCGGGAGCCTCCTCGGCCACGCCGCGCAGCGACGGGCTGCGGATCAGGATGCCGCGCCCGGCGAGATCGTCCACGACCTTGCGCCCTTGCCAGCGCCGCGTCGCCTCGTGCCGGCTCATGCTCCGGCCCGCGCCGTGGCAGGCGGATGCGAACGCCTCCTGCATGCCCCGACGCGTGCCGACGAGGACGTAGGACGCGGTGCCCATGCTGCCGCCGATCAGCACCGGCTGGCCGGTCGCGTGCAATGCACGCGGCAGGTCGGGATGCTCCGGACCGAACGCCCGGGTCGCGCCCTTGCGGTGCACGTACACCTCGCGCAGCGTGCCGTCGACGACGTGCCGCTCGACCTTGCAGGTGTTGTGGGACACGTCGTAGAGCAGCGTCAGCTTCGTTCCGGGCAGCACGGACTGGAACACCTCGCGCACCAGATGCGTGAGGATCTGCCGGTTCGCCAGCGCGCAGTTGATCGCCGCGCGCATCGCGCCGAGGTAGCGTTCGCCCGACGGGTGAACGAACGGGCGCGCAGGCGAGTTCGCGGTCGGGCAGCGTGATGCCGGCGGCCTTGGCCGTCATCGCCATCTCCCGCAGGAACTCGGTGCCGATCTGGTGGCCGAGGCCGCGCGACCCGCAGTGGATGCTGACGACGACGTCGCCCGTCCGCGAGCCCGAAGGCTCGCGCGCCATCGGCGGTCGTACAGCTCGACGACGTGCTGCACCTCGAGGTAGTGGTTGCCCGAGCCGAGCGTGCCCATCTCGTCCCGCTGCCGCCGCTTGGCGGCGGCGGACACGTGCTGCGGCTCTGCGCCCGCCATCACTGCCGTGCTCCTCGGTTCGCTCGAGGTCCTCCGGATGCCCGTAGCCCCGCGCGACCGCCCAACGCGCGCCGCCACGCAGCATCGCGTCCATCTCGTCGGCCGCGAGGCGAGAGTGCGCCGGTGCTGCCCACGCCCGCAGGAATGCGCTCGGCGAGCGCGTCGGCAAGGCGCCGCTTGACCGGTTCGATCTGCGACGCGCGTCAAGCCGGTAAGCAGCGTGCGCACGCCGCAGGAGATGTCGAAGCCCACGCCGCCGGCCGACACGACGCCACCCTCGTCGGGATCGAAGGCAGCGACGCCGCCGATCGGAAAGCCGTAGCCCCAATGGGCGTCGGGCATCGCGAACGATGCCTTGACGATGCCGGGGAGCGTGGCGACATTGGCGACCTGCTCCGGCACCTTGTCGTCCATCTCGCGGACGAGCGCCTCGTCGGCGAAGATCACGCCGGGAACGCGCATCGCCCCCGTCTGCGGCAGCATCCACTCGCAGTCGTCGATGCGGTGCAGCCGTCCAGGATCCATCGCGTTTCTCTCTCACACGTCGACAACGCACTGCGCGACCCAGGTGCCATCGTCGCGGCGTGCCACGGACAGGGCCGTGTAGGTTGCCCCCTTGACCTCGACCGCGGGCCTGTGCCGTTCGCGATCGACCGGCTCGCCCCACGCTCTGGCCTCGAGCGCATGGTCGCGCAACGACACCGCGAAACGGCGAAACAGCATGTTGCGTGTCGCCATTTCGTAGATCAGCGCATTGAGCCAGTCGGCAAGCAGCAATTCGTCGTCCGGCGCCTCGCAACGCAGGTCGATCGCTGTTTCCGCGGCGACACGCTCGGGGTCCGTGATCACGGCCGTCACGGCCAGCGCGGCCTCCTCGAACGCCTCGCCTCGCGATGCGCCGATGCCGCGCACGCCGATGTCGGCGCCGTGTGGAAAGTGTGCCCAAGGCATGGCGTCGTGACGAGCCGTTGTCGCCCCGGGCGCGGACTGCACCAGGCGACCATTCGGACCCGGAGGTTTGCCCGTGCGACCAGTCTGTCCCCGTGATCGCAATCGGCGTTTGACGCGCGTCAACAACGAATGACGACCCCGGCCCGAGATGCAGCAACGGCCATCGAGGAACCCGGCACGCTCGAGCAGGTGCCGAGCCTGGCGGCGGACTGGCTCGTTCGCTGGCCCGGGGCTGCGAACTGCGCCATGCGTTGACGAATATCAACCCGGGACGGAGGCCGCCGCCGGAGACTGGGGGCATGCCAGCCGCTTCCCACAGCCCGGTTCCTAACGCAGCCCGTGCCGGGCCGTTCATATCACCGGCGGGGCACGGGCATGCGGCGCAACTCGCCGGCGCCATGCCGATGGCGAAACACAGCCTCTTCTGGGACCCGATCAGCGCCTCGGTCGATTGCTGGTCGTGGGTTTCGCGGCTGGGCGACATCTGGTGGACGCACGCAGCGGGCGCAACAGCGATCGCCGCCGCCGGCCGCACCCGCTTCGAGGCGCTGGTGCGCTTCGCGCGCGAGCGCTCGCCGCTTCTACCGCGATGCCTACCGTGATCTCCCGGCCGGCGTACTCGACCCTGCCGTGCTGCCCGTCGTGACCAAGAGCGCGCTGATGGATCGCTTCGACGATTGGGTGACCGATCCAGCGGTCGACCTGGCCGGGGTCACCGCGTTCCTCGCCGACGGGAAGCACATCGGCGAGCGCTACCTCGGCCGTTATGTGCTCTGGAAGAGCTCGGGCAGCACCGGCGAACCCGGGATCTACGTGCAGGACGGCGACGCGCTGGAGACATGCGACGCACTGATGGCCGTGCATCTCGATCCCGCGCGATTCACCGCCGCCCACGCCTGGCGCATCGCGGCGCGCGGCGGGCGGGCTGCCCTGATCGCCGCGACGGGCGATCACTTCGCCAGCATCGCGTCATGGCAACGGCTCACCCGGAACAGCCCCTGGATCGCGGCGCGCAGCTTTTCGATCATGGATCCGCTGCCGCGGCTGGTGCGGGAACTCAATGCCTATCGGCCGGCTTTCGTCGCGAGCTACCCGACCATGCTGGCCCTGCTTGCGGACGAGCGGAAAGCCGGACGGCTCGCGATCGATCCGGCGGGCCTGTGGTCGGGCGGCGAATGCCTGCCCGCGAGCGTGCGCGCTGAAATCGAGGCCGCGTTCGCGTGCCCGGTCGTCAACGACTACGGCACTTCGGAATGCATGAGCATCGCCTTCGGTTGCGACGAGGGCTGGCTGCACGTCAACGCCGACTGGGTGCTGCTCGAGCCGGTCGACGACGATTTTCGTCCGACACCGCCGGGAGAACCATCGCGGACGGTGCTGCTCACCAACCTTGCCAACCGCGTGCAGCCGATCATCCGCTACGATCTCGGCGACAGCGTCGTCGTCAATCCGCGAGCCGTGCGCGTGCGGGAATCCGCTGCCCGCCATAAAGGTCGAGGGCAGGCACGACGACGTGCTGTCGATGGCTGCGCCCGACGGGCACATCGTGCGCCTGCTGCCGCTCGCGCTCACGACGGTCGTCGAAGAGGCCGCGCCGGCTTCGCGTTTCCAGATCCTGCAGACGGCGCCGGACCGGCTGCTCCTGCGCCTCGATTGCCGTGACCCTGCCGAGCGGCAGGCAGCCTGGCACGCGGTGGCGAAAGCCCTGCACGGCTATCTCGTCCAGCAGGCACTGCCCAACGTTCGCGTCCGTCTCGACACGCACGGACCGCTCGCCGACCGGCGCAGCGGAAAATTGAGAGAAGTCATCGCTTCGAGGAAGAAACCATGAGTGACCGCAAATTCATCTACACGTTCGACGAAGGCGACGGCAGCGACCGGATGCTGCTCGGCGGCAAGGGCGCCAACCTGTGCGCGATGACGCAGATCGGGCTCAACGTCCCGCCGGGATTCGTCATCACGACGGCGGCCTGCCTCGCCTACCTCGAGCAACCAGCGGCTGCCGGACGGACTGATGGACGGCGTCCGGACCCACATCGCCACGCTCGAGCGCAAGTCCGGCAAGGGATTCGGCTCGGCGGCCAACCCGCTGCTGGTCTCGGTGCGGTCGGGTTCGGCGATGTCGATGCCCGGCATGATGGACACGATCCTGAACCTCGGCCTCAACGCGGCGACGCTGGAGGGCCTCGCCGCCCAGACGGGCAATCCGCGCTTCGCGTGGGACGCGTACCGGCGCTTCATCCAGCTGTTCGGCAAGATCGCGATGGGGGTTCCCGACGAGGCCTTCGACGCGGCGATGGCGGCGATCAAGCGCAAGCACGGCGCCGTGCACGACGTCGAGCTGACGCGCCGACGCGCTGCAGGAGCTCGCGGAGGCGTTCCTCGCCGTCTACCGCGAGCACACCGGAGAGCCGCTTCCCGCCGATCCCTTCGAGCAGCTCGAACGCTCGATCCAGGCGGTGTTCCAGTCGTGGAACGGCAAGCGCGCCGTCGACTACCGGCGCCAGTTCAGGATCACGCCCGAGATGGCCAACGGCACGGCGGTCAACGTCTGCACGATGGTCTTCGGCAACATGGGCGACGACTCGGCCACCGGCGTGGGTTTCACCCGCAATCCGGCGACCGGCGAGAACGTCATCTACGGCGAGTACCTGGTGAACGCGCAGGGCGAGGACGTCGTCGCGGGCATCCGCACGCCGAAGCCGATCGCGGCGATGGCGCAGGAAATGCCCGCGCTCTACCGGCAGCTCGTCGAGCTGCGCGACAAGCTCGAGACGCACTACAAGGAGGTGCAGGACTTCGAATTCACGATCGAGCGCGGCCGGCTCTATTGCCTGCAGACGCGCAACGGCAAGATGAACGCGCGGGCCATGGTGACGACGTCGGTCGGGATGTTCGAGGAAGGCCTGATCGCGAAGGACCGGGCGCTCAACCGCATCAACGCGCTCCTGCTCGAGCAGCTGCTCGTGCCGACGCTCGATCCCGGGCACGGGTGCAGTCGCTGGCGCAGGGCCTCGCGGCGTCGCCGGGCGCCGCCTCGGGCAGCATCGTGTTCGACGCGGACACGGCGGAGCGGCGCGGCCGCGAGGGCGAGCGCGTGATCCTCGTGCGCGAGGAGACCAAGCCCGAGGACATCCACGGCTTCTTCGCCGCGCAGGGCATCCTGACCAGCCGCGGCGGCAAGACCTCGCACGCGGCGGTCGTCGCGCGCGGCATGGGCAAGCCCTGCGTCTCCGGCTGCGACGCGATCGCGATCGACGTGCGCGAGCGCACGGCGAAGATCGGCGACGCGATCCTGCACGAGGGCGACGTCATCACGATCGACGGCACGACGGGCAACGTCTATCCGGGACGGATCCCGACCGTCGAGGCCCAGTTCTTCGACGAGCTGGCGACGCTGCTGGCGTGGGCCGACGAGGTGGCGCGGCTCGAGGTGATGGCCAACGCCGACACGCCCCGCGACGCCGCCCGCGCCCGCGACTACGGCGCGAAGGGCATCGGGCTCTGCCGCACCGAGCGCATGTTCAACGATCCGCAGCGCCTGCCGATCGTGCAGGAAATGATCCTGGCCGACACGCCCGACCGAGCGGCGCGCCGCGCTCGACAGGCTGCTGCCGATCCAGCGCGCGCGACTTCAAGGGCATCTTCGCGGCGATGGCCGGGCTGCCGGTCACCGTGCGCCTGCTCGATCCGCCGATGCACGAGTTCCTGCCGACCGCCTCGCAGCTCGAATTCGAGATCGGCCAGCTGCGCAACCTGCAGCGGGCCGCGCGCTCGGTCGCCGAGCTGCCGGACACGCTGAAGCTGCTCGATCCGGAGCTGCCGCGCGAATACGTCGAGAGCCTCGGCAAGCTGCAGCAGCAGCCTCGCGCAGTACCGCGAGGCGAAGCGCGGCGACGCGGCGCTCGAGCGGCGCGAGGCGATGCTGAGGAAGGTGCACCTGCTGACGGAAGTCAATCCGATGCTGGGGCACCGCGGCGTGCGCCTCGGCCTCACCTTTCCCGAGATCTACGAAATGCAGATCCGCGCCATCCTCGAGGCCGCCGCCGCAGTGCCCGAAGGAAGGCATCGACGTGCATCCCGAGATCATGGTGCCGCAGGTCTGCACGGTCGAGGAGCTCCGGCGCGTCAAGGCCATGGTGGACGCGCTGCAGGCGGAAGTCGAGGCGAGCTACGGCGTGCGCTCGCACGTGCAAGTTCGGCACGATGGTCGAGGTCGTGCGCGCATGCATGCGCGCCGCGCGACCTCGCCGGAATCGCCGAGTTCTTCTCGTTCGGCACCAACGACCTCACGCAGGCCACGTTCTCGTTCTCGCGCGAGGACGCCGAGAACAAGTTCCTGCCGCAGTACATCGAATCCGGCATCCTCCGCGACAACCCGTTCGAGATGCTCGACGTCGACGGCGTGGGGCGCCTGATGCAGCTCGCCGTCGAATGGGGGCGCGGCGCGCGGCCCGGACCTCGTCGTCGGCATCTGCGGCGAGCACGGCGGGCAGCCGGAGGCGATCCGCTTCTGCCACGACGCCGGGCTCGACTACGTCTCGTGCTCGGCGCCCCGCGTGCCCATCGCGCGGCTCGCCGCGGCGCAGGCGGCGCTGCAGGGGCGCAGGCCGACGTGAGGCCCGCGGACGCAGCGCAGCGTGCGACGCGCGTTGTTCGCGCGCCGCCGCCGCGGGATAATGGCCGCTTGTCCGCAAATGGCTGTCCACGAAAGGGAGATTCGACAATGACCGACATCATGGGACTCCTGGGTGCCGAAGCGGGTGGCCTGCTCCAGCACGTCTGCAAGGGCATCCCCCGGGAATCGCTGCATCTGCCCGGTCCCGATTTCGTGGACCGGATCGTCGCGCCGAGCGACCGTTCGCCGGCGGTGATGCGCAGCCTGCAGCAGCTCTTCGACCACGGCCGGCTCGCCGGGACCGGCTACCTGTCCATCCTGCCCGTCGACCAGGGGATCGAGCACAGCGCGGGCGCGTCGTTCGCCAAGAATCCGCTCTACTTCGACCCCGAGAACATCGTCAAGCTCGCGATCGAAGGCGGCTGCAACGCCGTGGCCTCGACGCTCGGCGTGCTCGGCGCGTGCTCGCGCCGGTACGCGCACAGGATTCCGTTCCTGCTCAAGTTCAACCACAACGAGTTCCTCACCTATCCCAACAAGTACGACCAGATCTTCTTCGCCACCATCAGGCAGGCGAAGGACCTGGGCGCGGTGGCGGTGGGCGCGACGATCTACTTCGGCTCGCCCGAGTCCGGCCGCCAGATCGTCGAGGTGAGCCAGGCGTTCGCGGCCGCGCACGAGATGGGGATGGCCACGGTGCTGTGGTGCTATCTGCGCAACCCGGCCTTCAAGACCGACAAGGACTACCACGTGTCGGCCGACCTCACCGGCCAGGCGAACCATCTCGGCGTCACGATCGAGGCCGACATCATCAAGCAGAAGCTGCCCGAGAACAACGGCGGCTACCTCGCGCTCAACACCAAGGACAATCCCTACGGCAAGAACGACAAGCGGATGTACTCCGAGCTCGCGACCGACCACCCGATCGACCTCGCGCGCTACCAGGTCGCGAACTGCTACCTGGGCCGGTCCGGGCTCATCAATTCCGGCGGCGCGTCGGGCGCGAACGACCTCGCCGACGCGGTGCGCACCGCGGTGATCAACAAGCGCGCCGGCGGCATGGGTCTCATCTCCGGCCGCAAGGCGTTCCAGAAGCCGATGGGCGACGGCGTGACGCTGCTCAACGCCATCCAGGACGTCTATCTGTCCCCGAGCATCACCGTCGCCTGACACGAAAGGAAGAGACTCCCATGCTCCCGAACCGCAAACGCCTTGCCGCGGCCGCCGTCGTCGCCGCGGCCGCATTCGCCGCGCCCGTCTTCGCGCAGAACACGCTCAACGTCATCTGCCCCGTGCAGGCCGAATGGTGCAACGCCGCCGCGGTCGCCTTCGAAAAGGAGACCGGCATCAAGGTCGGCATGACGCTGAAGGGCTCGGGCGAGTCGTTCGCGCAGATCGCCGCCGAAAAGGCGAATCCGAAGCTCGACGTCTGGTTCGGCGGCACCGGCGATCCGCACCTGCAGGCGGCCGAGCAGGGACTGCTCGAGGAATACAAGTCGCCGCTGCTGGCGCAGCTGCAGCCGTGGGCGCAGAAGCAGGCCGAGCAGTCGAAGTACCGCACGGTCGGCATGTACCTGGGCGCGCTGGGCATCGGCTACAACACCGAGCTCCTCGCCAAGAAGAAGGTCGCGGCGCCCGCCTGCTGGAAGGATCTGGTCAAGCCGGAATTCGCCGGCGAAGTGCAGATGGCCAATCCCAACGCGTCCGGCACCGCCTACACCGCGATCGCCACGCTGGTGCAGGTGTTCGGCGAGGAAGAGGCGTTCAAGTACCTGAAGGCGCTGCACAGGAACATCAACCACTACCCGCGCTCGGGCGTGGCGCCCATCAAGGCGGCCGCGCGCGGCGAGACGCTCGCGAGCGTATCGTTCATCCACGACGTCGTCACCGAGGCGCAGGCCGGCTTTCCGGTGAAGGGCGTGGCGCCCTGCGAGGGCACCGGCTACGAGATCGGCTCGCTGTCGATCGTCAAGGGCGCGCGCAACCTCGACAACGCGAAGAAGTTCGTCGACTGGGCGCTGACGGCGAAGGCGCAGGCGCTCGGCGCGGAGACGAAACAGTTCCAGATCCCGTCCAACGTCAGTGCGCCGATCTCGCCGCTGTCGCCGAAGCTCGCCGACATCAAGCTCATCAACTACGATTTCGCCAAGTACGGCACGTCGGCCGAGCGCAAGCGCCTGCTGGAGCGCTGGGACAAGGAAGTCGGCTCCATCGCCAAATAGCCCGCACTCGGGCGATAATCGCCCGGCCCGCGCACTGGCGCGCCCTTCGCCAACGGAGTCCCGCATGATTCGCCGCTCGCTCTTCGCCGTCGCCGCCGCGACCGCCCTCCTCGCCGCCGCGCCCGCCGCGGGCCAGCTCAACCTCTACTGCAGCTCGCCGAACACCGCGTGGTGCCAGGGCATGGCCAACGGCTTCGAGAAGGCGACCGGCACCAAGGTCGCGGTCGTCCAGAAGGCCACCGGCGAGATGCTGGCGCAGGTCAAGGCCGAGCGCGCGAATCCCAAGGGCGACGTCTGGTGGGCCGGCCCCGGCGACGCGTACCTGCAGGCGGCCGAGGACGGCCTGCTCGAGACCTACCAGTCGCCGAACCTCAAGCAGCTGCAGGACTGGGCGCAGCGCATCACGCGAGGTCTCGCAGAACCGCGTCTCCGGCGTCTACGGCGGCATCCTCGCGCTCGGCTACAACACCGAGCTGCAGACGAAGAAGAAGCTGCCGGTCCCGAAGTGCTGGAAGGACCTGCTCGATCCCGTCTACAAGAACGAGGTGATGCTCGGCAACCCGAACTCCTCCGGCACCGCGTACCTGATGCTGGCCTCGCTGGTGCAGGTGTTCGGCGAGGACGAGGCGTTCAAGTACATGAAGGCGCTCAACGCCAACGTGAGCTCGTACGCGCGCTCGGGCATCGGGCCGATGACCGCGGTGAAGCAGGGCGAGATCTACGTCGGCAGCACGGTGCTGCACGGCGTGATCAACGAGATCGTCGCCGGCTTCCCGGTCAAGCCGGTGCTGCCCTGCGAGGGCGTCGGCTACGAGATCGGCTCGATGGCGATCATCAAGGGTGCGCGCAACCTCGACAGCGCGAAGAAGTTCGTCGACTGGGCGCTGACGGTCGACGCGCAGAAGATCGGGCTCGACGTCAAGGAGTACGCGATCCCGACCAACAAGAACGTGCCGCTGCCGGCGACGGTGCCGAACCTGACCGAATTCAAGGTCATCAACTACGATTTCGCGAAGTACGGCTCGAGCGAGACGAGGAAGCGCCTGCTCGAGCGCTGGGAGAAGGAGATCGCGCAAGCGCCGCGATGACCGACGCCGCGCCGACCGGTGCTCTTCTGGCTCGCCGTCGGCGCGGCAGGCTTCCTGCTCGTCCCGTGGTACGCGCTGCAGGACAGCGTGTTCGCACTGGGCTGGGTCCCGCACGTCGCGACGAAGGAAGCGGCGCCGGCGCTGCTGCAGATCTTCCTGCACGGCAAGTGGTGGCTCGCGCCGCTCGGCGCTCTGCTCGTCGCCGGCGCCGCGCTCGCCGTCCTGACGCGCGGAGCGCACGGCGCGCGCGAATGCGCTGATCGCCGTCGGCGCGACCGGCTTCGCTCTACCTGCTGCGTCCAGGGCTTCGCGATCGGCCCGACCGGGTGGTATTTCGAGTCGCTCGCGGCGAGCCTGCCGGCGCTGCCGCGCGGCCAGTTCGGCATGGGCCTGGGCGCCGCGCTCGTCGTCACGTCGTTCGGCATGCTGTTCGCGCTCGGGCTCGCCGGCCGCGGCTACTTCAAGGGCGATCCGTTCGTCGCCGCCAGCGTGGTCACCGTCGCGGCGCTGGTCGCCGTGTTCACGTTCTTCCCGGTCGTCCGGATCCTGATCTCGGCGCTGCAGGACAATGCCGGCGCGTTCTCGCTCGCGGCGCTTCCCGGGCGCCTGTTCACCGAGAAGATCTGGGGCCTCGGCTGCATCGCCGGCAACACGCGCTGCGGCGTCGCGTGGAACACGCTCGCGCTCGCGTTCCTGTGCGCGGTCGGCTGCACGGCGCTCGGCCTCGCCTTCGCGCTGATCGCGACCCGCACCGGGTTCCGGCACAAGAGGGCGCTGCGCATCCTCACCGTGCTGCCGATCATCACGCCGCCGTTCGTGATCGGCCTCGGGCTGATCCTGATCTTCGGCCGCTCGGGCCTCGTCAACCAGTTGCTCGAGTACCTGTTCGGCTGGCAGCTCGGGCGCTGGATCTACGGGCTGCAGGGCGTGCTGGTCGCGCAGGTGTTCGCGTTCACGCCGATCGCCTTCCTCGTGCTGATCGGCGTCGTCGAAGGCGTGTCGCCCAGCATGGAGGAAGCGGCGCAGACGCTGCGCGCCGACCGCTGGCGCGTCTTCTCCGACATCTCGCTGCCGCTGATGCGCCCCGGCCTCGCCAACGCGTTCCTGATCAGCTTCATCGAGTCGATCGCCGACTTCGGCAACCCGATCCTGCTCGGCGGCAACTTCGGCGTGCTGTCCACCGAGATCTTCTTCTCGGTGGTCGGCGCGCAGCTCGACCAGGGCCGCGCGGCGACGCTCGGCATCCTGCTGCTCGTCTTCGCGTTCGGCGCGTTCTTCCTGCAGCGCGCCGTGCTCGGGCGCAAGGTGTACACGTCGCTCGCCGGCAAGGGCGACTCGGGCCTGCCGACGCAGCTGCCGGACGGCGCGCGCCGCCTCTGCTACGGCGTCGCCCTGCCGTGGGCGGCGCTCACCGTCGTCATCTACGCGATGGCGCTGACCGGCGGCTTCGTCGAGACCTGGGGCCGCGACTACACGCTGACGCTGCGGCACTACACGAAGGCCTTCGGCATCGAGTGGACCGAGCACGGCATCCTGTGGGCCGGCGCCGCGTGGAACTCGTTCTGGACCACGGTCAAGCTCTCCGCCATCGCGGCGCCGGTCACCGCCGCGCTCGGCATCCTGGCGGCCTACCTGCTCACGCGCCAGAAGTTCGTCGGCCAGGATGCGTTCGAGTTCGGCACGATGCTGTCGTTCGCGATTCCCGGCACCGTGATCGGCGTCGCGTACATCCTCGCGTTCAACGTGCCGCCGATCGAGATCACCGGCACGGCGCTGATCCTCATCGTCTGCAACGTCTTCCGCAACATGCCGGTGGGCGTGCGCGCGGGGATGGCGGCGATGAGCCAGATCGACAAGAGCCTCGACGAGGCGTCGACGGTGCTGGGCGCGCGCGGCTTCACGACGCTGCGCACGATCCTGCTGCCGCTGCTGAAGCCCGCGGTCGTCGCCGCGCTCGTCTACAGCTTCGTGCGCGCGATGACCACGCTCTCCGCGGTGATCTTCCTCGTCTCCGCCGAGTACGAGTGGGCGACGACGTACATCATCAACCGCGTCGTCAACGGCGACTACGGCGTCGCGATCGCCTACAGCTCGGTGCTGATCGTGCTGATGCTGGCCGTGATCGGCGTGATCCAGTGGCTCGTCGGCGAGCGGCGGCTCGGCCGCCGCGCGGCGGGCGTGGGCACCGCGGGCATCGGCGAGCTCGGCGGCAGCGCCGCCTGACACCGCACGAGTCGGGGACTCCGATGAAAGCCGCAGCGATCGAATTCCGGCACGTGACCAAGCGCTACGGCGACGTCATCGCCGTCAACGACGTCTCGTTCACCATCGGCGCGGGAACGCTGGTCACGCTGCTCGGCCCCTCCGGCTGCGGCAAGACGACGATCCTGCGGATGCTCGCCGGGCTCGAGCTGCCGTCCTCCGGCACCATCCGGATCGGCGACGAGGACGTGACCACGCGCGCCGCCGCCGAGCGCGACGTGTCGATGGTGTTCCAGAGCTACGCGCTGTTTCCGCACATGAGCGTGCTGGAGAACGTGCGCTACGGCCTCGTCGTCTCGGGGAAGGGCAAGCCGCAGGCCGACGAGCAGGCGCGCGCCGCGCTGGCGACGGTCGGCCTGACCGGCCTCGACGCGCGGCTGCCCTCCGAGCTCTCCGGCGGCCAGCAGCAGCGCGTCGCCGTCGCGCGGGCGCTGGTGCTGGAGCCCTCGGTGCTGCTGTTCGACGAGCCGCTGTCGAACCTCGACGCGCGGCTGCGCCGGCAGATGCGCGAGGAGATCCGCGAACTGCAGCAGCGCCTGAACCTCACCGTCGTCTACGTCACGCACGACCAGTCCGAGGCGATGGCCGTGTCCGACCGCATCATCGTGATGAACCGGGCGGTCATCGCGCAGGAAGGCGCGCCGCGCGAGCTCTACGAGCAGCCGCGCGACGCGTTCGTCGCCGGCTTCATGGGCGATGCCAACCGCGTGCGCGGCGTCATCGCCCGGCGCGATTCGACGCGGGCGGACGTGACGCTCGGCCCGGTGACGCTGTTGCTGCCGCACGGCGGCGCGCCCGACGGCGAATGCGAGGTCGCGATCCGTCCCGAAGCGATCGAGCTCCGCTACGACGGCCATGCGCCGCTGTCGGCAACGGTGAAGAAGGCGTCCTACCTCGGCCAGCTGATGGAGTACACGCTGGACACGCCGATCGGCGCCCTCTTCGTCATCTCCACCGCCGTCGACCGGCCGCTCGCCGTCGGCGCCGCCGTGGGCGTCGCGCTCGCGAATCACGGCGTCGTGGTGATCCCGGACGTCGCCCGCCCGCGCTGAGGCCGACCGCGGCGCAGGGTCGACCGGCAACGCGACGCCCGATGCGCGCCGATCACGGGCCCAGCGCGTCCGGCTACCGCTCTTCCCGAAGTGCTTGCGCCGATGCTCCTCGAACACGAACTCCTCGAGCTGGGGATCCATCGCGCTGCGCGACGAGACGATCCCGACCGGCTTGCCGTCCTGGACGACCGGCAGGTGGCGAAAGCCATTCTCCTGCATCACGAGCAACGCATAACCGAACGGCTTGTCCGGCTCGATCGTGTGCGGCGTCGCGGGTCATCACGTCGGCAAGCCGCGTGGCCGTCGCGTCGAGTCCCGGCGCGACGACGCGAAACACGATATCGCGCTCGGTGCAGATGCCGACGAGCCGGCCGCCCACGACGACCATGACGGCGCCCGCATTCTTCGCCGCCATCATCCTGGCGGCCTTGCTGACGAGGGTCGCCGGCGCCGCCTTGAGCACCTTGCTTCGCTGCATCACTTCACTGACCGGCCTGTCGTACATGGATCTCCCGCATCCGGGCGCGTCACGGCATGCAACGCCTCGCCAGCCCCCCGTACTGGGGATGGACCGGCCGTGCACGACGATTCGTCGCGTCCGTCGTTCGAACTTTGACCTGAGTCGGCTCACGCTACCCCAAGGCACTCTGCGGCAAATTGATCAGGATCAATCCCTCGCGGCTATCCGCGACGGGATCGACCGGCCGCGGCGACGGCTCAGAACTGCTCGGCCGGCAGCGCCACCGTCGCGTCACCGCTCGCGGTGACGGCCTGCGCGAGTCCCGCCGCCTTCGGCAGCAGCGCCTCGGCGTAGAACCGCGCGGTCTGGATCTTGGCGACCAGGAAGCGCGCGTCGCCGATGCCGGCGGACAGGTGCTTCTGGGCCGCGAGCGCGCCGCGTCCGAGCTGCCAGCCTCCGGTGACGAGGCCCCACAGCGTGAGGTAGGGCACGGCCACCGCGTGCGCCGCGCGCGGGTTCGCGCCGTTGGCGGGCACCATCCATGCGGCGGCGGCGCGCACCGCGGCCACGCCTTCCGCGAGCCGCGCGCCGATGGCCTTCAGGTTCGGCTCGCCGTGGCGCGCGAGCTCCTGCGCGACCTTGTCCATCTCGTCGGCGACGACACGCGCCACGGCGCCGCCGTCGCGCGCCGTCTTGCGGCCGATGAAGTCGTTGGCCTGGATGCCGGTCGTGCCCTCGTAGATGGTCGTGATCCGCGCGTCGCGGAAATGCTGCGCCGCGCCGGTCTCCTCGATGTAGCCCATCCCGCCGTGCACCTGGATGCCGAGCGAGGCGATCTCCTGCGCGGTCTCGGTGCTGCAGCCCTTGACGATCGGGATCATGAAATCGACGAACGCCTGGTGGCGCTTGCGCGCCTCCGCATCGGGGTGCCGGTGCGCGTTGTCCATCGCCGCCGACGTCACGTAGGCGACCGCGCGCATCGCCTCGGTCTGCGCGCGCATCGTCATCAGCATGCGGCGGATGTCCGGGTGCTCGATGATCGTCGCCCCGGTCGCGCCCTTCTCGGCGCCGACCGGCTTGCCCTGCATGCGCTCCTTCGCGTACGCCACCGCGCGCTGGTAGGCGCGCTCGGAGATCCCCACGCCTTCCATGCCGACCGAGAAGCGCGCGAGGTTCATCATGATGAACATGGTCTCGAGGCCGCGGTTCTCCTCGCCGACCAGGTAGCCGATCGCGCCGCCGTGGTCGCCGTAGGCCATGATCGCCGTCGGGCTCGCGTGGATGCCGAGCTTGTGCTCGAGCGAGACGCAGTGGACGTCGTTGCGCGCGCCGAGGCTGCCGTCGGCGTTGACGAGGAACTTGGGCACGACGAACAGCGAGATGCCCTTGACGCCTTCCGGCGCATCGGGCGTGCGCGCGAGCACGAGGTGGATGATGTTCTCGGTGTAGTCGTGCTCGCCGTAGGTGATGAAGATCTTCTGGCCGAAGAGCTTGTAGGTGCCGTCGCCCTGCGGCACCGCGCGCGCGCGCACGGCGGCGAGGTCGGAGCCCGCCTGCGGCTCGGTCAGGTTCATGGTGCCGGTCCACGTGCCGGCGACCATGTTCGGCAGGAAAGCGGTCCTTCAGCGCCGGCGAGCCGCGCAGCGCGATCGCCTCGATCGCGCCCTGCGTGAGCATCGCGCACAGATTGAAGGCGAGGTTCGACGAATGCCACATCTCCTCGACGGCGGTGCCGAGCAGGTGCGGCAGGCCCTGGCCGCCGTACTCGGTCGACTTGGTGAGACCGTTCCAGCCGTTCTCGCAGAACTGCCGGTAGGCGTCCCTTGAAGCCGGCCGGCGTCTTCACCGTCCCGTCGGGAAGCCGCTGCGCGCCCTCGCGATCGCCGCCGACATTGAGCGGATCGAGCACGTTGGTGGCGAACTTCGCCGCTTCGTCGAGAATCGCCGTGACGACGTCGGGCGTGGCCTCCTCGAAGCCGGGCAGGCCGGCGACCTGATCGAGGCCGGCGAGCTCGTCCAGGACGAACCGCATTTCGGCGAGCGGGGCGTGGTAGATGCTCATGGGGGATCGCCTGCGAGAGGTTGCGCGTTCACCCGAGCGCGGCGGTGAACTCGGGAATGATCTGGAACAGGTCGCCGACGAGGCCGTAATCGGCGATCTGGAAGATCGGCGCTTCGGGATCCTTGTTGATGGCGACGATCACCTTGCTGTCCTTCATCCCGGCCAGGTGCTGGATCGCGCCGGAAATGCCCACCGCGATGTAGAGATCGGGCGCGACGATCTTGCCGGTCTGGCCGACCTGGTAGTCGTTGGGCACGTAGCCGGCGTCGACCGCGGCCCGCGACGCGCCGAGCGCCGCGTTGAGCTTGCCGGCGAGCGCTTCCAGCAGCTTGAAATTCTCGGCGCTGCCCACGCCGCGTCCGCCCGAGATGACGATGCGGGCGCTGGTGAGCTCCGGGCGTTCGGACTTCGACAACTCCTGTCCGGTCACTTTCGACAAGCCGGTGTCCGGCGCCGCGGCGACCGACTCGATCGGCGGCGCTTCCCGCCCGTCGCGGCGGCCGCGTCGAAAGCCGTGGCGCGCACCGTGATGACCTTGATCGCATCGCTCGAGCGCACCGTCGCCAGCACGCTGCCGGCGTAGATCGGCCGCACGAACGTATCGGCGCTCTCCACCACCGTGATGTCGGAGATCTGCGCGACGTCGAGCAGCGCCGCGACCCGGGGCGTGACGTTCTTGCCGAAGCCGGTCGCCGGCGCGAGGACGTGCGAATAGCCGCCGGCCTTGACGAGCGCGACGACCGTGGCGGCGAGGTTCTCGGCGGTGGGGCTCGCGAAGTGCGGCGCGTCGACGTGGAGCACCTTGGTCACGCCGGCAATCGCCGCGGCCGCGCTCGCGGCGGCACCCGCGTTCGACCCGGCGACCAGCACGTGAATGTCGCCGCCTATCTTCTGCGCGGCGGTGACCGTGTTCAGCATCGCCGCCTGCAGCGACGTGTTGTTGTGGTCGGCGATGATGAGCGTCGTCATGATGGCAGCCTCAGGGATGGTCGAGTGTCATGCGGGTCGGCGCGCAGTCGGCGGCGGGCATGGCAACCATGCCGCGACCGCCATCGCTGCGCTCAAGTGATGACCTTGGCCTCGTTGCGCAGCTTGGCCACGAGCTCGGCCACGTCCGCGACCTTGCCGCCGCCCTGCCGCTTCGGCGGCTCGACGACCTTCAGGACCGTCAGGCGCGGCGTCACGTCGACGCCGAGCGCGGCCGGGCTGGTCGTTTCCATCGGCTTCTTCTTCGCCTTCATGATGTTCGGCAGCGTCGCGTAGCGCGGCTCGTTCAGGCGCAGATCGGCGGTGATGACGGCGGGCAGGCCGATTTCGATCGTCTCGAGCCCGCCGTCGACTTCGCGCTTGATCGTCGCGCGGTCGCCATCGATGTCCACCTTCGACGCGAACGACCCCTGCGGCCAGCCGAGCAGCGCCGCGAGCATCTGGCCCGTCTGGTTGGCGTCGTCGTCGATCGCCTGCTTGCCCAGCAGGACGATCCTTGGGCTGCTCCTTGGCGACCAGCGCCTGCAGCAGCTTCGCCACGGCCAGCGGCTGCAATTCGACGTCGGTCTCCACCAGGATCGCCCGGTCGGCCCCCAGCGCCAGCGCCGTGCGCAGCGTCTCCTGGCAGCCGGTCAGCCCGCAGGAAACCGCGACGATCTCGGTCGCGACCCCCTTCTCCTTCAGCCGCACGGCTTCCTCGACGGCGATTTCGTCGAACGGATTCATCGACATCTTGACGTTGGCGGTGTCCACACCGCTGCCGTCCGGCTTCACCCGGACCTTCACGTTGTAATCGACGACACGCTTGACGGCGACGAGGACTTTCATGGGGGGCTCGCGGCGGGAGAAAAGGAAATTATACCGCGCCGGCGTCGAAACCCGGCGCTTCGCTGCACTCCATCCAATGGCGGAACTTGCGCGCGCGGCGCGACCCGCAAGTCGAGTCAGCGTTCCCGACGATGGCCCGGCCGTGGTCGCGACGATCTGGCCGCAACCGCAGGAATCCGCGACCTACCCGAGCACGAGGACGTGCACGCGATAAGGTCCGTGCGCGCCGAGCACGATGGTCTGCTCGATGTCGCCGGTGCGCGACGGGCCCGAGATCATGTTGACTGCGCGGGGCAGCGTGCCCCGCTCGTGCCGGAGCAGCGCGAACGCTTCCTCCATGCCCGACACGATGCGATCCGCGCGAACGACGGCGATGTGGGTGTCCGTCAGCAGCGTGGTCGCCGTCGGCGTGTCGGCCCCTGCCAGCACGACCAGCGTGCCCGTCTCGGCGATGGCACAGAACGCGCCGGTGATGCCGAGGCGATCGTCGCCCGAGGTGGGCCGAGCTTCGATCGCAAGTCCTGCCGCCGCCCAATCGAGGTCGGCGAACTCCGGCCAGCAGACGCCCGCATGCGACTTCTGCGCCGCGAGCGCCGGCGGCAGATCGAGTGCGTCGACGTAACGAACGACGGCGGCCGGGATGTCCCGGCGGTCGGCGATCCGCTCGACGCGTGCTCTGCATGTCGGTCGCGCGCTGGAGGAAGCGGGCGACGAGATCGGCGGGGAGCGCCGGACGGGGCCCGTGCCCGTGTGCGGCGATGTAGGCTTCGGCTGCGGAGCGCGCCGCCGTTCGCTCCTCCTTGCCGAGCGCCTTCCGCACGCGCGCCAGCACGGCGTCGCGCGCCGCGCCGTTGCCCGCAAGGGAAGTGGGCATCGCGCTGGCCTACTTCATGTGCCGGCGGACGAACGCATCGAGGCGCTGTATGCCGTCGTTGATGGCAGCGGGCGACGCCGCGTACGAGAAGCGGATGTGCTGGCCGTCGCCCGGAACGCGGCGCCCGAAATGGATGTCGGCGAGCACGGCGACGCCCGCCTCGGCGAGCAGCCGTTTGCGGAACGCCTCGGAATCGCCGCAGCCCGTGACGCGGCAGGCTTCGGTGACGTTCGGCCACGCGTAGAACGCGCCGCCGGGGGTCCGGCACGCGACGCCGGGCACCGTGTTGAGCAGGCCGACGATGAGGTCGCGGCGCTCGAGGAAGCTCGCGCGCATCGCGTCGGCGGCGTCCTGCGGACCGGTGATGGCTTCGAGCGCCGCCCACTGCGAGATTTGCGACGCGCAGGAATCGGTGTTCGTGATCCAGCGCGTGAACGTCGGCGCCAATGCCCGATTGGCGACGTAACCGATCCGCCAGCCGGTCATCGCCCAGGTCTTCGACGCGCCGTCGGAGACGATCGTGCGTGCCTGCATTCCCGGCCGGCTCGCCAGCGAATCGAACGCGCCGGCGTACGCGAGGCGGGAATAGATCTCGTCGGCGAACACCCAGACCTGCGGGTGCCGCCCGAGAATCGCGGCGATCGCGTCGAGATCCGCGCCGGCGAGCATGCCGCCGGTCGGGTTGTGCGGCGTGTTGAGGATCAGGAGCTTGGTCTGCGGCGTGATCTTCGCTTCGAGCTCGGCCGGGTCGAACGCGAAGTCGCGCGACTCGCGCAGAAAGAGCGGCACCGGCACGGCGCCATTGGCGAGGATCTGCGACTCGTAGATCGGAAAGCCGGGCACCGGATAGATGACCTCGTCGCCGGTACCGTAATCGGTGACGGACGCGATCGTGTACGCGATGAACGGCTTGGCCCCGGCGCCGACCACGATGTCCTCCGGCAGGAATTCGAGGCCGCGCCGCACGCCGAGGTCCCGCGCCGCCGCCGCGCGCAGCTCGTCGATGCCGGCCGACGGCGTGTAGCCGTGCCGGCCGCCCTCGATCGCGGCAATCCCCGCCTTGCGGATATTCTCGGGCGTCGGAAAGTCGGGTTGCCCGATGCAGAACGAAACGATGTCCTTGCCCTGCCGGACGAGCGCGTTGACTTCGGCCAGCACGACGAACGCGTTCTCCGTGCCGAGCGATTCGGCGCGGCGCGAGAGCTTGGCGGCGGTCGGCACCTTGTCGTCCGGAGCGTTCATTTGCGCGCCCCCGCGCGCTCCCGGTAGAGATCGCGAAATGTTCGCCCCGCCGGAGCCGGCATGTCGCGGCCGCCGGTCCAACCGCCGGCCAACGGCAACCGGTGGATGAGCCCCTCGCGGCCGCCCATCGCCTTCAGCACGCGCGCGCCGATCCTTGTTCCCAGTGCATAGAGCGCTGGGCGCTGGGCGACCCACGACCACAGCGCGAGGCCGACGCGCTCGTGCCACGGGCGCAGCCCGCCCTCGAAGGCGTGCTCGCGCAGCTTCCGCTGCAGGTCGGGCAACGGGATCATCACCGGGCACACGACGCCGCACTGATTGCATAGCGTCGACGCCGCCGGCAGGTCCTGCGCCTTGTCCAACCCGACGTACATCGGTGTCAGGATCGAGCCGATCGGCCCCGGATAGACCCATCCGTACGCGTGCCCGCCGACGTTCTGGTAGACGGGGCAATGGTTCATGCAGGCGCCGCAGCGGATGCAGCGCAGCGCGTCGCGGACGTCGCTGCCGAGGACGGTCGTGCGTCCGCAGTCGACGACGATGAAGTACATGTGTTCGGCGCCGTGGAACTCGCCCTCGCCTTTCGGGCCGGTCAGCAGGTCGACGTAATTGGAGATCGACTGCCCGGTCGCCGAACGCGGCAGCAGGCGCATCAGCGTCGCGACGTCCTCCAGCGTGGGCACGAGCTTCTCGATGCCCGAGATCGCGATGTGCACCTTGGGCAGCGTCGTCGTCAGCGTCGCGTTGCCTTCGTTCGTCACGAGCACCACCGAGCCGCTCTCGGCGACGAAGAAATTGCCGCCGGAAATGCCCATGTCCGCGGTCAGGTAGTGCTGGCGGAGCACGCCGCGGGCCTCGAGGCACAAGTCCTCGATCACCGTCTTGACCGGCGTGCCGTGGGCCTTGTGGAAGAGCTCGGCCACCTCCTCCTTCGACTTGTGCAGCGCGGGGCCGATGATGTGCGACGGCGGCTCGTAGTTGTTGATCTGCAGGATGTACTCGCCGAGGTCGGTCTCGACCACGGTCAACCCGGCCGCCTCGATCGCATGGTCGAGCGCGGACTCCTCCGAGACCATCGATTTCGACTTGATGATCTTCGCTACGCGATGCTTTGCCGCGATCTCCAGCACCAGCGAATTGATGTCGGCGGGCGTCTCGGCGAACAGGACCGTCGCGCCGCGGGCCGTCGCGTTCTTCTCGAAGATCTCCAGCCAGACGTCGAGGTTCTCGAGCGCGCGGTTGCGGATCGCCTTGCCGGCCTCGCGCGTCGCCTCGAAGTCGTCGAGCTCGACGAGCGAAGCGCGCCGCTTGGCGACGAACTTGGTCTGCAGCTTCTTGAGGTTGCCCTGCAGGCGGTCGTCCTGGAGCTTGACGTGCGCCCGCTCCTTGAAGTGCATCGATGCGACTTGCATGGATCGATTCCGGTTGTCCGTGCCGGCGCCGTCGCCGGTCAGGCCGGACGCTCTCCCGCAAGCACCTCGGCCACGTGCAGCACCTTCGTCGTGCCGTCGCCGATCCGGCGCAGCCGGCCTTCGATGTTCAGCATGCAGCCGAGATCGCCGAGCACGACGGCATCGGCGCCGGTCGCCGTGATGTGCCCGCACTTGTTGTCGGCGAGGCGCGCCGAGATCTCGCCGAACTTGATCGAGAACGTGCCGCCGAAGCCGCAGCAGGTCTCGCACTCCGCCATCTCGACGAGCTTGAGCCCCGGGACCTTGGCCAGCAGCGTGCGCGGCTGCGTCTTGGTGCCCATTTCACGCAGCCCCGCGCAGCTGTCGTGGTAGGTGACCGTGCCGTCGAAGCGCCCGGGAACGCGATCGAGCTTGAGCTCGTTGACGAGAAAGTCGGTCAGCTCGCGCGTCTTCGCCGCGAGCGCCTCCACCCGCTTGCCCATGGCGGGATCGTCGGTGAAGAGGTCGGCGTAGTGCGTGCGGATCATCCCGCTGCAGGAGCCCGACGGCGCGACCAGGAAATCGCAGCCCTCGAATTCGGCGACGACCTTCGCGGCGAGCGCCCTGGCATCCTTGCGGTCGCCGGAGTTGTAGGCCGGCTGGCCGCAACAGGTCTGGGTCGGGGGAACGAACACCTCGGCGCCGCCCGCTTCGAGCAGCCGGATGGCGGCAAAGCCGACCGACGGGCGCATCAGGTCGACGAGGCAGGTGACGAACAGGCCGACACGCATCGGGAAAGGGAATCGTCGGGTCTCCGGGACGCAGGCATCTTAGCACGCCCCCGGCCGCCGCCGCGGCAGCGAAAGGCGCGGAACGAACGGCCCGGGAAGCGTCGCGGTACACTCCGCCGCCCGAGGCGTCGCCGCGGATGCCGTCGCCTACAGCAACCCCGAATTCGCCAGCGCGATCACGCACAGGCCCAGCAGCGGCTGCGGCAATATCCCGAAGGCCAGCAGGGCGAGACCGTTGAGCGAAAGCAGGGCGCGATTGTCGGCGCGCGCGGCGATCGGCGTCATGTCGGTCGCATCGTCGAAGTACATCAGCTTGACGACGCGCAGGTAGTAGAACGCGCCCACCAGCGAGGTCATCACCGCGACGACGGCGAGCCAGACGAATCCGGCATCGACCGCGGCCTGGATCACGGCGAACTTGGCGTAGAAGCCGACCGTGGGCGGCACCCCGGCCAGCGAGAACATGACGAGCAGCATCATCAGCGCCCACCACGGGGAGCGCTGGTTGAGCCCCTTGAAGTCGGCGAGCTGGTCCGCCTCGAAGCCTTCGCGCGACAACAGCATGATCATGCCGAACGAGGCCAGGCTCGTCAGGACATAGGCGACCGCGTAGAACATCGCCGCGCTGTAGCCGTTCGGGTTCGCCGCCAGGAATCCCAGCAGCATGAAGCCCATGTTCGCGATCGACGAATAGGCGAGCATCCGCTTCATGCTGGTCTGGGCGATCGCGACCACGTTGCCGAGCACCATCGACAGGACCGCGAGCACGATCAGCATGCCCTGCCAGTCGAACCAGAGGCTGCCGAGCGCGACGCCGAGCAGGCGCAGCATGAATGCGTAGGCGGCGAGCTTCGGCGCGGTGCCGATCAGCAGCGTCACCGCCGTCGGCGCGCCGTCGTACACGTCGGGCACCCACATGTGGTACGGCACGGCGCCCAGCTTGAACGCCACCCCCGACACCACGAACACGAGCCCGAAGAGCAGGATCGTCCGGTTGCCCTCCCCCGTCGCCAGCGCCTTCGCCACGACCGCGATGTCGAGCGAACCGGTCGCGCCGTAGATCATCGACATCCCGTAGAGCAGGATGCCCGACGCGAGGGCGCCCAGCACGAAGTACTTCATCGCCGCCTCGGTCGCCGCGTTCGAAGTCCGGTACATCGCGACCATCGCGTACAGCGAAAGGCCGAGCAGCTCGAGGCCGAGGTAGAGCGTGACGAAGCTGCCCGCGGCGATCATCACCATCATTCCGAGCAGCGCGAACAGCGTCAGCACGAAGGTTTCGCCGCGGAAGAGCCCGCGCGCCCCGCAATAACCGCGCGAATAGAACAGCATCAGCGACACGGCCGCGCAACTCATGAACTTGAGCGTGCCGGCGAGCATGTCGTCGACGACCATGCCGGAGAACGCCGTTCCCGGCTCCACCTGCATCGAGGCCAGGGCGCCCCATGCGGCGGCGGCCAGCACGACCTGCGTCACCCAGAACGAGATGTGGCGCCTTGCGTCGGCGAGGAACAGATCGCCCAGCAGCACCGCGCAGGCCCCGCCGAGCAGCACGATCTCGGGCAGGACGGGGACGAAATCGACGGTGGTCATGATCGAGTCGTTCCCGTCACAGCTTGCTCCTGGCCACGTGCGCCAGCAGGTCCGCGACCGAGCCGTGCATCACGTCGATGAAGGGCTTGGGCCACACGCCCATCCAGAGGACCAGCAACGCCAGCGCGGCGAGCAGCCAGAACTCGCGGCGATTGATGTCGGTCAGCGCCTTGACGCGGTCGTTGGCGACGGCGCCGTAGATCACGCGCTTGTACATCCACAGCGTGTACGCGGCGCCGACGATCATGATCGTCGCAGCCGCGGCCCCCAGCCAGAAGTTCACCTTGACCGACGCCAGGATCACCATGAACTCGCCGACGAAGCCCGAGGTCGCCGGCAGCCCGGCGTTCGCCATCGCGAACAGCATCATGAACGCGGCGAACTTCGGCATCGTGTTGACCACCCCGCCATAGTCGGCGATCTGCCGGCTGTGCATGCGGTCGTACATCACCCCGACGCAGAGGAACAGCGCCGCCGACACGAAGCCGTGCGAGATCATCTGAACCAGGCCGCCCTCCATGCCGAGCTCGCTGAACAGGAAGAAGCCGAGCGTCACGAATCCCATGTGCGATATCGACGAATATGCGATCAGCTTCTTCATGTCCGTCTGCACCAGCGCGACGAACGAGATGTAGACGACCGCGATCAGCGACAGCGCGATCACGAATCCCGAGAGGTACCGCGACGCGTCCGGCACGATGGGCAGGATGAAACGGACGAAGCCGTAGGCGCCGATCTTCAGCGTGATCGCCGCGAGGATCACCGAGCCGCCGGTCGGCGCCTCGACGTGGGCGTCCGGCAGCCAGGTGTGCACCGGCCACATCGGCACCTTGACCGCGAACGAGAGGAAGAACGCGACGAACAGCAGCACCTGCACCTCGAGCGACAGGGGCACGTGGTACCACTCGAGGATCGAGAACGTCTCCGACACGTTGTAGAGGTAGATCAGCGCCACCAGCATCAGCAGGGAGCCGAGCAGCGTGTAGAGAAAGAACTTGAGCGCCGCGTAGACCCGGTTCGGGCCGCCCCAGGCACCGATGATGATGTACATCGGGATCAGCATGGCCTCGAAGAACATGTAGAACAGGATTCCGTCGAGCGCGCAGAACGCCCCGTTGATGAGGCCCGACTGGATCAGGAACGCCGCCATGTATTGCGCCACCCGCTCCTGTATCACCTCCCACGCCGACCAGACGACGAACAGCGTCATCAGGCTGTTCAGCAGCACGAACAGCATCGAAATGCCGTCGACGCCGAGCAGGTAATGGATGTCGAAGCGCGGAATCCACTCGCTGCGCTCGACGAACTGCATGTTCGCGGTGCCGCCGTCGAAGAGCAGCCAGAGCGGCAGCGTCACGATGAAGCCCGCGAGCGACCCGGCGAGCGCGATCCAGCGCGCGGCAGCCGCGTCGCGGTCCCGGCCGACCGCGAGCACGGCAAGGCCGGCGACGATCGGGACCCAGACGGCGAGCGACAGGTACGGCATCATGGCGCTCTCACCGTGTCCACCAGGTCAGCAGCGCGAAGACGCCGAGAATCATGGTGAACGCGTAGTGGTAGACGTAGCCCGACTGCACGTTGCGCACGAGCGCCGCTGTCCAGCCGACGACACGGGCCGCGCCGTTGACGAAGAAGCCGTCGATGATCGACCGGTCGCCCACGCGCGACAGGAACCCGCCCAGGACGCGGGCGCCACCGGCGAAGAACCAGGCGTTGAACCGGTCGAAGTAATAGTGGTTCTGGAGCAGCGCATAGACCGGTCCGAGCGCCTTCGCCAGCCGGGCCGGAAGCCCGGGATTGACGAGATAGAGGTACCAGGCCGACACGATCCCGGCGAGCGCCAGCCAGAACGGCAGGCTGAGCACGCCGTGCTGGATGAACGTGGCGATCCCGTGCCATTCGGCCTTGAACGCCCACATCGCCGGGTGCTCCGGGCGCACAACGATCGAACCGCCGAAATAGTCGCCGACCAGCATCGGCTCGACGTAGGCCCACCCGGCGTACACCGAGGGGATCGCCAGCAGTACGAGCGGCACGGTCACCACCCACGGGCTCTCCCTGGGCGGCCCGCCGTGGTGGGCGTCGTGCTCCTGCGCCGCGTCATGCGCGTGCCCGCCGCCGGCCGCATTGGGAGCAGCGTTGAACCGCTCCTTGCCGTGAAAGGCGAGGAACAGCATCCGGAACGTGTAGAACGCCGTCACGTAAACGCCCGCCATCACGGCGAAGTACGCGTACCCGTGGCCCGGAATCGTCGACAGATGCACGGCCTCGATGATCGCGTCCTTCGAGAAGAAGCCGGCGAACGGTGGAATGCCGCAGAGGGCGAGGCTGCCGACGACCATCGTCGCGTAGGTGATCGGCATGTACTTGCGCAGACCGCCCATGTGGCGCAGGTCCTGCTCGTGATGCAACGCGATGATCACGGATCCGGCGCCCAGGAAAAGCAGCGCCTTGAAGAACGCGTGCGTCATCAGGTGGAAGATCCCCGCCGAGTAGGCCGAGACCCCCAGCGCGACCGTCATGTAACCCAGCTGCGACAGCGTCGAATAGGCGACGACGCGCTTGATGTCGTGCTGGACGATGCCGAGGATGCCCAGGAACAGCGCGCCGGTGGCGCCGACGACCGTCACGAACGAAAGCGCCGTGTTCGACAGCTCGAACAGGGGCTCATCCGCGCGACCATGAAGATGCCGGCCGTCACCATCGTCGCGGCGTGGATCAGGGCCGAGATCGGGGTGGGGCCTTCCATCGAGTCGGGCAGCCAGACATGCAGCGGCACCTGCGCGCTCTTGCCCATCGCGCCGATGAACAGGCAGATCGAGACCACCGACAACAGCGACCAGGGGGACGCCCCCCAGAGGTCGACGGTCGTCGCGGCCAGCGCCGGCGCCCTGGCGAACACCGACGCGTAGTCGAGCGTTCCGAAATACGCGAGGATCATGCCGATTCCGAGCACGAAGCCGAAGTCGCCGACGCGATTCACGAGGAACGCCTTGAGGTTGGCGTAGATCGCCGTCGGCCGCGTGTACCAGAAACCGATGAGCAGATAGGAGACCACGCCGACGGCCTCCCAGCCGAAGAAGAGCTGGACGAAGTTGTTGCTCATCACCAGCATCAGCATGCTGAACGTGAACAGCGAGATGTAGCTGAAGAAGCGCGTGTAGCCGGGGTCCTCCGCCATGTAGCCGATCGTGTAGACGTGGACCATCAGCGAGACGAACGTGACGACGAGCATCATCAATGCCGTCAGCGGATCGATCAGGAAGCCGATCGAGAACCTGAGCGTCCCGGACTGCAGCCACGTGTAGACGTCGCCGTTGAAAACATGGCCGGCCTGCACGTCCCGGAAGATCACATACGACGCGACCATTGCGACGGCCACGCCGAGAATGCAGAACGAGTGCGAAACCCGGCGGCCGAGCTGCGCGCCGAAGAGCCCGACCACGATCGCGGCCGCCAGCGGCGCCAGCGGGACGAGAAGATAGAGTTGCTGCATCGTCATCGAGCGGCTTCCGCGTCTCTCAGCCCTTGAGCTTGCCCATGTCCTCGACGTCGATCGACCCGACGTTGCGGAACAGCAGCACGAGGATCGCGAGCCCGATCGCCGACTCGGCGGCCGCGACGGTGAGGATGAAGAACACGAACACCTGTCCCGCCATGTCGTCGAGGTAGCTCGAGAAAGCGATGAAGTTCATGTTGACGGCGAGCAGCATCAGCTCGATCGCCATCAGCAGGATGATGACGTTCTTCCGGTTGAGGAAGATCCCGGCCATGCTGATCGCGAACAGGATCGCCCCCAGCACGAGGTAGTGCGACAGCGTCGGCGCCGACAGAAGTTCCACGAGCTTTCCCGGTAGAGGACGGTTGGACGGGTCGTCGCCGGCGCGCGCTGCGCCACCGGTCCCGGCGCCGCCGTCGCTGGTTTCAGTGCGGTTTCTTCTCGGATGGAATATTGAGAACGCGCAGCCGGTCCCGCGGCCGCGCCTTCACCTGCTCGCCAGGATTCTGGTACTTCGTCTCCCGGCGCGTGCGATGCGTGAGTGCGATCGCCGCGATGATCGCGACCAGCAGGATGACCGCGGCGATCTCGAACGGATACACGTACTCGGTGTATACCAGCGCGCCCAGCGCCCGGGTGTTGCCGCCGGCCGCCGGACCCGGCGTCCCGCCGCCGGACACCGCCAGCCGGCTGCCCACCAGCGTGAGCGCCATCTCTATCAGCACCAGCGCGCCGACCGTGGCGCCGACCGGAAGGTAGCTGCGGAACTGCTTGCGCAGACTGTCGAAATTGATGTCCAGCATCATCACGACGAACAGGAACAGCACCATGACCGCGCCGACGTAGACCAGCACCAGCACGATCGCCAGGAATTCCGCCCTGAGCATCAGCCAGTGCGCGGCCGCCGTGAAGAACGCCAGCACGAGCCAGAGCACCGCGTGCACGGGATTCCTCGCTGTGACGACGCGCAGCGCCGCGAACACGAGGATCGCGGCGAACACGTAGAAGAGGAACGTGGGGAACGTCATCGGAACTTTGCATCTTCCTCGCGGTCCGCGGCGATCTGTGCCTCGTACCGGTCGCCGACCGCCAGCAGCATTTCCTTCGTGTAGATCAGGTCGCCGCGCTTCTCGCCGTGGTACTCGAGCACGCGCGTCTCGACGATCGAGTCCACCGGACAGCTTTCCTCGCAGAAGCCGCAGAAGATGCACTTGGCCAGATCGATGTCGTAGCGCGTCGTGCGCCGCGTGCCGTCGGCGCGCTGCTCCGATTCGATCGTGATCGCGAGCGCCGGGCAGACCGCTTCGCACAGCTTGCAGGCGATGCAGCGCTCCTCGCCGTTCGGGTAGCGGCGCAGCGCGTGCAGCCCGCGGAAGCGCGGGCTCATCGGCGTCTTTTCCTCGGGGAACTGCACCGTGATCTTGCGCGCGAACATGTGCCGCCCGGTCAGCATCAGCCCCTGCACGAGTTCGAGCAGAAGCCAGGTGCCGAAAAGACGCTTCACGCGGGCGAGCATGGCCGTGTCCTCTCTCAATGGAACAGACCCGCCCACGGCGTCTGCATCATCGCCCCGAGGAAAACGATCCAGACGAGCGTCACGGGGATGAACACCTTCCAGCCGAGGCGCATGATCTGATCGTACCGGTAGCGCGGCCACGTCGCCCGGATCCAGAGAAAGATGAACAGCACCGCGCACATCTTCGCGAGGAGCCACGGCAGGCCGTCCCCGAACGGGTGGAAGCCGAGGACCGCGACCCCGTTCAGCAGCGGCCAGGGCGAAAGCCAGCCGCCGAGGAACAAGGTCGACGTGAGCACGGCGATCAGGATGATGTTCATGTACTCGGCGAGGAAGAACATCGCGAACGTGACCCCCGAGTACTCGACATGGAACCCGGCCACGATCTCCGACTCGCCTTCGGCCACGTCGAACGGATGGCGGTTGGTCTCCGCGATCCCCGAGATCAGGTAGACGAGGAACAGCGGAAACAGCGGCCAGACGTACCAGTACGCGGCGCCGCCTTCCTGCCCGCGGACGATGTCGGACAGGTTGAGGCTCGAGGCCGCCATCAGCACGCCGACCAGCGCGAAGCCCATCGCGATCTCGTAGGAGACGATCTGCGCCGCCGAGCGCAGGCAGCCGAGGAACGCATACTTGGAGTTCGACGCCCAGCCGGCGAGGATGATCCCGTAGACGCCCATCGACGTCATCGCCAGGAGGTAGAGCAGGCCCGCGTCGACGTCGGCGAGCACGACGCCGTCGGCGAATGGAACGACCGCCCAGGCCGCCAGCGCGGGCGCGAGCGCCAGCATCGGCGCGATGAAGAACAGGTAGCGGTTGGCCCCGGCCGGGACGATGATCTCCTTGAAGATCAGCTTGAAGACGTCGGCGAACGGCTGCAGCAGCCCGAGCGGCCCCACGCGGTTGGGACCGATGCGCACCTGCATCCAGCCGATGATCTTGCGCTCGGCGAGCGTCAGGTACGCCACGCCCAGGATCAGCGGCACGCTGATGACGACGATCTTCACGAGCGTCCAGACCACGGGCCACGCCGGTCCGAGCAGCGCCTGCGCGGGGGCGACGAAAGCGTTGATCGCGTCCACGCTTACGCCCGCTCCACGGTCACAGGCCCCGACAGGCCCTCGAGCCCGCAGGTGGACGGATGCGCGGCGGCGATGCGCACGACGCCCGTGGGCACACCCGCGTCGGCAACGGCGGACAGGATCGCCTCGCCGCGGCCCTGCCGGACCCTGACCTGTGCGCCTTCCGTCACGCCCAGCCGGGCAAGGGAAAGCGCGTTGAGCCGCGCGCGCGGCGGCTTCGCATCGGCCGTCTGTTGCAGCGACGGCGCGCGGCGCACCAGCGGGTCGGCAAAATGAATCGGGACGTCGGCGACGCGCTCCATCGACGACGCCACGGCCGTCGGCTTCGCGATGGCCACACGCGTGCCGTTGGCGAGTCGTGCCGCGATGTCGCCGGCGCGCAGGCAGCGACGCGCGCACGTCCTCGATCGAGTCGAAGGCGAACCCGGGCAGCCCGAGCAGCGAACCGAGGACGCGCAGCACCTTCCACGCGGGACGGGTCTCGCCCAGCGGCTTCACGACGCCGTTCCACGCCTGCGAGCGGCCCTCGCAATTGACGAACGTGCCGGCGGTTTCCGTGAACGGGCTGATCGGCAGCAGCACGTCGGCGTACTGCGTGCCATGCCGGAACGGCGACATCACCACGACGAATTCGGCCTGCTCGAGCGCGCCGCGCGCCGCGACCGGATTCGCGCAGTCGAACTCGGCCTCCGCGCCCAGCACGAGATAGGCCTTGCGCGCATCGGCGAACATCGCCCCGGCGTTGAGCCCGCCCGGAGTGCGGCAGCGCGCCGGCGACGTAACCGCCGACGCTGTTCGCGGCCTCCGTCAGGCAACCGAGCCGCGCGCCGACGATGTCGGCGAGCGCCTGCGCCAGCGCCAGGAGCTGGGACGCTTCCGCGTGCTGCTCGGCGAAATTCCCGAGCAGGATCGCCTTGCGCTCGCCGGACAGCAAGCTCGCGGCGATCACCTCGGCAGCGGCGACCGGCTCGATGCCGGCGAGCGCGGCCGGCACCGGCTTGCCTGCACCCTGCGCCGCGGCGACGACGATCTCGGCCAGCGCCCGCGGCAGCAGCGAGGGCACCGCGACGAACGAATGCGCGAGGCGGATCCGGGAGTCGTCCGCGACCGAATGCAGCAGCGAGATCTCCGCGCCCTTGCGACCCGCCTGGCGCAGCCGCTGCGCGACCAGCGGGTGGTCCTTGCGCAGGAAGCTGCCCACGACGAGCACTCGATCCAGCGCGTCGAGATCGGCGATCGGCATGCCGAGCCAGGGGATGCCCGCGCCCTGCCCGTCACCGCGGAAATCCGACTGCCGCAGCCGAAAATCGACGTTGTCCGAGCCGAGCGCGCGCGTGAGCCGCGCGGCGAGCGCCATCTCTTCCAGCGTCGCGTGCGGCGAGACGCAGCGTGCCCAGCGCGGCGCCGCCGTGCTTGTCGGCGACGCCCTTCAGGCCCCGCGCGACGACCTCCAGCGCGGTCGGCCAGTCGGCGTTCTTCCACTCGCCGCCGTCCTTGACCATCGGCGCAGTCAGCCGCTCGCCGCTCGCGAGCGCCTCGTACGAGAAGCGGTCCTTGTCGGAAATCCAGCATTCGTTCACCGCCGGATTGTCGAACGGCACGACGCGCAGCACGCGGTCGCCCTTCGCCTGCACGATCAGATTGCTGCCGAGGGAATCGTGCGGCGACACCGCCCTCCTCCGCGCGAGCTCCCAGGTCCGCGCCGCGTAGCGGAACGGCTTCGACGTGAGCGCGCCCACGGGGCAGATGTCGATCATGTTGCCGGAGAGCTCGGAGTCCACGCCGTGACCGACGAACGCGACGATCTCCGAGTGCTCGCCGCGGCCGATCATGCCGAGCTCCATCACGCCGGCGATCTCCTGGCCGAAGCGCACGCAGCGCGTGCACTGGATGCAGCGCGCCATTTCCTCGGCCGCCACCAGCGGTCCCAGGTTCTTGTGGAAGACGACGCGCTTGGGTTCGGTGTAGCGCGATCCGGAGCCGCCGTAGCCGACCGCGAGATCCTGCAGCTGGCACTCGCCGCCCTGATCGCAGATCGGGCAGTCGAGCGGGTGGTTGATGAGCAGGAACTCCATCACGCCGGCCTGCGCCTTCTTCGCCTGCTCGGAGGCCGTCCACACCTTCATGCCCTCGGCCGCGGGCGTCGCGCACGCGGGCAGCGGCTTCGGGGCCTTCTCCACCTGCACCAGGCACATCCGGCAGTTGGCGGCGATCGACAGCTTCTTGTGGTAGCAGAAGTGCGGCACGTAGATGCCGAGCGCGCTCGCCGCGTCCATCACGGTGCTGCCGGGAGCGACTTCCACCTTCCTGCCGTCGATTTCGAGGTTCAGCATGGCGCGGGGCTCAGACGTAGGTCGGCACGAGGCACCGCTTGTGGTCGATGTGGTGCTGGAACTCGTCCCGGAAATGGCCGACGAAGCTCTTCACCGGCAGCGCCGCGGCGTCGCCCAGCGCGCAGATCGTGCGCCCGGCGATGTTGTCGGACACCGACAGCAGCAGGTCGAGATCCTCGTTCTTGCCTTGCCCGTGCTCGATCCGGTCGACCACGCGCCACAGCCAGCCGGTGCCCTCGCGGCACGGCGTGCACTGCCCGCAGGACTCCTCGTAATAGAAGTACGACAGGCGCAGCAGCGACTTCACCATGCAGCGCGTGTCGTTCATCACGATCACCGCGCCCGAGCCCAGCATCGAGCCGGCCTTGGCGATCGAGTCGTAGTCCATGTCGGTCGCCATCATGACGGCGCCGGGCAGCACCGGCATCGACGAGCCGCCCGGGATGCAGGCCTTCAGCGGCCGGCCGTCGCGCATGCCGCCGGCCATCTCGAGCAGCTTCGCGAACGGCGTGCCCAGCCGCACTTCGTAGTTGCCGGGACGGGCGACGTCGCCCGACACCGAGAAGATCTTCGTGCCGCCGTTGTTCGGGCGGCCGAGGTTGAGGAAGGCCTCGCCGCCGTGGCGGATGATCCAGGGCACCGCCGCGAACGTCTCGGTGTTGTTGATCGTCGTCGGCTTGCCGTAGAGCCCGAAGCTCGCCGGGAACGGCGGCTTGAACCGCGGCTGGCCCTTCTTGCCCTCGAGCGACTCGAGCAGCGCCGTCTCCTCGCCGCAGATGTAGGCGCCGTAGCCGTGATGGTTGAAGAGATGGAAGCTCCAGCCGGAGTCGAGGATGTTCTCGCCGAGCAACCCGGCGTCGTAGGCCTCCGCCAGCGCCTCCTCGCAGCGCTCGTAGGTCTCCCAGATCTCGCCGTGGATGTAGTTGTAGGCGCGCGCGCAGCCCATCGCGTACGCGGCGATCGCCATGCCCTCGATCAGCGCATGCGGGTTGTAGCGCAGGATGTCGCGGTCCTTGAACGTGCCGGGCTCGCCTTCGTCCGAGTTGCAGACCAGGTACTTGTCGCCCTTGTACTGCTGCGGCATGAAGCTCCACTTGAGGCCCGTCGGAAAGCCCGCGCCACCGCGTCCGCGCAGCGCCGATCGCTTGACCTCCGCGATCACCGTCGCCGGCGGGGTCTTCTCGGCGAGGATCTTCTTCAGCGCGTCGTAGCCGCCGCGCGCGACGTAGTCCGCGAGCCGCCAGTTCGTGCCGGTGAGCCCCGCCATGATGATCGCGTCGGGGCCGTAGTCGAGAAGCCGCCGCCTCCGCTCATCGCCCGTCCCGTCCCGCCGGCCGACGCAACTCCGCGAGCAGCGCGTCGATCTTGTCCGGTCGCATGTAGCTGCACATCCGCTTGTTGTTGACGAGCAGCACCGGCGCGTCGCCGCAGGCGCCCATGCATTCGCCCTCCTGCAGCGTCACGAGGCCGTCCGGCGTCGTTTCGCCGAAGCCGATGCCGAGCTTCGCCTTCAGATAATCCGCCGCCTTGACGGCATCCTGCAGCGCGCACGGGCAGGTTCGTGCAGATGGTGATCTTGTACCTGCCGACCGGCCGCCGGTTGTACATCGCGTAGAACGTCGCGACCTCGTACACGGCCACCGGCGGCATGCCCAGGTAGCTCGCGACGAAATCCATCGCCTCCGGCGGGAGCCAGCCCTTCTCGTCCTGCGCGATGGCGAGCGCCGACATCACCGCCGACTGCTTCTGGTCGGGCGGATACTTGGCGACCTCGCGGTCGATCCGGCGAGAGCGCCGCTTCGCTCAGCACGTCGGCCTCCCGTCGCTTGCATGATCCCCCCCGATCGGCGCTGCGCGCCGTTCCCCCCCGGGGGCGAGCGCCTTGGGACGGCCCGGCGGCGCTCATCGGTCGATCTCCCCGAACACGATGTCCAGCGTGCCGATGATGGCGACCGCGTCGGCGATCATGTGGCCGCGCGACATCTCGTGCAGCGCCGACAGGTGGGCGAAACCCGGCGCGCGAATCTTCACGCGGTAGGGCTTGTTCGCGCCGTCGGAAACGATGTAGACGGCGAACTCGCCCTTCGGGTGCTCGATCGCGGCGTACGCCTCGCCCGGCGGCACGTGCATGCCCTCGGTGAAGAGCTTGAAGTGATGGATGAGCTCTTCCATGTTCGCCTTCATGCCCCCGCGGGAGGGCGCGGCCACCTTGTGGTCGTCGATGATCACGGGGCCGGGGTTCGCCCGCAGCCACTCCACGCACTGGCCGATGATCCGGTTCGACTGCCGCATCTCCTCGACGCGGACGAGGTAGCGGTCGTAGCAATCGCCGTTGGTGCCGACCGGAATGTCGAACGCCATCCGGTCGTAGACCTCGTACGGCTGCTTCCGGCGCAGGTCCCACGGCACCCCCGAGCCGCGCAGCATGGGCCCGGTGAAGCCCAGCGCGATCGCCCGCTCCGGCGCCACGACGCCGATTCCCACCGTGCGCTGCTTCCAGATGCGGTTCTCGGTGAGCAGCGTCTCGTAATCGTCGACGTAACCGGGGAAGCGCCGCGTGAAATCGGCGATGAAATCGAGCAGCGTCCCCTGCCGGTTCGCGTTCATCTCCCCCATGACCCGCGCGCTGCGGGTGTGCTGCGCCGCGTACTGGGGCATCCGATCGGGCAGGTCGCGATAGACGCCGCCGGGGCGATAGTACGCGGCGTGCATCCGCGCGCCGGACACGGCCTCGTAGACGTCGAACAGGTCCTCGCGCTCGCGGAAGGCGTAGAGGAACGTCGTCATGCCGCCGACGTCGAGCGAATGCGAGCCGATCCAGAGCAGGTGGTTGAGGATCCGCGTGATCTCGTCGAACATCACCCGGATGTACTGCGCGCGCAGCGGCACTTCGATCCCGAGCAAGCGCTCGATGGCCATGCAGTACGCGTGCTCGTTGCACATCATGGACACGTAATCGAGCCGGTCCATGTACGGCAGCGCCTGCAGATAGGTCCTGTGCTCGGCGAGCTTCTCCGTGGCGCGATGCAGCAGGCCGATGTGCGGATCGGCGCGCTCGATGACCTCGCCGTCGAGCTCCAGCACCAGCCGCAGCACGCCGTGCGCGGCCGGGTGCTGGGGCCCAAAATTCATCGTGTAGTTGCGGATCTCGGCCATGGCAGCGGAAGCGTGCAACGGAGCGCGCGGGACTCACTTGCCCGTCGCATACGTGTCTTCGCGGATGATCCGCGGCGTGATCTCGCGCGGCTCGATCGTCACCGGCTGGTAGACGACGCGACGCTGCTCCGGGTCGTAGCGCATCTCGACGTGGCCCGAGATCGGAAAATCCTTGCGGAAGGGGTGCCCGACGAAGCCGTAGTCGGTGAGGATGCGCCGCAGGTCCGGATGGCCCGGGAACATGATGCCGAAGAGGTCGAACGCCTCGCGCTCGTACCAGTTCGCGCACGGCCAGACGTCGACGGCGCTCGGCACCACCGGAAACGCGTCGTCGGGAGCGAAGCAGCGCACGCGCAACCGCCAGTTGTGCGCGAGCGAGAGCAGGTGATAGACGACGGCGAAGCGCGGCCCGACCGGCGTCTGCCCGCCGTAGGTCGAATAGTCGACGCCGCACAGGTCGGTGAGCATCTCGAAGCGCAACTCGGGCCGGTCGCGCAGCGCGATCAGCGCGTCGTGCACGCGATCGTGCGCGACGACCACCGTCACCTCGCCGAACGCGACGGTGACGTCGCGCAGCGCGTCGCCGGGCGCTCCCGCCAGCGCCGCGACCAGGGCTTCGATGCTCGATGGCCATCAGCGCGCGATCGTGTTGGTGCGCCAGATCTTGTTCTGCAGCTGCAGGATGCCGTACAGCAGCGCCTCGGCCGTCGGCGGACAGCCCGGAACGTAGATGTCGACCGGCACGATGCGATCGCAACCGCGCACGACCGAGTAGGAATAGTGGTAGTAGCCGCCGCCGTTCGCGCAGGAACCCATCGAGATGACCCACCGCGGCTCGGCCATCTGATCGTAGACCTTGCGCAGCGCCGGCGCCATCTTGTTGCAGAGCGTGCCGGCGACGATCATCACGTCGGACTGGCGGGGGCTCGGCCGGAAGACGATGCCGAAACGGTCGAGGTCGTAGCGCGAGGCGCCGGCGTGCATCATCTCCACCGCGCAGCAGGCGAGGCCGAACGACATCGGCCACATCGACCCGTTGCGGCGCCCAGTTGATGACGCTGTCGAGCGACGTGGTGACGAAGCCCTTCTCGAGGACGCCTTCAATGGCCATGGTCGACCCCGCGACACTCCGGCCGTCCTCGTCACTCCCACTCAGCGCGCCCTTCTTCCACTCGTAGACGAAGCCGACGACCAGCACGGCGAGGAACACCATCATCGCGACGAAGCCGAACCAGCCGATCTCGGGCAGCACCACCGCCCACGGGAAGAGAAACGCGATCTCGAGGTCGAACAGGATGAACAGGATCGCGACCAGGTAATAGCGGACGTCGAACTTCATCCGCGCGTCCTCGAAGGCCTCGAAGCCGCACTCGTACGGCGACAATTTCTCGGCGTCGGGGCGGTTCGGTGAGAGCAGCGAGCCGACGGTCAGCAGCACGCGCGCCGACGGTCACCCCGAACAGGATGAAGAGCAGAATCGGGAAATACTGTTCGAGCATCCTTGCCGCCTTCCGCGAGATGTCGTTCGCGCGCGAACCTGTCCTAGATATGGTGCCGACGGGGAGACTCGAACTCCCACGGCTTACGCCACTGCCCCCTCAAGACAGCGTGTCTACCAATTTCACCACGTCGGCTTGTTCACTTCGGCACTTCGCCCGACTTCGAGCCCTCCGGCGCGGGCGCAACGGGCGCCTTCGCCGGATCCGCCGCCGGGGCCGGCGCGGGAAGCGCGCCGGGAGCCGCGGGCACGTCGGAAAGTCTTCGGTGCCATCTTTTCCATGACCCCTTGCGGCATCGCCCGCGCCGGTGCGCGCCGTGGCTTGACGCCGAACCAGGTGAGCCCGAGACTCGAGGCGAAGAACACGGCGGCGAGCACCGCCGTCGTGCGCGACAGGAAATTGGCAGACCCGGCGGCGCCGAAGAGGCTGCCCGACGAGCCGCTGCCGAACGCGGCGCCCATGTCGGCGCCCTTCCCGTGCTGCAGCAGGACGAAGCCGCAGATGGCCAGGGCCACCAGCACGTGCAGGATCAAGAGTACCGTTTGCAGAATAGTCATTCGTCACTCCAGCGCCGCGCTTCAGGCCCGCGCGATCGCCAAAAATTCGGTCGCCTTGAGCGACGCACCGCCGATCAGACCGCCATCGATATCCGCCATCGCGAACAACGCCGTCGCGTTGTCCGCCTTGACGCTGCCGCCGTACAACAGCGCAACGTCCGCCGCCCCGGCCTGCGCCAACCGCGCGCGCAGCGCCGCGTGCACCGTCTGCGCCTCCTCCGGCGAGGCCGTCCGTCCCGTGCCGATCGCCCAGACCGGCTCGTAGGCCACCACCAGCTTCGCCGCATTCGCGCCGACCGCCGCCAGCACCGCGTCGAGTTGCCGCGCCACGACGGCCATCGTCACCCCGGCGTCGCGCTCCGCGAGCGTTTCGCCGACGCACGCGATCGGCGTCAGTCCCGCCGCCAGCGCCGCCACTGCCTTTGCCGCCACGACCGCGTCGGTGTCGCCGTAGAACTGCCGCCGCTCCGAGTGGCCGACGATCGCGTAGCGACAGCCGAACTCGGCCAGCATTCCCGCGGACACTTCGCCCGTGAACGCGCCGGACGCGTGCTCGCTCACGTCCTGCGCGCCCCACGCGATCGCCGTTGCCGCCAGCGCAGCGCCGCAGCCTGCGCCAGATACGGGAAGGGCACGCACACCGCGATCTGCCGGCCCGGCAGCGGCTTCCAGCCGGCGACCAGCGCGGAGAGCAGCGCCGCATTGGCCGCGAGCCCGCCGTTCATCTTCCAGTTGCCGACGACAAGTTTGCCGCGCATCGCGATGGAGTCCCTTGCCGCCCGCAGAATCGCCCCGGAAGACCCGCCTTCCGGCGACGAGGCTGCAAATCCTTGAAATTATACCGCAGTGCCGCAACCGGGGGCAACGCACGGGCGGCAACGGCACACGCCGGCCGCGCGCACAGCGCCGCCAGCGGCGGGCGCGTGACCGGGTTAAACGCCCGCCAGCCGGCGAAGGCGCCGCAGCAGAGGCGGCAGGAACCAGAGCGCCAGCGTCAGTGCGCACAGCGTCGCGGCGACCGGTCGTTCGACGAAGGCCAGGAAACTGCCATCCGACTTGATCATCGACGTGATGAAATTCTCTTCGAGCATGGCACCGAGCACGATCCCGAGGATCGCGGGCGCGACCGGAAAGCCGTTGTCCTCGAGCACATAGGCCGCGATGCCGGCGATCAGCATCACGGTGACGTCGAAGGCGGTGTTGTTGATCGCGAACGAGCCGACGACGCAGAACAGCATGATGACCGGCATCAGCACGTTGCGCGGCACCTTCAGGATCTGCTTGGACGACCTTGATGCACCACCAGCCGAGCGGAATCATGATCAGGTTGGCGAGGATGAACAGCAGATAGACCGCGTAGACGTTCTGCGGGTTCTGCGTGAACAGCGACGGGCCGGGGTTCATGTTCTTCATGTACAGCACGCCGATGACGATCGCGGTGATCGAGTCGCCCGGAATGCCGAACACCAGCGCCGGAATCCACGCGCCGGCCAGCGCGCTGTTGTTGGCGGCGCCGCTCTCGACGATGCCTTCGACGTGCCCGGTGCCGAACTTCTCCGGTTCCTTCGACATCTTCTTGCTGATCGCGTAGGACATCCACGCCGCGATGTCGGCGCCGGCCCCGGGCAGCGCGCCGACAGCCGTGCCGAGCGTGCTGCCGCGCAGGATCTGCATCGGGTACTTCTTCGCCAGCCCCCACATCCCCTTGAACACGTTGCCGATCGGCTGGTCGACGATCTTCAGCGCCGGGCGGGTGTCGACCGCGTAACGGATGATCTCGGAGATCGCGAACATGCCGATCATCATCGGGATCATGCCGATGCCGCCCATCATTTCGACGTTGCCGAACGTGAAGCGCGGAAAGCCGGCCGGGTTGCCGAGGCCCACGCACGCCACGAACAGCCCCAGGAGCAGCGACACGAAGCCCTTGAGCGGACGGTCGGACGTCATGAACACGGCGCAGGTGAGGCCCATCAGCACCAGCCAGAAGTACTCGAACGAGCTGAACTTGAGGGCGAACTCCGCGAGCGCGGGCGCCGCGACGATGAGGACGGCGGTGCCGAAGAGACCGCCGATGGCGGAGAACACGAGCCCCGCGCCGAGCGCCAGCTCGGCCTGGCCCTTCTTCGTCATCGCATAGGCTTCGTCGGTGTAGGCGGCGGACGCCGGCGTGCCCGGCATGCGCATCAGGCAGCCGGGGATGTCACCCGAGAAGATCGCCATCGCCGTCGCGGTGACGATTGCCGCAATGGCCGGTATCGGCGCCATGAAGAACGTCACCGGGACCAGCAGCGCGGTGGCCATCGTCGCCGTCAGTCCGGGAACGGCGCCGACGAACAGCCCGTACAGCGATGCCGCCAGCATCACGACGATGGTGTACGGGTCGAGCACCATCGCGAACGCCTGCGCCCACGCGGCGCTCATCGCTCCTCCACCGCGCGACGCGCCGGGCTCTACCACGCGATCCCCTGCAGCACACCCCACGGCAACGGGACCCTCAGCAGCTTGTAGAACGCATAGTGGATGACCAGCACGGCCACCAGCGCGATCGGCACGATCCATTTGAGTCGCACGCCGAAAATCGCGAACAGCGTGCCGAGATAGACGACGCCGGTCAGGATGAAACCGATGCGATCGACCAGCAGGATGTAGAACACGTTGACGCCGATCACGGCGAAGAACGCGAGCACGTGCCGGCGCGACCGCGTCCAGCCATCCAGTTCCGCCCAGCGCGCGCGATCACCGCCCTGCGCGCGCGCCGCGAGTCCCTTGACGATCAGCAACACCGCGCAGACCGCGAGCCCCACGGCCAGCAGACCGGGGAACAGCGCCGGTCCGACCTTCTGGCCGGGGATGGACGGAAAGCTCTGGACGTGCGTCAGGACGGCGGCACTGAAGAAGATCAGCAGCGCCCCCCAGACGGCGTCGTTCAGCTTCACTACTTGACTATGCCGACCGCCTTCATCGTGGCGCCGAGATCGGCATCCGACTTCGCCATGTACTTCGCGAAATCGTCGGGACCCTGGTAGATCACGCCAAAGCCGCGTTGCGCCATGAAGTCGGTGTATTCCTTGCTCGCTGCGACCTTCCTGATGGCCGCGACCAGCTTGTCGCGCGCCTCGGCCGGGATGTTCTTCGGCGCCGCGATGCCGCGCCAGGCGCCCATCGTCCAGCCGCTGCCGGTCGCCGCCTTCAGCGTCGGAACGTTCGGATAGAGTCCCGCCGGGGCCTCGGCCATCACCGCGAGGCTCTTCGCCTTGCCGGCGTCGATCAGCGAGCGCGCTTCCGGCAACGAACAGGGGACGATCTGCACGCCGCCGGCGACCAGATCCTGCAGCCCCGTCGCGGCGCCCGTCGACGGCACCCACGGCACGCTCGCCGGATCGACCTTCAGGTCCCGCAGCATGCCGGCGATCGCGAGGTGCCAGATGCCGCCCTGCGCCGTTCCCGAGGCCTTGAATTTGCCGGGGCTGGCCTTGATCGCGGCGACGAGTTCGTTGACGCTCTTGTACGGCGAATCGGCGGCGACCTGAACGCCGGCCGGATCGAAGTTCACGAGCCCGATCGGCGTGTACGATGCGCCGGTCAGCTCCGTCAGCCCCTGCCAGTGCATCATGCCGATCTCGACGGTGATGAGGCCGATCGTGTAGCCGTCGGGCGCGGCCGACGCAATCGCCGAATGACCGACGACGCCCTGGCCGCCGGTGCGGTTGACGACGTTGACCGGCTGACCGAGATCCTTTTCGAGCAGCGTGCCGATGATGCGCGCGGTGGCGTCGGTGCCGCCGCCCGCCGCCCAGGGAACGACCAGCGTGATCGGGCGCTCCGGATAGGCGCCGAACGCGACACCGGCGACCGCCAACGCGACCAGCGCGACCAGCGCGCGGGATATGAGCTTCATGGAACCTCCGTAGATGAGATGGACGAAACCGCGCCGGCCACCTGCTTTCGAGGCATCCTTGGCGGCAACCCGATGAAGGTAGCAGCGCCCCGGAAACCGGTCAAGTGATCTGACCAGTGATGGCCGGACGTCCCGCGCCGCGAACACGGGGGAACGGGAGGTCAGGACGCCGCCCGGTCGGTCACGAAACCGGCGAGAACCGCCATGAGCCGCGCCAGATCCCGCTCGAGGCGCGCGTAGCCTGCGTTCGGCTCGAGCGAATCCTCGTCCATGTACAGCGTGCGCTTGATCTCGATCTGCAGGCTGTGCCGGTGCT